>JBAOHQ010000001.1:0-306098 GCA_037045185.1 Ilumatobacteraceae bacterium
TCAGGTACCACACGGCGATCGAGTCGCACAGCTCGTCGATCATCCGGTCGATGCCCACGAAGTAGGCCTTCAGGCCGGCGCGCGCCGAGTCCAGCCGGGCCTGACGTTCGGCGAGTCGTTGACGGTCGATCTGCAACACCATCGGGACAGTCAACCATGCGCCGTGATGGGCCGGTTCCGGCTACCACGTCGCCGACTCCTGCCGACCCAGCCGGGTAGCGTCCGGTTCATGGGCGCCGTGACGTCTCCTCGTGTCGGGCTGTGCATCCTGCCCGAGTTCCGCTGGACCGAGGCCGCGCCGAAATGGCGCGCCGCCGAGGAGTACGGCTTCCACCATGCCTGGACCTACGACCACCTCGGCTGGCGGAGCCTGGTGGACGGCCCGTGGTTCGACGCCGTCCCCACGCTCGCCGCGGCGGCCACGGTGACCGAGCGGATCCCCCTCGGGTTCTTCGTCGCCTCGCCCAACTTCCGCCACCCCGTTCCCTTCGCCCGCCAGCTCCTGGCGCTCGACGACATCTCCGGTGGGCGGCTGCTGCTGGGCGTCGGCGCCGGTGGGGGCGGCGGCTACGACGATCAGGTCATGGGTCAGGCCGAGGTCTCCCCGGGCCAGCGGGTGCAGCGGTTTGCCGAGTTCGTCGAGTTGACCGACGCACTGCTGCGCAACGAGCGCACCACCTACGCCGGGCACTGGTATCAGGCCCTCGAGGCCCGCAGCGCGCCCGGCCCGGTGCAGGCGCCCCGGCCGCCGCTGCTGGTGGCCGCCAACCGGCCCAGGGCGATGGCCGTTGCCGCCCGGTTGGGTGACGGCTGGGTCACCACCGGGACCGCTGCCGACGACGTCGAACGATGGTGGGCCGACGTGGCGGCGATGAGCGACCGGTTTGCCGAAGCGGAAGCCGCGGCCGGCCGGCACGGGATGCAGCGGCACCTCAACCTGGACGCCGCCCCGCGGTTCTCGCTGGCGTCGATCGAGACCTACCGGGATGCCGTCGGGCGAGCCGGCCAATTGGGGTTCACCGACGTGATCGTCCACTGGCCCCGGCCATCGGGCGTGTACGCCGGTGACCCGGCCGTGCTCGACGAGGTGGCCGCCGATCTGGCCGGGCCACCCCGGTAGCGTCTGCCCATGAGCACACCTCCCCCGCTGGCGCCCGTGGACGAATCGTGGGACCGGGCCCTCGCCGTGGTCGCCCATCCCGACGACATGGAGTTCGGCGCCGCGGCCGCCGTGGCCCGCTGGACCGCTCAGGGCAAGACGGTGGTCTATTGCATGGTCACCAGTGGCGAAGCGGGCATCGACTCGATGGACCCGGACCGCTGCCGCGAGGTGCGTGAGCGTGAGCAGGTCGACTCGGCGCGTGTGGTCGGCGTCGACGTGGTCGACTTCCTCGGCCTGCCCGACGGGGTCCTGGAGTACGGGGTGGGCCTGCGCCGGGCCATCTGCCTGGCGGTGCGCCGCCATCGGCCCGAGATCGTGATCACCAACAACTTCCACGACAACTGGGGCGGCCGCTCGTTGAACCAGGCGGACCACATCGCCGTCGGCCGGGCCACGCTGGACGCGGTGCGTGACGCCGGGAACCGGTGGATCTTCCACGACCAACTCGTGGACGGGCTGGCGCCGTGGGGCGGTGTCCGCCAGGTGTGGGCCAGCGGGTCGCCCGCAGCCGAACACGCCGCCGACACCACCGACACGTTCGATCTCGGTGTGCAGTCGTTGGTGGCCCACCAGGCCTACATCGACGGCCTCGGGTGGGCGCACTTCGATCCAGCGGCATTCCTCGCCGGCGGCTCACGCCCAGCCGGCGAGCGCCTCGGCACCACCCACGCCGCCACCTTCGAGGTCTTCCCCATGGGGTGGGGCGACTAGGCCGGGTTCCGCGCTGCGGCCGGGTTCCGGGCTACGGCCCGGGCCAGACGAGGCGGACGTCAGGCGAGCGCTCCTCGTTGCCGGCGCCGTCGGTCCGCTCTGCCTCGACGAACCCGTGGCGGGCGTAGAACCGCACGGCCGGTTCGTTGACCTGGAACGTCCACAACTGCAACCCGGCGCCGCCGGCGCGCTGGCGGGCGATGTCGAGGAAGCGGTCACCCAGGCCGCGGCCCAGCCATGCCGGATCGACGTACAACTGCTCGATCCAGCCGTGGTCCAGCACCATCAGCCCGGTGATCACCCCGTCGACCTCGGCCACCCACACGTCGCTGCGCCCGATGACGTCGTCTGCCATCCACCGGCGGACCTCGCCGGGCGCGTGGACCACGGGCACGGTGGGCAGGGCGAAGGCCCGCGAGCGCAGGTAGACGTCGGCGCAGTCGGTGGCGTCGCTGCCGCGGACCTGGCGCACCGTGGCCGTGCCGGGCTGCAGGGCGCGGAGCGCGCCTTCCAGGCCGGGTTCGGCAACCGCGATGGCCCGGCGCCACGGGAACCAGGCCACCTCCTGGCTCTCGCCCTGAGGCGGCGCCGGCGCGCCCTCACCGGCATCGAGGTGGTAGCGCAGGTCGAGATGGGTGTGCCCACGCGGTCCGGGATGGACGTCGACGTGGGCGAGCGCCGCCGGTTCGCCCACGGGCTCGGCGGCCAGGCCGGTCTCCTCGGCCGTCTCCCGGCGCGCCGCGTCCCACGGCGCCTCGCCGGCGTCGATGTGCCCGCCGGGCTGCAGCCACAACCCCAGCCGCTTGTGCTTGTGCAGCAGCACCCCCCGCCGCCCGGTCACCAGCGCCGAGGCGGTGACGTGGACCCGGTTGGCGGTCTCGCTGAACGGGTCGGCCAACCCGTCGAAGGCGGTGACGAACGCAGCGATGGAGTCCCGCTCACGGCCGTCGACCGGCCGCCGCCCGAGGACCGCCGATCGAATCTCGCTGCGCAGGTCCACGGCCAGCGAGGGTACCGAGGCCGGGACGGGTCACCACCGACACCCGGATCGGCGGGCGCCCGGGCGGTCAGGCATGCTCGCCGAGGAGCCACCAGCGCTGGCCCTCGACGGCCACCTCCAGCAGGCGGCCTCCGTCGAGCAGCAGTTGGAACCGGGCCAGGCGGCGGGTGCGGGTGGTGTCCCACCAGCGTTCCTCCACCGGCCACGGCCCTGCCCAGTGGGTCACGGCGCGGCGCGTGCCCTCCATGACCACCGCGCCGGGGGCGGCGCTGACCGAGCCCCGCCCCCCCACCACGACCGCTGCCCCCGCAGCATCCACGACCTCCAGCGGGCGCGGCGGATGATGCACCACCGTGGGGGCCGGGCCGGTGATGCGCCCGGGCCACGGACCCTGGCGCTGGCCGTGGTGGGTGCCAGTCCCGACCCCGGCCAGGCGGTGGACGCTGTCGAACAGGTCGGCGGTTGCCGCCGGCACCCACGTGATCAAGTCGTGCACCAACCGCCCGCTGCCCGCCGCCGGGACGAGCACCTGCTGATCGCCGGCCAGCGCCACGAGCCGGGCGACCGCCCGGGTGGCCCACTCGTCGGCCTGGGTCCGCCCACCCCACATCCCCTGCTGGACACCGGTGTCGGCGCGCACCTCCACCGGGTCGATCCGCACCAGGGCGACCCCGGCGGTCAGCGCCTGCTCGGCCGCCCAGCCCTCCAGCTGCCAGCGGACCCGTTCCACCACCCCGGCTGCGGTGAACCCGATCGGGCGGTACCACAGGCGCTGGCTGCGCTCGGCGTGCTCGGTCTCGATCGTCACCTCGACACGGGTGCACACCTGCCCGCCGGCGGCCACGGCGTCGATCAACGACTCGGCCACCCGCCGGGCGGTGAACACCACGATGTCGCTGTGGTGCACCGGCTCGTCGAACACGTGCTGCACGGCCAACCCCACCGGCGGGTCACGGACGTCTGGGGCGCGGTCGTCGATCCCGGCCGCCAGGCGATGGGCGAACCGGCCCTCGCCGGCGAAGCGGGCCAGGACATCGGCCTCGTCCAACGCCGCCACCTGCCCGAGGCGTTGCAGGCCGAGCCGCCTGAACACCTCGACCAGGTCCCCCGACACGCCACCAACCACGGTGAGCAACTCGACGGACCGCTGCGCCAGGAACGAGCGGGTGGGCGCCAGGCCGGGTTCGAGCACCACCGCCCGGCCCGTGGTGGCGGCGTCACGGGCGGCGATCCCGGCGGCGAACCGGCCGTCACCGATCCCGACGCCGAACCCGCCCACCGCAGCAAGCGACCGGCCGGCGGCGGCGGTGGCCAGCTCCATGATCCGTGCGGCCATCGCCACCTCCCCGCCGAAGTCGCGCGCCGGGCCGCGGGCGGCGAAGCCGAGGTGGCCGGGTTCGGTGATCTCCAGCCGCGGCACCATCTGGCCGATGGCCTGGGCGATGCGCTCGAAGGCCCGGCCGTCGCGGTCAGGGTCCCAGGGCACGAGCCGCGCCGAGGGGCACCGTGACTGGGCCTGGCGGCGGCGCATCCCGGAGGTGATCCCGTGCTCGGCTGCCGCCCGGGACAGCGCCACCACCCGGTTGGCGTGGAGCACGATGACCGGCTCATCGGGCTGCGCATCGGCCACCACCACCGGCCAGTTCGGGCACCACACCACCCCCAGCCGCGCCCACCACCGCCACCTCCCCCACCATCCGTGAGCGCCGGGAGGCCCCACACCGCCCGGTGCTCACGCTGACCGCTGGGCGACGGCCGGGGCGACGGTGGCGGAGGGCAGGCATGGCGGCGGCGCCAGGTAGGGCAGAGCAACGCTGGGGTACACGAGGGTGGACCGGCTCGGGCGGGGGCGGCGGCGGCCGTGGGCGACGACGTCGACGAGGCGGGAATGGGCCAGCCCGTGCCCGTCGCCCAGCCCGGCCCAGCGCACCACGCTGGCATCGAGGCGGACATCGGCGGCGAGCGAGGCGTGCTGGCCGATGGTGACCAGCACGGCGCCGCGGGCCTGGGCCCTGGCCTGCAACCGCCGGCCCGTGCCGGGTCGCAGGCACGCCGTTGCCATGCCCACCAGGACGATGTCGAAGCCGTCGATCATCGCCGCCAGCACCTCCCCCCACCGGCCATCCCCCCACCGGCCGTCATGACCGTCATGACCGTCATGACCGCCATGACCGTCACCCGAGCCGCCCGGCACGCCGGCATGCACGGCGACCAGCCGGGACAGCGCCACACCGGCCTGGGCCGCGGCCTGCAGGCCGAGGCTGGGCTGGCCGGCGACGCCAACCCAGGCCCCGGCCCTGCTGGCCTCGGCCACGGCGGCCAACGCCAGGCCGACGGGCGCGTCGCCACCACAGGCAAGGGTGGTCCCGCGCTGCAGGCCGGGGAGGACCGCCGCCAGCAGCTCCCCCACGGGCAGGGTGCGCTCCGACGCGGCCGTCTCCGCCGCCAGTGCCGCCGTCAGGTTGGCCATCTCGTGGAGTATACGAACACATGTTCGCTCTGTCGAGACGGCGGTAGCGTGACCTCATGATCGCCCCCGCCGACGCCACCTTCTTCGTCGCCGGGCCGGATCACTGGTTCGAGCCCACGCCGTACGCCCGCGGCCCGTGGTCGGCGGATGCCTGCCACGCCGGGCCGCCCGCGGCGCTGATGGCCAGGGCCAGCGAGCAGGCCATCCCCCACCAACGGCTCACCCGCATCCACGTCGACCTCGACCGGCCCGTGCCGATGGCCGGCTTCCGCATCACCACCCAGGTCCTGCGCAGCGGTCGCACCACGTCCACGGCGACGATCACCCTCACCGGCGCTGACCAACGGGTGGTCGCTCGCGCCCTGACCCTGCACGTCGCCGAGCGCCCCGTGCTGGCCGCCGCACTGGGTGACCGGTTCAAGCCGCCACCGCTGCCCGCCCACGATGGCCGCTTCCCCATCGCCGCCATCGGCCACACGCTCACCAGCTTCCTTGACGCCTGCGAACTGCGCTACCCGCCGGAGCATCCACCGCCCGGGCCGGGTGACGAGGGCGTGTTCTGGATGCGTACCATCGCCCTTCTGCCCGGCGAGGCGATGAGCCCGTTCCAGCGGCTGTGCCCGATCGCCGATTGCACCAACGCCTTCTCCCGGCACCTCGACGACGAGGTGGCGTACATGAACGTCGACCTCACCGTCGCCGCCCACCGGGACCCCATTGGTCACTGGGTCGGCTCGCACGCCCGGTCCACCTGGGCGCCGCACGGCGTGGCCAGCACGACCGCAACGCTCTTCGATACCACCGGCGCGGTGGGGGCCGCTGCACAGATCCTGGTGCTGGCGCCACGGTGACGGCCGCGCTCGACGTCCTCCAGCGCACCTTCGGGTACCCGGCGTTTCGCGGCCAGCAGGCCGAGATCGTCGACCACGTGATCAGCGGAGGCGACGCCCTGGTGCTGATGCCAACGGGCGGCGGCAAGTCGCTGTGCTACCAGGTGCCCTCGATGGTGCGCCCGGGCACGGGCGTGGTGATCTCCCCGCTGATCGCCTTGATGCAGGACCAGGTGGAGGCGCTGCGCACCCTGGGCATCCGTGCCGGGTTCCTCAACTCCACCCAGGACGCCGGGGCCCGCCGCTCGATCGAGCAGCAGTTCCTGGCGCGGCGAGTTGGACCTGCTGTATCTCGCTCCCGAGCGGTTGAAGGTCGACTCGCTCATCGGGCTGCTGGAGCGCGCCACCATCGCCCTGTTCGCCATCGACGAAGCCCACTGCGTGTCCCAGTGGGGCCACGACTTCCGCCCTGACTACCTCGGCCTGTCGATCCTCCACGAGCGCTGGCCGGACGTGCCGCGCATCGCCCTCACGGCCACGGCCACCCAGGCGACGCGCGCCGAGATCGTCGAGCGGCTCGACCTCGGTGCTGCCCGCCAGTTCGTGTCCAGCTTCGACCGGCCGAACATCCAGTACCGCATCGTCGCCAAGGACAACCCTCGCCGCCAACTGCTCGACCTGCTCCGCCGGGAGCACCCGGGCGACGCCGGGATCGTGTACTGCCTGTCACGAGCCTCGGTGGAGCAGACCGCCGAGTTCCTCTCGGCCAACGGCATCCCCGCCGTGCCCTACCACGCCGGGCTGGACCACACCACCCGGGCCGCCAACCAGGCCCGCTTCCTGCGCGAGGACGGCCTGGTCGTGGTGGCCACCATCGCCTTCGGGATGGGCATCGACAAGCCAGACGTGCGCTTCGTGGCCCACCTCGATCTCCCCAAGTCGGTGGAGGGCTACTACCAGGAGACCGGCCGGGCCGGCCGCGACGGGCTGCCCTCCACCGCCTGGCTGGCCTACGGCCTGGCCGACGTGGTCCAGCAGCGCAACCTCATCGGGCAGTCAGAGGGCGACGCCTCCCACCGCCGCCGGCTGTCCCAGCACCTCGACGCGATGCTGGCCCTGTGCGAGACGGTGCAGTGCCGGCGGGTCCAACTCCTGGCGTACTTCGGGGAGACCTCGGCGGCGGCCACCACACCATGCGGCAACTGCGACACGTGCCTGCACCCGCCCTCGGCCTGGGACGGCACGGTGGAGGCCCAGAAGCTGCTGTCCACCATCTCCCGCCTGGCCCGCCAGCGCAACCAGCGCTTCGGCGCCGGGCAGATCATCGACATCCTCGCCGGGCGGCGCACCGACAAGGTCGACCAGCACCGCCACCACGAGCTCAGCGTGTTCGGCATCGGCGCCGAGCGCAGCGATCCAGAGTGGCGCAGCATCGTGCGCCAACTGCTGGCCCAGGGGGTGCTGGGGGTCGAGGGCCAATTCGGCACCCTGGTGCTCACCGAGACCAGCGCCGACGTCCTGTCCGGACGGCGCCGGGTGATGCTTCGCCACGAACCGGTGCGCCGCTCCACCCCGCGGCCGGCCCAGCACCGTGACGCCGGCGCCGATCTCGATGGTCCGGCGGCCGCCCGGTTCGAGGCGCTGCGCGCCTGGCGGGCGGCGGCCGCCAAGGATCAGGGAGTGCCGGCGTACGTGATCTTCCACGATGCCACGCTGCGCCAGATCGCCGCCGAACGTCCGGTGACGCTGGCGGCGCTGGGGCGGATCTCCGGCATCGGCGAGGCCAAGCTGGCCCGCTACGGGCAGGCCGTGCTGGACACCATGGGCGACGAACCCGCCGGCCGGCCCGGGCCAGGCTGACCCGGGCCGGTCCCGGTCAGTCGAGGTGGCCGGTGGCGACGGCGATGTACACCAGCGCCGAGTACGTCCGCTGGGTGAGGATCCCGTCGACCTCGACACCGAGGCGACGCTGGAACTCCTTCACCGCCCGATAGGTGTTCGGGCCGAAGTGGCCACCCACCGGGAACGGGCGGTCGGGCATCGCCCAGTTCAACAGCACCTGGGCGTAGGCGACGATCACGCCCTGGTCACAGTTCATCAACGGGAAGTGCTGGACCTGGTGATAGCTCGGGCACTTTCCTGCCAGGCCGACAGCCCTGGTATAGGTGTTCCGCCCGACGATGCCGTCCACAGTGAGCCCGGAGCGGGCCTGGAAGGCGCGCACGGCGGCCTCGGTGGCCGGGCCGATAGAGGCCGTCGACGGCGATCCGTGACAGGCAACCACGGGTTGATCAGGGCCTGCACCTCACGCACCAGCGGACCGGAGCTGCACAGCCCGATGGGCAACTTGGTGTCCCGGACGAACTGATCGCAGGTGGCCGCGGCCGGGCGAGGCGCCGCGGCGGCGGGCGCCTGGCTCCCGATCAGGATTGCCCCGCTGGTCATGATCGCGGCGGCCGCCAACGTCCTTGTCAACTTCGAGTGCTGCACCATTCTCGTCCTCCTCATGCTCGACCGGTGTTCCCGATGTCTGATCGGTGCGGCTGCTGGTGATGCACGCCGCTACCTACTGAGACGTCGCCGACCGATGCGCTGGTTCGGTCACGAGATGTCGATCGCGTGAAGGTTTTCGGGACTAGTGGTTCGCCTTCCAGCGGGCCAGGGCCGAGGCGCTGCGCTGGCGGAGGTTCTCCGGCACGCGCTGCTCGTAGGCACTGGCAACCCCGCCGCCGGCACCATCGGCTGCGGCGGCGGGCGACCCGGATGCGCCGGTATCAGCCGCAGCGGTGTCGTCGAAGGTGGGCAGTTCGCGGCCGGGAATCCAGTACTGGTACATGTCACGGACCACGTCGACCAGGCCGTCGCCAGTCACACCGCGGGCGAGCTGGATGTTGATGATGTTCCCGTAGACGTGAACACCGTCGACGTGGCCGGTGCCGATCAGCTTGCGGGCAACGAGGGCCGAGGGCTTGGTGCCAACGATCTCGTCGCCGGCCCGGAAGCGCTCGTGGCCCATGCCGGTGAAGTTCCGGTTGGCTTCGAATCGCAGCTCGCCGGGGCGGCTCGGCAAGGTGGTGATGGCGACCTGTTGACCCATGCGGCCAGCGTAGTTGGCGGGTCAGCCGGCGAAGGCGTCGATCATCGCCTGGACGTCGCCGAGCGGATACAGGATCGGGCAGGTGCAGCCGTGGTCGATGTAGTCCTGGACCCGGGCCCTGGCCTCGGCCGGCGTGCCCGACGCGGTCAGCATCTGGACGATCTCGTCGGGGACCAGCTTGCTGGCCGCCTCGACCTGCTCGTGGGTCGCCGGCCAGGTGAGGACCTCGCCCACCCGGTCCAGCAGTGACTGGGGTACGCCGCTGGCCTTCATGATGTGCGGCTGCTGACCGAGGTACTGGGTGACCATCATCCTGGCCATGTCCAGCGCGGTCTGGCGGTCCTCGTGGACGCTGCACACCACCAACTGCGGCCGGTCGATGTCGTCCATGCTGCGCCCGGCGTGCTCGGCGCCGACGCTGCAGGGCCTCCATCGCCTGGGCGTTGTAGTCGGGCGAGACCAGGTAGTTCAGCACCGCCCCGTCGGCGATCTCCCCGGTGAGCTCCATCATCTGCATCCCGGTGGCGCCGATGTAGATCGGCACGTCCTTCGGCCGGCGCTCCTGATACACGTAGTCCAACTCGACGCCGTCAAGGTGCACGTAGGCGCCGTCGAAGCTGACGGTCTCGTTGTGCAGCAGGGCGCGCACCGCGGTGACGATCTCACGCATGACGGTGAGCGGGCGGGCCCGGTTGATGCCCACCTTGTGCGCCAGCGGGTCCCACCAGGCACCCGATGCCGAGGATCACCCGGCCGGGGGCCAGGTCGTCGAGCGTGGAGAACGTGGCCGCCAGGCGGGCCGGGTTGCGGCTCCAGCAGTCCACCACGCCCGAGCCCACCTTGATCCGCTCCGTGCAACTGGCGAAGGCCGCCATCGGCACGGTGGCCTCACGCACCAGCCGGCTCTCGGCCTGCCACACGGCGTGGAACCCCTTGGCCTCGGCGTACTGGGCGAAGGCCATGCCCTCACGGATGCTGTGGGCGTCCTGCAGGTAGATGGCGACCGGCGTGTCCATGGCCCGGGATCGTACCCGCTGTACGTTTTGTCAACCGCGACGCACCCCCCACCCACCCGGCCCAACCACCCGGCCCGGCCCCCACCGCCCACGCCTTGCGAGATCGCTTGGGCGCGATTCCCTCGCATCCTCGAAGTTTTCGCGCCCATGCGGCCGGCTGCGGGATTGCTTGGGCGCGATTCCCTCGGATACCCGAAGTTCTCGCGCCCATGCAGTCAGAGGCGGGCGAAGAGGCGGGCGGCCTGCTCGGCGGCCTTGGCGCGGATCTCGGCGGGGTCGACGCGGGTGGGAACGCCGTCGCGCAGGATCTGCTCGCCGGTGTCGAGCACCACGTCGAGGGCACGCACGCCCGGGGTGAAGGCCACATGCCAGGCGCTGGCGGCGTGCGGGTAGTTCCACGTGACCCGGTCATGGCGGGCCTCGGGGAACAGGGCGTAACCGTTGTCCAGCCAGTGCCACACGGTGTCGGGCGAGGCGCCGATGTCGTCCTCGCGCAGGCGGACGTAGGCCAAGCGGGCCTCCTCGAGCATGTCGGCGCCGATGCCGTCGGTGCCGAGGACGCACGCGGTTCTGGCGGCCGGCCGGCCGGGCGTAACCCACCGAGTTGTTCATGTTGCTGCGCGGGTTGTGGGCGATGGTGCCGGGTAGATCACGGTCGAGGTACACGCAGTGCACCAACCACCACTCGTCGGCGGCCAGGCCAGCCAGGCGGGCGCCAGCGTCGGCATCGTCGGGGCCTTCGGCCACGTGGATGTGCACGCCAACGCCGGCATCGGCCGCCAGCCCGGCTGCGGCCGCGAGGGTCTCGTCGGTGCAGGTGAACGCGGCATGGACACCCACCATTCCCCGCCCGCCACCGGCCAGGAACCGCTCGTTCTCGGCCAGCCCGCGCCGGGCGCCGTCGGCGCCGTGACGGTCGGTGACCCCATAGGCCAGGTTGGTGCGCACGCCCACCTCGGCACAGGCATCGGCGATGATCGACAGGCTGCCCTCAATGCACGACGGCGACTCATGGTGATCGACGATGGCCGTGGTGCCGCACAGCAGCGCCTCCATCGCCCCCAGCATCGCCGACCAGCGAATCATCTCGGCGTCGAGGGCCACATCGAGCCGCCACCAGATCTGCTGGAGGATCTCCAGGAACGTCGCCGGCGGTCGCGGCGGGGCGGGCATACCGCGGGCCAGCGCCGAATACAGGTGATGATGAGCGCAGACCATCCCGGGGGTCACGCCCGCCGAACTCGCCTGCCCGTCCATGGGCCCGAAGCCTACGATGCCGGGCGATGCTGACCATCGGCCCGTACCGCTTCTCCGACCGCGACATCGAGCGCCTCACGGCGGACGGCCCGGAGATCCTCGCCCAGTACGCGATGGGTCGCGATCCGCAGGTGCTGCGCCCGCTCGTCGCCCACTTCGGCGGTGGGCGCGCTCCCGGCGGCGAGGGCCGGGCCCGGTTCCGGGCGATGTGGGAGGCGTGGCTGGCCCTCGGGCCGGCGCTGCGTGGGGCCGGGCAGTTGCCGGCCACGGCCACCGGGCGGGTGGACTCGCTGCACGTGTCCGACGGCGGGGTGCCCAAGCACCCGGTGCTGGCGGTGGAGGTGGGCTGGGCGGGCCCGCAGGGTGATCGCCAGGGGAACCGCACGCATCACGGCTCGCCTGCCCAGGCCCTGTGCCTGTGGAGCGCCGAGGTGATCGACGGGTTGCGCGCCGAGGGTCACCCGATCCACGCCGGAGCGGCGGGCGAGAACATCACCGTCAGCGGGCTGGCATGGGGCGAGGTGCGCCCCGGCGTGCGCCTGGCGGTGGGCTCGGTGGTGTGCGAGGTGATGTGCTTCGCCACCCCGTGCCGCCACCAGGCGCAGTGGTTCACCGACGGCGACTACTCGCGGATCCACGAGCACCGCGGCGGGATCCCGCGGGCTTACGCCGCAGTGCTGCAGCCGGGGAGGATCGCGGCGGGTGACCCGGTGGTCCTGGAACCCGGCGCGAACCACTCGTGAGCCACACGACACCGCCGGCTCGACGCCGCGCTCAGCCCTCTCCGTCGCCGCTGCCGGCGTTGCCGGCGCCCATCGGCAGGCGTGAGCGCCACCTGCCGTCCACCTGGCGGAGCGCTTCGGCGACGGCGCCCGCCGTGGGGACCAGGCCGATCTCGCCGACGCCCTTGATCCCGTAGGCCGAGCGCGGCTGGGGCACCTCCACCAGCTCCACCTCGATGGCCGGGACGTCCTTGGGCCGAAGGATCCCGAGCGAGCGCAGGGTCATGTTCGTCGGGTAGCCACGCTCGTCGCTCGGGAAGTCCTCGGTCAGGGCGTAGCCGAGGCCCATGTGCACGCTGCCTTCGATCTGGCCCTCGCACAACCGCGGGTTCACCGCCCGGCCGACGTCGTGGATCGGCCACCACCTTCTCGATCGCCCCGCTCTGCCGGTCGGCGATGGCCACCTGCACGGCGTAGCCGAACGCGGCATGGATGGTGGGGTTCGGGAAGGCCGGATCGCCGAGCTTCTGCGTCCAGTCCACGACGTGCTCTGCGTAGTGGTCCACGTCGGCCGCGCAACCGGCGGCCGCGGCGACGGCGCAGGCCTTCTGCACGCTGGCCGCCACCATCAGCGTCCCTCGGCTTCCCGTGGTCTGGCCGAAGCCCAGCTCGCGAGTGGTGTCGACGATGACCTCGATGCGCGCCGGATCGATGCCCAGTTCCTCGACGGCCACCTGCATGGCCACCGTGTGCACGCCCTGGCCCATCTCGGTGAACCCGTGGCGGACCTCCACGGCGCCGTCGGTGCTGCGGAAGCGGACCACCGCGCCGCAACCCTCACGCAGGCCATTGCCGAGCCCGCTGTTCTTCAACCCGAGCCCGATCCCCACCGCCTTGCCGGCGGCCACCGCAGCGTCGACGTGGCGCTTGGCCCGGTCCAGGCACGCCTCGGCGCCCGCCGCGCCGTCGTCCATGATCTGCCCGGGCCCCCAGACCTCCCCGGGGTGGATGACGTTGCGCTTGCGCATCTCCCAGCCGGTGAGCCCGCAGGCCGCGGCCAGCCGATCGACCACCCCCTCCATGGCGAACTGGGCCTGGTTGGCGCCGAACCCGCGGAAGGCGCCGCACACGGGGTTGTTGGTGCGCACCGCGGTGCAGGAGACATCGATGTTCGGCACCCGGTAGGGCCCGGAGGCGTGACCGGCGGCGCGCTCGAGGACCTTCATCCCCACGCTGGCGTAGGCCCCCGAGTCACCGATGCCGCGCACCCGCAGCGCGGTGAGCCGACCCTCGGCATCACACCCGGCCCAGTACTCGAGGCGGATCGGGTGGCGCTTGGCGTGGATCAGGAAGCTCTGCTCCCGCGACAGCGTGCACTTGACCGGGCGGCGCAACAGCCAGGCGGCCAGCGCGGTCTGGCCCTGGTTGCTCATGTCCTCCTTGCCGCCGAAGGCCCCGCCGTTGCTGACCAGCTCCACCGAGACCTGGTCGTGGCCAATCGCCAGCAGGGCGGCGATCTGGTTACGGTCGTCCCACACGCCCTGGCCGCCCGAGTAGACGTGCAGGCCGCCGTCGTCACGGATCACGGCGAGGGTGCTCTCCGGTTCGAGGAAGGCGTGCTCGATGCGTTGGGTCTGGAAGACCTCGTGCACCGTGTGGGCGCTGGCGGCCAGGGCCGCGTCGACGTCGCCGCGGGCGTACTGGCTGACGGACAGCACATTGCCGGTCGTGCCGTAGACGGCGATCTCCGGGTCGTCGATGGCGGCAACGGGGTCGGTGATCGGGCGGTGGACGTCATAGTCGACCTCGATCAGCGCGGTGGCCTCCCTGGCCTGCTGGCGGGTCTCGGCCACCACGATGGCCAGCACGTCGCCGGCGTAGCTGGTGTCCTGGCCCTCACCGATGAACACCGGCCAGTCCGAGTAGATGATCCCGACGTACTGCGTGCCGGGGATGTCGGCGGCGGTGTACACGGCCACGACGCCGGGCGCGGCCAGCGCCTGAGAGGTGTCGATCCGCAACACGGTCGCCCTGGCGTGGTCGGTCAGGCGCAAGGCGCCGTGCAGCATCCCCTCGACGCGCAGGTCGTCGACGTAGCCGCGGTCACCCAGTGCCAGGGCCGCGGCCTCGAACTTGACGCCGCTGGAGCCGATGCCGCCGGGCAGCGCCGGGTCCACCTCGGCACCCGTGGCGACGGCCTCGATGGCGTCGAGGATCTTGACGTAGCCGGTGCAGCGGCACAGGTGGGCGCCGAGGTGGCGGGCCATGTCGTCGCGCTCCAACCCAGCGCCCTTCCGGTCGACCTGCGACTTGGCGCGCATCACGATGCCGGGGATGCAGAACCCGCACTGCAGCCCGCCGCAGGCGGCGAAGGCGTCGGCGTACCGTTGCCGTTCGGACTCGTCGACACCGTCCAGCGTGGTGACGCTGCGCCCGGCCACCTTGTCGAGCGGGTAGGTGCAACTGATCTGCGCCTTGCCGTCGATCATCACCGTGCAGCACCCGCACTGGCCCTGGGGCGAGCATCCGTCCTTGGCCGAGGTGACACCCAGTTCCTCGCGCAGCGCCGCCAGCAGATGGGGATGGCGTTGGGTCACCGTGACCGGCCGGCCGTTGAGTTCGAATGCAACCGTCACGCGCACCTCCGTTAGGTTTACATTCTGTCAAAGTCCACGTGGGTCGGCTGCACCGATCCCACGGTCGACCCCGCCTCGAGCCAGTGCCAGCATCAATGACCCACCGACGACCGGCAAGAACCAAGGATTCGCCGACATGGCCGCGCCGCCAGTTCCTGGCCACCCTCGCCGGGATGGCCCTGCTTCCCGTGGCTGGTCGTCGGCCAGTTCGGCGGCGGCGCGGCTGACCGCGTCGTCGTCATCGGCGCCGGAGTGTCGGGCTTGGCCGCCGGCGCGGCGCTGCAGGCTGCCGGGTTCGGCGTCACCGTCGTCGAAGCCAGGACGCGCGATCGGCGGGCGGATCCACACCAGCTCCGCCTGGCCGGATCTGCCCATCGACCTCGGCGCGTCGTGGATCCACGGGGTGGATGGCAATCCCGTCACGGAGCTGGCGACCCAGGCCGGCGTCCGGTTGGTACCGACCAGCTACGACAGCAGCGAGCTGCACATCGACCCAGCGCTGTCCGCGGCAGGCGTGGCAGATGCCGGCGAGGACGACGCCGAGGCGCTCTTCGAACGGGCGATCGCAGCGGCGAACAACCTCGACGCCGACGTCTCCATCGCCGATGCCCTCGCCGCGGTCGCCCCACCAGCGTCGCTGAGCGTCGCCCAACGGGCCCAGCTCGACTTCTTCGTCAGCGCCAACTACGAGCAGGAGTATTCGGGGAGCGCGCGGACGATGTCGGCCTGGACGATCGACGACAACGAGGAGTTCGCCGGGGGTGACGCGCTGCTCTCGGGTGGTTACGCCCAGATCACCGAACTGCTCGGCCGCGGCCTGGACATCCGCCTCGGTCGGCGCGTCACGGAGGTGCGCTGGTCCGACCGCAACGCCTCGGTGGTGCTCGGCGACGGGACGGTCCTGGAGGCCTCCGACGTCATCGTGACGGTGCCGCTCGGCGTGCTCAAGACCAACGCGATCACGTTCGACCCACCGTTGCCAGAGCCGGTCCGTCGGGCTGTCGACCGCCTGGGGATGGGTCTTCTGAACAAGCACTGGCTGCGTTTCGACACGGTGCGGTGGCCCAGTGACATCGATTGGCACGAGTACCTGGGTCCCTCGACGCGCTGGTCGGAATGGGTCAGCCTGGCCACCATCGGCGCGCCGGTACTTCTGGTCTTCAGTGCTGCCGACGCTGCTGACGAGATCGAACGGCTGGAGGACCGGGCCATCGTCGCCGAGGCCATGGCCGTGGCGCGCACGATGTTCGGCGCCGACCTCCCCGATCCGGTGGCGACGCAGATCACCCGATGGCGGTCGGACCCGCTGGCGCTGGGTTCCTACTCGTTCAACGCCGTCGGCTCGTCCAACGCTGATCGACGGGCGCTGGCGCGGGGGACGGGACTGTCGTTGCACTTCGCCGGGGAGGCGGCGAGCCAGCGGTACCCGGGTACGGTGCACGGCGCCCTGCTCAGCGGGCGCCAGGCCGCGGCCCGGCTGATCACCGAAAGGCAACGACGATGACCGAACCCCCGCCACCTCGCGACATCACCCCGCTGCGCCAACCGATGGTCACCTCGCTGGGCATCATCATGGGGTTTCTGCTCAACTTCCTCGCAACGTGGGCCACCGAGGACGACGGCGGCGAGACCGTGTCCACGGTGGCGGACTACGCCGTTGCCATCGCCCTCCTGACGGCCATCGCACTGATGTGCGTCGTGCTGTTCCGGCTCCTCGACGTTCGCCCTCCCGACGCCGTGCACGAGGCCCGCTACCACGTCACGTTCCGCCTCTACGTACTGGCGATCGTCACCGCATTCAGCGGCTTGGCACTAGCGCTGTTCGTCTGACCACCGCCGGACGGCGCCGTGGCGCACCCGGGGCGCATCGGTGATCACTCGACGATGACGCCGCGCTGGGCGGTGATCCGCCCGTAGACCTCGGGGCGGCGGTAGCGGTCGAAGTCGAACAGCGTCCCGGTGTAGCGCCGGCACCAGTCGAGATCGCAGCGGGCGACGATGACCTCGTCGCCGGTGGTCAGTGCCTGGGCCACGATCTGGCCGCTGGGGGCGACGATCATCGACTGGCCCAGCGAGTCGACACCCTCCTCCACGCCACCCTTGGCCACCCCCACCACCCACGTGCCGTTCTGGTAGGCGCCGGACTGCATGACCAGGGCGTTGTGGAACCCCTGGAGGATGTCCTGGCTGGGGTCGGGGACGTAGTGGATCGGCGTGTTGTACCCGCACAGGATGAGCTCGACGCCCTGCAACCCCATCACCCGGTAGCTCTCCGGCCACCGCCGGTCGTTGCAGATCATCATCCCGACGCGGGCGCCGAAGGCCTGCCAGACGCCGAAGCCCTCGGGCGACGGCTCGAAGTAGTAGCGCTCGGCGTGCTGGAACGGGCGGCCCGGTTCGTGGTGCTCGTGACCGGGGATGTGGGTCTTCTTGTAGGTGGCAACGACGGAGCCGTCGCGCTCGACCAGGGTCTGCACGTTCCAGCGCCGACCGTCGTCGCCGAGCAGGGCGTAGCCCAAGCAGAAGCCGATGCCCAGGCGGGCGGCCTCGTCGAACAGCGGCTGAGTGGCCTCGTTCGGCATCGATCGCTCGTACCAGTGATCGGCCTCGGAGATGTCGTCGACGAACCACCGAGGAAAGAAGGTGGTCAGCGCCAGCTCGGGGTACACCACCAGTTGCGCGCCGCGCGCCGCGGCCTGGCGCAGCAGGGCGATCAGCCGCTCCACCACGTCGCCGCGAGTGTGGTCGCGCTGCACCGGGCCCATCTGGGCGGCGGCGACGACGACGGCTCGGGAAGATTCTGGCACCCCGTCATGATGTCACCCGCACGGGTCGCCACCGGGCGCACACACGTGTTAACGTTCTCCATTACTACCGTTGGTACTACCCACCTCACCCACCCCAGGGAGTCCTCATGGAATTCGGCGTCTTTCTCAACGGCTATCTGCCAGGCCCAGCAGCCCACGACACGAACTGCGAACACGCCGAACTGCTCGAGCAGTGCCGGTACGCCGTGTTCGCCGACAAGCACAACTGGAAGTACGCCTGGTTCGGCGAACACCACGCCCTCACCGAGTACAGCCACATGTCGGCGCCCGAGGTCTGCATGGGCTGGGTCGCCGCGCAGACCGAGCGCATCCACCTCGGCTCGGCGATCGTCAGCCTGCCGGCGATGAAGGAGCACCCGGTCCGCTACGCCGAGCGCGCCGCCACCCTCGACCACATGACCAATCAGCGCTACGAGTTCGGCACCGGCCGCGGCGCCGGCAGCCACGAGATGAAGACGTTCAACATCGTCGACCCGCCCGAGACCAAGCTGATGTGGGACGAGATCGTCCGCGAGATCCCGCGCATGTGGGAGCAGAAGGACTACGACTTCGACGGCAAGTACTTCAAGGTGCCCACCCCGCACAACATCCTGCCCAAGCCCTACGGCGACGGTCACCCACCGATCTGGGTGGCGTGCGGCAACCCGCCCACCTTCGCCAAAGCCGGCGAGCTGGGGATCGGGGCGATCGCCTTCAACTTCGAGCCGATCTATGCGCTTCAGGGCCGCATCGACGCCTACAAGGAAGCCATCCAGTCACCCATCGAGCAGATCGGTCAGTACAAGAACGACAACGTGATGATGACCAACAGCGTGTTCTGCATGGAGGACCGCGAACACGCCCGGGCGATCGCCAAGCGCGCCGGGATGGGCTACCTGGTCACGATGGTGAACCTGTACCACGACACGATGCCGAAGTCGCCCGACGCCCAGGTGTGGCCGGCGCCTCCGCCCACCTACGGCGTGGAACTGACCGACGAGATGCTCGACGGGTTGATCGCCGGCGGGTACCTGCTGTGCGGCAACGCCGAGGAGGTTGCCCAGCAGGTAGAGGCCTACAAGAAGGTCGGCTGCGACCAGCTGGTCTTCGGCCTGCCCGTGGAGAGCATGCACGTCGACGAGGTCTACGAGATGATGGAGGTGTTCGGCGACCACGTCATCCCCGAGCACGACACCGACCCGGAGCACCGCACCACGAAGTTCCGGCGCACCGCCAAGCCGGCGTTCCCCACGTTCCAGTACCCGGTGCAGGACTTCGACATCAAGGTGCTCCCCCCGATCGCCCAGATGCCCGTCCACAACTGAGGCGCCCCGCCCCACGTGATCAACCCACGTGATCAACCCACGTGATCAAGCTCGATCGTTGCCCAGACAACTTCCACTGATCACGACCGCCCACCTGCCGAACGGCCCCGGCCGATGTCCACTACCGGGACATGGATCGGCGATTCAAGATCGTTGCCGGGTTCGCCGCCGAACATCACTCGGCGCTGTCCACCGGCCAGCTGGAACGCCTGCGCGTCACGGCCACGATGCGCGCCAACTGGGTCGACCGTGGGCTGCTGGCGAAGGCGGGTCTGCGGTCGTACGTGATCGGCGGCTCGCAGCCGACGTGGCACCGAGCGCTGGCGGTGGCCGTCGCCGATACCGGTGGGCGGGGATACATCGCTGGACGATCCCTGGCCAGGATGTACAACCTCGACGGGTTCACCAACGATGCAGTGGAGCTGCTCGTGCCGTGGGCACACCGGATGGCGAGTGCGCACGGCGTCGTGCACTCGACACGGCGGCCGATCGGCGCCGCAGACCTGCGCTGGCGAGACGGACTTCGGTGCGTGACGCCAGAGCGGATGATCCTCGACAGCCCGACCTTCGGGTTCAGCCAAGACGAGATCGAGAACGCGATCGACTCCGCCATCCGCCTTCGGCTGGTCTCGGAGACCCGCCTTCGGCGGCGCGTCGAGGAGCGACACTCGCGCGGCGTCAACGGAGGACGTGCACTCCTCGACGCGATGATCGACACCGGCGGGGAGAGCGCCTTGGAGCGCCGCTTCCTGGCCCTGGTCCGCCACGCCCGTCTCCCCCGTCCCACGACGCAACGTGTCTACCGCAGTAACGGGACGACGATTGCCCGAGTGGACTTCCAGTTCGCCGACGGGCTGATCGTCGAGGTGCACGGGCATGAGAAGCACTCGGCCCGCCAGCATCGCCGGCGAGACGCTGAGCGGGCCAACGAGATGGCGGTTCGCAGCCGCCGGACACTCACGTTCACCTTCGAACACGTCACGCGTGATCGGGACTACGTGGTGGCCATGCTTCGCCGAGCCCAGCGGTCCGCTGCGGCGTGACCGACGCGATCAGCGGTCGTGGTCGTCAGGGCGAGACTTGCTGATCACGTGGGCTGATCACGTGGGCTGATCAGTTGGGTCCTAGTCTCGGGACGATGCGCTTTTCGGTGATCTTCGAGGCTCAGACCAACGACGCCTCGCCGGGGAACGAGCACCGGGTCGTACAGCAGTGCGTCGAGCAGGCGGTGTTCGCCGAAGCCATGGGCTTCGACACGGTGTGGGCCGTGGAGCACCACGCGCTCACGTGGTACGCGCACATGAGCGCGCCGGAGATCTTCCTGTCGTACGTGGCCGCCAAGACCAGCCGGATCGGGCTCGGACACGGGTGCGTGCTGATGCCGTTCGGGTTCAACCACCCGCTGCGGGTGGCCGAGCGGGTGGGCATGCTCGATTCGCTGTCGGGTGGCCGGCTCCACGTCGGCGCCGGGCGCGGGGCGACGCAGCAGGAGATGGGCATGTTCGGCGTCGACGTCGCCGACACCTACCCGCAGATGGAGGAGACGCTGCGGATCATCAGCAACGTCTGGCGCGCCGACCGGTTCGAGTGGCACAGCGACGTGATCGACCTGCCCAGCCGGCCCGTGCACCCGAGCCCGATCCAGCATCCCCATCCGCCGCTGTACATGGCCTGCACCAAGCGCGACACCGTGCGCTTGGCGGCCGAGTTGGGTGTCGGGGCTCTGGTGCTCGGCTTCGGCGGGCCGGAGGAGATCGGCGTGCTGCGGGCGATCTACGACCAGGCCATCGCCGAGCGCACCGGTGAGCGGTTCGTCAGCGATCATGCCAACGACCACTTCGAGCGCGCTGTGCCCGTCGATCGTGTTGGACGACGCCGAGCAGGCTCGCCGGATCGGCACCCGCGGCCAGCGCTTCTTCGCCGAGTCCATCCACTACTGGTACGGCACCGGGCGCCCGCCCGCGCTGGATGTGGACGCCGGCGACGACCTCACCGAGATGGCCAGGGACTCCGAGCGCATCGTCGCCAAGCTGCACGAGATGAACGTGCCGGTGTCGCCAGCCGCCACCACCCTCTACGCCCCGCCGGAGCACGCCTACGGTGACCAGGAGCAGGCCGTGGCCTACGCCCAGCGGCTGGTGGACGCTGGAGCGGACGAGATCATGGTGATCTGCCAGATGGGCACCGTCACGCACGAGGCCTCGATGGAGACGCTGCGTCACTGGGGCGAGTACGTCATTCCCACCCTTCGAGCCAGGTCGGCGGCGGGCCACCCCCACGAGGAGGCAACACGAGGAGGCACCATGACCGAGGAGACCACGACCGAGGAGACAACGACCGAGGAGACGCCATGGACAGCATGACCGACCGCAACCGGATGCTGTCGGGCAAGGTGGCCATCGTCACCGGCGCGGCCCGCGGCCAAGGTCTGGCCGAGGCGACGTTGTTCGCCGCCCACGGTGCCAAGGTGGTGCTCACCGATGTGCTCGCCGACGTCCACGACGCCGCCAGTGCCATTGGCCCGAGCGCCATCGCCGTCGATCACGACGTGTCCGACCGGGCCTCGTGGGACGCGGTTGCCGCCGCGGCCGTCCAAGCCTTCGGCGGCGTCGACATCCTGGTGAACAACGCCGGGATCTATCGCAACACCCCCCTCCTGGACACCGACGAGGCCCTCTTCCGCCAGGTGCTGGAGATCAACCTGGTCGGCGCGTGGCACGGCATCCAGACCATCGCACCGCTGATCGTCCAACGGGGCGGCGGCGCCATCGTCAACATCGCCTCGATCGCCGGGATCAAGGCGGTTCCCGGCGGTTCTGCCTACATGACGTCGAAGTTCGGCCTGCGCGGCCTCACCAAGGCGGCAGCCGCGGAACTGGGCCGAGTGGGTATCCGGGTCAACGCCATCCTGCCCGGCATCATCGACACCCCGATGACCGTCGCCGCGCTGGCCGCGCGTGGCGAGGGCATCGTCGACGAGATCCCCTTGCGCACCATTGGTCAGCCCGGCGACGTGGCCGAACTGACCCTGTTCCTGGCCAGCGACTCGGCGGCGGTTCATCACTGGCGCTGACTACGTGATCGACGGCGGGTCCACGGCCTGAGGCTGCCCGACCGGTACCGTCGCGCCGGTGAGCAGCGTCATCTCGCAGATCGCGAACAGCAGCCTGCTGCTCTGGACCGTGCTTGGCGCGATCGCCGCGGCCATCGTGGCCGGGCCGCTGGGCCAACGGATGGGCACCTCGTGGCTCGGCACGTTCCTGGCCCTGGCCTCCCTGTTCGAGATCGTCGTCATCACCCTGGCCGTCCGCCAGGGCGCGCTGTTCGAGCGAGGGCTGGGTCCCAGCCTCGACTCGATACCGCTGGGCGACCGCCTCGGGTGGTGGCGCGACGGGTGGGAGTTGCGCCGAGTGGTGGACCCGGCCAACAGCGAGTGGCTGTTGAACGTCGTGCTGTTCGTGCCGGCCGGGCTGGCGTGGACCGCGCTGACCCGCAACGCCCCGCTCACCCTGGTGTGGCTGGTGATGGCCTCCTTCGTCATCGAGACGATCCAGTCGGTCACCGGTGCCGGGGCGCCGGACACGGCGGACCTCGTGGCCAACAGCATCGGGGCGCTAGCCGGTGTCCTCCTCGGCGTGTTGTGGATCGTGGCCAACGGGCGCCGCGAGGGCCTGTCCCGCGGGGCGTCCTGGTGGGCACGGTGGGTCTGGTCGCCGTGGTGGTTGGCCTGTTCGTCACCGTCCAGGTGCTAGCCGACCGGCGCATCGAGCGCCTCGAGCGTGAGCTGCACACCCAGTTCGACGCGGCGACGCGCTCGATCATCGGCAACGACGCCGGCGGGGCCAACAACGGGGCCAACAACGGGGCCGACAACGGCGACCCTGTGACCACGACCTTCGACGAGTTCATGGCGATGGCGTCCGTGCGCCCGGACTCGATCGTCTACACCGATGACAACCGGGTGGCCGACGTGCGCTACCCGATCGAGTTCTTCGGCGTGCACCGCTGCGTGTTCGTGCGCTTCACGCCCACCGGCACCTCGTTCCGCCGTGACGGCGGCAGCGAGTGCACCCGATTCCGTGGCTGACCGGGCTGGGGCTTGATCAACGGCGCCGGAGCTCCACCGCCCCGGCAGGGATCTGCGGCTCCAGGTTGAACGGCGACGACCACTGCCCCACCACGGTGAGCGTTCCGGGATCCACCAGGACCACCACGGTCCCGGGGAGCGAGTCGTACAGACGGACCATCGTGGCGACGAACCCGATCCGACCGGGAGCTCTGGTCGGCCAGCGGCGAGTCGACCGCATGGAGGAACGCTGCGGGGTCGTCGAGGCGGACCGCCCGGCGGACGATCGACAACGGCACGTCGAACAGCGCCAGGGCACGGTCACCGGTCAGGTCGGAAGCCTCGGTGACTCTCGTCTTGAACCACAGCACCGACGACGGCCGGATCCAGTAGCCGCCCGTCCCCGCACCGCCGAGGGTGATCAACCGATCCCCCGTGAAGATCGTGGTGCTCGGGCCTGCGGGTAGGTCCTGGTTGGGGTCGTACCACAGGTCGGCGGCCGGGTCGAAGGCGCCCATCATCGAGCCTTTGAACGAATACAACGCCCGGCCCTCGACCCAGACCGGGCCGAGGCCGGGATGGGCGACGACGCTGCCGCGCAACGCCCGCCAGGAATTCGTGGCCGGATCGTAGGCCCCACCGTCTCCGTACAGCGTCGGCGAGGAGTTGCTGCTCCGCCCGCCCAGCACCACCATCTCGGCGCCGGTCCACACGGCGTCCACGGCGCGGGCGCCCATCGGCGCGCTAGGCAGCACGCGCCAGGTGCGTGAAGACGGGTCGTACGCCGCGCCGTCGGCCAGCGGCGTCGTGCCGGTGGCAGGGATGGTCGCCGCGAATCCGCCCCAGATCACCACTTCCTTGCCCGTCCACACGATCGCCGCGTCGGTCCGCGCCGGGATGGGTGGCGCGGTCACCGGCGCGCTGGCGCCGTCGGGGCCGATGATCTGCGCGGCCTGACCTGCGGCCCACACGAACAGGCCCTGATCCGTGGCAACGCGCAGGGTCAGGCTGCTCAGGTTGCCCGGCGGCCGGTCGACGGACTGCCACCGCCGCGTCGCCGGGTCGAGGATCGCGCCGAGCGGTTCACCCGGCTGACCACCGAGGACGAAGAGCCGCCCCGCCGCGTAGGCCACCAGTGAGTCCGGGCGAGCGGTACCCGGCGTGGCGCCGAGGCCACGCCACGTCGCCTGCTGGGGATCGAACCCGGCGACCTGCCCGCCACCGTAGGCCAGCACCTCCGATCCGGTCCACGCGACGTATGTCCAGCCGGTGGCCGTGGTGACCGAGACCGGAGGCGCGGCGATCGGGACCTTGTCACCGCGCACCTCGCCGAGGGTCAGCGGGTCGACCCGGAAGCCGCCGGCGCCGTGCTCGAACGAGCCGATCAGCAGGATTTCCGATCCCGTCCACACCGGGCGTGACTGCCCGTGGTACCCGCCCGCGCGGTCGGTTGCGGCACAGCAGTTCGCAGCGACCCAATCGTCGTGAACCACGTCGTAGGCCACCGCCCCGCCCTTGGCGAACTCGACGACCCGTTCACCGGCGAGCAGACCGGCGAAGCCGGGGTGATACGGCCCAGGTCGCAGGGATCGCGCCCGGAGTGTGCGCGGGTCGAACGCCACGGCGTGGCCGGCGGCGTCGTTGAGGTAGAGCACCTCGAGGCCGGCCCAGACACCGTGGCCACCGGCTTCGCTGGGGTCAGCAGCGAGGCGCCAGGTGTCGGTGTTCGGGTCGTACACACCGATGCGTGCGCCCTTGACGACGACCTCGGTGGTGGTCCAGACCGCGTCGTTCGGACGCTCCACCGGCGAGGCCGCGACGGGTGTCCAGGTCATGGCCACCGGATCGAGCAGCCACGGCGTGCCCTGTGCCGGCCACACGAACACCCGGTCGCCGATGCTAGTGGCCACCGTGGACGAGTCGATCGACGGCGCTGTCTGACCAGGCGGCGGATCGATCGTCGACCAGGAATCGGCCGACGGGTCGTAGACGGCGCCGAGCGGCGCCGCGGCGCCGCCACCCAGCACCACCATCCGGCCGGCTGCAGCCAGCACCAGCGGGTTGGAGCGCGGCTCCAACGGTGACGGGGCGATCACCCGCCAGCGATCCTCCGCCGGTTGATAGGCGGCGCCGTCGTTGCGCGGTGCGTCGTCACCGGCGCCGGGGTCGGTGCCGGCCGTGGCCGTGCCGCCATACGCGATCGCCTCGCCACCGATCCACACCACGCCGGCGTCGTGGCGAATCCCCAGTGGGTTGGCGGCGATCGTCGCCCACGTCCGACCGGTGCCGGCTTCTGGCGTTGCCGAGACATCGGGCGTCGCTACGGTGCCCGGCGTCGCCACGGTGCCCGGCGTCGCCACGGTGCCCGGCGTCGCCGCGGGGACGAGCCGGCGATTGCCGTCGTTCAGCAACCAACTGCCCAGCCCGCCCGTCAGCACCAGCAGGCTGACCACGCCACCGGCGACACGGCGCTGTGTCCGGCGACGCAGAGAGGCGCGCACGTTCGAGGCGACGTCGGCAACCGAACGGACCGGCTCCTCGTCCACGGCCGATAGGGCTCGCTGCAGGCGCTGATCGACGTTCATACCCCGTCCTGAGTCCCGAGCATCGGGCGGAGTTGCTCCAGCCCGCGGGAGAGCTGTGACTTCACCGTGCCGACGGAGATGCCGAGCAGCGCGGCGATGGTGGCCTCGGGGAGGTCCTCGTAGAAGCGCAATACCACCACCGCCCGCCGCCGCGGGGCCAAGGTGGCCAGTGCCCGCAGGACGCGATCACGCTCGTCGACGTCCCGCTCGGCGGACCCGCCGCCCTGCCCCCAATCACGTGCCACGTGGTCCCGGCGCAGGGCCAGTCGCGCTCGCCGCCCCCAGCGCCCGAGCTGATGGACCATCGCCGTGCGCACGTAGGCCCCGAGGTCGTCCACCCGGCCGTCGCGCCAGCGCGGATACGTGGCCGCGAGCGTGTCGGCGAGCAGGTCATCGGCGTCGTGGCGCTGGCCGGCCAGCAGCCGGGCCAGGCGCTGCAACCGCGGGAGCTGGTCGGCCAGGCCCTCCAGGCCCTCTAGGCCCTCCAGGCCAGCCAGCTCGGCCACGTCAGGATCCCGGCGCCTCGGGCGCGACTCAGCCACGCCGCACCAGAGACCTAGCTGGGCCGAGAAGTTGCCGGCGACGTTGCAGGCGACGTTGCCGGCGACGTTGCCGGGCCGGCCGCCAGCCGCTCGGCGAGGGCGGCGATCGCCCGGCCGCGGTGCGACACGGCGTGCTTGGCCGCCTCGCTCATCTCGGCGAAGGTCCGCCCGACCGGCCCCTCACGCTCGCCGTCGTCGTCGACGTCGGGGACGAAGACCGAGTCGTAGCCGAACCCGCGATCCCCGCGCTCCTCGGTGGCGATCGATCCGCGGCACACGCCCTCGACCGCCACCTCCCTGCCGTCGGGCCACACCACCACGGCAACGGTGACGAACTGCGCCCCGCGGCGCTCGGCAGGAACCCCGGCCAACTCGGCCAGCAGCCTGGCCCGGTTCTGTGCGTAGCTGGCGCCCTCTCCGGCGAAGCGGGCTGTGATCACGCCGGGCGCGCCGTCGAGCGCGTCGACGAACAGGCCGGTGTCGTCCGCCACCGCGGGCAGGCCCGTGGCCGTGGCGATCGCCGCGGCCTTCAGCCGGGCGTTGCCGGCCAGGGTGTCGGCGTCCTCCACCACGTCGGGCACCTCGGCGGGGCGAGGCAGCATGTGGCAGACATCCGCCAGCAGCGTCCGCAGTTCGGCCACCTTGTCGGGGTTGGCCGAGGCGCACACGAACGTCGGACGTGAACCCGGCGACATCGCCCGCCTACCGCCCCAGCGGCCGCGGCGTGGGCGGCTCGGCGACCAGTTCGGCCTGCAGGTCGACGATCTCCGCCAACCCGCCGGTGGCCAGGCCGAGCAGGGAGTCCAGCTCGGCGCGGCTGAAGGCCATGCCCTCGGCGGTGCCCTGAACCTCGACGAAGCGCAACTCGTCACCGGGCCGGCCGAGGACCACGACGTTCATGTCCACCTCGGCGCGCGAGTCCTCGACGTACGGCAGGTCGAGCACCGCCCGGCCGCCGACGATGCCCACGCTGATCGCCGCGCAGAACGAGTGCAGCGGGTGGGTGGTGATCGAGGTGTTCTGGACCAGCCGGGTCAGCGCGCGTCGTGCAGGGCCAGGTACCCGCCGCAGATGCTCGCGGTGCGCGTGCCGCCATCGGCCTGGAGCACGTCGCAGTCCACGATGACCTGGCGCTCGCCGAGGGCGCGCATGTCGCACGCGGCGCGCAACGAGCGCCCGATCAGGCGCTGGATCTCCACCGTTCGGCCGCTCTGCTTGCCCTTGGCGGCCTCCCGGTCGATCCGCTCCGGCGAGGCCCCCGGCAGCATCGAGTACTCGGCCGTCACCCATCCCTTGCCGGTGTTGCGCATCCAGCGCGGCACGTCCTCGTCCACCGAGGCGGTGCACAGGACACGGGTCTTGCCGAACGTCACCAGCACGCTGCCCGCTGCCATCTCGGTGTAGTCACGCTCGAAGGTGATCGGGCGCAGTTCGTCGGCGGCGCGGCCGTCGGGGCGGGGGCTTGGCATGGGTGCTCCTGGAGGTGAGTGCTGGAGGTGAGTGCTGGTTGTGGTCTAGCTGGCCGGCAGGGTCGCCGGTGGGGTCGCAGGCGGCGTCGCCGGTGTTGGGCGCCAGCGGGCGGCATGGGACAGTTCGGGCCCGAGCAGCCTGCCACCCAGATCGGCGAACCAGGCAATGTCGCCGCTGGACAGGAAGCGGTGCGTTCCGGGACGTGGGGCATCGGGCGCCGCGGCGGTCAGCAACCCGGCGGCGGCCAGCACGTCACGGGTGGCAAAGGCGGTCTCATCGGCGCTGGAGACGAGGGTGACCTGGTGACCCATCACGTCGCCAATCACCCGGGCCAGGTACGGGTAATGGGTGCAGCCGAGCAACAGGGCGTCGACACCTGCCTCACGAACGGGCGCCAGCAGCCGCTCCACCAGGATGTGGATCTCGTCGCCGCTGGTCTGGCCGCGCTCGACGAACTCGACCAGTCCAGGGCACGCCGCCGAGGTGAGCGTGACGTCGGCGCCCGTCGCCAGCACCGCCCGCTCGTAGGCGCCCGAGCCGATCGTGCCCACCGTGCCGATCACCCCGACGTGGCCCGACTCCGTGGTCCGCACCAGCGCCTCGGCCCCGGGCTCGATGACGTCGATCAGCGGCACCGGCAACTCCTCGCGCAGCACGTCCAGCGCCGCCGCGGATGCGGTGTTGCAGGCCACGACGATGGCCTTGGCATGGTGGTCGGTGACCAGGCTCCAGGCGATCTCCCTGGCGAACTCACGCACCTCGGCCTGCGGGCGTGGACCGTACGGGTACCGGGCGGTGTCACCGACGTAGACCAGGTCCTCGGCGGGCAGCAGATCGATCAGCGCCCGCGCCACCGTGAGGCCACCGAACCCGCTGTCGAACATGCCGATGGGTCCGGCCTCGCCGCCGATGGTGCTCGCAGTCATCGCTCGATCAGGCTACGGGCTAGGCCCGAACGACCCAGGCGATCGCGTAGGACAGGCTGTTGGAGGCCACGTGGGCCAGCACCGTGGTCAGCAAGCTGGCCGAGCGGTAACGCAACCAGCAGAACCACAGCCCGGCCAGCGCGGTGCCGGCGACGGCGAACACCACCGCTATCACCTGCCCGTCGGGGCCACGGCCAAAGGCGGAGGACACCGAGTCGTTGGCCGTGGTGAGCCCCAGCGCCGGGAGCACGTGCCACAGCCCGAACAGGACCGAGGCAGCGATGCAGGCCCGCAGCACGCCGACGCGGACGGCGATCAGCGCCGGCAGGACGGAGCGGAACGCCACTTCCTCCAGCACGACCGTGCCGAACGGGATGCGCAGCACGGTGTTGTAGACCAGCGCCCACACGCCGTCGTGGACCCGCCCGTCGCGGAACGCGTCACGGATCCCGGGCAGGGCCGCGCCCACCACGAGCACGCCGGCCGTGGCCGCGGAGAGGGCCAGGCCCCAGCGCCAGCCGCGCCGCCACTGGACCAGGCCCAACTGATGGGTGGTCACGTGGCCGTGGGCCAACCACAGGCAGCCACCCGCGACAGCGAGGTTCCACGGCACGTACAGCCATCCGGTCCACCCGGTCCAGCCCGGCAGAACCCGGTTGGACATCACGTTGGACACGGCGAGCAGGCCCACCACGGCGCCGATCACCGGCCACCACGGCCGGCCTGACCTACGCTCGGCATCGATCGGTGTCCGGCGCGCCGCGCTGCCTGCCGATCGCCGACCAATGTCTCGTGCACCGTGAGGAGGGTACCGCCCGTGGCCGACGCCAGCTCCGTGTTCACCGGTGGGTCGACGGAGCACCCCGGTGACCACCCCGGTGGCCAACCCGGTGACCACCCCCGCGACCACCCCCACTACCCCCGCGACCGGTACGTCGACTTCCTGCGCGGCTTCAGCCTGCTGGTGGTCGTCGCCTGGCACTGGGTCTTCACCATCATCCACTGGAGCGACGACGGCCCCCACGCCACCAACCCGATCGGGTTCACCACGGGGTTGTGGTCGGTCACCTGGCTGCTGCAGGTCATGCCGCTGTTCTTCTACGTCGGCGGTCACGCCCACCTGCTGGCCTGGGCCCGGGCCCGCGAGCGTGGCCAGTCCCTCGGCCGCTTCGTCATGCGCCGGATGCGCTCACTCGCCGTGCCGGCGCTGGCCCTGTTCGGTGTGTGGGTCGTCCTCGGGTTCATCCTCGGCAACGTGTTCGACCTGCACTGGATCGGACGGGCGGTGCTGCTGGTGGTCAGCCCGCTGTGGTTCATGGCGGTCTACCTGCTGCTCATCGCCCTGCTCCCGGTGTTCCTGTGGCTGCACGAGCGGTTCGACACCATCGTGCTGGTCTGGCTGGCGGCCATCGCCGGCGCCGTGGACATCGGCCGCTTCCGCTACCACTGGGACTGGCTGGGGTGGATCAACATGGTGGCCGTCTGGGGTCTGTGCCATCAGCTCGGGTTCTTCTACGAGCGGCTCGTGCGGGCCGTGCGCCGGACCGACTGGACGATGCTGTGGGGCGGCCTGGCCGCTCTTGGCGGCCTGGTGTTCAGCGGGCTGTACCCCGGCTCGATGGTGGGTGTCCCCGGCGAGCGCTCCAACATGGCCCCGCCCACGCTGTGCATCGTCGGGCTGGTGATCTTCCAGGCGGGGGTCGCCGAGATCCTCCGGCCGCGGATCGAGCCCCGGCTCGCCAGCGGCAGGTGGCGGGTGGTCAACGAGCGGGTCAATCGCTTCTCGATGCCGCTGTTCCTGTTCCACACCACCGGTCTGGCGCTGTACCTGGCCCTCGTCTACGCCGTGCGTGGCCGCAGCAACGAGAACGTCACGCCCACGCTGGGCTGGTGGTTGAGCCGCCCGCTGGCCTTCATCGGCCCGGTCCTGGCCACCTGGCCGGTGATCTGGCTGTTCGGGCGGCAATGGGCCCGGGCGCAACCCGGGGCGCCACCCGACCCGCACCCGGCCCCGCCCGGCCCGGCGTGATCCTCGCCACGGTGCTGGCGCTGACCGCCGCCGTGCTGCACGCCGGGTGGAACCTGGCGGTGAAGCAGAGTGGTGACCGGTTCGTCGCCCTGTGGGGCCAGTTCGTCATGGCCGGGCTGATCGGCCTGGTCGTGGTGGCCGCGTTCGGCCGGGTCAGCGCCGCCGGGTGGGCCTGGGCGGGCGTCAGCGGTCTGGCCCACGTGCCCTACTCGCTCGGACTGGCGCGTGCCTACCGCCACGGCGACTTCTCGCTCACCTACCCCGTGGCCCGCGGCGGCGGGGCGATGCTGGCCGGGCTGGCAGGCATCGCCCTCCTGGGTGACCGCTACTCGGCGCTCGGCATCGCCGGCTTCGTCATCACCGGGCTGGGCCTGCTGAGCCTCGGCAGCATCCGCTCTCCTGGCGTGGGTTCGGCGCTGGTCGTGTCGGCCAGCATCGCCGTGTACTCGGTGGTGGACGCCCACGCCATCCGCACCACCGGGTCCCCGCTGTACGCCGCCGCCTCCCACGTGGCCGTGGGGATCACGGTCAGCGCCACCGGCGCAGTGCGCGGCCGTAGCCGGCAGATGGCCGAGGCGCTGCGCCATCGCTGGCGGCGATTCCTGGTCTTCGGCACCGTCGTCGGCGGCACCTACGCCTTGGTCCAGGTGGCCTTCAAGCTGGCCCCGGTGGGCTACGTCACCTGCCTGCGCGAATCCAGCGTCGTGATCGCCGCGGTGGTGGGGGTCAAGCTGCTCGGCGAGGCCGGATCCAGCGCCGGCACCCGGCGCATCGCCGCCTCGCTGGTGGTCGCCACCGGGCTACTGGTCCTGATCGTGGGTGGCCGGGCCTGACCGGGTCAGTCACGGCGACGTCATCAGCGGGCCGGCAGCACGAGCACGTCAGAACACGAGCCTTCAGAAATAGATGATCTGCTCGGCGGCGTGCTCGGCGGCGTCGAGGTCGTCGGTGTAGGCCCCGGTCGACAGGTACTTCCAGCCACCGTCGGAGACGACGAACACGATGGTCGCCGCCACCGCGCCGGCGGGGCCCGCCGGGATCTCCGCGGCGATCTTGGCGGCCCCGGCCAGCGCCGCGCCGGCGCTGAGCCCGGCGAACACCCCGCACTCCGACACCAGCCGGCGGGTCCACTCGATCGACTCCCGCGGCCGCACCACCCGCTTGCGGTCCAGCAGGTCGTAGCCGTGCCAGTTCTCGAACACCGGTGGGATGTAGCCGTCCTCGAGGTTGCGCAGCCCCTCCACCCGCTCACCGATCGGCGGTTCGATGGCCACCACCTGGATCGCTGGGTTCTGCTCCTTCAGGTAGCGCCCGGTGCCCATCAGCGTGCCGCTGGTGCCCAGGCCGGCGACGAAGTGGGTGATCTCCGGGCAGTCACGCCAGATCTCCGGACCCGTCGTCTCGTAGTGCGCACGTGGGTTGGCGTCGTTGGCGTACTGGTACATGAAGCACCACTCCGGGTGCTCGGCGGCCAGCGCCTGAGCCCGGCGCACCGCGCCGTTGCTGCCCTCCTCGCCGGGGGTCAGGATCAAGTCGGCGCCGAAGATCTCCAGCATCTGGCGCCGCTCGATCGACACGCTGGTGGGCATGACGATCTTGATCGGGTAGCCACGCAGCCCGGCGATGGCCGCCAGGGCGATGCCCGTGTTGCCCGACGAGGGCTCGAGGATGGTCTGGCCGGGCCGCAGCGTCCCGTCGCGCTCGGCCGTCAGGATCATGTTCTTGGCGATGCGGTCCTTCACCGAGCCGAACGGGTTCTGCCCCTCCAGCTTGGCCAGCAGGCGCGCCGCCGGGTTCGGCGACAGCCTGCTGACGTCGATCAGCGGCGTGTTGCCGATCAGTTCGAGCACATCGCCCAGCACGACGTCACGCCCGTCCCGTGAAACCCGATCTGTTCACTCGACAATCATACGGGTTTCGTGGATCTCCTGGCCGGGCTCGGTCCCGGACCCGATCCGGTAGCTGCGCGTCTCCGGGCTGTGGCGCTTGAGGCTGACGATCACGTAGTGCCACGTCGGGTCCGGGGCCTGGGCCACGTCCGTCGGGCTGGGGTACGGCTCGGTGTGGGTGTGCGAGTGCATCACGCCCACGATCGCCAGGCCGTCGGCCTCGGCGGCCACCTCGGCGCGCAGCAACTCACGGGCCGGGATGCTGTACACCCGGGCGGACGCGGCCTCGTTGGCGCACGGCACGAAGCGCTCGATCCGCGCCTCACTGCCCACCAGCAACCCGCAGGCCTCCAGCGGGTACGCCGTGTAGGCGTGGGCGATCATCGCCTCCAGCGCCGCAGCGTCGACCACCACGGCGTCACCCTGCCTGCCCTGGCGCACCCTCATCGAGACGAAGGGTACCGGTACCCTGGTCGGGCCATGTCTGCCAAGCCGGCCATTCACGACTCCCGGGTCTCCCGGGACTCCCGGGGTGCCGGGCGCGATGGGCGCAAGCTCGTCGTCGCCTCCAACCGGCGCGCCCGCCATGACTATGCGATCCTCGACACCGTCGAGGCCGGCATCGTCCTCCAGGGCAGCGAGGTCAAGGCCATCCGCGATGGACAGGTCAAGCTGGCCGACGCCTACGCCCGGATCGTCAACGGGGCGGTGTGGCTGGACGGGGTGCACATCCCCCCGTACCAGTTCGCCCACGGCATCGGCGCGCATGACCCGGACCGGGCTCGCAAGCTGCTGCTCCATCAGCGTGAGATCGACAAGCTGCGTGCCCGCATCCAGACCGAACGGCTCGCCCTGGTGCCCCTGGCGTTCTACTTCCTCGGCGGCAAGGTGAAAGTGGAGCTGGGCCTCGGCCAGGGCCGCAAGAAGGGCGACAAGCGCCAGGCGCTGGCCGAGCGCGACTCCCAGCGCGAGATCCAGCGGGCCATGGGCCGCCAGGCCAAGGGCATCAGCGACACCCGCTCCCGCTGAGCGCCCTGAGAGCCAGCCCGAGCGCTAGCCCGAGGAGTACCCAGAGTCCGCGTAGATCCCGGTGGCGTCCAGTGTCCGCACCGGGATGCCCTCCCGTTCGAGCAGGTCGAGGCTGACCTCGATCCGGCCAGTGTGCTCGACGGGGCAGCAGCACAGCGCGATCGTGGCTTCGACCATCGCCTCGAGCGGCTCGATCTGCTCGGCGGTGAGCATCGTCCCCATCACCGCGTCGGCCCCCTCGCTCAGCACCGCGGCGCGCGGTTCGATGGTGTTGACCCGGATGCCGGTGCCGTACAACTCGGCAGCCATGGCCCCGGTGATCCGGTTCAGCGCCGCCTTGCTGGCGCCGTAGACGCCGAACACGAGGGCTACACCGTCGGTCTTGAACGGTGGCCCGCCGGGCTGGCGAGCCGACCCGCTGGACACGTTGATGATCCAGCCCTCGCCCGCCGCCACCATCGCCGGGATCACCGCCTGGGCCAGGTCGACGGGGGCGTTGACGTTGATCTCGAACATCATCCGCCGGCGCTTCAGCGGGTACTCGCGCAGCGGGGCGTAGACCGCCGCGGCGGCGTTGTTCACCAGGATGTCGATGGGGCCACCGAGCGCCTTCGCCGCTGCGGGCACGATGGCGGCGCGGGCCTCGGCGTCGGCCAGGTCGGCGGCGATGGCGGCGACCGTGGTCCCGTAGCCGCGCAGCCGGGCCAGGGTCTCGTTCAGGCTGCCGGGCAGGCGGTCGTGGTGGTCGACCGTGCGCGCCGAGATGGCCACGTGGGCGCCCTCGGCCGCCAGGCGCTCGGCGATGCCCACCCCGATCCCCCGGCTGGCGCCGGTGACCAACGCCCGCCGGCCGGCGAAGCGGCGCGATCCTCGGTCAGCCGGCGACATCGGCGGCCATCCTGACATCGGGGCCGGGCGCCTGGCCGGGCGCCGGCCCACGGGCCCGGCGGTCGCTGGCAAGGTACGGCGTCGACGTGGTGTCGTCGACGAAGCGCTGCAATTGGGCGGCGAACTGGGCCAGTTCGGCGTTCGACCACTGCCGCAGGGCCCGCTGGAGCTGGGCCATGCGCACGGACTGCAGGTCGTCGACCACCTCCCGGCCGCGGCCGGTGGCGGCGAGCACGACGGTGTTGCCCGGCCCGCTGCGACGGGTGACCAGCCCGGCGCGCTCCAACGCCGGGATCTGGCGGCTGACGGCACCGGCGTCCATCCGCGCCCGCCGTGCCACTTCGCCCAGCGCCGCGGCGCCCTCCACAGCCACGCGCAGCACCTGCATCTCCTGCTGGGACAGCTCGATGTCGGCCACCGTCGCGGCCAGGACGTACGTGCGCCGGTTGCTCATCAGCCGGGTCAGCCGGCCGATGCCGCCGAGCACCTGCTCCAGGCCGTCGCCGCGTGCGGTCATCGGGGGCTGCCGGCGGCGGACACGTGCTGGCGCATGAAGTCGTCGAGCGTGTCGCCGATGTAGGCGCAACCGTCGTCGTCGATGGCGTGGTTGCACGGCAGGATCAGGCCGGTCTCCATGATCCGGTCGGCGTTGCCCAGACCGCCGGGCGCGACGCGGTGCGGGGCGTCCCGAAACGCCGGTTGGCGGGTGGCGTTGCCGGTCCACACCATCCGGGTGTCGATGCCGCGCTGCTCCATGAACGTCTGGAAGCCGGCGCGGCGCACCCCGCTGTCGGGATCGATCAGTATCGGGAACATGTGCCAGGCGCTGTCGACGCCGGGGGTCAGCCGCGGCAGGGTGAACACCTCGGGATAGCGGCCGAACCGCTCGCTGAGCAGCGCAAAGTTGCGCTTGCGCCTGGCCAGGTTGTCGGGCAACTTGCGCATCTGCACGCAGCCGAACGCAGCCGACAGCTCCGAGGGTTCGAAGTTCCAGCCGCACTCGTCGAAGATGAACAGGTCGTCGTACTCCAGCCCGTCGATCTCGCTGAAGAACCGCTTCTCACCCTTTTGGCTGCCGAACAGCTTGACCTCGCTGCGCCGGCCCCAACGCCGCAGCAGCAGGGCACGGTCGATGAGCTCGGTGTCGTCGAGGCAGATCATCCCACCGGTGCCGGCGGCGGTGATGATGTGGCTCAGGGCGAAGCTGGTCAGCGACATGTCCGCCCTGGTCCCGGTCGGCGTGCCGCGCAGCGTGGCCCCGAGGCAGTCGCAGCTGTCCTCGATGACCACCAGACCGTGGCGGTCGGCGATGTCACGGATGACGTCCCAGTCGGGGCAGTTGCCGATCAGGTTCGGCGCCAGGATCGCCCTCGTGCGCGGTCCGATGGCGGCTTCGATCTGCTCGGTGTCGATCTGGTACGTATCGGCAACGACGTCGACGTAGACCGGCGTGACCCCGGCGCGGACCATCGGGGCGATGTCGGTGCTGAAGGTCACCGAGGCGGTGACGATCTCGTCACCGGGCTGCGGGCGGAGCAGTTCGACGGCGAGGTACAGGGCGGACGATCCGGAGTTGACCATGACGCCGCGCTTCTTGGCGAAGGCCGCGGCGACCAGTCGCTCCATCTCCTTGACGTGCTTGCCGATGCGCATGGCGGTTGGTCCGCCGTTCATGACGGAGACGACGGCGTCGATCTCCTCCTGGTCATGGACGCTTCCGGCGTAGTCGATGCGGTTCATGAGCGGCGACTATCGCATGAAGGCCGGGCTGGTGGCGCCGGCCGGCGGATCCTGGCGGGTCGCCACCTCGGCCACGGTGGGGCCGAACTGCTGGCCGAGCGGGTCGAGAGCGGCGAGATCGAAGCCGTAGACCTTGGCGATGTTCTCGCTGAGGATCATCCGCAGCTCGGCGGGAGTGAAGTCGTAGAAGGCGTAGCTCAGGGACTCCTTGGAGTACGGCGAGGTCGCCTCGTGGTGCGGGTAGTCGCTGCCCCACATGATCCGGTCGATGCCCACCTCACGCATGGCCAGCGCCTCCTCCCGACCGGGGAAGCTGGCGCCGATGTAGCAGTTGCGCCGGAAGTAGTCGCTGGGCTTCATCGTCAGCGGGGTGTCGGAGGCGGCGCCCAACTCACCGACGCGGCCCTTGGCCATCTGGGCGCCGATGTGGTCCATCCGCTCCAACACGTCGAGCACCCATCTGGTGCCCTGCTCGGTCATCACGTAGGTGATCTTCGGGAAGCGCTCGAACACGCCGGACATCACCAGGTGCCACAGCGAGCGGTTGGCGAAGAACCCGGCCTCCATCACGTACATCACCGTCGAGATCCGGTACTGGCCGAAGTTCGGCACCCCGGTGGCCCCGCTGTGGCTGGTGAGGACCAGCCCGGTCTCCTCCACCGCCCGCCAGATCGGGTCGTAGTTCGGCGAGTACAGCGGCTCGATCCACGGCGTGTCGGGAGAGACGCCGGGCATCAGGATGCCCTTCATCCCGTGCTCCGCCGCCCAGTAGACGCCCTCGACGGCCTGGTCGATGTCGTTCAGGAAGATCTGCCCGAGGCCGGCGCGGCCCACGGGATCGACGGCGACGAAGTCGACCAGCCAGCGGTTGTGGGCCATCACCCCAGCCAGCCGCCGCTCGTAGTCCTCCGGCTTGGGCGCCGGGGCGATCGTGGACCCGGTGGGGAAGAACGGCGGGACGGTGTTCGGGAACACCACCTCCCCCACGGTGCCGTCCTCGTGCAGCTCGCGAATGCGCCGCTCGTTGTCCCAGTTGCGCGTGCGGCCGTCGTCCTGCAGGTCACGGAACGGGTTCTTGTACCGGTTGCGCCAGGCGTCGAACTCGTCGTGCCACTCCTTGGCGAGGTACTCGCGGTAGGTGGCGTGATTCGCTCCGGCGTGGCAGTCGGAGGAGATCATCGTGTAGCGGGCGGTGCTCGGATCGAGGGTGTCGGGTGTGTCGGTTGCGGTCACGTGGGCAAGTCTAGACATCTTCTTGACTGAATCAAGTACTGAGCAAACAGTTCCGGACTGGACGGGCACCCAGGTCCCGTATCAGCGCCCGGTCGGCCGCGTCTGTGACACGTGGCGGACGCAACGGCGGGCGGCGGGACACCCGGGACACCCGGGACACCCCGGACACCCGGGACGAGGGTTGCGCCGTGTCGCCGATCGTGATCGCCCTGGGGTCCGCCGCCGTCTACGGGGTGGCCGACTACTTCGGCGGGCGCGCCGCCCGGCAGCTACCAGCCGTTCGTGTGGCGGCCGTCGGTGAGTCGATCAGCCTCGTCGTCGTCATCATCATCGTGCTGTTGGCGGGCACCCCCTCCCCCGACACAGGTACCTGGGTGCGCGGCGCGATGGGAGGTATCGCCAACGCCGCCGGGCAGACGCTGCTGTACTGGTCCCTGGCGCGCGGGGCGATGTCGGTCGTGGCGCCGATCACTGCCGCCGTCGGCGCCACGGTTCCCGTGCTCATCGGCCTGGCGTCAGGCGACCATCCGGCGCCGGCCGGGTACCTCGGCATCGCCGTCGGCTGCATCGCCGTCGCTCTGGTGAGTCGGGCGATCCACGAACACACCGGTCGCCAGACGCCCACACCCGTGCTGTGCACCGCAGCGCTGGCGGGCGTGGGCTTCGGGGTCATGTTCACGCTGTACCACGACCTGCCGCCCGGCGCCGGGCTGTGGCCCGTCGTCAGCGCCCGCCTCGCCGCTGTACCCCTGCTGTGGATGGTCACCGTTGCCGGCCGACGGGCCATCTCCGGCCGATGCCCGGCATCCTCGCCGCGGCGCGACCGGCGCCCGCTGATCCATGCCGCATCGGCCGGCCAACTGGACATGGCCGGCACCGTGCTCTACCTGGTGGCAACGCGCGACACGATGCTGTCGGTCGTCGCCGTCGTCGCGTCGCTCTATCCCGTCGCCACCGTCGGGCTGGCGTGTACCGTCGACCGGGAGCGGATCTCATCGGTGCAACGTGTCGGTGTCGGGCTGGCGGGTCTCGCCCTCGTGCTGGTCACGCTGGGCGGTCGGCCATCGTGACGACGATGCCGATGTCGCCGTAGGGCTTGCGGCCCTTGCGCAGCCCGCCGATGACGTTCAAGAACTTGGTGAGCTTGGTCATGAAGCCGTACTTGGCACGAACCTTGCTCCTGATCTCCTCCAGTTCGGCGGCCGTGGCGACTGCGGCGCTGCCCGACTCCGGGACCGTTCCGGCCGTGACCCGGCCACGGACGTCGCACGGCTGCACCGTCACCTGCGGGTTGCGGTTGATGCGCTTGGCCTTGCCCGACTGTGAACTCGTCCAGAACCCGAAACGATCGCCTCCGCCCACGCCCGCCCCCATCGGCACCGCCCAGACCGGCGTGGCCACCGCGTCCCCGCTCTGGCGATAGGTCGTGAGGGCGACGTACTTGTGGTCGCCGAGGTGTCCTGGCTGCCCGGTCATGACCCGAAACTATCGCTCGCCGGGCCATCGGCGGGCCTTCGGCCTGCTCACCCGAATCAGACGAGCGCCCTGGCAGCCGGTCAGCCACAATGGCGTGATGCACGGAACGCACGACGCAGGAGGCGACACGCCCCGAACCTTCACGGTCACGAGCATCGGCGTGATCCGCAATGAGCGAACCGAACCGATCGACGACAACTGGGACCTTGTCAACAGCACGATCGAGCTCGATCTCCGCGTGGTGGGGGCCGACGCCACCCGTGGCCTCGGCGAGTTCTCCCACGTCGAGGTGGTGTTCCTGGCCGATCGGGTCGATCCGGCGACCGTGGCGAACAGCCCTTCCACCCGCCACCCTCGCGGTCACCTCGGCTGGCCCGAGGTGGGTGTCCTCGCCCAACGGCACCGGGAGCGGATCAACCGGCTGGGCGTCACCGTGTGCGAGCTGATGGCCGTTCGTCCCGGAGGTGTGATCGAGGTCCGCGGCCTGGACGCCATCGACGGCACTCCGGTGCTCGACCTCAAGCCCCACTACGCCGAGTACGCACCGCGCGGCGACGTCCTCCAGCCCGACTGGAGCCACGAACTGATGCGCCATTACTGGGTGACGAGCGACGCGTCTCCCAGCACCTCCCGTAGCCCGTCGAGCGACACCCACGATGGGCCGGCCCCGGTCTCGGTCTCGGCCCCGGCCCCGGCCCCCATCGCCGCGGAGCCGGCGGTGCCATGCGACCACCCCAGGCTGGACCCCGACGCCTGGCTGGCCGAGGTGCTCGACTCCCCCGCCGACCGCGGCACGCTCCAGCTCATTGTCCGCCGCCCCTCCACCGACGACCGCGAGACCCTCGACCAGGCGGAGCTGGCTCTCGACGTGGGTTTGGTGGGCGACAACTGGTTGGCCCGAGGCAGCCGCTCGCGTCCGGACGGAACCGCCGACCCCGACGCCCAACTGAACATCATGAACTGGCGATGCGCTTCCTTGGTGGCTGGCTCCCCCGATCGCGTCCCGCTGGCCGGTGACCAGCTGTTTGTCGACTTGGACCTGTCGGACGGCAACCTCCCACCCGGCACTCGCTTGGCGATCGGCACCGCGGTGATCGAAGTGACCGCCAAGCCGCACACCGGATGCGCCAAGTTCACCCGTCGATTCGGTCTGGCCGCCCACCGCTGGGTGAACGGGCGCGCCGGCAAGCAACACCGCCTGCGCGGCATCTGCGCCAAGGTCGTCGTCCCCGGCACGATCCATCGCGGTGACACGGTCACCAAGGTCCTGCCTGACGGCCAGTAGCACCTCCTCACCACCAGCAACCCCTGGCCGACTCCGGCGACCGAACCCGGTCAGACTGCAACGAAGCGCCCCGGTCATGGTCCGCCTCGTTGTGTGGGGCCGGCTCGTGCATCACGTGAGCGCATGCCCCGTCCCGCGGTGGGCTTGGCGGGCGGGATCGGGCTCGCCGGGCTGGCGGATTGGCTGGTGCGCTCGATCCGGTTCGGCAGGCCGATCGCATCGTGACGGCCGGGCCGGCGCACGACGAGGCGGCGATCAGCATCGAGCGACGCCGTCCACCCGCGATCGTGTAGATCGGGGTGGTGCTGCGCGCAGACCGGCACGAGGTTGTCCAGATCGGTCGGTCCGTCGTGTGGTGCACGCCACCACACGACGTGGTGGGCCGTGCAGTCGTCGAAGCGGACCTGACATCCCGGAATGGCACATGTGGCGTACAGGGCGCGCAGTGCCCGACGCTGATCCTGGCTGGCCAGCCGACGCGACCGGCCGAGGCGCATCCGCCCCGGTGCCTCGATGATTCGTGGTCCGTCGACGACCACCCGGCGGACCACCGCCCGCCGGGCCAGTTCAGCGGTGTGCGCGGCGGGCAGGTCGATCGGCAGCCCGAAGTCCACCACCGGTGGTGATCCTGGAGGGACGCGCCGGTCTTCGACGATCACGTACTCGGGTCGGCCGAGACGCAGACCGTCACCGTTGAGCATGCCGATCAGGGCGTGGGCGCGCAGGAACGCTTGACGCTCGCGCGGTCCGACGGGGCGAACGGTGGCAGAACACCGGCCCGTCCCCGGAACAGCGCGTCCGTCGCCACGCGAAGCCGGTTGTCCAGACCGATCGCGGTCCTCGGGTCGACCGTGAGGTGCCAGTGGTGCATCCCGTCTTCCCGGTCGGTCCACGTCTTCAACCGCACGTTGCGCTGTTGCCGCTCGAACAGAGCCTGGCCGTCGTCGGCGCGCAGAGCGCGCTCGACCCGTCGAAGGTGACGGTCGAACTCGTCGGAGTCACACCGTCGAGCAACATCGACCAGCCCTGGGAGACCGTCAAGGAGGCGGGACTGCTGCTGTGGATCGAGCCGGCGTAGCGCGCCGCCGAGACGGTCAACGTGGGCGCCGACCACCTCGCCCGAGCTCAGCGCCTCACCCAGACTGGGGGCGCGCTCGATCACCTCGACCCGCTCGATGGCCCCGGCGGCGTCACGACGCCCAGCACGCGACCCCGCAGCAAGATCAACCAGCGGGTCGGTGGAGCAGGCCGCGAGAGCGCTGGCGCACACCAACCGCTGCGCCTCGACCGCCCCGCTGATGCTGGCCAGGGCATGCAACGCGGCGCTCAACGCGCCGAGATCGTCACACGAACCATCGATCCCGAAGCCGAGCTCCACCCACCCGTCGAACTGCGTTCGGTCCATGACACCTCCCCGCGGGCGAGAACAAACCTGATCCAGGGCGCCGGTAGCGCCGATTCGCTCGGGGAAGCTGGATCGAACACTAGTACGATCCAGCTCGGTTGTCAACCCCCCACCGAAAAATCTCCGAAGACCAGCCCGGCGCCACAGGTACACTGAGGATCTCGTTCCAACAACGGGGCTGACAGGTTTCGACATCAGTCTTGCTGTTCGTTCGTGCGACCCGAGTTGCTCAGACTCGTGAAACGGGGCACCAACAAGAATTGCCAACGAGCAGTTCGCTCTCGCCGCCTAATCCTTAGGTAGTCAGAGAGTCATCGTGACCAGCAATGGCGCACGGGGCCGATCCACCGCAGCCCGGCAACAGAAGCGGGGGATGACGGCGTGAAAGACCGCTGACGGCGTGAAAGACCGCTGACCGCTCAGAAAGCTGAGCCGAGGGCCTCCGGGCCAGCCGACCCGCCGGCAGGACAGCGTCAGTCCTGAAGTCGGGGATGGTCGTATCGCGGTCGTTCAGGGCCTGATGGACGGGGGTTCGATTCCCCCCAGCTCCACGACTTGTGAGGCGCATATGCCCAGCTCAGGGCATACGCGCCTCGGTGGTTTCCGGCGGCGACGGCGTGAAAAGGCCGTGCGACGCCGAGGACACGCCGGGGATACACCCGGGACACGCCGGTGGACGCCCCCACCGGACAGGCGTCCGATGCTGACTGTGCAGGGCCGCTGCCCAGTCCTCGACACGACCGTCTCGGGCCGAAGACCGGCCGCCACGACGACCTGCTGACTGCCGAGGAATCGGACAAAGGCGAGCGAAGTCCCCATTGAGCGCAGTCTCGCGACGCCGTAGGGCGCGCAGACTCAGCGAACTCAAGGGATGCACGATTCCCTGCGCCGACCTTGACAACCGGGTCATCCACCTGACCGACATCGTGGTCTCCTGCCCGGCGCCTCGCGGGGACGGATCCACGGGGACGAGTGGTACCGCCAGCCGCACAGCTCGACAGCATCACGGCGACCAGAAGCAACGTGGACTTGAAGCTCGTCATCGGTCCTCCTCCCACATCCCCGGACATGTGATGCCACGCCCCACGGATTACGTGTCCGAACCGAGCGACTCATTTCGAGCGACGCGCCACTCAGCGGAGACCTCTCGAAGCTCGTCGCTGACAATCCGAGTCTGCTGAGCGCCCTTCTGACGGCCGCACAGGCTGCGTCGAAGTAGGTCGACAACGCGCACTAAATAGTGATTTTCGCTATGATGGGCACGTGACCACCCGCACCCTGGCGTTGCGGCCGCGAGAGTTGCCCGACCGGCTTCTCTCTCGCGGGCGGCTTTGGGTCACCACCGCTGAGGTGGCGGAACTCCTCGAGGTGCCGCCGAACGAAGTGCCGCCGATCGTTGCCCGCTGGCGCGCCAAGGGGCTGGCCTTCGCTCCGACTCGGGGTGCCTACGTGCTGATTCCGCCCGAGTTCCGCTCGTGGGGTGCGGTGCCGGCGAGTCACTTCATCGACCCGATGATGCGGTTCCTCGGGCACGACTACTACGTGGGCTACCTCTCGGCGGCCGAAGTGCACGGCCCAGCGCACCAACGCCCGCAGGTGTTTCAGGTCGTCACCAGCGGTCGGCTTCGAGATCGTTCCTTCGGCCGCGTCCAGATCGAGTTCACCACCTCGTCCGACATGGGCCACCGGCCGACGGTGGAGAGAAACACCCCGACCGGAACGATGCTCGTCAGCACTCCGGAAGTGACCGTGCTCGACCTCGTCGCGGCACCCGACCGCGGTGGTGGCATCTCGAACGTGGCGACCGTGATCGGTGAACTTCTCGAGAGCGACACCGTCGACGTGTCAGCGCTCGCGCGGGTGAGCGCTGACTATCCGCTCGCCGTCCGTCAACGGACCGGCTGGATGTTGGAATTCGTCGCGCAGTTGCTCGACCGGGTGATCGATCTGTCCTCGCTCAGTGCATCCATCGCCGGAACTGAACGCACTCCGTTGCTCCCGTCGGCCGGGCGCTCGGGGCGCGCCGATCCTCGCTGGAACGTCATCGTCAACACCGACGTCGAGCTCGACCTGTGATCCCTGCCGCGTACGTCACCGACTGGGGGCGCCGGGCACCATGGCCGACTCGCGAGCAGATCGAGCAAGACCTCCTCTTGTCCCGATTGATCCTCGAGATCGCCAACGACGAACATCTCCGCGCCGAGCTCGTGTTCCGCGGCGGCACGTGCCTGCACAAGCTCTACCTTCCGACGGCGCTGCGGTACAGCGAAGACCTCGACTACGTACGAACCACCGCCGGCGGAATCGGCCCGATCATCGACGCCGTCCGGCGAATCGGCGAATCACTCGGCATGCTGGTCGACACCCGGGTCACCACGCACCCCAAGATCCGGCTGCGAGCGCCGTTCGAGACCGGCGCCGGCACGATGCGCATCAAGATCGAGATCAACACCTTCGAACGATCACCGGCCCGACCCCTCCACCGCGTGCCGTTCTCGATCGACAGCCCATGGTTCACCGGCACCGCCGAGGTGCTCACATTCGACGTCGCCGAACTCGTCGCCACCAAGATCCGCCGCGCTCTACCAGCGATCGAAAGGGCGGGACCTGTTCGACCTGTGGCTGGCGCTCGTCCAGCTCGGTGTCCCGCCCGGCGACATCGTCGACGCGTTCGCTCCGTACCGGCCGCACGGATACACATCGACACTCGGCGAGCAGAACCTTCGACGCAAGGTCGGCAGCATCGCCTTCCGGTCCGACCTCGACCAGCTCGTCAACCGCTGGCCGGATGACTACGAGATCGCGACCGCTGCAGAATTCGTCATCGAACAGCTCATCGCCCGCATCGAGTGACGCTCACCATGCGTGGCGACGGCAGACCGACAGAAGCACCGACGTCAGGACGCGAACGCTCCACGACGTCACCTCCCGCGCATCTACCAGGTGCTTCGCGAACTCGTCAGGCGCACATGTGAGGCGCACGACCTGGCCACCATCCGCTGACCAGGAGTTTCGCGGGCGGGGTGGATGGGGCACGAATCCCCCGTCCATCCCGACGGCACATCGTCTTGGTCATCGGGCCAGACACTGCGGGCAACTTCTCGGGGTGATCGTCCCTTCTGCTTGCTGACGACCGGGCGATCGCCATTCACGCCATGAAGCTCCGACGTCGCCTCTACCCACTACTTCCCAACGAGGCGAGGCTCTGATGACCAAGACGACGCACCACACCAAGACCGGCAAGAAGTTGACCGACCGCGACCTCGCCGCCATCGCCGCCGAGGTCACCGCCACCGAGTACGACATCGTGGCACTGAAGTCTCGGCGGCGGGGCCGCCCGCTCCTGGGCATCGCGCCAGCAGAGGTTGTCCCCCGTCCGCCTCGATCCGGAGCTGCGCGCCGCGATCGAAACCCGCGCCGAAGCAGACGACACCCGGCTAGCACTCCGCGCCTACCTCGCTGAGGTCTGATCCGCGACACGACGAACTGATCAGCGACGGGTATCGCCTTGCCATCGACAACGCCAACTGCCACCACCTCGTCGACCAGCACGCCTGTGCAGCGATTGCCGAAGAGCAGATCACCAAGCTCCGGATGATGTGCTCGGGGTTCCGCCCATCGGGTTGGAGGGCCATCCGCTGGCACCCGACGAGCGGCGCGCCGGACGGATCCTCCGCAGGACCGCTGCGGGCACAGACCGCTGGTGCCGTCGGTGCCGTACCGCGGTGATCGGTCAGTTCCGAGTCGCTGGTTTCGTCAACAGTGCGAGCACACCGAGCACGGTGTAGATCAACGCCTGCACGACTCGGCCAGCGGACAATGGTGCCGAGGATCGTGTCGAGCGACGCAAACGGTCGGCGATCGCCGAAGCGGCGAGAGCGTAGACGAGGTTCGACGCCAGCCCCATCACCACCAGCACCCCACCGAGCACCACGATCTGCCCCCACACCGGGCCGCGGCGTGGCTCCAGGAACTGGGGGACGAACGCTACGAAGAACAAGATCACCTTCGGGTTGAAGAGGTTGACGACCGCGGCACTGGCCATCTCGCCCGAGATCCGCCGATCACCAGTGGCCTCGACGACTGCGCCCGACGAGTGGGCGTGTAGCACTCGCCAAGCCAGAAAGAACAGGTAAGCGGCCCCGAGGACTCGAACCGCAGCGAAGGCCGATGCCGATGCGGCCAGGACCGTGCTCAATCCAACCGCCGCAAGGAGCACATGAACCGCCGTGCCGATCTCGACGCCGACCGCCGCGGCGATCCCCCGGGCTCGACCGGAGGCCGCCGACCGCGACGCGATGTAGAGGTGATTCGGCCCCGGAATGGCGATGAGCACGGACGCGGCCAGGACAAAGGTGATCAGGTGATGCCCGCTGGGAAGCGTCATTCGCCCAGTATGGCCTCCGCCAGCTCGCCCCCAGCTCGTGGGCGGCTACGCGGCAAGAGCTCACGGTCGCAACCGCCCGACAACGGACATCGACTGCGTGCCGCGCACCTCGTCCGAGAACCTGGAGCGATCGGCCGCAGCGCTCCGCGATCTCCGAGCCCATCTGCGCGTCGGAGGAATGGCCGATGAAGAGGCGGCCCGGAACCGATCGTGCTCGACGCTGCCACGTTCGCCGCGTTCGGTTTGTCGACATGGGTGACCGATGCTGGCGCACTCGATCTGCTCGTGGACCTGCGCGACCGCGCCGGCGGCCGGCATGACTACGAAGATCACATCGACAGGTCGGCTCCACAGCGGGTTGGCGACATCGTCGTGAACCTCGCATCGCTCGAGGACATCATCGAGTCGAAGCGATACGCCAACAGCGCGAAGGACCGCGAAGCCCTTCCGGAAATCGACTCATTGCGAAGGCATGTCTCAGACCCGCACAATCGTGACCCGATCCGTGCGGTCACGAGCCGATCATCGAGTAGGAGTGCCCTCTGTAGACACCGACGAACGGTACCGCCGATGGGCCCCTCGCAGGACGGAAAGGGACGGACGGAACGGACAAGGGATGGCACACACCGGTGCCGCGAATGCGAGTTGTCATGGAGAACGTGCGGTCTCTATCCAGTCGGACTGCGCCATGCCCAGCGAGGCCCCCCGAAGTCGGCCGCGCACCCAGGTCCGGCACGGCGAACACGGCTTGGCCGAAGCCGAGGTGCTCGGTGAGGAAGCCGCTGGGGACGAGGGCCACACGGCCGGGGCGATCCGGTCGGGGCGGTGATGAATGAACCGGTCGGTGTTGCGGCGTAGCTGCCCAGAGTTCGACGCCCACGACTTCGTCCGTTCGCCGAGCCAGCGCATCCCGAGCGACACCGGCTTCGTCGCAGCCCTTGCCATTGAGGTTCAGTGCTTGCGTCGCTTGGCAGCAACGACGTCATCGAGACCGCCACAGTGTCCGGCCTGACCAACGGCACGGCCGACGTGTTCAGAGTGGCCGCCAAGACCTCGTACGGCGTCGGCTCGTACGCCACTGTCGGACCCTTGACACCTACTCCCTGACCGCTCCGTCACTATCGCTTGCAGCCGAGGCTGGCGCCGGCGAGATCACGAGTCGGGGCCACCAGTCCCACGCCGGTTGCGATTCCCGGACCACCATTCACCGCATCGGCCCACGCCCAGACCTCATCGCTGAAGAACCCGGCGGCTCGGATCTCGGCGAGCATCGGCCAGTGGCGGGAGGTGGCCAGCGCATCGGCAGCGAATTTGGCAGCGCGTCGGTCCCCAGCCTCGGTCGCCTCGAACCACCGATCGAGCCAGGCGCACGCCACTGCACCGGCAACCCGGGTGACCAGTTGGTAGCGGTCGGTGACCAGCGCCGCGTCTGCCAGGCCGGCCACGTCCATGCCGTCAGGGATGGGCACACCGTCGAGCAGCGCGGCGATGACCGCTGGTTGGCCGGCTGCGGCGATCACGCTGGCGGGCATGGCCGACAGCCAGTCGTCCACGTCGACCTGCTTCAGCGCGGCGAGCAGGTCGGTGAACTCGACGAGCGTGGAGACGTCGGCGGTGAATTGGACCGACGCCGACTCGACCGTCCAGGTGCCGGCGAAGCGGATCGGCAGAACCCGCCGCGTCGACCCTGCCACGCCCGACCGTGGCAGGGTCGAGGCCGTGACGGCAGCCGACGCCGGCGCATCGACCGGGATCTCGATCACCGATGCCAGACCGCTGGGCGTCGGTGCGGCGCCGCGGTTCACCCCGGTACTGAACCGGTCGTTGAGGTCAACCGCCGAGCTGGCCGGCTGCCAGACCAGATCGGCAGTGTTGGTCCCGTTGGCGAAGGTCATCTCGCCCAGATCACCCTTCTCGTCGGCACGGGTGACCGACCACCCGGCCTTGTCCAGCACCAGCAATGGTGACCGCTGCGCGAACTGGACCAGCGGCGCGGCCCATGCCCTCTGCGAGCCGCCCCCGACCGGCAGGACGAGCGCCGCCAGCCCTGCTGCCACCGCTCCCAGGCCGACGACCACGCAGTACCGGCGGGTGAGCGGCCAAGGCGCCCGAGCCGGTGCCGGCAACGCCGACGGCGAACGGTCAGCGCCGGCCAGCGCGGTCAGGGCCAGGCTGGCGTCCACCGTGATCAGCGCCGCCACGTCGGCATCGCTCACCGGGGCGAGTGTGGTGATCGCCCGGTCGAGGGCGATGTCCGTGTCGAGTCCTCGATCCGCGTGGTGACGGTTCATGACGATTCTCCTTGCTCCGGCGACCACACGAGCGGGCCACACGCATCGACATGTCCACGGGTGGGCGAACTGTTCGGTATGTCTCCAACCACGGCATCCAGCGCGAGCGCGTCCCGCAGCCGTGCGCGAGTGTCGTGGAGGCGCCGCCTAACCGTGCCTGCGGGCACACCCATGACGACCCCGATCGCGCTGGAGGACAGACCCTCCCACGCGGTGAGCCGCAACAACTCCCGATCGTCCGGCGACAGGCGGTTCATCGCCACGGCGACGTCGTCGAACCGATCGGCGCGGCCAGCGACCATCTCGTCGGCGGGGCGAAGCTCGCCGCGGAGCCTGTCGGTGAGCCGGTCTCGACGGACGGCCGCGCGTCGATGGTTGCGCAACATCCAGCGGGCGACGCCGTACAGCCACAACCGGGCCTCGTCGCCGTCGGGGACGTCAGCGAGGCGACGCCACGCCGTCACGAACACCTCGGCCACCACGTCGGCGGCATCGGATGGTCGATCAACGCGACGCCGCGACGTAGCCCACCAGGGCGACCAGCTCCGCCTCGTACAGGCGCTCGAATCGATCCTCGGCCGCCGTCACGGGTTCACGGGTCCTGAACACAGCACCGCTGCCATCCGAGCACACCCATCTCATGTCCGGACGTCGGTCGTGTGTTCGGGCCCGGTGCGCCACGTTCGACGACCCAGCGATCGTGCGCACTTCCGGTCAGGTGGTCGGTGATGTCAGACTCGGGCGCATGACTTCGATCGGTGACATGCGCGAAACCTTCTGGACCCTTCACGGATCGGGGACCTGGGTCCTTCCGAATCCGTGGGACATCGGGTCCGCCAAACTGCTGGCCAGCGCCGGCTTTCCGGCTCTCGCCACCACCTCGTCCGGCCTCGCCGCCTCACTCGGCGTCCACGATCAGAACGTGGGTCTTGAGCAGTTGGCCCGCCACGTGGCGGCGCTCACCGGCGCCGTCGCAGTTCCCGTCAACGTGGACGCCGAACGGTGCTTCGCGCCCACTGCAGCAGGCATCCCCCAGACCATCCACCTGCTGGCCGACGCCGGGGCGTCGGGCATCTCGATCGAGGACTACGACCCGGCAACGGGAGTGCTCGATCCGCTCGAGCGTGCCGTCGAGCGCGTCGCCGTGGCCGCCGAGGCCGCCCATCGTCACTCGGTGGTCCTCACCGCCCGCGCCGAGAATGCCCTGTACGAGCCGGTGACCGACGCCGTCCTGAAGGACATCATCGACCGCCTCATCGCGTACCGCGACGCCGGCGCCGATTGCCTGTACGCACCCGGGCTGGTCGATCCCGCCCACATTGCCAAGGTCGTGGCGATCGGCTCACCGGTGAACGTACTCGCCCTCGCCGGCGGACCCACCGTGGCGGAACTCACCGCACTCGGTGTGCGGCGGATCTCCACCGGCGGCAGCCTGGCCTTCGCCGCCTACGGGGCGATGATGCGCGCCGCCCGCGAACTCTCCGGTCCGGGTACTGCCACGTATCAGCACACCACGCTCACCGCAGCCGAGCGCGCCGCCTTCGACTGATTCCCACCGATCCCTCGCCGCTCCGCACCCGTTTGTTCACCCACACTCCGGTGGCGCCGGATATCACGTGAACAAACGGGTCGGTCAGGGTCAGCGGTCGACGAAGACCGACAGCGAGCCCGAGCGGTTGGCCACCCACACCTGGCGCGTGGCCGGGTCATAGGTGACGCCGATGGGGTTCTTGCCCGTCGGGATCTGCTGAAGCACCTTCATGTCCTTGGTGGACACCTTGGTCAACAGGTCGTCCTCGTAGTTCACCACATACAGCACCGTGCCATCCGGGCTGAGTGCGATGGTGCGCGGCTCTTTGCCCGTGACCACCCGGCCCACCTCCTTGCGGGTCGAGGTGTTGAAGGCGCGAACCACGTAGTCACGGTTGTTGCTCACGTACAGGATCGAGCCGTCGCCGGACAGCGCCAGATGGCGTGGCGTCACGCCGCCGGCGAAGCGATCGGTCTCCTTCATCGTGGTCAGGTCAACCACGGCGATCTGGTGCGCCCCCATCACTGCGACGTATGCCGTCCGCGAGTCGGCGGTGATCGCCAGACCGCGCGGGTGCCGGCCGATGGGGACCCGCGAGAGTTCCTTGCCGGTGGCGATGTCGACGATCGACAGGTCGAAACCGCACCAGTTCGACGTGATCAGCCGCTTGCCGTCGGGGGTGACGGCGATGAACTCGGGGACCGAACCCACGGGGATCACCTGGTCGATCTGCAGCGTCGCCACGTCGATGCGGTAGACGAAGCTGTCGTCCCATTGCCCTTCGTTGCAGTCGTCGGTTGCGGCAGGGTCGTAGCCGGGGCCGGTCATCTGGTAGTTGGTCACGTACAGGTGTGTGCCATCCCGGCTGAAGGCAGCCTCGGTTGGTGCGCCCTCGACCACACCGCCGTTGATGGCGAAGCGGGACAGGTCGACCCGGTCGGAGACCTGCCCCACCTGGGCGCCGGTGCGGTCGTACACGGTGACGTCGTGACCGACATCTTCGTTCTGCACGAAGAACAGGCCCTTCCCGTCGGTGACCACGCTCTTGGGCGACAGCGAGTCGTCACCCTTGATCACGAAGGCCTCCGACATCGTGCGCTGGGCGCTGGTCTTCCCGTCGTCGGCCAGGGCGGGGACGTCCTTGGGGGCGGGGAAAGTCTCCGGCGGCGCCGTGCCATCCGGTCCCGTGCCATCCGGTCCCGTGCCGTCGGGGAAGGTGCCAGCGGTACCCGTCCCGGCGGTGGCGTCGGTGCCCGACGGGGCGCCGGTCTGGCCGGTGGAGGTCCGAGGGGCGGGGACCGTGACGCCAGACGCCGGTACCACCGGGATGGTGAGCGACGTCACGCCCGTGGCGGTCTGCGCCGTGTCGCCCACTGATGCCCCGGACCCCGCCGACGTGACCACGACCGGAGCCGTCGGGCCGGGCACGGTCTGGTCTGTCTGCCGGGGACCCGGCGGGGTGCCGACGGAAGTAGCCGGGGTGGCCGCCGAGGCTGGCACCACCACCTGCGAGCCGCCCGTAGCCGAGCCCGATGAACCGCCGGCCGCGCCGGTCGTGTCGCCAGATGTCCTGCCAGTGCTGGCACCGCTGGTCGCACCGGTCAGCGATGTCCCCGACGGGGACACCGCAGCCTTCTTCGGCGAGGGGTCGGTGCCCGCCACAACTGCCCACACCACCAGTCCGGCGGCCGCGAGGACCCCGGCGCCGATCAGCGTGGCCGCCCGCCGTCTGGCATAGCGGCGTGTCACCATGAGTGTCGAACCTCCGTCATCATCGGTACGACGCTACACGGTGAGGCCCCGCGACGGGCGGCATCCCCACGCGCCTCGGGGCGCGGCCGGGCCTCAGCGAGCGAACCGGGCGACGAAGCGGGCCAAGGCGCCGCCTGCTTCGGACACCTCGGCGGCTCGCGCGGCATCCTTCACTCGCTCGGCGTCCGCTGGGGCGAAGTACCCCTCGTGGCGGTAGGCGTCCACCCGCAGGCACAACCCGTCGGCGTCAAGCTCGGGGTGGAACTGCGTGGCATAGACGTTGGCCCCGACGCGCAGCGCCTGCACCGGGCAGGTTGCCGACCTGGCCAGCACGCTGGCCGAGGCCGGCACCACAGAAACGGCCTCCTTGTGACCGACGAAGGCGTCGAACCGCTCGGGCAGGGCGCCGAAGACCGGATCGAGCCGGCCGGCGCCGGTCACCTCCACGGCCACCGCGCCAACCGGCTCGCCGAAGGACCGATCGACCACACCACCCTGATGGACGCCGAGTGACCCGATCCCGTAGCACGCCCCGAAGAACGGGAAGTCGGCCGATACGACCCGGTCGAGCAGCGAGGCCATCTCCGCCTCGACCCGCCGCTGCACGGTGGACTTCGCCTCGGCGGGGTCGGAGATGTTGAATGGGCTGCCCCCGACGATGATCCCCGACCAGTGATCCAGATCGATGTCACCGAGGGGATGACGCTCGAGGCGCACCCTCGTCAAGCGGTCCTCGTCCAGCTCGGTGCACCGCAGCATCGCCGCGTACTCGTCGTCGGCCACACCGTCGTGGGCACGGGTGGCCAGGAACAGGAACGGTCTCAGCTCGCCTCCTCGACGACGGGCACGATCAGCGGGCCCGGCGAATGGACCTCGCCGGGCGCGCCGGCGAATCGTAGCCTCGCCCCGTGCTGTCCCGGCTCGCCATCCGTCGATCGATGCTGGTGCTCAGCGCGCTCACCGCGGTGATGTCTGCGGGCTACGGCGCGATGTTCTCGCTCCTCGGCGAATTCCGCGACCAGTACGGCATCGCCGAGTCCAGGCTCGGCCTCATCGTGGGCGTCGGGTTCGTCGCCGGGTTCGCCTCCCAGATCCTCATCGCTCCGCTTGCCGACCGCGGCCACGCCCGCCGGGTCGTGATCGGCGGGGCCCTGCTGTACGTGGCCGGCACGGCGATGCTCGGCCTGGCTACGTCCTTCGCACCGATGATCGCCGGGCGATGCGTCATGGGCGTCGGCGTCGGCGCGGCGAGCCCGGCCATCAAGCGCATCGTCATCGTCACCGATCAGGGACGCCTCGGCCACAGCCTCGGGGTGATCCTGTCGGCAGAGGTCGGGGGGTTCGCCGCCGGGCCAGCCGTGTCGGCTCTGCTGGCCGGTCACTTCGGCCTGTCCGCCCCGTTCATCACCATCGCCGTCGTCAACGCGATCCTGCTGCTGCCGATGCTGGCGCTGGTGGTCGGCGAGACCCGTGCTGCCCAGAGCGGGCCGCGCCTGGCAATCGACCTGCTGCGCGCCCGGCCGTTCGTCGCCGCGGTGATGCTCGGTTCGGCGGTATTCGTGATGATCGGCGTGTTCGACGCGCTGTGGTCGGTGGCCATGAAGGACTTGCACAGCCCGCGATGGCTGAGCTCTCTCGGCATCAGCCTGTTCGCCTTGCCGATCGTGGTGTTCGGCGCCGCCGGAGGGCGGCTCGCCCAACGCATCGGCCCCTTCCGCCTCGGCGTGGCCGGGCTGGCGTTCGCCACCGCATGCGTCACCGGGTACGGGCTGGTCGGCAGCGGTGTGGCGATGTTCGCCGTCGCCATGGTGCACTCGAGCGCCGACGCCTTCACCCTGTCGAGCAGTTCGGTCGCCGCCGGGATGGTGGTGCCGGCAGATCGTCAGGCTGGTGCGCACGGCGTGCTCGGCGGCGCCCAGACCCTGCTGGCGGGGATCTCCTCTGCGGTGGCCGGGGTGCTCTACGAACACCTCGGGCGGACCTCGGCCTACCTGGTCGGCGCCGGGATGATGACGGCGTTGTGGGTGGCGGGCGCTTGGCTGGCCCGACCCGTGTGGAGCCGGACGGCGCCTCGAACCTAGGATCCCCGTGTCCGCGCCCCGCCGCCCCGCCGCCCCACCCCGATGACCTCCCGCTCTCCGCTTCCCGCCATCGCCGGCGCGGCACAGGTGGTGCAGCGCCCGGGTGAGGTGGAACTGACCGATGCGCTCGGTCCGATCGAGCTGATGATCGCCAGTGCACGCGCCGCCGCCGAGGACGCCGGGGACCCAGGGCTGCTGGGCGACGTGGGTTGGGTGGGTGTCGCCGGGGGCTGGTTCCGCTTCCACAACCCCGGCCAGCTGATCGCCGAACGAATCGGTGCGCCGGGCGCGGCGACCGCACTGGCCGCCGTATCGGGAACCGGACCGCAGGACCTGCTCGGGATCGCGGCAGAGCGGATCAGCCGGGGCGAGATCGACGTCGCCCTGGTGGTCGGCGGCGAGGCCCGCTGGTCGCAGCAGCGCCTGAAGCGCGCCGGGATCGAGCCCGGCTGGCTCGCCGCCCCGGGCACGGGCGAACCGGAGCGGGTGAGCGGGTTCGCCGACGACATGATCGAGGAGGCCGCCGTCATCGGCCCACCGGCTGTCGCCTATGCGCTGTTCGAGGATCGCCTGCGCGCTGCCGCTGGGCTGGATTGGCAGCACCACCTGGCGGCCGTCGCCGGCCTGTGGTCCCGCTTCAGCCAGGTCGCCGCCGCCAATCCCTACGCCTGGGACCACACGGCCCATGCCGCCGCGCAGATCTGCGCCCCGGGCCCGGGCAACCGGATGATCGCCACGCCGTACACGAAGGCGATGGTGGCCAACAACACCGTCGACATGGCGTCGGCCGTCCTGCTGTGCAGCACCGATGCAGCACGGCGGGCGGGGATTCGCACGGGACGGTTGGTCTTCCCGCACGTCGTGGCAAGCAGCAACGACACCTGGCGCGTCGCCCAGCGCCACGAGCTCCACCAGTGCCCGGCCCTGGCCGCCGCGGGTGCCGCCGCCTTCGAGCGGACCGGGCTGAGCGCTGCGGAGGTGGACCACGTGGATCTCTATGCCTGCTTTCCCGCCATCGTGCAGATGTCGGCGGCGACCCTCGGCTTCGGCCTCGACCGCCCATTGACCATGACCGGCGGACTGTGCTTTGCCGGGGCGGGTGTGGGCAATGCAACGGGGCACACGATCGCCGCCATGGTGGGCGCGGTCCGCAGCGGCGGCACCGGCCTGGTGCACGGCAACGGCGGCAACACGACCAAGCACTCGGTGGCCATCTACTCGGCCGAGCCCCCAGCCGGCTTCGCCCGGCTCGACTGCCAGGATCGGGTGGAGCACCGGGCACGCCCCGAGCTCCCTCGTGACTGGGTCGGAACCGGGTGGATCGAAGCCTCGACCGTGGCCTTCGATCGGGACGGACCCACCAGGCTGCTGGCCGCCGTGCGCGTCGGCGAGGCGCGGGCCTGGGCCACGAGCCCCGACCCCGACCTCATCGGCGAGGCCCTGGCCGAACCCGTGACCGGCCGCCGGGCACACCGCGCCGCCGACGCCACGCTGACCCTGGCCGGCTGACACCCCCACCAGGGCTCGTTTGTTCACGTGATCTCCAGTGGGGCCGGAGTTCTCGTGAACAACGGGTGGGCGCGGGAGCGCCGGTTCGCCGGGCGGGCGGCGGCTTGCCTACGGTGCCTGCCGAGGTCGAGTGCGACGAGATGCTGAGGAGGGTGATACGCGCCGCGGTGTGCAATGCGTACGGGCCGCCGACGAGCCTTCAGATCTGCGACGTCCCTGACCCCGTGGCCGGACCGGGCGAGGTCGTCGTGGACATCGCCTCTGGCGCCGTCAACTTCCCCGACGTCCTGCTGATCGCCAACCGTTACCAGGTCTCCGCGCCGCTGCCGTTCATCCCCGGCAGCGAGTTCGCCGGCAGCGTCTCGGCCGTCGGCCCGAAGGTCGACCACCTCGCGGTCGGGGACCGGGTCTTCGGCGCCGTGATGGTGGGCGCGTTCGCCGAGCGCATCGCCGTGCCCGCCGCCGCGGTCCGGCCCATCCCCGACGAGGTGGCGATGGACGTGGCCGCCGCGTTCTGGGTGGCCCACACCACGGCGTACCACTCGCTGCGATCCGTCGCTGCGGTGGAGCCCGGCGAGGTGGTGGTGGTGCTCGGCGCCGGCGGTGGCGTCGGGCTGGCCGTGGTGGAGCTGGCCGCGGGGCGCGGCGCGACGGTCATCGCCGCGGCGTCCACCGACGACAAGCTGGCGCTGTGCCACGCCCGCGGGGCGGCACATGTCGTCAACTACGGCCGCGACGACCTGCGCCAGGCGATTCGCGCCGCTGCGCCCAACGGAGTCGATGTCGTCATCGACCCGGTCGGTGGACCATCCGCCGAGGCGGCGCTGCGCTGCCTGCGCTGGCGGGGGCGCTTCGTCACCGTCGGGTATGCCTCCGGGGAGATCCCGCGCATCCCGCTCAACCTGGTCCTGCTCAAGGGGTGCGTGATCAAGGGCTTCGAGATGCGCTCGTTCACCGAGTCCGAGCCGGAGCTGACCAGGCGTGACCTCGGTGAGCTGGTCGAGTTGCTGTCGGCCGGCCGCGTCACCCCGCACATCTCTGCCGTCCACGAGCTCAAGAACGTCGCCGCGGCGCTGACGTCGGTGGCCGAGCGGCGCTCGGCGGGCAAGGTCCTGGTGCGCTGCTCGCCGGGACATCAGGGCCGGAGCGCCGACGATCACGCGACAGGAGCAGGTGGATGAGCGTTCTGACGGAAGACCGTGACGGTGTGCTGGTCATCACCATCGACCGGGCCCACGCGGCGAACGCGCTGGACGCCGCGGCGGGTCAGGGTCTGGTCGACGCCCTCGAGCGCACGAGCGCCGACGACGCCGTCAGGGTCGTGGTCATCACCGGCGCCGGTGAGCGGGTGTTCAGTTCGGGGATGGATCTGCGGGCCTACGCCAGGGGCGAGGACCTGCACCCGGTCGACCGTGGCCTGCGGCTGATGGGCGAGTGCCCGAAGCCGGTCATTGCCGCGGTCAATGGCAGCGCGCTCGGCGGCGGTTTCGAGTTGATGCTGACCACCGACCTCGTCGTCGCCGCCGACCATGCCCGCTTCGGCCTGCCGGAGGTGACGCGCGGGCTCCTCGCCGCCGGCGGAGGAACGCGACTACCGCGGCGCATCCCACTGCAGGTCGCCCTGGAGATGGGCCTGACCGGGCAGCCGATCTCGGCCGACCGGGCACTGCAGCTCGGCCTGATCAACCGCGTCGTTGCGGGGCACGAGGTGCTCGATACCGCGCTGGGGTTGGCCGCCGTGATCGCCGCCAACGGGCCCCGCGCCGTCCAGGTCACCAAGCGCATGATCGCGCGCCGAACTGGGCGCCATCGACGTGGCGCAGCTGCACGCCGAGGCCCGGGTCCTGCTGGAGAGCGAGGACGGCAAGGAAGGCGCCGCCGCGTTCGCCGAACGTCGCCCGCCGCGTTGGACGGGCCGCTGACCGGCCGCGCCGACGTCCCCGTAGTGGACTGCGTCGCTGGGCCGGTCGGTCGGTACCATCCGCCGGGTGACCCCGGCGTTCCTGCACCCCTTCGCTCGTCCGACCCGCCAGGAGTTCGTCTCCATCGTGTCCGGTGACGGGGCCGTGGTCACCGACGCCGAGGGGAACCAATACGTCGACGCCATGGCCAGCCTGTGGTACTGCGCCATCGGCCACGGACGCCGGGAGATGGCCGAGGTCATCGCCCGCCAGGCGGCCACGCTGGCGGCGTACTCCTGCTTCGAGCCGTTCACCAACCCCGTCGCCGACGCCCTGGCCGAGCGCCTGGTCGCCCTCTCCCCCGTCGCCGACGCCCGCGTCTTCCTGTGCCAGTCGGGCTCGGAGGCCGTGGACACGGCGATGAAGCTGGCCCGCCTGACCCATGTGCTCAACGGTCACCCCGAGCGCACCCTGATCATCAGCCGGATGCGCGGCTACCACGGCACCAACTACGGCGGCACCACGGCGCAGGGTCTGCCGCCCAACAAGGAGGGTTGGGGACCGCTCTTGGCCGAGGTGGTGCAGGCGCCAAGCGACGACGTCGAGGCCCTGGCCACGCTGATGGCCGAGCGCGGCCACGAGGTGGCCGCCGTGCTGACCGAGCCCGTGCAGGGCGCCGGTGGGGTGTGGCCTCCCGGCGACGGGTACCTGGCGTCGGTGCGCCGGCTGTGCGACCAACACGGCGCGCTACTGATCTTCGACGAGGTCATCACCGGGTTCGGTCGCCTCGGCGCCTGGTTCGGGTCCCAGTACTTCGGCGTGGTCCCTGACCTCACCACCTTCGCCAAGGCCGTGACGTCGGGCTATCAGCCGCTCGGCGGCATCGTCGTCGGCGCGGCGGTGCGGGCCGCGCTGGAGAGCGACCCGGCGTACGTGCTGAAGACCGGGTTCACCTACTCGGGCCACGCCACGTGCTGCGCCGCGGCGTTGACGAACCTCGACATCATCGCCGACGAGGGGCTGCTCGACGCCCCGGCGCGCATCGGCGCGCGCCTCGGTGGCGGGCTGCGCGCCCTGGCCGACGACGGGGTGATCGGCGGGGCCCGCGGGCTGGAGGGCGTGTGGGCGGCAGCCATGCGGCCCGGTGTCGACGCCGTCGCCGTCCGCGACCGGTTGCTCCGGGCAGGGGTCATCAGCCGGGCCATCGGCGACCACTCGCTGGCGTTCTGCCCGCCGCTGGTGATCAGCGATTCCCAGATCGACCAGGTCGTCGACGCCCTCGCCGCCGCGGCGGCGGGCTGAGCCGCCGGCGTCGCACGTGCCGCTGTCCTCGGTAGGGTCGGCCCCGTGCGCCTGGTGATCGCTCGCTGCTCGGTCGACTACGTCGGCCGGCTGACCTCGCACCTTCCGGAGGCCACCCGATTGATCATGGTCAAGGCCGACGGGTGCGTCGCCGTGCACGCCGACGGCGGCGCCTACAAGCCGCTGAACTGGATGAACGCCCCGAACTCGGTGACCTACGGAGAGGACGCCTGGGTGGTCACCAACCCCAAGGGCGAGACGATCACGATCACCCTGCACGAGGTGCTGTCCGACAGCGAGCACCACATGGGAGACGATCCCGGCCTGCGCAAGGACGGCGTGGAAGCCCACCTGCAAGAGCTCCTGGCCGCGTCACCGCAGGCCATCGAGGACGGCCTGGTCCTGGTCCGCCGGGAGTACCCGACGGCGATCGGCCCGATCGACCTGCTGTGCCGGGACGTCACCGGGCGAGCCGTGGCCATCGAGGTCAAACGCCGCGGCGAGATCGACGGCGTCGAGCAGCTGACCCGCTACCTGGACCGGCTGCGCCTGGACTCCTCGCTGGGCGAGGTCCGCGGCGTGTTCGTCGCCCAGCAGGTCAAGCCACAGGCCAAGGTGCTGGCCGAGTCCCGCGGCTACCGGGTGGTGCAGGTCGACTACGACGAGCTGCGCGGCATGCGGCGCGACGAACTGACGCTGTTCTGATGCGCACCCCGCCAGGCCACCCGCGATGAAGCGCCTCGAAGGCGTCGCCAAGCACTACCACTGGGGATCGCCCGAGGCGATCCCCGCCCTGCTCGGCCGCTCCCCCGACGGCCACCCGTACGCCGAGTGGTGGCTGGGCACCCACCACGCCGGGGAGGCGACGCTGGCCGACGGCCGCCAGCTCGGCGATGTCGCCGGCTCGCTGCCCTACCTGCTCAAGCTGCTCACGCGGCCGAGCCGCTGTCGCTGCAGACCCACCCGTCCACCGCCCAGGCACGCGCCGGGTTCGACGCCGAGGAGCTCGCCGGCATCGCCCTCGACGACCCGACACGGACCTACCGGGACCGCCTGGCCAAGCCGGAGCTGCTGGTGGCGCTGACCCCCTTCGTCGCCCTGTGCGGCTTCCGCCCGCTGGACACTTCGACCGCCCTGCTGGCCGCCATCGGGGCCGACGACCTGGCAACCCGGCTGACCCGCGATGGTCTCGCCGCCACCGTCGCCCAGCTGTATCACGGCGAGTTCGCCATCGGGCCGACGGTGGCACGCTGCGCGGCCTCGCCCATCGCCGAGGCCCGGCTGGTCACCCAGCTGGCCACCCGCTACCCGGCAGACCCCAGCGCACTGGTCGCCCTCCTGCTGAACCGCCTGGAGCTACGCCCCGGGCAGTCGGTGTACCTCACTCCCGGCAACCTGCACGCCTACGTCTCGGGGACCGCCGTGGAGATCATGGGCGACAGCGACAACGTCATCCGCGGCGGGCTCACCACCAAACACGTCGACGTCATCGCCCTGCTGGACCTGCTGGACTACGCGCCGCTGAGCGACCCGTTCGTCCACCCCGTGGCCCACGGGCCCCATGCCGTGCACTACCCCACCCCGGGGGCGCCCTTCGCCCTGGACCGCATCGACGTGCCCGCCGGGCACACCTACGAGTCCCCGGCCACGGGCCGAGAGCTGTGGCTCGTGCTGGGCAACCACGACCCCGGCTGCTGGTACGTGGCCGCGGGCGAACTCGGCCGGGTGGCCGGCGGCGGCGACGATCTACCGGGCCCGCCCAGCGATCATCTGAACGAGCCTTCCCGCACAACCAGCGCTACAGCAACAACACGGCGTCGAGCGCCAGATCCAGCAGGCGCTCCCGGGCACTGGCCTGGCGGTCCCAGTGGCGGTGGTCCCACTCCTCGGCGGAGACGTCGTCACCGGCATACAGCAGCTGGCCGTACACCGCACCACGGAACGCCGCCACGGCGAACATCGCCGCGGCCTCCATCTCCACGGTGATGCAGCCCTGCTGGCGGCGGCGCTCCACCTTGGCCGGGGTCTCGCGGAAGAAGGCGTCGGTCGTCCAGGTCAGACCCCGATCATGGGGGACCCCGGCATCGGCGAGCACGCGGTCGATGGCCGCCAGGGCCCGCGGGTGCGGGGCCACCGAGGCCGCGGCCCGGCGCGTAGTGATAGCTCGTGCCCTCGTCACGCACGGCCCCGGTGGGCACCAGCACATGGCCGACGTCGAAGCCGGGGCGGACGATGCCGGCCCCACCGCAGCCGATGACCGACGTGGCCCCGAGGGAGATGACCACCTCCAGCGAACTCACCGCCGCCGGGGCGCCCACCCCTGGGCTGACCAGCGCCACGTCGACGCCGCGGTGCTGGACGACGAAGACGCCATGGTCACCGTGCTCGAAGGGCACGTGGTACTCGGCCCGGAGGCCGGCCGGTCCGCGCCGCGACGACGTTGCCGAACCAGCACATCACGGCACGCTGCGGGAACCCGAGGCGCGCGCGCGTGGATCGACGGGTTGATCACCGCCTGCTGGTTGGGGTCGAACTCGAACAGGGGATGATCATGGGGGCTGAACCCGCCCGTCATCGGCCCACCGTCATCCGCCCACCGTCTTGCGGATCTCGACGATGCGTTCGGCGGCGTGGTTGACGTCGGCGCCGCGATCGCCCAACAGCTTGGCCCGGTCCCGTGTGGCCTCGCGCTCGGCAACCGTGGTGTCGGCGCGCGCCAGGGCGGCCTCGACACCGTGCTCGTTGATGAACTCGGCCCACTCGACCAGCGCGTCGACCATCTCGGACTCGGCCACGACCGCCACGTTGCGGCCCTTGACGAACAGGTGGCCGCGCCTGTTGCCGGCGGCGATCCCCAAGTCGGCCTCGCGGGCCTCACCGGGACCGTTGACCACGCACCCCATCACCGCCACCTGCAACGGCAGCTTGCGCTCGCCGAAGGCATCCATGGCCCGCTTGGCCACATCGATCACGTCCACCTCGGCCCGCCCGCAGCTGGGGCAGGCGATGAGGTCCACGTTCTTGCGCTCACGCAGGCCGAGGGCCTCCAGCAACTGACGCCCGGCCCTGGCCTCCTCCACCGGATCGGCGGTGAGCGAGTAGCGGATGGTGTCGCCGATGCCCTCCAGCAGCAGCGTGGCCATCCCCGCAGTGGCCTTGACCAGCCCGGCGGGCGGTGGCCCGGCCTCGGTCACCCCGAGGTGCAGCGGGGCGTCGGTGGCCTCGCTGAGCTGCCGGTAGGCCTCCACCATCAGCGGCACGTTGCTGGCCTTGACGCTGATCTTGTAGTCAGTGAAGCCGACGTCGTCGAAGTAGGCGATCTCCGCCAGCGCTGACTCCACCATCGCCTCGGGGGTGACCCCACCGTGCTGGTCGTACAGCGCCGGGTCCAGCGAGCCACCGTTGACGCCGATGCGGATGGGCAGGCCGCGGTCGCGGGCCTCGGCGGCCACCGCCTTGATGTGTTCGGGACGGCGGATGTTCCCGGGGTTGAGGCGCAGGCCGTGGACCCCGGCCTCCATCGCCGCCAGGGCCATCCGGTACTGGTGATGGATGTCGGCGATCACCGGGATGGGTGACCGCGGCACGATCTGGGCCAACCCCTCGGCGGCCTCGGCCTCGTTGCACGTGCACCGGACGATGTCACACCCGGCGGCCGCCAGGGCGTAGATCTGCTGCAGCGTGCCCTCCACGTCGGCGGTCTTGGTGATCGTCATCGACTGCACCGTGATGGGCGCCCCGCCTCCCACCGCGACGGCGCCGACGTGCAACTGGCGGGTTCGCCTGCGCTCGAAGCGCGAGTCGACACCCTGCATCACTTCACCGGCCGGGCGATGTCGAGGTACAGCGACGACAGGAAGATGAACGCCAGGAACCCGATGGTGGCCATGGACAGCGGGATCAGCTTGCGGAACGTCGGCGTGGTAGGGCTTGCCCCGCCGGGAGCGCACCCGCTCGTAGATGGCCATCGCCGCGTGGCCACCGTCGAAGGGCAGCAGCGGCACCAGGTTGAACAACCCGATGAACACGTTGAACCCGGCCAGCAGGAGCAGCATCCCGCCAAAGCCGAGATCGGTCCCCACCGCCGAACTGAACCGGGTGGCGCCCACCACCGTGGAGGGCTGGGTGCTGGGATCGGCGTCGCTGTTGGTGAGGTGATCGATGATGTTCATCGGGTTGGCCACCTTGACGACGCCACCCACCGACTGCCACATGATCGAGCCGAGATCGCTGACGCTGTGCGACGCCGCCGCGGCCACCGACTCCTGGTTCCAACGCAGGTCGGTTCCGCTGCTGACCCCGAGGAACCCGACACCTGCCACCGTGGGGTTCTCCGCCAGCGTGATGGCGAGGGCTCGTGTGGACCCGTCGGGGCGCGCCACGGTGAGCGCCAGGCGATCGCCCGGGGCGTGGCCGCGGATGACGTCGATGAACTGCTCACCGCTGGTGGGACGGACGCCGTCGACCGACACCACCACGTCGTCGGGCAGCACGCCCTGGCGCGCCGCCGGGCCGTCGGCCACCACCGAGGCGATGCGGACCTGATCGGTGGACACCCGCCGGCCGTTCACCGAATACACCCCGAACAGCAGCAGCACGGCCAGGATCATGTGCATGATCGAGCCGGCGGTGATCACCAGCAGGCGCCGCGGGAAGGTCTGGTTGCGGTAGGCCCGCGGCTCGTCGGCGGGGTCGACCTCGTCGAGGTTGTTCATCCCGATGATCCGCACGAAGGCGCCGAGCGGGTAGGCACGCACGCCGTACTCGGTTTCACCACGGCGAAAGCTCCACAGCTTCGGGCCCATGAACAAGAAGAACTGGGTGGCCTTCATCCCCGTCCACTTGGCGGTGGCGAAGTGGCCGAGCTCGTGCAGGAAGACCGACACCAGCAGGCCGATGACGAACACGAACATCCAGATGTTGGTGACTGCCAACCAGACGAGGAGGGCAACGATGACCCCGATGCCGGCCAGCGCCCTGGTCCCGCCCACGGGTCCGCCGGAGTCGGGGCGTTCCGTGCCCCCGGCCAGCACCTCGTTGCGCAGCTTGACGTATGTATCGGTCACGCGGACACCCTTCCGGATCGCCGGTTCCCTGACCGGCGATCGATGATCGATCTTGCCACCCGCCGCGCCGCGGCATCGTTCGCCACGACATCCTCCACCGAGTCCAGTGCCACCGGCTCGAAGGCGTCGAGCGCGTCGGCACAGGTGTGGGCGATGTCCGGCCAGCGCAGCTCCCCGTCGAGAAACGCCTGCACCGCCACCTCGTTGGCCGCGCTGAGCCAGGCGGGCGCGGCGCCACCCGCACGGCCGGCGGCGTACGCCAGGCCGAGGCAGCGGAACGTCGCCCGGTCCGGGGCGGAGAAGTCGAGGTGGCTCAACGACGCCCAGTCGATCCGCCCGTAGGCCACCCCCAGGCGGTGCGGGTAGTCGAGGGCGTAGCCGATGGGCAGACGCATATCCGGCATGCTCAGCTGGGCGATGGTGGAGCCGTCGGTGAACTCCGCCATCGAATGCACCACGGACTGCGGGTGGACGACGACGTCGATGTCGTCGTAGCCGACGCCGAACAGCTCGTGGGCTTCGATCACCTCCAGGCCCTTGTTCATCAGCGTGCTGGAGTCGACGGTGATCTTCGGGCCCATGCTCCAGGTGGGGTGGGCCAGGGCCTGATCCACGGTCACATCGGCCAGGTCGGCGGCCGTGCGCCCGCGGAACGGCCCGCCGCTGGCGGTCAGCACCAGCCGGGCAACTTCACGGCCGGTGTCCAGTGACGAGCGCAGGCACTGGTGCAGGGCGCAGTGCTCGCTGTCCACGGGCACCAGTTCGGCGCCTGGCGTGGAGCGCAGCGGCTGCACCACCGGCCCGGCAGCGATCAGGCTCTCCTTGTTGGCCAGTCCCAGCCGCCGCCCGGCGGCCAGTGTGGCCACCGTGACCGGCAGGCCGGCGAACCCGACGACGGCGTTGATGGTCACGTCGGCTGTGGCGACGGCATCGACGATCGACGCCACCACCTCGACGCCCGGAAGCGCCCCGGCGACACGCCGTCGGGCGTCAGCGTCGGCCACCGCCACCACCTGCGGGTGGAACTCGCCGGCCTGGGCGATCACCGCGTCGGCGGCGCTGCCCACCGACAGGGCGACCACCTCGAACTGGTCGGGGCAGGCACGGATGACGTCGAGCGTCTGCGTTCCGATGGAGCCGGACGAGCCGGCGATGGCGACACGCGTGGACGACATGGCGCGGGCCAGTCTGGCAGCGCCGGGGCGGGCTTGCACCCGCCGGGCACTCAGCGGTACAGAACCTGGACGAGGTAGTACACGGTGGGCAGGGCGAACAGGTACCCGTCGAAGCGGTCGAGCACGCCACCGTGACCGGGCACCAGCGTGCCGAAGTCCTTGATGTCCAGGTTGCGCTTGAACATGCTCTCGGTGAGGTCACCGATCGGGGCAGCGATGGCGATGGCCACCCCGAGCCACAGCAGCTTGCCGGTCTCGGTCCAGGTGTCCGACCAGTCGAACATGCCAACGGCCAGCATCCCGGCGATGGTGAGCACGGCCCCACCGAGGAAGCCCTCCACCGTCTTGGCCGGGCTGACCCAGGCACGCAGCGGACGCTTGCCCACGGAGCGACCGACGAAGTAGGCGCCGATGTCGTTGAGCGCGACACCCACGACGACCAGCATCAACGTGTCCGTGCCCATGCTGCCGACATCGTCGCGCGACCAGCGCAGGATCAGCGCGCCGAAACTGCCCAGCACGCCGATCCACACCACCCCGAGCATGGTGATGGCCGTGTTGGGCAACGGGTTGGCGTCGATCCCGGTGGCCAGCAGGAACGTGGCGCAGGTGGCGACGAAGGCCAGGAAGACCACCAGGGGCAGCGCCGGCTCGCCCGCCCACCAGGCCGCCAGGGGAAGGCCGACGCAGGCCAGGATGCCGGCGATGGTGGCCGGCTGGTAGCCCTTCTCGGTGACCTTGTCGAAGAACTCGACGGCCGCCAGGCCGAGGACCAGCACCACGATGGCCAGCGCGGCCTCGGGCTTCCACATCACGGCGACGATGAACAACGCGGCCAGGCCGAGTCCGACCGCTGCTGCGGTGGGCAGGTCACGGCCACCGGCCGCCGGCGGTGCCGGGCGGCGCGGGGCCCGCTGGCCGGACACGGGACGGCGGGCGCCGCGGGCTGCTGACTCGCCGGGGCGGCGGCGGCCGCCGGGGGCCGGGCGATGGTCGCCCCCGGTGGGGTCGGTGCCGATCTGGATCCGGCCGGGCTCACGGCGAACCGGCGCCGAATCGTCGGGGTAGGCGCCCACCGCTGGCACCGAACCCGACGGGTCACGGCTCACCGGGATGGCGCCGCTCGGATCGGGGCTGGCCATCGGCTGATCGTCGCCCCAGACGGGGCCCTGGTCGGCAAAGCTGGACCAGACGTCGACGTCCTCGTGCTCGGCCTGCTGCTTGCTCAGCAGGCGGGGCATCTCGCCGGTGGGCGGCTCCGTCCAGTGCGGGAGCGGGCCGGTGTCACCGTCACCGAACGACAGCTCGCTGCGCGAGACCTGCCCGGTTGGCTCGTCGCCGAACAGCGGCGGACCGAAGTCCTCCTCCTCCCGTCGCCTGCGCCATCCATCATCAGCCATTGGAAATCCCCCTTCGGCTCAAACGTCGAGCAGTTCGTGTTCTTTGCGAACAGCGGCCTTGTCGATGTGGTCGACATGCTCGTGAGTGATCTTTTCGAGTTCCTTCTCGGCGCGTTCCAGCTCATCGGCCGAGATCTCACCGGCCTTCTCGCTGGATTCGAGATGCTTGCGGGCGTCCCGGCGAATGTTGCGGACGGCGATCCGTCCCTCCTCGGCCATGTGCTTGACGATCTTGACGTATTCCCGGCGACGCTCCTCGGTGAGCGGCGGGAAGTTGAGGCGGATGACGACACCGTCATTGCTGGGAGCGATACCCAGGTCACTGTCACGGATGGCCCGCTCGATGGCAGCCATCGAGCCACGATCATGGGGTTTGACGACCAGCTGGCGTGGTTCTGGCACCTGGAACCCGGCCAGCTGCTGAATGGGGACCGGCGACCCGTAGTAGTCCGCCAGCAGGCGCTCCACGAGGGCGGGCGTGGCCCGTCCGGTGCGCACCGTGGTGAACTGCGATTGGACGTGATGGAGGGCCTTCTCCATCTTGTCGATCGCCTCGAGCAAGGTCTCTTCGATCATTTCCTCCAGCGTACCGAGCCCCCTACCCGCAATCCGCGCATGGTCACCCCGCAGCGGGTCATCCGTGGACGATCGAGCCCACCCGCTCACCACGCAAGATGGCCTGCAGCGCACCGGGGGCGGACATGTCGAAGACCACGATGGGGATCTGATTGTCCCGGCAGAAGGCGATCGCCGTGGCGTCCATCACCTTGAGGTCCTTGGTCATCACGTCCATGTAGGAGATCTCGTCGATCTTGGTGGCCGCCGGGTTGGTGCGCGGATCGGCGTCGTACACCCCGTCGACGCCGGAGTGCGTTCCCTTCAGCAGGGCATCGGCGTCCATCTCGGCGGCACGCAGCGCGGCAGCGGTGTCGGTGGTGAAGAACGGGTTGCCCGTACCGGCGGCGAAGATGACGACTCGCCCCTTCTCCAGGTGACGCATGGCTCGGCGGCGGATGTACGGCTCGGCGATGCGCGGCATCTCGATGGCGCTCTGCACCCGGGTGGTCTGCCCGGCGCGTTCCAGCGCGTCCTGCAGGGCGAGGGCGTTCATCACCGTGCCGAGCATGCCGATGTGGTCGCTCTGGGTGGCGTCCATCCCGGCCATCGCCCCGGTGCGGCCACGCCAGAAGTTGCCGCCACCCACGACCACCACGACGTCGACGCCCATCTCGCGCACGGCGCGGATCTCCATGGCGGTGGCGGCCAGCGTGCCGCCGTCGAGGCCGGACCCCGACGGGCCGGCGAGCGCCTCACCCGACGGTTTGAAGACGATGCGCTTCCACCGGGGCGAGGCGGCCATGTCCGTCAGCCGATCTCGACCTGGGCGAACCGGGCGATGCCGGCGCTGCCGATGAACTGGGTGATGGTCTTCTTGTCGTCCTTGGCGTAGGGCTGCTCCAGCAGGGCGACGTCCTTGAAGTAGCCGTTCAGCCGCCCCTCGATGATCTTGGGAAGGGCTGCCTCCGGCTTGCCCTCGTTGCGGCTGATCGTCTCCAGCGTGGCCCGCTCGTGGGCCACCACGTCGGCGGGGACGTCGGCGCGGCTGAGGTACTTGGGGCGGGCGAAGGCGATGTGCACGGCCACGTCGTGGGCCAATTGGGCATCGGCGGCGCTCATCTCGACCAGCACCGCGTTGACACCGCGGCCACCCTGGATGTGCAGGTAGTCACCGATGGTGTTGCCCGCCGCGGCCTCGATGCGCACGACGTCGCCGAGCTCGATCTTTTCCTTGAGCGTGATCTTCAGGTCGTCCAGGATCGTGGCCCGCTCGGCGACGGCATCCACGCCCTTGGCGGCCACCAACGCGGCCAGGGCCTGGGCCTCGTCCTTGAACTGGTCGCTGCCGGCCACGAAGTCGGTCTCGCACTTCAGCTTGACGATGGCCCCGACCGTGCCGTCGAGCACCAGCGCCACGACACCCTGGGTGTTCTCCCGGTCGTCACGCTTGGCGCTGGCGGCCAGGCCCTTCTCGCGCAGCCACTGCTTGGCTGCTTCCATGTCGCCGTCGTTGGCCTCGAGGGCCTTCTTGGCGTCCATCATGCCCGCGCCCGTGGCCTGGCGCAGCGCCTGTACGTCTTTTGCGGTGAATGCCATGGTGATCGTGTCTCTGTTCAGCTCTCGGGGGTCTGCTTGCGGTCCCACCGGGTGAAGCCGGCGGCGGTGGCGTTGTCTTCGGTGTCGAACCAGAACTCGGCCTTGGTGCGGCCGTAGTACGGGGACTCGGTGGTGTGGAACAACCCGGAGTCGGCGTTGCCCTTGATGGTGTGGCCCTCGGGCGCCTCGGTGCCCGTGGCCCTCACGGCCCCGGCGTACGGTGCGGCGTCGGCCGCCGAATCGGCGCCGGCATCGGCGGCGGTCCCGGCTTCGGCCGCGCCGCCCAGATCGGCCAGCGGCTGGACGTCGGCAGCGGGGGCCTCCTCAGCGGCGGCCTCGACGGAAGCCGAGTCAGTGGCGGCGGCAGCCTCGTCGGCAGCCTCGGCCTCGGCGCGTTCGGCCTTGGCGGCAGCCACCTTGGCGTCACGGGCGGCCTGGGCCGCGGCGGCCTGGCGGCGTGCGTCGGCCTGGGCCGCGGCGAACGCTGCCTCGTCCTCGGCGCTGCGCTTGGGGGCCGCTTCGACCTGCGGGTTGCGCTTGTTGGAGATGTACCGGCCCTCGGCCACGGCCTCGGCGATGACCCGGGACATCAAGGCGTTGGCCCGGATGGCGTCGTCGTTGCCCGGGATCGGGTATTGCACGACGTCGGGGTCGACGTTGGTGTCCACGACGGCGATCACCGGGATCTTCAGCTTGTTGGCCTCGGTGACGGCGATGTGCTCCTTCTTGGTGTCCAGGATGAACACGGCATCGGGACGCTTGCTCATCCCGCGGATGCCGCCCAGGTTCTTCTGCAGCTTCTCCAGCTCACGGCCGAGCAGGAGGGCTTCCTTCTTCGGCATGGCCTCGAACTCCCCGGAGGCCTTCATCCGCTCGTACTCCTGCATCTTGCCGACGCGCTTGGCGATGGTCTCGAAGTTGGTGAGCATCCCGCCCAACCAGCGCTCGTTGACGTAGTGCATCCCGCACTGCTGGGCGTAGCTGCGGACCGGATCCTGGGCCTGCTTCTTGGTGCCGATGAACAGCACGGTGCCGCCCTTGGCGGACAGGTCACGGACGAAGTTGTAGGCCGCTTCGACACGGCTCAGCGTCTGCTCCAGGTCGATGATGTAGATCCCGTTGCGCTCACCGAAGATGAACCGCTTCATCTTCGGGTTCCACCGGCGGGTCTGATGACCGAAATGGACGCCAGCCTCAAGCATCTGGCGCATGGTGACAACTGCCATGGTGTGCTCCTCTCCTGCGGTTGCGGGGTACCGAGCCCGAGCGCCGAGGCGACCGCAGGGTGAGCCGGTACGTGATGTGTCGAGGTGCCGCACCGAGGTACGGCGCGGAGCGATCCTACCTGGCCGGTCCCGCGCCAGCTACCTACGGCGGGTCTGCGCACTGCAGGCGTGGCGCGCCGGCGGGCCGGGGCGCAGCGCCGTCGGAGGGGACCAGGCGCAGCGGCCACCGTGGTGTCCCGACGAACCGGGCGGGGTCCACGTATTGGCCGCCGATCCGCACGGTCAGCAGCAGCGGATCGCCGGTCACCCCGACGACCTGCCCGGCGCCGACCGAGCTCCCGGCGCCAACGGACCGGGCCGCCAGGTAGCCGTAGGTGATCTGCCACCCGGCCGGGGTGGTCACCGTGACGTACGACCGGCCGGCCACGGCGCCGGCGAAGGTGACGGTCCCGGCGGCGACGGCGCGCACCTCCGTGCCCGCAGCAGTGGCGAACTCCAGGCCGCGGTGCCCGGGGCACCACGTGCAGGCCGGCGCCTCGAACCGACGCGACACGGGGGCATCGACCGGCGGGGCCCAGCACGTCGCCACGATCGCCACGACGACCGGGGAGATCATGACCTGCCGCCGCGGGAGGCGCCGGCGCGGTGCGCCGGGCGGGGGCTAGGCCCGGGGGTGGGTGTGCTCGTACACCAGCCGCAGGCGTTCCTTGCTGACGTGCGTGTATCGCTGCGTGGTGGCCACGTCGGCGTGGCCGAGCAGCTCCTGGACGGAACGCAGGTCTGCGCCGCCGTCCAGCAGATGGGTGGCGAAGCTGTGCCGCAGCGCGTGCGGATGGGTGGGCCGTGCCGCCCGCCGATCGAGGATCCGGCGCACGTCGCGCGGGGACAGCCGGTTGCCGCGCTCGTTGGCGAACATCGCCGCCCCGGCGGGCTCGCCCACCGCCTCGTGGCGCACGGCCAGCCAGGCGCCGATGGCGTCGGCGGCCGGTTGGCTGAGCGGGACCCGCCGGGACTTCGAACCCTTACCCCACACGACCACCGCCCCGGCCGCCAGGTCCACCGAGTCGACATCCAGGCCGCACAGCTCGGCCACCCGCAGCCCGCTGCCGTACAGGGTTTCGAGCACCGCGTCGTCCCGCCGGCGGCGCCACTCGGGCTCCTCCGCTGGCGGCGGGGCGTCCAGCAGGATGGCCAGGTCGGCGTCGTCCAGGACGCGCGGCAAGCGGCTCTCCCCCGCCGGCGAGCGCAACGTCGTCGTCGGGTCGGTCTCGATGACGCCGGCGCGGCGCAGGTAGGCGAAGTAGCGCCGCAGCGAGGACACCTTGCGGGCGATGGTCCGCTTGGCCACGTGGCGAGTGTGCATCCAGGCCACGTACCGGCGCAGCAGTGACTTGTCGACGTCGGCAGGACCCTCCACGCCCCCACGGCCCACCCACGCAGCCAGCCCGGCGATGTCACCCACGTAGGCCACCACCGTGTTCGGGGCAGCGCGGGTGAGCGACGTGGCGAACTGGTCCAGCCGCCACGCCGCAGGGACGTCGAAGGGCTCGTCGGGCATGCCTCCACACCATAGGGATCGCGCCACGCGGTCATCGGGCACCCAGCGACGACGCGAGCCGGGCCTCATACCAGCCGCCGTCGTCGGTGAGCCACCCGCCCACCACCAGAGCCCGCGCCGCGACGGCCACCTCGGCCAGGCTCAGCCCGGTGTCGAGCACGAGTTGCTCGATGGTGCGCGGCGCCCCGAGGCACGCCTGGTAGAGCGAGGCGTGCGCCGTGGGGGCTGGCGTGTCCATCGCTGCCCGATGGTGGTGGATCGACAGCACGGCGAGCACGTCGTCGGGTTCGGTGACGATCAGTGCGCCGTCGCGCAGCAACCCGTTGACCCCGCCGGCAGCCGGGTTGCACACCGCACCCGGCACGGCCATCACCGGGACGCCCCGCCGGTTGGCCTCCTCCACCGTGATGAGCGAGCCGCCCTTGAACCGTGACTCGACCACCACCACCACTTCGCCCAGCGCGGCGACGATGCGGTTGCGCTGCGGGAAGCGGAACGGTCGCGGCTGCGTTCCGGGCGGCACCTCGCTGAGCAGCAGGCCCGCCTCGGCCACCGCGGTGTACAGGGCGCGGTGCTCCCGCGGGTAGACGACGTCGAGCCCGCAGGCCACCACGCCGACGGGCCGCCCCGGCGAGGCGGCACGGTGCGCCGAGAGCGCCCCCTGGTGGACCGCGCCGTCGATGCCCCTGGCCAGCCCGCTGACCACCGCCACGCCGGCGTCGGCCAGTTCGAACCCGAGGCGGGCGGCGAACGACCGGCCGGCGGCGGTGGCCGACCGGGTCCCGACCACTGCGGCGCGCCGCTGCCGCAGCACATCGATGTCACCGAGACCGAACAGCACCGGTGGCGGGACGGGATCTCCGGCCAGCGCGGGTGGGAAGCCGGGATCGTCAGCTCGCATCACCCACACACCGAGGTCCAGGCAGCGCTGCCACACCCCGGCGACGGAGACGGCGCGGCACTCCCTGGCCAGAAGGGCCGCCTCACCGGTGTGGGCGAGCAGGCGGGCCACGTGCGGGCTGGGGTCCTCCAGTCCGGCGGCCATCCGCCAGGCCGACCGCGCCGGGCGGCCGCGCAGCAGCGCGCCGAGGCGCCACACCGTCATCGACGGCAGACCGGCCAGCGCGGCGGCGAAGGCGATGTCCGGCACGTCGGTCGGTTCGCCGGTCATGCCGCCACCGCCCGGGTGCTGGCCACGCTGACGCGCAACGCCAGAGCCGTGGACACCTGGGTGTCATCGACGGGCGCCTCGGGGTCACCCCCTGCCGTGGCCTGCAGGTCGGCCAGCGTGCGTGACACGCGCCGGACGCGGTGGAAGCCACGCCCGGTGAGCCGGTCATGCTCCAGCTCGGCGCGCAGCAGGTCCCGGGCGGCGCGCGTCAGCGGGACCAGCCGGTCGAGCTGCTCGGGCGGGATGGCGCCGTTGAGCATCCCCCGCAGGCCCAACGCCAGCTCCCGAGCGGCGGCGACACGGCGGGCCGTGATGGCCGTGCTCTCCCCCACCGTCTCGGCCAGCAGCTCGTCGACGCACGGCTTGGCCACGCCGACGCGCAGGTCGAACCGGTCGAGCAGCGGCCCGGAGAGCCGACGCACGTAGCGCGCCTTCGCGGCGTCGTCGCACACGCACGATCCGGGCGCCCCGCCACCGCACGGGCACGGGTTGGTGGCCCCCACCAGCAGGAACCGGGCGGGCAGGGTGGCGTGCACCCGCGACCTGGCGATGCGCACCACCCCCTCCTCCAGCGGCTGACGCAGGGCATCGAGCACCGACGGGGAGAACTCGCCCAGCTCATCAAGAAAGAGCACGCCGCCGTGGGCCATCGAGATGACACCCGGGCGCAGCGACGCCGAGCCGCCGCCCACCAGGCTCACCATCGAGCTGCTGTGGTGCGGGGCGCAGAACGGGGGGCGGTGGACCACGCCGTCGCCCGGGAGCGGCACCCCCATCGCCGAGTGGACCATGGTGGACTGGATGGACGTCTCCCCGTGCAGCTCGGGGAGCAACCCGCTGAGTCGCTGGGCGAGCATGGTCTTGCCCGAGCCGGGCGGCCCGACCAGCAGGAGGTGGTGGTTCCCCGCCGCGGCGATCTCCAGCGCCTGGCGGGCCACGGGTTGGCCACGCACGTCGGCCAGGTCCGGCTGGAAGCCCGGCGCCTGGGGCGCGCTGCGTGGCGGCGGGTCGGGCCAGGGCGCCACACCGGTGACCGCATTTACCAGGCAGCGCAGGTCCTCGATGGGGCGGATCCGTTCCCCGGCGATGGCCCTGGCCTCGGCCGCCGAACGGACCGGCACCACCGCGACCGCGCCGTCCAGGCAGGCCACCATCGGCGCCACCCCCGGCACCGGGCGCACCGACCCGTCGAGCCCCAGCTCCCCGACGAACCCCAGCGCCTCCAGCGCCTCGTGCGGGTCATCGCCCAGTTGCCCGGAGGCCGCGAGCAGGCCGACGGCGATGGCCAGGTCCAGACCGGACCCACCCTTGCGCTGCCCGGACGGCACGAGGTTGACGGTGATCCGCTGCATCGGCCAGGTGAGGTCGCTGGAGAGCAACGCGGCCCGGACCCGGTCCCGCGACTCCCGGCAGGCCTCGTCGGGCAGCCCGACGATGCTGAGGCCGGGCAATCCCGGGCCGACGTGGACCTCGACAGTGGTGGGTAGACCTTGGACCCCGAGCAGGGTGGCCGACCGGATTGCAGCAAGCATTGCTGGCTCCCGTGACTTGCAGCGATGCGCCAGGCGGCGAGCATCGGCGACGACTTCGGAAGGGGCGGATCCGGCTCCAACGACGGTTGCAACCGACCTTATCGAAGGGGTGTCGCAACGCAACCCACGCCACCGGCCGCGGTGGAGTGGTGCGCGGCTGCTGCGAGAATGGCCGGCATGCGTCGCCGGATCGTGGTCATCGTTGCCGCGCTCACGGCCACCGCCATCGCCTGCAGCGACGACGAACCTCGCACGCAGACGGCCTACTGCGACGCCGCCCGGGCCAACGCCGCGGCGCTGACCAACCCGCAGATCCGCACCACCGCCGATCTCGACGCCATCGCCGCGCTGTACTCCGAGATGCACGGCAAGGCCCCGCTGGCCGTGGAGCCGGAGTGGGCGGTGATGGAGTCGCTGATGCGTGCGGCGCTCGATGTCGACCGCACCAACACGTCAGACGTTGCGTCCGTCGCCCGCTCGGCCCGCCTGGCCCGGACGGCGTCGGACCGGGTGATCACCTACACCCAGCAGATGTGCGGGGTGCTCATCGGGGACACGCCGGTGGGCAGCATCCCGATCCAGGCGCCGTCAGGGACGGGGGCGATCACCGAGAACACCTTCGACTTCAGCGACGAGACGGTGGCCGACTTCGATCCGCAGGACACGCTGCCCGCCGACGAGACGATCCCGGCCGACGAGACGCTGCCCACCGATCAGAACCAGAGCGGTTGACAGCAGCGGCTCCCCGGCGGCAGTCCGCCTGTGACACTCGTCAGACGATCTCGCCGCGGCGGACGATGACCTTGTCCACCAACCCGTAGGCCTTGGCCTCCTCGGCAGTGAACCACCGATCGCGCTCGCTGTCGGCCTGGATCTTGTCGATCTGCTGACCGCTGTGCTGGGCGATGAGCTCGGCCATCCGCCGCTTGGTGTAGGCCAACTGCTCGGCCTGGATGGCGATGTCGGTGGCCTGGCCGCGCAGGCCGGCCAGCGGCTGGTGCATCATGATCCGGGCGTTGGGCAGGGTGTAGCGCTTGCCGCTGGTGCCGGCGGTGAGCAGGAACTGGCCCATCGACGCGGCCATGCCCATGCACACCGTGGCGACGTCGGACTTGACGAACTGCATCGTGTCGTAGATGGCCATCCCGGCGGTGACCGAGCCGCCGGGGCTGTTGATGTACAGCCAGATGTCGGAGCTGTCGTCGTCGGCGTCGAGGTACAGCAGCTGCCCGCAGATCTGGTTGGCGATCTCGTCGTTGACATCGGTGCCCAACAGCACGATGCGGTTCTTCAGCAGGCGGTTGAAGACCTCGCTGCGCGGATCGAGTCCGGCTTCCAGTGCGTAGGGTTGAGAGATCGACGGCGTCGGCATCTGCTCAGGATACCGGGGGTAGCGTCGAGGGCATGAGCGCCACCTCCCCAGACGTCTACTCCGTCGAGCAGATCGTCCACGCCCCCGCCGCGGAGATCTTCGCCGTCGTTGCCGATCCGTCCCGCCATCACGAGATCGACGGGTCCGGGACGGTTCGTGAGGCCAAGGACTCGCCGCAGAAGCTCACCCTGGGCAGCACGTTCGGGATGAGCATGAAGATGGGTCTGGCCTACAGCATGAAGAACACGGTGATCGAGTTCGAGCAGGACCGGCGCATCGCCTGGCAGACCCGTGGAGCCATGCCGCTGCTCGGCAGGTTCCTCGGTGGGCGGATCTGGCGCTACGAGCTGGAGCCGGTGTCCGGCGGCACACTGGTGCGCGAGAGCTGGGACATCAGCCAGGAACGCGGCAAGTTCCTGGTGCGCAACATGGCCACGATGACCAAGAAGAACATGGCCGCCACGCTGGAACGCCTCGAGACCCTGCTGGGCAAGCCGCGCAGGAAGTAGCCGCCGCGCTCAGGCGCGCTGCACGCCGCTGACCACCACGGCCACCCGCTCGGTGTCGGCCACCGCGCCAGCCGCGCGCAGTGTGAGCAGGCCGGCCAGACCCGCCGAACCGGTGGCCGAGGAGTTGATCCCGCACACGTCACGCACCAGCTGCCAGGCGCGCAGCACCTCGGACTCGGCGGAGACGACGGGTTCGCCACCGCTGGCCGCCATCGCGGTGACCACCGGCAACCAGTCGTAGGTCTCGTCGTCGACGATGCCGTCGGCCGCGGTCTGGCCGACGTCCTCCCACGGCCACATCGTCTCGGTCCATCGCCGCCCGGCCGTGGCCACGTCACCGAGGCGCCCCCAGGCGCGCTCCAGCGGGGCGCAGGCGTCGGTCTGCATGGCGTGCAGGACCAGGTCCTGGCCGCCCATCGTCAGCCCGCCCGCCACCCCGGCGGCCAGGGCGCCGGCGCCCACCTGCACCACGACGCGGTCCAGCACCGTGTCGCCCAGCTGGGAGGCCATCTCCCAGCCGATGGTGCGGCCGCCGTCCAGGCACCAGGCGTTCTCCGGGCCCTGCACGCTGAAGGGCACCGCACCCGCGGCAACCGCCTCACGGAAGCGGAACACGCACGGATCCCCCGGGGGATCGGCGGCCAGGCGGGGGCAGGTCACCACGGTGGCGCCGAGGTCGGCGAGCGTGCGAATCACCACGCCACCCGCCCACTCCGGCACGAACACGCGGATCGGCCACTGCACCGCGGCGGCCAGGGTGGACGCGGCGATCGCCGCGTTGCCGCACGAGGCGATGGCCAGCGGCGGGCGGGTCTCCCATGGCTGGCGGTGCGTGGACTCCACGGCCGCGAGGTGGGCGAGGATGGTGAACAGGTGCCGCGCCTTGTGGCTGCCGCCCACGTTGCCGGTCTCGTTCTTGACCCACACGCCACCGTCGGCGGCGAAGCCCAACGCGCTGCTCAGCGCCCCATGGCGGGCGAACGGCGTGGTCCGGAACCCCGTCCCGGCGACGGCGGCGATCCGCTCGTCGAGGTCGACCAGCAGCGCCTCACGCGCCGCTTCGGTCAGACCCAGCGCGGCGGCGAACGCATCCCAGGCCAGGTGCGGGCGGAACGAGACGAACGGATTGTCGTCGTCGATGTAGGTCAGCGTCGCTGCGGCGGAGACCAACTCGAGTTCGTGGTGGCGGTCACCGTCGGTGCTGTTCGGGCAGCGCCACGTCAACGGCTGGGCGATGTCGACGGTGGCCGCGCACACCAGGCACCGCCACCCGGCCACCATCGGGCGTGTCATCCGTGTGCCGCCACCCGGGCGTTGAAGTCGGTGATCATCTCGTCCCAGGTGCCGAGGAACCGGCGCAGGCCGCGCCAGAAGCTCTGCTGGCGGCGGGCTTCGAACAGCTCGAACGGGGTGCCCTGCTGCTCCACCCAGGTGTAGTACCCGAGGTTGAAGATCCGGTTGCGGTCCCGCTCGGTGAGCTCGATCGCGTGGGCGGTGGGAACGTTGGCCAGGTGCTCGCCCCACACCGCGGCGGCGTCGAGGTTGGTGAACCCGCCACCGAAGTCACGGGCCTTGATCTTGTCCTGCTCGCTGGGGTACAGCGCCGCGCCGTCGGTGGCGACGGTGACGATGGCGTCGTCGGGTCCGAGGCCCAGCAGCTTGGACGTGGTGATGGCGGCCAGCACGTTGCAGATCGACGACAGCCCGAAGTGCGCCAGTGTGGCCAGCACCGATTGCGGTACCAGGCGGCGGTCGGCCAGGTAGCCCAGGCCGTCGTCGGTGTTGAACATCACCTGCAGCTGATCGGTCGCCCGGTCGCTGACCGCCACGACCACGTCACTGTTCATCACGTTGTGGATCAGCGGCACGTGCTTGTCGCCGATGCCCTGGATGTTGTGCTCACCGAAGCCGTTCTCCAGCAGCGTCGGGCACTCCAGGGCCTCCACCGCGACGATCTTGGTCCCGTACAGATCCTTCAGCCGATCACCGGCGGCGATGGTGCCGGCCGAGCCCGTCGCGCTGGTGAACGCCGCCAGCCGCCAGTCCCGCCCGCTGGCCGCCCTGGCCGATTCGAACACGTGGGCCAGCGCCCGCCCGGTGACCTCGAAGTGGGCCAGGTGATTGCCAAACTCGCAGAACTGGTTGAGCACGAAGTTGCCGGGGTCCCTGGCCAGCGCGTTGCACGCGTCGTAGATCTCCTTGACGTTGCTCTCGGTGCCCACGGTCTTGATCACGTCCTCGGTCGGGTTGGCGCACCACTGGTCCAACCAGTCGAAGCGCTCCTGGCTCATCCCGGCGGGCAGGATGGCCACCCCGCGGCTGGCCATGATCCGGCTGATGGCGATACCGCCGCGGGCGTAGTTCCCGGTGCTCGGCCAGATCGCCCGGTGGCGGGTCGGGTCGAACTGACCACAGACCACGCGTGGCGCCAGGCAGGCGTAGGCGGCCAGCACCTTGTGGGCCGTGATCATCGGGAACCGGTCACCGAAGGCGACGATGATCGGGCTCTCCACACCGGTGAGGCTGGACGGCAGGACGACGTGATCAGGAACCTCCGCCCGCCCGCCGTCGAGGGTGTTGTACCAGTGGACCCGCCACAGGTTGGCGGGGTCCGGAGCGTTCCGGTCCACGCCGGCCGTGCGCTGCTGGTCGATCGTCGACGGGTCGGCCAGTTCGGCGAAGGTGGGCAGGGTGATCCCCTGCTCGGCGAAGCGGGCCACGCTGTTGGCCAGCGCCGACGGATCGACGACGTGGTCGGCCAACCCGAACTGGTTGACCAAGGCGTCGTTCAGGGCGGCATCGGCGAAGGTGGCGTGGGCAGCAGTCACGCTTGACATTCTGTCAACTTTCGGGGTGATCTACGGTGACGGGTCATGGCAGACCTCGTGCTCGGCGCCCAGATCGATCCCGCAGCCCACCAGAAGACCGACACCTCCACGGTGGTGGGGTCCGGCGATCTCACCACCCACGGTGTCATCGTCGGCATGACCGGCTCGGGCAAGACCGGGCTGGGCGTGGTGTTGATCGAAGAGACCCTCTCGGCCAGCATCCCGTGCCTGCTGATCGACCCCAAGGGTGATCTCACCAACCTGTGCCTGATGTTCCCCGGCCTGTCGGCGGCCGAGTTCCAGCCGTGGGTCAACGAGGGCGACGCCACCAAGGCCGGCCAGAGCGTGGCCGACTTCGCCGCCGCCCAGGCCAAGGCATGGACCGACGGGTTGGCCGGTTGGGGCATCGGCCCGGCGCGCATCGCCGCCCTGCGCAGCGCGGTCGACTTCACCATCTACACCCCCGGCTCGGGGGCCGGGATCGGGCTGAACATCGTCGGCTCGTTGCAGGCCCCGGGCGATACCAGCGACCCGGAGATCGTCGGCGACGAGATCGAGGGCTTCGTCAGCGGCCTGCTCGGCCTGGTGGGCATCGAGGCCGACCCGCTCTCCAGCCGGGAGCACATCCTGCTCAGCAACCTGATCCTCAACGAGTGGACGAACGGCCGCAACCTGGACCTGCCCACGTTGGTGGGCATGGTGCAGAGCCCACCGATCCGCAAGCTCGGCGTGTTCGAGCTGGACCAGTTCTTCCCGCCGAACGACCGCACCCAGCTGGCCATGCGCCTGAACGGGTTGCTGGCCTCGCCGTCGTTCGGGGCGTGGATGAACGGTCCGGCGCTGGACATCGGGGCGATGTTGCGCACCCCCGACGGCCGGCCGCGCTGCGCCATCGTCACCACGGCTCACCTCAGCGACCAGGAGCGCCAGTTCGTCACCACGCTGGTGCTCAGCAAGCTGGTGACCTGGATGCGCCGCCAGAGCGGGACCACCGACCTGCGCGCCCTGCTGTACATGGACGAGGTGGCCGGGTATCTGCCGCCCACTGCGGCGCCACCCACCAAGAAGCCGATCATGACGCTGATGAAGCAGGCCAGGGCCTTCGGCGTCGGGGTCGTGCTGGCCACGCAGAACCCGGTCGACATCGACTACAAGGCGATCTCCAACGCCGGCACGTGGATGATCGGACGGTTGCAGACCGACCGGGACAAGCAGCGCCTGCTCGACGGGATGAGCGCGGCCAGCGGCGCGGTCGACGTCCAGGCCGTGGGCGACACCATCTCCGGTCTGGCCAAGCGCGAGTTCGTGCTGCGCCGCGCCGGCAAGGACAAGCCGGAGGTGTTCACCAGCCGGTGGGCGATGAGCTACCTGCGCGGCCCGCTGACGCGTGACCAGATCGCCGCCCTGATGGCGGCGAAGAAGGCCGAGACGCCGGCGGCCCCGGCGCCCGCTGGGCCAGCCGCAGCGGGCGCCGCCGCGCCGCGGTCGTCGTTCGCTCCGCCATCCGGCGCCGCCGCGGCCGCCCCCGGCGCGCCCGCGCCGGCGCCATCGCTCGCACCGGGCGCCGCGCCGGCGCCCGGCAGCGACGACACGCCGGTGATGCCCGAGGTCGCCTCCGGCACGGCGGTGCGCTGGGCGGACATCGCCTCACCGTGGCTCGGCGCGGTGGGCGGCGACTCCCGCGGCACGGCGTACGCCCCGGCCATCGTCGCTCGCGTCGCCCTGCGCTACGACGAGGAGAAGGCCGACCTGATCCACGACGAGGAGTACGAGGCGGTGCTGTTCCCGCTCGGCGATCACGTCGACCCGTCGACGGCGATCGCCGTGGACTACGACGACCGCGACCTGCGCGGCGATCCCCCGCCGCAGTGCCTGTACCGCCTCACCGGAGCGCCGCTGAAGGACAAGGGGCTGTTCGGCGACGTCGAGCGCGGCCTGGTCGACTACCTGGTGCGCGCCCGGACGATGGAGATCAGCGCCAACCGCAAGCTGAAGCTGTTCTCCCGCCCCGGGGAGACCGCCGAACAGTTCGTCCAGCGATGCCTGCAGACCGCCGACGGTCTGGCCGACGCCGATACGGCGAAGTTGCGTGACAAGTACCAGGACAAGGTGACCAGGATCCAAGCCCAGATCCAGGCGGCCGAGGACCGCGCCGACGTCGCCCGCGAGGAGCGCAAGGGCCGGCGCAGCGAGGAGATCCTGTCGACGGCGGGCTCGATCCTCGGTGGCTTGCTGGGCGGGCGCAGCCGGGGCAGCATCCTCGGCAAGGTGCTGAAGGGCGCCGGTGGCGCGGCGAGCCGCCGGTCGCGCTCGGCCGCAGCGGGCGAGCGCCTCGATGCCGCCGAGAACAAGGTCGAGACCCTCAACGAGCAGTTGGAGGAGCTCGAGCGGGAGCTTGCCGACGAGGTGACCCAGATCGACGCCGAGTGGATGGCCGTTGCCAAGGACGTCACCACGACCCCCGTCACCCTGGAACGCACCGACGTCAAGGTGGTCCAGATGGCACTCGTCTGGATCCCCGTCCCGTAGCCTGGGACGCCTCGCCGCGGGCGTGGCGAAATGGCAGACGCGCAGGTTTTAGGTACCTGTTCCGCAAGGAGTGTGGGTTCAAGTCCCTCCGCCCGCACCATCGGTCCGGTGCGCCGCTATCGCAGCTTCGGCGTGGTGATGCCCAGGTTGGCGGCGGCCAGGTTGGCGGCACGCGGGCCGCACGTATGGCGGATCAGGAGCAGGCCATCGATCAATGCGATGGTCGAGTAGGCGATCGGCCGGCGGGTCCGGGCCGGCGCGTCGATGCGGTCGGCCAGCCACTCCACCCACGAGTTCATCAGCGCCGGGGCGAGGGTGTCGTACGGCGCCACTGACGCGGCGGCGAGGCCGACGAGTTCGAAGAACACGGCGAAGACCGGGTCGGCGGCCTTCGAGGCCAGGACCGGCCAGGCGCGGCGGGCGAGCACGTCGCCCGTTAGCCGGTCGTGACCGAACGCCTCGCCGAGGAGACCCTGCAGCCGCCCGCCCAGCTCGAGCACGGTGCGTGACACAAGGTCGGCCTTGGTCGGGAAGTAGTACACGATCGAGCGGTCGGCGACACCCGTCCGCTGGGCGAGGCGACCGAACGTGAGCGCGGACAGTCCCTCGTCGAGCACGGCGTCCACCGCCGCAGCGAGGAGGTCGCCCTCGTCGTACTTGTATCCCATGTCGCTCGGCACTGTACACGGGGTTGCCATCAATACGAGTGTGAGCTACATTCCGAGTGCCAACTACAATACGTGGCCACGACGAGGGGGTCCGACGGTGGACAGAGTGATGACGGAAGCGTTCCACAAGAGGTGGCTCATCGTCACGGCCATCGTGGTGGGCTCGTTCGGGCCGGTGTTCTCGCTGGCGACCCGGGTGTCGACTGCCGGCCCGGCTCGGTGGACGCTCGACTTCCTGAACGGTCCTGGCGGCAACCCGCAGACCTTTCAAGCTGCCACGACACGCTTCTTGACGGCGCTCACCGGCGGGTTCCTGCTGGGCTGGGGCGTGATGATCCTGGGCCTGCGCGCCTGGGTGTACGACCGCGCTCCCGAGGGAGTCCGCAAGAGCGTGGTCACCGGGCTGCTGGCTTGGTTCGTGCTCGACAGCACCGGGTCGATCGCTTCGGGCAACGCCTGGAACGCCGGCTACAACGTGATCGTCCTGCTCCTCGCTGTCGGCCCGCTGTGGCGGCGAGCCACGCCGTCGACGACGAACGGGTAGTGACGGCGGCGCCTGATGTCATCCGCCGGCTCGCCGAAGCCTGGGCCACCGGTCAGGCAGGGCGCGTAGCCGGTTTCGTGGTGGCGTGAGCATGGCGGGTACCGTCCCATTCCATGTCGGACTCCACCGCCGTTGCCACCCGAACCGTCAGCATCGGAAGGCTCGCCGGGAGGGTCGCCGTGATCACCGGATCGGGTGACGGCATCGGCGCGGCGATGGCCCGCCGGTTCGCTGCCGAAGGCGCCACCGTCGTGGTCTCGGACATCAACGACATCAACGGCCAGCGGGTGGTCGACGAGATCCGCGCCGCCGGGGGAACGGGCGGCTTCCACCACGCCGACGTCACCCAGAAAGGCGACAACATCGACCTGATCCGCCACGCGGTTGACACCTTCGGCTCGGTCGACATCCTGGTCAACAACGCCTGGGGCGGGGGCGGTCACCTGGCCCGAACCGACCAGAAGACCGACGACGTGATGATGCACGGGATCGAGATGAACTACCTCGGCCCGTGGTGGGCGATGCAGGCGGCGTACCCGCACATGAAGGCACGAGGCTGGGGCCGGGTCATCAACATCTGCTCGCTCAACGGTGTCAACGCCCACATGGGCAGCGTCGACTACAACGCCAGCAAGGAGGCCCTGCGCGGCCTGACGCGCACCGTGGCGCGGGAGTGGACCCGGACCGGGATCACCTGCAACATCATCTGCCCCGGCGCCAAGACGGCCGCGTTCCGGGCGTTCGCCACGGCCAACCCGGAGATGGCCAAGGCCGCCGAGGAGACCCACCCGATGGGTCGGCTCGGTGATCCCGACGACGACATCGCCCCGGTCGCCGCCTTCCTCGCCAGCGAGGACAGCCGCTACGTCACCGGGAACACGCTGTTCGTCGACGGTGGCGGGCACATCAACGGCGTGGTCTGGGCGCCGGATCTGGGCGTCTGACCGTTCGCCGGCCTGCGAGAGTTGTCGACGTGAGCCAGCGCCCGAACATCCTGTTCATCACGCTCGACCAGTACCGGGCCGACAGCCTCGGCTGCGCCGGGCACCCGGTGGTGCGCACACCGAACCTCGACCACCTCGCCGCCCACGGGGTCCGCTTCGCCCGCCACTACGCCCAGGCCGCCCCGTGCGCGCCGGGGCGGGCGGCGCTGTACACGGGCACCTACCAGATGAACAACCGCGTCGTGGCCAACGGCACGCCGCTCGACCAGCGCTTCGACAACATCGCCCTCGCCGGGCGGCGGGCCGGCTACGCCCCCGCGCTGTTCGGGTACTCCGACCAGGGCGTCGACCTGCGCCGGATCGCCGACCCCTCCGACGCGCGCCTGTTCACCTGGGAGGGAGTCCTGCCCGGGTTCGACCTGGTGCTCGACCTCGACGAGCGCCATCAGCCGTGGATGGCGTGGCTGGCCGGTCTCGGCTACGACGTCACCGACCCGAACGTGGCCCTGGCCACCGAGTCCACCCGCCCGGCCGAGCACAGCGTCACCCAGTTCTTCACCGACGTGTTCCTTGACTGGCTGGCCGGTCGGCACGAACCGTGGTTCGCCCATCTGTCGTTCCTGCGCCCGCACCCGCCCTTCGACGCCGCCGGGCACTACGCCACCATGTATGACCCCGCCGACAGCCCACCGCCGTTGCCGATCCCGAACGAGCCGAGCGAGCCCGAGCAGGTGGCGTTGACCCACCCGCTGGCCTGCGCGCCGCAGGATGTCCCGGCGATGCGCGCCCAGTACTACGGGCTGATCACCGAGGTGGACCATCACCTCGGGCGGATCTTCACGGCGTTGCACGAGCGCAACGAGTGGGAGTCGACCTTCGTCGTCGTCACCGCCGACCACGCCGAGCAACTGGGTGATCAGGGCCTGCGTGGCAAGTTGCTGCACTTCGAGTCCAGCTACCACATCCTCGGCATCGTCCGTGACCCGGCCAACCCGCAGGCCCACGGCACGGTGGTGGACGACTTCACCGAGAACGTCGACCTGTTCCCCACCCTGTGCGAGGCGATGGGTGAGCCGGTGCCCGTTCAGTGCGACGGGCGCCCGCTGACCCCATACCTGCATGGCGAACCGCATCCCGCACCGAAGGCGGCGGCCTACTACGAATTCGACTGGCGCGACCTGTTCCTCGCCGATGGCGACAACGGCTGGCCGTGGGACCGCCGCCTCGACACCATGCACCTCGCCGTGCGCCGCAGCCAGGATCACGCCTACGTGCACTTCGGGGACGGCACCTGGCGCTGCTACGACCTCGCCGCCGATCCCACGTGGCGCACCCAGGTCACCGACCCGGCCGTCGTGCTCGCCGAGGCTCAGGCCATGCTCACCTGGCGAGCCACCCACACCGACCGCGCCCTCACCACCACGCTGCTGAGCAGCACCGGCCCCCGCGGCCGCCTCCCCGACCCCCTCCCCCCGCCCCTGTGACCCGGCGTTGTTCACGTGATCTCCAGTCCGGCTGGAGTGAGAGTGAGCAAACGTCAGGGGGCGAGGTGGTAGAGGAGGTCGACGGGCTGGCGGCCGGCGGCGAGGCCACGGCGCTCGTAGCCCGTGAGCGGGCGCCAGTCGGGGCGCGGGACGGGGCCGCCGGCCAGCCGGGCATCTGCGTCACAGACCGCGCGCATCTGCTCGGCGTAGTCGGCGAGGTCGGTGGCCAGATGGACGAAGCCGCCGGGCCGCAGGCGGTCCACCAGCGCCACCATCACATCGGCGCGCACCAGGCGGCGGCGCTGCTGGCGGGCCTTCGGCCACGGGTCGGGGAACCAGATCCGGATCCCGGCCAGCGAGCCCGGCCCGATGCGCGCCAGCAGTTCCAGCACGTCACCTTCCACCACGCGGACGTGCTCCAGGCCGTGCTCCTCGATGGCATCCAGCACGTGGGCCACACCCGGCGTGTGCACCTCCACGCCGAGCACCCGCTGGCCGGGCTCGCGACGGGCCAAATCGACCAGTGCTGCGCCGTAGCCGAAGCCGATGTCCAGCACGGCCCCGGCTGCCCAGTGGACGACCGGGCCCTCGACGTCGAAGGTGAACAGCGGTCGCAACCGGTCGTACGACGCCTGGCGAGTGGGCCCCAGCCTCCTGCGGCGCGGCCGGAAGCTACGCAGCGGTGGGTACGGCACGCTCACAGCAGGTGCACCGTGTCGTCGGCGCCGAGGGCGACGACGCCCTGGCGGGCCAGTCGTTCGAGGTGCAGGGTGATCATGCGCCACTCCACCGACTCGCCGAACCCCGCGGGGCGGGTGCCCGGGCGGTAGACGATGCCCTCGTCCACCAGGCGGTCGACGGTGGCGGGGCCCTGCCCGATCAGCTCGAGCAGCCGCTCGTCACGGCGATCGATGACCGCGGCGAAGCGGCGGAGCTGCGCGAGGAACTCCTCGCTGCCCTCGACGACGCCCTTCTGGTGGAACGTCGCGTACCACCTGGCCTCGATCTCCTCGGCGCGGGCGATCGAGCGGACGAAGGCGTCCAAGTCACTCCAGTGATCGCCGTAGTACGGGCCGAACCCGGTGAGATCGATGTCGCCCACGTAGGCCACACCATCGGGCTCGACCAGGAACGCTGTGTGACCGCGGGTGTGGCCGGGCAGGTGTAGCGCCGTCACGTTCACACCGCCGAGGTCCCACGTCGCGCCGTCGGCAAACCCCATCGCATCGGGCCGCCCGGTGAGATGGAACTGCTGGACGAGGGTGTTGCGCCACTCACCGGCCGTCGCCGCGTCGGTGTGCAGGCCGTACACCTCCATGATCCCGTCCAACGAGCGGACTCCCAGGAGGTCCGCCTCGTGCACACCCACGTGGGTGGCGTCCACGGTGGACAGCCCGGCGATGTGGTCCTCGTGGGCGTGGCTGATCAGCACACGATCCACACGTTCGCCGAGGCCGGCGCGCCCGTGCACGGTGAGCGACGGGTCGATCAGGACCACGCCGTCGGCGCCACGAACCACCACCGAGTTGCCGTCCGGGTACCGCCCGCCGTGCGCGCCGCGCAGCACGGTGACGTGCGCGGTGAGCGGCAGATCGCTGTCGTGGAGCCAGGCGGACATCCCACTAGTTTGGCCACATGGCCTGGCTGGTCTCCGAAGGGCGTGTCCTCGCCTCCGCCGACGTGGCGGCCGCGCCAGCCGAGCGGCGACGCGGGCTGCTGCGACGTGACGGGATCGACGGGGCGCTCGTCATCGACCCGTGCCGCTGGGTGCACACCGTCGGCATGCGCTTCCCCGTCGACGTCGCCTTCCTCGACGCCGACGGCGTGGTGCTGAAGACCGTGCAGATGTCTCGCCACCGTCTCGGCGCCCCGGTCCCACGGGCCCGGCGGGTGGTGGAGGCCGAGGCGGGCGCCTTTGCCCGGTGGGGCGTGCACGTGGGCATGACGCTGGAGATCCGCCCGTGAACCGCGCCGCGCTGGTGCTCGTGGCCACGCCCATCGGCAACCTCGGCGACATCAGCCCTCGGGCCGTCGAGGCCCTGCGCGCTGCCACCCTGATCTGCTGCGAGGACACCCGCCACAGCGCCAAGCTGCTCAACCACGTGGGCATCAGCGGGGTGCGTCTGGCGATCTGCAACGAGCACACCGAGGCCGAACGGGTCCGGGAGGTGACTGCCGCGCTTGACGCCGGCGGCTCGGTCGCCCTGATCACCGACGCCGGGACCCCTGGCATCAGCGATCCCGGTTCACGCCTGGTGCGCGCCGTGCTCGACACCGGTCACCGGGTGACCACGATCCCCGGCCCGGCGGCCTTCGTCGCCGCCCTGGTGATCAGCGGGCTGGACACGACCCGCTTCGTGTTCGACGGCTTCCTTCCCCGATCGGGTGGCCAGCGCACTGCCCGTCTCGCCGCCCTGGCCGCCGAGGCGCGCACCGTGGTGCTGTACGAAGCGCCGCACCGGGTGGAACGAACGGTGACGGATCTGGTCCGAGCCTGCGGCCCTCACCGCCAGGTGGCGCTGGTGCGCGAACTCACCAAGCTGCACGAGACCGTGTGGCGCGGGGCGATGGCCGACGCCGCGGCGCACCTTCGGGCCCACCCGCCGCGTGGCGAGTACGCCATCGTGGTGGAAGGCGCCCCACCCCAGGCGGAGTTCACCGACAGCCAACTCCGTGACGCACTGCGCGCCGAACTGGCCAGCGGCGCCGACCGCAAGACCGCCATCGCCGTGGTCGCCGCCGAGCGCGCCGTGCCCAGACGGCGCGTCTATGAGCTGGCCCTGCGCCTCGCCCGGGAGCAGCCGTGAGCCTGTCCGACACCGCCGACCTCCTCGCCGTCCAGGGCGACGCAGAGCCGGCGCCCAGCGATCTTCCCAACGCCGAGCCGCCGTACACGCCCCACGGCACCGCCGCCGCCTTCTTCGATCTCGACCGCACCCTGATCAGCGGGTCCAGTGCCTTCGTGCTGGGGATGACCGCCTACCGCAACGGGCTGATCCCCAAGGCCCAGTTCGCTCGAGACGCCGCGGCGGCGGTGCGCTTCCGGCTGCACGGCGCCAGCGACGACACCTCGACCGGCGTGCGTGACCGGATCCTCGGCGCCGTGCGCGGCGTCGCCGTGGAGGACCTGGTGGCCCTGAACGCCGACATCGTCCCCAAACTAATGGCCAAGTTGCGTCCCGAGGCCAAGCTGCTGCTCGACCAGCACCGCCATGCCCACCGGGCCACCTACATCGTGTCCGCCTCACCCGTCGAACTGGTCGAGCCGCTGGCCAAGGCCCTGGGGATGACCGGCGGTCTGGGGACGCGCAGCACGATCGTCGACGGCATCTACACCGGCGAGCTCGCCGCACCCTTCTGCTACGGCCCCGGCAAGGTGGAGGCGATCCGCGAGCTGGCCAGATGGGAAGGTTACCACCTCGACCACTGCTGGGCGTACAGCGATTCGGCCAGTGATCTGCCGATGATGGAATGCGTCGGCCACCCGGTGGCGGTCAACCCCGACGGGAAGCTGGAACGCATCGCCAACGAGCGTGGCTGGCCGGTGGTGGTGTTCTCGCGCAAGTCGAAGTCGGTCGTTCGCCGGATCAGCCAGGGCGTCGTGACCGCCGGCGTCGCGGCCGGCGGGTTCGCCGCCGGTGCCCGCTACGGGCGCGGCCGGGTCAGCTAACGCCCTGGGGCAGCAGACCGATCTGGCGGCTCTGTGCCACCAACTGGTCACGGCTGTCCCACACCTCGCCGTCCTCGTCCAGGCACCCGTTCTGCACGAACCGGCTGCGGAACACGCAACGCAGCGGGCCCGGCGCCGGCACGCCACGCACGTGAACCGTGTACTCCACCGTGGGCACCCAGCCCACCGGGACGGCCAGGTTGAAGACCGCTGGTGGGAACGCGTCGCACACCAGCAGCAACGCCAGCGGGTCCACCGGGCGGCCGTCGGCAAAGCCGAAGTACCCGGCGACCTCGGCCTCGCCGCTGCGGTCACGGGTGGCGAAGCCGACATCGCCAGGGCGTAAGGACACGTCCAGCCGCCCCAGCAGGGCCGGGGCCTCGCTCGGCGCGCTGCGCTGCGACAGGCACTCGGCCTGCGGCGGGAGCTCGGGCGGCGCACCGGTGACGTGACGGAACCCGCCCGCCAACCCGTCGAGGTCACCGAACGTGCCGAGGGCCTGCAGCAACACCCGGCCGGCACGGCGGATCGATCCGCTCACCGTGGCGAACCGCCGGCCGGCCTTCAGCTCGTCGGCGGTCACCTGCACCGGGCCGGCAGTACCTGGGGCCAGGAAGTGGGCCGTCACAGAGACCGGGTGGGGCCGGCCACACATCGCTGCCATGTGCCTGGCTGCCATCGCCACCAGGTACCCACCGTTGGCATTCCCGGCGATGTCCCAACCGGGATGGATCTCGGCGCTCCCGCCGGCCGCTACCGAGGTGGCCCGGTCGAACTCACCCTCACCGATGTTCTGCACGGCAGTATCCTTGCGCTCATGACGTCGTGGACCGCAACCCGTCGAATGCGCCCGGGCAACTGACCCCTTCGCCGCGCATTCACGAAAGGACCGTCCCGATGAACTACTTCCTCACCACCCCGATCTACTACGTCACGGCCAAGCCGCACCTCGGCCACGCCTACTCCACCGTCGTGTCCGATGCCCTGTGTCGCTGGCACCGGCTGCTGGGCGACGACGTCCACTTCCTCACCGGCACCGACGAGCACGGCCAGAAGGTGGCCGATGCGGCAGCGGCAGCGGGCGTGAGCCCGCAGGACTTCGCCGACTCCATCGCCCCGCTGTACTCGGCGGCCTGGGAACGGCTGAACATCAGCAACGACGATTTCATCCGCACCACCGAGCCCCGACACGCCGCTGGGGTGGTGCGATTGCTGCAGGCCTGCTACGACGCCGGCGACATCGAGCTCGACGTCTACGCCGGCAAGTACTGCGTCGCCTGCGAGGAGTACTACACCGACGAGGAGCTCGATCCGGGCGACCTGTGTCGGATCCACAAGCGGCCGGTGGAGACCTACGAGGAGGAGAACTACTTCTTCCGCCTCAGCCGCTTCCAGGACCGACTGCTCGACTGGTACGCGGCGCACCCCGGGGCCATCAAGCCCGAGTTCCGTGGCAACGAGGCGCTCGGGCTGATCCGCAGCGGGCTGCGTGACTTCAGCATCAGCCGCACCAGCCTCACCTGGGGCATCCCCCTGCCGTGGGACCCGGCCCACGTGGCCTACGTCTGGTTCGATGCCCTGGCCAACTACATCACCGCCATCGGCTACGGGTCCGACGAGGCCGCCTTCGCCAGGCGGTGGCCCGGCCATCACGTGATCGGCAAGGACATCATCCGCCACCACTGCGTGTACTGGCCGGCGATGCTGATGAGCGCCGGGATCGAGCCGCCGGCCGGATGGGCCGTGGGCGGATGGCTGCTCAGCGGGGGCGAGAAGATGAGCAAGACCACCGGCAACGTGGTCAACCCGCTGGACCTGATCGACGACATCGGTGTGGACGGATTCCGCTACTACGTGCTGGCCGACACCCCCTACGGCCAGGACGGCGACTTCACCTACGAAGGCCTGATCGGCCGGTACAACGGTGACCTGGCCAACCACCTCGGCAACCTGGTGTCACGCGTGGCCACGGTGGTGGGCAAGTCGTGTGCCGGCCTCGGACCACAGCCGGCTGCTGACTCACCTCTCGCCGCGGCCGCCGACGAGGCGGTGCAGGCAAACATCGCCGCGTGGGCCGAGGTCCAGCCGAGCCGGGCGCTGGAGGCCACCTGGTCGCTGATCCGGGCGACGAACGCCTACCTCGAAGCCAACGAGCCGTGGAAGATGACGCCGGGCGCGGCGTTGGACCGGGTGCTGGGCGACGCCCTGGAAGCCGTGCGGATCGTCGCCCTGCTGTGCTCGCCGGCCGTGCCCGACACCGCCCAGGCGGTGTGGGAACGCATCGGGCTGCCCGGGGCGCTGACCGACCAGCGCCTCCCCGGGGCCGCCGCCTGGGGCGGCTACCCCGGTGGGCTCACCGTGACCAAGGGCGCGCCGCTGTTTCCTCGCCGCCAGGTCTGACGCCAATGTTGTTCACCGCCGACGCCTGGCCCGGGATCCGCGACGGGTCGATCACCGTCACCTTCCGCCGCTGGACGCGAGCGCAGGCCAAGACGGGCGGGCGCTACCGGGTCGGGCGGATGCTGATCGAGGCCGTCGACGTCCGCCAGGTGCCGGCGGGGTCGATCAGCGACGCCGACTCCCGTGCCAGCGGCGCCGCCGGTCGGGCCGAGGTGCTGGCCCGCCTGGGCCACCCGCAGCCCGGCGACTCCGTGTGGCGGGTGGAGTTCCGTCACCTCGGCGAGGACGACCGCATCGTCCGCCGCCGCGACGACGCCCTCGACGCAGCGGCGATCGCCGACCTGCGCGCCCGGTTGGGCCGGATGGATGCCCGCTGTCCCACCGGGCCGTGGGCGATGGAGACCCTGCGGCTCCTGGCCGTGCATCCCGGTGTGGTCAGCACCGAACTGGCCACCCGGGTGGGCCAGGATCGCTTCGTCTTCAAGGCCAACGTGCGCAAGCTCAAGGAACTGGGCCTCACCGAGAGCCTGGCTGTCGGCTACCGGCTCTCACCGCGCGGCCGACGGCTGCTCGACGCCGTGGAGGCATCGTGACCTTCGTCGATACCCACTGCCACCTCGACGACACCCGCGGCGCCGACCTGCACGAGGTGATCGCCGCGGCCACCGCCGCCGGGGTGGCGGCGATGATCACGGTGGGCTGTGATGCCGCCACCTCGCAGGCAGCCATCGACATCGCCGGCCGGTTCCCCGGCGTGTACGCCACCGTCGGCCTGCACCCCCACGAGGCCCGCCACGGGGTGGACAGCATCACGCCGCTGCTGGCCACGCCAGGCATCGTCGCCGTCGGCGAGTGCGGCCTCGACTACCACTACGACAACTCGCCGCGAGACCTGCAGCGAGCCGCCTTCGCCGCCCAGGTCGAGTTGGCCGCCGAGCTCGGACTGCCGCTGGTCGTGCACACCCGCGAGGCGTGGGCCGACACGTTCGACATCATCGACGCCGGCGCGTCACCGCCGGCGGTCATCTTCCACTGCTTCACCGGAGGGCCCGACGAAGCCAGGGCATGCCTGGATCGTGGCGGGTTCCTCAGCTTCAGCGGCATCGTTACCTTTCCGTCGGCCACCGACGTCCAGGCGGCGGCCGTGCTCTGCCCGGCCGACCGGCTGCTGTCGGAGACCGACAGCCCGTACCTGGCCCCGGTGCCCCACCGCGGCCGACCCAACCGCCCGGCATACGTCACCGACGTCGTCGCCGCCCTGGCTCGGTTGCGCGGCATGCCGCTGGCCGGCACCGCCGAGGCGATCGCCCGGGCGGCGCGCGCCGCCTTCCCGGCACTGGCAGGGGTAGCCTGACCGGCGCGGGCCCCGCCCGTAAGCCGGCCCATGAACCACGCTGATCGTCGTCGCATTCTCATCCTCACGCTGGTCACGCTGGTCGCCCTCCCCCTGGCCTGGTGGCTGAACGCCAGGGCCTCGTCCACCAACGGCGCCAGCGCCGCGGTGGTCGAACCGCAGGCCAGCTACGTGCCGCTGCTGCCCGTGTTCCTCGACACCAACACCCTCCCGGTGGACGTGCGGGCCGTGGCCTACGACACCGGTCCTCCCCCGCCCAAGAACCGGATGGTGACGATGATGGCCTACCGGCAGCTCGGTGGTGGGGTGTGCATGGTGATCGGCCCGCCGGCGGGGCGGACCCTCACGGTGACGAACCTGGACAACGGGCGCAGCATCAAGTGCCGTTCCAAGCGCGGCAACATCACCGACATCAGCGTCAACATCCTGATGAACACCGCCGACTTCGCCGAGATCGCCGATCTCGCCGACAGCCCGGTGCACGTGCGGATCACCTGGTAGCCCGTGCACAGCCGCCAGGACATCTTCGACCTCCTCGGCGAGGACGGACGCCGGCCACGCCGAGACCTCGGTCAGAACTTCGTCGCCGATCCGAACACGGTGCGCCGGATCGCCCGCCTGGCCGAGGTCGGACCCGATGACCACGTCGTCGAGATCGGCGCCGGTCTCGGCTCGTTGACCCTGGCCCTGGCCGAGACCGGGGCCCAGGTCACCGCCGTCGAGGTGGACCGTGGCGTGCTCCCCGTGTTGCGCCGGCTGACCGAACCGCTCCACAACGTCGTCGTCGTGGAAGCCGATGCGATGCACGCCGACTGGGGCGCGGTGTGCAATCCGCAGCGCAGGTGGGTGCTGGTGGCCAACCTGCCCTACAACGTCAGCACGCCGCTGATCTGCGACCTGCTCGACGGGGTCCCGCAGATCGCCCGGATGCTGGTGATGGTGCAGCGTGAGGTCGGCGAGCGGCTCAGCGCCGGCCCGGGGTCGAAGATCTACGGGGCGGTCAGCGTCAAGGTGGCCTACTGGGCCACGGCCCGCCTGATCGGGCTGGTCCCGGCGACGGTGTTCGTTCCCCGCCCGAAGGTGGAGTCGGCGCTGGTGGAGGTTCGCCGCCGCAGCGCCCCGGCCACCGGCGCAGCGCCGGACGTGCTGTTCACCCTGGTGCGCACTGCGTTCGGCCAGCGGCGCAAGATGCTGCGCCGATCACTGGCCGGCGTGGTGGACGACGCCGCCTTCGGCCGCGCCGGCGTGATGCCGACGGATCGCCCGGAGGATCTGGACGTGGCGGCCTGGGGCCGGCTGGCCGAGGCGGTGGCCGGACAGTGAGCATCACCCTGGCGGCGCCGGCCAAGCTCACCCGCAGCTTGCACATCGTCGGGGTGCGCGCCGACGGCTACCACCTGCTCGACGCCGAGATGGTCAGCCTGGACTGGGGCGACGTCGTCACGGTCGATCCCGGCGGGGCGGGACTATCGGTCGACGGGCCGTTCGCCCCCGGCGTCCCGCTCGACGGAACCAACCTTGCCGCCAAGGCGCTCGCCCTGGCCGGGCGCCAGGCAGCCATCAACATCACCAAGCGGATCCCCCACGGCGCCGGGCTGGGCGGCGGATCCGCCGATGCCGCGGCCGTGCTGCGCTGGGCGGGGGTGGAGGACGTCCAAGCCGCCGCCCGTCTCGGCGCCGACGTCCCGTTCTGCGTGCGCGGCGGCCGGGCTCGGGTCCAGGGCATCGGCGAGGTGATCACGCCGCTGGTCGACATCGACCTGGCGGTCACGCTGGTGGTCCCGCCCCTGTCCGTCAGCACCCCGCAGGTGTACCGGGCATGGGACGCCCTCGGTGGACCCACCGGGCACGTCAACGACCTGGAACCGGCGGCACTGGCGGTGGAGCCGGCACTGGCCCGGTGGCGGGATCGCATCGCCGAGGTCCTCGGCCGTCCGCCGGTGCTGGCCGGGAGCGGGGCCACCTGGTTCGTCGAGGAGGACCGTGGCGACCTGGCCGCGGCGCTGCCCGACGCGCTGGTCGTCACGACGCGAACAGGCCGCCAGCACGGGGGTGCCGACGGCCGGTCAGGCAGCGGGGCGAGCCCGCCTCAGGAGAGTTAGCGGCGCTGGTGGCGCGTCCGGCGAAGCATCTTCTTGTGCTTCTTCTTGCGCATCCGCTTGCGGCGCTTCTTGATCAACGATCCCATAGCTCGGGCAACGCTACCGGTTCGGACCCACCGCTCAAACTCGGCGACGTGGCAGGCTGGGGAGATGCTGTACCCAGGCACCGCCGCCCCTGACTTCACCCTCCCCGACCAACACGGTGAGCCCCTGCACCTGGCCGGCCTGCGCGGCGGGTGGGTCCTGCTGTGGTGGTACCCGAAGGCCGCCACGCCCGGTTGAACGGTGCAGGGCCAGGCGTTGCGTGACAACGCCGCTCAGTTCGCCGAGCTCGGCGCCGTGATCCTCGGGGCCTCGTTCGACACACCGGCCGAGAACCTGGCCTTCGCCGAGGCCCAGGACTTCCCCTTCCGCCTGCTCAGCGACGTCGACCGGTCGGTCGGGGCCGCCTACGGGGTGGTCCGCCCGGCCGACGACACCTACGCCTCGTACCCCAAACGGGTCAGCTTCCTGATCGACCCGCTCGGCGTGGTCCGCGGCCGCTACGACGTCACCGACGTCGCCGGGCACGCTGCCGCGGTCCTGGCCGACCTGCGCTCCGCCGAGGAGTCCTGACCAGGTGAGCGGGCCGTACACGGAGCGCATCGAGCGCGCCGTCACCGACGGCGCCCGCGACGCCGAGGAGCTCCGCCAGAAGGCCGAGGTGGTGGCGCGCGGCGGCGCCCGCGCTGCCGTTCTCGGGGTCAACGACGGTCTGGTCACCAACATCTGCCTGATCCTCGGCGTTGCCGCGGCCAACGGTCCGGCCGGCGCAGTGCGTGTCGCCGGCTTCGCCAGCCTGGTGGCCGGGGCAGTGTCGATGGCCGTTGGCGAGTGGGTCAGCGTGCGCAGCCAGGTGGAGATGTACGAGGGCGTGCTGGACGAGCTGCGCCTGCTGGTGCGGCGCAACCCGAAGCTGGTGCTGGACACGCTGACCCAGCGACTCGTCGACGGCGGGTTCGCCCGCGACACCGCCCGCCTGGTGGCCACGGAGCTCCCCCTCGACGAGCGCCACTTCCAGCAGTTCACCGCCCAGACCGTGTTCGGGATCAACGCCGACGAGCTCGGCTCGCCGCGCGTCGCTGCGCTCACCTCGCTGGCGCTGTTTTCGCTGGGCGCGGCGGTCCCGCTGGCGCCGTGGTTGGTGGGCAGCGGGATCGCCGCCACCGTCACCTCGATCGTGCTCACGGCCGTCGCCAGCATGGCCGTCGGGGCCTGGGTGGCCCGGTCCTCGGGCCGCCCAGCGTTGCACGGTGGCCTGCGCCAGCTGCTGTTCGTCGTGGTGGCCGCAGCGGTGACCTCCGGTGTCGGCGCCGCGTTCGGCACGGCGGTGGCCTGACCAGCCAGCCGGGCAGGCAGGTAGCCTTCTCGGCGATCCGTCCGGGGTCGTCTAATGGCAGGACAGCGGGTTTTGGTCCCGTTTGTAGGGGTTCAAGTCCTCTCCCCGGAGCCGACGAGTGGGCGGCCGCGTCCTGCTCTGGTAGAACCTGATGCGTGACTGTTTCCGCCATCGTGCTGGCCGCTGGCGAGGGCACACGGATGCGATCGAACCGGCCCAAGCCACTGCACCTGATCTGCGGACGGCCCATCGTCATCCACGTCATCCACGCTCTCGAGCAGCTCAAGCCGGACTGCACGGTGGTTGTGGTAGGCCACGGCGCCGACCACGTGGTGCGCAAGGTTACCGAGCAGGCGCCACCGTGGGCCGGAGTCACCTTCGCCATCCAGGAGCGCCAGCAGGGCACGGGTGACGCCACGGCTTGCGGCGTCGCCGCGCTGCCGGGTGACGACCTCGACGACGACGGCACCGTCCTGGTGCTGTTCGGTGACCTGCCCCTGCTGCGTGCCGAGACCCTCGAGCACCTCGTCGCCGACCACGTCGCCCACCAGCGGGCGGCCACCCTGCTGACCTGTGTCGAGGGTGACCCCACCGGCTACGGCCGCATCGTCCGGGCGCCGTCGAAGACCGGCGAGGGCCGGGTGCTGCGCATCGTCGAGCAGCGTGACGCCCACCCCGAGGAGCTGGCGATCCGCGAATGGAACACCGGGGTGATGGCCTTCCGCCGTGACCTGCTGGCCCCGGCACTTCGCCGGTTGAGCCCGGACAACGCCCAGCACCAGTACTACCTCACCGACGTGGTGGGCAGCCTGGCCGAGATGGGCCACCAGGTGGGCACGGTGCACGCCCCGGTGGAGGAAACCCTGGGCATCAACGATCGCTGGCAGCTGGCCCTGGCCGAGCGGGAGTTCCGCAACCGCACCAACCGCCGGTGGTTGCTCAACGGGGTCACCATGCTGGACCCGCGCCAGACGTTCATCGACGTCACGGTCACCCTCGGTCGGGATGTCACGCTGTTCCCCGGCACGATGCTGCACGGCGACACCACCATCGGCGACGGCTGCGAGATCGGCCCCAGCACCCGGCTCACCGATTGCCGGGTGGGGGCGGGCTGCGTCGTCCAGCACACCGTGGGCGAGCGAGCCACCGTGGGTGACGGGGCCACCGTCGGCCCGTATGCCCACCTGCTGGCCGGCTCGGGGGTCGCTGACGGAGCAACGACCGGCTCGTTCTACACTGGATCCGTCGCCGCATCCCAGGGAGCATGATGGAGAAGGTCACCACCAAGCGGATGTCGCTCTTCACCGGGCGCACGCACCCGGCGCTGGCCGAGGAGGTGGCCGAACACCTGGGCATCGAGTTGGGCCAGGCCAACGTGGTCCAGTTCGCCAACGGCGAGTTCCGGCCGCGCTTCACCGACAGCGTCCGCGGCTGTGACGTGTTCATCATGCAGACCCACTGCGGCAACGACGGCAGCAGCGTCAACGACTCGATCATGGAGCAACTGATCATGATCGACGCCGCGTCGCGGGCCTCGGCCAAGCGGATCACCGCCGTCTGCCCGTTCTACGGCTACGCCCGCCAGGACCGCAAGGCCGAGGGTCGTGAGCCCATCACCGCCCGGCTGGTTGCCGACCTGTTCCGCGCCGCCGGGGCCAAGCGGATGGTCTCGATCGACCTGCACAGCGGCCAGATCCAAGGCTTCTTCGACGGCCCGGTCGATCACCTCACGGCGATGCCGGTGCTGGAGAACTACGTCCGTGAGCACGCCCAGAACCCCGTCATCGTGTCCCCCGACGCCGGGCGCATCAAGGTGGCCGAGCGGATGGCCCAGCACCTCACCGACAAGGGCGCCGACCTGGCGTTCATCTACAAGCGCCGCCCGAAGGGCACGGCCAACGTGGTGGAGGCCAAGGAGGTGATCGGCGAGGTCGAGGATCGCCTGTGCATCCTCACCGACGACATGATCGACAGCGGCGGCACCATCTGCAGCGCGGCCGACATCCTCATCCAGCGCGGCGCCACCGAGGTGTGGGCGATGGCCACCCACGGCGTGCTCAGCGGCCCGGCCATCGACCGGCTGAAGAACAGCCAGATCAGCCGGGTGGTGCTGACCAACACCCTGCCGCTGCCACCGGACAAGCAGATCGACAAGATCGAGGTGCTGTCGATCGCCCCGCTGATCGCCGACGCCCTCAACGCCGTGTTCGACGACACCAGCGTCAGCGAGATCTTCGGCGGCGAGAACCAGAGCTGAGCGCCGGCCCCCGCCAATTGTGACGCCGCCGGGCACCCGGTAGGCTGGCTCGCCGTTCTCCACCGCTGCATGCTCTGAGGCCCCGTCATGTCCAACACCACACTCGTCGCCACCACCGGTCGTGCCACCGGCTCGTCCGCCTCGCGCCGGCTGCGCGCCGAGGGCCACATCCCCGGCGTGCTGTACGGCCACGGGATGACCCCCCTCAGCCTCACCGTCGAGCGCCGTGACCTGCGCGTCGCGCTCAGCGGCCCCGCCGGCGTGAACACGATCCTGTCGCTGACGGTCGACGGCGCCTCGTACAACGCGGTGATCAAGGAGATGCAGCGCCACCCGGTGAAGCGCACCGTCAACCATGTCGACTTCCTGCAGGTCAACATGAACGAGGAGATCACGGTGAACATCCCCTTGCGCCTCGAGGGCGAGGCCAAGGCCGTCCTGGCCGCCGGCGCCCTCGTCGATCCGGCGGTGGACACCATCGAGGTCCTCACCACGCCGAACAACATGCCCGACGAGTTCCTCATCGACATCACCAACATGCAGCCCGACCAGGTGATCCGCCTGGCCGACGTGCCGATGCCCACGGGTGTCACCCCCACCGGTGACCCGGACATGCCGGTGGTCACCGTGCTGCTCACCTCGGTCGTGAGCACCCCCGCCGGTGAGGCAGATGCCGCCGAGGGCGCCGAGGGCGAGTCCAGCGACGACGCCGCCGGCGAGTAATCCGGCCACAGGGTGATCGATGCGTTGATCGTCGGCCTGGGCAACCCGGGCAAGGAGTATCAGCGAACCCGTCACAACCTCGGCCAGGAGTGCGTCGGGCTGTTGGCCCAGCGTGCCGGCGAGACCCTCAAGGTAGGTCGCGACCGGGCGATGGTGGCCGACGCCCGCCTGTGTGCCAAGCGGGTCGTGCTGGCCTTCCCGATCACGTACATGAACGAGAGCGGCCAGGCCGTCGGCGCGCTGATGCGCCGCCACCGGCTCACCGATCCGGCGCGGTTGATCGTGATCCACGACGAGTTGGACCTCCCGCCCGGGCAGGTGCGCATCAAGGTGGGCGGCGGGCTGGCCGGCAACAACGGGCTGCGCAGCATCACCCAGCACCTCAAGACCCAGGACTACCTGCGCGTCCGCATCGGCATCGGCAAGCCGCCCGGCAAGCAGCACGGCGCCAACCACGTCCTGGCCAGGGTCAGCACGGCCGAGCGCGCCGTGTTCGATGCCGCCGTGGTGGAGGCCGCCGACGCCGTGGAGATGATCCTCGCCGAAGGCCCCGACGCGGCGATGCGCCACCTTCACGCGCCGCGAGATCCGTGAGCGCCACGGCGGGGTTCGATGCCGTGGTCCTGGCGGGCGGAGCGTCGCGTCGGTGGGGCGGCGCCGACAAGCTGGCCGCCATCATCGACGGGCACAGCGTGCTCCGGTGGACCGTCAGTGGGTTGCTGCGCGGCGGCGCCTCTCGCGTCGTCTGTGCCGGGCCGGCGCGCCCGCTGGGCGACGAGGTCGACCGGCGAGTGGTGTGGTGCAGCGAGGCGCCAGCAGGCTCGGGGCCGATCGCGGGCATCCGCGCCGCGCTCGCCCACGTGGAAACCACGATGTGCTGGCTGTCGGCGGGCGACCAGCCGCTCTTCGCCGGGGCGATGGCTGACCTCTCCGCGGCAATCGCCGACCGGCCGGGCGTGGACGCCGTCGTGCTGGTGACCGACGCCCGACGCCAGCACCTGGCAGCGCTGTGGCGCACGCCGGCCCTGGCCAGGAGTGCCACCACCGTGGCGGGCGATGCCGCCGTCTCCGCGTTGTACGCCACTGCAACCGTGGCCGAGGTCCCCGACAGCGGGCAGTGGGCGGACGACTGCGATGATCCGCAGGCCTTCGAGCAGTTGGCCGACGCAGTTCGGCGAGCCAACCATCCGTAGCAGACCCCCGATCAGCGGTCCCCGTATGCTCGACCGGGATGGTCACTCCCGAGCCCACCGCCGACCCCCTGTGGTATCAGGACGCGGTCATCTACCAGCTCCACATCAAGGCCTTCGCCGACGGCACCGGCGACGGCATCGGTGACTTCGACGGGCTGATCGGGAAGCTGGACTACCTCGCCCAACTCGGCGTCACCGCGGTGTGGGTCCTGCCCTTCTACCCATCACCGCTGCGCGACGACGGCTACGACATCGCCGACTACACCACCGTCAATCCGGTGTACGGGACGCTCGGTGGATTCAAGCGGTTCCTGCGCGAGGCCCACCGTCGCGGCCTGCGGGTCATCACCGAGTTGGTCATCAACCACACCTCCGACGAGCATGCCTGGTTCCAGCGGGCCCGGCGAGCCCCGAAGGGCAGCGCCGAACGCAACGTCTACGTGTGGAGCGACACGCCCACCCCGTACGGCGAAGCGCGCGTCATCTTCGAGGACTTCGAGACCTCGAACTGGACGTGGGATCCGGTAGCGGGCCAGTACTTCTGGCACCGGTTTTACGCTCACCAACCCGACCTGAACTTCGACAATCCGGCGGTCCATCGCGCCGTGTTCGCGGCGATGGACCACTGGCTGGCGATGGGAGTGGACGGCGTCCGCCTGGACGCCATCCCCTACCTGTACGAGCGGGAGGGGACCAACTGCGAGAACCTGCCCGAGACGCACGCGTTCTTGAAGCGCCTCCGGGCGCGCATGGACGAACGGTTTCCTGGGCGGATGCTCCTGGCCGAAGCCAACCAGTGGCCGGAGGACGCCGTCGCCTATTTCGGTGACGGCGACGAGTGCAACATGGCGTTCCACTTTCCGTTGATGCCACGGCTGTACATGGCGCTGGAGATGGAGGACAGCCGACCGATCGTCGACATCCTGGCCCAGACACCTGGCATCCCATCCACCTGCCAGTGGGCGATGTTCCTTCGCAATCACGACGAGCTGACGCTGGAGATGGTGACCGATGAGGAGCGTGTCGACATGCGCAGGGCGTACGCGCCCGACCCGCGGATGCGGATCAACCTGGGTATCCGCCGACGGCTGGCGCCGTTGCTGCAGAACGATCGGCGGCGCATCGAGTTGCTCAATGCGCTGCTGTTCAGCATGCCGGGGACGCCGGTCATCTACTACGGCGATGAGATCGGGATGGGTGACAACGTCTACCTGCCGGACCGTGACGGCGTGCGGACCCCGATGCAGTGGACCTCCGATCGCAACGCCGGCTTCTCCACGGCGAACCCCCACCAGCTCTACCTGCCCGTGGTCACCGACCCGCAGTACCACTACGAGACCGTCAACGTCGAGGCCCAGAGAGCCAACCCAGCGTCGCTGTGGTGGTGGATGCACGACCTGATCGCCATGCGCCGCCGGCACCCGGTGCTCGGTCGGGGCACCATGACCGTGGTCGAGTCCGACAACCCGCGAACGCTGTCGTTCATCCGCAGCTCCGCCAACGACGCCGAACGTGTCCTCGTCGTGGCCAACATGTCCCGTCACGCCCAGCAGGTCGACCTCGACCTCTCCCCCGCGGCCGCCGGGGCGGTGCTCACGCCCATCGAGCTGTTCGGCGACACGCCGTTTGCCGACATCGGGCACGAGCCCTACCGCCTCACCCTCGCCCCATACGGCTGCTACTGGTTCCGGTTGGAACCCGCTCGGTCGGGCGACGGCGAGACCCTTCCCCCGGCGGTCCACGTCCCCATCGTCGGTGGCACCATCGACCTCTCCGAGCGCGCCGTGCGCCGCACCGTGGAAGCGGCCCTTCTGGCGTGGATGCCAACCCGACCCTGGTTTCGTCCACACGACCATCGCCTCCGCGGCGTCGCGGTACGCAACTGGGCCGAGCTTGGCGGAACCCGCCACAACCCGGCCATGCTCACCATCGTCGAGGCGCAGTTCTCCGACGGTGACCAGCAGCGGTACGTCGTGCCCCTTGCCGTGGTGCGAGGAGACGACGCCGAAGCGCTGGCCACGACGATGCCGTCTCGGGTGATCGCGCCTCTGGACGGTGGGGGTTCTGCGGTGCTGGCGGACGGGATGGTCAGCGCCCAGTTCGTGAGGGCTCTGGCGTTGCTGGCCTGGCGCGCTGATCCGCTCACGTCCACCAAGCTCCCGCTGGCGGTGTGGCGGACACGGCGACGACCCAGCATCGATCGAGACGCAGCCGTCGCCGTGCTTGGCCCCACGGACAAGAGCAGGTCGGTGAGCCAGGTCGGCGACACGGTGGTCGAGCTTCGCCGCTTCCTGGCCGGCGGCGTTGCGCAGGATCCGCAACTGATCGAGATCCTTGCCGCGGCCGGGTTCACCGATGTGATTCCCGCCATCGCCCGGATCGACCTTGCGCCGCCGAAGGCCGAGGCGTGCACCCTGGCGGTCGTTCGACGGGCCGCCGTGCACGACGGCGACGGGCGTGACGTGCTGCGCGACCGATTGCGCGCCGACTTCGACACCGTTCGCGCCTCACCCGACGCCCCGCAGCCTCCCATCCCCATCGACCCCTGCGCTCCGTTGACCGACTCGGGCATCGAAGAGCTGTACCTTGCCGTTGGACCGAGCCTCGATCTGGCCGGGCTCCTCGGTGAGCTTGCGGCTGAGCTGCACGACGCGTTGCGGCGAGCCGACGCGTCGACGCCGATCTGGTTCACCGGGCTGTATCAGCGGTCGCTCTATCAGTCGATGTCCGGTTCGCTGCGGACCGTGACACGCCAGCTGCGCGGGTCGCCAGCAGCGATCGAGCCGGAGCTGGTGGAGCGAGCTCAGCTGCGCATCGCCGAGCTGCGCCGTCCGAAGATGCGGGCCATTCGGACCCAGATCCACGGCAACCTGCATCTCGGCCGGCTGCTGTGGGACGGCACTCGTTTCGCCCTGCTCGATGTGGCAGGGGACCTCAGCCAGCCGGTGGACGCCCGGCTGATCAAGCGATCTCCACTGCGCGACATAGCCTCGCTGCTGCTCAGCCTCGACGAGATCGCCTACGAGGCTGCCGTTGAAGCCGCCCACCGGGCCAACGCCGCGCCTCGCGCCTTCGCCAACTGGGCGGAGCGCTGGTTCGTGGCAATGGCGGCGGTGCTGTGGCACACCTACCGGGCGCGCCTGCAAGAGCTCCGCCCCCTCCACGGGAATCGTCCCCGACGAGCCGGCCGAGGCCCGGCTGCTGCTCGATCTGTACACCCTGCAGGGTCGATGCCTGGCGGTGGTCGCCGCCCAGCCGCGCGGCGCCGACCATGTGGCCCAGAGCGTGGACGCACTTCGCCGCGTCATCGCTCGCCTCTGACGCCACGGCGCCCCAGGGGCCGGTCAGGCTCGCCGGGGTGTGAGCCGCCGAATAGGCTGTCAGCAACCCCATGCCCCGACGACCGACATCTGCCCGGCAACTGGTAGTGGTCGCCAACCGACTTCCTGTGCACCTGGTGGCGACTACCGCCGGTCGGCCGCCGCGTTGGCAGCGAAGCCCCGGCGGGCTGGTGACTGCGCTCGGACCGGCGTTGGCCTCCAGCTCGACCACCTGGGTGGGGTGGCCCGGAGGCGCCCATGATGAGGCGCCCCCGGAGAAGTCGCGCTCGATCCGCCTCGTGCCGGTGTCGATCAGCCAGGACGAGGAGGAGCGCTACTACGCCGGATTCTCCAACGGCGCCCTGTGGCCGCTGTACCACGACGCCATCGTCACACCAACGTTCCAGACCGACTGGTGGGACGCCTATGTGGAGGTCAACCAACGATTCGCCGACGCCGCATCGGCCGCGGCGGTGGCCGGCGCCACCGTCTGGGTGCACGATTATCAGCTCCAGCTGGTTCCGCGGATGTTGCGCCGCCAGCGCCCGGACCTGCGCATCGGCTTCTTCCTGCACATCCCGTTCCCTGCCCAGGAGCTGTTCCTACGCTTACCGTGGCGTTCGGCGCTCATCGAGGGTCTGCTCGGCGCCGACGTCGTCGGGTTCCAGACCGCGGTCGGCGCCCAGAACTTCCGCGCCGTTGCCGGCCGTCTACTTGGTTGCGCCCTGGACGGCGCCACGATCGACCAGGGCGGCCGACGTGTCCTCGCCGACAGCTTTCCGATCGGGATCGATGCGGCGGCCGTCAGCACCATGGCGCGGGCCCCGGCGACCATCGCCCGCGCCGCCCAGATCCGGCACCAGCTGGGAGATCCCAAGACGGTGCTGCTCGGCGTCGACCGGCTGGACTACACCAAGGGCATCAACGCCCGATTGCAGGCGCTCGAGGAGCTGCTGCGCGAGCAGCGCCTCGACCCTGGTCAGACCGTGATGGTGCAGATCGCTCAGCCGTCGCGCGACGACGTCGCCTGGCTACGCCGACATCCGCCGGCGAGGTCAACGAGCGGGTCGGGCGAATCAACGGCGCGTACTCCAGCGCTGCACAAGGTGGTCGATCAAGTACCTCCACCATGGGCAGTCCACCAGGGAGCTGATCGCCCTCTACGCGATCGCTGACGTGATGCTGGTTACCCCGTTCCGCGACGGCATGAACCTGGTCGCCAAGGAGTACGTCGCCGCGCGCACCGACCACACCGGGCTGCTGATCCTGTCGGAGTTCGCCGGTGCAGCGCACCAGCTGAAGGACGCAGTGCACGTCAATCCCTTCGACATCGAAGGGCTGAAGGACGCCATCGACGCCGCCGTCCACAGCCCCCCTCCGGATGCGGCAGCGCGGATGGCACGGATGTTCGCTCAAGTGCACGACCATGACGCCACGGAGTGGGCCACGGGCTTCCTCGCGGCCCTCGACCGAGCATGACCGATGCGCACCTGATCCGCCAGGTCGGCCGCCTGGCCGGGGCGCCGCGACTGCTGGTGGGCAGCGACTTCGACGGCACCCTCTCCGTCCTGTGCGATCGCCCGGACCACGCCGTCATCGAGCCACGGGCGCGGCAGGCGCTCGAGTCGCTGGCGGAGCTGCCCCGGACATCAGTGGCGGTGATCTCGGGCCGGACACGCGCCGAGTTGGTGGGCCTGGTCGGCTGCCACACGGGGATCCAGCTGATCGGAGCGCACGGCGCCGAGCGCGCCGGCGTGCCGATCGGGATCAGTGACACCGGCGCTCTCCGTGCGTGGGATACAGGACACCGTCGCGGCGATCGTGGCCGGCCGCCAAGGGTTCTTGCTGGAGCGCAAACCCACGGGCGTGACACTGCACTACCGGCTCGTTCGTGACCGCAACACGGTGGACCAGGTGATGCAGTCCGTGCTCGCAGGTCCCACGGCGGCGCCGGGAGTCCGCACGATCGCCGGAAAGGAAGTGCTGGAGCTGACGATCGCGCTGGCCACCGAAGGGCTCCACGGTCCGGGAAGCCCGCCGCGGGGTGACGCACACCCTGTTCCTCGGCGACGACATCACCGACGAGGACGCCTTCGCGGTGCTGGGACCCGACGACGTCGGCGTGAAGGTGGGTGACGGAGCGACAGCACGCACCTCCCATCGGGTCGCTGGAGTCAGCGAGGTGGCCGAGCTCCTCGAGACGCTGGCCCGGCTGCGCACGACGCACCGATGAACATCCCATGGGGAGCAGCACCGGGCCGGATCGACGAGCACCACAGCACGGCGCCGCACTCACCTGGCCGTTGCGCACGAGGCATTGCCGACGCAACGTCAGCGCAACGCCATTAGCGTGGCGAGGCCCATGACGACGGACTCCCCCACCTCGGCGCTGGCGGCGTTGCCGCGCCTGCTGCGCGACGACCCGGCGATCATTGCCGCCCTCGGCAACGAGTCCGGATTCGTCGCCGTGCCCGAGGCAGCCAGGGCTTTCACCATCGCCGCCCTGGCGCAGCTCTCCGACCGCCGCCCGCTGGTGGTGGCCTGCGCCACCGGCAGCGACGCAGGCCAGCTGTACGACGACCTCGCCCAGTACCTGCCCGCCGGAGCGGTGGCTCTGTTCCCGGCGTGGGAGACCCTGCCGTTCGAACGGGTCAGCCCCAGCGTGGAGACGATGGGCCGCCGCCTCGAGGTGCTGTGGCGGCTGCGCACTCCTGGCCAGGTCCCGCGGTGGTGGTCACCGGCGTGCGCGCCCTGCTGCAACGACTCGGGCCGCAGGCCACCACGACCAAGCCGGTCGAGATCCACCGCAGTGACGTCCGCGACGCCGACGAGCTGATGCGCACGTTGGTCGGTTTCGGCTACCGCCGCGAGGAGCTGGTGGAGCACCGCGGCGAGGTGGCCCGGCGCGGCGCGATCATCGACGTGTTCCCCTCTACCGCCGACGCCCCGGTGCGCATCGACCTGTGGGGCGACGAGGTCGACCGGCTCACCGAGTTCAGCCCCAACGACCAGCGATCCACCGACGACATCGACCTGGCCCGCGTCTTTCCGGCCCGCGAGCTGTTGCCCAGCGACGAGGTCGAGCGCGGTGGCCAACCGGCTGATCGGAAGCGAGCCGTGGGGCCGCGAGCAATGGGAGCGCCTGGCCGAGCGCACCGTGTTCGACGGGATGGAGAGCTGGCTGCCGTGGCTGGTCACCGAGGACCTGCTGCTCACCGATGTGCTCCCGCCGGGCCGCGAAGGTGGTCGCCGTCGAACCGCGGCGGATGCGTGACCGGGCCAACGACCTGCTCGCCGAGGAGGACGACCTGGCCCGCACCCTGGCCAGCACCTGGGCCCGCGACGCCGACACCGTGTTCCCCCGCCTGCACGTCGAGCCCGAGCGCGTCCTGGCCGGGCGACAGGCCCTGTGGACGGTGAGCTCCACACCGGAGACCCCGGACTCACCCATGGTGGAAGCCAGCGGCTGGGCCCCGGTGGCCGGTGACCCGAGCGGGCTGATCACCAGGGTCCGAGATCTGATCGCCGGCGGGTACCGGGTGGTCGTGGCCGCCGAGGGCCACGGCGCCGCCCAGCGGATGGCCGGCATGCTCCTGGAGCACGGCCTGGAGCTGCGCCAGGCCACCGCCGCCACCGACCTGACCCACCCCGGCGGGTACGTCACCGTCGCCCCGCTGCACCGTGGTTGCGTCATCCCCAGTGCCAAGGTGGCCGTGATCGCCGAGGGTGACCTCACCGGCCGGCGGCGCACCCACCGCCGGCCGCGCCCCAAACGGCGCAGCGGGGTCAGCGTCTTCGAGGATCTCAAGGCCGGCAACTACGTGGTCCACCACCAGCACGGGGTGGGCAAGTACGAGGGCATGGTCAAGCGGACCATCGGCGGCGTGGAGCGTGACTACCTGCTGGTGGCCTACAAGGGCGGCGACAAGCTGTACGTGCCCAGCGACCAGATCGACAGCCTGCGTCACTACGTCGGCGGGGAGACCCCGGTCCTGCACCGCCTGGGCGGCGCCGACTTCGCCAAGGCCAAGTCCCGGGTGCGCAGCGCCGTCCGCGAGATCGCCCAGGAGCTGGTGGTGCTGTACCAGAAGCGGGTCAACGCCCCCGGGCACGCCTTCCCGATGGATACGCCGTGGCAGGCCGAGATGGAGCAGGCGTTTCCCTACGTCGAGACACCCGACCAGCGACGGGCCATCGAGGACATCAAGGCGGACATGGAGCGACCCTTCCCGATGGACCGCCTGGTGTGCGGGGACGTCGGCTTCGGCAAGACCGAGGTGGCCATCCGCGCCGCGTTCAAGGCCATCCAGGACGGCACGCAGGTGGCCGTGCTGGCGCCCACCACCCTGCTGGCCACCCAGCACGGCAACACCTTCGCCGACCGGTTCAGCCGGCTACCCGATGCGCGTCGAGACGCTGAGCCGGTTCCTCACCGACCGTGAGGCCGAAGGTGGTGATCGACGGGCTGGCCAGTGGCGAGGTCGACTGCGTCATCGGCACCCACCGCCTGCTCCAGGAGGACGTGCGCTTCAAGAACCTCGGACTGCTCGTGGTGGACGAGGAGCAGCGCTTCGGCGTGCAGGCACAAGGAGGCGATCAAGAAGCTCAAGCACAACGTCGACGTGCTGACGCTCAGCGCCACACCCATCCCGCGCACGCTGGAGATGAGCCTGGTCGGCATCCGCGACCTGTCGCTGCTCGCAGACCCCGCCGGCCGACCGCCAGCCGATCCTCACCTACGTGGGCGACTACGACGAGCGCGTCGCCGTCGAGGCCATCCGCCGCGAGCTGCTGCGTGAGGGCCAGGTGTTCTGGGTGCACAACCGGGTGCAGGTCCATCGACCACGCCGCCGGCCGGTTGCGTGAGCTGGTGCCCGAGGCGCGCATCGCCGTGGCCCACGGGCAGATGGACGAGGGTTCCCTGGAGCAGGTGGTGCTGGACTTCTGGGAGGGCCGCTTCGACGTGCTGGTGTGCACCACCATCATCGAGAGCGGCATCGACATGCCAACGGTGAACACGCTGGTGGTCGAGCGCGCCGACCTGCTCGGCCTCGGCCAGATGCACCAGCTGCGCGGCCGTGTGGGACGTAGCGGTTCGCGGGCCTACGCCTACCTGTTCCACCCGCGCGACGCCCATCTCACCGAGGAGGCCTACGAGCGGTTGCGCGACCATCGGCGAGGCCACCGAACTGGGCAGCGGGTTCAAGATCGCCATGCGTGACCTGGAGATCCGCGGCGCCGGCAACCTGCTGGGAGAGGCCCAGAGCGGACACATCGCCGCGGTGGGATACGACCTGTACTGCCAGATGGTCACCGAGGCCGTCAGCGAGATGAAGGGCGAGCCGGTCACGGCGCCCGCCGAGGTCAAGCTCGACGTGCCCACCCACGCGTTCCTGCCGAAGGACTACGTGACCAAGGAAGAGCTCCGCCTGGAGGCCTACCGCCGCCTGGCCGCGGTCACGTCCGCGGCCGAGGTGGACGACGTGCGCACCGAGTGGGAGGACCGCTACGGCCCGGTCCCCGACGCCGCCGATGCCCTGCTGAACGTCGGGTACCTGCGCGCCCAGTGCCACCGCCTCGGGCTACGTGACGTGTCCATCGTCGGCCAGCAGGCCCGGCTGGCGCCGGTCACGTTGAAGGTCAGCGAGGAGATGCGCCTCAAGCGCCTGCAGCGTGACGCACTGTTCAAGCAGGACGCCCGGCAACTCGTCGTGCCCATCCCCCGCCAGGGCGACCCGGCAGCGTTCCTGTCGGCGTTCCTCGATCAGCTCATCCCGGTGAGCTGAGCGCGGCGCGCACACCGCGCGCGCCAGGCTGAGGTCCTCCCGGGCCTCGACCACCAGCGTGACCAGCCCGCCGAGCAACCCGTCGGCCACACGCCGGCGGACGATCTCACTGTGCTGGCCGACGCCGCCGGTGAACACCAGGGCATCGATGCGCTCCAGCGCGCCGGCCATCTGACCGACACCGGCGCGCACCCGATGGACGTACACGTCCAGAGCCAGCGAGGCGTCGGCGTCACCAGCCGAGGCCCGGGCGATCACCTCGCGCATGTCCGACGACCCGCACAGCCCGGCCAACCCTGACTCCCGCTCCAGGCCCTGGCGCAACCCACGCGCCGTGACGCCTGCGCGCTCCACCAACCAGGCCAGGGCGCCGGGGTCAACGTCGCCCGAACGCTTGGCCATCACGAGCCCGGCCACGGGGGTCAACCCCATCGTGGTGTCGACGCTGATGCCGTTGCGGACCGCGCACAGCGAGCCGCCCGATCCGAGGTGGGCGATCACCAGCGAGACGTCGTCCTCGGCGCGGCCCAACTCGGCGGCCGCCGAGCGCGTCGCCGCCTCGAACGACAGGCCGTGGAACCCGAACTTGCGGACCCCCAGCGCCCGCCAGGCCGCCGGGACGGCGTAGGTGCGCGCCGCCGCCGGGAGTGTGGCGTGGAAGGCAGTGTCGAAGCAGGCGACGTGGGCCACGCCGGGCAGCGCCCGGCGGGCGGCGCGGATGGCGCTCAACGCCCGTGGTTGGTGGGTGGGAACCAACGGGACCAGATCGCCGAGGGCGGCGAGCACCTCGTCGTCCACCACGGTGGGCTGGACGAAGCGCTCACCTCCGTGGACCACACGATGGCCGACCGCGTCGACCTGGCCCATCTCGGCGATCGCCGCCGTGAGCGCGTCAGCATCGACCTCGCCGTCGAGGGGGACCTCACGCTCAGCCAGGACGTCGTCGTCCACGTCCAGCAGGCACAACTTCAACGACGACGAGCCGGTGTTGACGGTGAGGACCCGCGGCGCGGCCCCCATCAGCGCGCCTCGGGCGACCAGTGCCACCCGGACACGTACGGTGCGTCCTCGCCGTGCTCACGGGTGTACAGCCGCGCCGCCAGGCGCTGATCACTCATCTCCTGGCGCAGTTGGGCCTGGCGGGCGCGCAGGCCGGGCACCCGGTCGATGACGTCCATCACCAGGTGGTAGCGGTCGAGATCGTTGAGCATGACCATGTCGAACGGCGTGGTGGTGGTGCCCTCCTCCTTGTAGCCGCGCACGTGCAGGTTGGCGTGGTTGGTACGCCGGTAGGCCAGGCGGTGGATGAGCCACGGGTAGCCGTGGTAGGCGAACACGACCGGGCGGTCGGTGGTGAACAGGTCGTCGAACTCGGCGTCGGACAGGCCGTTGGGATGCTCACTGGGCGGCTGCAGGCGCATCAGGTCCACCACGTTGACCACCCTGACCTTCAGCTCGGGGAGTCGCTCACGCAGGATCGAGGTCGCCGCCAGCACTTCCAGCGTGGGGACGTCGCCGGCACAGGCCAGCACCACGTCGGGGTCGCCACCGGCGTCGTTCGAGGCCCACGGGAAGAGCCCGATTCCCCGCTCGCAATGGGCCAAGGCCTCGTCCACCGACAGCCATTGTGGGGCGGGTTGCTTGCCGGCGACGATCACGTTGACGCAGTCACGGCTGCGCAGGCAGCGGTCGGCGACGGCGAGCAGCGTGTTGGCGTCGGGCGGGAGGTAGACGCGGATCACCTCGGCCTTCTTGTTGACGACGTGGTCGATGAACCCGGGGTCCTGGTGGGAGAAGCCGTTGTGGTCCTGGCGCCAGACATGGCTCGTCAGCAGGTAGGTCAGCGAGGCGATCGGCCGGCGCCAGGGGATCCGCTTGGTCGTCCGCAGCCACTTGGCGTGCTGGTTGAACATCGAGTCGATGATGTGGATGAAGGCCTCGTAGCTGGTGAACAGCCCGTGACGTCCGGTCAGCAGGTAACCCTCCAGCCAGCCCTGGCAGAGGTGCTCGGAGAGGATCTCCATCACCCGCCCGCCAGGTCCGAGATGCTCGTCGGTGGGCAGCACCTCGGCGTTCCACGCTCGCGTGGTCACGTGGAACGACGCGCCGAGCCGGTTGGACTCGACCTCGTCGGGGCCGAACAGGCGGAAGTTGTCCGGGTTCTCGGTCATGACCGCGGCGACCCAGGTGCCGAGCCGCCGGGTGGCCTCGTCGGACAGCGCTCCCGGCGGCGCTGACCTCGGCGCCGAACGCCCGCCAGTCAGGGAGACGCAGATCACGCAGCAGCTTGCCGCCGTTGGTGTGCGGGTTGTCGCTGATGCGCAGCTCACCGGTGGGCGCGTTGGCCCCAACGGTGGGCACGCCGTCGTCGTCGAAGAGCTCCTCGGGCCGGTACGACCGCAGCCAGGTCTCCAGCTGGGCCCGATGGTCACCGTCGGAGCGGACGTTGGCCAGGGGCACCTGGTGGCTGCGCCAGGTCCCCTCCACCACGACGCCGTCCACCGTCGCCGGGCCGGTCCAGCCCTTCGGGGTACGCAGGATGATCATCGGCCATGGCGCACGCTCGGTGACGCCGCCTTCGCGTGCTGCTCGCTGGATCTGGGCGATGCGGTCGAGGCAGCGGTCGAGCACCTCGGCCATCCGGTGGTGGACCGCCACCGGGTCGTCGCCGGCCACCACGTGCGGTTCGTAGCCGTAACCCTGGAATAGGGCCAGCAGCTCGGACTCGGGGATCCGCGCCAGCACCGTGGGGTTGGCGATCTTGTAGCCGTTGAGGTGCAGGATCGGCAGCACTGCGCCATCGCGGCGCGGGTCGAGGAACTTGTTGGAATGCCAGCTGGCCGCCAGTGGACCGGTCTCGGCCTCCCCGTCGCCCACCACGCAGGCGACGACCTGGTCCGGGGTTGTCGAACGCCGCGCCGAAGGCGTGGACCAGCGCATAGCCCAGCTCGCCGCCCTCGTGCATCGACCCGGGGACCTCGGGGGCGACGTGACTGGGGATCCCGCCGGGGAAGGAGAACTGGCGGAACAGCAGGCCCATCCCCTCGGCATCCCGGCTGACGCTGGTGTATCGCTCCGACCACGTGCCCTCCAGCCAGGCGTTGGCCACCGCCGACGGGCCACCGTGGCCCGGCCCGACGATCCACAGCATGCGCTGGTGGCGGGCGATGATCGCCCGGTTGAGGTGGGCGTAGATCAGGTTCAGTCCCGGCGAGGTGCCCCAGTGCCCGAGGAGCCGCGGCTTGACGTGCTCGGCCAGCAGCGGCTCTCTCAGCAACGGATTGGCCAGCAGGTAGATCTGGCCGACGGACAGGTAGTTGGCGGCCCGCCACCACCGATCGACGACGTCCAACTCGGCGGCGGGGAGGTATTCGTGCACGGCATCCACGGCGCGGACGTTACCCCCGCCCTGCGGCGCCTGCCTGGCCCTCGTCTGACGCCCCGGTGAACGGTCCCTTGCCGGGACCTGGCGGCGCCGTCAGGGAGCGGAGGTCTGACCGACCATCGAATCGTGCGGCGCCATCGAGTCATGCGGCGCCATCGAATCGTGCGGCGCCATCGAATCGTGCGGCGCCATCGAATCGTGCGGCGCCATCGAATCGTGCGGTGCCATCGAATCGTTCGGGACCATCGAATCGTGCGGGACGGTCGCCGCCGGCGGCGGCGTGGTGGCCGCGGGAGACACCGCATCGTCCCCGCAGGCGGAGAGCACCACCGCGGTGGCGACAGAGGCAACGAGGAACAGGGAACGTCGACGCATGGGAACGGCCTTTCGTGAGTGACCAGGCCATCGTCCACGGTAGTTCTGTCCGGGCGGGAGCGCGGCGGAGAACGACCGGAAAACTCCGCCGTCTCAGCCGAGCCCCTGCTCCACCAGCCAGATGTAGCCCAGGGCGTCGAGGTCCGCGGCATCACCGTCGAGGCGCGCTCCGCTGGCGCGCACCGTGTCCGGGTCGATCAGCCCGACCTCACCCATGCCGATCCGCTCGGGCTGGTCGCCGACGTTGGCCAGCATGACGAACCGTCCATGCACCGGATGGGTGCGGCTGTAGCACAGCACCGCCCACCGCCCGACGTCCACGACACTGGTAGGGGTCGCGGCGTCGAGGGCCTCCACCGAGCGCCGAGCCTCACCCAACCCGACCAGGGCCGCGAACAGGCGGGCCTCCACCGTGCCGGGCGTGCCGCGGCGGGCAGCCGCCGCCCAGTCCATCGGTGGCCGGTGCATCCACCGGTTGTCGTCACGGCGGGCCGGGTCGGTCAGGTAGGTGAGGTCGTTGGTCAGGCCGAGCTCGTCGCCCATGTACAGCAGCGGGATCCCGGCATAGGCGTACACCGCGGCATACATCACCTCGACAGCGCCGGCAGGCCAGGTCCAGCGCCACGTCGTCGCCCACGGCCACGGCCCGCTCGATGCCGCACAGCGCCGCCGCGGTGCCCGAGATCCGCCCGTCGCCCGTTGCCGGGTTGAACTGGAACACGGCACCCGACGCCGTCGTCCACGGCGGGACCCCGGAGTAGAACTCGTTCAGGAAGGTGCGGTGGGCGTGACCGGTCCACCCGGCGACGGCGGCGTCCTCGTCCATCACCGCCCAGCCGATGTCGTCGTGGCAGCGGGCGTAGTTCACCCATCCGGCATGGGTCGGCATCCGGCCTAGCCGGCGCAGAGCGTGCCCGAGGACGCGGGTGTCCTTGGCAGCCAGCGAGCTCCACAGCTGGACCATCAGCTGGTTGTTGTACCCGATGTCGCACTCGTGGCGTTCGGGTTCGCCAGCGCCGAGGTAGCCGAGCAGGTCCTCGGGCGCCACGATCGCTTCGGACTTGAAGATCGTCGCCGGCGCGGCGATGGCCAGCAGCGCCCGCAGGGTGGTCAGCAGCGTGTGCACCTCGGGCTGGTTCTCGCAGGACGTGCCCTCGCGCTTCCACAGGAAGGGCACCGCGTCGAGGCGCAGCACGTCGATCCCCTGGGACGCCAGGTGGAGGATGATGTCCACGAACTCGGCGAAGACCTGCGGGTTGGCCCAGTTGAGATCCCACTGGAACTCGTGGAACGTGGTCCACGCCCACTGCCCGCAGTCGTCCAGCCAGGTGAAGTTCTTCGGGGCAAAGGTCGGGAAGACCTCGCGCAGCGTGCGCTCGTAGCGATCCGGCATGGTCCGATCGGGGAAGAAGAAGTAGTAGTCCCGGTACGTCTCGTCGCCGGCACGGGCCTGCACGGCCCACGGGTGCTCCGCCGCGGTGTGGTTGAGCACCACATCCACGCACAGGTTGATGCCGTGCTCGTGGAGGTGACCAGCCAGCGCCCGCAGATCCTCCATCGTGCCGAGCGACGGGTCGACCTCGTCATAGGCGGTCACGGCGTACCCGCCGTCGTTCTCGCCGGAGCGGGCGCGCAGCACCGGCATGACGTGCAGGTAGGTCACGCCCAACTCGTCGAGGTAGTCGAGGTGCTCGGCGACACCGGCCAGCGACCCGGCGAAACGATCGGCGTAGCACACGTAGCCGATCTGGTCGCTGCGCTGGAACCATCCCGGGTCGGCGTCACGCCGCAGGTCACGGAGGAACAGCACCGGGTCACGCTCGTCCACGAATGTGCGGACACGCTGCTCGACGACCGCAGCGAGGGCTGGGGCAGCGTCGGGGTACAAGTCGGTCAGTCCGCGCCGGACCGCACCCCACCTGCGGGCCATGCCGCGCCTCGACGATCAGGCGGCGCATCGTGGTGGTGTCCTCCCCCATCGGTTCCCCCTGGCGCTTCACCGGGCGGAGTGTATTCTCTCCCGGGTGCAAGCGCTTTCAGCAGATCGCCTGCCGAGCGGTCCGGCAACGATCGAGGATGTCGCCTCGCGTGCCGGGGTCTCGACAGCCACGGTGAGCCGGGCCCTGCGCAACCACCCGAACGTCACCGACGGCACGCGCCGCAAGGTGCTCGACGCCGCCGCAGCGCTGAGCTACGTGGCCAACCCGAACGCCTCACGGCTGGCGTCGGGCCGCTCAGGCACCGTGGGCGTCCTGGCCCCGATCCTCACCAGCTGGTACACCAGCGAGGTCCTGGCCGGCGTGGAGGAGGTCCTGGCCGGGGAGCACTTCGACCTGCTGATCGGCACGGCCACCACCACCGTGCCGCGACCGCGTCCTCAACGGAGACGCCGCCTTTCGCCAGCGCGTCGACGGCGTGCTGCTGGTCGACGTGTTCTGCGAGGAGTCGGGGGCCATCGCCCTGACCCGCCACGGACTCCCCGCCGTGGTCGTCGGCGAGCAGCTCGGCGCCGTGACGTCGATGTCGGTCGACAACCGCCTGGGCGCCGGGTTGGCCGCGGAACACCTCGTCACCCTGGGGCACCGGCGGATCGCGATGATCTCCGGTGGCGCCGATCCGCTGATCGCCGCCAGCGTCCCCGCCCAGCGGGCCGCCGGATTCGTCGCCGCCCTCGGGCGTCACGGCATCACCCTGCCAGACCGCTACCGCGCCGACGGCGGCTTCAGCATCGACGGTGGGCGGCGCGCCGCCCACCGACTGCTGGCCCTGCGCCAGCCACCGTCGGCGGTGTTCTGCATGAGCGACGAGATGGCCTTCGGTGTGCTCCAGGCGGCGGTGGAGCGCGGCGTCGCCGTTCCCAGCCAGCTCAGCGTGGTCGGCTTCGACGATCACAGCGTGTCAGGCGCCTTCGGGTTGACCACCGTGCGCCAGCCGGTGCGGCAGATGGGCCGGGTGGCGGCGCGAGCACTGCTGGAGCAGCTGGCCAACCCCACCGGCCCCGGCCACCACGCCATCCCCGTCGACCTGGTCGAGCGATCGAGCACCGGTCCGGCGTAATCGGCCGGCGGCGCCGTCCACCGGACACTTGACGAGCCGGCGAATCCGGGCTACGTTGCAAGCGCTTACACACGAGTGGAACCCGCCACTCCGTACCACGTAGGGGGAACTACCCATGGCTCACCGCCGCCGCTGGGGCATCGCAGCCTCAGTCGCCCTGTCGGCTCTTGCCGCCAGTGCCGCAACCGCATCCGCGACGACTCCTCCGGCCACGGGTGACACCGCCGCCGCAGCGCCGGCGGAATGCACTCCGAATGCCGAGCAGCCGCTGAAGGACAAGACGGTCTCGATCTTCAGCTCGATCCGCTCCCCAGAGGACGCTCTCCTCGCCAAGGCCTGGTCATGCTTCGAAACCCAGACCGGGATCAAGATCCAGCACGAGGGCTCCGGCTCGTTCGAGGCCGATCTGAAGGTCCGTGTGGACGGTGGGAACGCCCCCGACCTGGCCTTCATCCCGCAGCCCGGCCTCGTCGCAACGATGGCCCAGACCGGCAAGCTCGTGCCGCTCACCTCGCTGGAGGAGAGCACCAAGGCCGACGACGGCACCGACTGGGCCGGGTACGGCACGGTCGACGGCAAGTTCTACGGCCCGCCATTCGGCGCCAACACCAAGAGCTGGGTGTGGTACAGCCCGTCGGCGTTCAAGGACAAGGGCTACGAGATCCCCCAGACGTGGGACGACATGGTCGCCCTGAGCGACAAGATCGTCGCCGACGGTGGCACGCCGTGGTGCGTGGGCGCCGGTTCGGGTGACGCCACCGGCTGGCCGCTGACCGACTGGCTGGAGGACGCCGTCCTGCGCTTCGAGGGCCCTGAGGTCTACGACCAGTGGGTGAAGCACGAGATCCCGTTCAACGACCCGAAGATCGCCGACGCGCTCGACAAGGTCGGGGCCATCGTCAAGAACGACAAGTACGTGCTGAACGGCGTGCAGAGCATCCCGACGACCACCTTCCAGGACGCCGGCCTGCCGCTGCTCGACGGCAGCTGCTACATGTACCGGATGGCCAGCTTCTACGGGAACCAGTTCCCGGAGGGCACCACCAAGGGCCCCGACGGCCAGGTCAACGCCTTCTACCTCCCGGTGGCCAAGGCGGGCGACAAGAAGCCGATGTTGGGTGGCGGCGAGATCATCGGCGCCTTCAACGACAAGCCCGAGACGGTGGCTGTTGCAACGTTCCTGTCCAGCAAGGACTGGGGCAACGCCCGCGTCCCGCTCGGCAACTACTTCACGCCCAACAAGCAGGTCGATGCCACGCTGATCTCCGACCCCCTGACGCGCACGTTCCAGGAGGCCCTGACCGGCGCCGACATCTTCCGCTTCGACGGTTCCGACCTGATGCCGAGCGCCGTCGGCGCCGGCACGATGTGGAAGGAACTGGTCAACTGGGTCCTCGGTGAGAGCACGGCTGACGCCCTGCAGAAGATCGAGGATTCCTGGCCGAAGGCGTGAACCCACTGATGTGAGTTCGTCAACGGGAGGGGTGTGCCAGAGCGCACCCCTCCCGTCACGCACATGCCATGATTCGTGCACGTCCAAGGTCGAGGGGGATCGATGGGTGAGTTACTGAGGACATTGCTGCTGGTCGCGGTCGGCCTGGCCGTGTTCTTCGCGGCGATCGCGCTGCTCTACTGGCTGGCGAGCCAGTTCCGTGAGCCGATGCGGGAACGGGCCAGGACCCTGGTGTTCGTCGGCCCGGCCATGCTGCTGCTGATCGGCGGGTTGATCTACCCGGCGATCAAGACGGTCATTCTCGCCTTCTACAAGGGACCGGTGCCCGACAAGTGGGCCGGGTTGGAGAACTTCAAGTCGCTGTTCACCGACCACGACAACCTCCTGGTGCTGCGCAACAACCTGTGGTGGGCGATCCTGGCCACCGTGGTGAGCACGGCGATGGGTGTCCTCATCGCCCGCCTCGCCGACCGGATGCGCGGCGAACCGATCGCCAAGGCCCTCATCTTCCTGCCGACCGCCATCTCGATGGTGGGCGCAGGCATCGTCTGGCGGTTCGTCTACGCCAACGGCGGCAACAACATCGACAAGCAGTTCGGGCTGCTCAACTACGTGTGGGTCAAGCTCGACCCGATCCTCCCCGGCACGCAGACACCCCAGTTCTGGTTGCAGAACAACACCTTCTTCGGGATCAAGAGCAGCTGGCTGCCAGGCATGAACACGGTGTTCCTCATCGTGATCTTCATCTGGATCCAGGCCGGCTTTGCGACGGTGGTCATCTCGGCGGCGATGAAGGGCGTGCCCGACGACCTGGTCGAGGCGGCCAAGATCGACGGGGCGACGGATCGTCAGGCGTTCTTCCGCATCGTGATCCCCTACATCCGTCCCACCATCATCACCGTTGCCACCACCACGGTGATCGCCGTGCTGAAGGTCTTCGACATCGTCCAGGCCACCACCGGCGGCCTGTTCGACACCAACGTGCTGGCCAACGACATGTACACCAAGAGCTTCACGCAGGGTCTGCCCGGCTACGGCGCGGCGCTGGCCGTGGTGCTGTTCATCGCGGTCATCCCGATCGTGTTCATCAACGCCCGCAACCAGAAGTCGTTGCGAGAGGGGGCCTGACATGACCGATGTCGCCATCCAGCCGGGCGCCCTCAGGGTGGCCGCCGTCAAGGACGCGACCCCCGTGGGGACCAAGGCCGCCAAGGCCGTCTCCGGGCGCACCGGGCGGATGATCGTGTGGATCATCGCCGCGCTGTGGACCGTCCCCACGTTCGGGTTGTTCATCTCCTCGTTCCGGCCCGAGAAGGAGATCAAGACCTCCGGATGGTGGAACGTCTTCGCCCACCCGAAGTTCACCACCGCCAACTACTCCAAGATCCTCGACACGCCGATCAGTGGTCAGACCTTCTCGACCTACTTCTGGAACACGGTGAAGATCACCATCCCCGGCGTCATCATCCCGATCGCCATCGCCGCGTTCGCCGCCTACGCCTTCTCGTGGATGAAGTTCAAGGGCCGTGACTGGATCTTCGTCGGCGTGGTGGCGCTGATGGTCGTGCCACTGCAGATGTGCCTGATCCCGTTGCTGAAGTGGATCTCCAACAAGTCGTGGTACTCACCGCTGCAAGGCGGCATCCCGGCGGTCTGGTTGGCTCACGCCATCTTCGCCATGCCGCTGACCATCTTCCTGCTGAAGAACTTCATCGGATCACTTCCCCGCGAAGTGATGGAGGCCGCCCGGGTCGACGGCGCAGCGCACATGACGATCTTCCGCAAGATCGTCATCCCGCTGTCGGTGCCGGCGCTGGCCTCGATCGCCATCTTCCAGTTCCTGTGGGTCTGGAACGACCTGCTCGTCGCCAAGGTCTTCGCCGGCGACTCGAAGAACCAGCCGCTCACCAAGGTCATGGTCGACATCGTCGGCTCCAAGGGCAACGACTGGCAGCTCCTCACTGCTGGGGCGTTCGTGATGATGTTCGTCCCGCTGATCGTGTTCCTCTCTCTCCAGCGTTTCTTCGTCCGCGGCCTGCTGGCCGGAAGTGTCAAGGGGTAGTCCATGTCCACGCTCACCATGCGCAATCTGCAGAAGCGGTACGAGAACGGGTACGAGGCCGTCCCCGGCCTCGACCTGGAGATCAACGACGGCGAGTTCCTCGTCCTGGTCGGCCCGTCGGGGTGCGGCAAGTCCACCGTGTTGCGGATGGTCGCCGGGCTCGAGGACATCAGCGGCGGGGACATGATGATCGACGGGGTGCGGGTCAACGAGATGAACCCGCAGCAGCGTGACATCGCCATGGTCTTCCAGAGCTACGCGCTGTACCCGAACATGACGGTGGGCGAGAACATCGCCTTTGCCATGAAGCTGCGCAAGACCCCCAAGGCCGAGGTCGACCAGAAGGTGCGCGAGGTCGCCCAGTTGCTGGAGCTCGACAAGGTGTTGGACCGCAAGCCAGGCCAGCTCTCCGGAGGCCAGCGCCAGCGTGTCGCCATGGGCCGGGCGATCGTCCGTCACCCGAAGCTGTTCCTGATGGACGAGCCGCTGTCGAACCTCGACGCCAAGCTGCGCGTCCAGACCCGCGCCGAGATCAGCCGCCTGCAGCGCCGCCTCGGCGTCACCACCATGTACGTCACCCACGACCAGGTCGAAGCGATGACCATGGGCGACCGGGTTGCCGTGTTGCGCCGCGGTGTGCTGATGCAGTGCGCCAGCCCCCAGGAGCTGTACGAGACCCCGGCGAACCTGTTCGTCGCCCAGTTCATCGGCTCGCCGTCGATGAACGTCGTGCGCGGCAAGGTGATCGGTGGCGACGACGGGATCGGCGTCGATCTCGGTGACCAGGTGGTGCGCCTCGGTGAGGTCGGCGCGGCCAGGTTCCCCGGTCTCGGTGAGATGGTCGGCCGGGACGTCGCCTTCGGCGTGCGACCCGAAGCACTCGGCGGCGACGGCAGCGGCAGCCTGACGATGCACGTCGAGCTGGTCGAGATGCTGGGCAGCGAGCTGCTGGTGCACGGCACGGTGCACGCCCCCGCGGTCAAGGCCATCGACACCGGCGTCGAGCAGTCCGACAAGCCGAGCTCGATGATGATCGCCAGCATCGACCCGCGGCGCAAGGTGGACGTCGATCACCCGCTGACGCTGGCCGTGGACATCAACCGCGTCCACCTCTTCGACCTCGACACCGGCCTGGCCATCGGGCGAGGCTGACCCACCCCGGCTGCGGCCCGGGACACGTCATGCGCCTGCAGCTCAGCAAGCCCGGTGATCACCCGGCGGTGGTGGTCTGGCCGCTCCAACAGCCGCTGGCGGACTGGTCGATGCCGAACCTGCAGGACGTCACCGGCCTGCACCGCCACGAGGTCCGCCTGGTGGAGGAGCCGCCGGTGTCCTACGTGGTCAAGGAGCTCCCGGATCGCCTTGCGGAGCGGGAGTTCCGGCTGCTGCGCGAGCTGCACGAGGCCGGACTGCCCACGGTGGAGGCCGTCGGCGTGGTCACCGGTCGCAGTGACGACCAGGACGGCCTGCTGATCACCCGGTTCCTCGACTACTCGCTCCCCTACCGGACCCTGCTGGCCGGACGCGGCTTGCGCATCCCCTACCTCGGTGAGCGGCTGCTCGACGCGCTCACCGGGTTGCTGGTCAGGCTGCACCTCGCCGGGTTCTTCTGGGGTGACTGCTCGCTGTCCAACACGCTGTTCCGCCGTGATGCCGGGGCGCTGTCCGCCTTCATCATCGACCTGGAGACGGGCGAGCGGCACCCCGTGCTCACCGACGGGCAGCGGGCCCTCGACCTGAACATCGCCACCGAGAACGTGGCCGGCGGGCTGCTCGATCTGCAGTCGGCCGGGCGGCTGAGCGACGAGGTCGATCCGCTCCAGGTGGCGCTGGCCATCGAGGAGACCTATGGCCAGCTGTGGCAGGAGCTCACGGGCGTGGACGAGTTCGACGCCAACGAGTCGTACCGGGTCACCCAGCGCCTCGATCGGCTCCACGAGCTGGGCTTCGACGCCGAGGAGATCGACATCGAGACCACCGCCGAGGGCTCGGTGCTGCGGCTCGTCCCGCGGGTGGTGGAGCACGGATTCCACACCAACCAGCTGTACCAGCTGACCGGCCTGCGAACCGGCGAGAACCAGGCCCGCCAACTGCTCAACGACATCCAGCGCTACGGCGCCGTCACCGAGCAGCGCATGGGCCGCAAGCAACGTCAGGCGGTCATCGCCGACCAGTGGCTGGCCGAGCGGTTCGAGCCGGCCCTGGCCTCGATCCCACCCGAGCTGGTCGGCAAGTTGGAGCCGGCCGAGATCTACCACCAGATCCTCGAGCACCGCTGGTACCTGTCGGAAGCTGCGGGGGTGGACGTCGGCCTCGAGCTGGCGGTGAAGTCGTATGTCAAGCTGCTCGCGGCGGTCCCCGGCGAGGCCCGCACCCAGGACCCGCCCTCGTTGATGCTGCCGGCGATCGGCACGGACATGCCGCCGCCCGACGATGGCGAGTAACGTCGTCGCCGTGCCTCGCCGACTCGTCGCCGCCCTGGTCGCGGTCCTCGCCATCGCCTCGCTCGCGTCCTGCAGCTCCGTCGACAACCAGGCCAACGTGGCCACGCTGAACGGTGTGAGCCTGAGCCGGGCGGACTTCGACGCATGGATCAAGAGCCCCCTCGGCTCGACCCTGCTGGGTTCGGAGACCACCGACGGCGTGGTCGACGGCGGCGCGGCGCGATCCCTGCTCAGCGTGTGGGCGGTGACCAACCTGGTGCGCGCCGTGTCCGGTGACCAGCTCGATCTCGCCGCGGCGGAGAAGTCGATGGCCGATGCCAACCCGACCACCTGGGCCGCTGCCCCGGCGGGGCTGAAGCAGCTCGCCACCGACTACGCCGCGGCCACCGCGCTGGCCCAAGCCGGCTCACTGGACCAGGACAGCGCTGGCCGAGGCCGCCAAGCGGGCCTCGGTGTCGATCGATCCGCGTCTCGGCCGGTGGGACCCCGACAACGTGAAAGTCGTGTCCGCCGGCTGATGCCGCGCATCACCATCGTCGGGCTCGGGCCGGCAAGCCCGCTCGACGTCAGCGAACGCACGGCGCGGGCCATCGCCACCACCCCCGTGCGGTTCCTGCGCACCACCCGCCACCCCTCGGCTGGCGCCGTCGGCCAGGCGCGGTCGTTCGACGATCTGTACGAGGCCGCCGACACCTTCGAAGATCTCTACGCCGAGATCGCCGAGCGGTTGGTCGCCGCGGCCATCGAGCACGGCCACGTGCTCTACGCGGTACCGGGTTCACCGCTGGTGCTGGAGCGCACGGTGCGCCGGCTCCTAGCCGACACCCGGGTGACCTGCGAGGTCCTTCCGGCGCTCAGCTTCCTCGACCTCGCCTACGACCGGCTGGGCATCGACCCGGTGGAAGCCAGGCTGACGTTGATCGACGGGCATGAGTTCGCCGTCGCCGCCGCCGGGCTCAGCGGCCCACTGCTGATCGCCCACACCCATGCCAACTGGGTGCTCAGCGACATCAAGCTTGCTGCCGAGGGCGCCAGTGGCGACGAGCCGGTCGTCATCCTGCAGCGCCTCGGCGCCGACGACGAGCTCGTCACCCGCACCACCTGGGCGGACCTGGACCGGGCGGTCGAGGCAGATCACCTCACGTGCGTCTACGTGCCGCACCTCGGCGCTCCGGTGGGCGGCGACGTGGTGCGCTTCCACGAGCTGGCCAAGACCCTGCGCGAGCAGTGCCCGTGGGATCAGGCCCAGACCCACGAGAGCCTCGTCCAGTACCTGCTGGAGGAGACCTATGAGGTGGTCGATGCCGTGCAGGCCCTCGACCCCGACGACCCCGCCACGGACGAGGCGCTGGTCGAGGAGCTCGGTGACCTGCTCTACCAGGTCGAGTTCCACGCCGTGATCGCCGAGCAGCAGGGCCGGTTCACGATGGCCGACGTCGCCCGCGAGGTCCACGACAAGCTGGTCCGCCGCCACCCCCACGTCTTCGGCCACACCGAGGTGGCCGGCGCCGACGAGGTGGTGGCCAACTGGGACGCGATCAAGCATGCCGACAAGCGGCGGACCTCGGTCTTCGACGGTGTTGCCCAGTCCCAGCCGTCACTGATGTACGCCTGGGCCGTGCAGCGCAAGGCCGCCAAGGTCGGCTTCGACTGGCCCGACGTCCACGGCGCGCTGCCCAAGATCGCCGAGGAGACCGCCGAGATGATGGCCGCCGCCGAGGCCGATGATCGGGCCCAGCTGCACGGCGAGGTGGGCGACCTGCTGTTCGCCGTGGTCAACGTGGCCCGGCATCTCGACGTCGAGCCGGAGGCCGCGCTGCGCGCCGCGGCACACAAGTTCCGCCGCCGCTTCGAGGCGGTGGAGCGGCTTGCCGCGGCCCGCTCGATCGAGCTGCGCGCCGCTGATCTGGCCACCCTCGACGCCCTGTGGGACGAGATCAAGCGCGCCGAGTGACCTGCGGGTAACGTCGAGCCCATGAGCGACATCGTCAGCATCGTCGGCCGCGAGATCCTCGATTCCCGCGGCAACCCCACCGTAGAAGTGGACGTCACCCTCGACAGCGGCGCCACCGGCCGGGCCGCCGTCCCATCGGGCGCCTCGACGGGCGAGCATGAAGCCGTCGAACTACGCGACGGAGGCACCCGGTACCTGGGCAAGGGTGTCCAGACCGCGGTCGGCTTCGTCAACGGCGAGATCGCCGATGCGCTGGTCGACGCCGACGCCCTTGACCAGCGGCTCGTCGACCAGCTGCTGGCGGACCTCGACGGTACCGACAACAAGGCCCGGCTGGGGGCCAACGCCATCCTCGGCGCCAGCCTGGCCGTGGCCAAGGCCGCGGCCGACGAGTTGGACACCCCGCTGTTCCGCTACGTCGGGGGGACCAACGCCCACGTACTCCCGGTGCCGATGATGAACGTGGTCAACGGCGGCGTGCACGCCGACAACTCCATCGACATGCAGGAGTTCATGATCATGCCCGTCGGCGCCCCGAGCTTTCGGGAGGCGCTGCGCTGGGGCACCGAGACCTACCACACGCTGAAGAAGGTGCTCCACGACCGTGGACTGTCCACGGCGGTGGGCGACGAGGGCGGCTTCGCCCCCAACCTGGCCAGCAACGAGGACGCCATCAAGATCCTGATCGAGGCCATCGAGCAGGCCGGCTACACGCCAGGCGAGCAGATCTCCATCGCCATGGATCCGGCGATGAGCGAGCTGTACCAGGACGGTTCGTACCACCTGGCCGGTGAGGGCAAGATCCTGTCGCCCACCGAGATGGTGGACTACTGGGTCCGGCTGGTGGACACCTACCCCATCGTCAGCATCGAGGACGGCATGGCCGAGGATGACTGGGACGGATGGGCGGCGATGTCGGCGGCCCTGCGTGGCCGCATCCAGCTGGTGGGTGACGACCTGTTCGTCACCAACGTCAGCCGGCTGCGGATGGGCATCGAGCGCAAGGTGGCCAACAGCGTGCTGGTCAAGGTCAACCAGATCGGCAGCCTCACCGAGACGCTGGAGACCGTGGGTCTGGCGACGCGCAGCGCCTACAGCAGTGTGATGAGCCATCGCAGTGGCGAGACCGAGGACGCCACCATCGCCGACCTGGCGGTCGCTACCAACTGCGGCCAGATCAAGACCGGCGCCCCGGCGCGCAGCGACCGTGTCGCCAAGTACAACCAGTTGCTGCGCATCGAGCAGTTCCTCGGCGAGTCGGCCGCCTTCCTGGGTAAGGCCGCTCTCGCCCCGCGATGACCGCCTGACCGCTGACCACCCGGGGCATGCCGGGACGGCGCGCCGCGGTGGTGCGAGAATGTCACGGTGAGGACCCGGAACCGCGACGGGACACAAGACGGCGTCGATCCGCCGGCCGCGCACCGACGAACCCACCGCGCCGACCGCGACGGGAAACCGCCGCGACACCACCCGGCCGCCCACCGCCCTGTCACGGCTCGCCGACCGCACCCGACCGACCGCTGCCGACAAGCGGCTGGTCACCGGGGCCCGCAACCGGGCGCTCATCGCCCTGGCCGCGGTGGCCATCATCACCTCGCTCCTCGCCGCGCTGTTCATCCTCCCCGTCCAGGCCTGGTTCCGCCAGCGTGACGACATCGCCACGCGCACGCGTGACCTGGAGGTCATCCGTGACTCCAACGCCCAGCTGCAGGCCGAGATCACCCGGTTGAACACCGACGACGGCGCCCGCCAGGCGGCACGCGACGAGCTCGGCTACGTCCAGCGCGGCGAGCGCCGCTACCTGGCGGTGAACGACGACGCCCTGTCGATGACCATGCCAAGCGGCTGGCCGTACGACACGGTGGGGCGGGTCCTCGTGGCACGCGGCGTCGTGCTCGCCCCACCCGCCGCCCCACCGACCTGACCGGCCCGTACGAAGCGTGGCGGCACGTCAGGCAGGACCGGCGTGCACCGTGGCGGGTGAATCGGACGCGTCGAGCACGACGCCCACCAACCACGATCCGGCCACGGTGGAGACTCGCCACTGCGCCCACGTGACGCCATCGCCGTCCACTACCACCGGCTCGCCCGTCATCCGGCCGGCAACCCGGGCGACGCCGGCCATGTTGTCCCACGGCGGCAGCGGCCGGGCGCCATCAGCGGCAGCGTTCCACACTGCGGCCAGCGCACGGCGGGCATCGTCCAGGGCGCGACTCGGGTGGACGGCGACATCCACATCGAGGGCCATCAACTGCACCGGCTCCGTGGGCGTCACCATCATCGTCAGCTCGGCATCACCGCGCTGGCCGGCCAGCCGCCACCGACCGTGCAGCGCGCTGGTCATGACCGTCTCGGTCAGCGACGGTGCCGCGCCGAGCACGGCGCGGGCGTGGCGCAGCGACCAGCGCCGGCGCTCCCACGGTTCGTCCAGCTCGACGTTCATCGCCACGGGCACGTCGGCGGGCAGGTCGTCCAGCAGCGCCGTGACCCGCTCACGGATCGCCACGAACGACGGATGGGCCACCACCGTGTCCGCCGGGGTCGGAACGGCGGCGGCGCCTGGGGCGACCTCGAGTGGTTGGGCAACGGCCTCATGGAGCACGTCCATGGCGATGCGCGTCGCCGGGGCGTAGCGGCCGTTCATCAGGATCACCAGCCCGACGCCGCGTTCGGCCAGCCAGACCATCGACGATCCGAACCCGGGGTACCCGCCGCTGTGCCAGACCACCCGTCCCAGCACGGGCGACAGCGCGGCGTTGAGCCCGTAGCCGTACGCCGCGGCGAGCGGCGCGAAGTGCGGCCCCGAGCCCGACGGGCGGACCGCCGGTCGCGGCGTGCGCATCACCGCCAGCTCCCGGCGGCTCGCGAGCGACAGGACACCCGGCTCGCCGGTCCCCATCAGGAACCGCACCCAGCGGGCCACGTCGGCCACAGAGCTGAACAGGCCGCCCATCGCCCCGAAGGCGCCGGGACCGTCCACCGGCTCGGCGCACCACCGGCCGTCACGCCACACGTAGCCGGCGGCCATCACCGACGGAACCGTCCACGTCGTGGCGGTCATCCCGAGCGGAGCGATGAGGTGCTCGGTGACGTAGTCGGCGAAGGGCTGCCCGGTGGCGTTGCTGATCGCTCGACCGATGAGGGCGTATCCGAAGTTCGAGTACTCGAAGGATCCCGGTGACCGGGCGGGCGCCACGGGGGCGGCCAGCATGGTGTCGAACTCGCCCGGCGGCATGCCCTGCAGGCGGTCGCCGAGCGGATCATCCTCGGCAAGTCCGGCGGTCATCGCCAGGAGCTGGTCCAGGGTGGGTGGCGGCAACCCGGCTGCGGTGAAGCCGGTGGCCTCGGGCACCCAGCGGGTGATCGGGTCGTCGAGGCCGAGCACGCCTCGGTCGCGCAGGCGCAGCACGGCGGCGGCCGTGAAGCTCTTGGTCATCGAAGCGATCCGGAACACCGTGTGCTCGGTGGGCGCCGAATGGGTCGCGGTCGACGCCGTGCCGCGGCCACCGGCGACAACCAGGCCGTCGCCGCCGAGGACGCCGAACGCCGCGCCAGGGGCGTCGGGACCCGACGACCACGGGTGCGGGGAACCGGCCAGCGCGGCATCGATGTACCGGAGCGCCGCGGCCTCGAGCCGCCCGATCAGCGTCCGAGCCACCGGTCCATCCAGTCGACGAGGGCCGCGTCGTGCGCCAGGCGCGCCGCGGGAGGGCCATAGGTCGATCCTTCGTGCGACGCGCCGGGAAGGACCAGGACCTCCGACGGCGTTCCCGCGGCCAGCACGCTGCGATGCATCGCCCAGGCCTGGGTGGCCGGGCACCGCCGATCGGCAGTGCCCACCACGAACAACATCGGCGTCCTGCATCGATGAGCCACCGACACGGGCGACTGGGCCAGGTAGCGGTCCATCTGCTCCCACGGCGGACCGCCGAACTGGCGGGGCAGGAACGTGGTGCCGATGTCGCTCGTGCCGTACATCGACACCAAGTCGGTGACCGGGTTCTCGGCCACTGCGGCAGCGAAGCGATCGGTGGTGCAGGCCAGCCAGCAACTCAGGTACCCACCGTAGGAGTTCCCGGCGATGCCCAGCCTGGTCGGGTCCACCCAGCCGGCGGCGACGGCATGGTCGACGACAGCCAACACGTCCTGCGCGGCGACGGGCCAGTTGCCGTGCACGGCGTGGGCGAACAGGTCGCCGTATCCCGTGGAACCGCGCGGGTTGCAGGTCAGCACGGCGTACCCGGCGGCGCACAGGGCGTGGGCGTCGATGGAGAACGACTCGCCGTAGGCGTAGTGCGGCCCGCCGTGGACGATGACGACGGCCGGCAGCGGCCCCGCCACGCCCACCGGCGCCAGTAGCCAGGCGTCGACGTCGCCTACCGCGAAGCGCTTCACCTCCACCGCCGGCGGCGGGGCGAACGACGTCAGCGGGCGCTCGGCCAACCCGTCACGGGTGATCACGGCGAGGTCCACCATCGACACCGCTGACTGCGCGGTGACGACCACCCGGTCGGCCGAGACACCGACGGGTGAGACGCACCGCGGGCCACCGGCCAGGATCGTCACCCCACCGGAGTCCACATCGACCTCGGCCACCGCGTGACGGCCGCGGCCACCGACCCGCACGACGACCCGGCGACCGCCGGCCGGCATCAGGCAGTGTTCGTAGCTGTCGGCCAGTTCCGCCGGTTGGTCGCCGTAGACGTCGCCCAGCAGATCTCGCACCTCCACCTCGCGCCACGCCCCGCCGGACCCGATCCACAGCTGCCCGGCGCTCCCCGCCGGCAGGCCGACCGGCTCGGCAACCAGCACCACCAGCGTCCCGTCGGCGCACCACGCCGGGATCACCGTCCGCCCACCGGGAACCGGCGGGCACTCGATCCGGCCGCTGGTGTCCACCACCCGGACCCACTGCCCCGGCAGCACTCCGTCGGGATCGTTGCTCGCCACCACCGCCAGGCGGTGTCCGTCCGGCGACCAGCGGGGCATCGCGTATCGCCACCCGGGCGGGCCACAGCGCGGCGAGGTCTCGGTGAGCCAGCGGGTCGCTCCCGTTGCCGGCTCGACGATCAGGATCTGCGGAGGGTCGTCCAGGGCGCCGATGCCGTCAGCCTCGATCACCGCCGTCGACCAGCGGTACGGACGGCTGTGGTCGACGCCGGCACCCGTGGCACAGGCCACCGCCAGGAACCGCCCATCGGCCGACCAGTTGGGCGGACCGCTGATCCCGGCAGTCCCGTCGATCACCTGCACCAGGTCCCCGCCGCCGGCCACGGCGAGCTCGACCGGGCCGCGGCGGTTGGTGACGAAGGCCAGCAGCCCGCCGTCGGGCGACCACACTCCCATCCGGTCCCCGGGCTGCGCCCCGGGGGCGGGCGCCTCGACGCCGGTGGCCACGTCGATCACGCTGAGCCCGACCACCTCCTGCTCGGTACCGGCGGGGATCTCGCCGGTGGTCAGCGCCAGCCGTTCCCCGTCGGCGCCGAGGTGGGCGTGCAGCGGGGCGCGCACCGCCAGCAGCCGGGCCGATGCGTCATTCATCGCCATAGGCGACGCGTCATTCATCGCCGTAGGCGACGCGTCATTCATCGCCGTAGGCGACGATGGTCACCAGGGTGGCCGGGCCGCCGAGCGCGGCGTAGACGTGGCGGACCTCCGAGCCGAACCGCACCGCGTCGCCGGCGTCCAAGCGCAGTTCCTCGAGCTCACCAGCCACCTGCACCGTCAGCACCACCATGCCGCTGACCACGTAGCCGTACTCGATCGAACCTCGGCCGTGGTCGCTCAGCACGCCCGCCTGACCAGGGACGAGGACTCCTTCGGACAGGTCGAAGCGTCGCCGCTCCATCAGCTGGAACAGCATCCGCGCCCCTGAGCGCGACGGGTCACGGTCCGCGCCACGGATCACCTCCGGCGCGGCGTACACCGTGCGAGTCAGCTCGGCGAAGGTCACGTCCAAAGCGGTGGCGATGCGCGACAGCGCCGCCACCGTCGGGTTGGCGACCTGCCGCTCGATCTGCGACAGGAGCGCCTTGCTGAGCCCAGTCTCGGCGGCCATCTCGCGCAGGCTCAGGCCGCGACGCAGCCGCAGCCGGCGCAGGTTCGCGGCCACCGCCGAGCGGATCTCGCCGGCCTCGTCGGTCGGCGCGGTCACCGCCTGGCGGACGGCGGGTCCGAGTGGTCTCGTCATCGTTCGGCCTCCTCCATCGCTGTGGGCGTCCTGCCCGGCACGGCGGAGAACAGCGCCCGGGTGTAGGGATCGGTCGGCTGGTAGAAGCACCGCGTCAGTATCGCCGTGCTCGACCACGCGGCCGTGACGCATCACGTACAGGCGCGTCGCCATCTGGCGCACCACCGCCAGGTCGTGGGTGATGAACAGCAACGCCAGCCCGAGGTCGGCGTGCAGGCCGCGCAGCAGGTTGAGGATCTGGGCCTGGACGGACACATCCAGCGACGACACGGCCTCGTCGCAGATCAGCAGCCGCGGCCCCGGGGCCAGGGCGCGGGCGATGGCGACGCGTTGCTGCTCGCCCCCCGACAGTGCCGCCGGGCGGCGCCGGGCGTAGGCCGCTGGCAGCCCGACGCGGTCCAGCAGTTCGTCCACCCCGCTCCGGTCACGGCCCCCGGCGCGCAGCGCCTCGGTCAAGGCCGCGCCGATCGTCATCGCCGGGTTCAACGCCGACGCCGGATCCTGGAACACGATCTGCACCCGCCGCGCCGGGGGCTCGCCGCCCTCCCAGGCAATGGCCCCGCCCTGGGCCCGCTCCAGGCCCACCAGGCATCTGGCCAGCGTGGTCTTGCCCGACCCGGACTCGCCCACCACTCCCTACGGCTTCCCCGGCGCGCACCTCGATCGACACGTCGTCCAGCGCCGCCGGGCCGTCACCGAAGCGCTTGGTCAACCCGCGCACCCGCACCAGCGGCGCCCCCGCGGCGCCGGGGGCATCGGTGCTCACCACCAGTGCATCCGCCGACGCGGCGGTCAACGGCGTCCAGCACGCCACCGCATGGGTCTCGCGTCCCAGGATCGGCTCCACGGTCCGGCAGTGGTCATCGGCCAGCGGGCACCGCGGGCGCGAAGGCACACCCCTCCGTGATCTCCCACGGCCGTGGCACGGACCCGGCGATCGCCGGCAAGCGCTCGACGCGGTGCTCCAGCGGCGGGTCACTGGCGTACAGCGCAGCCGTGTACGGATGGCGGGGCATGGCCAGCACGTCGCCGGCCGCCGCCGACTCCAGCGCCCGCCCGGCGTACATCACCACCAGGCGATCGGCCCGCTCGGCGGCCAGGCCGAGGTCATGGGTGATCAGCACCAGGGCCATCGACCGCTGCCGCTGCAAGCCAGCCAGCAGATCGAGCACCTCACGCTGGGTCGTCACGTCCAGCGCGGTGGTGGGCTCGTCGCCGATCAGCACCTCCGGGTCGCTGGCCAGGCTGGCCGCCAGGGCCACCCGCTGGCGCATCCCCCCGGACAGCTCGAAGGGATACATCCGGGCCACACGCGCCGGCAGGTCCACCTCCTCCAGGCGGCGGATGACCTCGTCGGTGGAGCGGCGCGCCGCGGCCGGGAGCGCAGCGGCGATCTGCCGGCCGCAGCGATGCACGGGGCTCAGGCTGGTGAACGGGTTCTGCAGCAGCAGGCTGATCCGCCGGCCGCGCAACGCACCCAGCGCGGTGGCGTCACGCGCCAGATCGATGCGCGACTCCCCCAGCCACATCGTGCCCGTCGCCGTCACACCCGGGGGCAGCAGGCCGGTGATCGCCTTGGCGGTCATCGACTTCCCGGAGCCGGATTCCCCCACGATCGCCAGGGTCGTGCCGGCGTGGAGCATGACGCTCATCCGCTCGACGATGACACCCGCGGGTCCGGTGACGCGCAGGTCCTCCACCCGCAGCACGGCGTCACTCATCGCTGCCGGCCCTGGCGAGCGGCGCGTTCCTGGAGCCAGTCACCGAGCAGGTTGATCGCCGCGGCCGTGACGATGATCAGCACGCCCGGGGTGATCACCGCCGCCGGGTTGCTGGTGAGCAGCTTGCGGGCGTCGCTGAGTTGGCGGCCCCAATCCGGCTCGCCCGGCCCGACGCCGAGCCCGAGGAACGACAGCGCCGACATCCCCACCAGGGCGAAGGCCACGTTCAGCAGCATCGTCGCCAGGGCCACCGGCGCCACGTTGGGCAGGATGTGGCGGAACATGATCCGCCGGTTGCTGAGGCCCAGCACCTTGGCCGATTCGATGTACGGCCGCGTCGCCTGGGTCATCACCGCGCTGCGCACCAGGCGGATGTCGGTGGGCGAGAACAGGACCATCAGCACCGCCACGGTCACCCAGTAGCCGCCGCCCACCAGGCCGGCCACGACGAGGGCGATCAGCGTGGTGGGCATCGCCAGCAGCAAGTCGGCGTACTTCGTCAGCCCGACGTCCAGCCAGCCGCCGAAGTACCCGGCCATCGTGCCGAGGACCACGCCGAGGACCATCGAGCCAAGGGCGATGCACACCGGGCCGACGACGGCCGAGCGAGCACCGGCCACCGCCATCTGGAAGATGTCCCGGCCGAGCTTGTCGGTGCCCAGCAGGTGACCGGCGACGCCTGGCTTGACGACGCCGAGGGCCATGTCCTGCTTGGTGGCGTCGGGCACCAGCACATCGCTGGCCATGGCGCACACGATCACGACGCCGAGCGGCACGGCGCACAGCACAGGCGTGAGACCGAGGCGGCGTACCCTGGCCAGGCTGATGGCGCCGCTCATCGCGCCGCCCGGTGGCGGACTCGAGGATCGGCCGCGACGCTGAACACGTCGACGGTCAAGGTGGCCAGAGCGATCACCGCCGCCGTCAGCAGGGTGATGGCCTGGACGACGGGGATGTCCTTGAACGTGACCGACCCGGCGAGGAGCGCGCCGATCCCCTGGAGCGAGAACGTCACCTCCACCAGGATCGTGCCGCCGAAGAGGAAGCTGAAGACCAACCCCAGGCTGGTGGCAACGGGGATGATCGCGTTGCGCAGGACCAACCGGCGCACGGCCCGCCGGTCGAGGCCCCGGCTGCGGGCGAAGGTCACGTAGTCCTGGTCGATCTCGGCCAGCACCGCCGTGCGGGTCAGCTTGAAGACCAGCGCGCCGATGCCGATGGCCAGCGTGATGGCCGGGAGCACGAGGTGCCACCAGCGGTCGCCGCTGAACCACCCGGGATCTCCGCTGCCGTACCCGGGGAACCAGTCGAGGCGCACCCCGAGCCAGTACAGCAACAGCAGACCGATCGCGTAGGTCGGCGCGCCGACACCGCACCACCGCGCTCGGTGCTGATCAGCCGGTCCACCGCCGAGCCCGAGCGCCAGGCGGCGATGATCCCGAGGGGCACGGCGGTGATCACGGTGATCAGAAAGGCGAGCACCGCGAGCTGCGCGGTGAGCTGGACCCGGTCGGCCAGCAGGGTGGTCACCGCCTCGTCACTGCGGATCGAGCGGCCGAAGTCCCCGCGCGACGACGCCGCTGATCCAGTGCCAGTACTGGGACAGGAACGAGTCGTCGAGGTGGTACTGGGCTCGCACCCTGGCCAACGCCTCGGCGCTAGGCGGGCGCGGCCCGAGCAGGTTGCGCGCGCCGGGTCCCCCGGAGTCAGATGGAGCAGGCCGAACACGACGAACGACACCGCCACCAGCAGGGCAACGGTGGCCCCGAGGCGGACGGCGACGAAACGCCCGACCCCACCCGAACCGGACCGCGCCTGGGTCATCGCCGCGTCCGACTCAGCCGGCCGGAACGATGCGGCCCGTCCACGGTGAGAGCAGCGTGTACGAGCCGAAGTCCTCGATGGTGAGATCGTCGTGGATAGCCGTCGCCGCGACACCCCACCACAGCGGAACGTAGGGGACGTCCACCATCGCCAGGCGCTGGGCCTCGATGAGCAGCTCGATCCGCTTGGCCGGGTCGGCCTCCTCTTTGACCTTGACCATCTGCGCCGTGACATCGGCGTTGGTGTACGACGCAGGGTTGCCCTCGCCGAGGAACCAGCTGGACATCTCCGCCGGGTCACCGGTGGTGTTGGAGTAGCTCATGTAGGCCAGGCCCCAGTCGGGCGATCCGATCGTGTCGAACCACTGCTCCACCGGCATCTCCTGGATGTCGATGGTGATGCCGAGGGGCTCCAGCGTGGCCTTCAACGACTGGAACGCCTGGCTCACCTGCGGGGCGCTGGAGGAGATGCCCACCTTGGTGGAAAAGCCCGTCGGCACCTTGGACTTGGCCAGTTCGGCCTTGGCCGCCTCGAGGTCGAAGGGCAGATCCAGCACGGCCTTCAGCGCGGCGCGGGCGCCGTCGGCGCCGAGCACCTTGTCGATCTGCTCCGGGGTGGTCAAGGCCGTGGCCGGCTCACCGTGGCCGCCGAGCAGGCTGGTGACGAACCCGGCCCGGTCGCAGGCCAGGGCGATGGCCTTGCGCACGTGGACGTCGTCGAAGGGGGCGACGGCGGTGTTGAAGTCGATGCCCACGTAGCTGCGGTCCGGGGCGATCAGCACGGTGGTGTCCCCGGCGTCGTCCCACTCCTGCTTCTGGTCCAGCGAGATGTTGATGGCCAGGTCGATGTCGCCCGACTGGCGGGCCAGGATGCGGGTGGTCTCCTCCCGGATGAAGTCGATGCGCACCTTCTTGACCGGCACGTGCCCGCCCCACCAGGTGTCCACCCGCTCCAGCTCGACCATCGAGTCCGGGGCGAACTTGGTGACCCGGTAGGGGCCGGTGCCGTAGAGCAGCGCCGTGGTGGTGCCGATCTCGCCGCCGTTGGCCTCGACGAACTTCTGCGAGGTGATCCACAGAGCGTTGGCCGCGCACGGACCCCACTCGAAGGCCACGTCCGGGTTCGTCAGGGTGATGGTCACCTGGCGATCGCCGGTCTTGGCCACCGAGGCCATGTTCGCCCAGTAGTACGACGTGTTCGGTGAGGCCTTCTCGTCCTTGGCCAAGTTCACCGAGTAGACGACGTCGTCGACGGTGACCGGCACACCGTCGCTGAAGGTGGCGCCGGCCCGCAGGGTGTACACGTAGGTGGTGGGCGAGGTCTTCTCCCACGACTCGGCCAGCGCGGGGACGAGGTTGCCCTGACCGTCGGGGGCGACGAGGCCCTCGCTGACGAGCGCCGCCACGTAGTAGTTGAGGATGCCGGCTTCCTTGCCGGGGTACAGGTTGGACAGCGAGGCGGCAAAGCCGATCTTCAGTTCCTCGATGCCCGCTCCCGCCGTGGACGCGGTACCGGGTGTCGACGCCAGCCAGCGAGCCGCGGCGGCATCACGCCCGGTGAGCAGGAGTGCGAGCGTGGATGCGCCGGCGCCGCGGAGCACCGTGCGGCGGCTGAGAGCGGGTGTGTGGTCCATGTGTTCCCCTGTTCGTGTGCTGCGGCCACGACCGCTGCGTATAGCTGTGGTGACCAGTTGGGCGTTGACACTAGACGCTGTGGCAACCCCCGCCGACACCGGACCGCCCAACCGGCCACGAACCGCAGGGACCTGGCGATCCGGTCTAGTCTCGGCCGGTCGACGCACGACGCGTGACCAGCGCGAGCAGATGGAGGGTCCACCGTGGGTGGCAGCATTCTTGGCAATCGGGTCCTGCGCAAGGAGGACCCCAAGTTCCTCACGACTGGTGGCGTCTACGTCGACGACATGCGCCTCGCCGAACTCGACGGCGCCCTGCACGTCACCTACGTGCGCTCCTCGGTGGCCCATGGCCGCATCGTCTCCATCGACACCGCCGACGCCCTGGCCATGCCCGGCGTCGTGGCCATCTACACCGCCGAGGATCTCGGCCTGGCGCCCGTGGCGGCCGGGTTCAACCCCGGCGTGGCCCACACGATGCTGGCGTCCGGCAAGGTGCGTTTCGTCGGTGAGCCCGTCGCCGTGGTGCTCACCGAGCACCGCGCCCAGGGCGAGGACGCCGCCGAGGCCGTGATCGTCGACTACGACACCCTCCCCGCCGTCGTCGACATGGAGGAGGCCCTGACCTCCACCACCCTGCTGTACGACGAGGCCGGCAGCAACGTCATCTTCGACACCACGGCGCTGGGCATGCCCGACGTCTCCGGTGACGAGTGGTTCGCCGACTGCGAGGTCGTCGTCCACGGGCGTTTCGTCAACCAGCGCGTCGCCCCGTGCCCGCTGGAGGTCCGCGGCGCGGCGGCGGCGTGGTCCGGCGGCCGGTTGACCCAGTGGCTGTCCACCCAGGCCGCCCAAGGCGCCAAGGACGCCATCGTCAAGGCCAACGGGGTCGAGGCCGATCAGGTTCGGGTCGTCGCCCCGGACGTTGGCGGCGGGTTCGGCGCCAAGATCGAGGTGTGGCCGGAGGAGGCCCTGCTGGGCGTGCTGGCGGCGAAGCTGGGCCGCCCCGTGGTGTGGCGCGAGACGCGCACCGAGAGCATGATGACCCTCGGCCACGGCCGCGGCCAGATCCAGTACGTCTCCATCGGGGGTAGCCGCGCCGGCAAGGTCACCCACTACCGCCTGCGGGTCATCCAGGACTGCGGCGGGTTCGGCAACATGGGCACGATCCTGGCCCCGTTCATGACCCGGCCGATGTCGTCGGGTGTCTACGACATCCCCAACATCGAGTGCCGCACCACCAGCGTGCTGACCAACACCGCGCCCACCACCGCGTACCGCGGCGCCGGTCGCCCGGAGGCCACGGCCGCCATCGAACGGGCGATGGACCTGTTCGCCGCCGAGATCGGCCAGGATCCCGCCGAGGTCCGCCGGGCCAACCTCATCGCCCCGTTCAACCAGCCGCACACCACCGCCATCGGCCAGACCTACGACGTGGGCGACTACGAGGGCTCGCTCGACAAGGTCCTGGCTGCGGCCGACTACGCCGGCCTGCGCGCCGAGCAGGCCGCCCGGCGGGCCAGCGGTGACGTCAAGCAGCTGGGCATCGGCGTCAGCGTGTACGTCGAGATCACGGGAGGCGTGCCGCCTTTTGGCGAGGCCGCCAAGGTGGAGGTCACCGATGACGGCGGCGCCGTCGTCTACACCGGCACCTCGCCCCACGGCCAGGGCCACTGGACGGCATGGAGCATGCTGGCCCACGAGCAGACGGGCATCCCGATGGACAAGATCGAACTGGTCTGGGGTGACACCGATCGTGTGGCCGTGGGCGGCGGAACGATGGGTTCGCGCTCGCTGCAGCAGGGCGGCGCCGCCGTGTACCAGGTCGCCGGTGAGCTCACCGATAAGGCCAAGCAGCTCGCCGCCACGTTGTTGGAGGCCGACGAGGCCGACATCGTCCTCGACAAGGACCACGGCGCCTTCCATGTCGCCGGGACACCCGCCGTCTCCAAGACGTGGGCCGATCTGGCCGCTGCCTCGAAGGACGCCGGCGAGCCGCTGGCCCACGAGAACCGCTTCGAGGCATCCAGCCCGACGTTCCCGTTCGGCGCCCACGTGGCCGTCGTGGAGGTGGACACCGAGACCGGCGCGGTGACCCACCTGCGCCACATCGCCTGTGACGATGCCGGACGGGTGCTCAACCCGATGCTGCTCGAAGGGCAGATCCACGGTGGCGTCGCCCAGGGCACCGCTCAGGCGCTGCTGGAAGAGGTCCGCTACGACTCCGACGGGAACCCGATCACCTCGAACCTGGCCGACTACGCGATGATCTCGGCCGCCGAGTTGCCCAGCATCGAGGTCATCCACATGGAGACGCCCACCTTCGTCAACCCCCTCGGGGCCAAGGGCATCGGCGAGAGCGGGACCATCGGGTCCACCCCTGCCGTGCAGTCGGCCGTCGTCGACGCCCTGAGTCACCTGGGGATCCGGCACATCGACATGCCGGCCACCGCCGAGCGGGTGTGGTCGGCCATCAGCGCCGCGTCGTAGAGCGAATCGCCCGACACACGGGCGGCTGACGAGCGAATCACTCGCCTAGAGTGATTTCGATGAGCCGATCACTTGATCGCACCCGAATCGCCGAGCTGCACGCGATCGAGGAGCAGCGCTTCGTCGAGCTCCACCCGCGCTCGGCGGCGCTGGCCGCCGAGGCCCGCGGCTCGCTGCTCGGCGGGGTGCCGATGGCTTGGATGACGAAGTGGCCGGGGTCGTTCCCCGTCTTCGTCGACCACGCCGCGGGGGCCCGGTGCACCGACGTCGACGGCCATGAGTACATCGACTTGTGCCTCGGTGACACCGGGGCGATGACCGGCCACGCCCTCGCAGCGGTGGCCGACGCGCTGGCCACCCAGGCCCGTCGGGGGATCACCACCATGCTCCCCTCTACCGAGGCGGTCTGGGTGGGCGGCGAACTGGCCAGGCGCTTCGGCCTGCCCTACTGGCAGATGGCGATGACCGCCACGGACGCCAACCGCTTCGTCCTGCGGTTCTGCCGCTCGATCACCGGGCGGCGAAAGATCCTGGTGTTCGACTGGTGCTACCACGGCTCGGTCGACGAGGCCCTGGTGACGATGGACGCCGACGGGGCCACCATCGCCCGGCCGGGCAGCATCGGCCCGGCCTGTGATCCGGCCGTCACCACCGTGGTCGTGCCGTTCAACGACCTCGACGCGCTGCGGGAGGCGCTGGCCACCGGGGAGATCGCCTGCGTCCTGGCCGAGCCGGCGCTGACCAACATCGGCATCGTCCTGCCCGACCCCGGCTTCCACGCCGAACTCCGCCGGCTCGCCCGCGAGGCCGGGACGCTGCTGGTGATGGACGAGACCCACACGATCTGCGTCGGGCCCGGTGGGGCGACGGCCGCCTGGGGCCTGCAGCCGGACTTCCTGGTGATCGGCAAGACCATCGGTGGCGGGATGCCCGCCGCGGCATACGGCCTGACCGCCGAGATGGCCGGCGCCCTGCACCAGTCGATGTACGACGGAGGCATCGACGTCAGCGGCGTCGGCGGGACGCTCACCGGCAACGCGCCGGCCCTGGCCGCGGTGCGGGCCACGCTGTCCAGCGCCCTCGGACCGGATGACTTCGCCGTGATGATCCCCCTGGCCACCGCCTGGACCGAGGGCGTGCGCTGCGTGATCCAGCGCTTCGATCTGGCCTGGCACGTCCAGCAACTGGGCGCCCGGGCCGAGTACTGGTTCTGCCCGCCGCCGCGCGACGGCGCCGCCGCGGCCGCCGCCATCGACGCCGACCTCGACGCGTTCATGCACCTGTGGGCGCTGAACCGCGGCATCCTGCTGACCCCGTTCCACAACATGGCGCTGTTCTCCCCGCACCACCGGTTGAGCGACGTGGAGCGGCACACCGAGGTGTTCACCGCGGCGGTGTCAGCCCTGGTGGGGTGAACGCCCAGGTCGGCGGCCAGCCAGGACGGCGGCGCACACCTCACGGGCCGCGGCGCCCAGCCTCGACGCCTCCTCGGCGCAGGCGTGACCCAGGTCGGCGAAGGTGTCCAGGTCACGAGCCAGGGGCAACGGGACCACCTCCAGCCCGACCTCGGCGAGCCGCCGGCGCTGCACCTCGCCGGTGACGGAGGTGCTCATCGGCACGCCACGGAACACCTCGTCGCAGGGCGCGCCATCAGGCAGCCCGATCGCCCAGTACCCGCCGTCCACCGCCGGACCGAGACACGCCCGGCCGGCAGCGACGGCGCGCAGACCATCGGCCGCGACGGCCACGGCAGCCGGGGTGTCCATGCCCACCACCAGTCCGGGCCCCAGCGCCCGAAACCCGGCGGCAAGCCGCTCCCCCAGGTCACCGGCGCTCTGCGGCACCACCTCGAATCCGTCGCCGCGGTATCCGGGATCCGGGCCGTCCCACAGCAGGACGGTCCGCAACGCCCCGCCGCGCCAGGCGGTGGCCACCCGCCGGACGGCGTCCATCGTGTCGGCCAGCGCGGCCTCGGCCACCCGTGCGGCCTGCAGCGGTGTGCACGGCGGGCACAGACGGGTCTTCACCCGTCCGGGCACGGGCGCCTTGGCGATCACGGTCAGGTGCAGCGTCACTGGCGCACCGTCCGCAGAACCGCCGACATGTCGCGCACGGCACGGACCGTGCCGCGCACCGTGCCCGTCACCTTCGAGCGCCCCGATCGCGCCAGGTAGTCGGCGGGCAGGGAGTGGATCCGCCACCCGGCCAGGTGGGCGCGCAGGATCATCTCCAGCGGCCACCCGCTGCGCCGATCGGTCAGGCCGAGCTCCAGCAGGGCACTGCGGCGGGCGACGCGGATCGGCCCGGGATCGGCCAGCGCAAGGCCCGTCCTGGCGCGCAGCAACGCGGCCAGGGCGACGTTGGCCAACCTGGCGTGCACCGGCCACGCGCCGCGACGGGCGATGCGCCGGCCCACCACCAGATCGGCCTCGTCCTCGTCCACGTACCTGACGAACGCCGGCAGGACGAAGGGGTCCAGGGACCCGTCGCAGTCCATGAAGCACACGACGTCGGACGTCGCCGCCTGCAGTCCGGCCCAGCACGCCGCGCCGAACCCCTGGCGGGCCTCGTGGACCACCGTCGCCCCGGCACGGCGGGCCTCGTCGGCAGTTCCGTCGGTGCTGGCGTTGTCCACCACGATGGCCCGGAAGCCGGGGGGCATCCGGCCGACGACCCACCCGACTGCCTCGGCCTCGTTCAACGCTGGGAGAATGACGTCAGGCATCGTCGACCCCGTCGGCGCCGATCGACAGGAGAGAGCAGTGCGCGTTCTGGTCACCGGCGGCGCCGGCTTCATCGGCGGGACGATCGTCGGGCAGTTGCTGGCCCAGGGCCACGAGGTCGTCGTGGTCGACGACCTCGACCCGGCGGCCCACGCCGGCCTGCCGGCCGGTCTGCATGCCGACGCCCATTACGTGTGGGCCGACGTGCGCGACGCCAGCCTGTGGCCGGAGATCCTCCCCGGCGTGGAGGCCGTGTGCCACCAGGCGGCCAAGGTCGGGCTGGGTGTCGATTTCGCCGACGTCGCCCAGTACGTCAGCCGCAACGACCTCGGCACGGCCACCCTGCTGCGCGCCCTGCACGACGACCGCTTCAGCGGGCCGCTGGTGCTGGCCTCCAGCATGGTGGTGTACGGCGAGGGCCGATATCGCTGCGCCGACCACGGGGTGGTGCGCCCGGCGCCTCGGGCCGCAGCCGACCTGGCTGCCGGGCGCTACGAACCTGGCTGCCCGATCTGTGCCGCGGCGCTGGTCGCCGAGGCCGTGCCGGAGACCCACTGGCTGGACCCGCGCAACGTCTACGCCACCAGCAAGCTTGCCCAGGAAGGCCTGGCCAGCGCGTTCGCCCGGGAGCACCCCGGCTGCGCGATGACCGCGTTGCGCTACCACAACGTGTACGGCCCGGGGATGCCCCGGGACACCCCCTACGCCGGGGTGGCCAGCCTGTTCCGTTCGGCCTACGCCCGTGGTGAGACGCCCACGGTGATGGAGGACGGCGCCCAGATCCGTGACTTCGTCCACGTCGCCGACGTCGCCCGGGCCAACGTGCTGGCCATCACCGGCCAGGGCGCGCCAGGGATCTACAACGTGTGCTCCGGCGAACCGCACACCATCGCCGATCTGGCCGGGGCCCTCCGCCCGGCGGGCGGCCCGCCGCCGCAGATCGTCGGCGGGTACCGGCTGGGTGATGTCCGCCACGTCTTCGCCGACCCGACGCTGGCGGCCGAGCGCCTCGGGTTCCGAGCCGCCATCGACTTCGACAGCGGGATGGCCGAGTTCGCCACCGCGCCGTTGCGGTCCAGCTGCGGACCGTCGCCGGAGATCCGCCGGCTGGAGAACCCTCATCCTCACTGACATCCCGGTCACCACTTGGCCAGCAGTGCCGCGTGCAGGACGACGCCATAGGCGCCCTGGACCAGGACGGCGGATGTCGCCACCGCCCGGCCGCGCCGGCCTGCGGCGTCCAGCGCGCCGGCGCCGGCTACGGTGAGTAGCGGCAGGAACGGCAGCCAGATCCGCTCCACCTCACCCTTGGTGTAGGTGGACAGATGCATGGTCAGCACCGCGAGGGCGGCCGCGCCGATCAGCCACCACGCCCGGCGGGTGCGCACCCACCAACCACCCGCCACGACCACCGGTCCGAGGGCGATCGCCAGCACGGCCAGGTTGGCCACCCCGAAGTAGTGCCAACTGCGCAGTGGGGTGCCCTCGAGGTACTCGTGGCGCGTCGCCCGGGCCCCGTCCAGCCACCAGAACCCGGCACGGGCGAAGGCGCCCACCACGACCGCAGCGCCGGCGAGGGCGGCGAGGCCGAGGCGGATCGGTCGCCACGATCGCCGCCGCCTGGCAACCGCTGCGACGACCGCGGCCGGGATGATCGCGAACACCGCCGCCAGGTAGGTGAGGAACAGCATCCACCCGAGCAGCAGCCCACCGAGCACCGCCAGGGCGACCGAGACCCGCCGCCTGGCGGTGGTCACGGCCACGGCCAGCGCCGCGGTGGCCGTCATCCCCACTGCGGTGAACATCGCGTCGGCGGAGCTGACCATCCAGATGACCGACGGCGCCAGGACCAGCAGCGGGACGACGCGCCGCGCCAGGCGGGCCCCGGCGACGGCTCGCACGACGACCAGCGTGGCGCCCACCGTGACAGCGGTGGACGCCACCGCGCCGACGGCCAGCGGCCACGAGCCGCCCAACCCGAGCCGGTCGAGGAGGCGCAGGGTCAGCATCACCCCAGGCGGGTGGCCGCGCACGTGCACCAGGTAGTCGTTGATGCGTTCGACGAAGGTGTCGACGAACTCCCCCGCCGGTGGCATGTCCGCCAGTCCGGCAAGGTACTCGGACGGGTGGTTGATCCCGCGGGTGAACCCGCTGATGCCGTCGACCGCCGCCAGTGCCGCGGCAAACCCGGCCCCGCCGAGCGCCGCGACGAGGACCAGGACACGCCATGTCAGCCGTGACCACCAGCGCCGCCAGGTACCCCAGGCCACGGCCACGACGACCGACGAGGCGAGCACGATGGACCACGACCACCGCCAATCCCATCCACGGCGCTCGCGGCGGGAGATCAACGGGGCAGCGCCGAGGCGCACCTCCGGATGGCTGTTCTGCAGGCGCACACCGCGGACCACGCTCCAGGCCACGGCAGCGCCAGCCAGCAGGCACCACAGGACGCACGCCACCAGCCGTGCTCGCCGCCCGAGTCGGGCACGCACGGGCGCTACCCCAGACCGTCGGCGGCAGAACTCACCGTGGAGCGTCCCGCGGCGCGGGCCGAGCACGCCGCGGCAAGGGCGAACGACACCCAGATCACGACGTTCGGCCAGGCGCCGATGCGCTGCACCGAGCCGTCCGAGCGGGCGTAGTCGAACCGGCCGACCACGGCCGCGCCGAACGCCAGCGCGGCGAACCCCGCTGCCGCCACCCACACGCCGGGCCGCCAGCGGGCGGAGGCGATCAGGGCTGCGCCGAGGAGGACGGTGAGCACCGCAAGCGTCGGGTTGAACCAGACCAGCTTCAGCTCCCAGCGGCGGACCAACCGGCCGTCGACCACGAAGCCGGCGTCGCTGCCGAGCAGGGCGACGCGCCTGCCCCACCCCGGCATGTTGCGGGCGACGTACAACCCGGCCACACCGACGGCCGCGGCCCAGGCGCCCCACCGCCACGCGTCGATCACCGGGACGGCGGTGACCGGCGAGCCACCAGCTGGGGCGCTGACCGCCAGCATCAGGTGCACGGCCATCATCAGCAGGTAGGACCAGGACCACTCGTTGGCGTTCGGGTAGTACAGCACCGTCAGCCCGATGACCGCGGACATCCCGGCGCCCGCCCACCCGGCAAGGCGAACCCGGTAGCCGACGAGCAGCATCACGGCCAGGACCGACTCGCTGATCACCGTGACCCAACCGAAGGCCACGAAGTTGGGCAGGATCAGCTCACGCATCGCCCAGCGGAACGGGGCGAAGGGAGCGTTCTGCGCCGCGGCGGTGGCGTAGGCGTACAGCGCCCCGCCGCCCTGCTCACCGAAGCTCGGAGGGACCTTCCAGTGCAGGTTGGCCACCCACATCAGCCCGACGGCGACACGCACCGTGTGCCACACCGCCTCCTCCGGCGGGCGGCGCAGCCACCGGCGGACACCCTCGTTGGCGCTGTGCTCGGTGCGCATCAGTCGTCCCTCTCGTCGGTCCCCACCAACTCGTCATGGTGATCGGTCACCGCGCGACCGATCACGGCCGTGACCCTGGTGACGTTGGCCCGGATCATCTCGAACACCTCGTCCATGGTCACCCCGCCCCCGTCGGAGGCGTCCCGGTCGGTCACCAGGGCGATCGAGGCGTAGCGCAACCCGGCCTCGGCGGCCAGCACCGCCTCGGGGTATCCGGTCATGTTGACCACGTGCCAGCCCATCTGGCGGAACCAGATGCTCTCCGCCCGGGTGGAGAACCGCGGGCCGTTGATGACCACCATCACGCCACCGTCCACCACGTCCACCGCGCACTCGCGGGCGGCACGCACCAGGACGTCTCGCACGCCCGCATGGTATGGGTCGGCGAAGGCCTGGTGATGCAGCGCCACCTCCGCCCCGCCCGGCGCGCCCCGATCGTGGAACGTGTCGGGCCGCCCCCAGGTCCGATCGACGAGCTGGTCGACCACCACCATCTGCCCGGGGTGGATGCCGGGTCGCAGGCTGCCCACCGAGCACGGGGCGACGACGGCGCGCACGCCGACGTGGCGCATCGCCCACACGTTCGCCCGGTACGGCACACGGTGGGCGGCGAAGCGGTGGTCCGTGCCGTGGCGGGCGATGAACGCAACCCGGTGCCCGCCGAGGGCGCCGATCATCACCGGCGACGAGGGAGGACCGTACGGGGTGTCGATCTCCACCGCGGTCGACTCCGCGAGGAGCTCGTAGAACCCCGAGCCACCGAACACTCCGACGGTGGCGAGAGCGTCGTTCATGCCTGCAGGACCGTAGGTGGTCACCGGTGAACATCGTGCGGCGAAGTTCGAACATTCTTGAAAACTCCCACGTCACCGCGTGTGGCTGGGTGCTCCGCGGGCGCCGGCGCCGGCTGTGGCAGCCTGGGGGCGATGAACTCGGGCACCACGGCGGGAGCGCCATGACCGACCGGCCCACCCAGCTGGACGAGACCGACCGCACCCTGATCGGGGCCCTGCAGCACGACGGCCGGGCCAGCTACGCCGACCTCGCCGAGTTGGTGGGCCTGTCCCCCGCCGCCACCCGGATCCGCGTCCAGCGGCTGCTCGACGCCGGCGTGGTGCGCGTCGTCGGCGTGACCGACCCGCTGGCCCTCGGCTACCCGGTCATGGCGGCGCTCGGCGTGCGCGTCGAACGCAACGTCCGCCAGGTGGCCGATCACATCGCGGCGATCGACGGGGTGATCTACGTGGTGTTCACCTCCGGCTCGTTCGACCTGCTGGTGGAGGTGCTGTGCGAGGACTCGGCGGCGCTGCTGGCGGTGATCGACGACAAGATCCGCCGGATCACCGGCGTTCGCAGCGTGGAGAGCTTCACCTACTTCGGCATCCACACCCACCGCTTCGTGTGGGGCGCCCGCTGACCCACCCGCATGGGCGCGACAACTACGGATATCCGAAGTGCTCGCGCCCATTCACACCGCCAGCGCGCCGCATGGGCGCGACAACTACGGATTTCCGAGGTTCTCGCACCCATTCAGGGGAGGAGGCAGGAGGCGCAGGTGCCGTGGACGTCGAAGACGTGACGTGCCGCGGCGAAGCCGTGGGAGGCGGCGACCGCCGACAGCTCCGAGGCCACGGCACGCTCCACGGCGGCGCCCGGCTCGAAATCCTGCACCGCGCCGCACGTCGTGCACACCAGATGATGGTGATGGTGGTCGGTGAAGGCCTCGGCCACCTCGAAGCGGTCGATGCGGTCGGCGCCGGCAACGCGGGCCACCACCAGTGCGTCGGCTAGTTCGGCCAGGATGCGATAGGCGGTCGACGTGGGCACGCCACTGGCGGCGACCACGGCGTCGGCGGTCACCGGACCGTGGATATCGGCCAGGGCGGCGATCACCGCGGCCTTGTGCCGGGTCAGCCGCTGCCCCTGCCCGGCCAGGGCGCTGACGATGCGCTGATCGATGCCGTGGTCCGGCTCGGCGGTGCGGCGGCGGGGGACGGAAGGCACGCTCACAGTCTAGGCAGCGTCGGAACACGAATGGGAATCGATCTTGATATGGTGAGCCGATGCGTCCAGCCGATCACCCGGTGCTGCGTGTCGACCGGCTCGGGGTGGAGTACGGCCATCGGCCGGTCCTGGCCGACGTCAGCTTCGACGCCCGCCCCGGCGAGCTGATCGGGGTCATCGGGCCCAACGGCGCTGGCAAGAGCAGCCTGTTCAAGGGCATCTGCGGGCTGGTCAACCACACCGGCGTCGTCTTCGTCAACGGGGTCCACTGCCATGACCACACCGATCGGATGGACATCGCCTACATCCCCCAGCGCAACGACAGCGACCTGACCTTCCCGATCACCGCCGCCGAGCTGGTGCTCACCGGACGCCGCCGCTTCCACCGCTGGTTCGCCCGGCCGGGGCGCGCCGACCGGGCCGCGGCGGCCGCAGCCCTGGCCGACGTCGGCCTGCCCGAGGTGGGCCAGCACACACTCACCGAGCTGTCCGGTGGCCAGCTGCAGCGGGTGTACCTGGCCAGGGCGCTGGCCCAGGAAGCCACCGTCGTCCTCTTGGACGAGGCGCTCAGCGGCGTGGATCAACCGGCGACCGCCAGCCTGATCGAGTTGTTCCACCGCCTGGCCGAGCGCGGGACCACCCTGCTGGTTGCCACCCACGACCTGGCCCTCGCTCGCCACCGCTTCGGCCGGCTGCTCGCCGTCAACGGCACCCTCCGCGCCGACGGCCCACCCGACGCCGTGCTGGCCCCCGACGTCCTCGATCGCACCTTCGGTTCGGCAGATGCACGTCCTCACTGATCCGTTCCAGTTGCAGTTCATGCAGCGGGCCCTGCTGGCCACGCTGGTGATCGGAGTCGTCGCCCCCGCGGTTGGCACCTGGGTCGTGCTGCGGCGGATGGCCAACCTGGGCGACGCCATGTCCCATGGCACCCTCGCCGGCGTCGGCATCGCCTACGCCGCCGGTGTCAACGTCCTGCTCGGCGCCCTGGGTGCGGGCATCGTCCTGGCCGCCCTGCTCCTGGCGCTGTCGGCCAACCGGCGCCTCGGCTCGGAGGCCCTGATCGCCGTGCTCGGCACGGCGAGCTTCGCCCTCGGCGTCGTGGTGATCTCCCGCCTCGACACCGGCGTGGAGCTGACCCACTTCCTGTTCGGCCGCGTCCTGACCGTGTCGTGGAACGACCTGGCGCTGAACGCCGCGCTCGGCGCCGGCGCCCTCGCCGTGATCGCCGTGCTGTTCAACGAACTGCGCATCGCCACCTTCGACCACGTCCACGCCGAGCAGGTGGGTGTGCGTGTCGAACTGGTCCAGGCCGTGCTGATCGTGCTGCTGTCCATCGTGGTCGTGGTCAGCCTCCGCGCCGTCGGCACCATCATGTCGGTGACGATGCTGGTCACCCCACCCGCCACGGCCCGCCTGTTCGCCCGCACGCTGCGCTCGATGACCTGGTGGGCGATCGCCTTCGGCGTGTCCGAGGGCGTCGTCGGGCTGATCGTCAGCTACCACCTCGGCCGCGGTGCGGCCCCCAGCGCCACCATCGCCCTGGTCTCGGCGGCGGTGTTCGGGTTGGTGTTCGCCGTCACGCTGCCGCGCCGGCGCCCCCATCATCACCGCCCGCTGGGCTGATCGACCGGCAGGCATCGCCGCACCGCCTGCGGATGGGGCATGATGGGGGCCGCCGCGATCGGTGACGATCGCACGGACCAAGGGGATCAACCAAGCGATGAGTGTGGACATCACGGTCACCGTCAACGGCACGGAACACCATGGCGAGGTGCAGCCGCGCACCCTGCTGGTGCACTACCTGCGTGACGTGCTCGACCTCACCGGCACCAACGTGGGGTGCGACACCTCGTCGTGCGGCGCCTGCACGGTGCATCTCGACGGCCAGTCCGCCAAGAGCTGCACCGTGCTGGCCGTGCAGGCCGACGGATGCTCGATCACCACGATCGAAGGCATGGCCGGCGCCGATGGCACGATGCACCCGATGCAGCAGGCGTTCATGGAGAACCACGGCCTGCAGTGCGGGTTCTGCACCCCCGGGATGGTGATGGCGGCCGCCAGCCTGCTGGACGAGAACCCGCACCCCACCGAGGCCGAGGTCCGCACCGGCCTGGAGGGCAACCTGTGCCGCTGCACCGGCTACCACAACATCGTCCAGTCCGTGCTCGACTGCGCGGCCAAGGCAGGCGCCAAGTGAACCCGGCGCCGTTCGACTACGTCCGCGCCGGCTCCGCCGAGGAGGCCATCTCGTTGATCGGCGAGCACGGTGACGACGCCAAGTTCCTGGCCGGTGGGCACAGCCTGCTGCCGCTGATGAAGCTGCGCCTGGCCTCACCGTCCGTCCTGGTGGACATCGGGCGGATCGCCGACCTGTCCTACATCCGCGAGGAGGGCGACGACATCGCCATTGGCGCGCTCACCCGGCACACCCAGCTCGAGCACAGCGATCTGCTGGCCGCCCACGCACCGCTGCTGCGTGCCGCCGCCAAGGAGGTGGGCGATCCGCAGGTCCGCCACCGCGGCACCATCGGTGGATCGATCGCCCACTGCGACCCGGCCTCGGACCTGCCAGCCACCACGCTGGCGCTCGGCGCCACCTACGTCGCCCAAGGGCCAGGCGGGCGGCGGAGCATCGCTGCCGCAGACTTCTTCCGCGGGTTCTTGGAGTCGGCGCTGACGCCCGACGAGATGCTGGTGGAGATCCGCGTGCCGAAGATCTCCGGCGGCGGGTTCAGCTTCCAGAAGTTCAACCGCCGGGCCCAGGACTGGGCCATCGTCGGTGTCGCCGCCTGGCGCAACGACGGCGGGAGCGGCATCGGCCTGGTCAACATGGGCGCCACGCCCGTCCTGGCCACCAGCGCGATGCAGGCGCTGGCCGGCGGCGCGTCCGTCGCCGACGCCGCCGAACTGGCCGCCGCCGAGGCCGACCCGCAGAGCGATCTGAACGCCAGCCCCGACTTCCGCCGCCATCTGGCCAAGGTCCTGGTGCGCCGTGCACTGGAGGCATGCGCTCGTTAGCCTTGCCCGGATGACCGGGGTGGCCGAGCGTGCCGATGTCGCTGACGCGCGGGCGTTGCTGTCGGCGCGTCCGCAGATGTCGGCGGTCGTGCCCATCGATCGGATGCGCATCGCCCGGATCACGGCGATGTCGATCTACCTCGCGGTGTACCTGTACTGGCTGCGGACCGAGGGCCTGCCCATCGATCGCATCTCGGTGGCCATCTCGCTGTTCCTGTTCCTGGTCTGCGCGTTCATCGGCAAGCCGTTGCTCACCTGGGCGATCCTGATCATCGACGTGGCCTGCTACGCGGTGATGTGGATCGCCTACGAGCAGACCCGCGGCCGGCGCCGACCAACTGAACTTCCCCCGCCAGCTGGCGGCGGTGCGCAACATCGACCGTTTCCTGTTCTTCGGCCACGACCCCAACGTGGTGCTGCAGAACTGGCTGTGGCGGCCCACCGTGCAGTGGTACGACTGGATCTTCTCCAGCGCCTACTACAGCCACTTCGTATTCCCGGTGGTGGTGATGGCCGTGCTCTGGGCAGTGAGCCACCGGCAGTGGACGCGGTTCATGAAGCGCTTCGCCACGCTGCTGTTCGTGGCCTGCCTGATGTTCGTGTTCCTGCCCACCATCCCGCCGTGGATGGCCGGCGACACCCAGCGGTTCTCCTACCGCGTGTTGCCCCCGCTGCACCGCGACACCTGGAAGGGCTTCTACGACCTCGGCTTCAAGGGCTTCGTCAAGTCGTGGCGCAAGGGTCTCAACTGGGGCAACGAGATCGCCGCGATGCCCTCGCTGCACGCCTCGTTCGCGCTGATCACCGTGGCCTTCTTCCTGCCGTGGATCCAGCGCACGTGGGTGAAGGCGCTGATGCTGTGCTGGCCGGTGGTCATGCTCTTCGCCCTGGTGCTGTACGGCGAGCACTGGATCATCGACGGCATCGCCGGATGGGTGATCACCGGGTTGTCCTTCCTGCTGTGGAACCGCATCGAGCGGGCCATCCGGCGCAACCGCTCCAAGCGCGCCCGGACGGCCCTGCTGGCACTCGGCACACCCGCCCCGATGGCCCACGCCGGATGAGCCTCGACCCACCCCAGGTGCTGCTGGAGCACAGCTTCCTTGCCGCCCTCGTCGACCTCGACGACCCGAACCACGTGGCCGCAGTGACGTGCTACGCCGAGCTGATCGACCAGTACGAGGACGAGCGGATCCTGCTGAAGGCGCTGGACATGGATCTCGCCGACCTCGACCCGGAGTCACGCATGCGGCACGGGTTGCTGGCCCCGGTGAGCACCATGTTCGTGGCCCAGCAGCACCGCAACGCCGTACCGGGCTCGCTGGTCACCGACCCCGACCTGGCGCTGACGATGATCATGGTCGTGTGGAACAAGGTTCGCCGGATCGCCACGTTCGACGCCCGCTTCGACGGTTTCGACGTCGAGGTGCTGCCCCGCCCAGCGGCGGCGCCGGAGCTCGACGAGGCCAACGCCGTCGGCGGCGACGACGGCGGCTACAGCAACCCGGCGTAGGCCCCGCCGTCGACGTGCAGCTGCAGCCCGGTGATGAACCGGGCCTGATCGCTGCACAGGTAGGCAACCGTCGCCCCGAAGTCCTCCGGGCGGCCCACCACGCCGGCCGGCACACCGAGTTCCCTGCCGTCGACGCGGCCGCCGTAGAGCTGGACGAGCCGTTCGGTCTCGTGCAGGCCCGGCTGGACGCTGTTCACCGTGACCCCGTCGGCGGCCACCTCGCGGGCCAGCGTCTTCAGGAACCCGGTGGCCCCCGCCCGCGCCGTGTTCGACAGGATCAACGTGGCCATCGGCTGGCGTACGGCCAGCGAGGTGATGGCCACGACCCGGCCCCAGCCGCGTGAGCGCATCGCCGGCACGGCGGCCTTGCACATCCCCACCACGCTCATCAGGTTGAGGTCGAGGGCCGGGAGGTAGGCGTCGACCTCGGTGGAGTCGAAGGTGCCCGGTGGAGGGCCGCCGGCGTTGGTCACCAGGATGTCCACCGCGCCGAGGGCCTCGGTGGCCCTGGCCACGAAGGCGGCGCCGCCGGCGGCATCGGAGACGTCGCACACGATGGGCACGCAGTCCGACGAGATGGACGCCGCCGCGTCCTCGATCCGCTGGCGGTCTCGCCCGCAGACGGCCACGCGAACACCCTCGGCGGCCAGCGCCGCGGCGCAGGCGTAGCCCAGCCCTGCGGATGACGCCGCCACTGCGGCCCGGCGTCCGGCAATCCCCAGATCCATGTCGCCGAAGGTACCCGCCGCGCCACTACCCTGCCAGCACATGCCGGTCAACGCAGACGACGACCGCCAGAACGAGGCCTTCCTCGACGCCATCGCCGACGCCGACCCCTACCCGTACTGGTACGACGACAAGGACGAGCCCGACAGCAACCCCACCCTGGTGCGCACCGAGAGCTGTGACCTCTGCGTCGTGGGTGGCGGCTACACCGGGCTGTGGACGGCGATCATCGCCAAGGAACGTGACCCGCGCAAGGACGTCGTGCTCATCGAGGCCCACGAGGTCGGGTCGGCGGCTAGCGGCCGCAACGGCGGGTTCATGGAGGCCAGCATCACCCACGGGGTGATGAACGGCCACTCCCGCTGGCCCGACGAGCTGGACACCCTCGAAGACCTCGGCCTGCAGAACCTCAACGAGATCGAAGCGGCGATCGCCCGCTATCGCATCGACTGCGACTACGAGCGCACCGGCGTCATCGACGTGGCCACCTCGGCGCACTCTCAGTCGTACGTCGAGGAGCTGCGCGAGGAGTTCCAGCTGCTGCGCAACCTGAAGCAGGACGTCGAATGGCTGGACGAGGCGGCGATTCGCTCCCAGATCAACTCGCCCACCTACGTGGGTGGGGTGTGGCGCAAGGACCGCGCCGCGCTGGTCGACCCGGCCCGCCTGGCATGGGGACTGAAGACGGCGGCGATGTCGCTCGGGGTGCGCATCTACGAGGACACCAAGGCCACCGCCATCGACAAGGATGGCGTCGGGGTGTTGATCACCACGCCACTCGGACGGGTCCGCGCCGGGAAGGTTGCACTTGCAACGAACGCCTTCAAGCCGCTGCTGAAGCGCATCGGTCACTACATCGCCCCGGTCTACGACTACTGCATGGTCACCGAGCCGCTCAGCAAGGCGCAGCTGGCCGAGACCGGCTGGGCCAACCGCCAGGGCGTCTCGGACATCCCCAACCAGTTCCACTACTACCGGCTCACCGAGGACAACCGCATCCTGTGGGGCGGCTACGACGTCATCTACTTCTGGCGCGGCAAGGTCAACGCCGAACTGGAGAGCCGCCCGGCCACCTGGGCCAAGCTGAGCAGCCACTTCTTCACCACGTTCCCGCAGCTCGAAGGGGTCAAGTTCAGCCACGTGTGGGGCGGGGTCATCGACACCTGCAGCCGGTTCAGCGTGTTCTGGGGCCAGGCCATGCAGGGACGTGTCGCCTATGCGCTGGGGTACACCGGGCTGGGCGTGGCATCGTCACGATTCGGCGGCGAGGTCATGGTCGACCTGCTCGACGGGCGGCGCTCGAAGGCGACGCTGACCCAGTTCGTCAAGGAGAAGCCGCTGCCGTTCCCGCCGGAGCCGTTCCGCTTCGCCGGGATCCAGGCCACCCGCTGGTCGCTGGACCGGGAGGACAAGACCGGCAAGCGCAACGCCTGGCTGCGCACCCTGGACCGCATGGGCCTGGGCTTCGACAGCTGAGCGGGACCCGGCTACCCGGCCACCCGAGTCCACACCGCGCTGGACCGGGCGGGCACGGTGGCGCCGGTCATCGGCACGCTGGACATCGCCAGCTCCCACTGACCGGGCTCGAACAGGCCGAACTCCAGCGGCTGGGTCCAGGCGTTCAACATCACGTACAGATCACCGGTGCTCCACGCCAGGGACTGCGAGTGCCAGGCCAGGTCCGGGTGCTCGTTGACCCCGTAGAGGCGGACCGTGGTGACCGGATGGTCGTGGCGCAGCCGCAGCAGCGCCGCCACGTAGTCGTGCAGCTCACGCCACTCGTCCAGGCGGGCCCAATCGACCCAGCTCAGCGGCCCGTCGATGTCGTACGGATTGGGGTGGCCGTGCTGGGTCCTGGCGAACTCGTCGCCCATGACGAACAGGGCCGGACCGCGTGACAGCAGGAGCACGGTGAAGTAGTTCTTCATCAGCTGCGGGCGCAGCTGAGCCGGGGCGTTCCAGGCGTTGTACCCGTCGTGGTCCACGGTGGTGAGGTCGTACATCGTCAGGCCGTCGTGGGCGGTGATGAAGTTGACCGAGGCGTCCGGGCCGCGATGCCCGAACAGGTCGACGCTGCCGCTGATCCGCGACGCGACGAAGGCCGCCTGGCCGTGCTCGCCGCGCAGCAGGCTGCGCACGTCGTCGCGGTAACGATCGTTCCACTGACGCCAGGGCGCCACCCAGACCGGGTCACCCACCAGGTAGCGGCCCATGTCCCAGGCCTCGGCGACGATGGCGACCCCGACCTGGCGAGCCCACCGAGCGATCTCGCCCACCAGCTCACCGCCGTCGCGCGCCAGGATCGAGGCCAGGTCGAAGCGGAACCCGTCGACGCCCAGGCGGGCGAAGCGGTCCAGCGCGCTGAACACCAGCCGGCGCACCTCCGCGTTCGCCGGGTTGATCGTGTTGCCGCATCCGGTGTCGTCGTTGTAGCGCTGGCCGTCCCACAGATACGCCCCGGCGTCGTCCAGCCCGCGCAGCGACCAGGTGGGCTTGTCGGACGATCCCTCGCCGGTGTGGTTGAAGACCACGTCCAACCACACGGCGATGCCGTGCTCGTGAGCGGCGGCGATCAGGTCGGCAAGCTCGCCGGCGGGATCCCCGCCGCCGGCATAGGGCTCGTGCACCGCCCCCCACACCACCGGCATGTATCCCCAGTAGTTGTTCGACGTGTCGAACGGGGTGACGGGCATCAGCTCGATCACGTCGACGCCAAGCTCGGCCAGATAGTCGAGCCGCTCGGCCACACCGCGGAAGCTGCCCCCAAAACCCTTGACGTGAAGCTCGTAGATGACCGGGTCGGTTGGCTGGACTGCGAGCCTGCTGCCCACCGGCCACGGGTCGCCGGCGACGCAGCGCGGCCCTCCATCCTGCCAGGTCATCCGTTCGCAGTCGGGATCGACCAGCGGCTGACCGCCGTCCACGGTGAGCCAGTAGGTGCCGCCACGGGGAATCTCGATGCTGCCTCGCCAACGACCCTCCACCGCGGCCAGCTCGACCTGCGCCGCCGGGCTGCACAGCTGGACGGACGATGCCCGCGGGGCGTGGACGGAGACCGTCTGGGTCACGGTCCGCGGCGCGATCAATCGGTCCATCGGGTCCGTGAGCCTAGGCCCCCGATTAGCCTGGCGGTGATGCACGAGCTGCGCCCAACGTCACCGGAGGCCGTCCGGGCGGCACTCGCTGAGCACGGCTACCTCGCCGACGAGGGTCTGGCAACGGTGATCTTCTTGGCCATCACGCTGCGCCGACCCCTGCTGCTGGAGGGCGAGGCCGGGGTGGGCAAGACCGAGGTGGCCAAGGCGCTGGCCCGGTGGGCGTCGGGCGAGCTGATCCGCCTGCAGTGCTACGAGGGCATCGACGCCGCGCAGGCGGTGTACGACTGGGACTACAGCCGCCAGCTCCTGCACCTGCGCGCCGCCGAGGCCAGCGGCGAGGCGGCAGCGGCGGGCGCCGACGCGCTCGAGTCGCAGCTGTTCACCGAACGGTTCCTGCTCCGCCGGGCGCTGCTGCGGGCCATCGACCACGACGACGCGATTGCCCCGGTCCTGCTGATCGACGAGGTGGACCGCGCCGACGACGAGTTCGAGGCGTTCCTGCTGGAGGTGCTGTCCGACTTCCAGATCACGATCCCCGAGCTCGGCACGTTCCGCGCCTCGGTGCCGCCACTGGTGATCCTCACCAGCAACCGCACCCGGGACCTGCACGACGCGCTCGAAGCGCCGCTGCCTGTACCACTGGGTGGAGCACCCGTCCTACGAGCGGGAGGTGGCCATCGTCCGCCTGCGCGCCCCGCAGGCAGGTGAGGCCCTGGCCCGCCAGGCGGCCGCTGGTGTGGCGTCGCTCCGTGAGCAGCGGCTGTACAAGCCCCCGGGTGTTGCCGAGACCATCGATTGGGTCCAGGCGCTGACGGCCGATCGGCGCTCCGGCGCTCACCACCGATGCCGCTACGGCCACGCTGGGAACCGTGCTGAAGCACCGTGAGGACCAGGAAGCCGTGATCCGTGCCGGACTCGACACCGTCGTGGCCGGCGCGCTCAGCCGGGCCGCCGCGGTCCCCTCCCCCGAGTGAACGCCTCGGTCAGCTTCGTCCACCGGCTGCGCCGCGCCGGTCTCGACGTGCCCACCGGGGCCACGCTGGCCTTCACCGACGCCCTGGCGACGTTGCCTGACGCCACCCGGGTCCAGCAGTACTGGGCCGGGCGATCGACCCTGGTCGCGCGTCATGAGGACATCCCGGTGTACGACGCGGTCTTCGCCGACACCTTCGGCCCGCTGCCCGAGACCACGCCGCTCACCAGGCAGGTCACCATCGCCACCGACGACGGGGGTGGCGACGGCCAGGCGGCGCACGATCCGGCGGATCCGGCCGACCACCAGGTGCTGCGGTTCAGTGCCGCCGAGACGCTGCGGGCCAAGGACTTCGCCCAGTACACGGCCGACGAGCTGGTCCAGGCCCGCCAGCTGATGGGTCACCTGCGCCTGGCCGGACCGCCGCGGCGCAGTAGCCGGCTCGGCCGGTCACGGAGGCGCCACACGCCGGACCTGCGGGCGACGATGCGCGCCTCGTTGCGCGCCGCCGGCGAACCGGTGCGCCTGCGCTGGCGGGCCCCGGGCGTCCGCCTGCGACGCATCGTCCTGCTGCTCGACGTCAGTGGTTCGATGGAGACCTACGCCCGGGCGTTCCTGCGCTTCACCCATGCCGCCGTCGCCGGCCGCCAGCGGGTGGAGGCGTTCACCTTCGGCACCCGGCTGACGCGGATCACCCGTGAGCTGGCGACCCGTGACCCCGACCTGGCCCTGCGCCGCGCCGGTGACCGGGTTGAGGACTGGAGCGGCGGGACGCGCCTGGGCGAGTGCCTGGCTCAGTTCAACGACCGCTGGGGAGTGCGCGGGATGGCCCGCGGGGCCATCGTCGTCATCCTCAGCGACGGATGGGATCGAGGCGATCCGGCCCTGCTCGGCGCGGCAGATGGCCCGGCTGCGCCGGGTCGCCGCCCGTGTGGTGTGGGTCAACCCGCTGAAGGTCTCGCCGGGCTACGCCCCGCTGGCCCGGGGCATGGCGGCCGCGCTCGAGCACGTCGACGAGTTCGTCGAGGGGCACTCGCTGGGTTCGCTCGAGCATCTCGTCCAGGTGATCCACCGCGGCGACGACCAACGCAGGAGGCGTGATGGACGAGTTGTTCGCTGACATCGATCGGTGGGCCGGCGCCGGCCAGCGAATCGCCATCGCCCGGGTCGTCGATGTCGAGGGGTCGGGCCCGCGCCTGCCAGGCGCGGCCATGGTGGTCAACGACGCCGGGGAGGTCTGCGGCAGCGTCAGCGGCGGGTGCGTCGAAGGCGCAGTGGTCGCCGAGGCGTTGGCCACCCTGCGCGGCGAGGCCGAGCCACGCATCGTCACCTTCGGCTACAGCGACGACGAGGCCTTCGCCGTCGGGCTCACCTGCGGAGGGACCATCCGGCTGTTCGTCGACACCCTCGATCCAGCAGGGTTAGCGTTCGCGGCGCTGCGGGCCCGGCTCGACCGTCACGAGCCCGTTGCCCTGGTCACCGTGGTGTCCGGGCCGCGGGCGGGCGCGTGGATGGTCGTCGGTCCCGGCGCCGATCCCGTTGGCAGCCTGGGCGGGGCGGCGCTGGATCGTGTGGTCGCCCGCGATGCCCTGGCCGAGTTGGAGGTGGCTCGCAGCGGCGTTCGCCACTACGGGCCCGACGGTCAGCCGACCCCGGAGGACCTCGACAGCACCGAGATCACCGTGTTCATCGAAAGCTGGTCGCCACCCCCGCAGATGATCATCTTCGGGGCCGTCGACTTCACCGCCGCGCTGGCCCGCACCGCCAAGCTGCTCGGCTACCGGGTGATCGTCTGCGACGCCCGTGAGGTCTTCGCCACCCGCAGGCGCTTCCCGATGGCCGACGAGGTGCTCGTGTCCTGGCCGGGCGCGGTGTTCGACGAGCGTGGCCCGACGCTCACCTCCCGCGACGCCGTGTGCATCCTCACCCACGACGCCAAGTTCGACGTTCCGGCGGTGCGCGGCGCCCTGGCCACTGGCGTTGGCTACATCGGCGTGATGGGCAGCCGTGGGACTCACGACCAGCGGCTGGGCCGCCTGGCCGAGGCGGGGATCACCGACCCAGCGGATCTCGCCCGGCTGATGTCACCCATCGGCTTGGACATCGGCGCACGGACACCCGAGGAGACGGCGATCTCCATCGTCGCCGAGATCATCGCCCGCCGCACCGGCCGGGCCGTGCCCTCCCTGCGCGACGGGACGGGCAGCATCCACTGATCCACGGATGCGCGGTCAGCCGGTGGGGTCGCCGAAGCGCAACCGCCCGCCGTGCCACGACGTGGTGTCGAGCGAGACCACCTGGCCGCTGTAGGGCGCGTGGAGGACGTAGTTGTCGACACCCAGATACAGCATCACGTGACCCGGGTAGTAGACGAGGTCGCCGGCACGGGCGCTGAACAGGTCGCGGTCGGCGGCGTCGCGGATCTGGCTGCCGCTCTGGTGAGCCAGGTTCACTCCCGCCTGGCCCCAAGCGTAGCTGGTCAGCCCGGAGCAGTCGAAGCCCGCACCCGGATCGGAGCGCAGGCTGCGATAGGGAACACCCAACTGGGTGAGCCCGGAGAACAGGGCCAGAAGGTGGTCGGTGCTGGAGCGAGCCCAGGCGGCGCGCATCGCCGACGGCGGGGCGCCCAGCGCACGGGCGACTCGGGTGGCGAGGTTCTCCCGAACCGAGTTCAACTCGGCGCGCACGATCCTGCTCGGGGCGGATCGCATCACGTGGATCAGATCGATCCCCGTCGCAGCGTCGTCACGGATGGCCTGCATCAGCGGCGCCGGCAGCCCCACCGGTGTTGACGGGCGTGGTGCCGCCGAGGCGGCGCTCGGTCCGAGCAGTGTCACCACCGCGGCGACTGCGCCGCCGGTGGCGACGAGCCACCGTCTGATCGTGGGCACGACTCCGTTCCTGTGGGTGGTCGGGTGCATGTGGTCCTCTCGTGTCGCCACCCGAAGGTGGCCTCCGTTCGTGGGGAGGTGTCCGCCCTCCTTCACGGCGAAGGCGCCACGAGGCGCCACCGCGTTGCACTGATTCCACCGAGTTCACCGGGAACCGCCGTAACCAGTTCGAGCAGTATGTCACGCGATTGACACAATCCACCGGATCCTCGACATCAGCCGTGCGCCATTCGTCACGTCACGACGCCCCTCGAACGGGCCGACGCGGCGATACTGACGGCGTGCCGACCGCCCCCACGCCCGGCGAACCAGCCCCGCAACGTGTCGGCGCGGTCCTCCTGGCGGCCGGGGCGGGCACCCGCTTTGCCGGCCCGGAGCACAAGCTCACCGCCACCCTCGACGGCGTGGCGATCTGGCGCCGTTCGCTGCGCAACGCCGCGGGCGGTGGCGTCGAGCGGGTGATCGTCGTCGGCGGCGCCATCGAGCTGCGCACCGGCCCCGACGATGCCGCGGCGACACCCGTCGAGGTGCTGCACGCCGATCGGTGGGCCGATGGTCAGGCGGCGTCGTTGCAGGCCGCGCTGGTCAGGGCCGACGCCTTGGGGTGGGACGCCGTCGTCGTCGGACTTGCCGACCAGCCGGGCATCCCGTCGTCGGCGTGGGCCGCAGTCGCCGCCGAGCCGACCGGCGCGCCCATCGTCGTGGCCACCTTCGCTGGCGCCCGCGGCCCCCATCCGGTCCGGCTCCACCGCCGGCTCTGGCCGCTGCTGCCCACCACCGGCGACACCGTGGCCAGGGACCTCATCACCCGGCGTCCCGAGTGGGTGGCCGAGGTCGAGTGCGTAGGCTCTGCGCTTGATATCGACACGCTGGAGGACCTGGACCGATGGAAAAGCTGCTGAACGAGTTCACCGTCGCCCGGCCCGTCGACGAGACGTGGAAGGTCCTCACCGACCTGGAGCGCATTGCTCCGTGCATGCCGGGCGCCGAACTCACCGAGATCGAGGGTGACGTCTATCGGGGCGTCGTCAAGGTCAAGCTCGGCGCGATCAGCACCAACTTCAAGGGCCAAGCCAGTTTCGTGGAACGTGACGATGTCCACCACTCGGCGACGTTGAAGGCCGAGGGCCGCGATACCGGCGGCAGGGGCAACGCCAACGCCACCATCAACGCCGTGCTGACCCCGGTCACCGACTCGTCCACCACCTGCCGGGTGGAGACCGAGCTGCACATCAGCGGCAAGGTTGCCCAGTTCGGGCGGGGCATCATGGCCGACGTCTCCAAGAAGCTCATTGGCCAGTTCGCCGACAACCTCAACGCGATGATCTCGGCATCGCCCACCGCCGACACGGCGGCCACCGCGGCAGCGGCGGCGATGCGCCCGCCGAGTCACCCGCCGAGACCTCGACCACCGCCGACAACGCGGCCGACAACGTGGCCGACAGCGCGGCCGACAGCGCGGCCGAGACCCCCGCCGAGAACGAGCCGACCGCCGGCGCCGGGCCGCGCGCCGTGCGCACCGTGAACGGCCCCGCCGCCGAGCCGATCGACATGACCGAGGTCGCCGGGTCGGCGGTCCTCAAGCGGCTCCTGCCGCTCCTCGGCGGACTCGTGGTCCTCGTACTGGCCTGGCGCAGGCTGCGTCGCTGACCCATCGCGCCGTGGACGACGATCGTGCCACCGTCGAGCGCCTGCTCGGGCGGGCGCCGCTCGGCGACTTCGACGTGGTCGTCCGTGACGCCGCCGGGTCACCCGTGGTCATCCGCAACGCTCCGTTCCTGGCCGACGGCACACCGATGCCCACCCGCTACTGGTTGGTCGGTCCCGACGAGCACCGCCGGGTCAGCACACTGGAGTCCGCCGGCGGGGTACGCCGGGCGGAAGCCGAACTACCCGCCGACCTGATCGCCGCGTCCCACGCCCGCTACGCCGCCGAGCGCGACGCCGCCATCGCGGCCGGCCACAGCGGGCCCCGCCCGTCGGGCGGCGTCGGTGGAACTCGCACCGGCGTCAAGTGCCTGCACGCCCACTACGCATGGTTCCTGGCGGGCGGCGCCGACCCGGTCGGGGCCTGGGTCCACGACGCCCTGGCGCCCGAAACCGGGCCGTCCACGATCCTGACCCTCACCGAGCACTCGTTGCGCGCCCGTGGCCGGCGACGCCACCCTCGTGTTCCCGGTGGGCCTCGAGCTGATCGCCGGTCAGCTCGGGCCCGCCGACCCACCTCGTGCCGAGGACCTCACCAACGCCATCGGGCTGGTGGCCGATCACCTCGACGATCTGATCCGCGCCGACCCGCAGGTCCTCGAGCGACCGGTCGTGATCCATGGACCGCTGATGAGCACGCTGGCCAGCGTCGAGGCCGGCCACGAGGTCGGCCGGCCCGCCACGCTCACCCGCGAGGCCGCGGAAGACGTCTTCCGTACCGTGGCCACCGAGGCGGTGGCGGCCCGCCGCCTCAATCCGGGCCTGCCCGCCCACCACGTCGGCGTCATCGTCGCCGCCTGCTGCGCCGTGGTGGCCGTGATGCGTACCCTGCGGCTCGACTCCGTTGAGGTGAGCTGGTGAGGGGCTTCGGGCACCCGGCGCGGCGACCGCTCGGCACCCGCCTCTACGGCCGGCGGGTGGTACTCCGCCCGCTCACGGCGACGGATTTCCCGGAGTGGACCGAGGTCCGGCTGCGCAACGACGCCTGGCTCCGGCCGTGGGAGCCGGCCCGGCCGATCGGTGTCATCGACCCGACCATCTCACGCGAGGCGTTCGAAGCCCGGTGCTCGGCCCGTGATCGGGACCGCCACAGCGACACGAGCTACGGATTCGGCGTGTTCGTCGACGGCCGCGTCGCCGGGGAGGTCAACCTCAACGGGATCGTCCGCGGCGCGGAGCAGACGGGCACCATCGGCTACTGGATCGACCGCCGCCACGCCGGCCAGCGCTACACCGCCGAAGGGGTCGTGGCGGTACTGCGCTTCGCCTTCGAGGAGATCGACCTGCACCGCTGTCGAGATCTGCATCGTGCCGCGGAACGCCAACAGCAGGCGGATCATGGAGGTGCTGGCGATCCGTGAGGAGGGTCTGGCAGAGCGCTTCCTGCAGATCAACGGCGTCTGGGAGGATCACCTCCGCTATGCCATCACCACCGAGGAGTGGTGCGACCGTCGTGACGACCTGGCGACGACCTGGTTGAGCGTGTAGCCGTACCTCGCCCGATGGTGTCAGGCCTGGCGGCCGGCGACCTGGTAGGCCTGGGCCTTGGCCAGGCGCAGCTTGCTGCGGCGCTTCCACATCTTCAACTTCCAGTGCTTGGTGGCCTTCGGTCGGCCCGCCGCCACCCGATCGGGCTCGCGATGGTGGGCCGGAACCCAGCCGCGGCCGGGTTCGTGGAGATCTTCTGGCGGTGATCCGGCACTGACCTGCACCGCAACGGCGTGCAGTTCGGAGTTGATCCGATGCCGCTCGTTGTGGGCGTGGGCACGCAAATCCATCTTCGGCGGTGGGGCCGCCTCAGGGCTGCGGTGGCGCTGGCTCATGGGTACCTCCGTGGGGGAATGTACGGAAATGAGCTTCCCGTGAACACACCGTAGATCAGCTCGCCGGGCAGGCGCTGCCCCATTCGTGTAACAGTTGTGCGCGCCTTGCGCCGAGACCCACCCCGCCGTCAGGACGGCTTCGGGGCGCGGATCGTGGCCTGCAGGGCGGCCAGGCGTTCGGCGAACCACGGCTGCTTCGTGCTCCACAGCTGCGGGGTGAGCTCCACGTCCCACCGCCTCGGCGTGGGTCGTCACGTCGGCCATCGCGGCGATCGTGCGCTTGATCTCGATGGCCAGATCACGAGGCCCGCCGGCCGCCCGCTCGGCCATCGCCTGAGCCGCGTCGGCGAGCTCGTCGTCGGCAACACAGCGGTACACCAACCCGACGCGCTCGGCCTGCTCCCCACTGAGCACCTCGCCGAAGAGGACGGCGGCGATGGCCACCTGCGGACCGGCGATGCGGCGCAGCATCCACGTATGCCCGCCGCCGGGATGGAGACCGATCTGCAGGAACCGGGTGTCGAACCTGGCCCGCTGGGCGGCGACGCGCACGTCACAGCCCAGTGCCAGGTTCATCCCGGCGCCGACCGCCGCGCCGTTCACGGCCGCCAACGTGGGCAGCGGTGACCGGGCGATGCGCAAGAACCCTTCGTAGATCCCCGCCAGGCTGGCCTCGTCGGCCTCGGCAAGGTTGCCGAGGTTGGCACCGGCGCAGAATGCCGGTGGGGCGCCGGTCACCACCACCGCCCCGATCGTGGAATCGGCCTCGATCTCGTCCATCGTCGCGACGATCTCGGCCACCATCGGCGCCGTCAGCGTGTTGCGCTCCGCGGGGTTGTTCAGGGTCAGCGTGGCCACGCCTCGGAGGCGGGCGAGTTCGACGAGAGCCATGGGCGCACCGTACAGGGATTGGTACGCCGGGCAGGTGCCTGGCAGAGTGCGTCCATGCCCGACACTGTGCTGCTCCACGTCAGCGAGCGCATCGCCACGCTCACCCTCAACCGGCCTGCGGCGCGCAACGCGATGTCCAGCGAGTTGCTGACCACGCTGCAGGCGACGCTGGCCGACGTCGACGGGCGCGACGACGTGGACGTGATCATCCTCACCGGCGCCGACCCGGCGTTCTGCGCCGGCCTCGACCTGAAAGAACTCGGCTCGACGGCCAGTGCCGGCGGGGACCACGTCGGGCAGATGGCGGTGCAACGGCCGATCGACCCCACGACGAAGCCGTTGATCGGGGCGATCAACGGCGTGGCCATCACCGGCGGGTTCGAGCTGGCCCTGGCCTGTGACTTCCTGGTGGCCAGCGAGCGAGCCAAGTTCGGCGACACCCACGCCCGGGTCGGGATCATGCCGGGATGGGGGCTGACCGTGCTGCTCCCCCAGGCGATCGGTGTCCGCCGGGCGCGGGAGATGAGCTTCACCGGCAACTTCATGGATGCCGAGGAAGCCCTGCGCTGCGGGCTGGTGAACCGCGTCGTCGCTCACGAGGACCTGCTGCCGGTCACCCGGTCGATCGCCGCCGACATCGTCGGGACCGACCAATCGGGGGTTCGCCAGATCCGGGCCACCTACGCCGAGATCCACGGCAACAGCGAGGGCCTGGCCATCGAGCACCGCCACTCGGTGGACTGGCAGCGCCAGCGCTTCGACCCCGCCGCCGTTGCCGCCCGGCGGGCGGCGATCCAGGCCCGCGGCAAATCCCAGTAGGGCGACCGTCAGGATCCCGGCGGTGCGCTCGGGCTGGAACCCAAGGTGACGTCGGCGCCCCTGATGCGCAGTTCGTTGACCACTGCGATGGCGACGTCGTGGGCCAGGATCGTCGCCCCGGCGGGGTTGAGGTGGAACCCGTCGGACGCCCGGACCACCTTGCGCCGTCCGTCGGCTGGGTCGACGATCGACTTGGTCCACTTCCCCGATCGCGTGGCGAATCGCCGCCTGGCGTCGACGAAGGTGACCGCCGGACGATCACGCAGGGCGTCACGGACGGTGGCGTCCAGCACCGTGAGCTTGCGGTTGAACTCGGCGCCGCGAGCATTGGGGATTCCCACCCAGATCACCCGGGTCTGACCGATCGAGGCGAGATCGATCAGCTCGTCGATGCGCAGCCGGTACTCGGCCTGCCAAGCCTCGGGCGACGCCAGGTCCAGCCGGGCGATCAACGAGCCGTCCGCCGCCAGGAGCGGTTGAGCATCATTGCCGCCGATCATCACCACGACGATGTCGGGCGCCACCTCCGTCATCAGCGCCCCGAGACGGCGGGGCCAGTCGAAGAAGTCGGGACGGGCCAGGCCCGACGACACCTTGTCGGCGACGGTCACGGTGGTGACGCCGATCGGGGCGAGGACCGACTTCAGGAACGGGGCCAGGCCACCGGCCTCGGAGTCCCCGACGAGCAATACCGTCGCCGGCCGGGCCGGGGTGGGCGTGTCGGGCCCGGCGCTGCCGAGCGTGGCCTCGGCCAGCGGGTCCGTGGTGGTCGTGGTCGTCGCCACCGTCAGCGGGACCGTCGGCGTGGCGCCCTCGGGCACCTCCGGCGGGGGCCAGGCGACGGCCGCGCCGATGGCCACCACGACCAGCAGGCATCCTGTGACCGCGGCGCGATTCCACGAACGACCGGTCGAACTCACGCCCCGCCAATGTAGGCCAGGACGCTACGGGAAGGCCGGGACCGTCGGGTAGCCTGTTGCGACGGGCGAACAAGCCCGCCAACTCACACGACTCCAAGGGGGAGATCAATGCGCAAATCCAAGCGCGTCGGCGTTCTGGCAAGCGTCGTTGCCTTGAGTCTCTTTGCCGCAGCATGCGGCGACGACGACAAGAAGGCCGACACCAAGACCACCACCGCCACTGCCGGCAGCACCGCCTCTGGCGGCAGCACCGCCGCCGGCGGGACCACGGCCGGGGAGGGGACGAAGGCTCCGGAGGGCACCACCGCTCCGGAGGGCACGAAGGCCTCCGAGGGCACCACCGCTCCGGAGGGCACGAAGGCCTCCGAGGGCACCACCGCTGGTGCAGGCACGAAGGCCTCCGAGGGCACCACCGCTGGTGCAGGCACGAAGGCCTCCGAGGGCACCACCGCAGCGGGCACCACCGCAGCGGGCGGCGCCATCAAGGTCGGCCTGGCATTCGACACCGGCGGTCGCGGCGACGGCACGTTCAACGACTCTGCGGCGCGTGGCGCCGACCAGGCCACCAAAGAACTGGGTGTCAAGGTTGACGAGCTCGAGGCCGCCAGCGGCGAGGACCGTGGCCCGAACCTGAAGAACCTGACTTCGAACGGCAACAACCCGATCATCGTGGTCGGGTTCCTGTTCAGCGACGACCTCACCAAGATCGCCGCCGCCAACCCGACGGTGTCCTACGGCATCGTCGACGGCTTCGTCGACGCCCCGAACGTGTCCAGCCTCGGCTTTGCCGAGCAGGAGGGCTCGTTCCTGGTCGGTGCGGCAGCTGCGCTGAAGAGCAAGACCGGCCACATCGGTTTCATCGGCGGGCAGGAGATCGACCTCATCAAGCGCTTCCAGGCCGGGTACGAGGCCGGGGCCAAGGCTGTCAACCCGGACATCAAGATCGAGGTCAAGTACCTCGGCGCTGCCGGCGACAACAATGCCTGGACCTCGCCCGACAAGGCCAAGGAAATCGCCGATGGTTGGTACCAGGACGACGAGGTGGACATCATCTACACCGCCGCCGGCGGTTCGGGTGCTGGCACGGTCCAGGCCGCGGTCGCCAACAAGAAGTGGGCGATCGGCGTGGACTCGGACGAGTACAACACGTCGACGGTGGCTGGCGCCAAGGACGTCATCCTGACGTCGATGCTGAAGCGAGTCGACGTGGCCGTGTTCGAGACCATCAAGGCGTTCAAGGATGGCGCCTTCAAGGGTGGGCCCGTCGCCTACGACCTGAAGGTTGACGGCGTGGGCTATTCCACCTCGGGTGGCTACGTCGACGACATCAAGGACAAGCTGGAGGGCTACAAGGCCGACATCATCGCTGGCAAGATCGTCGTCCCGACGACCCCCGGCGGCGCGGCCACGACGGGCACGACGCCCGCCGAGGGCACGACCAAAGCGACCTCCTGACACTCACGGCGACGATCAGCGGTCGGCGACCCGATCGCTGATCGTCGGACCATCACACAGCAGCAAGCCCGGGGTTCGCCCCGGGCTTTCTGCTAGAAACGAGCAGCACACCTAGGGGGAACATTGGGGGAACAAGGCCACAGTGACGGCGGAGACGACGCGGTGAGCGTGCCGCTCGCCGTCGAGCTCTCCGGCATCGAGAAGCGCTTTCCAGGCGTCATTGCCAACCACGACGTGAACCTCCGTGTCCGGCCGGGCACGATCCACGCGATCGTCGGTGAGAACGGCGCCGGCAAGTCGACACTGATGAAGACGCTCTACGGGATGCACCAACCGGAGGCCGGCATCATCCGGGTCAATGGCGTCGAACAGCACTTCCGTTCACCCAGTGACGCCATCGCCACCGGGATCGGCATGGTCCATCAGCACTTCATGCTGGCCGACAACCTGACGGTTGCCGAGAACGTCATTCTGGGGTCTGAGCCTGCGAAGGTGGGCCTGGTCGACTTCGACACCGCCCGCCGGCGCATCATCGACATCGGCAAGGCCACCGGGGTGAAGGTCCATCCCGACCGCCTTGTCGTCGAACTCGGTGTCGGCCAACGCCAGCGCGTCGAGATCATGAAGGTGCTCTACCGCGGTGCGCGCATCCTGATCCTCGACGAGCCCACGGCCGTGCTCGTTCCCCAAGAGGTGGACGAGCTGTTCGACAACCTCAAGGCAATGGTTGCCGACGGGGCGACGGTCATCTTCATCTCCCACAAGCTCGACGAGGTGTTGAAGGTGTCCGACGACATCACCGTCATCCGTCAGGGAACGACGGTTGCCGAGGTCAAGCCGGCAGAGGTCGACCGTGGTGAGCTGGCCGAGCTGATGGTGGGCAGCGAACTGCCCTCCCCCGAAGGACGAGAGTCCGCGGTCGGCGACCGGGTGCTGCTGGAGGTCGACGGGCTCACCGTTGCCCGACCCGGCGAGCGCGCCCTCGTCGACCACGTGTCGTTTCGCGTCCACGAGGCCGAGATCGTCGGGATCGCCGGCGTCGAGGGAAACGGGCAGTTCGAGCTGTGCGAAGCGATCCTCGGCCAAACGCCCAGCACCGGCAGGGTGTGCATCGCCGGGGCCGACGCCACACAGGAGTCCACCCGCCAGCGCCGAGATCGCGGCCTGGGTTACATCCCGTTCGACCGTCACCGCGAGGCGCTCCTGCTGACGGCCCCATTGTGGGAGAACTCACTGCTCGGCCGCGAAGACGAACCGCGATTCGCGGCAGGGCCGTTCGTCAACGCCAGGGAGGCTCGCGCCGACTGCCGCGAGATCATCGAGACGTTCGGTGTGCGCACCCCCGGTGAGAGCGTGCCGGCCTTCGCCCTGTCGGGCGGCAACCAGCAGAAGCTGGTGGTCGGCCGGGAGATCAGCGACGACCCCAAGGTACTGGTCGCCGCCCATCCCACCCGTGGAGTCGACGTCGGCGCCCAGGCGGCGATCTGGGACGAGATCCGCCAGGCCCGTGACGAGGGCCTCGGCCTCCTGCTGATCTCGGCCGATCTCGAGGAGCTGATCGGGTTGAGCGACCGGATCCTGGTCATGTTCGACGGCGAGATCACCGCCGAACTCGACCCGGCAGCCGCCACCCCGGAGCTGCTCGGCTCGTACATGACCGGCAAACGTCAACACTCCGATCAGGCAGAGGTGGCCAGATGACCCAGGAGACCGATCCCACGCTGGAACCGGGCGACCGCACCGGCTCCTTGCTGGCCCGACTCATCAACCCACGCTCGCAGGGTGTGCTGGTGACCATGGCCAGTTCGGTGGCGGCCGTCGTTGTCGCCTTCGTCATCTGCGGCTTCATCATCTGGGCCACCGGGAAGAACCCGATCGCCGCGTACCAGAAGATGTTCAGCCTCGGGTTCACCGGCGACAAGCTGAAAGAGACCCTCGACCGGTCGACGCCGCTGATCCTGTCGGCGGTGGCGGTGGCCATCGGCTTCAAGATGAACATGTTCAACATCGGTGTCGAGGGCCAGTACCTGATGGCCATGCTGGTGGGCGCCGTCGTCGGGTCTCGCATCCACACGTTCTCGGTGCTGCACGTCGCCATCATCCTTGCCGCCGCCATGGCGACCGGGGCCCTGTACGCCGGCATCGCCGCCGTCTTGAAGGTCACCCGCGGTGTGAACGAGGTGATCTCCACCATCATGCTCAACGCCATCTCCATCTCGGTGGTCGCCTGGCTGTTCGAGCGCTTCTTCCGTGACGCCAAGGGCAACGATCTGAACGTCAAGACCAAGCCGATTCCCACGACCGGCTGGATGCCGGACCTGGCACGCGGACTGAACGGCTTCCTGTTCGTTGCGTTCGCCGTCCTGCTCGTGTACTGGCTGGTGGTCTTCAAGAGCCGGTTCGGGTTCCGCCTGCGGGCCTCCGGGGCCAACCCCGTCGCGGCGCGCACCTCGGGCATCAGCGCCAAGCGGATGATCGTCGTCGCCATGCTGATGTCCGGCGCAGTCGCCGGTTTGGTGGGTATGAAGTACACCCTTGGTGAGCTGCACGCCTATGGGCAGGGCCGACCCGAGGGCCTCGGCTTCGCCGGGATCGCGGTCGCGCTCCTCGGGCGCAACCACCCGGCGGGGATCCTTCCCGCCGCGGTGCTGTTCGGATTCCTCGACGCCACCGCGGCAGGGCTCGAACTGAAAGGCGTGCCTCGCTCCGTCAGTGAGGTGATCCAGGCGGTGATCCTGCTCAGCGTGGTGATCATCAACGAGGTCGTCGGCCGGTGGTACAGCCGTCGTACGGTGGCCCGAACCGCCGCCGCCCTGCAGGTGCAAGGAGCCCCAGCGTGAGCATCGCCGACACGACCGACGCCACCGACACCGACACCGTGGTCACCGCCCGGCCGACCGATGCGGTCGATCGCCGTCACGTCCCGGCGTGGATCAGGTTCCCGGCGATGGTCGCCCTCGCCCTGTTCCTGCTGGCGATCACCAAGAGTGTCACCGACGCCCGCGATCTCACCAGTCCCAGCATCTGGGGCACGGTGCTCCGCCTCACCGTGCCCATCATGCTCGCCGGTCTCGCCGGGCTGTGGGCCGAGCGGGTCGGCATCGTCAACATCGGCATCGAGGGCATGATGATCCTCGGCACGTGGTTTGGGGCCTGGGGCGCGTACAAGTGGGGCGGATGGATCGGCCTGGGCATGGCCATCCTCGGAGGCGTCCTCGGTGGATTGATCCACGCCGTCGCCACGGTCCGCTTCAACGTCGACCACGTGATCTCTGGCGTCGCCCTGAACCTGCTGGCCTTCGGTGGGATGCGCTACCTCAGCGCCGTCACGTACGGGATCAACCGCATCAGCAACTCCCCCGTGCAGAGGTCGGGGATCGCCCGCTTCAACATCCCCTTCCTCGCCGGCGGTGAGATCTTCGGCTGGAAGACTCCGTCCATCTTCGGGTGGGTCTCGGATCGCGACGTTGCGATTCTGTCCGACATGGCCAGGATCCTGCGCGGCCTGTGTACCGGTGTGTCCGCGGCCACGCTGATCGCGTTCGCGCTCGTCGCCGTCACGTGGTTCGTCCTCTGGCGAACCACGTTCGGTCTGCGGGTCCGCTCGTCGGGCGAAGCCCCGTCGGCAGCCGAGAGCCTGGGTGTTCGGGTGCAGCCCTTGCGGTTCGCCGCCCTGGCGGTCAGCGGCGCCTTCGCCGGCTTGGCCGGCGGGTACCTGTCGATCGTCACGACCGACCACTACCAGCAGGGCCAGACCCAGTCGAAGGGCTACATCGGCCTGGCCACGACCATCTTCGGGAACTGGCGGCCCTCGGGCGTCATGGGTGGCGCAATGCTCTTCGGTTTCGCCGACACGCTGAATGCCCGTGGCAAGCCCGAGAGCGTGCCGTCGCTGTTCATCCTGTTCACCTTCATCGCCGGGTTGCTGATCGTGTTCAACCTGTACCGGCGCAAGGCGACCTCGGCGGCGGCGGCGGCGGTCGTCGGCGGCCTGCTGTGGCTTGCGTACTGGCGCCTCGACCGACTGCCGGAGTCACTCACCCACACCACGCCGTACGTCGTCACGCTGATCGTGCTCGCGGTGGCCAGCCAACGGTTGCGCCCACCGGCACACGCCGGCCAGCCGTACCGCAGCGGCGAGGACCATTAGCGGTCGCAGCTCACCCACCCGGTCAGGGGAGTTCAGCGACGGCGTGAACCTCGATCCCGCCGCGGGGTCGCTGGGTCAACTCGACCCGGACGTGGCGGGGCTTGGCCGACTGCATCACCTCGCCGGCGATCTCAGCAGCCAGCGCTTCGGCGAACACGGCCCGGTCACGGAACCCCCACAGGTACAGCTTGAGGCTCTTGGACTCGATGCAGTGCTGGTCCGGCTCGTACTGGATGACCAGGTGGGCGAGATCAGGCTGCTGGGTCACCGGGCACATCGAGGCCAGTTCGTCGGTGGTGAAGCGAACCGAGGTCACGTGGGCGGGCGCCGGGAACACCTCGACATGATCGATCGTGTGGCGGACGGTGTTGCCGAGGACCGTGAACTCCATAGGGCCTCCTAGGCTACGGCGATGCCCAGCGTTCTCAGCCCGACCCAGGTCGACCAGTACCACCGCGACGGTTTCCTCGTCGTCCCCGATGCCGTCCCCGTCGAACGGTGCGCGGCGCTGCGTGACGCCGCCGTCGGCATCGTCGACCGCTTCGAGCCCAGCGCCCGGCGCACCGTGTTCACCACCAACGAGCAGCAGCGCGCCAGCAACGACGAGTTCCTGTCCTCGGCGTCGGGCGCCTGGTGCTTCTTCGAGGAGGGCGCCTTGGGGCCCGACGGCGAGATGCGCCAGCCCAAGCAGCTCAGCATCAACAAGATCGGCCACGCGATGCACGACCTCGACCCGGCGTTCGAGGCGTTCACCTACACACCAGAACTGGCCGGCGTCGCCACAGACATCGGCCTCGACGACGCCCTGGCGTTGCAGAGCATGTACATCTTCAAGCAGCCGCACATCGGCGGCGAGGTGGGCTGCCACCAGGACTCGACGTTCCTGTTCACCGACCCGATGACCGTCACCGGCTTGTGGTTCGCCATCGAGGACGCCACGCTGGAGAACGGATGCCTGTGGGCCCAGCCGGGCGGCCACCGCACCCCGCTGCGCAAGCAGTTCCGCCGCCGAGACCCGAACAGCGACGAGATGGAGTTCGCCGTGCTCGACGACACCCCGCTGCCGGCCGCGCCCGGAGCGCTCACCCCGCTCGAGGTCCCCGCCGGCACCCTGGTCCTGCTCCACGGGCTGCTCCCGCACTGGAGCGACGTCAACCGCAGCGACCGCAGCCGCCACGCTTACACCGTGCACTGCATCTCGGCGAGCGCTCACTACCCGGCCTGGAACTGGCTGCAACGACCCGCCGACCTGCCGCTGCGGCGGCTGGACACCCGGGTGGCGGCGTGAACGTCGTCCCGCTGATCCCCTCGCTGCCCAAGGCGCTGCTTCACGACCACCTCGACGGCGGCCTGCGCCCGGCCACCGTCGTCGACCTGGCCAAGGAGTTCGGCTACACCGGCCTGCCAACCACAGACGTCACCGACCTGGCCGCGTGGTTCAACCGCGGCGCCAAGCGCAACGACCTCGTGCTGTACCTGGAGACCTTCGCCCACACCGTCGGCGTGATGCAGCACCGTGACGCCATCGAGCGGGTGTCCCACGAGTGCGCCGCGGACCTGGCCGCCGACGGGGTGGTCTATGCCGAAGTGCGCATGGCCCCGGAGCTGTGCCTGGAGGCCGGGCTCACCCTGGACGAGGTGGTCTCGGCGATCCTGGCCGGGTTCCGCAGCGGCAGCGCCGGCACGGATCTGACCATCTACCTGATCTGCTCGGCGATGCGCACCGCGGGCGCGCAGCAGCGAGATCGCCGAGCTGGCGGTCCGCCACCGTGACGCCGGTGTCGTGGGATTCGACATCGCCGGCGCCGAGGAGGGCTACCCGCCAACCCGACACCTCGATGCCTTCCAGTACGTGCAACGGGAGAACTTCCACACAACGATCCACGCCGGCGAAGCCTTCGGCCTCCCCAGCATCTGGGAGGCCGTGCAGTTCTGCGGCGCCGAACGGCTCGGCCATGGCGTGCGCATCGTCGACGACATCACCGGCCCGGCGGGCGCTGAGCGGCTCGGCCGCCTGGCCGGCTATGTCCGTGACCGGCGCATCCCGCTGGAGCTGTGCCCCACCTCCAACGTCAACACCGGCGTGTGCGCCACCATCGCCGATCACCCCATCGGCATGCTCCGCCGGTTGCGGTTCCGTGTCACCGTGAACACCGACAACCGGCTGATGAGCGACACGTCGATGTCCAACGAGTTCGCCCAGCTGGCCGAGGCCTTCGGTTGGGGGATCGACGACTTCGAGTGGTTGACGATCAACGGGATGAAGAGCGCCTTCGCCCCGTTCCCCGAACGCCTGCGGATCATCAACGGGGTCATCAAGCCGCGCTACGCGATGATCCGCGCTGGGGCGGCCTGAGCGGCCAGCGGACCAGCAGCGACGATCTGGCACACTCGCGGCATGGCTGTTTCCGTCCACGTCGTCGACCACCCGCTCATCGCCGACTCGCTGACCCGAGTCCGTGACGAGTCCACGCCCAACGCTCTGTTCCGCCAGGAGTTGGAGCGCATCGGCACCCTGCTGATCGCCGAGGCGACCCACGGGCTGCCCACTCGGAGCGTCACGGTCAGGACGCCGCTCACCGAGACCGGTGGGCGGGTGCTGACATCCCAGCCCGTCGTCATCCCGGTGCTGCGCGCCGGCCTCGGTTTCCTGCACGCCGCCCAGGAGCTGCTGCCCAGCGCCGACGTCGGCTTCATCGGCGTGGCCCGTGACGAGGAGACGTTCCAACCCAAGCCGTACGTCAACAAGCTGCCCGAGAGCCTGGCAGGCCGGCAGTGCATCGTCCTCGACCCGATGCTGGCCACCGGTGGTTCATTGGCGCACACGATCCAGCTGCTCCTCGATCGGGGGGCCACCGGCACCATCATCTGCGTCTGCGTCCTGGCCGCCCCGGAGGGGATCGAGACGTTGCGCCAGGCCAACCTCGACCTGGCCGTGTACACCGCCGCCCTGGACGAGCGGCTCAACGACACCGCCTTCATCGTCCCCGGCCTCGGCGACGCCGGTGACCGCCAATTCGGCTCACCCGCCTGACCGATCGCCGCCCGATCGCCGCCCGACCGCCTCGTGCCCGCCCGCCGAGTCCCACCGCGACTGGTCGTCGCCGCCTGCGCGGTGATCGCCGCGCTCGTGGTGATCGCCCTGGCCAGCCGCCGCGACACCGCCACGCCGGCGGCGGGGCGCCAGACCACCACCACGCTGGCGACAGCAGCTCACTCGGGGCCCCACCGGACCACGACCACCACCCGGGCGCCGACGACATCGACCCGGCCGAGACGCACCACCACCACCACGATCACCCCGACCGACGGCCTGGCGGTGATCAAGGAGTCGGCGCTGAACACCCAGGCCGCCGACACCCTGGCGGCCATCAGAGCCGGCGGGCCGTTCGACTTCCCACGCAACGACGGCGTGGTGTACCACAACCTCAACCGGGTCCTGCCCCGCCAGCGTGACGGCTACTACCGCGAGTACACCGTTCGCACCCCGGGGGCGTCCAACCGCGGCGCCCGGCGGCTGGTCACCGGCGCAGGTGGCGAGTTGTACTACACCTCCGACCACTACCAGACCTTCTGGCGCGTCCTGGAGCACCAATGACCACCTGGCTCACCGGTACCCGCACCACCGGCCGCATCGTCCGCCGCGCCCGGCGCCACGGCCGCGCCGTCCGGGTGGTGACGGCCGGGGCGAACCTGGCCGCCACGATGCACTCGTTCGCCGCGGCGCTGGACTTCCCCGACTACTTCGGCCACAACCTCGACGCGCTCGTCGACTGCTTGCGTGACGTTCCGGTGGACGCCGGCGGGCTGACGATCGTGGTCGACGGGGTACACCGCCTGCGCCGAGCCGACCCCCGCGGGTTGGCCGGCCTGGTCGCCGTGCTGACCACCATCGAGGCCGAGCGACCGGAGATCGCCACCGTCGTGGTCGAGCGTTGAGCCCTACTGCAGCAGCGTGGCCAGCGCGGCCACGAACGGCGCGGGGTCCACGTCGACACCCTCGCCGTACAGCTTGACCTTTGGCTCGGTGCCGCTGGGGCGGATCTGCAGGCGCAGCGCGTCGCCCAGCTGCAACCGCAGCAGCCCGGCCTCCTCGTACCACTGGGCGTTGGTGACCTCGGCGGCCACCCACCTCGGACGGCGGCTCGGCGCGCAGGTCGGCCACCGCCGCCCTGCCCTCCTCTGGCGTCATGTGCACGGACGCGTCGGCGATCAGGTGATGGCCGAAGACCGCGGAGAGCGCGTCGAGGCGGTCCTGCAGGGTGACCCCCTCGGCTGCGGCGACCGCGGCGACCTCGGCCATCAGCACGGCGGCGGTGATCCCGTCCTTGTCCAGCGGGCGTTTGGTCACCAGGTACCCGAGGGCCTGCTCGTAGCCGAGGACGAAGCGCAGGCCCGGATGTTCCAGCACGGTCCGCCCGATCCACTTGAACCCGGTGTAGGTCTCGGCGTAGCGAACCCCGTGGTGGGCGGCGATCTGCGACAGCATGGACGACGACACCAGCGTGGTGATGACGAGGCGGTCGTCGCCCGAGGTGTTCGACAGGATGTGATCGGCCAGCAACCAGCCGATCTCGTCGCCACTGAGCTTGCGCCACGATCCGCCAGCGGTGGGGATGGCCGCAGCCATCCGGTCGGCATCGGGGTCGTTGGCCAAGGCGATGGCTGCGCCGGTGTCCCGGGCCAGCTCCAGCAGCAGATCCATCGCCCCCGGCTCCTCCGGGTTGGGGAACGACACCGTGGGGAACGTGCCATCCGGCGTCTGCTGAGCGGCCACCACCGCCGGCCTGCCCAGTCCTGCGGCCTCGAAGGCCCGCAGCAGGGTGGCGCCACCCACGCCGTGCAGCGCGGTGTAGGCCATCGGCACCGGGGCCACGTCGGGCCGCAACCGTACCGCCGGCGCCGCGGCCACGTACGCGGCCACGTCGGCGTCACCGAGCCACGTGATCAGCGGGTCGGCGGTGTCGGCAACGACGACCTCGCAGGCGTCGACCACCTCGATCGCGTCGGAGATGTGCTGGTCCACCGGCGAGACGATCTGGCACCCAGTGGACAGGTAGACCTTGTAGCCGTTGTCGGCCGGCGGGTTGTGCGAGGCGGTGACCATGACACCGGCCGCGCACCCGTGGCCGGCGATGTTCCAGGCCAGCACCGGGGTCGGCACGACGTGGTCGAAGACCAGGGCGCGGATGCCGTGTGCGGCCATCACCGCCGCGGTGTCGACGGCGAACTCGTAGCTCTTGCGCCGGGCGTCGTAGCCGACGATCACACCCCGGACGGCGACGTCCGGCTCGGTGGCCAGGAGGTAGGCGGCCAGCCCGGCCGCGGCCTGGCGAACCACCAGGCGGTTCATCCGCTGCGGCCCGGCGCCCACCGCGGCCCGCAGACCGGCGGTACCGAACTGCAAGCGCCCGGTGAACCGCTCGGCAAGCTCGTCATCGGGTCCGTCCAACAGGGCGCGGATCTCGGCGCGCATGTCCTCGTCCGGCTCGGCGGCCAGCCAGCGCCCGGCAGTGTGGCGAACGTCGCTCATACCAGCAGGGTACGCAATTCGACCAGCGGCCGCGGGCCCACGTGGGAGATCACCTCGGCGGCCGCCAGGGCCCCCAACCGGCCACACTCCGCCAGCGCCATGCCCCGGGTGAACCCGTACAGGAACCCGGCGGCGAACAGGTCACCGGCGCCGGTGGTGTCGAGCACCTCGGTGACGGGCTGCGCGGGGACGCTGACGATCTCGTCGCCGCCGATGATCAAGCACCCGTCGGCGCCGGTGGTCACCACGGCCAGTTGGCACTCCTGGCGGACCAGCTCGACCGCCTGGTCGAAGGTCTCGGTCTCGTACAGCGACACCAGTTCGCCACGGTTGCCGAACAGCACGTCGACCTGATCGGCCACCAGCGCCCGGAAGTCGCTGCGGTGACGATCGACGCAGAACGAATCGCTGAGGGTCAACGACACCTGCCGGCCGTGGTCGTGCGCCACCTCCGCCGCCCGGCGGAAGGCCTGCTTGGCCTCGGTCCGGTCGAACAGGTAGCCCTCCATGTACAGCACCTTGCCGGCGGCGATCATCCCCTCGTCGAGGTCGTCTTCGTTGAGCATCGACGACGCCCCGAGGTAGGTGTTCATCGTTCGTTCGGCGTCCGGCGTGACCACGATGATGCACCGCCCGGTGGGGATCCCGGAGTTCTTGTCACCGGCCTTGAACCGCACGCCGACGGCGCGCAGGTCGTGGGCGAACACGTCACCCAGCTCGTCGGCGCTGACCTTGCCGATGTACCCGGCGCGCCCACCGAAGGAGGCCACCCCGGTCATCGTGTTGGCTGCGGACCCACCGCTCATCTCGATGGCGCTGCCCAGCGCCCGGTACAGCTCCAGGGCTCGGTCCGTGTCGATCAGCGTCATCGACCCCTTGACCAGCGCATGGCGGGTGATGAAGCGGTCCTCGGCGTGAGCGATGACGTCGACGAGGGCATTGCCGATGCCGACGACATCGAATCGGACCCGGTTCGGCACGGCCCAAGACGCTACCTGCTCACACCGTCGGCGGCGCATGCCGATGCCGATCGCCCACTGCGTTGGGCGCCGCTCGGTACCCTGGCGACCATGACGGAAATGGCCGAGCGCGCCGAACGATGGGCCTCGACGATGCGCGGTCATCACCCGGGCGACGACCTGGCCGTGCGCCTCGCTCACGCCGACTCATGGGCCGGGAGCGGGTCACCAGCGACCATCCAGCGCCCCGAGCGCGAAGCGCGGGAGGACGCCTCGTTGGCCACCCTGGCCACCCGCGCCGCCGGCGCCGGCCATCGTGGCGTCGACGAGGAGCCCGATCCGTTCCGGACGTGCTTCGAACGGGACCGCGACCGCATCCTGCACAGCACCAGCTTTCGCCGCCTGGCCGGCAAGACCCAGGTGTTCGTGTTCCCCGAGGACCACCAGCGGACCCGCCTCACTCACGCCCTGGAGGTCGCCCAGGTGGCCGTCGGGGTCTCCCGTGCCCTGGGGCTGAACGTGGCCCTCACCGAGGCGATCGCCCTCGGCCACGATTGTGGCCACGGCCCGGGAGGCCACGCCAGCGAGGACGCCCTCAGCCCCTACGTCCCGGGCGGCTACGACCATGCGGTGTGGGGCGCGGACATCACCCTGACCCCGCTGAACCTGTGCGTGGAGACCCTCGACGGCGTGCGCAACCACTCCTGGAGCCGCCCGGCGCCGGCCACCCCCGAGGGCGAGGTCGTCAGCTGGGCCGACCGCATCGCCTACGTCTGCCATGACTTCGAGGACGCCGTTGACGCCGGGGTGGTGGGCGCCGACCAGCTTCCCGCCGCCGTGGCGAGGGTGTGCGGGACCGCCCGGCGCGAGCAACTGGCGACGTTCATCTACGGCATGGTCGACGCCGCCGCCCAGCACGGGCGCATCGGCATGCTTCCCGGGCCGGCCGAGGCCCTTGCCGAGTTCCGCCGGTTCAACTACGAGCAGATCTATCTCCGCCCGGCCAGCCGCCAGCAGGCCACCGCCGTCATCGACATGCTGCGCGCTCTCGTCGAGTTCTACGCGCAGCACCCGGCGCTGCTCACCGACACCCCCGGGCTCGACCCTGGCTCAGACATGGCGCAACGCGCTGCTGTCACCTACGTCGGGGGGATGACGGATCGCTACGCCTGCCGTCAGGCGGTGGCGTTGCTGGAGTGGGACCCGCTGCGCCTACCGCGCGGGGTCGACCTGTAACGAGCGAGCAGACCTCAGACTGCCGCAGCCGTCTCCGACGGCACGACGTCGACGACCCGGCGGCCCTTGCGCTCGCCGAACTGCACCGCTGCCGGCGCACAGGGCGAACAGCGTGTCGTCCCCACCGATGCCGACGTTGCGCCCGGGGTGGAACTTGGTGCCGCGCTGGCGGACGATGATGGTGCCTGCGTTCACGGCGCTGCCGCCGAAGACCTTGACGCCCAGGCGCTGGGCGTTGGAATCACGACCGTTGCGGGTTGACCCGCCACCCTTCGTCTTCGACATGTCGGATCAGCCCTTCTTGATCGAGGTGATTTCGAGCACCTGGTACTGCTGGCGGTGGCCGAAGCGGCGGCGCTGGTTGGTGCGGCGCTTGTAGGTGAAGCCGTTGATCTTGGGACCCTTGGCCCAGCCGACGACCTTTCCCGTGACGCTGGCGCCCTTCAGTTGGTCAGGCGTGGCCAGCACGGTGTCACCGTCGACCAGCAGCACGGGCCGCAGGGCGACCTCGCTGCCCTGCTCGGCGTCGAGCAGTTCGACGTGGACCTGGTCGCCTTCAGCGACGCGGGCCTGCTTGCCACCGGTGGAGATGAATGCGTACATAGCGATCTGCAATCCTACCGGGCCGGCCAACCCTCCCCAACCGGGGCAGGCGACTCACTCCAGCAGGGCGTGATCGACCATCACCCCGCGGCCCTGGCAGTTGGGGCACTGATCGGTGAAGCTCACCAGCAGCCCCTCGCCGATGCGCTTGCGGGTCATCTCCACCAGGCCCAGCTCGCTGATGTCGAACACCTGGGTGCGCGTCTTGTCCCGGGCCAGCGCCGAACGGAAGGCCTCGACCACCTTCTTGCGGTTGTCCTTGATCTCCATGTCGATGAAGTCGATGACCACGATGCCGCCGATGTCACGCAGGCGCAGCTGCTTGGCCACCTCCTCGGCCGCTTCGAGGTTGTTGCGGAACACCGTCTCTTCCAGGTTGGTGGTGCCCACGTTCTTGCCGGTGTTGACGTCGATCACGGTCAGGGCTTCGGTGTGCTCGATGATCAGCGACCCGCCGCTGGGCAGCCACACCTTGCGATCGAGGGCCTTGTGCAACTGCTCGTGGATGTGGAACCGCTCGTACAGGGGCAGGCCCTCGGCCGCGGCGTCGTAGAACTCGACCCGGTCGGCCAGTTCCGGGTTGAACGCGGCGATGTACCCACGGACGTCGTCGAACAGCCGCTGGTCGTCGATCACGACACCGCGGTAGTCGGCGTTGAACTCCTCACGGATGACCCGCACGCCGAGCTCTGGCTCCTGGTACAGCAGGGTCGGGCTCTTGGCCTTGGCCGCCTTGGCGGCGATCACGTCCCACTGCTCGAGCAGGCGGGACATGTCGGCGCGCAGCTCGTGCTCGCTGGCATCGGCGGCGGCGGTGCGCACGATCAGGCCGTGCTCGGCCGGCTTGACCCGGTCGAGCACCCCCCGCAGCCGCTTGCGGACGTCGTCGGGAAGGCGCTTGGAGATCCCGTAGGTCTTCGAGTTGGGGATCAGCACCACGAACCGGCCGGGCAGCGACACCTCCTGGGTGAGCCGGGCGCCCTTGGCCCCGATCGGGTTCTTGGTGACCTGGCACAGCGACCAGCTGGCGAGCCCGGAGCATCTGCTCGATGCGCGGCGCGCCCTTCTCCTCGATGTCCTCGGCGTCGTACTGGACGTCACCGCGGTACAGCACCGCGTTCTTCGGCGTTCCGATGTCGACGAACGCCGCCTCCATGCCCGGCAGGACGTTCTGCACCTTGCCGAGGTAGATGTTGCCGTGGATCTGGGAGATGTCGTCGGACGGGCGGCTGACGTAGTGCTCGATGAGGTTGCGGCCCTCCAGCACGGCCACCTGGGTGAGCCCCGGACGGACCTGCACGCACATCAGGTACCGCCCGACGGGCCGCCCGTTGCGCTCCCGGCCACGGCGGCGCTCGCGATCCGTGTCGAGGTCGGCAGCTCGGCGTGCCCGGCGTGGGCCGGCCGACGTCATCGCGCCTTGGTCCGCGTTGGCGCTTCTTCTTCGACTCGGTCGGTGGCCGTCGGCGCCGGACTGCGCCGGCTGCTGCCGGCCGGCGCGCCGGCGACGGCCCCTGGCTGCCCGGTCGCGGCTTGCGCGCCCGGCCTTGGCCGGCGCCTTTGGCTTGCTCGCCCGCCCGGCGCGGTCGGCGTCGCTCGGGACGCGCCATGCCACCGGCGCCGGGCGCGGTGTCGCCGATCTGGGGCTGCTGCGGACCGTCGGCCGCGCTCCCGGCCTCCGCCGAGGGCCGGCGCCTCGCTGGCCCGCTCTGGCAACTCCACCGCGTCGCAGCGTCCCCGCGCGCGCTCGGTCCTGCTCACGGCCGGCGTGCGGCTGCGCCGGTGGGTTCCGTCGCCACCGTCGTTCTCGGCGTCCTGGTCACCGTCGCGACCCCATGCACGGTGGTGCGTTTGCGGTTCTTCCCGCCGCGTGACCCGGCGGCGGCGCTTGCGAGCCGCTTGCGAGCCGCCGGCGGCATCCGCTCGGCCGCCGCCCTCGTCGGCGCGACACCGGTCGACACCGGTGGAGTCGGCGGCAGCGGCGCACCGCCCGGGGCGCCGGACGACGCGCCGGCGTCGGCCGCCGTGGTGGCGCTGCGGTGCCAGCTCGTTGGTGACCAGTGTCGGCGTCGTGAGTTGTCCATGGTGGTGCTTCCCTTCTCATGCGCACGGCCTCGGCGGGCTGCGGCAGCGCCGAGCGGGCAGGGGTCTCCCTGCGCGCGCCGTCGCGTTCGATCCATTGGTGGGTACGGACCACACCGGACACGACGTCCAGCGGGTCGGTTGCGGGGAACATCGCCTCGACCAGTTCGGTCGGGCGCAGGCCCGCCGGTGGGCGGTGAGCCAGCGTCACCGTCAGGCCGAGGTGACCCGACACGGGGTCGCTCGGCGGCAGACATCGATTCGATGGCCGGGCGGACGTCGTCGGTGCGCGCGCTGGCCCTTGCGCTCTCGCTCCAGCGGCAGGCTCGGTCGCCTGCGAGGGTGCGCTCCACAGCGGTGTGCACCTGCGGGTCCCACGGCGTCGGTGAGGCGCGAGGCTGCCAGGTGCAGGCCACCACGTCCTCCTGCAGCGACGGCTCGCTGCCACGGTGCGGCCCGGCAGCGGTCACCTCGTAGCCCGATCGGCAGCGCGGCGCTGACAGTCCGCGACAGCGTCGTCGGCCGACGCGCAGTCGAACTCGGTGGCGAGCTCGACGTCGAGGTACTCGGCGCAGGACTCCGCCGCCGGTGGGCAGGGCCAGGCCGAAGTGACATCTTCGGCCGCGGGGTGAACCCGCTCGAGGTGGCCACGGGCAGGCCGGCCTTGCGCAGCGCCCGTTCCCAGTGCCGGGCCGTGTCGCGGTGGCTGGTGAAGCGCACCTTGCCCAGCTTGGTGTGGCGAATCCTGACGCGCATCAGCCACCCACCGTCGGCCAGCGACCGGTCGACGGCTTGCGGACGCAGTGTGCACCGGGCGTCTCGCCGGCGCGAGCCGCAGGTCCTGCCCGGTGCCCTGGCTGCCGCCGGCGGGTGGGACCGGCGAGGCGACGACGTGCTCGATGCCGTAGCCGGTGCAGACGCCGCAGTCGTAGCACGGGGTCCAGCGGCAGTCCTCCACGCCGCTGCTCGGCCAGCGCGGCCTGCCAGTCGAGCCACAGGAAGTCCTTGTGCAGTCCGGCGCGACAGGTGGTCCCAGGGCAGCACCTCGTCCTCGGTCGCGGTGGCGGTGCACGTACCAGTCGAGCGACAGCCCCTCGGCGGCCATCGCCGCCGTCCCATCGGCTGACGTCGAAGCACTCGCTCCACTCCTGGAACACCCCGCCGTCACGCCACACCCGCTCGATGACCGGGCCGATCCGCCGGTCACCGCGGCGACACGATGCCCTCCGCCAAGGTGGCCTTCGGGTCGTGCCACTTCAGGTTGACGCCCTCGCGCCCGCCGCGGCGGTGTCACGCAGCATCTGGACCTTGCGCTGCAGCTCGGCCGTGGTGTTCTGGCCGAACCACTGGAACGGCGTGTGCGCCTTGGGGACGAAGCCGCCGACGCTGATGGTGACGCTGGCCCGGTTGGTGTGCCGCCTGCCGATCGACACGCACGTTGCGGGCCAGGCTCGGCGATGCCGAGGGTGTCCTCGTCGGTCTCGGTGGGCAGGCCGGTGAGGAAGTACAGCTTCATCCGCGTCCAGCCCTGGCTGTACGCCGCGTCCGACCGCGCCGTACAGGTCGTCCTCGGTGATCAGCTTGTTGATGACCTGACCGCAACCGCCAGCTCCCTGCCTCGGGCGCGAAGGTCAGCCCGCTGCGCCGGGCCCCGGCCACCTGGGCCGGCCAGACCAACGGTGAAGGCGTCGACCCGCAGCGACGGCAGGGCTCACCGACACCATCTTGCTGGGCGGGCAGCCCGGGGCGTTGACGGCGCTGACCACGCCGGCTCGACGTCGCTGAAGTCGGCGGTGGACAGCGACGTCAGGCTGACCTCGTCGTAGCCCGTGCTGGCGCAGACCGTTGGCGATCATCGTGCGCACCTGCTCGGCCGGGCGCTCGCGCACCGGGCGGGTGATCATCCCCGCCTGGCAGAACCGACAGCCACGGGTGCAGCCGCGGAACACCTCGACGCTGAGCCGGTCGTGCACCACCTCGGTGAGCGGGGCCAGCGGGTGCTTGGGGTACGGCCAGTCCCCCAGGTCGGCGACGGTGCGCTTGTCGACCGTGCTCGGGCACGTCCGGGTACCGCGGGGACACGCCCACGAGCGCCGGACCGTCGTAGTGCGACCTCGTACATCGCCGGGCACGTACACGCCCGGGAACCTGGGCCGAGCGCGCGCAGGACGCGCTGCGCGGGAACCGGGCGGTCTTGCCGTCGTGCCTTCCAGCCGCGCCGACGATCTCGGTGATCTCGCCGACCACCTCCTCGCCGTCGCCCAGCACGACGACGATCGACGAAGTCGGCCAGCGGTTCCGGGTTGAAGGCGCAGTGCCCGCCGAGCACGATCAGCGGGTGTCGGGCGTCGCTCCGATCGGCCGCGCGAACGGGCACGCCGGCCAGGTCCACCATGTTCAGCACGTTGGTGTAGACGAGCTCGGCCGACAGGTTGAACGCGAGGAGGTCGAACTCTCCTGCCGGCGAAGTGGGAGTCGACGCGAGAACAGGGGCACGCCGGCGCCGGCGCATCAGGGCTTCGAGGTCGCGCCAGGGGGCGTAGGTGCGCTCGGCGACGGCATCGTCGCGCTCGTTCAGGATTTCGTAGAGGATCTGCAGCCCCTGGTTGGGCAAGCCGATCTCGTACGTATCGGGGTAGGCGAGCAGCCAGCGCAACCTCGTCCGGCACCGTGCTGGGGTGATGCAGCGCCATCCTCGCACCCGATGTAACGGGCCGGCTTCTGTCACCCTGCGCCAGGAGCGGTTCGACCCGCGTCCCAGAGGGAGGTCATGGTCCGATCAGCCTACCGAACGGTCTCGTCAGGTGCGCCAGTCCTACCGCCGGTTCAGCGCATACCGGCGCATGTGGACGTTCTGGACCAGGCCCATCAGGGCGAAGAACGTCAGCAACCCTGAAGCCTCCGTAGGAGATGAAGGGCAGGGGCAAGCCGGTGACCGGCATGATGCCCGATGGTCATCCCGACGTTCTGGAACACCTGCCACAGCGATCATCGTGAATGCCCCGGCGCACAGGTAGGTGCCCAGCAGTGTCGCGGGACAGCTGGGCGATGCGGCAGATGCGGAACAGCATGATCCGCGTACAGCCCCAAGAGCACCGCGCCCGCCGACCAACCCGAACTGCTCACCGATGGCCGAGAACGGGAAGTCGGCCCACTGCACCGGGATCTCGGTGCGTGCAGTTGGTGATCGGGCCCTGCAGCCAACCCTTGCCGAGTGATGCCCCCGGTGGCCACCGCCCGGGTGGAGTTGCGCACCTGCTGGCACTGGTCGTCAGAGCTCCTTGGTCTTGTTGCACAGGTCACTGTTCAAGAACACGGTGACCCGCCGCAGCTGATAGCTGCTGATGATGCCTGGCGATCACCGCGGCGCCAACGGTCATCAGGGCCAGGGCGGTGATGAGGGCAATGTGCTTGAAGCGGGCCCCGCCCACCAGGAGCACGCCCATGGCGATGGCGATGATCACCGAGGCCGAGCCGAGGTCCGGCTGGACGATGATCAACGCGGCCGGGATGCCGATGAGCACCAGGCCACCGCTGAACCGGGCGTAGCTGATCTCGCGGGGCGCGCTCCTCGGCCAGATACGCCGACAGCGACATCAGCAGGGTGACCTTGGCGAACTCGGCGGGCTGGACGTTGAACGGACCGAGGTCGAAGCTGAGCCGGGCGCCACCGCTGACCGCCCCGACCGCGATGACCAGCATCAGCAGCATGATCGTGCCCACGTAGAACATCGCCGCCCGTTCTCGCCACAGGTCGTAGTCGACGCTCATCACGACGACCATCAGGATCACCGCCAGGATCATGAAGATCTCCTGGCGCTGGACGAAGACGAACGGTGAGTCGTCGCCTTTGACCTTGCTGTACGAGGCCGAGTACACGGTGGCCAACCCGATGGCGCAGATCAGCGCCTGGGCGCCCAGCAGCAGCCAGTCGATGTTCCGGCTGGGCGCGCTGGCGCTGGAGCGGATGTTCCCCAGACCGGAGTCGGGGCGACGCTGGAGCAGGCTGGTCATCAGTCGCGGATCGTCAGCCCACCGGCGTTCAGGCAATTGGTGCTGGGCAGCCGCATGGTGGGCGCCGGCGTCGTCGAGGTGATGTCGAGCGGGTCGCTGACGTGCACCGGCGACAGGCTCACCATGCCGTACAGCGCGCTGTACATGCACTTGACGACCGGGCCGGCGGCCTGCGCGCCGTAGCCCGACTTCTCCAGGTAGGCCACCACTGCGTAGGGCTTGTCCGGATCGAGGACGAACGATCCGAACGCCGAGGAGTCGTTCCACGGCAGGCTGGCGGCGCCCTGCACCGTGCCGGTCTTGCCGTGCAGGTTGCGGACCCGGAACCCCTTGAACAACAACTCGCCGGTGGTGCCGTGCCCGTTGGCCCCGGGTCCGGTGATCACCCGGTGCAACCCGTTGATGATCGGGTCACGCACGTCGGGGGGCATGGCGAGCACGTTGTGCACGGTGCCGCGGGTGTTGTCCTGGATGACCCGGCCAAGAGCCAGGTCGGCCACGGCGGCGCCCTTGTCGGGGACACCGGGGGCGTAGATCTTCTTGATGATCGTCGGGGTCATCCGGTTCCCGCCGTTGGCCAGGGTGGCGTAGGCGTTGACCAGCTGCAGCGGTGTGGCCGCCATCAGGCCCTGGCCGATGGCCGCCTGGACGTTGTCGCCCACCACCAGGCGGGGGACCTCGTTCTTGGCCAGCACCCCCCTGGCCACCAGGTCCTTCTTGACCTGGTTGTCGGGGATCCGGCCACCCCATTCGAACGGCAACTCGATCCCCGACTTGACCCCGAAGCCGAACTGCGTCAGCTGGCTCTTCAGCAGGGTGTGCTCGGTGTTGAGGTTGTAGAAGTCCTCGCCGATGTTGTAGAAGAACGCGTCCGAGCTGACGGCGAGGGCGTCGTTGACCCGTAGCGGGCCGTACACGGCCGGCTTCCTCGTCGCCTTGCTGATGGCGTTCTTGAACTCGCACTTGGCGCCGTTCTCGCACGCGGTGACGTCAGCGGTGCGCAGCTTGTACGTGCCCGTGTCGTTGTACCACGTGGACGCCGTGATCAGCCCGATGTCCAGCGCCGACCAGGCGACGAACGGCTTGATCGACGAGCCGAGGTTGTAGTTGCCCTGCACCGCACGGTTGACCAGCGTGGACTTGTCCGGGTCGAGCTTGCCGCCGGTCTTGGGGTCCTTCGTCGGGAAGATCTGGGCCAGCTTGTCCGACGACACCGCCGAGGAGAACCAGCGGTTGTCGAACGTCGGGTAGGACGCCATGGCGATGATCTCGCCGTTGGTGTAGTTCTCCACGACGATCGCCCCCGCCGGGGCCTTGAACGGCACGAACGGCGGGTAGTCGTAGGTCTTGCCGTCGATGCCCTTGTACGTGTACACCCGGTGACCGGTCTTCTTGTCGTACGGGTTCGGCGGCGCGCCGGTGCGGCTACCGGTGTAGGGCAGGTTCCTGCGGCGATACAGCTGGGTGTCGAGAGCCTGATCGGCGTACTGCTGGATGCTCAGATCGATGGTGAGCTGGATGTCGTCACCGGCCACCGCCGGGGTCTCCTCGATCACCTTGGTGACGTTGCCGAGGGCATCCACCTCCACCGTGCGCGAGCCCCACTTGCCGTGCAGCCGGTCCTCCATCGACAGCTCAACCCCGAACTGGCCGACACGCTCGTCGAGGTTGTAGCCCTTGGCCACGTAGGCGTCCTTGGTCTCCTTGGTGATGGCCCCCATGAACCCGACGATGTGGCTGGCCAGCGGCGAGAAGTAGTAGACCCGCTCCCACTGCTGGGTGACGTCGACGCCCGGAAAGTCCTCCTTGCGCTCGAGGACGAAGTTGATCTGGCTCTCGCTGACGTTGTCGATCAGCGGCATCGGCACCAGCGTGGAGTACGGGTTGCGCTTGGTGCACTTGGGCACCGAGGGCAGGCCGTAGCACGGGTCATAGCGCTGCTGGAGCTGCTTCTCGGTCACCCCGAACACCGGGGCCAGGCGGCGGAACATCGCGTCGCGGTTGGAGCGCTTCTTCAACACGCTCCACTCGACGGTGAGGCTCCGGAAGTGGCGGTTGTCGGCCAGGATCCGGCCCTTGGTGTCGAAGATCCGGCCGCGCTCGGGGGCCAGACGCTCGGTCTTGGTCTTCGACTTCGACACCACCGCCTGGTACTTGGCCTGCTCCAGGCCCTGGAGGAACCACAGGCGCGTGCCGAGCAGGGTCAGCATGATCATCGAGACTGTGATCAACAGTCCGAATCGCACTGTTCGTCGATCAACTGCCACCGCTATGCCACTCCTACTCGCCCGCAGAAGGTGGTCACCATCGTGCCATGAATCGGGGTCATTCGGGGAGCGCCTTCCATTGCGGGGACCGATAGGCCACGGCCCACCGGCCGATGGGCACGAAGATCGGGGCCAGCGCCAGAGCCGCCACCGTGACGATGCCGACCACGCGGAACACGCGCATCGACAACCACCCCTGCTGGCCGGTGATCAGCATCACCACCGGGATGGCCGCTTCGCCGGCGGCCGCGCCGAGGGTGACGAACCCGGCGATCATCCACCACCGCGGCACCGGTTTCAGCACGGTCAGATAGCCCGCCACCAGACCGCCGAACCCGTAGGCCAGCGCCGTCTGACCCAGCGGTTGGCCGCTGGACAGGTCGTACATCATCCCCAGGACGAAGCCGGCCAGCGCCCCACGTTCGGCACTGCTGGCGGCGCCCGCCGCGGCGGTGAAGGCCAGCAGGACCTGGATGCGTACGTCCGTGATCGGGTGGTTGGCGCAGATCGTGTTCTGCACGCCGAGCAGCACCAGACCCACCAGGATCAGGCGCAGCACCGGGCCGTTGACGACATGACGCACCGGTCACGCCCCGGGGGCGGCCGGGCTGGGCACGAACAGCAGGATGGCCACGAACTTCAGTTGGGTGAGGCGGGCCCAGGGCGTGACCTCGATGATCGGCGGACCACCGCCGGGCTGGCGCTCCACCTTGGTGACCTTGCCGATGGGCAGGCCGGGCGGGGCGTTGCTGGACGAGCCACCGGCGGTCTGCACCCGGGCCCCCTCGCAGATGATCCGTGAGGTGGCGGTGTCGTCGATGAAGGCAAAGCGCAGCGGCTTGTCGAAGGTCTGGCCGCGCAAGGTTCCGGTCTCGCGGACCACGTCGGGCGCGGTCGGATCCTCGGTGGACGGGGTGGCCGGCGGGCGCCTGCCGGTCCCGGTGCCGGGCGTGCCGGTTCCGGGCGTGCCGGTGCCGGGCGTGCCGGTGCCCGGGGTCCCCTCCGGCGGGAGCGTGTCTCCCGCCAGTGGGTCGGGGACGGTCTCCTGCGCCGCCGGGTCGGGGCTGGCCGTCCCGCTGCCCGTGCCCGGCGTGACCTCGCTCGACAACGACACCAGGCTGCCCTCGGAAGCGGTCTGCCCGGTCCCGGCCGTCACATCGCTGCCCGGCACCGCCTGGGTGGGTGGGGCCACGCACTTCGCCGAGCTCATCAGCGCCTCGGCGCCGACGGCGTAGTCGGGATCGCTGATCAGCAACACGGTGCTCGTGGTGTCACGCACCGTCCGGATCCGCCCGGCGAGTCCCTGGCCCACCACCACGGGCATCCCCGGCTTCAATCCAGCATTGGCGCCGATGTTGATCTCCACCGTGTTCTGGTAGTTCCCTGGGGCATCGCCGATCACCGTGCCCAGGCGGATCTTGTACTTCGACGGCAGGTCCAGCCCGGTCAGGCGCTGCAGGTCGGTCCACTGCAACTCGGCGGCCACGGCCTCGACCGTGGCGCCGCGCTGGTAGCCGATCTCGTCCTTCAGTGCTTCGTTCTCGCGGCGCAGATCATCGGCATGGACCACGCCGTCCCAGGCCCGCTCCACCGGACGGGCGATGACCCGACCGGCCGTCTCGAACGGATGGACGGCGACGGAGAACGCCCGGCGCAGTGCGGAGATCGCCGCGTTGTCGTTGCGATCGAGGGTGATCAGCAGCAAGCAGGTGAGCGCGAGGAGGGCGGCGACCCGGCGGCGGCTGAAGGAGGAGAACACGGGCGCGAGCCTGCGGGGTTAGTCGTCGCCACCGAGCGACATCAACCCCCGCATCGCATCGATGTTCTCCAACGCCCGGCCCGAGCCGATGACCACGCTGAGCAGCGGCTGCGGGGCGACGTTGATGGGCATGCCCGTCTCGTGGGCCATCCGGCGCTCCAAGCCGGCCAACAACGCCCCGCCCCCGGTGAGCATGATCCCCTGGTGCATGATGTCGGCGGCCAGTTCGGGAGGCGTCTTGTCCAGCGTGGTCTTGACGGCGTCGACGATGGCGCCCACCGGTTCGGCCAGTGCCTCACGGACCTGCTCGGTGGTGAGCGGGACGGTGCGCGGCAGGCCGCTGATCAGGTCACGGCCGCGGATGTCAGCGGTGAGCTCCTCGTCGAGCGGCCACGCCGAGCCCATGTGGATCTTCACTTCCTCGGCCGTGCGATCGCCGATCGCCAGGGAGAACTCCTTCTTGACGTACTGGGTGATCGCCTCGTCGAGCTCGTCACCGGCGACGCGCACCGACTGAGCGGTGACGATGCCGCCGAGGCTGATCACGGCGACCTCGGTGGTGCCCCCGCCGATGTCGACGATCATGTTGCCGCTGGGCTCGTGGACCGGCATGTCGCTGCCGATCGCGGCCGCCATCGGTTCTTCGATGATGTGCACCGGCTTGCGCGCCCCGGCGTACTCGGCCGCATCCTGCACGGCCCGCTGCTCCACGCCGGTGATCCCCGACGGGACGCAGATCACCATGCGCGGCTTGCTCCAGCGGCTGGCGTGGACCTTCTGGATGAAGAACCGGAGCATCTTCTCGCAGACCTCGAAGTCGGCGATGACGCCGTCTTTCAGCGGTCGGATGGTCTTGATCCGCCCGGGCGTGCGGCCCATCATCCGCTTGGCCTCCAGGCCCACGGCCACCGGACGTCCGTCGGTGATGTCGATGGCGACCACCGACGGCTCGTTCAGCACGACGCCCTGACCGCGGGCGTAGATCAGCGTGTTCGCTGTCCCCAGGTCGATCGCCAGATCGCGGCCGAGAGCCAACGGGTTCGTGCGCGCCATCCGTTCGAGTGTAGCGGTGCGCCGGATTGTTACAGGTTCGGGAAGAAGATGCCGATCTCCCGCTCGGCCGAGGCCAGCGAGTCGCTGCCGTGCACCAGATTCTCGGTGAACAGGATGCCCAGGTCGCCGCGGATCGTGCCCGGCGCCGCCTTGCGCGGGTTGGTGGCGCCCATCAGCGTGCGGACCACCTCCCAGGTGTCCTCCGGCCCCTCGACCACCATCGCCACGACCGGGCCGCGGCTCATGAACTCGACCAGTTCGGCGTAGAACCCCTTGCCGACGTGCTCCTCGTAGTGACGGGCCAGCGTGGCGGCGTCCAGCGTGCGCAGATCCATGGCCACGAGGGTCAGGTTCTTGGCCTCGAAGCGGCGGATCACCTCACCCACCAACTTGCGCTCGACGGTGTCAGGCTTCAACAGGACCAGGGTGCGATCGGACATGGCGAGCCAGGCTACCGCCGCCCCCGTCCACCCCCATCCGTGAGCGCCCGGCCGCCCCAGCCAACCCGCCACTCACGTCCCATCCGGTCCGTGAGCGTTCGGCGGCGCTGGGCGACCCGTTGCTCACGATGCGCGTGGGTCGGTCCTCGGGTGGGCCGCCGCCCGCAGGCGGCGGTACACGGCGAGCAATTCGGCGACGGTTCCCGAAAGGTCTGCGGTGATGTCGTCGTCGGCAACCCTGCTGGTCACCCAGCCTTCCGCCGCAGTGAGGCGATCGCGTTCCTTGTCACGGCGAACGGCCACGGTGGGCTGATGCCACCAGGTGTGGTCCACTTCAACCGCCCACCGAAGCGCCGGCACGGCCAGGTCGGGATGCAGGACGATGCCACCCCGGACGGTGATCGGGTGCTGGCGCACGAGTCCTCTGACACCGGCGCCGACAAGTGCTTCGTGCAACACCACTTCGAGATGAGAGTCGGCGGGCCCTCCCGAGACCGGCCGGCTTCGGATCACCGAGCGGTACTGCCGCGACCCGGGCCGGGCCGGGTGAAAGAGGCGCTGGTCAACGTCGAGCAATTGCGAGATGGTGCACCGGTCCTGATCGAGCACCTGCTCGATGACGGAGACCAGATCGATCCGGGACAGGTCGGCCGCCAGATCGAACGGCAGTCGGGCCGCGCTGACCACTCGGATCCCATCGGGGCGGTGCACGATGTCACCTGCTGGCAGATGGTTGCACCGCCGCAGCCTCACCGTCGGGGAACGAAACGACTGGGCGAAGTGCGGAACTCTCGCCTCGATGACGTCGACCCGACCCATCCGCCGCAGTCCCCACAGCGCCCCCGCCGCCCGACCCGTGATCACTGCCTCGCCGCAGGCCAGGCACACAGCCCGGCACCTGGACTCGACAGTATCCACGGCGCCCGCCAGCCGGTAGACGCCAGGAAACACTGGGGTGAGCAAGCCGGCCGCCACGAGGGCCTTGCGTTGATGAGGGGTGATCCCCAGGCCGGCGAGCTCTGGCGAGCTGACCACGCCATGGAGCCCGTGGGCGAAGGTGATGAGACTGAGCGGGAGACCGAGCATGGCTTCCTCCGGACGACAACGGTGGTTCGGGCTGGGGGAAGCGAGATCGACCCTATCGGCCGGGTCTGGACCCTTACATCACCGGTTCGTGAGCGGCGGGCGGGCGTCAGCGGCCGAACGCTCACGGACCGTGGAAGCCGTGAGCGGCGGGCGGGTGAGAGCGGCCCGATGCTCACGGAGGGGGTCAGAGGGGGCTAGAGGGTGCGGCGCAGGTAGGGGCGGGCGGCGCCGACGACGTACAGCGAACCGGTGACGAGGACGGCGTCGTCCACACCGGCGAGGGCAACGGCGCGGTCACAGGCCTGCTCGACCGTGTCGCACTGGACGACGTGGGCCACCCCCATCGCTCGGGCGGCGGCCGTCAGGTCGGCGGCGGCTCGACCCCGAGGGGTGGGCGCGGTGCAGGTGACCACCACGTCGAACTCGTCGGCACGCAGCGCCGACAGCATCTCCGCCGGGTCCCGCGAGGTCAGGCAACCAACCACGAGGATGCGCCGGCCGGCCGGGTCGAAGTCGTCGAAGAACACCGCCGAGCAGCTGTCAGCACCCGCCGGGTTGTGGGCGCCGTCAACGATGACCAACGGCTGATGGCCGAGGACCTCGAAGCGGCCCGGCATGGTCACCCCGGCGAAGGCCTCGGTGACGACCGCGGCATCGAGCGGGGCGGCAAAGAAGGCTTCCACGGCGGTGAGCGCCACCACGGCGTTGTCGCCCTGGTGGCGTCCGTGCAGCGGGAGGAACAGATCGGGATACACGGTGGTGGGTGTGCGCAGGTCGAGTTGGCGACCACCGAGGGCCAGTTGGTTGTCGAGCACGTCGAAGTCCTCGCCACGCACCAGCTCGCTGGCGCCGCCGGCGGCACGGAAGATCGACACCAGGTCGGGATCGACCTCGCCGATGACGACAGCACTTCCCGGCTTGATGATCCCGGCCTTCTCCCGGGAGATGTCAGCCTTGGTGGGCCCGGCGAACTCGTTGTGGTCCATGCCGATGTTGGTGACCACGGCCACCTGGGCGTCGACCACGTTCGTGGCGTCCCACCGCCCGAGCAGGCCGACCTCGATCACCATCACGTCGACGGCCACGTCGGCGAACCAGCGGAACGCGGCCAACGTGACGGCTTCGAAGTACGACGGGCGAACCCCGGTGATGACCTCGAGGTCGGCCACTGCGGCGATCTGCTCGGCGAAGTCCTCGTCGCTGATCGGCTCGCTGTTGCGGCAGATGCGCTCGTTGATCCGCTCCAGGTGCGGCGAGCCGTAGCTGCCAACGGTGAGCCCTTGGGCCATCAGCAGGCGGGTGATGATCTGGGTAGTGGATCCCTTGCCGTTGGTACCGGTGACGTGGATGACCGGCGCGGCGAACTGCGGGTCCCCTGCCGCGCCGACCAACGCCGAGATGCGCTCCAGGGTGGGTGACTCGATGCGCCCGGTGACGTCATAGGAGGCGTGTTGATCGAGGTACGCCAGCGCCTCGGCGATGTTCATGGGGGGACGTGGATCAGCTGGCTTGGCGTCGCGGCCGCTTGGCCGTTGACTCCCGCGGCACCATCGCCGGCGCCGCCTTGGCCTTCACCGTCTCGGCGTCGATCACGACCCGGCCGACGTCACCACGACCCGGCAACTCGTACATCGTGTTCAGCAGGACCTCTTCCATGATGGCCCGCAGCCCACGCGCACCCGTGGCCCGCAGCAACGCCTGGTCGGCAATGGCGTCCAGCGCGTCACGGGTGAACTCCAAGTCGACGTCCTCGAACTCGAACACCTTGCGGTACTGCTTGACCAGCGAGTTCTTCGGCTCGATGAGGATCTTGATCAGCGCCTCACGGTCCAGGCTGCGCACGGCGCCGAACATCGGCAGGCGGCCGACGAACTCGGGGATCAGCCCGAACTTGAGCAGGTCCTCCGGCAGCACCTGGGCGAACAACTCCCCAGGGTCCTTGTCGTGCTTGCTGCGCACCGTGCCGTGGAACCCGACGCCCTTGTGGCCGACGCGGCTCTCGATGATCTGCTCCAGCCCGGCGAAGGCCCCGCCACAGATGAACAGCACGTTGGTGGTGTCGATCTGGATGAACTCCTGGTGGGGGTGCTTGCGACCGCCCTGGGGTGGGACGGAGGCCACCGTGCCCTCGAGGATCTTCAGCAGCGCCTGCTGGACCCCTTCGCCGCTGACGTCACGGGTGATGGAGGGGTTCTCGCTCTTGCGGGCGATCTTGTCGATCTCGTCGATGTAGACGATGCCGGTCTCGGCCTTCTTGACGTCGAAGTCAGCGGCCTGGATCAGCTTGAGCAGGATGTTCTCGACATCCTCGCCCACGTACCCCGCTTCGGTGAGCGCTGTGGCGTCGGCCACCGCGAACGGCACGTTCAACAGCCGGGCCAGGGTCTGGGCCAGATGGGTCTTGCCGCACCCGGTGGGCCCGAGCAGCAAGATGTTGCTCTTGGCCAGCTCGACCTCGTCACGGCGGCCGACGGGGGCCTGCTGCTGATACTGGATCCGCCGGTAGTGGTTGTAGACCGCGACGGACAGGATCTTCTTGGCCGACTCCTGGCCGACGACGTAGTCGTCGAGGAACGTTCGGATCTCTCGCGGCGTGGGCAACTCGTCGAAGCGGACCTCGCCGGTCTCGACGAGCTCCTCCTCGATGATCTCGTTGCACAGGTCGATGCACTCGTCGCAGATGTACACGCCCGGCCCGGCGATCAGCTTGCGGACCTGCTTTTGCAGACTTGCCGCAGAACGAGCACTTCAGCAGTTCGCCGGTGTCGCCGAATTTCGCCACGTGCTGGTTCCCCTTCTGTCGCTCGCCGCGTTAGCGGATCGCACCGGTGCGGTCGACCGCATCACGCGACGAGATCACGTCGTCGATGATGCCATACGCGAGCGCCTCGTTCGCTTCCATGACGAAATCACGGTCGGTGTCGGCGTGGACCCGCTCGATGGTCTGGCCGGTGTGGCGGGCCAGGATCTGCTCCAGCAGGTCACGCATCCGCAGGATCTCCTTGGCGGCCAGCTCCAAGTCGGTGACCTGCCCGTAGCCCACCTGCCCGTAGGGCTGGTGCAGCAGGATCCGGCTGTGCGGGAGGGCCAGCCGCTTGCCCTTGGTGCCGGCGGCGAGCAGCACGGCGGCGGCCGACGCCGCCTGGCCGAGGCAGATCGTGGCGATGTCGTTCTTGATGAACTGCATCGTGTCGTAGATGGCGAACAGCGCCGTGATGTCGCCACCGGGGCTGTTGATGTAGATGTTGATGTCCTTGTCGGGGTTCTCCGACTCCAGGTACACCAACTTGGCGCAGATCAGGCTGGCCGAGCCGTCGTCGATCGGGGTGTCGAGCCAGATGATGTTGTCCTTCAGCAGCCGGCTGTAGAGGTCCATGCCGCGCTCGCCGCGGCTGGTCTGCTCGATGACGCTGGGGATGGTGTAGCCGGACATCAGTGATCGTGCCCCTCGTGGTCGTGATCATGATCGTGGTGATCGTGATCATGATCGTGGTCGTGGTCGTGGTGATCGTGGTCGTGGTGGTCGTGCTCACCCGTGAGCAGGGCCCGGTCGATCGGGTTGCCGTCGGGGTCCACCACCTCGGCGTGCTGGATCAGCCAGTCCAGCGCCTTGGACTTGCGCAGGCTGGCGATCAAGTCGGTGACGGCGTCGTTGCGTTCGTAGGCCTTGCGGATCTCGCTGGCCTTCTGCCCGAAACGCATGGCCATCCTCCCGTACTCCGCCGACACGTCGTCGTCGGAAACCTCGATGGCTTCTGCCGTGGCGACGGCACGCAGACCGAGATCCACCTTGGCCGCCTGGCGGGACTGCTGGCGCAAGCCCTCGATGAAGGAGTCGGTGCTCTGCCCGGTGGCCTGCAGCCACTGCTCGATGTTGATGCCCTGCTGCTCGAACTGGCGCACCACCTGCTGCAGCCGGCCCTGCAGGTCGGCCTGCACCATCGATTCCGGGGCGTCGTCCTCGACCAGCTCGGCCAGGGCGGCGTTGATCCGCTCGACGAACTGGCTGCGGGCCTGGTTCAGCTTGCCGGCGCCGATGCGCTCGGCCAGGGAGGCCCGCCAGGCCTCGACGGTGTCGAACTCACCCAGATGATCGGACACCCACTCGTCGGTGACGTCGGGGAGCACCATCTCCTGCACGCTTTCCACCGTGACCTCGAAGTCGGCGGGGTCTGCGGTGCCGTTCGGCGTGAGGGTGAAGCGCAACTCGTCGCCGGCCGAATGGCCGACGATCTCGGCGTCGAAGCCCTCGGCGACCCAGCCCTTGCCCAGCTCGTACAGCCACTCCTCGGTGTTCAGCCCGGGGACGGGTTCACCGTCCCGGGTGCCGGCCAGGGTGAGCGTGACGAAGTCTCCGAGGGCTGCCGGCCGCTCGACGGCCTCCAGCGAGCCCTGGCGGCGCTGCTCGTCGGCGACGGCCTGGTCGATCTCGTCGTCCGAGGCAACCGGCGACGGCAGCTCGACGCGCAGCCCGCCGTAGCCGGGGACGGTGATCTCCGGGCGGATCTCGCAGGTGGCGTCGAACTCGACCGGGCCGGCCTCCTCGCCGGCGGTGACCTGCACCTGCGGCGTGGCGATCAAGTCGACGTCGTGCTCACGCACCGCCTTGGCCAGGTACTCGGGAACGCTGTCACGCAGGGCCTGGTCCCGGGCCGCGGCGAGGCCGATGCGGGCCTCGAGCACCTTGCGCGGCGCCTTCCCGGCGCGGAACCCGGGGAGCTTGACCTCTCGGGCGATCTTGCGGAAGGCGTTGTTGATGTCCCGCTCGAACTCGTCCTCGGCAATGCTGACCGACAGCTTGACGAGCTTCTGGTTGGGGATCACCCCCTCGTCGGTGGGGGTGGGCTCTACGGTGGCGATCGTGCTCTTCACAGGCAGCCGATCCTACCGGAGGGGTGTCGCAGCCCGGCCGTTGGCAGCCGGGGTGAGCGCCTGGGTCGCACGGACGTGCCCGGCGGTCGCGGTTTCGGCCAGAATGACGCGATGACCTTCTGGAAGCCGCACAGCCTGGCCAAGCCGCACGCCGATCAGCTCGAACTGCGCATCGGTGACCGGGTCACCGCCACGGTGGACCTGCAGGGCGTCCCAGCCGGTACGGAGGGCAAGGTGCTGCTGGCCAACGGCTTCAACTGGCAGCGGTACCGGGTGCTGTTCACCAACGGCGCCGAACTCGGCGATCTCGACGGGCGGAACATCGCCCCCACCGGGCGAACGCTGAAACGCCTGGCCAAGGTGGCCAAGCGGGGCTAGCGGCCGTGGCCGGTTCCCTTCGCCACCGCTTCCCCGGCATCACCTCGCCGGCCGACGGTGGGTGGTCACGCTTCGACGCCCCGGCAGGCACGCAGATGGTCGACGTCGCCATCGAGGCCATGGCGTCGTGGATGCGCAGCGGCGCCACGGCCTGCGCCGGGGGCTACTTCGCCGCCTCCGACGCCTGCGCCGACCTCGTCGAGCGGACTCGAGCCATGGTCGGGCGGCTGTTCAACGCCGATCCCGGCGGGGTGGTCTTCGGGCCGAACATGACCACGCTGACGATGTCGTTCAGCCGGGCCGTCGGGGCCACCCTGCGCCCGGGGCGCACCATCGTGGGCACGGCCCTCGACCACGACGCCAACGTCACCCCCTGGCGACTGGCCGCCCACGACGCCGGCGCCGACCACGTCATCGTCCCCTTCGACCCTGCGGCAGGCACCCTCGACCCGCACCAGATCGTCGCCGCCATCGACGAGCGCACGGCCTGGGTCACCCTGCCAGGGGCCAGCAACCTGCTCGGCTCGGCGCCCGACCTGGCCCCCATCATCGCCGCGGCACACGACGCCGGCGCCCGGGTGTTCATCGATGCCGTTGCTCTCGCCCCGCACCGGCGCGTCGACATCGCCGAACTGGGCTGTGACGTGCTGGCCACCTCGCCCTACAAGTGGTACGGCCCGCACTCCGGTGTGTTGTGGATCAGCCCGGACCTGCGCGACCACCTCCCGGTGTACAAGGTGCGCCCGGCGCCGTCGTCCGGCCCGGCGAGGTGGGAGACGGGGATGGCCAACTTCGAGGCCCTCGCCGGCATCGAAGCCGCGGCCCGGTTCCTCCTGGAACACGGGATGGACCGCTTGGAGGCCGACGAGTCCGAGATCTTCGCCCCACTTCTGGAGGGGCTGCAGTCGATCGACGGGGTGACGGTGTACGGCGTGCCTGGCCTGGCCGGGCGGACCCCCACCGCGGCCTTCACGGTGCGCGGGCACACGCCGTCGGCGGTGTGCGAGTCGCTGGCGGCCGAGCGCATCGCCGCCTGGGACGGGGACAACTACGCGGTCGAGGTCGCCAAGCAGCTGGGCGTGTCGACCACCGGTGGGGTGGTCCGGGTCGGGCTGGCCCGCTACGTGGAGGCCGACGACGTGGCCAGGCTGCTCGACGTCGTGGAGCGGTTGGCCCGCTGACCGGGTGACGCCGACCGCTCAGCGTCAGCGTCAGTCGGGGTCAATCGGAGCGGCGGTGCTGGTGCTCGCGGTCGAACTCCAGCCGGGCGGCGAACACGGCAGCCTCGGTGCGCCGGTCCATGCCGAGCTTGGCGAGCATGTTGCTGACGTAGTTCTTCACCGTCTTTTCGGCCAGGTGCATGGCCTCGCCGATCTGGCGGTTGGTCAGGCCGTCGGCGATCAAATCCAGAACGCGGCGCTCCTGCTCGGTGAGCCGCTCGATGCGGTCGTCGAGTTCCGGTGGGCGGCGCAGCCGCTCCAGCACCCGGCCGGTCACCGCCGGGTCGAGCAGCTGCTCCCCCGCTGCCACCCGGCGGATCGCGGTGACCAGTTCGCTGCCGCGGATCTGCTTGAGCACGTAGCCCGACGCGCCGGCAACGATGGCCTCGAACAGGGCCTCGTCGTCGCTGTAGGACGTGAGCATCAGGCAGGCGATCTCCGGGTGATTGCTGCGCAGCTCACGGCACAACTCCACCCCGGTCCCGTCGGGAAGGCGCACATCGAGCACGGCCACGTTGGGGCGCACGGCCGGGATCCGTTGCAGCGCCTGCTCGACGTTGGCTGCCTCGCCCACGACCTCCATCTCGCCGGACGCCTCGAGCAGGGCGCGCACGCCCTGACGGACGACCTCATGATCATCGACGAGGAAGACATTGATCATTGGCTCAGTGTCGCACCTGCCCTACCCCCCTGAAAGGGCCGTTCGGCCCTGTCACCTGGCCTACTGTCCTGTCGTGGCCGACGCACCGCACCCTCGCCCCCTCGACCTGGCGCTCCCGTTCGAGGCGCACATCCGGCTCGAGCCGGCGCTGTTGCGGCGGGTCTTCGACGTCAACCCCGACGGGGTGCTGGTCATCGACGACGACGGTGTGGTGGCCGCAGCCAACCCGGCGGCCGTGGCGCTCACTGGGTACCCGCACGAGCGGCTCGTCGGGCTGCGCGTCGACGAGCTCGTCCAGATCGAGGCCCGCCAGCGCCACCGTGACCTGCGCATGGACGCCCAGCGGGAGCGGGTGGAGCGGCCGATGTCGGCGTCGACGACGCTGACGCTGGCGCGTGCCGACGGGGTGCTCGTGCCGGTGGAGATCGCCCTGAACGCCATCGACGGGTCCGGTGACTACATGGCCGTGATCCGTGACGTCACCGAGCGGGTGAAGATCAAGGATCGCCTGGAGCTCAGCGAGGAGGTCGTGCTCCTGGCCCGCGAGCGCGAGCGCATCGCCCGTGACCTGCACGACACCGTGCTGCAGCGCCTGTTCGGTCTCGGGTTGGAGTTGCAGGCCGCCGGGATGCGCGCCGAACCGGCCACCGCCGAACGCCTCGGCAACGCCGTCGACGAGATCGACCTGGTGATCCGGGAGATCCGCACCGCCGTGTTCACCCTCGGCGCCGCCCACCGCGAGGGCAGCTTCGGCCAGGAGCTCGGCATCCTCATCGCCCAGTCCTCCCGGCTGCTCGGGTTCACCCCGCACCTGCGCATCGACGGCCCGCTGGAAGCCGTGCTGACCCCTGAGGTGCGTGTCGAGATGGTGGCCAGCATGCGCGAGGCCCTCGGCAACGTGGCCCGCCACGCCGCCGCCACCGAGGCCCACGTGGAGGTCTCCGCCGGCGAGTGGATCACCGTGCGGATCACCGACAACGGCCGCGGCCTGGTCAACCCCGAGCGGGTCCTGCGGGGCAACGGGCTGCGCAACCTGCGCCACCGCGCCGAGCTGCTGGGGGGACACTGCGAGATCGCCAACCGGCCCTCTGGCGGCACGGAGCTGGTCTGGACCGCGCCGGCGCACGGCAGCGGCTAGCGATTCGTCTCCCAGGGAGCGCACTTCCGCTTGGAGTTATAGTCGTTCGGCGGGCATGCTTAGTTCCATGCAACGTCAAGATCGGTCGGTTCTCGGATGGTTGGCCCTCGCGGTGGCGGTCGGCGCCCTGTTCGTCGGGTTGTTCAGCCTGCGTGACAACAACACCTCGGGCGGATCCGCCGCAGGCGAGGGCGGCGGCGGGGGCGCCACCTCGGTCACGGTCACGGTGACCGAGTTCAAGTTCTCGCCGAACAGCTTGTCGATCTCCACCGAGGGCGGGACGATCAAGATCGTCAACAGCGGCACCGCCGCACACAACCTGTCGATCCCTCAGCTTGGGCTGAAGAGTGAGGACGTCCAGCCGGGCGCCACCGGCGAGCTGAAGGTCGGCAAGAACGCCGCCGGCTCGTACGAGGTCCTGTGCGAGATCCCCGGCCACGCCGACAGCGGGATGACCGGCACCATCTCGGTGGGTGGTTCTGGCGGCGGTGAGGCCGTCGCAGCCGGAACCGACACCGGCGCCCACGCAGTCGACGGGGCCACCATGACCCCGGCGCAGAACGCGGCGATGGATGCCCGGATGCTGGCCGTGGCCCAGGCCTACCCGGCCAAGACCGAGGGCATCGGCGGCAAGATCCTCGAGCCCACGATCGAGACCATCGACGGTCACGAGACCAAGGTGTACGACCTCGAGGCCAAGATCGTCGACTGGGAGGTCTCCCCCGGCAAGACGGTCAAGGCCTGGACCTACAACGGCGTCGTGCCCGGTCCGGAGCTGGTGTGGAAGAAGGGCGACTACGTCCAGGTCAACTTCACCAACAACCTGCCGCAGTCCACGTCGATCCACTTCCACGGCATCCGGGTGCCCAACGGCATGGACGGCGTGGACCCCTACACCCAGCCGCCCACCGAGCCGGGCGGCACGTTCGTGTACAAGTTCCAGATCCTCGAGGACGGCAACGGGATCTACCACTCGCACCACAACGCTCAAGAGCAGATCCCCAACGGCATGTTCGGCTCGATCCTGGTCGGCGAGATGCCCATTCCGCAGATGCTGCAGGACCTCGGCTACACCAAGGTCGACAAGCGGGTCACGATGGTGCTCAACGATGCCGGCGTGATCGGTCTCAGCCTGAACGGCAAGAGCTTCCCCGCCACCGAGCCCTACACCCTGCGCATCGGCCAGGTGATGGAGGTCACCTACCAGAACGAGGGTCTGATGGGTCACCCGATGCACCTCCACCAGCCGATGGGCTGGGTCATCGCCAAGGACGGCAAGCCGATGCCGGCGCCGATCCCCGGCGACACGTTCTGGGTCTCCCCCGGTGAGCGCTACACCGTGCTGTACAAGGGAACCGACCCGGGCGTGTGGGCCTGGCATTGCCACATCCTCAACCACGCCGAAGGCCCCAACGGCATGTTCGGCATGGTCACCGCGCTGATCGTCGAGCGCTGATCCAACGGCCTGGCCCGGCCTAATCGGGGGAACGGAGCCTGCCGGGCGTCACGTCCGGCGGGCTCCGTCGTTCTCCCCTGGTCCTTCGGCGGGCCGGTAGGCTCGGTCACCGCCGGGGAGTAGCGCAGTTGGTAGCGCACCTGCTTTGGGAGCAGGAGGCCGGGAGTTCGAGTCTCCTCTCCCCGACCAGCGACGTCGCGCTCACCTCCCGGCCGGCTGGAGCGCGTCGATACGGCTGTATCGACGCGACGCGGCGTGGACGGGTGGCGATTCCTCGATGGCTGGGCGGGGTGGTGGGCCAGGTGGTCGGCGGAGTCGCTGCTCAGTCGGCTGGGTTGGTGGAGATGAGGCGGGCGAGGAGTTCGTACAGCAGGTCCTGTTCGTCACCGGTGAGGGCGGCGAGGTAGCTCCGTTCGCACTGCTGGAGAAGCTTGGCGGCTCGGGTCTGGGCGGTCTTGCCGGCGACGGTGGGATGTATGGCGTAGGCCCGCCGGTCATGGGGGCTGCGCTGGCGGCGGACGTAGCGGCGCGACTCGAGGTCGTCGATGAGGGCGACCATGGTGGAGCGATCGACGTGAAGCAGGTCGGCTAGGTCCTGCTGCGAAAGCGGACCGAGCTCGACGATCAACGCGAGCACGGCATGGTGGCGTGGGTCGATCCCGAGTGGTTGGAGCTTGGTTGTGGCGACCCGCCCGGCGGCGCCAGCGGCGCGTTGCAGCATGAACCCCAGCCGCGACGACAGGGAGGTCGGCAGGTCCGACCGCTGGCCGGGCGCCGTGTCACTCATGACAGATATGTGGTACGGTCAACAATCTACTATCCACCATGTCCTTGGTGCGCAATGTGATCGTGCACCGGGTTCGGGCATCGACGCAGCGTAGCCACCACGACCAGGAGAGCGAGGAGACCGATGAGCGATATCAGTGACGAGGTTCGTGCCGTCTTGGAGGCCGGGCATCTCGCCCATCTGACCACGCTGAACACCGACGGCAGCGCCCAGGTCACGGTGGTGTGGATCGGAGTCGAGGGCGACGACATCGTCTGCGGTCATCTCGGTGAGCATCGCAAGGTGCGCAACATGCGGCGCGACCCGCGGGTGGTGGTGTCGCTGGTGACGGGAGGCCGGAACCCGATCGGGTTGGACGAGTACCTCGTGGTTCACGGGCGGGCGCGGATCACCGACGGCGGGGCGCCCGAACTTCTGCAACGCCTGGCTGCCGTCTATCTCGGCCCCGACGTGACGTTCCCACCGATGGACAACCCTCCGGCGGGAGTGGTGACCCGGATCGCCGTCGACCGTGTCGGCGGCGTCGGTCCTTGGGCGCCACTGGGCGCCTGATGCACGCCGCCCACGCGGAGCGCGGACGCCGTGGCCCGATCGATCGGCGCCGTGCTGGCCGGCGAGGCACGTGATCACGCACGGTTCGTTCGCCGCACCGATCGCCGAGCACCATGCCCGTATCCGACGCCGCAGCGGCGCGGCTGTCGGCGACCGTGAACCGAGGGACGACGTGAACGACCACAGCGGTGACATCGAAGCGATCAAGCAGCTCAAGGCCCGGTACTTCCGGACGATGGACACCAAGGACTGGGAGGCGATGCGCGACGTGTTCTCGCCCGACGTGCATGTCGACGTGACCGACGACGGCGCCGGGACGTTCGATGGCGTCGACACCTTCCTCGGCATGCTGACCCCGATGCTGGCCGGGGTCGTGACCGTCCATCACGGGCACATGCCCGAGATCACCCTCGAGTCGGAGACGTCCGCGACAGGCGTCTGGGCCATGGAAGACCACCTGTGGTTCCCGCAGGGCTCACCACTGGGCCATCTCCACGGCTACGGGCACTACCACGAGACCTACGAGAAGACCGATGGGCAGTGGCGCATCAAGCGCCTGAAGCTGACCCGCCTGCGCGTCGACCACGCGGTGGCCTGAACCGCCAACTCGTCGGACGGCGCCCCGTCAGCGTGGCGGTGGCGCGCCCCAGGCAGAGCCGTCGAGCACCCACCCGGCGGGATCCCAGCGCAGCCGGCGGCGTCCGCCGGGCAGCGTCAGGTCGCCGGTCTCGTACGCCGCGTCGCCGTGCCACAGGCTGACCGGGACGTCACCGTCACGGAGGATGCGCGTGGCGAAGTACTGCGGCGGTTGCCCGGCGGCGAAGCTCAGCAGGTCGGCGACCCGGTCGAAGGCCGTCACCGCGGCGAGCGTCATCCAGGTGGGCGGCGCTAGTTCGATCTCCTTGGAGGCGCACCGGTCGAGCGCCGACTGGGCCGGTGTCCAGACGTGGTTCTGGACCTCGGTGTGGTCGATCAGCACGTCGTGGCGCTCCGGCGCGGCGGTCAGGAAGAACCAGGTGCTGAACCGCTTCGGGGCCTGGACCGGCGGGACCCAGTGGGACAGCGTCACCAGCCGGTCCACGTCGACCACCAGACCGGCCTCCTCCTCGCACTCGCGGACCGCGGCCACACGCGCTGCGCCGACCTCGTCGCCGTCGACGGCGGCGAGGTCCTCGGGCTCCACCTTGCCGCCGGGGAACACCCACATCCCGCCGAACACGTGTGCCGAGCTGCGTTGCAGCATCAGGATCTCCGGACCCGGCTCGGCGTCACGCAACACCACCACCGTCGCTGCCGCCAGCAGTGGTCGGTCAGGGTCCTCGGTGGCGCCGCGCATCCACCCTGGCATCCCGGCACCGGGCGAGTCGGGGGGTCCGTTCACGACTCGACCGTAGCCGGGGGTGCGGTCCTAGCCGATGCTGCGCCGCCCCGTGGTCGAGTCGAACAGGTGCATCTGATCCAGGTCCGGCCTGACCCGGACGCGCTGCCCGGCGGCGACCGAGGCCCGGGCCGGCAGCCGCACCACCACCGTCGGCTCGTGGCCTGCCAGCCGGGCATAGAGGTAGGTGTCGGAGCCGACGTCCTCGACGGCCACGGCCTCCAGACCGACCCCGTCGCCGTGGGCGCACATCACCCAGTGCTCGGGCCGGATGCCCACCGTGACCCGCCCGATCGAGGCGTCGACCGCGGTGCGAACCAGCGGAATCCGCCCGTCACCCACCAACGCGTGCCCGTCGTCGACCCGGCAATCGAACAGGTTCATCGCCGGCGAGCCGATGAAGCCGGCGACGAAGGAGTTGACCGGCCGGTCGTACACCGCCGACGGGACATCGACCTGCTGCAGCACGCCGTCCTTCATCACCGCGATGCGATCGCCCATGGTCATCGCCTCGACCTGGTCGTGGGTCACGTACAGCGTCGTGATGCCCAGCCGCTCCTGCAGCATGGCGATCTGCAGGCGGGTCTGGACGCGCAGTTTGGCGTCGAGGTTCGACAGCGGCTCGTCCATGCAGAACACCGCCGGACGGCGCACGATGGCCCGGCCCATCGCCACCCGCTGGCGTTGCCCGCCGGAGAGCTGCGCCGGGCGGCGGTCCAGGTACGGCTCGAGGTCCAGCATCTGGGCCGCCTCCAGAACCCTGGCGCGGCGTTCGGCTCGCGGCGTGCGGGCGATCTGCAGGGCGAAGGCCATGTTCTCGGCAACGGTGAGATGCGGGTACAGCGCGTAGTTCTGGAAGACCATGGCGACATCCCGATCGCGCGGCAGGACGCCGGTGACATCGTCGGCGCCGATGAACACCCGACCGGAGGAGACCTCCTCCAAGCCGGCGAGCATCCGCAGGCAGGTGGACTTCCCGCACCCCGACGGGCCGACGAGCACGAGCAACTCTCCGTCGGCGATCTCCAGGCTGAAGTCGTCCACGGCGGGGCGGTCCGTTCTGGGGAACCGCCGGCTGACGTGATCGAAGGTGACCGAACTCATGACGTCGGCGTGACCTTGTGGAGGCCGGAGGGATGATCCGGATCGGCATGCCGCGCCCTCGCCAAGCCCAGGGCGAGCTGCTGCACGCGGATGGCGTGAACCAGCGGCTGGGCGTGCTCGGGCAGGGCCCCCGGTACCTGGACGTGAGCGATCGACCCGGGCAGCCGGTCACCGACGGTGACCACCCGGGCCCCGGCGCCCACCAGGTCGGCAACGATGGACTGGGCATCGGCTGTCACCGCCCCGGTGGCGTGGTGGACCACGACCGCCAGACCGGGCCGCCTGGACAGCGCATACGGCCCGTGGCGGAAATCCACCGTCGACCACGACAGGTTCGCCGTCGCGCACGTCTCGGTGATCTTCAACGCCGTCTCGGTCGCCAGCGGGAGCAGATAGCCGCGGCCGAGGTGAACGATGACATCGTCCCCTGCCAGCTGGGCAACGGCCTCGTCGACGCCACCCGGATCGGTGACGGCGTCCTCCGCGGCGCGCACCACGGACTCGCCGTCGAGGGCGAAGCGGCCGTCGCCGGCCATCACCTGGCCCAGCGCGGCGAACACGGCCAGCGTCGCCGTGAACGTCTTGGTGGCCGGCACCGCCACCTCCTGACCGGCGTGCAGCGGGATCGTCAATCCGGCAACGCCAGCCAGGTCACTGCCCGGGTCGTTGGTGATGGCCACGGTGGCGGCACCCAGCTCGGCGTAGCGGCGGGTGGCCGTCACGATCTCGGGCGTCCGGCCGGACTGTGACACCGAGATGGCCAGCACGCCGCGCATGTCCACGTCGGCGTGGAACCGGGTGACCAGGCTCGGCGCGGTGGACCACGTGGGCACGCGCAGGGCCTGTTCCAGGAGGTACCGGCCGTACGCCGAGGCGTGATCCGACGAGCCGCGTGCAGTGATCGCCACGCCGGCGGGCAGGGGGTCGACGAGCGCGCGAACACGTTCACGCCAGGCGGGCACCCCGTCGAGGACGCAGCGGATCACCTCCGGCCCCTCGGCCAGCTCGCCGGCCATGGCCGTCCCGAGCGGCACGGTCAGGCGCCCATCGAGGCGCGGAACGTGGGGAGGTGACGCTGGTAGGCGTCGAGCATCCGCTGGCGGTACACCGTGTACACCCGGTCGGTGTCACCGAGGGTGACCCCGGGAATGGTGGGCGAGGCGAACGTGGGCAGCTCCACGCCGCGCCGCGCCAGGGCCTGGGCCGTGCGGGCGATGAGCTCGTGGGTCAGCGCCATGGCCATCACCGTCGACGAACCCGCCACCGGGCGGCTCCACCCCTCGACCGGCACGATCGAGTCCTCCACCGGTGAGCAGGTGTCGAGGAAGGCGTCGGCCACGTCGGGCAGGCGCTTGCCGCACGAGTGACTCGACGGTTGGTCACGCATCGCCGCGCTCGACACCGCGACGACGAACAGCCCCCGCTCCCGGGCGTACAGGGCGGCGTCGATCCCGGCGGCGTTCCCGCCACTGTGGCTGAACACGATCAGGCAGTCGCCGGGGTTCAGCGGCTGCTGATCGAGAAACTTGGCGATGTATCCCTCGGTGCGCTCCAGCCACAACAGCTCACGAACGCCGCCCGTGCCCAGTACGTCGTGCCACATCAGCCGGGGATCGGTCAGCGGGTTGAACCCGACGTAGCTCCCGTAGCGCGGGAACGCCTCCTGGCACGGCAGCACCGAGTGCCCGGAGCCGAACAGATGGACGAGGCCACCCGCGGCCAACGTGTCGGCGAAGCGTTCGCTGACGGCGTCGAAGGTGATCTCGTTGACGTGCTCGGCACGCTCCAACAGACCGGCGAGGCGGGACAGGTACTGGGTGGTCATGGGTGCTCCTTGCGTGAGATAGGGATTACAGGCGCAGCGTCGAGCGGATCTCGTACCGGTCGCCGCGCATGGTGGAGGTGGTCACTTCGAACGGGCCGCGCTCGTCGCTGGTGATGCGCGTCACCATGAACACGGGCACGCCCCGCTTGACATGCAGGAGCAGGGCGGCCTCGGAACCGGCCGTGGCGACGCGGTAGGTCTCGTCGGCGACGACGGGCGTGATCCCGTAGCGCTCCCGCAGGACGTCGTACAGCGAGCTGTCGCCCAGCGTCTCGGCGTCGAGACCGGGGACCCGATCCAGCCGCAGGTGCGCGGTCTGCACACCGATGGGCTCACCGTCGCCGAGGCGCAGGCGGCGGACCTGCATGACCGGCGCATCGCCGTCGATCTCCAGCGCGTCGGCCACGGTGCGGCTGGCCGGTGCCACGCCAACGCCCAGCAGCGTGGTGGTCGCAACCATCCCCAGCGCAGCCATCTCCTCGGTGAAGCTGGTCAGGCCGCGGGCCCCGGCCACCAGCCGGGCCGAGCGGACGAACGTCCCCCGGCCGTGCTCACGCCGGAGCAGGCCCTGATTCACCAGGTTGGCCAGGGCGTGGCGGATGGTGATGCGGCTCACCCCGAGCTGGACGCACAGGGCCTCCTCACCAGGCAGCTGCGAACCCGGCGCCCACGCGCCCGAGGTGATCGCCTCGCGGATCGACTGCTCCACCTGGTGCCACAGCGGCTCGGGCCGGCGGCGGTTGGGCCGGCTGATGGGCCTGGCGTCGAACGTGGCGAGCGGGACTGCCACCAGGGGCGGCGTGACGGCTGTCATCGGTTGACCTCCCACCAGGTCGTGGTTGTGCGCGCCGCCAGCAGGGCGCCGCGCAGGCTGGCACCGCTGCCGAAGTGCGCGGCGGCGACGGGCACCTGACGCAGGTGCGCGGGCAGCTGGCGCTCCATGGCCTCGCGCAGCGCTGGCATCACGACGTCGAGCGCGTCGGCCAGTCCCCCGGACACCAGCACGAGCTGCGGATCGAGCAACGCCACCGCGCCGGCGAGCACCGTCCCCAGGGTGGCGCCGAGGCGCGCCAGCTCGCCAGCGGCCGTCCGGTCACCACCGCGGGCCGCGCCGACGACCTCGGCCCCAGACTTCGGCGGATCCCAGCGGGCGCCCACCCGGTCGAGTGCGCTCCCGGAGGCATGCCGCTCCAGCCACCCGTGCACGGCATCGCCGCTGTCGTCGGGGTCAGCGCAGGCCCAGCCGAACGAGGCCGCTGCGCCGCGGCTGCCACGGACGATCGAGCCGCCGGCCAGCACCGCCGAACCGATCCCGGTGCCGATGGCCAGCAGGATCACGTCGGTCATCCGCGCCGCCGCCCCCCATCGGGCCTCGGCCAGCAGGGCCAGGTGGGCGTCGTTGCCCACGGCGACTGGCATCGCCTCCGTGGTCGCGGCCCGGACCTCGGCCGCCAGATCGACGCCGTCGAGGTAGGCCAGGTTCGGTACCCAGCGGCACGTCGTCGCCTCGACCAGCCCGGGAATGGCGATCCCGACACCGCCCAGGCTCTGCGCGCCGAGGCGTCCGATGACGTCACGCAGCTCCTCCAGCGAACGCGGCGCCGGACCGCTGGTGACCCCGGCGGACCCGGTGGGCAGCGGGGGGCCAGTCGGATCGTGCACGGCGACGCGGATGTTGGTACCACCGAGATCGATGCCGGCGACGGGCGCCAGGCGAGGCACAGCGCTCATCCGGACAACCCCGTCCTGGCGATGGTGCGCACGAAGTACCGCTGCAGGACGGCGAACAGCACGAGCGGAGGCAGCACGGCGAGCGCCGCGCCGGCCATCACCTGGTTGGTGTTCTGCGCCGAGCGGGTGTAGCTGAGCAGGCGGCCGAGGCTGAGCACGATGGGGTACTGGTCGGTGTTGCCCTGCAGCACGGTGAGCGGCCACAGGTAGCTGTTCCAGTGGTAGACGAAGGCGAACAGCGTCAGGGCCGCCAGGGCCGGGGTGACCGTCGGCGCCACCACCCGGAACAGGATCCTCAGTTCGGAGGCGCCGTCCAGCCGGGCGGCCTCGATCAACTCGTCCGGCACACCCTTGATGAACTGGCGCATCAGGAAGATGCCGAAGGCGTTGGCCAGGTTCGGCACGATGACGCCGATCAGCCGGCCGTCGAATCCCATCCAGCCCACCATCCGGTACAGCGGGATCAGCGTGACGATCGGCGGGAGGAACATGGTTGCCACGACGAGGGCGAAGATCGCGTTCCGGCCGCGGAACTGGTACTTGGCGAACACGTACCCGGCCATCAGGCTGGTGACGAGGATCCCGAGCGTCGTCACCCCGGCGATGATCGCCGAGTTGCGGAAGCTCCTGGCGACGCCCACCACGTCGGCCACGGTGCGGTAGGCCGCCAGGGACGGTTTGGCCGGGAACCACACCGGCGGGGTGCGCATCGACTCGGCGGGCGTCTTCACACTGCTCAGTACCATCCACACCAGCGGGAACGCGACCGCGACGCAGCAGGCGACCAGCACCGTTCCCAACCCCCAACTGCGCAGCCAGCCGTGGCGCGCCGAGCGCGGCCTCATGCGTCGTACCCCCGGCGATTGATGGCGAACACCAGGCTCACCGCGGCAACCAGCGCCAGGAGCAACGACACCGCCATCGCCGAGCCCAAGCCTCCTTGAGATCGCTCGATACCGACCCGGCGGATGTGGTAGGTCAACACGTTGGTCGACCCGACGGGTCCACCCTGGGTCAGCGCAGCCACCGGCTCGAACACCTGGATGGCGTTGATCAGGGCGATGACCACGTTGAACAGCAGTGTCCGGCGCAGCAGCGGCAGGGTGATGCGCCACAGCAGGCGCGGGCCGCGGGCCCCGTCGAGCGCTGCCGCCTCGTAGACACTGTCGGGGATCTGCGTCAGGCCGGCCACCACCAGCACGGTGAAGTAGCCGACCTGCTGCCACACGTTGAGCAGCACCAGCGAGCGCAGGGCCGTCTCGGGCGACGACAGCCACTTCTGGCGATCGGCGCCGAGCCACTGCAGGATCTGGTTGAACGGCCCCTCGCTGGGCGAGTACAGCTTCGACCACACCAGCGCCACCGCGATGGTGGGCACCATGTAGGTGCTGAACAGCAGGGCACGCAGCACGCCGCTGCCGCGGATCGCCACGCGGTGGATGAACAGACCGAACGCCACCGACAGGGGCAGGATCAGCAGGATCGACCACCCGGCGTACGTGAAGGTGTTGCGCAACGCCTGGCGGAAGTCCCGGCCCACCGGACCATCGGCCAGGAGCTGGCGGTAGTTGGCCAATCCGGTGAATCGCGCCGAACCGAACGGAGTCTGGGTCGACCAGTTGTGAAACGACAACCAGATCGTCAGGCCGATGGGCACCAGCACGAACGTGGTGAGCAGCCCGACGCTGGGGAGCAGGTACGCCACGGTCCAGCCGTACTGCCGGCCGAGTCGAGCGTGGCGACGTCCCATGAGCGCATCATCCCCTACGCGGGGCCGGCACGAGGGGGATTCGTGCCGACCCCGGCGTCATGGGATCGTCAGCCGCTGGTGGTCCCAGCGGTGGTGCCGGCCGTGGTGGCCCCACCAGGGTTGGCCTGCTCGAGGATCGACACGGCATCGGACTGCGCGGTCGCCTGGGCGTCTGCCGCGCTGGCCTGGCCGAACTCGATGGCCTCGATCTGCTTCTGCAGGGCCTCGGTGAACTCCTGCCCTCCGAGCACGATCGGGAACGGCTTGGCGTTGGCCAGTTCCTTGACGTAGCCCTCCATGAACGGGCGGGTCAGCTTCGTCGAGTAGGCGGCGACGTCCGACGTGCGCGACGGCAGGATGCCCATCGACTGCAGGATGTCGGCCATGGCCGAGGCGCCGTCCTTGCCCGACGTCGGTCCGTTCAACCAGGTGAGGAAGTCCCATGCCGCGGCCTGCTCGGCCGCGCTGGCCTTGGCGCTGACCACTGTCATCCACGAGTACGAGATGGAATGCGCGCCGTCACCGCTCGGGCCGACCGGGATCGGGGCGGTGCCGATGTCGGCGAGGGTGTCGTCACCCATGCCGGCCTTCAGTGCCGACTCCCACCAGTTGGCCATGATGATCATTCCCGTCTTGCCCGAGACGAAGTTGTCCAGGAACGGGCCGGCCGTGTTGGCGTCCGCCGTCCCCATGGTGGGATCGGTCACCTTGACCCCGGACACCAGGTTCTCGATGAGCGCGAACGTCTCCGTGGCCTGCTTGCTGTCCAGCGTGGGCTTGCCGTCGGTGATCAACGATCCACCGTTGGACGCCAGCAGGGACGCGAACGGGTGCACCACGCCGGCCGCCCACGAGTTGATCAGCCCGAAGCCCTGCTGGGTGATGGTGTCGCCGTCGCGCTTGGTGAGCTTCTCGGCGGCCGCGATCAGTTCGTCCCAGGTCTTCGGCGGGGCGGTGATGCCGGCCTCGGTGAACAGCTTCTTGTTGTAGTTCAGCGAGTACAGGTCGATCTCGTTCGGCACGCCGTAGACGGATCCGGCCACTGTGGCCGCCGAGGCGGTGCTGGCGCCCCAGTTCGTGGTGACGTCGGTTGCCACGGCGTCGGGGGCCGGGGCGACGATGCCGTCGCGCACCAGTTCCGGCAACCACAGGTCGTAGATCCCGGCGATGGTCGGCGCTGCCGACCCGCCGGCCTGGGCCCGGACCGTGGTGAGCAGGTCACCGAAGGGCACGGCCTTGATCTCGACCGTCACGTTCGGATGGTCCTTGTGGTAGGCGTCCACGGACGCCTGCAACAGGGCCACGGTGTCGGGCCCCCAGTGCGTCAGGAACGAAATCGTGACCGGCTCGGCACTTGCCGGCGTGGTCGCCGAGGCGACCCCTCCCGCAAGGGCCAGACCGGCCGCCAGGACGCCAGCAGCGAGTGCCCGCCCTCGACGAAACATGGTCATGGTCTCCCCTTTCCGTACGACCGCCACTCCGCGGTCAGCCGTACCCTAATGATGACAGGATGTTATATCAAGTTGTCGAGCTCTAGGATGCGCGCCATGACCACCACACAGACGATCGTCGCCGATCGGGCACTCGTGGACGGACGCTGGGCCGGGCCGGTGTCCGTCGATGTCGGCGACGGCCTGGTCAAGCGGATCTCCCCGGCGCCCGGCGACACCGAGGCCGTGACGCTCACCGCGGGGATGATCGACCTGCAGGTCAACGGGGTCGGACCCATCAACCTGGTGGACGCCGACGACGCCGGGTGGTCGGCGGTGGCGACGACCCTGGCGCGCCACGGGGTCACCGCGTTCTGCCCCACGGCGATCTCCGCCGACCTGGCAACGATGGCCGGGTTCGTCGCGGCCGTCCGTCATGCCCGCGACCATCTGGCCGGGCGCGCCGTGGCCCAACCGGGTGGCGCACATCTGGAGGGCCCGTTCCTGTCCGACCGCCGCGCCGGCGCGCACTCGCGGGCGGTGCTGCGCAGCCCCACGAGCGGCGATGTCGCCGGCCTGCTGCGCGCTGCCGGTACGGACGGCGCCCTGGCGATGGTCACGCTGGCGCCGGAACTGCCGGGCGCGCTGGAGGCCATCGCCCAGCTGGTCGCAGCCGGGGTGCGGGTGTCGATCGGGCATACCGACGCCACCGCCGACCAAGTCGGTACCGCTGCCGCCGCCGGGGCGACGCTGGTGACCCACTTGTACAACGCCCAGCGGCCACTCCACCACCGCGAACCCGGCGTGGTCGGCCAGGCGCTGGTCGACGAGCGCTTGACCCTCGGCCTGATCGCCGACCTGCACCACGTGGCACCCGGCGCGCTGCGCCTGGCCTTCGCGGCCGCGGGCAGCCGCATCGCCGTCGTGTCCGACGCCGTCACCGCCGCAGACCAGACCGCTCCCCCGCGCCTGGCCGACGGAACGCTGGCCGGCGCGGTGGCCGTGCTGGACGAGTCGGTGCGCAACCTGATCGGGCTGGGTCTCGATCCGGCTCTCGTCCTGCGGGCCGTCACCGCCACGCCGGCGAGGGCGTTGGGGCGCGCCGACATCGGGCAGGTGCGTGTCGGCTGCCGAGCCGACCTGGTGGCCTGGACGGCCGACTGGCGGGTTGCCCGGGTGTGGGTCGGCGGGCGGGTGGTGGGCTGAGGCCCACCACCCGCGTCAGCCCAGCAGTGCCGTCAGTCGATGTCGCCCACCGCGGTGCGGACCAGGCGGTGGAAGACCTCCAGGCCGTACTCCCACTTCGGGCTCAGCACGCCCACGTCGTACGTGCCGGCGTCGAGGTTGCGCTGGACGTGCTCGCACACCCTGGCGTCCTCGTCGGCGACCTCCTCGCTGAACTTCACCGTCTCCTCCACGTTCCCGGCGTCGTCGGCGAAGAAGTACTCGAAGATCAGTTCCGTCTGGCCGTGCCCACGGGGCAGCCACCGCTCGACGGCGAACCCGCCGGGGAAGATGTCGAAGGCGAAGGTGGGCCAGAAGTAGCCGAACACACCGAAGGTGCTCTCGTCACGCGGTGGCATGACGTGGATGTTCCAGCGGTCGTCGCCTTTGAACTGCACCTCGTAGTGCAGCGCATCGGCGTCACGGCTCATCGCCGGATGCACCGTGGGCAGGTGGTACCCCTCGAGAAAGTTGTCGCCATACGTCTTCCAGTTGCAGGCCACGGCACGCGTGGACTTGCTGTGGAAGGTGTACGACTCGATCGGGTACTGCTCGATCTCGGCGGGGAACGCCGCCAGCCACTCGTGGAGTGGGGCGACGTGGGGGTTCAGGCAGACGAACACCATCCCCCGGAATGACCCCACCTGGATAGGCGTGAGGTCCATGTTGTCTGGAGCAGGGCAGCCGAAATCGCGTGCGTTGCGCAACGTCCCATCCGTATTGAAGGCCCAGCCGTGGTACCGGCACACCATGTTCGGACGGCAACCACTGCCCTCCCACACGATGGGGCCTGCGCGATGAGGACACAGGTTGTAGAACCCGCGTAGCTCGCCATCGTCACCACGGCGGATGAAGATGGGCCAGCCGGCCAGGTTCTCGGTGACGTAGTCACCGTTGTTGCGAAGCTGGAAGTCGTACGCGACGTGCACCCAGCTGGAGCCGAAGATCGGCCAACGCTCACGTTCGAACACCCCTGGGTCGGTATACCAGCGAGCCGGCAGGGTGGTGGAAAGTGACATAGAGGCCCAGTGTACGAGGCCTCGGGGTTACTGCCGGGCAGGCGGGTTGACCTTTGGCACACCACTGCCGGTGTGCAGCGTCTCCAGCGCCATCAGGTCACGGATCTGCTTCTGCATGCCCTCGGGCGATCCGTCGAGGAACATCACGTTGCCCTTGCCGTTCTCGGCCATGTGGCGGATGCTCTCGGTCCACATGCTGAACAGGATCAGCGATGAATCGACGTTCTGCGTCTCCATCTCCCGTGCGGCCTGGGCCAGGCCGCGGGCGACCTCCTCACGGAACAGGGCGACGCCCTGGCCACGGAGCTGGGCCGCCGTCCGCTCGGCTTCGGCCTCGATGCGCACCGCGGTGCCTGCGGCCTCGGCCTCCTTGGTTCGCTTGATGAGCAGCGCGTCGCCCTCGTTGGTGGCAGCGGCCTTGAGGTTGTTGCTGGCCACCACCTGGGCCATCGAGGTGGTGATGGCCTGGTCGAAGGTGATGTCGTTGAGCTGCAAGTCGATGAGGTGGTACCCCCACGTCTCGATGACGTGGTCCAGGTTCTCCTTGACCTCGGCCACGATCTCGCCACGCAGGCTGAGGATCTCGGCCTGCTTCTTGGTGGCGACGAAGCCGCGGGTGCTGCCCTCGACGCTGCGCACGAGCGCGGTCAGGAAGTCCTTCTCGCTGACGAACTTGAAGGCGATGTTCTTGATCGTGTCTTCGCTCTCGCTGATCGCCCCGTAGACCATCATCGCCGTGAAGTACACGTTGGCCTGGTCCTGGGTGATCGCCTGGAACTGCAGCTCGATGGCCTTGTTCTGCACGCTGATGCGCCGGAAGATCTTCTCGACGAAGGGCACCACCACGTTTAGCCCCGGACGCAGCGTGCGCCGGTACTTGCCGAAGATGGTGGTGACCGCGACGGTGCCCTGGTTGACCTGGCGCAGGCCGGTCAGGATGGCCAGGAGCAGGATGCCCAGAACGACGAGCCCGGCGATCTGAACGCCGCTGAGTGCCGCAAACATGACGTACTCCGTTTCGTGCGCGACGTCCGCCCGGACGCCCGCAGGGGCGAGGCTAGCGGCGGGCCGATCGACTCTGGCGGCGGCGCCCGTGGCTGACCACAATGGCGACGGGAGGTGCGTCATGCCTGGAGCGAACGGGTTGAACGTGATGGTGGTGGGGATCGACGGCTCCGACTGCAGCCGGCACGCGTTGCGCTGGGCGCTGTACGCCGCGGCCAAGGCGCCGTGCGAGGTGCAACTCGTGGCCTGCTGGCAGCGCCCCCTGCTGTTCGACGCCGGTGGGCTCGGGGTGGCCTACCCGGCCGACGACGACCTGTCGGCCGCGGCACGGACGTGGCTGGAGGAGACGATGACCGCCTGCCAGGCCGACATCGACGCAGCGATCGCCAACGGGTGCGTGGTCAACAGCCGCACCGAACTGGGCGCCGCGGACCTCGTCCTCGAAGAGCTCAGCAAGACGGCCCGGCTCGTGGTGGTGGGCCGCCGCGGGCACAACGCCCTGGCCCGGTTCCTCGGCACCACCAGCCGGCACGTTGCCGACCACGCCTGCTGCCCCGTCGCCGTCATCCCCGAGGGCTGCCCGGAACCCTGACCCACCCGGCCCCGGCCCGACCACTCCCGTGGTCACCGAACATCTCACCGGGCGAGACGAATGGTGACCACGTGGGCGGGGAGGGACCGTCAGGCGGCGCCACCGAAGCGTTTGGCCGAGCGGATCTTGGCCTTGGCGGCCTCGGCCTCGCGGTTCTTGGCCGGGCCGTGGGCGGTGAGGTGATCGAGGAGGCGCTTGGTCGCCGCGCTGACCTCGGCCACCGCCTCGTCGAACACGTGCTGGTTCGATTGCGAGGGTCGGGTGCTGCCGGACACCTTGCGGACGTACTGCAGCGCCGCCGCCTGGATCTCCTCGGCCGTGGCCGGTGGCTGGAAGTTGTGCAAGGTGCGGATGTTGCGACACATCCTGCGGACCCTACCCACCGGCCGGGGGGTAGGGGTTCCCCTACCGGGTAGACACCGGTGGGCCCCATCGCCGGCCGGCGCCGGCGAGCGCACACTCGCTGGCATGCACGCAACGCTCTCGCCGCGCCACGCCGCCTCACCCACCGCCGCCGGAACCGCCGCTCGGGCGGTGAACGCCACCAAGGTCTACGGCCGCGGCGACACCGAGGTCCGGGCCCTGGACGACGTGTCCGTGGCCATCCCCTCCGGCCGGTTCACGGCGATCATGGGCCCGTCGGGTTCGGGCAAGTCGACGCTGATGCACTGCCTGGCCGGGCTCGACAGCCTGACGGGCGGCCAGGTCTTCGTCGGTGACACGGACCTCGGCCGGCTGAACGATCGCCAGCTCACGGCGCTGCGCCGCCAGCGGATCGGATTCGTGTTCCAGTCGTTCAACCTGCTTCCCACGTTGACCGCCGCCGACAACATCCTGCTGCCGCTGAGCCTCGGCGGGTCCGCGCCCGATCGGGCCTGGATGGCCCAGGTGGTGGACGTCGTCGGGCTGAGCGACCGCCTCGGCCACCGCCCGGCGCAGCTCTCCGGTGGGCAGCAGCAGCGCGTCGCCGTGGCCCGGGCCCTGGTGGGCAGGCCCGAGCTGATCTTCGCCGACGAGCCGACCGGCAACCTCGACCGGCGCAGCAGCAACGAGATCCTCGGCTTCATGCGCTACGCGGTGGACGCCCTGGGCCAGACGATCGTCATGGTCACCCATGACCCGTCGGCCGCGGCCTTCGCCGACGACGTGCTGTTCCTGGCCGACGGCCGAATCGTCGACGGGCTGAGCAACCCGACCGCCGAGCGGGTCCTCGAACGCCTGAAGGTGCTGGGGAGCTGACCATGACCGCTCGTCACCGGTTACGTCACCCAACGGTACGCACGCTTCTCTCCAACCTCCGCGCCCGCAGGCGGCGGATCCTGGGCACGGGCGCCTCCGTGCTCCTCGGTGTCTCGTTCCTCGTCGCGGCACTGTCGTTCGGGTCCACCGTCGAGCGTGGCTTCGCGGCGATGTACGACACGGCCAACCGGGCCACGGACGTCGTGGTCCGCAGCGCGACCGTGGTCGGCAGTGACGACGGCGGTCTGCGTGACACGATCGCCGAGTCCCTCGCCGACATCGTCCGTGCCGTTCCCGGGGTGGCCCGGGTCGCCCCGGCCGTGCTCACCGACGGTCAACTGCTCGACCCCCACGGAGCGCGCATCGGTGGCAACGGACCACCGACGTTCGCCGGCAACTGGGTGGACGACGACCTGCTCAACCCGTATCGGCTGGCCGAGGGGCACGCCCCGCGTGACGTCGCTGCCGGGCAGCCATTCGAGGTGGTGATCGATCGCCGGTCGGCCCGGGAGGCCGGGCTGTCCCTCGGCGATCGGACGCGGCTGCTGCTCCCCGATCCCGTGCCGGTCACCGTGGTGGGGATCGCCACGTTCGGGACGTCGGACAGCATGGGACCGGTGACGTTCACCGCCCTCGCCCCGCAGGCCACCGTGACGCTGCTGTCCACCGGCCTGCGCGCCGGTCAGGTCGACGAGATCCGTGTCTCGGCCAGGCCGGGCGTCGACGCCGCGGCGCTGCGAGACTCGATCCGTGCTGCGCTCCCGGCGGGGACGGAAGCGATCACCGGCGCCGAGTTGACCGCCGAGCAGATCGACGACACCAACCGTGTCTTCCTCGACCTGTTCCGAGCGATCCTGACCACGTTCGGGGTCATCGCCGTCGTGGTGGCATCGGTGAGCATCTACAACACCTTCTCGATCGTCGTGGCGCAGCGCTCCCGGGAGTCCACGTTGCTGCGCGCCGTGGGGGCCAGCCGCCGCCAGGTGTTGGCGCTGGTACTCGGTGAGAGCCTCGCCGTGGGGGTGATCGCCTCGCTGGGTGGTCTGGCCGCCGGGTACGGCCTGTCGGCCCTGCTGCGTTGGGTGATGGCCGCCACCGGGGCGATCGATCTCGGCAGCCTGGAGACCATCGTGGAGACGTCGACCATCGTCACCGGGCTGTGCATCGGGATCGGCGTCACGCTGGTGGCCAGCCTCGGCCCGGCGATCCGCTCGGCGCGCACCGCCCCGGTGGAAGCGCTGCGCTCGGCGGAGGCCGAGCCGCGGCGGATGAACCGCTGGCGCCTCGTCGTGGGCACGGTGGTCATCGGCGGCGGTGTTGCCGTGGTGATCGCCTCGACGCGCACGCAGGACTCGGCCCTGCTGGTGGCCGCCGGCGGATCGCTGCTCGCCATCGGCGGCACGCTCGGCGTGGCCCCCGCGCTGGTCCGCCCGGCCGCTACCGTGCTGGCCGGACCGGGCGGCCGCCGCCGGGCAGCGCCCGGGCGGATCGCCCGCCAGAACGTCGTGCGCAACCCGCGGCGGACGGCCAACGCGGCCGCGGCACTGATGATCGGCACGACCGTCGTCGCCTTGTTCGCCACCTTCGGCGCGTCGCTGACCGCCAGCGTCGAGCGGATGGTCAACCGCAACTTCGGCGGCGACCTGGTGGTGGCGACGCGGAATCAGTCCTCCGGCGGGGTCAGCCCCACCGCTGCCGCCGAGATCGCCGCCTTGCCCGAGGTGGCCCGCACGGCGAACTTCGCCGTGGGCAATGTGCGTGTCGGCGACCAGGATGAGTTCGCCTCGATCGTCGACCCGCCGGCGCTGGCCGCCCTGCTGGACGTGCAGGTCGCCAGCGGCTCGATGGATGCCATGACCCCAGGCACGATCGCCGTCAGTGCCCAGTACGCCCGCCGGATGGGCGTCACCGTGGGGTCGTCCCGAACGGTCACGTTTCCCGACGGATTCAGCGTGCCGGTGCGAGTGGCGGCGATCTACCGCGACCGCTCGACCATGGGCGACGTGGTCGTGAACGTCGCCGACGCCCGCGCTCACCTTCGCTCGATGCCGATCGTCGCCCTGCTGATCGACCTGCGTCCCGGTGTGTCCGAGAGTGCGGGCGCAGCGGCCGTCGACCGGGTGACCACGACGTATTCGGCGCCCGAGGCCCAGACCCGTTCGGAGTACGTCCGGTCCATCGCTTCCGATGTCGACGGGGTCCTGGCCTTCGTCTACGGGCTGCTCGGTGTGGCAGTCGTGATCGCCGTGCTGAGCATCGCCAACACGCTGGCGCTGTCCATCCACGAGCGGACGCGGGAACTCGGCCTGCTCCGGGCGCTGGGGCAGAGCCGTCGCCAGGTGCGATCGATGATCCGACGCGAGTCCGTGGTCGTTGCCGTGTTCGGCGCCCTCCTCGGCATTGGTGTCGGGTTGTTCTGCGGGTGGGGGCTGATGCGGGCGATGGCCGTACAGGAGGGACTCGGGTTGTTCACCGCCCCGGTCACCACCTTGGCGATCGTTGCCGGCCTGGCGATCGTCGCCGGCGTGCTCGCCGCCATTCGACCTGCCCGCCGAGCCGCGGGTGTCAGCATCCTGCGGGCCATCGCCGGCGCCGAGGAGCACGCCCAGGGAGCGACGGCGTGAACGCGCCGCCGATGGGGATGGCCGGCCCTGCCAACATGGTCCCGATGCCCACCCGCAGCGGGAACGCCGAACGGACCACGGCCCGCCGTGGCGGGCTGTTCGCCCCGTGGCGGCATCCTGGCGACCTGCTGCGCGCCGGGAGCCATGTGGCCCTGAGTCTGGTGATGGGCATCGTCGGCTTCACCCTCGAAGTGACCGGCATCCTCCTGGCGGTCGGGCTGATGCCCGTGGCCCTGGTCGGGCTGCCTGTCGCCGTCCTGGTCTTCGCCCTGACCCATTGGTTCGCCAGTGTCGAGCGGGCCCGGGCCGCGGCATTCGACGGGCGAGCCATCGCCGACCCGGTGGCGCCGCTGACCGCGGGAACCAGGTGGGGACGGATCCGCGAGCGAATGGCCAGCCGCCCACGCTGGCGTGAGGTGGGCTACGCGACGCTGCTGATGCTCCCGGGAACCACTGCCTACGCCGTCGTCGCCGCCGTGTGGGGCGGCTCGATCGCGCTCCTCGCGCTCCCGGCAACGATCCACGCCTACCCGGACAAGATCGCCCACTTCTACCTGTTCGACGCGGCGGGGGCCGACACGGCGTGGCTGGGCGCTGCCGGACTGGTCGGGGTGGCGATCGTTGCGCCGTGGGTCACCGTGCTGGCGGCGCGCCTGCAGGTGGCGATGGCCCACCGGCTGCTCGGGCCGGGCCCGGACGGCCTTCGTCAACGGGTGGCCCACGCCGAGTCCGGTCGCTCGGCCGCCGTGGACGCCGCCGAAGCCGAGCGCCGGCGCATCGAGCGAGACCTGCACGACGGCGCCCAGCAGCGCCTCGTCGCCCTGGCCGCCGACCTCGGCGCGGCCCGCGAGCGGATGGAGGGTGAGCCCGGAGAGGCACGGGAACTGGTGGCCCGGGCGCATGAGGAGGCCAAGGGGGCGCTCCGCGAGATCCGCGATCTGGTCCGCGGCATCCATCCGGTGATCCTCCAGGACCGCGGCCTCGATGCTGCGCTGTCGGCCGTGGTGGCCCGCTGCTCGGTGCCGGTGAGCCTGGACGTCGACGTGCCCGGACGCCTGCCCGCCGCAATTGAGAGCGCGGCATACTTCGTCGTCGCCGAGGCGCTCACCAACGTGACCCGCCACTCGCAGGCCGCGGCCGCCTCGGTGAGCATCGCCCAGGCCGGAAACCGGCTGGTGATCGAGGTCCGTGACAACGGCGTGGGGGGCGCCGACGCCTCGGCCGGCACCGGCTTGCAGGGCCTGCGTGACCGGGTCACCTCGCTGAAAGGCGTCATGTTCGTGATCAGCCCGGCAGGTGGACCCACCACGGTGAGCGTGGAGCTGCCATGCGCATCGTGATCGCCGAGGACAGCGTGCTGCTGCGCGCCGGGCTCACCCGCATCCTGGCCGACGCCGGGGAAGAGGTCGTCGCCACCGTGGGCGACGCCGTGGAACTGATCAGCGCCGTCGAACGGCACCAGCCCGACCTGGCCGTGGTCGACGTGCGCATGCCGCCGACGCACACCGACGACGGTCTGCGGGCTGCCATCGCCATCCGCGCCAGGTGGCCGAAGGTGGGGATCCTGGTGTTGTCGCAGTACGTCGAGGAGCGCTACGCCACCGACTTGCTCGCCGACGACACGACGGGGCTCGGCTACCTGCTCAAGGATCGCATCGCCGACGTCAGCGAGTTCCTCGGCGCGGCACGGCGCGTCGGTGACGGAGGGACCGCCCTCGACCCCGAGGTCGTCGCCCAACTGCTGGCCAGGGCCAGGCGCCGTGACCCGCTGGGCACGCTGACGCCGCGCGAGCGAGAAGTGCTCGGGCTGATGGCCGAGGGGCGCAGCAACCCCGCCATCGCCCGCCAACTGGTGGTCAGCGACAAGGCCGTGGAGAAGCACGTCGGCAACATCTTCATGAAGCTGGATCTGGCGCCCGCCGATGACGACCATCGCCGCGTCCTTGCCGTGCTGCGCTGGATGAAGGGTGACCGATGACTGTGCTCGACGAACCACGAACCACCACCGCCACGATGCGGCCGCGCCGGCGCAGCGGCTGGCTCATGGCCGGCGGCGTGCTGGCCCTGGCCACCGTTGGCTGGTTTGCCCTGCAGACGGTGGCCCTCCTGGCCCACCGCACCACGACCGATCGGCGCGAGTTCCCGGCGGCCGCGGTGCGGTCGGTGGAGGTGACCACCGACGGCGGCGACGTCCGCCTCGTTGGCGGCAGCGGGGATCGGATCACGGTGACCGCCACGATCGAGGAGGGGCTCCGCTCGCCGAGGAACTCCCAGCGCATCACCGACGGCGTCCTCTCCGTCAGCTCCGACTGTCCGACGTGGTCGATCGCGTGGTGCGACGTGTCGTACGTGATCGAGTTGCCGTCCGATGTCGCCGTGCGGGTCAGGACCGACTCGGGCGACGTCACCCTGTCCCGGTCGACCAACACGGTGACGATCTCCACGGACACCGGGAACGTCAACGCCACCGCCGCCGGCCCCGGTGCGATCTCGATCACGTCGGACACGGGCGATGTGGACCTCACCTTCGACGCCTCCCCCACCACCCTGACGGTGTCCACCGACACCGGTGACATCGACGTCGTCCTACCGCCGGATGGGAGGGCGTACCTGTTGAGCGCCGAGTCCGACACCGGCGACATCGCAACGAAGGTCACGACCGACCCAGCGAGCGCCTACCCGATCAAGCTCGTCTCGGACGACGGCGACATCTCCGTGCGCTACGCCAGCCCGTAGCCGACCACCTCGCCCGCGTCGGATCACCCGGTAGGCTCCTCGTCCCACGCGGGTGTAGCTCAATGGCTAGAGTTCCAGCCTTCCAAGCTGGCTATGCGGGTTCGATTCCCGTCACCCGCTCCAGCCGGCCCTGATCCCACGTGGTCACCGAACATCTCGCCACACGAGGGTTCCGGTGACCACGGATCAGGGGCGGGACGCCCCGAGCAGGCGAGTGCGGAACAGGTCCAGCACCGTGTCCAGCGCGGCGCGGGTCGGCTCACCCGGCTCGTCGATGAGGTCGCCGGTCAGCACCGAGTGGTGCTTGGGCAGGGGGCCGCGCGGGTTGCCGTCGGCCTGCTCCAGCTCGATGGCGACGAAGGCCGGACCGAGGCGCTGCTTCAGCGTGGCGAAGCGTTCCTCGGGGACGAACGGGTCACCCTTGAACCGCAGCCCGACCACCGTCAGGCCGTCGTTGGCGCATCGGCCCGCCACCGTGTCGAGGTCACGGTCGCTGATGTCGATCGACGCCCGATGCTTCTTCGTCACCCCGAACGGCAACGACGGCTGGGAGAGCACCGGCGCCAGGACCCGATCGTCGACGGCCATCGCCAGGGCGAACCCGCCGGTGAAGCACATCCCCACCGCGCCCACGCCTGGGCCGCCACAGCGGGCGTGCTCGTGCTGGGCCAGGGCCCGCAGCCAGTCCACGACCGGGGACGACCGCCCCGTGGCCAGCGCCGTGAAGTCACGGCGTACGCAGGTGGCGGCGATGGTGGCGTAGGCCCTGGCGATGTTCACCACCTTGCTACCGGCGAGCGGGTCACGGCCTGCCGTCCCGAACAGGTCGGGTAGCACGACCGAACAGCCCAGATCCACGATGCGATCGGCGAACCCGAGCACCATCGGCGAGATCCCCGGCATCTCGGTCATCACCACCACGGCCGGGCCGGATCCCTTGCGGAAGACCCTCCACGTCTTGCCCCCGTGGGTGAACTGGTCGGCCGCGAAGGTGGTCAGGTCACCCGACGGGGCCTGCGTGACGGGGCGGTTCGCGCTGGTCATCAGCGAACCCTACGCTCCCGCCCCTCGTGGTCACCGAACATCTCACCGGGCGCGGGATCCGGTGACCACGGGGAGGGGCGGCCGTAGCCTGCTGGCCGATGATCCTGCTCGACGCCGCCGACCTTGCCGCGGCGCGCCCCGGGCGGGAGCTGTTCGCCGGCGTCTCGCTGACGGTCTCGTCGGGAGATCGCATCGCCGTCGTGGGGCTGAACGGCTGCGGGAAGTCGACGCTGCTGCGCCAGCTTGCCGGACGGAGCACGCCGGAGGCCGGCACCGTGCGCCGTGGCCGCGATGCCCGCGTCGTGGTGCTGGACCAGGACGCCGAACTGCATGGGGCGACGATCGGCGAGGCGGTGGGGCCGGGGTGGGAGGCCGCCGCGATCCTGGATCACCTCGGCCTCGGCGGTCGACTCGACTCTGGGCTGGCCACGCTGTCGGGTGGCGAGGCTAAGCGGGTCGCCCTGGCCAGGGCGCTGGTGGAGGTGGGACCACCCAACGAGGCGGGCGACGACGTCCTGCTGATCCTCGACGAACCGACCAACCACCTCGACATGGGCGCCATTGCGTGGCTGGAACGCCGGCTGGCGGCGCACCGCGGCGGCCTGCTGCTCGTCACCCACGACCGTCACGTCCTCGATCGGGTCACCACGCGCATCGTCGAGCTGGACCGCGGCCGGGCCTACGTGCACGAGGGCGGGTACGCCGGGTACCTCGAAGCCCGGGCCGAGCGCGAGGCCCGGGCGGCTCGACGCGAGGAAGTGCGCCGCAACCTGGCGCGCACCGAACTGGAGTGGTTGCGCCGTGGCGCTGCCGGCGTGGACCAGCAAGCCCAAGGCACGCATCGAGGCCGCCACGGCGATCGTCGAGGGTCGACCGGAGGCGCCGGCCCGGCGGGGCGAGCTGGACTTGTCGTTCGGCGCGCCGCGCCTCGGTGACAACGTCGTCGAGCTGGCGGACATCGGCCACCGCTTCGGCGAGGGACCGTGGCTGTTCCGCGGCGTCGATCTGTCCATCGACCGCAGGGAGCGGTTGGGGATCGTCGGTCCCAACGGGGCGGGCAAGTCCACGCTGCTCAACGTGATCGGTGGTCGGCTGACACCGCTGACCGGCTCGGTCGGGCGCGGCGCCACCGTGGCGATCGGGATGTTCGACCAGCGCGGCGGCGACCTCGACCCGGCGATGACGGTGGAGCAGGCCGTCGCCGGCCCGACTCGGCGCCCCGACTGGGAGGACGCCCGGTTCCTGGAACGGTTCTGGTTCGATGCCGACGCCCAGCGGGCCCCGATCGGGTTGCTGTCGGGGGGCGAGCGGCGGCGCCTGCAACTCGTCCTCACGCTGCGGGCCAAGCCCAACCTGATCCTGCTCGACGAGCCCACCAACGACTTGGACCTCGACACCCTGCGCGTCCTGGAGGACGTGCTGGAGGACTGGCCGGGCGCGGTGATCGTGGTCAGCCACGATCGGGCCTTCCTGGAGCGAACGGTCAGCGACGTGCTGGCCATCGACGAGACCACGCCGGGGCGGCGGGTGCCGGGCGGGTTCGGCGGCTGGGAACGGTCCCACCACCTGCGCACCGAACCCAAGCCGTCGCCAGCGGCCGCTGCGCCACGCCCGAGAGACCGCCGGGCGGTCACCACCCGCTCGCCGTCCACTCTCAACCGGCTGATGCGCGACGCCGACAAGGAACTCTCGGTGTTGACCCGCCGGCGCGATCGCCTCCACGGTGACCTCGTCGCCGCCGCCACCGACCACGGCGCGCTGGCCACGCTGGGCCGGGAGCTGGCCGAGGTGGACGCTCAGATCGCTGTGGTCGAGGAACGCTGGCTCGCCCTGGCCAGCGAACTCGACACGCCGTGAGCGGCGCTTCGTCCGGACGAGCGCAGTTCAGCCGAAGCGGGCGGCGCGCAGCTCGGCCGCGCCGGTGCTGGCCGGGCCGACGAGTCCGTGCACCTCGGCGAGGATGTTGGTGGCGAAGAACCGGGCCGTCACCAGCTTCTGCGCCAGCAGGTCCGAACTACCCCGCCCGGCGCCCTGCGCGGCCGCCAGCGCCTGGCGGCCCATCAGCCAACCGGCGGTGGTGAGCGCCAGGAGCCGCTGGAACGGCGTGGCGACGGCGAGCACCTCGGCCGCGTCGGCGCGCAGCAGCCCGAGCCCGACGGATTCGGCCGCGTCGACGGCCGCGCCGACGGCCGCGGCGATGCCGCCGAGATCCGCACCCGCGGCGGCCAGCTCGCCGACGGTGGCCCGCATCCGGGCGATGTGATCGGTGAACACCGCGCCCGCGCCCATGGGCATCTTCCGCCCGACGAGGTCCATCGCCTGGATGCCGTTGGTGCCCTCGTAGATCTGGGTGATCTTGGCGTCACGGTAGAGCTGGGCGACGCCCGTCTCCTCGATGTAGCCCATCCCGCCGTGGACCTGGACGCCGATCGAGGTGACCCGCTCACCCTCGTCGGTGCACCAGCTCTTGGAGAGCGGGATCATCAGCTCGAGGATCTCCTGGGCCTCGGCCCGCTGCTCGGCGGTGTGGGCGAATCGGGCCAGGTCGACGTGCTGGGCCGTGTAGTATGACAGGTTGCGCATCGCCTCGGTGATGGACCGCATCGTCAGCAGGTTGCGGCGGACGTCGGGGTGCTCGACGATCAGCGAGGGTTCGTTCCTCGGGGCGCCGGGCGCGTACCCCTGGCGGCGCTCGTTGGCGTACGCCACCGCGGCCTGCAGGCTGCGCTCGGCCAGACCGAGCCCCTGGACCCCCACTGCCAAGCGGGCGTTGTTCATCATCGTGAACATCACCCGCATCCCGGCGCACTCCTCACCGATGCGGTAGCCGATGGCGCCATCGCTGTGGTCGCCGAAGGCCAGCACGCATGTGGGGCTGGCGGTGATCCCCAGCTTGTGCTCCACGGACACGACGCGCACGTCGTTGCGCTCCCCCAGCGAGCCGTCGTCGTTCACCAGGAACTTGGGGACGATGAAGCAGGAGATGCCCTTCGTGCCGGCCGGCGCGTCCGGCGTGCGAGCCAGCACGAGGTGGACGATGTTCTCCGTCAGCGGGTGCTCACCCCAGGTGATGAAGATCTTCTGCCCGGTGATCCGGTACGTCCCGTCGGGCTGGGCGATGGCCCGGGTCCGCAGCGCTCCCACGTCGGAGCCGGCCTGGGGTTCGGTGAGGTTCATCGTCCCGGTCCAGGTGCCGGCGATCATCCGGGTCATGTAGACCTCGCGCTGCTCCTCGGTGCCGTGGTGGCCGATGGCGTCGATGGCCCCGTGGGTCAACAGCGGGGCGAGCGACAGTGCCAGGTTGGCGCTGTCCAGCATCTCCTGCTGGGCGATGCCGACCACCCACGGGAACCCGCCGCCGCCGTACGCCGCGTCGAACGGGACCGAGCCCCACCCGCCGGACACGAAGGCGGCGAACGCCCCGTGGAACTCGGCGGGCACGACGACCTCGTCGCCACGGACGAACGATCCGGTCTGGTCGCCGATGCGATTCGTCGGCGCCCACACGTCGGCCATCAGCCGGCCGAACTCGTCGAGCACGCCGTCAACGGCGTCGACATCGATCTCGGCGAAGTGGTCCAGCTCGGTCAGGGCGCCCAGCCCGACCAGTTCGAGGGCGAAGCGGATGTCATCGAGCGGGGCGGCGTACACGGTCATACCCATACGGTAGGTCGCCGACCTCGCTGCCGCCTCGGCCACCGCGGCGCCCCGCTCCCGTGACCGCGCCGCTCTGTTTCCCGATCCGTGAGTCGGGAAGATATATTCAGCATGTGATGAATATATGAACGGGCAGACAGCCATCCTCGTCCGAGACCTGCGCGTCCGGCGCGGCGAGCGCGAGGTGATCCACGGCCTCAGCGTGACCATCCCGACCGGCACCCTGACCGGGCTGCTCGGCCCATCCGGCTGCGGCAAGACGACGCTGATCCGCAGCATCGCCGGGGTGCAGGCCCACGTCACCGGCAGCGTCGAGGTCCTCGGCGAGCGCGCCGGCTCGCCGGCACTGCGTCACCACGTGGGTTACGTCACCCAGGCCGCCTCGGTCTATCCCGACCTGACCATCCGCCAGAACCTGCAGTACTTCGCCGATCTCGCCGGCAGCGACCGTGGCGCCGTGAACGAGGCGCTGGCCGTGGTGGACCTCGGCGATCACGCCGGCAACCTCGTGGGCGACCTGTCGGGCGGGCAGCGGGCGCGGGCCTCGCTGGCCGCAGCGCTGGTCGGCCGCCCACAGATCTACCTGCTCGACGAACCAACGGTGGGTCTCGACCCCGTCCTGCGTGCCGACCTGTGGTCGCTGTTCCACGAGATGGCCGCAACCGGCACCACCCTGCTGGTATCGAGCCACGTGATGGACGAGGCCACCCGGTGCGAGCGGGTCCTGCTGATGCGCGAAGGCGTGCTGGTGGCCGACAACACCCCGGGCGGCCTGCTGGCCGACACCGGTGAGGCGGACATGGAAGCGGCATTCCTGCAACTCGCCCGCCGCCAGGGCGAGGAGGCCCGGTCATGACTCGGCGAATTCATGGCAACGGCGCGGCGGGTTCTGCAGCAACTGGCCCACGACCGCCGCAGCGTGGTGCTGCTGATCGCCGTGCCGGCGCTGCTGCTCACGCTGTTCCGCTTCGTCTACGACGCCGACCGGCCGCTGTTCGACCGAGTCGGCCCGCAGTTCCTGGGGATCTTCCCGTTCACCACGATGTTCCTGGTCACCTCGATCACGATGGTGCGCGAGCGCACCTCGGGAACCCTGGAGCGGCTGCTCACCACGCCGCTGGAACGCCGTGAGTTCGTCGCCGGGTACGCGCTGGCCTTCGGCCTGGTCACGGTGATCCAGTCGCTCACCACGTCGGTCATCGCCCTCGGCCCCTTGGGGCTGCACGTACGCACCGCGTGGGTCGTGGTCGTGTTCGCCCTGGCCGACGCGCTCCTCGGCAGCACGATGGGGCTGGTCATGTCCACCTTCGCCACCACCGAGTTCCAGGCCGTCCAGTTCATGCCGGCCGTGGTGTTCCCGCAGCTGCTGCTGTGCGGTCTCCTCCAGCCGCGCCAGACGCTGGTGACCCCCTTGCGCTGGGCGTCCAACGTGATGCCGTTGTCCTACGCCACGGATGCGTTCACCGAGGCGACCAGGGTGGCCGGGCTGAACGGGGCGATGGCGCGCGACCTTGCCGTCCTGGTGGGCTGCCTCGTGGTCTTCATGGCGCTGTCGGCGGTCAGCATCCGGCGGACCACCGCATGACCGGCCCGGCCGGTCACCCGCCGGTGAGGCGCCGCGGCAGGCCATCCGGTGGCGGCGGTGACGCTCGCCGGCGGATCCTCGACACCGCCCGCAGACGGTTCGCCGCAGACGGGTTCGCCGCCACCTCCTTGCGCAGCATCGCCGCCGAGGCTGGGGTGGATTCGGGCCTCGTGCATCACTACTTCGCCGACAAGGCAGCGCTGCTGGCCGCGGCGCTGGATCTGCCCTTCAACCCGCTCGAACGGCTGACCGCCGAACTCGCCGGCGGACGTACCGACCTCGGCGCCCGCCTCGTGCGCCGGCTCACGGTGTCGTGGGACGAGCACCCCGACGCGGCCGCTGCCCTCCTGCGCGCCGCAGCCGCGCCAGGCAGCTTCGACCTCGGCGCCATCGCCGGGCTGACGATCCTGCCGGCCCTCACCGCCGCGCTGGGCGGGCGGGAGCGGCGGGCTCGGGCCACGCTGGTGGTGACGCAGCTGATCGGCCTGATGTCGGCCAGGTACCTGATGCGCCTGGACCCGGTGGCCGCCCTGCCGCCCGGGCGGCTCGCCCGCCTCTACGGGCCGTCGCTGCAACGCCTGATCGACGGCTGACCCGGGCGCCGGCGCGGCCGGGTCGGTCGCCGCCACGACCCGGCGATGGCGGGCCGGGCCGTGGTTGGATAGCGAGATGCGCTTCATGTTCCAGTATCCGGAGGTCACCGGGCGGGCGGCGGACATGCTCGACGCCGGCGAACTGGGCGAGCTGGCGGTGATCGCCGAACGGGCCGGGTTCGACGGGTTCTCGCTGACCGAGCACCCGGCGCCACCGGCGAAGTGGCTCGACAACGGCGGGCACCAGAGCCTCGACCCGTTCGTCGGCTTGGCCTACGTGGCGGCGATGACCACCCGGCTGCGCTTGCTCACGTACCTGGCCGTGATGCCGTACCGCAACCCGCTGCTACTGGCCAAGTCGGCGGCCACGCTGGACCGGGTCTCCGGCGGCCGGTTCATCCTCGGCGTGGGCACCGGCTACCTGAAGCCCGAGTACCGGGCGCTCGGGGTGGACTTCGACGAGCGCAACGAGTTGTTCGACGAGGCCCTCGAGGTGATGCCGCTGCACTGGTCCGGCGAACCGTTTGACTTCGAAGGCAAGCACTTCTCCTGTCGCGGCGCCATCGGCCTGCCGGCCCCGGCCCAGCGGCCGATCCCGATCTGGATCGGGGGCAACTCCAAGCTCACCCTGCGGCGCATCGCCCAGCGGGCCAACGGGTGGATGGTGCTGGTGGGACCGCCAGCCATGGCCACCGCGGTGCGCTCGCCCGTGGCGTCCAGCGCCGCCGAGGTCCGCCCGATGCTGGACTACCTGCGTGACCAGGCCGGCGAGCGGTTCGCCGCACTCGACCTGGTGGTGCCGTACCCCGACCACTCGGTCGGCCTGCGCACCGAGGTGGAACGCCATCGCCAGCAACTGGGCGAGCTCGCCGAACTGGGCAGCACGTGGATCACCGTCGCTGGGCCGGGCGGGCCTGCGCCCGCCACCGCCGACTACCTGCAGTGGTTCGGCGAGCACTTCATCGGCCGGCCGTGAACGCCGGGCTCGGGGCGCTGCTCGAACCACGCCACACCGCCGTGGTGACGATGGAGTTGCAGGTCGGTGTGGTGGGCGCGGGCTCGCTGTTCCCGGCGCTCACCGAGGCGGTGGCCGAGCTGGGGGTGCTGGGAAGCGCCGGCCGGGTGTGTGCCGTGGCGAGGTCGGCCGGGGTGCGGGTCGTCCACGCCGTGGCCGCCGAGCGACCAGACGGGCTGGGGCAGAGCGTGAACTGCCGGATCGTCGCCCTCACCGCCAAGCGCCGGGCGGCGGGGCACGCCGGCGCCGTGGACATCGGCACCCCAGGCGTCGAGATCGTCGCCGAACTCGACCAGCGCCCGGAGGACATCGTCGTCGCCCGGATGCACGGGGTCACCCCGTTCACCGGCACCGAACTGGACCCGATCCTGCGCAACCTCGGCGTGCGCACCATCGTGCTGATGGGTGTGTCGCTGAACGTCGGGGTCATGGGCGCGGCGCTCAGCGCCGTCGACCTCGGCTACCAGGTGGTGCTGGTTCGAGACGCCGTCGCCGCCGTGCCCGCCGAGTACGGCCAGTGGATCCTGGACCACACCATGCCGATGATCGCCACGCTGGCCACCGCTGGGGAGGTCACTGCGGCCTGGGCGACGACCCACCCAGGCGGTTGAACCGTGGCGGGCGCTTCTCCAGGAACGACTGGACCCCTTCGGCGAAGTCGGCGTGCTGGAAGCTGTCGATCATCAGCGCCTGCGATTCGCGCTCGGCGGCGCCCAGGCCGGCGTGCAGCTGGCGGTAGACCTGGCGCTTCATCACCGCCAGCGACGAGGGCGAGCACGACGCGGCGATCTGGGCGACGTAGCGATGGCAGAACGGCACGAGGTCGTCGGCGTCGACCAGATAGTTGGCAAGGCCGAGACGGTAGGCCTCCTCGCCACCCACGCGCCGCGAGGTGAACAGCATGTCCAAGCGCCGCGCCGGGCCCGACGGCCCTGGGGAGCAACCAGCTCAACCCCCACTCGGCGATCAGCCCGCTGCTGGGTGAAGGCCGTCAGGAACAGCGCGTTGGGGCTGACCACGCGGAGGTCGCAGCACAGCGTCAGCGGGAAGGCCATGCCCGCCACCGCCCCGTTGACCGCGGCGATGATCGGCTTGCCGACATCCATCAGGTAGGTGAATCGTCCGCCGAACTCACCCTGCGGGTCACGCCATGGTTGGTCGGCGGAGACCGCTGTCCTCGCTGGAACCGCCGGCGGCGGCCACGTCCTGGATGCCCTGCAACATGCCCATGTCGGCGCCGGCGCAGAAGGCCCTCCCGGCACCGGTGATGACGATGCCGACGACGGCGGGGTCCTCGGCGGCGCGGGTCACCGTGTCACGCAGCAGGTCGTCCATCTTGTCGGTCCAGGCGTTGAGCGCCTGGGGCCGGTTGAGGGTGACGGTGGCCACGGGGCCGTCGACCCCGTAGGTGATCTCGCTCGATGCCGCGGACATGCTCCTCGTCTAGCACGACGCCGGTCCGTGGGGGTGCTCCGCCGTACACTCGCCGTCGATGCACGTCGGGTTCACCACGATGAACACGCCCGACGACGTGCGCCCCGACGTGCTGGCCGGCGAGTTGGAGCAGCGCGGCTTCGAGTCACTGTGGATCGGGGAGCACTCGCACATCCCGGTGTCGAGGCGCACGCCGTATCCGGCCGGGGGCGAGATGCCCCACCACTACCGGCGGATGATGGACCCGTTCGTCAGCCTGGCGATCGCCGCCCACGCCACGACCACGCTGCGCCTGGTGACCGGGGTGTGCCTGGTCCTCGAGCACCACGTGTTGGACCTGGCCAAGACCGTGGCCACGCTGGACGTGCTGTCGGGCGGGCGGCTGCTGGTGGGCGTCGGCGTCGGGTGGAACGAGGAGGAGCTGGCCAACCACCGCCCGGACATCGCCTGGCGCCACCGCTACCGGGCCACCGAAGAGTGCATCGGCGCGCTGCGCGCCTGCTGGACCGACGAGGCCGCCGAGTACCACGGCGAGTTCTTCGCCTTCGACCCGATCTGGATCGAGCCCAAACCGGTGCAGCGGCCGCACCCGCCGGTGATCTTCGGCGGCGCCGGGCCGCTCGGCGTGGAGCACGCCCTGCGGTGGGCCGACGAGTGGGCCCCGATGGACATCGCCCTCGGCAACGTGGCCCGCAAGGTGGCTCGGGTGAGCGATGCTGCCGCGGCGGCGGGTCGTGAGCTGCCGATCACCTTGGTCGTGTGGGGCGATCCCACCCCAGCCACGCTCCGCCACTACCGCGACCCTCGGCGTCCATCGCATCGTGCTCGGGGCAGGACGCGCCCAGTGGGAGGACCCGGCCTCGGCCATGCCCTTCCTCGACCGCTACACCGCGCTCGTCCCCGAGCTCGGCGCACCGCCAGAACCCGTGAGCCGGTAGGGCTACCAGCGCTGGTCGTCGGGCGGCAGGGTGGACGGGCCGACGTGGGTGTCGAGCCAGGCGCTGACCGCCTCGCCGTCGTGCCACGCCTGGCGGACGCGCTCGACGACCTGGTGGGTGCGCATCCACGACGCCTGCGGCCACTCCCGCATCGTCGCCAGCCCCTTGCGGCGCAGCAACCGGATCCGCGGGCGGTCCTTGGGGAAGCCGCGGGGCGCGGTCTTCAGCTCACCATGTGATGCCACGTGCAGCCCGGCACGTGCTGCGGCCGCCACCCGTTCGACCAGATCGATGCCCGTCCGGGTGTCGTCCACCGCGGCGCGGAACCGCTCCAGCTGGTCGGTTGCCAGGTGGTAGTAGCCACCACCGGCGTACATCCCGGCCGCGCCGAAGTGCACGTAGTACGAACTGCCACCGGCTGATTCGCCCATGGCCGCCACGTGGTCCTTGTACGGCGTCTTGTCCTGGGAGAAGCGGACGTCACGGTTCGGCCGGAACACATGGAACGGCCCGAAGGCCTCGAGCTCGGCGAGCAGCGCCTCCATCGGCGCCCGGACCGACTGCTCGTACACCGCCTTGTTCGCCTGCCAGTACGTCCGCGTAGTTGTCGGCGGCAAGCCCCTCGTAGAAGGACACCGCCGCCTTGGGAAAGCCGGTGAACGCCATCCCGGCAGACTACGACGAGCCGACACCGCCGGCGTGGGCGGCCCGCACACCAACGAACGCCTGCTCGGGCCGGTGGTGACGCTGTCCAGCGGCTCCACACCACCGGGCGCGTCGCCGGCCGGGGGGCTCAACGCGCCGCGGCACCCATCCGGGACAGCTCCAGTTCCACCACGGCGCGGCAGTCCACGCCGGTGAGGATGCGCACGTCCCGTCGGCCGGCCCAGGCCACCTCCCGATCGGTGACACCCCGGTAGGCGGCCAGCGTCTTGCCGCGGCACACGCTGGTCCCCGTGTCCACGCAGATGGGATGCTCCACCCAGCTGAAGTGCTCGGGCGCCAGCAGGTAGCTGATGCACGTCGAGTCGTGGACGTGGATGCCGTCCAGGCCCAGGCGGCCCCGATAGAAGCTGGAGTAGTACGGGGTGATGGCGGCGACGTGGTCGGCCGCTGGCGCGCCGATCTCGCGGTAGCGGGCGAGGTCGGCGTTGGTCATCAGCGTCTGTTCGGTGACGTCGAGCCCAGCCATGACCAGCGGGCAGTCGGCGGCGAAGACGATGTCGGCGGCTTCCGGGTCGTTGATGATGTTGGCTTCTGCGCCGGGTGAGGCGTTGCCGCCGACGAAGGCATTGCCACCCATCAGGACGATGCCGGCGAGGTTCGGCGCCAGCCGCGGTCTCGGCCTGCAGGGCCAGGGCGATGTTGGTCAGCGGACCGATGGGCACCAGGGTGATCTCGCCGGGCGCGGTCATCACCGTGTCGACGATGAACGAGGCTGCGTCGCCGTCCACCGTCGAGGTGACGGGCGGGTCGAGGAAGGTGTTGCCCATGCCGTCGTCGCCGTGGACGAACGCCACCGGACCGCGGTACGGCATCGCCAGCGGCGCCTCGGCGCCGCGGGCAACGGGGATGTCGGCGCGACCGGCGATCTCCAGCAGCCTCAGGGCATTGCGCGTCGTCACCTCGGTGTGGGCGTTGCCGAAGATGGTGGTCAGACCCACCACGCACAGCTCCGGCGACTCCAGGGCGTAGAAGATGGCCATCGCATCGTCGATGCCGGGGTCGGTGTCGATCAGGATCTTGCGCGGCGCCATGTCAGTCAGGCGCCCACTCGGTGACATCACGCCCCAGCGCTTCCAGCCGGCGGGCGAACGGGATGGGGATGGACGAGACGGTGCCCGACAGGACGGCGGCAGCGTGCTCGCCACCCTCGGCCCAGATGTGACAGGTGTTCAGGTTGCGGGCGACCATCCGTTGACGCTCATCCTCCCCCGCTGGCGGTCGGACGGACAGGCCGAGCCCGCGGGACTCGGCCACCCGGAACGACCAGATCGACTGCATCGCCACGGGGCCCATCGCCTGCAGCAGCGCCGTGGTGTGCGAGCATCCCCGTGGGCCGCCGAACAGCTCACGGATCCTGTGGGTGAACCCGCGAGCGATGGACAGCCCGACCAGCTGGTCGTAGCGCGCGGTGATCGTCGGGCAGGCCGGATCGGGGTGGACCTCGATGACCACGTTGGCCTCGGTGATCTCCATCGACGGGATGACGATCGTAAGGTCGACGATCATGTGGTGCACCGTGATCACGTCCGGATCGTCGGCGATGTACAACCCCGGCGGCTTCTGGTCACGGACGGCCCCGCGCAGCACCAGGGCGTCGGGGCTGCGCCGGTAGGCACGCACAACGTAGGCCCGCTCGTGCAGTGGGATCAGCTCACCCTCGATGGGTGGGCAGATGTCGTCGAAGAGGGGGTTCACGCGGCGAGGTCCGCCAGGAACGCCGTGGGATCGGCGAGCGAGACGCGCAGCGTTCGCAGCCGGACCGGCACCATGGCGGTCCGCGCCTTCACCGGCGGATCGATGTCCAGGCGGACGAGCCCATCCGCCGAGCCGTTCACCAGCCACGTCCCCCGCCAGCCGTGCACACCCCACCCGGTGACCCGGCCGTCGTCGTGCTCAGCGGCCATCACCGCGGCGCGAGGGATGACCGCCCGGAACGCCCAGCCCATGCGGACCGTGATGTCGGTCGAGGACAGGTCCACGTAGGCCTGCCGCGGGATGATGCCAAGCACGACCATCGCCTTGTTGGCGCCGGTGAACAGGATCGGGTACCGCATCCCGTCAGGGTACCGACCCACCGCACCCACGACCGAGGCGCAAGTATCGGCGACTCAACGACGATCAGTGCGACTCTCGACGGGCGGCGTGCGACGTGCGACGTGCGACGTGCGACGTGCGACGCGCAATATCGCACGAATCGGGAGAACGCTCGCAGCGCCTCGATCCAGGGCGCCGAAACCTGGGGACGTGCCGACTGCTTTCAGTAACCGTGAGACCCACCTTCCCCGTCGTCGGTGCCGTCGCAATGGTCCTGGCACTCGGCGTGCCACCGGGCGTCGTGACCGGCAGCACACCGCCGAGCGTGCCCAGTGACGTGACGTCATGGCCCTTCCCCACCACCAGCGGCTCGATCACGGTGACGGCCGGCGATCTGTTCGTCCTGCACACCGACGGCGACCTGTGGGCGCACCCCGGGCTGCTCAGCGGCGCGCCCGGGCGGGCGGTGCGCCTGGTCGACAACGCCGACCCGCGCCCGCCGGTCTCGGAGGGGCCCGGACCGAACGTCATCGACACGGTGAGCGGACCAGTCGACGGGGTGCTGTACCTCACCGACTGCTGCGAGCCGGCCGCCGGGAACCTGCTCACCGTGGATGCCCCCGGGGCCAAGCCGGTCGCCGTCGGCAGCGCCCAGGCGGTGGCAGCGGACCCGACGGGAACTCGCCTGGGGTTCGGTTCCTACGGCGGCTGGGGAGCAGCCGACCTGCGCACCCACACGCAGCAACTGCGCATCGCCGACCCACCCGTCGACGGAGCGCTCGACGCGATGTGGACCGCCGACGGAACTGCCCTGGCGGTCATGGTGCCCGAGGGGCAGGGGTCGCGCCTGCGCCTGATCGACCCGGCCACTCTGGCCCCGGTGTCACAGGCCACCCACGAGCCACGCTTCGCCGAGCAGGCCCGGTTCTCCGGCCGGGCGCCGGACGGCTCGCTCCTCGTCACCGTGGCCTCACTCCAGGCCACCGACATGCGCGCCTTCCGGCCCACCGACCTCGGCGAGGTCGCCGAGCTGCGGCGCAGCTTCCCGCCGACCGTCAGCGTCGTGCGGATCACCGCCGACGGGCTCGGCCTGCTGTGGGTCGACGGCTCAGACCTGATGTACGAGGACGGCCGTGGTGACGTCCGCCGCCTGCTCAGCGAGGTGCTCAACGTGTGGACGCCGGGGGCGTGAGCCCTACCACAGCGCGCTGAGCAGCACCACCGTGGCCGCGGCGCCCGACACCCACAGCAACACCGGGCGGAGCAACCCCGCGTCGAGCCGCGGGGCCAACCACCGAGCCACCAGGAACCCGGCGACCATCGGTCCAAGCAGGATTCCCGCTCGCCCGACGTCTCGGCCGTGGAGCTTGCCGGCCGCCGCCAGCAGGGTAACCGACAGCGTGGTGCCGAACAGGAAGAACAACGACAGCGTGGCCCGCAGTTCCGCCCCCGAGCGACGCTGGTACAGCAGCGCCATCGGCGGACCGCCCACCGAGGTGATGCTGCCCATGAACCCCGACAGCGCCCCGGCGCCGGCCTGGGTGGTGGGAGTTGGCTCCACCCGCCAGCCGGCCACGCTGAGCCCGACCCCGGCCAGGATCAGCACGGCGAAGACCACCAACAAGGTCTGCTCGGGGAGCACGACGACGGCGTAGGTCCCAAGCGCGCTGCCCGGGACCCGCCCGGCGATCGCCCACTTCAGCCCCCTGGCGTCGAGCGAGGCGCGCTCGCGCCACGCCACCAGCGCGGCCAGCCCCATGGCCACGATCAGCACCGGCGCAGGGATCAGCGAGGGCTCGATCATCGCCAGGAACGGAGCAGCGATCATCCCCAGCCCGAAGCCCATCGACCCCTGGGCGCAGGCGCCGGCGAAGATGGCCAGCGACGCCAGGACCCAGTCGACGGCGCTCATCGCCGCCCATCCAAGCACCCGGACCCCGCCCCCACCACCACCGTCGGTCGACCGGGCCGGGCGCTGCCTGGCACGTGACAAGATGCGGCCACGATTCACTCGCCTGGGGAGGGCAGACATGAAATTTGCAGAGAACTCGGAGTACGTGGTCCAGATCGGCCGCCGCCGGTTCCTCGTCGGCGGGCTCGGGGCGGCGCTCACCGCCGCGGGGATGCTGGCCGCGTCGAGGACGGCGTCGGCCACCACACCTCCGGTCAGCGGGACGATACCGGCGCCTGGCGGGACCGCGTACGCCGGCCCGTCGAAGAGCCTCAAGGTCTTCGGCGCCTACGCCACCGCCATCGAGGAGCCGTGGGACGGTGTGATCCATGCCGCGCTCCAGGGCATCCCCAACGTCGAGTACACCTTCAACGACAAGCTCGGCTACAGCGGTGACATGGAGCGTGTCCTGCGCGAGGTGTGCGAGACCGAGAAGCCGAACATCATCTTCGGTGACGCCTTCGGCAACGAGGACCCGGTGCGCGCCGTGGCCCTCGAGTACCCGGACATCGCCTTCGTGTTCGGCAGCGGCGGCGGACCGGCGGAACCGAACGTGTCGGTGTTCGACAACTGGATCCACGAGCCTGCGTACCTGGCCGGCATGCTTGCCGGCGGCGTCACCAAGTCCGGCGTGCTGGGTGTGGTGGGCGGACTGCCGGTCCCAGAGGTCAACCGGATCATCAACGCGTTCGTCGCCGGGGCGCAGAAGAGCAAGCCGGACGTGGCCGTGAAGGTGACGTTCATCAACTCATGGTTCGACCCGGCAGCCGCCAAGGAGGCCGCGCTGGCCCAGGTGGATGCCGGGGCCGACGTGCTGTTCGCCGAGCGTGCCGGGGTCATCGAAGCCGCGGCAGGAGAAGGGTCTCGTGGCCATCGGCAACATGAGCGACCAGTCCTCCATCGCTCCCGACACCGTGCTGACCAGTTGCGTGTGGACCATGACGCCCACCGTCGACTACGTGCTGAAGCAGGTCGACGCCGGGGCCTACAGCGCCCAGGACCTCAAGGACTTCTCGATGATGGGCAAGGGCGGAGCGTCGTTGGCGCCCATCAACACCAAGCTGGCCCCCGCCGAGCTGATCAAGGCGGTGACCGATACCGAGGCGTCGATCCGCTCCGGTTCGTTCCGCGTCGACATCTCCGAGGGCCAGCCGGCCGGCTCGGTGGTGAATGCCACCAGCTGACGCCGTCGCGGCGGTACGCCTCGACGGGATCACGAAGCGGTACGGGAAGCTCGTCGCCAACGATCACGTGTCGCTGCACGTGCACCGCGGCGAGATTCTCGGCCTGCTCGGCGAGAACGGCGCCGGCAAGTCCACCCTGATGAAGGTCCTCTACGGCTTGACCACCCCTGACGAGGGCGCCATCACGGTGAACGGCACGGCCGTACGGATGTCCTCGCCGGCCCAGGCCAGGCGGGCTGGCATCGGTATGGTCACCCAGCACTTCTCGCTGGTGTCGACGATGACGGTCGCCGAGAACGTCACCCTCGGATCCACGCCGGCGTGGATCCGCCGCGGCGAGCTGGAACAGCGGGTGCGCGCCGCCGGCGAGCGCTTCGGGATCGCCGTGGACCCGGCCGAGCGGGTCGAGGACCTCGGCGTCGGTCAGCGCCAGCGGGTCGAGATCCTCAAGGCGCTGGTGAACGACTGCTCGGTCCTCATCCTTGACGAGCCCACCGCGGTCCTCACCCCGTCGGAGGTGGTCACGTTGTTCGCCACCATCCGCCGGCTCACCGCGGCGGGACTGGCCGTGGTCATCATCAGCCACAAGCTGCGCGAGATCCGCGAACTGTGCGACCGTGTCTGCGTGCTGCACCGCGGCACCCTGGTGGGCACCTGCGCCGTCGCCGAGGTGGTCGACGCCGACCTGGTCTCGATGATGGTTGGCGGCCAGGCGGTGGGTGGTCACATCGATACGCCCGCACCGGTCGCCGGTGACGACGGTGGCCAGCCGGCCGACGCTCCCACCCGCCGACCCAAGCCGATCCCGGTCAAACACGGGTCCACCGCGGCCCTGGCCGCCGGGGCGATCGTGGTGGAGGGCCCCGATGCCGGCAGGCGGCTGCTCGATCGTGTCACCATCGCCGTGGAGCGCGGCGAGATCGTCGGCGTGGCCGGCGTGTCGGGCAACGGCCAGACCGAGCTGGTCGAGGTGCTGTCGGGCATGCGGCCGGTGGCCAGCGGCTCGGTCCACGTCGGTGGGCGCAACGTCACCAACGGCACCCCGGCCACGATGGTGGCCGCCGGGCTGGGCCGGCTCGCCGAGGACCGCCACGCAGCGATCGTCGCCGACATGACCGTTGCCCAGAACCTGGTGCTGGAGCGGCTCGAGCAGTTCCGCGCCGGGTGGCGGCTCGACACCACCGCCATCGAGCGCCACGCCGCCAACGTGATCGAGCAGTTCGCCATCCGCGCCACCCCGCACACGCGGATGGGCACCTTGTCGGGCGGCAACATGCAGAAGGTGCTCCTGGCCAGGGCGCTGTCCAACGACCCGGTCGCCCTGGTCGTCGCCCAGCCGACGCGCGGCCTGGACATCAACGCCACGCAGTACGTGCGCCAGCAGTTGGTCGAGGCCCGCAACCGCGGCGCCGGCGTGCTGCTGGTGAGCGAGGACCTCGACGAGTTGCTCGGCGTCGCCGACCGGCTGGTCGTGCTGAACGAGGGTCGCCTGGTGGGCGAACTGCCCGCCCACGGCGCCACGGCCGAGCGGGTGGGCGCCATCATGGCCGGGGCCACGACGTGAAGCTGCAGTTCGCCGAACGCCCGGACCGCTCGATGGTCCGCCAGCTGGGGCTGCCGGTCGTGGCGATCCTGATGACCCTGGCGATCACCTCGACCGCGATCATCGGCGCGGGGGCCAACCCGCTGACCGCGTTCCACAAGATCTTCGTCGTGCCGCTGACGACTCGGTTCAGTGTCCTCGAACTGCTGGTCTCGGCCACTCCGCTCATCCTCACCGGAACCGCCGTGGCGTTGGCCTTCAGCGGGGGCTACTACTCCATCGGCGCCGAAGGGCAACTCACTGCCGGGGCGATCGTGTCCACCTGGGTGGGCATCCGCGTCGGCGGGTGGCCCGGGCCATTGGCAATCACGGCGATGATCGTCGCCGGGGCCACCGGGGGGATCCTGTGGGCGCTGATCCCGGCGTTGCTGCGCGTCCGCTTCGGGATCGACGAGGTCGTCACGACCCTGTTGCTCAACCCGGTCGCCGCGCTCGTGGTCAGCGGGCTGCTGAACGGGCCGTGGCGCAACTCCACCACCCAGTACCCGGAGTCCGACCCGATCGCCACCGCGGCGCGCCTGCCCAAGCTGGTCGACCGATCCCGGCTGCACCTCGGCTTCGTCATCGCCCTGGTGATGGCCGGCCTGGCCTGGTTCGTGCTGACCAAGACGGTCACCGGGCTGCGTGCCCGGGCCGTCGGCCAGGCCGCGCACGCCTCCCGCTTCGCCGGGCTACGTGTCGAACGCACCCTGCTCGGCGCCGCCTTGGCCAGCGGGGCCATCGCCGGTCTGGCGGGGATGAACGAGGTCGCCGGCACCCAGTTCAAGCTCTCCGAGGGGCTGGCGGAAGGCAAGGGCTACACCGGCATCGTCATTGCCACCCTCGCCGCGCTCTCCATCGTGGGCGTCGTCGCCGCCGCGCTGCTGCTCGGTCTCGTCAAGGTCGGCGCCTCGTCGGCCAGCCGCAGCCTCGGTGTGCCGTCGCAGATCGGCTCGGTCATCGTCGGCTGCCTGCTGCTGTGCACCGTGGCCGTCACGCTGCTGCAGCGCTACCGGCTGCGCCTCGTTCGCGGGCGGGCCAGACGATGAGCTTCCTCATCGACGTGGCCGCGGCAACACTGCGCACCGGCACGCCGCTAGCACTGGGCGCCACCGGCGAGGTGGTGTGCGAGCGTGCCGGGGTGCTGAACCTCGGGATCGAAGGGACCATGTACGCCGGAGCGTTCTTCGGATTCCTGGCCGCCCACCAGACGGGGTCCGTGTGGTGGGGCCTGCCGGTGGGCGTGGCCGTCGGGGTTCTGGCCGGCTGGATCCTGTCGTGGTTCGTCGTCACCCTCGGGGTCAGCCAGCACACCGCCGGGCTCGGTCTCACCCTCGCGCTCGTCGGCGTGTGCGACTTCGTCAACCGCAAGGTGGTCTCGGAGAACTCCTCGTCGCTGGCCAAGATCAAGCCGTTCGGTCAGTGGGCGCCCTTCGGCCTGGGCGGGGTGTTCCAGCAGTACTGGCTGACGTACGTGACGTTCCTGGCCATCGTCCCCGGCATCGCCGTGACGCTCAAGCGCACCTCGTTCGGCCTGGCCATCACCGCCGTCGGCGAGAACCCCGAGGCGGCCGAGGTGGCGGGCATCGACGTGGCCCGCGTCCGCCGCCGGGCGCTCCTGCTGGGCGGCGGGCTGATGGGCATGGCCGGGTGCTTCCTCACGCTGTTCGTGCTGGGCACGTTCACCCTCGACATCATCGCCGGGCGTGGGTGGGTGTGCCTGGCGCTGGTGATCTTCGGCCGTTGGCGGACCTGGCCGGCGGTGCTCGGCGGGGTCTTGTTCGCCGCGGTCACCGCCTTGCAGTTCCGGCTGCGGATCATGCCCGGCTGGGAGGGCGTCCCCTTCGAGTTGCTCCTCGCCCTCCCGTTCCTGGTGACCATCCTCGCCCTGGCGATCAGCGGCCGCGGCGCCAGATACCCCGGCGCCTACCTCAAGCCCTACCGCCGGCATTGACCGGCCCGACCGAAGGCAGCACACATGACCATCAGCGACCACGACGCGGCGTTCCTGCGGATCGCCATCGATGAGGCCCGCCAGGGCATCGCCGAGGGCGGCATCCCCATCGGCGCGGCCCTCGTTGCCGACGGGGTCGTGCTCGGATCCGGGCACAACCAGCGGGTGCAGATGGGCTCGGCCATCCGCCACGGCGAGACCGACGCCCTCGAGCGCGCCGGCCGCCAACCGGCACGGGTGTACCAGCGCTCTACGATGTACACCACGCTGTCGCCGTGCCACATGTGCACGGGGGCGATCCTGTTGTACGGCATCGGGCGCGTCGTCATCGGCGAGAACCGCACCTTCCTGGGCGCCGAGGATCTCCTGCGCCAGCACGGCGTGGAAGTCGTCGTCGCCGACGACGCCGAGTGCGCGGCGATGATGGAGACCTTCATCGCCCACAACCCGGAGCTGTGGAACGAGGACATCGGCGAAGTCTGACCTTTGTTCACTCACAATCCCACCCGACTGGAGATCAGGTGAACAAACGGGGAATACCATCCGGGCCTATGGAGCAGTTGAACTTCCTCGACCTGGCGATGATCTCGGCCGAGCGGCCACACGCCCCCTATCACTTGTGCATGGCGGGCATCTACGACCCGTCGACCAGCCCCGCGGGGGCGCCCGGGTACGAGGGCATCATGGCCAAGCTGGAAAGCCTGCTGCCGGAGGTGCCCGCGCTGCGGCGCAAGATCGTCAAGGTGCCCTGGAACCTCGACCGGCCGTACTGGGTGGACGACCCCGACTTCGATCTCGAGTTCCATGTCCGCCACCTGGCCCTACCCAAACCCGGGGACTGGCGGCAGTACCGCACGCAGGTGGCCCGGCTGAACTCCCGCCCGCTGGACATGAGCCGCCCGCCGTGGGAGTTCACCGTGATCGACGGGGTGGATGGAGTGGAGGGGTGCCCGCCGGGATGCTTCGCCACGGTGCTGAAGATCCACCATTGCGTGATCGACGGGGCCCTGGGCGTCCAGCTGTACAACGTGATCCACGACACGACAGCGGACGCTTCCCAGCCGCTCGGCGAGCGAACGTGGGCACCCGAGCCAATGCCGTCCGATGGCGAACTGCTGCGGCGCGCCGCGGTCAACGCGGTGACCAACCCGACCCGAGCGCTGCGCTCGGTGATGGGCAACCTCACCGCGATCGGGCGCGAGGTGGTGGACTCCCGTCGGCAGCCCACCGCCAAGAACCACCCGGTGTGCCGGATCAGGTTCAACAACCGGGTCAGCCCGCACCGTACGTGGGAGGAAGCCCGCTGCTCGTTGGACGACCTGCGCCGGGTGAAGGCCAGGGTGCCCGGGGCGACGGTCAACGACGTGTGCATCAGCATCGTCGGCCAGGCGCTGGACGCCTACCTCACGGCGCTGGGGGAACCGCCCACCTGCCCGCTGGTCACCACGGTGCCCGTGTCGACCCGCGTCCCGGGGGACTCGACGACCAGCGGCAACCAGGTCAGCATGATGACGGTGTCCATGCACACCGACATCACCGATCCACTGCAGCGCGTCGCTGCCATCCGGGCCGAGACCGCCACGAAGAAGGCGACCCAACACGGGGTCACCATGCCCGTTCTGCGTGACGTGGCCCAGGCCCTCCCGGGCGCGCTGATCGGCACGGTGGTGCGCGGTCTGGCGCCGCTGATGGGCCGCGGCACGCCGCAGTTCAACACCACCGTCACCAACGTGCCGGGCCCGGCCACCGACCAGTACCTGATGGGCTGCAAGCTGGTGCGCAGTTCGGGGTGCCCGCCCGTGCAGGACGGCTCCGGGTTGTTCCATGCCGTGTCCAGCTTCGCCGGCGCGTTCCTGTTCGCCTTCAACGCCGACCGGGCGGCGATGCCCGACCCCGAGGTCTACCGGGCTCACCTGGATCGCTCCATCGCTGACCACGTCGCAGCGGCCTCATAACGCTTCAACGACGACCGTCACGAATTCGTACTATGGTGTTCGGCCATGGGGATCCCGTCCGGACCGTCCGCGTACGCCGACTCGTTTGCCCGAGACCACCTGCCCGATCCACTCGCCCAACCCCGGTACCTGTGGGACCACCCCGCGCTGCAGTACGCGGACCGGCTCAACTGCGGCGCCGAACTGCTCGACGCCAACGTCGCCGCCGGTCACGGTGACCGCCCCTGCCTGCGCGACGGCGAGGGCCGAACCTGGACGTACGCCGAGGTCCTCGATCGCGCCAACCGGGTGGCCAACGTGCTGATGTACGGGCACAACCTGCTGCCAGGCAACCGGGTGCTGATGCGCGGTCCGAACAACCCGTGGCTGGCCGTGTGCTGGCTCGCCGTGCAGAAGGCCGGGCTCATCGCCGTGGTCACCATGCCGCTGCTGCGCGCCGGCGAGCTGCGCGCCATCATCGACAAGGCTCACGTCAACCTGGCGCTGTGCGACACCCGCTTCCTCGACGACCTACATTCGGCCGCGCCCGACCTACCCACCCTGAGCTACGGCGACGACAGTGACCTGTCCGAGGCGATGCGCCACGCCGCCCCCAGCTTCGTCAACTGCGACACCGCGGCCGACGACGTCTCGCTGATCGCCTTCACCTCCGGCACCACCGGGCAACCGAAGGGGTGCGTGCACTTCCATCGTGACATCCTGGCCATCGCCGACACGTTCTCGGCCATGATCGTCAAGCCGTCGGCCGACGACGTCTTCGCCGGCAGCCCGCCGCTGGCGTTCACCTTCGGCCTCGGCGGCCTGCTGATCTTCCCGCTGCGCGCCGCGGCGTGCGCCCTGCTCCTCGAATCCGCATCTCCGCCGTTGCTGCTGGCGGCCGTGGAGCGCCATGGTGTGACCATCACCTGGACCGCCCCGACGGCATATCGGGCGATGCTCGACGGTGTGGAGCGCACCGACATCAGCACCCTGCGCAAGGGCGTTGCCGCCGGCGAGGCCCTTCCCCTGGCCACCCGGGTGGCCTGGCGGGAGGCGACCGGGGTGAACCTGATCGACGGGCTGGGCGCCACCGAGATGCTGCACGTCTTCATCTCGGCGCCGCCCGACGAGGTGGTCGACGGCGCAGTCGGCCGCCCGCTGCCCGGGTACGAGGCGGCGATCCTGGACGAGGACGGCAACGAGCTGCCCCACGGCGAGGTGGGTCGGCTGGCGGTGCGCGGCCCGGTGGGCTGCCGGTACCTGGCCGACGCCCGCCAGCTCAACTACGTGCGCAACGGCTGGAACCTGCCGGGTGACTCGATGCGCCGGGACGCGGAGGGCAACTACTACTACGTCGCCCGGGCCGACGACATGATCATCACCGCCGGGTACAACGTCGCCGGGCCCGAGGTGGAGGCCGCATTGCTCACCCACCCGGCCGTCGCGGAATGCGCCTGCGTCGCCGCGCCCGACGACGAGCGCGGCCACATCGTCAAGGCCTACGTGGTGGTCAAGGACCCGACCCTCGCCGGTGACGCGCTCGCCCGCGAGCTGCAGGATCACGTCAAGGCCACGATCGCGCCCTACAAGTACCCGCGGGCGATCGAGTACCGCAGCGAACTGCCCAAGACGAACACCGGCAAGCTGCAACGCTTCCGCTTGCGCCAGGACGCCGAAGGCGCCACTGGATGAGCGATCTTCTGACCACCCCGCTGGGCGTCGGCCCGGTCACCATCGCCAATCGCTTCGCCGTGCCGGCCATGGTGACCCGCCTGTCCGGTGACGACGGCTTCGTCAACGACGACATCGTCGAGCGCTACCGGCGCTTCGCCGAGGGAGGGGCCGGGCTCGTCGTCGTCGAGGCGTCGAGCGTTCACGGCGGGCGCAGCGGCCCGCTGCTGAAGGTGAGCGACGACGAGTTCGTCCCAGGGCTGGCCCGGGTGGCCGAAGCCGTCCATCAGGCCGGGCCAGCCAAGGTGATGCTGCAGATCATCCACTTCCTGAAGGTCGCCCGCAACGGTTGGCGCCAAACCATTGCGGACCTGTCGATCGAGGACCTGGAGGCGCTGCCGGCGCTGTTCGCCGCTGCCGCCCAGCGCGCCGAGGCTGCAGGCTTCGACGGGGTCGAGGTGCACATGGCCCACGCCTACACGCTGTCGTCGATGCTCTCGCGCATGAACCGGCGCAACGACATCTACGGGCGCTCACTGGAGAACCGGATGCGCCTGCCGACGATGGTGTTCGAAGCGGTGCGGGCGGCGGTGTCGTCGAGGTTCGCCGTGGGCCTGCGGTTCGACGCCGAGGAGTGCATCCGCCACGGCTACTCCGTCGGGGAGTCGGCGCAGTTCGCCGTGCGCTTCGCCGGCCTCGGCGCGGCGTACATCTCGCTGTCGGCGGGCGGCAAGTTCGAAGACGCCCAGCACCGCGCCGGCAAGCCGCTGTACCCGTACACCGGGTATAGCGGGGACCGGTGCATGCCGGGCGACACCTATCCCGACGCGGCCAACCTGTGGATGGCAGAGGCCGTGCGCGCCGAACTGCGCAGGCGCGGCCACACCACGCCGGTGCTCGGCGCTGGCAAGATCGGCACGCCGGCGCTGGCCGAGGAGGTCCTCCGCCGGGGCAAGTGCGACATCGTGGGCATGGCCCGGGCCCTGCTCGCCGACCCGTTCATGCCGGCCAAGCACGGCGCAGGCCGCGGTGACGAGATCGTCCGCTGCATCTACTGCAACGTGTGCAAGAGCCTCGACGAGAACTTCAAGACGGTGGTCTGCTACCTGTGGCCGCGTGGCTCGACTCACGCGCCGCGGCCCGGCGAGCAGGCGCTCGCCGAGGTCAGCTGGCCGGCCGGGACCATGCCGACGGTGGTGACGGAACCCGGTGCGGTCCGGCTGCGCTGGACACGGCCGGACGGGCCGGTGGCCGGGTACGACATCCTGCGCAGCGAGGACGACGGACCGTTCGAGCGCCTGCTGGCCTGCACCCGCGAGGCCCAACTCGATGACCTCGTCGTGGCCGGACGGGCCTACCGTTACCGTGTGGTCCCGTATGACGCCGCCGGCCGGCGGGGAACACCGTCGGACGTGGTCGATGCCAGCATCTGAGCGACTGGTGCTGGTCACCGGCGGGGCCAAGGGCATCGGGCTGGCCTGCGCCCGCTCCCTGGCCGGGCAGGGCCACCGGGTGGTGGTCACCGGCCGCGACGAGGCGGCGCTGGCCGCGTCCGGGTTCACCTTCGTCGTTGCCGACGTGACCGACGAGGCGGCCGTGTCCGCCGCCTGCGACGGCATCGGACCGGTCGACATCCTGGTCAACAACGCCGGAATCGCCGAGTCGGCCCCGCTGCACCGCACGTCCCTGGAGCAGTGGAACCACCACCTGGCCGTCAACGCCACCGGGCCGTTCCTGTGGAGCAAGGCGCTGGTTCCCGGCATGCGCCAGCGCGGCTGGGGCCGGGTGGTCACCGTCGCCTCGATCGCCAGCCATCTCGGCGCCCCCTACATCGCCGCCTACGTGGCGTCCAAGCACGCCGTGCTGGGCCTGATGCGGTCCGTTGCCGCCGAGGTGGCCGGTTCGGGGGTCACGGCCAACAGCGTCTGCCCGGCCTACGTGCGCACGGAGATGACCGAGCGGACGATCGCCAACATCGTCGCCCGTACCGGGCGCAGCGCCGCGGAGGCCGAGCGATCGCTGACCGAGCAGTCCTCGCTCGGGCGATTGATCGAGCCTGAGGAGGTGGCGGCGTGCGTCGCCTACCTGTGCAGCGATGCCGCCGGCGCGGTCAACGGGCAATCGGTGATACTCGACGGAGGGACCATCCAGCAGTGAGCCAGCACCCATGAAACCGACCATCCCATTCCGGGCCTCGGCCCCCTTCACGGAGTCCTGGCAGCACTTCGACGTCGCCGTGGACCGGCGAGTGATGACGATCACCCTGAACCGTCCGGACAAGCTCAACGCCATCACCTTCGACGCCTACGCGGACCTGCGTGACCTGTTCCGCGAAGTTCCGCATCAGGACGTGTGCGACGCCATCGTGCTCACCGGATCCGGGCGCAGCTTCTGCTCGGGCGGCGACGTCAACGAGATCATCGGCGAACTGCTGGCGATGGACCCGCGCGAGCTCCTCGAGTTCACGCGGATGACCGGCACCGTCGTCCAGCACATGCGCGAGTGCCCGATCCCGATCGTCGCCGCGGTCAACGGCACCGCCGCGGGCGCCGGTGCGGTGCTGGCGATGGCATCCGACTTCCGGGTGGTCAGTACGGCCACCAAGTTCCGGTTCCTGTTCACCAACGTCGGGCTCTCCGGCGGTGACATGGGGACCTGCTACCTGCTGCCGCGCCTGGTGGGTCTCGGTCGGGCGACGGAGATCCTGATGTTCGGTGACGCGGTCTCCGGTCCCGATGCGCTGGCGATCGGCCTGGCCGCGCGCTGCGTGGATCCCGCCGACCTGCTGGACACCGCCCAGGCCATCGCCCGCAGATTGGCCGACGGGCCGACCTTCGCCTACCAGACCACCAAGATGTTGCTGACCCGGGAGGCCGACATGAGCCTCCACGGGGCCCTCGAACTGGAGGCGATGACCCAGGCCCACCTGATGCAGACCAGGGACCATGCCGAGTTCCACCGCTCGTTCAACGCCGGCGAGCAGCCGAACTGGGCGGGACGCTGATGACCGGGCACCAGATGTTCAACCCCGAGCACATGGCGCCCGCGCCCGGGTTCAGCCACGCCGTGCTGGCCGCGCCGGGCCGCACCGTGTACCTGGCCGGGCAGGTGGCGATGAACGGCGCCGGCGAGATGGTGGGCGACACCTTCGCCGAGCAGTTCGAGGTTGCCCTGCGCAACGTCGTCGACGCGCTCGCCGCCGCCGGTGGGTCGCCCACCGACCTGGTGTCGTTGGTGATGTACGCCACCGATGTGCCCGCCTACCGGGCCTCGCTGAACGACGTCGGCGCCGCGTACCGCCGCGTGGTCGGCCGTCACTTCCCCGCCATGGCCCTCGTCGGCGTCACCGAACTGGTCGAACCCAGCGCCATGATCGAGATCGTCGCCACCGCGGTGATCGCCTCGTAGCCCCTTTGTTCACTCACCATCCCGCGTGACTGGAGATCAGGGGAACAAACGGAACTCGCGGCCGGCGGTGAGGCCGGCGGGGCGAACCAGCAGCGTGACCACCATCAGCGTGGCGAGGACGATGTTGCTCGTGCTGGAGGGGAACGTCAGGTCCCAGCCGAACCACGAGACCCCGTTCTCGCCCTCCACCAGGACCGTGTTGACGAGGCTGACGACCAGGCCACCCAGCACCGCGCCCCACAAGCTGTGCATGCCGCCCACCACCAGCATCGCCAGCACCAAGAAGGTGAGGCCGAGGTACACCTGATCGGTGTTCACACTGCCGAGCAGGTGAACATAGACGGCGCCGGCGAAGCCCGACAGCGCACCGCTCAGGGTGAAGGCAACCAGCCGCTCACGGTAGATCCGAATCCCGATCGAGCGTGCCGCTGGCGGATCCTCCCGGGTGGCGCGCAAGCGGCGACCGGAACGACTCCGCTGATACAGCCAGGCCACCGTGATGCAGGCGATCAACGACCAGGCGGCCTGGGCGAGCCCCGTCGTCTCCTCCACGGACGGGATGGCCTTGGCGCCCGGTCCGATCCGGTTCCAGTTGCGCAGGACGTTGCGGGTGATCCCGAGCACGGCGAAGGTGGCGATCCCCGCCGCCAGGCCGCTGAGTCGCACCACGGGGATACCGGCCACGAAGGCCACGATCGCGCCCAGCACCGTGCCCAGCACGAGAGTCCAGGCGTTCCCCAGGTGATGGTCACGGAGCAGTGGGAACAGGCTCTTGAACACCGATCGCTTCTGCAGCAGGGGAAGGCTGAACATCCCGGCGGCGAACGCCCCGACGGCGACGAAGCTGGCGTGGCCGAAGCTGATCACCCCGGAGTTGCCGGTGAAGACGTACACGGCGACCACCATCGCCGTCATCACGAAGGCGTCGTGGAACTTGAGTTGCACACCTTGGCCGAACCAGGTCGAGGCCCAGGCGGTGAGCAGGACGACGGCGACAGGGCCGAGCAACGTCTGCGCCTCCACGGACCAGCGGCGGTCGTTCATACCCTGCTCGTTTGCCGGGCGCGTTGGAACAGACCCTGCGGCCGAACCAGCAGGACCAGGATGACCAGGACGTACATCGCCGAGTCGAGGAACACTCGCTGGCCCGTCGGCAACAGGCTGAACACCATCGAGTTGGCGAAGCCAACAGCGAACCCTCCGAAGGTGGCCGGGGCCAAGCGCTCCATCCCACCGACCACCACCCCAATCAGGGCCAGGACACCGATCTGTACGCCGAAGTCAGGGGTCACGGTGGGGCGCTGCGGGGCGAACAGCAGCAGCGCCACCGCAGCCAGCACACCGGCGATCACGAAGGCCGCGACGATCACCCTGCTCGTGCGGACGCCCAGCGCCTGAGCGATGCGTTGGTCGGTGGCCACGGCACGCATGTGCAGACCGAGTTCGGTGTGATTGAGAAACACGTTCACCGCTGCCAGCAGCAGTCCGCCGACGGCGATCGACACGACGGTGACCCAGCGGATCCGCACGTCGCCGATGGTGAACGCCTTGGCCAGGTCTTCGAAGATGTTCATCGCCTTACCCTGCGAGGTCCACTTCTTTTGGGCGATGCTGCGCAGCAGGAAGCTGACCCCGAAGGTGACCACCAGCATCGTGGCAGGCGAGGCGTCGCGTAGCCAGCGGAACACGGCCCGCTCGAGGAGCACCGACAGGGCGGTCACCACCGCGACGACGGCGACCACTCGCCACGGCCACGCCCACTGGTGGGTGGCGAACAGGGTGTATCCGCCGGCCATCAACAACTCGCCGTGGGCCAGGTTGACCAGGCGCATCACCCCGAAGATCAACCCGATCCCCAACGCCACGAGAGCGAACAACGAACCTTGAGCCACGGCGTCAACGAGGTACTGGACGTAGATCACGACGCTTCCTCGTGGGTGCCGAAATAGGCGTGTCGAAGCACCTCGTCGTTGTGCGCCTGATCGGCGCCGATCGACGCCTGGATCTCCCCGCCCGCCAGTACCAGGGCGCGGTCGGCGAAGGCGATGGCCCGATTGGCGCGTTGCTCGACCAGCAGGATCGTCCGCCCGGCGGCACGCACGGCGTCGAGCGCCTCGAACACGACGTCGATCATCGTCGGCGACAACCCGAGCGACGGTTCGTCGAGCAGGAGCAGCTGTGGATCGGCCAGCAGGGATCTGGCGATGGCCAGCTGCTGCTGCTGACCACCCGAGAGCAACCCGGCGGGGCGCTGGGAGAACTTGGCCAGCACCGGGAACAGGGCGAGCACCTCGTCCATCGCCTGGCCGACTCGGGTCCGGTCCGCTCGAGCGACCGCGCCGAGGCGGAGGTTCTCCGACACCGAGAGGTCGCCGAAGATCTGCCGGCCCTCGGGTACCAGCGAGATGCCACTTCGGGCGATCTGGTCAGGACGCCAGGCGGTGATCGAGCGCCCGCTCCAGCGGACCTCGCCCTCGGCAACCCGCACCATGCCCATGACCGCCGCCAGCAGGGTCGACTTGCCAGCCCCGTTCGGGCCGACGATGGCGACCACTTCGCCGGGCGAGATTCGCAGGGACACTCCGCGCACTGCGGCCACCCGCCCGTACCTGACCGTCACCCGATCGAGCTCGAGGAGCTCGCCGCTCATGCCGCCGAGACCCCGAGATACGCCTGGATCACTTCCGGGTGGCGATGGATCTCCTCGGCGGTTCCCTCGGCAAGGGTGAGGCCCTCGTCGAGGACGTGGATGCGGTCGCAGACGCCGAGCAGGAGCGGCACGTTGTGATCGATGAGCAGCACGCCGATCTCGTGCTCGTCGCGCAACCGCCGGATCATCGAGGCGAACGCCCCGATCTCGTCCTCGTTGAGACCGGCGGCGGGCTCGTCCATCATCACGAACGTCGGCGCGGTGGCCAGGGCCCGAGCAACGCCGAGGAGCCGCTCGTCCCCGTGGGCCACGGCGCCGGCCGGCCTGGAGGCCAGATCGGCGATGCCCAGGCGGTCGAGCAGCGCGGTCGCCCGACGCCGTGCCTCCCTGGCCCCAGCACCGCACCCGAGCGCGGCGACCTCGATGTTCTCGCGCACGCTGAGGCTGGGAAAGGCATGCCCGTGCTGGAAGGTCCGCGCCAGGCCGGCTCGTGCCCGGCGATGCGCCGGCCAGGTGGTGATGTCCTCGTCGTTGAACAGCACGACGCCCTCCGTCGGGACGTCGAATCCCGAGAGGAGGTTCACCAGCGTCGACTTGCCAGCGCCGTTGGCGCCCATCAGGCCCACCACCTCGTGGCGGTGGACCTCCAGGCTGACATTCGACAGCGCCCGGACCCCAGCGAACGATCGGCCGATCTCGACCACGCGCAGGGATCCGGGCGTCGTCACGAGGGGCGATCCGGTCGGGCTACAGCTGGGCTGGCGAGGACGCCGCCATCAGCTTCTCGAACACCGGCTTGCTGTCAGTCACGTTCATCACCCGGTACTCCCGGCCGGACACGGAGTGGAGTTCGGCCGAGAAGCTGATCTTGCCACCGGTGGCGTCCAATCCCTTGAACCCTTCGAACGCCGCGGCCAGCTTGGCGCCGTCGGTATCGCCCACCTCGGTGATGGCCTTGGCGATCGCTTCGATGGCCGCTGCGCCCGTCACGAACCCACCACTGGCCGGCGGAGCGCCGGCGGCAGTGAGCTTGGCGATCAGGTCGTTCACCGCCGGGTCGGGGTCGTCACCGAAGACGGAGGCGTAGGTCACGTAGGTGTAATTGCTGAGCCCCGACGGCATCCAGTAGGTCCCGTCGCCCGACCACGGCCCGAGGATCGGAGTCGTCACGCCGGCGTCACGGATCCCCTTGAAGGCGGCGGTGATGTCGGGCGAGAAGGTGCACATCGTGATCACGTCGGCAGCACCTGCCCCGGTGACGATGGTGGCCACGTTGTTCACCGACTGATCGAACGACGTGAAGCCCTCCTCGGAGATCACCTTGCCGCCCTTCTCCTCGAAGCGCTGCTTGAAGGACGAGCAGACGTTCTGGAAGTAGACCAGCAGGTTGTCCGGCACGACGATGGCCGTCTTGTACCCGCGCTCAATGGCCAGCTCGGCAAGCACCGCGCCCTCGTCCTGGGCGACGTTGCCCATGCTGAAGGCCAGCTTGCCCTTGTCGCCGAAGCGCAGCGGGCCCATCTGGTCGGTGCCGATGCACGGCGCGATCGTCAGCAGGCCGGCGTCAATGCCCTCCTGCACGGCAGGCGTGGCGAAATCGACGTCGCACGTGGTCAAGAGCACCTTGGCGCCCTTCTTGGTGATCAGGTCCACCGCCGCGGCCTTGGTGCCTGCGGGATCGAGCTTGGTGTCGATGTACTCGAGCACCAGTTTGCGCCCGAGCACACCACCTTCGGCGTTGATCTTGTCGACGGTCAACCTCGCGGCGGCCAGCGCCGGGCCGTCGACTGGCGCCATTGCGCCACTGCCGTCCATGGCTGCGCCGATCACGATCGGGTTGGCGGCATCAGGTTCTGCGGCCGCAGCGGCGGTCCCACCGCTCGCCGGCGGCGTCGTAGCCGCCGCCGCGGTGGTGATGGCCAGCGTCGACGCTATTGCGGCGGCGACGACAAGATTCCGAGTACGCACTGTCTCCCCCTTGACTGTGATCCGTGGCACTACTGTGCTCATTCTGGCGTGATGACGGTCGTCACCAATGCGACAGAATGCAGCGACGGTAGCACACGACGCGCCGCCCGGACGGACGAGTACAGGAACCACAGCCGATGACACACCGCCCCTTCGCTCTGACGCCGCGTGATGCGGTCATCACCCTGTTCGGCGCGTTCGTTCGAGCCCTCGGCAACTGGATCGCCATCGCCGACATGGTGATGCTGCTCGGCGAACTGGGCGTCGACGAACAATCGGCGCGATCGGCGATCGCCCGGCTGAAGCGCGGCGGCCTGCTGGTCAGCGAGAAGCACGCAGGTCACGCCGGGTACACGGCCAGCCGCCAGCTGCTCGACGTGTTGGCCGAGGGCGACGTGCGGATCTTCCAGAGCCAACTGGCCGCCGACCTCGACGATGGGTGGGTGCTGGTGGTGTTCACGGTGCCGGAAACCGAGCGAGACCGCCGCCATCTGCTGCGCGTCCGTCTCGCTGCCCTGGGGTGCGGACCGTTGGCCCCGGGGGTGTGGATGGCGCCACGGCGGGTCAGCGCCGACGTCCGCCGGGTCCTGGAACGATTGGACCTTGCCAAGTACGCCTCGCTCTTCGCCGGCGACTACGAAGGCTTCACCGATCTGCGCTCGTTGGCGGCGCGCACCTGGAACCTGGCGGCGCTGTCTCGCAACTACGCCGCGTTTGCCAAACGCCAGCAGCAGCGCGTCCTGGAGCGCTGGCAACGCGCCGACGACGGTCCCCGGGCAGCCTTCATCGACTACACGACGTTGATCGAACAATGGCGGTTGGTGGCCTACGAGGATCCAGGCCTCCCCGACGAGGTCACCTCCTACGCAACGCCCCGCCGAGCGGCTCGTGAGGTGTTCTCCACCGCGGTCGAGCGCCTCTCACCGGCTGCCCGTGCCCACGTCGAATCGACGATGGGACCACGGCGGGTGCGCGTCAGCCGCGATACAGGGCGCGGGCAATGATCGTGCGCTGCACCTCGCTGGCGCCCTCGTAGATCCGCGGGGCACGAACGTCTCGATAGAGCGCCTCCAGCAGGTGGCCCTTGCGCAGACCCCGAGCACCATGGACCTGGACCGCGTCGTCGACCACTCGCTGCGCCGTCTCTGTGGCGAACAGCTTGGCCATCGATGACGCCATCGTCACGTTGCCGGCGCCGCTGTCATAGGCCCTGGCGGCTTCGTGCACCATCAACCGTGCCGCCTGCGTGGCCACGGCCATGTCGGCAAGCTTGTGGGCGACCGCCTGCAGTTCTCGCAGCGGGCCGCCGAACGCCTGGCGCTGGTCGGCCCAGGCCAGCGCGGCGTCGAGCGCCGCCTGAGCCATGCCGACGGCGAAGGCCCCGACGCTGGGACGAAACAGGTCGAGGGTTCGCATCGCCACCTTGAACCCGCTGTCGACCTGTCCCAGCACGCACTCGTCGGGCACGAACACGCCGTCGAAGTCGAGTCGGCCGATCGGGTGCGGGGAGATCATGTCGAGTGCTTCACCGCCGAGGCCCTCGCTGGCGCCGTCGACGCAGAAGGCAGTCACGCCGCGGGAACCAGCACCCGGCGTGGTGCGGGCAAAGACGGTGTACACGTCCGCCTCCGGCGCGTTGGAGATCCACAGCTTGGTGCCGGTGAGCCGGTACCCGCCGGTGACCCGGGTCGCTGCCAGGTTGATCGCCGCCGCATCAGACCCGGCATCGGGCTCGCTCATGGCGAACGCCGGCACGATGGCGCCGCGGCACACCCCGAGCACCCACCGCTCGACCAGTTCGTCCGAGCCCGATTGCAGGATCGGGTACGAGCCCAGGCCCTGCAGGGCAAAGGCAGTCTCGACCTCGGCGTTCTCGGTGGCCAGCGCCTCGCGCACGATGCACAGATCGATGGCCGACACCTCACGGTCGTGCACGCCGCCCACGCGTCGGGGGAACAGGTGGGCGATCAACCCTTCCTCACCCATCGCCGCGATGACGCCGCGGTTGACGCTGCCGGCCGGCGCGCCATGCGCCAGAGGGGCGAAGCGGCGCCTGCACAACCGCCGAGTTCGCTCGTACAGCTCCTGCTCGTTGGGCTGCAACGCCACGGTCAGCGCCGATCCCGGTCGACGGCCGCGACCGCCTGCTGCTCACGCCTCCTGGCGGTGCGCCCGGACAGGTACTGGCGGGGCCAGGCGATGTCGCTGACGCCTTGGTCGATCGCCGCGTTCAACGTCCAGTACGGATCCACGAGGTGCGGGCGGGCCAACACGCACAGATCGGCGCGCCCGGCCAGGATGATGGTGTTGACGTCGTCCACGCTGGAGACGGCGCCGACCGCCATGGTGGGGATTCCCACCTCCTGGCGGATCCGGTCGGAGAATGGTGTCTGGTACAGGCGCCCGAACTCGGGGTTCTCGGCCGGGTCCACCTGTCCGGTGGAGACATCGACGATGTCGACACCAAGGCGTTGCAGCTCGCGGCACAGGGTCACGGCGGCGTCGCCATCGAATCCACCGTCGATCCAGTCAGTGGCGCTGATGCGAACGCCGAGCGGCCGATCATCGGGCCACGCGGCGCGTACCGCCGCGACGACTCGCAACGGGAACCGCATCCGGTTGTCCAGCGACCCACCGTACTGATCGGTCCGCCGGTTCGTGACCGGAGACAGGAACGACGACAGCAGGTATCCGTGCGCGGCGTGGATCTCCAGCAGATCGAACCCGGCCTGAGCCGCACGCCGCGCCGCATCGACGAACTGGTCCAGCACCTCGGCCATGCCCGCCTCGCTCAGTTCGGCGGGCACCACGTTGGCGCCGTAGGCCACCGGCGAGGCCGACACGATCGGCCAGTTGCCCGACTCGAGCGGTTGGTCCATGCCTTCCCAGGCCACCCGCGTCGATGCCTTCCGTCCGGCGTGGCCAATCTGCATGCCGATCTTGGCGCTGGTGTTGTCGTGGACGAACGCGACGATGCGCTGCCAGGCGGCTTGCTGCGCATCGGTCCAGATGCCCGCACATCCGGGCGTGATCCGGCCCGCGGCCGAGACGCAGGTCATCTCGGTCATGACCAGTCCGGCGCCTCCGACGGCGCGCGACCCGAGATGGACGAGGTGCCAGTCGGTGGGTGTCCCCTCCACGGCGCAGTACTGCGCCATCGGTGACACCACCACGCGATTGTCGAGGCGCAGCGACCGCAACTCGAACGGGTAGAACATCGGCGGCGTGGACTTGTCCAGCGGTCGGAGGTGCTGGGGCTGGGAGTCGTGGAACCACCCGCGAATCTCGTTGGCGAACGCCGGATCACGGACGAACAGGTTGTCGTAGGTGATGCGCTGGCTGCGGGTCATCAGCTGGAAGCCGAACTGCTCGGTCGGCAGGTCGATGTATCGGCCGGCATGTTCGAACCACCGCTGGCTGGTGAGCGCGGCGCGCTGCAGGCTCTCGACCTTCGGTCGGCGGAGCGCCTCGTACGCTGTCACAGCGTCACGCATCGTCGCACCGGGCGCCGCCAGTGATTCGGCGAGGGCGATCGAGTCCTCGAACGCCAGCTTCGTGCCGGAGCCGATGGAGAAGTGGGCCGTGTGAACCGCGTCTCCCAGCAGCACGACCGGGCGGCCGTCGTGGTCGGCGCTCCAGTGTCGGTTGCGGACATAGTTGAACTCCAGCCACTTCGAGTTGTTCCCGATCAGGGTGTGACCGTCGAGCGCGTCCGCGAAGATCCGCTCGCAGAACGCCATCGCTGCGGTGTCATTGCACCCAGGGGGCAGCGACAGTGGGTCGACAGCGTCCATTCCCGCTGCCCTCCACACGTCGACGCTGGTCTCCACGATGAACGTCGAACGATCCGGCGCGTAGGGATAGACGTGCGCCTGGAACAGGCCCCACCGGGTCTCGGCGAACAGGAAGGTGAACTGCTCGAAGCGCTTCGTGGCGGCGAACCAGATGTACTTGGCTGCGCCCTTCTCCACCGTGGGCCGGAACTGCTCCTGCAGCTCCCGGCGGACGCCGCTGTTGACCCCGTCGCACCCGACGATCAGATCGGCGTCGCCCACCTCGGCCAGCGAGCGGATCTCGCTGTGGTTGCGCACGTCCACCCCGACCTCGAGCGCCCGCTGGTGGAGCAACTGCAGCAGGCGCTGGCGGGACAGCGCGGCGAAACCGTGCCCTCCGCTGCGCAGCGTCCGACCGCGGTGCACCACGTCCATCACCGGCCAGTAGGCCATCTCGTTCTCGATGCGCTCGAACACCAACGGGTCAGCCGAGCGGAGATTGGCCAGGGTCTCGTCGCTGAACACGACACCGAAACCGAACGTGTCATCGGTGGCGTTGCGTTCGTGGACGGTCACCTGTCCCAAGCCGTTGCGATGCAACAGGATTCCGAGCAGCAGTCCGCTCGGACCACCACCAATGCACACCACCCGGCGCGTCGTCATGTGCGGATGGTATCGCGTCTTCCTTGCGACCGTCACAGGGTCGCGATATGGTCCGCAACGCCGCGGGAGAGTGGGGACCCGCCTGTCGAAAGGATGCGCCGTGGGATCTGCGACGAACCGGATGCTGAATGGCAATGCACTGAAGCTGGGGATCTTCTCGCCGAACTGCTCGGGAGGTATGGCGGTCACCACCGTGCCGGAGCGATGGGACGCCAGCTGGGACAACAACGCCGAACTGGCCAGGATGGCCGACGCCGCAGGTATCGAGTTCCTGCTGCCCATCGCTCGCTGGCGTGGCTACGGCGGCGAGACCAACTTCCAGGGAACCAACCTGGAGACGGTGACCTGGGCCACGGCGATGCTGGCCGTGACCGACGGGATCACCGTGTTCTGCACGGCACACACCTCCTTCCACCATCCGATCGTGATGGCCAAGATGATGGCGACCGCCGACCAGGTGAGCCACGGCCGGCTCGGTCTGAACGTGGTCTGCGGGTGGAATCAGCCCGAGTACCACATGTTCGGTCGTGACCTGCCCGACAGCCATGACGAGCGTTACGCCTACGGTCAGGAATGGCTGGACGTGGTCCGCCGGATCTGGACCGCCGAGGACGAGTTCGACTGGCATGGCCGGTTCTTCACGCTGAATCGCGTCGTCGGTGACCCCAAACCCTTCGGTGGGATCATCCCGCCGATCATGAACGCCGGCGCGTCTCCCCAGGGCCAGGCGTTCGCCGCCAGGAACTGCGACAACCTCTTCACCACGATGATCGAGCCGGAGCAGAGCGCGCCGGCCGTCGCCGACGTCAAGGCCGCGGCGCGAGCCGGCGGAAATCCGATGGGCGTGATGACCAACTGCTACGTCGTGTGCCGGCCCACTCAGTCAGAGGCCGAGGAGTACCACCACTACTACGCCATCGAGCACCAGGACGTTGACGCCGTCGACCGGCTGATGGAGCTACAGGGCCTCCACGCGCAGAGCTTCCCGCCGGAGGCCTTCGCCCTCTTCCGGGAGCGGTTCGCCGCCGGGCACGGCGTGTACCCGCTGGTGGGCACCCCCGATCACATCGCCGCAGAGCTGGAGCGGATCAGTCGGGCAGGCTTCGACGGAACGACGGTGACGTTCGTCAACTACACCGCCGAACTGCCGTACTTCGCCGACGAGGTCCTGCCTCGGCTCGAGGCCAAGGGGCTCCGCCAGCCGGTGTGATGGGCCGAACCTCAGATGAACTCGGCGAACATCGCCTCGACTGCCTTGTGATCCTCGGCCAGACCGGCCGCCACGGCTGAGGCCATGTCGCCGGGGTAGGCGTCGTGGATGTCGTCGCGCAACGCGTCCACGAGCGCGCCGGCGGTCTCCTCGGTGGTCAGTTTGGGGATGTCCAGGTGCGCTGTCAGGCGGGTGTCGACGGCCCCTGGCATGAAGGCCAGGACGTGAGTGCCGAGCTTGCCGAGTTGGGCGCGCATCGCTTGGGTGGCGCTGTACAACGCGGCCTTCGAGGCACAGTACGTGGCCATGCCGGGGTGGTTGACGCGGCTCAGGATGGACAGCACGTTGACGACCGTGCCCCCACCGTTGGCCACGAGCACCGGAGCGAAGGCCCGGGTCACGGACAACGAGCCGAGGTAGTTGACCTCGATCTCGTGGCGGGCCCATTCGGTGTCCAGCGGGTCCAGCACGGGCGCGTTGAAGTTGACGCCGGCGTTGTTGATCAGCACGGTGACGTCGCTGCATTGCCGGGCGGCGGCGGCGATCGATGCTTGGTCGGTGACGTCGAGCGCCAGTTTGACCAGGCGCGGATCGTCCACCCCCACGTCGGTGCCCTCCAGGCGGGTGGTGGCGTAGATCTTGGTCACGCCGGCTTCGAGGAGGGCCTGTATGGCCGCCTTGCCGATGCCACCGCCTGACCCCGTGATCAGCACGACGGCGTTGCGCAGATCCATCAGTGTGCCGCCTTGCCCTCGCTGGACGACCAGCTGGCCATCAGGGTGTTCGACGGCAAGGTCTCGTCGACCAGCTTCTTGGCCGTCTCGATCCCGGCCACCGGCAGCCCGGTGGGATCGAGCACGCCGATCTGCACCAGCACCGACGCTTGATCCCAGTAGATGTGCTCGTGGTACAGCTTGTCGCCGCGAAAGTTGACGATGGCGACGAGCGGGATCTCGACGTACTTCCCGGTGGGGGCGATGCCGGGAAGCATCCAGTCGATCTCCTTGGTGTGGGTGAAGCAGAACAGCAGTTCATCCACGAGGCTGCTGGACCCGATGGTGCGCGAGATCGGCACCAGCTTGGTGTCCGGCGGGTTCGCGTCCACGAAGTGCCAGCGGTAGAAGCGGGCCAGGTGATCGTGGCCGACGCCGCCGGTCATCGTGGGAATGTGGTTGACGTACGGCTCGCCCACCATCGTCGCCATCGTGGCCCCCACATCACGGGTGGCGAACTCGTGGTAGCAGTGCGCGTCCCACAACGTCGACAGGTCGAAGATCGGACCGATGACGCGATGGAAGTGCTCGATCGTGCGCCCGTAGGCCAGGGACGCCGACGGCTTGTCATAGTGCTCGCCCTCCTCGCGGGCGAAGGCATGATCCTGGCCGGCGTAGACGTGAAAGGTGGCGCTGGGGTTGCCGCCGAAGGCGGCAATCAGGGCGTCACGCGCCTCGGCCGGGGCGTACCCGTCCAGTTCGGCCATGTGGAACATCAGCGGAACCTTGACGTTGTGGGCCTCGTCGACATGGGCTTCCATCCCCACGCCGTAGTAGGCCACGGCAACGTCCACGTCGGTGCGCGCCGCGGTGAGGAAGGCCAGCTTCCCGCCAAGGCAGTAGCCAACGGCGCCCACGCCACCCACCTGGTCCGGCCGGGCACGCAGCGCGGTGATGGTGGCCTGGATGTCGTCCACGCCCTTGTCGACGTCGAAGGCCTGGAACAACCCGAAGGCCCGCTGCCACTCCTCCGGGCTGTAACTCAGGTCGATGCCGGGTTCGATACGCCAGAACAGGTCCGGCGCCATCACCACGTACCCCTCCTCTGCCAGGCGATCCGCGGTGCGCCGCACATAGGCGTTCACACCGAAGATCTCCTGGATCACCACCATGCCCGGGCCGGAACCCTTCGGCGGGGTGGCGAGGTAGGCCGAGAACCTGCCACCGTCGGCCGCGGTGATGTCGATGTACTCTCCCATGGGCCGAGCGTAGTACGGCTCCGTGACGACCGTCGACGGATCGACTCGACCGCGGTAGCCTCCGCCGATGGTGAGCGGCGACCCAACGTTGATGCGTGAGGTGGCCGGCATGGCGGTTCCGGTGGCCGGTCGGTGGCGGGTCAACCCCCAACACACCTACGTCGGGTTCACCGTCCATCATCTCCTCACCGTCGTTCGCGGACGATTCCGCGCGTTCGGCGGGACGATCGTGATCGCCGACGACCCGCTTCGCTCCAGCGTCGAGGTCACCATCGAGGTGGCGTCGGTGGACACCGGTGATGTCAAGGTGGACGAGGCGGCGCGCAGCCCGCTCCTGCTCGACGCCGAGCAGTTTCCCTCGATGCAGTTCACCAGTACCGCGGTGGGCGTGCAGGGCGGCACGTTGTCCGTCGACGGCGACCTCACGGTGAGGGGCGCCGTCGTACCGCTGCGCCTCTCCACCACGTTTCACGGAGCGGTGCGCAACCCGTACGGAGGCCTGGCCACGATGGGCTTGTCCGCCACCGGCGCGTTGGACCGCCGTCATGCCGGCATCACCACCGAGTTCCCCGTTCCGGACGCACCGGGCGTGCAGGTCGTCGGGACCCACATCGGCGTGGTGCTCGAGGTCGAGGCAGGCCTGCTCGAGTAACCGGGCCCCTACACGGCGGCGGCGCCCTCCTCGCCGGTGCGGATACGCAGGAGGCGGCCGACCGGAGTGATCCAGATCTTGCCGTCGCCGATCTTGCCGGTGGCCGCAGACGCGGCGATGGCGTCGACGATGACGTCCACCGCCGCGTCGTCCACGGCCAGCTCGAGCTTCACCTTCGGCAGGAAGTCGATCTGGTACTCGGATCCACGGTAGGTCTCGGTGTGTCCGCCCTGGCGGCCGAAACCGCGCACCTCGGTGACGGTGATGCCCTGCACTCCGGCTGACTTCAGGGCTTCCTTGACGTCGTCGAGCTTGAAGGGCTTGATGATGGCGGTGATCAGTTGCATGGTGTGGTCCAGTCGTCAGTCGTTGTAGGCCAGAACGCCCATCTCGGGGATGTCGGCGCCTTCGATCTCGATGTCCTCGGGAAGGCGGATCCCGCCGTCCTTGGTCAGCCGGTTCTGCAAGGCGAAGAAGCCGTAGGCAAGGCCGAAGATCGCCGTCCAGATGACCGTGGCGCCGAGTGCCTGGGCACCCAGCTGCCCGAGGCCCCCACCGTGGAACAGCCCGGTGATCGTCCGGTCACCTGACCCATTCCATCCCGCGCCATACCGACCCGTGGCGAACAGGCCGACGCACAGCACGCCGAACGTCCCGCCGATGCCGTGCACGGCGACCGCCCCGACCGGGTCGTCCACACCGCGCCGCTCGATGAAGAAGGCGGACTCGATCACCACCACCGCGGCCAGGCCGCCGATCAGCGCGGCCTCCCACGGGGTGACGAAGGCGCACGGGGCGGTGATCGCCACCAGGCCACCGAGCATCCCGTTGACCATCATCCCTGGATCCGGCTTGCCCATCCGGCGCATCATCCAGAACATCGCCACCGTGGCGCCGACGGCGCCGGCGATGGCCGTGTTCGCCGCCACGGTGGCGAACTGGATGTCCTCGGCCGAGAACGTCGACGCGGCGTTGAACCCGAACCACCCGAACAGCAGGATGAAGCAGCCGGTGATCGCCATCGGGATGTTGTGACCGGGGATGGCTCGCGGCTTGCGGTCGGGCCCGTACTTGCCGCGCCGCGGACCGAGCACCATCGCGCCGGCCAGGGCGGCTGCACCACCCACCGCGTGCACCACCCCGGACCCGGCGAAGTCCACGTAGCCGGCCCCGAGCTTCATCGACTCCCACGTCATCGCCAGCCACCCACCGCCCCAGGTCCAGGCGGCGAACAGCGGGTAGTACACGGCCCCGCAGAACAGGCCCCAACCGACGAAGCTGCGCCACTTCCAGCGCTCGGCCATCGACCCCGTGGGAATCGTCGCCGTGGTGTCCATGAACGCCGCCATGTACAAGAAGAACGCCAGCAGCGCCGGCGTGGCGCCCTGGCCGAGGTGGGTCCAGCCGCTGAACAGGAACTTCCAGCTCCCCGAGCCCACCAGCGGGTCGGCGTTCATCGGCGCGTCCAAGCCGAACGCCGAGTACGTGAACCCGCCGAAGGCCAGCGGGAACCCGACGAACATGAAGGCGACGAAGCCGAGACCGAAGATGGCGAAGTTGCTCGTCATCACGTGGGCCGCGTTCTTCTTCTGGGTGAAGCCCGTCTCGACCAGAGCGAAGCCGGCCTGCATGAAGATCACCAGCACGGCGCCGATCACCACCCACAACAGGTTGGTGGCAGAGCCGAGGGTCTTCACCGCCTCGGCCGCACCGGCGTTGTCCTGGGCGAACGCCGGCGCGGCCACCAGCAGCGCCGACAGCCCGGCGCCGATGAGACCGCCCGAGACATACCTGAGCAATGGACGTGTAGGCAAGGTTCCTCCGTGTGTTGGATCGGGATTGGCATCCGGCACGACACTGGGCACGAACGGCAGCAACGGTAGGGATCGGCTGTTTCGCCGAGGCTGCGGCACTGTTTCCAACTGTTGCGATCTCGTCCGGGCCCGTCAGCGCGCCGAGAGCGCCCGGCGGACGCGAGCCTCGTCGGCGGGCGTGAGCTTTCGTCCGCTGCGGTCCATCAGCCAGAACCGGAACGTGAAGCGCTCGTCGCCGGCGTCCAGCCTGGCGGCGTGGACGCTCACGCCGGCCACGGCGAAGGCGTGGGCGCTGGCGCGGAAGGCGGCCATCCGCGCCGGGCCCTCGATCACGCACGAGGTGTGCCACGGCAGCGCGTGGGCGTCGAAGGTCAGCATTGCCCCGGGGAGGTCGATGGCGTGCAGGCGAGCGGTGAGGCGACGGCGGAACGCGACGGCAAGCGCCGTGGCATCCGGTTCGGCGGCGGCGCGGACGGTGAACCGATCGACCACACCACCATCTGGCCAGGTGGCGATGTCGGCGGCGACGACCTCCAGCCCGTCGGCCAGGAGCACGTCGGCCAGGCGCGCCAGCAACCCGGGTGAGTCACGGCAGGCGACCTCGACGATCCAGCGTCCCGCCACCGACGTGTCGCCCATCACGGCAACGCGCACCACTCCCTGTGGCGGGAGCGGCTCGATCAGCGCCGCCTGGCGGGCGAGGTCGCCCGGCTCGGTGGCCAGCAGATGAATGCGAGGCGTATGCGCCAGCCGCTCGGCGACGTGCGGATCATCGACGAGCGCCAGGGCGCCCTGCAACCGAGCGCCGGCCAGTGCGGCAGCGTCGCCCCCGGCGAAGTCGGGATGGGCCAGTGCCGAATCGACCAGGGCGTAGAGCGCATCCAGGCTGGCCCGGTGCGCCCAGCCCAGCCCGGCGCCGGCCAGCGCCAGCAGGTAGGCGTCCCGGCACCGGGCCCGGGTTCGCAGGTGCACGGCCAGTTGGATCACCTCGGTCTCGTCCAGCGCGCTGACCTGCATCCCCGCCCGGCCTCGCAGCAACCGGGCGTCCTCCACGATGGCCAGCACACCGCTGGCAGCGCCCTCGCCCACGAGCCGGGACGCGATCATGCGCTCCTCGGTGGGGCCGTCCGCCACGCCGTCCACCAGCGCGGCCACGATCAGCGTGTCGGTGATCGGGGCGGTGGCCAGGTCCGCTTCCTCGGCCGGCAGGCGCAGGAGCCGGTCCACCGCAGCGACGTGACCCGAACCGAGCGGCGCGAGATCACTCATCGCCGCCCGCCGGCGGCGCATCACCTCGGCCAATTCCGGCAGCGCCCGGTCCAGCACGCCGGTTGACTCCAGCAGCCTCCAGGTGCGTGGCGTCGCCGTGCGCAGCAGGGCGATCAGCTCGGACGTGTCCGCCGGGTTCCATCTCGACGGCGCGTCGTCGGCCGGACCTGCAGCGGGCAAGCCGGCCCCGACGCGCCGGCGCAACAGCGGCGGCGTGACCACCGTGGTGACCAGGACCACCACGACCAGCGCCCCGTACTGGTCGCCGTCCAGCACCCCGCTGGCCAGCCCGATCGAGGCGAAGATCAGCCCCACCTCGCCTCGCGGGATCATCCCGAGCCCGATCAGGAGGCGGTCGGCAGCTCTCCCGCGGACCGCCCACCCGGCGGCCACCTTGCCGAGGACCGCCACCGCCGCCAGCGCGGCCGCGACACCCAGCACCCGCGGGCGGGCCATGGCCGCCAGATCGGTGTGCAGCCCGATGCTGGCGAAGAACACCGGGACCAGGATGGTGCCGAGCGAGTTCAGCTCAGCGGCGACGCGTTCGTGGTGATCGGTGCGCCGCAGTGCCAGGCCAGCCATGAAGGCGCCGATGATGAACGCCAGCTTGGCCTGGCCCGCCAAGGCGGCGAACGCCAGCATCAGGGCCAACGCCGCGGTCACCGGCGTGGAGGGCGCCGTCGATCGGCGCCCCACCCAGCGGAACACCCGCGGCACGGCGCCGATCCCCACGGCAGCGGTCCCGACGAGGAACGCAGCCGCGAGCCCCACCGTGGACAGCACCACACCAGCGGTGACCACGCCGCCGACGACCACCTTGGTCACCACCGTCAGGATCACCAGGCCGATGACGTCGTCGGCGACCGCCGCACCCAGCACGATGCGCGCCTCGACCGAAGCCAGGGCGCGCAGGTCACCGAACACCCGCGCCGTGATCCCCACGCTGGTGGCCGTCGAGCGCGGCCCCGACAAAGACGGCGACGGCCACGTCGTCGAACATGGCGACGCCGACGGCGGTGCCCGCGGCGAACGGGACGATGACCCCGGTCACGGCGACGGCCATCGCCTGACGACCGACGCGCCCCAGTTCGGCTAGGTCCATCTCCAGACCGACGCCCACCAGGAGCAGCAGCACGCCGAGCTCGGCCAGCAGGGCAAGCGCCGTGGAGCGGTCACCGTCGAGGCGGATCAGGCCGAAGCCTGACGGACCGATGGCGACGCCGGCGACGATCTCGCCGACCACCGCCGGCAGGCGCACTCGCTCGGCCACCTCGGCGGCGACCTTGGCCGCAACCACCACGATGAGCAGGTCGAGCAGTATTCGGGCGAGATCGACGTCGCCGGCCGCGACGATCACGAAGGTGCTGGATCCAGCAACGCCTGCGCTGCCACCAGCGCCGACGGTGCCAGGCGCCAGCCGCGGCCGCGCACCGTGACGATCGCGTCCGGACCCAGCATGCGCCGCAGAGCGACCAGCACCGAATCACATCGCCTGGCGCTGACATCACCGAGACCGGCCAGACGGCTCAGTTCCACCCGACCGATGACCCGGCGATGCTGGGCGACGAGGACCGCCAGAACGGCCCGCTCCTGCCGGCGGTGAGGTGCGAGGGGGGTCGCCTCGGTCCGGTCGGCAGGAGCGGGCATCGCCATGCCCGCAGACCGTACGAACCGCGCGTTTCGGTGCTATTCGATGAGTGTGAACGGGTGGTGAACGCCGTGTCCGCCCAGCAGGCGGCGCATCGCCGTGGCCATCTTGGCGGCGCGCTCCTTGGCGAAGTCGGCTACCGGGCCGTCGAACGACTCGTCCAGGGTGGCGTCGAACAGGCTCAGCCATCGCTCGTAGTGCGCGTCGGTGAACGGCCAGCGCGCATGGATCGGTTGGTGGGCACGCAGCGGGTTGCCGTCGTAGCCGTCCTCGTTCAACAACTGCCAGGACCAGAACGCCACGAGCGTGTCGATGTGGGTGTTCCAGTCCACCCCGCTGTCGGCGAAGATCGGGCCGAGCAGATCGTCCATCGCCACCTCGCGGTAGAAGTCACGGACGAAGCGTTCGATGTCGTCCCGGTCGGCGATGTCGCGCTCGTTGATCTCGTGCTCGTTGCCGATGATCGCTGCCAGGCACGGCCCTTCGCCGCCCTCGGTCACCTCGCTCATCCAGGCTGGGCGGCCAGCACACCGGCGGCCGTGATGGCGACGAGCCCGAAGCCCACGAGCATCTGGCGGACGCCGAGGACCTTGGGCGGGGGCGGATCGTGCCGGGCGCGGTTCAGCTGGAACACCGCCAGGAGCACCAGGGCGATCGCCCCGAGGAAGGCCCGGCGGTCCAGCGCGACGGCGACTGCGCCGGCAGCCACCATCACTGCCTGGGCCGCGTCGGACGACGTGGTGGTGGTCACCCCACGGCGCAGGCGGATGATCTGGGAGCGCACGAACGGGATGGACCCGACCGCCCGCCCGGCCAGCACCAGCCACAGGGCAGCGCCGAGGCGGGCGGACTCTCCGCCGATCACGGCGATCGACGCCGCGCTGGCGGCGATGCCGGCCGCGCCGCACAACTCCGGCACCAGCCGCCGCCCGCGGCTGCGGATGTCGAACCACAACTCCACGGCGACCAGCGGGGCGGCGATCAGCGCTGGCGCCAGCCACCCCCAGCCGTCGGCGCGGATGACGAGCGCGGCGAGCCCGGCGATCACGGCGAACTCGGCGCCGGCGACTGCCGTGGCGAGGCGGCTGCGCGCCAGCCAACGACCACGGCGCAGGTCCACCAGGGTCAGCTTCAGCGGGGTCCGCAGCAGAAAGGCCAACAGCGCGGCAACCCCCACGGCGACACCCGACCAGGTGAAGGCGACGAGCAGGCCCAACAGGATCGGCTCCGCGGTCAGCCCCCAGCCCCCGTGCTCGGACGGCACGGCGACGGCCTTCCACGGCGAGCGCTCCACGGCCGGGCGCGCCGGGCGCTCGACCACCGTCATCGACCGGTCCCGTTGGCCAGGCTGGCCAGCGGCGTACTCGCCAGCGAGGCGACCAGCTCGCCGCGAGCCCTGGCCCAGGCATGGTGCAGGGGGCATGGCGCGCCGCGGTTGCACGGCCGGTCGGCCACCACGCAGCGACCGGAGTCGGTGGCCCCGTCCACCGCTTCGACCACCTGCAAGACGCTGACCTCGGCAAGATCGATCCGCCCGGCATACCCGCCCGTCGGCCCGGGATCGCTGCGCACCCAGCCGGCCTTCACCAGCGGGCCAACCACCTGGGGAACGAACCCGGCGGTGGTCTGCAGCGCGTCGGCCAGTTCCGGCGCCTTGAACCGTCGGTCGGCGCCGGCCAGCAGCACCATCGCCCGCACCGCCAGATCGGCCTTGCGAGTGATCTCCAGTCGCATAGTGGAAAACTTATTGATTATCCGACTGGTCGCGCAACACGGAGTGACTGATGACCGCTGAACTGCATCACCCCGTCACTGAGCGGGTCGCGCAGGAGCAGCCGCTTGTCGGTGGCGTAGTGCTGCGGGTTGACCCACGGCGCCCGGTCGCCCTGCTTGGGCAGCAGGTGCGCCACCCGCTCGACGTAGCCGGCGGAGAAGTCGTCGACCCACGGTCGCGCCGTCATGTCGCGGTCGGACGGGCGCAGCCGCGGGGTGCACGTGTCGGTCCCGGTCTGGCGCATGTGGTTGAGCAGGCGGCACACGAAGCGGCAGGTGAGGTCGGCGCGCAGGGTCCACGAGGCGTTGATGTACCCGAACGTCGAGGCCAGGTTGGGCACATCGCTGTAGGCCAGCCCCTTGTACGTCCAGGTCTTGCTGAAGTCGACCGGCGCGCCATCCACGTCGAAGGCCACCTCGCCCAGCGTGACCAGTTCCAGACCGGTTGCCGTGACGATGATGTCCGCGGCGACCTCCTCGCCGCTCACCAGGCGGACGCCGCCGGCGCTGAAGCGGTCGATGTGGCCGGTGACGACGTCGACCTTGCCGCTCTTGATCGCCTTGAACAGGTCACCGTTGGGGATCAGGCACAGCCGCTGATCCCACGGGTTGTAGCTGGGGGTGAAGTGGCGGTCCACGTCGTAGTCCGGTCCCAGGGCCCTGCGAACCTCGCGCAGCAGGACGCGCTTCACCGTCTCGGGCCGGGTCCGGGTCCGCCGGTACACGAACTGCTGCAGGTGGACGTTCTTGAACCGGGTGATGGCGTAGGCGGCCCGATCCGGGAGGATCCGGCGAAGCCGGTTGGCGATGGCGTCACGGTCGGGCCGGGCGACCACGTAGGTGGGCGATCGCTGGATCATGGTGACGTGGGCGGCCTCGCCGGCCATGGCCGGCACCACGGTCATCGCCGTCGCCCCCGAGCCGATGACGGCCACTCGCTTGCGTCGGTAGTCGAGGTCCTCGGGCCACTGCTGCGGGTGCGCGATCGTGCCGGCGAAGTCCTCCCGCCCGGCGAAGTCGGGTGTGTGCCCGTGACGGTAGCTGTAGTACCCCGAGCACATGAACAGGAAGTTGCAGGTCAGGGCGACGGCGTCACCGCTGGCGGCGTTCGTGCCGCGGACCGTCCAGCGCGCCGCTGCGCCGTCCCACGATGCGGTCTGCACCAGGTGCTGGAAGCGGATGTGCCTGGCGATGCCGAACTCGGCGACGGTCTCCCGCAGGTAGGCCATGATCGAGGGTCCGTCGGCGATCGCCCGCTCGGCCGTCCACGGCTTGAACGAGTAGCCAAGGGTGTGCATGTCGCTGTCGGAGCGGACACCCGGATAGCGGAACAGGTCCCACGTGCCGCCGATGTCGGCGCGGCCCTCGAGGATCACGAAGCTCCGATCAGCGCACTCGCGCTGCAGGAAGTAGGCCGCACCGATGCCGCTGATCCCGGCCCCCACCACGACCACGTCGACGTGTTCCACGAGGGCAACCTACTGAGCGCGAGACTCCGGGGATGCAGTTGCAGCACGGACAGACCGCGGTGGTGACCGGCGCGGCCAGCGGGATCGGCCTGGCCCTCGCCCAGCGCTTCGCCGCCGCCGGATTGAACGTGGTGATGGCCGACGTCGAGGCCGCGGCCTTGACCGCGGCCGCCGATCGGGTGCGCGCCGGCGGCGTCGAGGTGCACGCCCAGCGCTGCGACGTTCGCCATGCCGACGACGTGGCCGGGCTCGCCGAGGCCGCCATCCAGCGCTTCGGCGCGGTGCACGTGGTGTGCAACAACGCCGGTGTCTCCGGCGGCGGCGACCCGTGGTTCGGGTCGATCACGGCCTGGGACTGGACGATCGGGGTCAACCTCTACGGGGTGATCCACGGTGTGCGCGCCTTCCTGCCCCATGTCCTGGCGACGGGCGGGCACATCGTCAACACCGCCTCGATGGCTGGGCTGTACCCCGGCCTGTCGCCCGTCTACGACAGCGACGAAGCACGCCGTCGTCGCGCTGACCGAGAACCTCTACCGGCAGATGGCGCTGGTGGGCTCGCCGATCGGCGTGAGCTGCCTGTGCCCGGGCTGGGTGCGGACACGCATCTTCGAATCCGAGCGGAACTTCCCCGGCGACCTCGGCGTGCTGGAGCACAGCCCCACCATGGACATCGTCCGCCCGCACATCGAGCGGGTCATCGCCGAGGGTGTCACCCCGGCGGCGGTTGCCGACCTGGTCGCCCAGGCGATCGACGGGGGGCGTTTCTGGGTGTTCACCGACCAGGATTGGGTGGACCTGGCGGCGGCCCGCTGGGCCACCGTCGCCGATGGGATCAATCCAGTGATCGACGAGCAGGTACCCGGGATGCCCAGCGCGACGGAGATCCGTGCCCTGATCGAGACGGCCCTGGCCCCGCCACCGGCCTAAACACCTCGGGCGAACTCTCGAACACCTGTTCGCTACTCTGCGAGATGTGCCGCTGACGATCCTGCACGCCGACCTCGATGCGTTCTACGCCTCGGTGGAGCAGTTACTCGACCCATCGCTGCGCGGCCTGCCCATCGCCGTCGGCGGCGGGGTGGTGCTGGCCGCCTCCTACGAGGCCAAGCGCTTCGGAGTGAGCAGCGGGATGCCCGCCGCTCGGGCCCGGCAACTGTGCCCTGGGTTGCGCGTCGTCGGTGGTCACGTTCGGGAGTACCAGCGCCTGGCCGACCTGGTGATGGCGGTGTTCGACGAGTTCACCCCGCACGTCCAGCGGATCTCCATCGACGAGGCATTCCTCGACGTCAGCGGCTCGATCCACCTGTTCGGCGACGGCGCCACCATCGGCACCGAGATCCGCAGCAGGGTGCGCAGCCGGGTCGGCTTGCCGATCTCGGTCGGTGTGGCCAGCACCAAGCACCTCGCCAAGGTGGCCTCGCAGGTGGCCAAGCCCGACGGTCTGGTGGTGGTGCCCCACGGCCATGAGCGGGCCTTCCTCGAGCCGCTGCCGGTCGGCCTGCTGTGGGGCGTCGGCCCGGTCACCGAGGCCAAGTTGGCCGGCCGCGGGATCCACACGATCGGGCAGATGGCCGCCGCCGACCACGGGATGCTCCGCTCCCTGCTCGGCGAGGCGGTGGGCACGAAGATGGCCGACCTGGCGGTGAACCGCGACCATCGCTCCGTGCGGCCCGGCGGTCGGTCGTCCAGCGTGGGCGCCCAGTCCGGATTCGAGCGCAGCACCGCCACCGCCCAGCTGATCCGGGCCGTGCTCGGCCATCTCGCCGACCGGGTCTCCAGCCGGCTGCGGGCATCCGAGCGGGCCGGGCGCACCGTCACCGTGCGGGTGCGCTTCGCTCGCGCCGGTCGGGCAAGCCGGTCGGTGACCCGCTCGCACACCCTCGACGACGCCGTGTCCACCACCCTGACCATCACCGAGATCGCCGAGCGCCTGGTGGGCGTGGCGTTAGCGGACCATCCCGACGAGACGGAGATCTCGCTGCTGGCCATCTCGGTGTCCAACCTGCGCCCGCAGCCGGCCCTCCAGTTGGAGCTGCCGGTGGTCTGCGACGATCCGCTACGCCCGGGCTCGCCCGTCGGCGCGGCACGCTGGGCGGTCGACCGTTCGATCGACGCCGTACGCCTCAAGTTCGGGCGGACCGCCGTCGGCTACGCCGGCGTGGCGCTCTCTCCGTATCACTCCGTCCCCGACGAGTTCCGTGAGCTCGCCGAGCACTGACCGAGACGTCGTGGGCCAGGAGGTCGCCCAGCGAGACCCCGAACCCGTTGCGCCTCACCGTACGCGCCGGCATCGTCCGCGGCGGTCCGGCTACTCCCGATCCGCCACGGTGACGCCGTTGGCCACCAGGGTTGCGGCATCCATCGGGGTCGGTGCTGCGTCCACCCCGAACAGGTGGCGCAGCCAGGCCGTGACCCCGTGGCGGATGATCGGGTAGACCTCGGTGACAGGACGGTTCGGCGGCTTGCACCCGTCCTCACCGAGCAGGCGCAGCCGTGGCTGGGCATCGAGCAACGGTCCGAGCCCGCTCTGCTCGGCCACGCCGATGATCCCGGTGCCTCCGCCCAGGGTGCAGAAGTCGTCGAACCCGTTGTGCCCCACCCCGGCCAGCAACCAGTAGGTGGTCGGCAGGGCGGCACCGTCGAAGGCCGTTCGGGTGACGGTGTCGGGCGAGACCACGCCATCGTGGTCACCCGCCAGGAAGAACGACGGCTTGGCGGGCGCCGGCTCCGGCGGATCGGCTCGCAGCCCGGAGGCCATGGAGACATAGCCGTCGATGCGCGGGTCGGCCGCGGCGGCCGCAACGGTGGCGCCGCCCGCCGAGTGTCCCACCGCGGCGACACGCCCGCCATCGACGTGAGCGCCAAGCACCGGGGAGTCCTCGACGAGTTGCAGGGCGTCCAGCAGATCCGTGACGGAGTCGGCCCGCTCTCCCGAGGCGGTGTTGCCCAGCACGTTGAACAGGTCCCGGCTGGCGTGCTCGGGCGAGGCCACCACCATCCCCCATGACGCCAGGTGGGCGGTGAGGAACGTCGACTGCAACCGCATCCCCATGAACCCGTGGCTGAACAGCACGAGCGGGAAGCGGCCATCGGCGGGCGCCGCGTCGCGCGCCGCGTCGTAGGTGAGGGTGGCATCCGCGGATGCCGTCAGCAATGCCCGGATCGCCGGCGGGACGAATGCTCGCAGGTCGTAGGTGTCCGTCGCGCTGGGGCCAGGGGTGGCTGGGTACCAGACCTCCACCAGGCGCCCGTCCGGGCTCACCATCGAGGTGACACCCACCCGGAACGGGCCGCGGTCCGCGTAGGGCATCGGCACGGCGCTCACCGGCGTCGCCGGGACGGCGCCGCCGGGAAGGGTGGCGGCGGCCGGGGAGGACGGGGCAAGGGACAACCAGGCGCCCGTGGCCAGCATCGGGAGCAGGACGCGGAGTCGCATCGCCACAGTATGACCTCCTCGCCCGCAGCCCGGCCCTTCGCCGACGTCACTATTGCGTGCGCTTCCAAGCCGGTCCGCAGGCGGATGGGCGGGCCCTAAGGTGCCGCCTGGGCCCCGTGGCCCAGGGAGGAACGGTTGTGGAGACGGACGCCGATCTCGAGGTGCTCGAGCAGATCCAGCAGCGGGTGCTGTGGCTGGCCGTGCGGATGATCGACCACGCCAACCACGATCGCCCCGACGCCGGCGGGATCAAGGTGGGCGGGCATCAGGCGTCGAGCGCGTCGATGGTCTCGATCATGACCGCGCTGTGGTTCGGCCACCTGACCGGCGACGACAAGGTGGCGATCAAGCCGCACTCCTCGCCCGTGTACCACGCGATCAAGTACCTGACGGGGGAGCTCGACCGCTCCTACCTGACCCGGCTGCGCAGCCTCGGGGGGTTGCAGGCGTACCCGAGCCGGACGAAGGACCCCGACGTCGCCGATTTCTCCACCGGCTCGGTCGGGCTGGGCGCGGTGGCGCCCCTGTTCGCGGCCGCGGCGCGGCGCTACATCGACGCCCACTTCCCTGCCCGGGCCACCGGGCGGTTCATCGCCCTGGTGGGTGACGCCGAACTCGACGAGGGCAACGTGTGGGAGGCGATCGCCGATCCGGCGCTGCACGGCCTTGACAACGTGATGTGGATCGTCGACGTCAACCGGCAGAGCCTTGACCGGGTGGTCCCGGCGATGAAGGCCCGCCAGCTGATGCGCTTCTTCGCCGAGTCCGGGTGGCATGTGGAGGAGGTCAAGTACGGCCGCCGGCTCCAGCGGGCCTTTGCCGCAGACGGGGGCGAGGCCCTCCGGCGGCACATCGACCAGATGTCCAACGAGGCCTACCAGAGCCTGTTCGCCCTGCGCGGCGCCGACCTGCGGGCCCGATTCCTGGGCGGCGCGGACGCGGCGGTGCAGCGGTTGGTCGGTGAGATCCCCGATGGCGACCTTGCCGCAGTGGTCCACAACCTCGGTGGGCACGATCTGGCCGAACTGATCGCCGCCTACCGGCGCTGCGATCTGGTGGCGGACCGACCGAGCATCGTGTTCGCCTACACCATCAAGGGCTGGGGTCTGCCGATCGCCGGTGACCCGCTGAACCACGCCGCCCTGTTGAACGGCGCTCAGATCGCCGAGTTCCGCTCGGCCCTCGCCCTGAACGAGCAGACCGAGTGGGATCGCTTCGAGCCCGGCAGTGACGCCGGCCGGTGGTGCCAGAGGGTCGGGGCGATGATCAACAACCGGCCCGTCGGCGAACGGGCGATGGTGGCGGTCCCTCCCGAGACGAGCGTCGTCACCGCCAAGCCGGTGTCGACGCAGGAGACCTTCGGCCGGTCCATCGCCGTGCTGGCCGGCGACGCGGAGGTCGCCAAGCGCCTGGTCACCACATCACCCGATGTGTCGGTGTCGACCAACCTCGGCGGGTGGATCAACAAGGTCGGCGTGTTCACCCCGCAGGACGCCGAGGACTTCGTGGGCGAGGGTCGCCTGCTGCGCTGGCGCCAAGGACCGACCGGCCGGCACATCGAGCTCGGCCTGTCGGAGATGAACCTGTTCCTGATGCTGCACGCCCTCGGGCTCGGCCACGAACTGCACGGGGAGCACCTGCTCCCGGTGGGGACCGTGTACGACCCGTTCGTGTGCCGCGGCCTCGACGCGCTCATCTACGCGCTCTACAACGGCGCCCGGTTCGTGCTGGTGGGCACACCATCGGGTGTCACCCTGGCCCCCGAAGGCGGGGCGCACCAGAGCAGCATCACCGCCTCCATCGGGTTGGAGCTTCCCGGCATCACCTGCGCCGAGCCTGCCTTCGCCCGGGCAGTCGATTGGTTGCTGTGCGACGGGCTGGCCCGGCTCAGCGCGCCCGACGGGGAGTCGCTGTACCTTCGGCTGTCGACCCGGCCGATCGACCAGGCCCCCTTCGAGGGTCTGCTGGCCGCGGTGGGCGCCGAGCGGCTTCGCCGGGAGGTGCTGGCCGGCGGGTACCGGCTGATCTCGCCCGACCACCCGGCCGACATCGTCATCGCCGCGAGCGGCGCCGTGGTGCCCGAGGCCCTTTCCGCGGTCGACCTGCTCGCCGATGAGGGTGTCACGGCAACGCTGATCGACGTCACCAACCAGGGCCGCCTGTACCGCGGCTGGACCGGGAGCACTCGCACCGCCGTCGCCGAGGCGCGCCGGGCATCGGGCGACTTCCACCTGGCAACGCTGATCCCTCCTGACGACCGCTCGGCGGCGCTGGTCACGGTGCACGACGCCGCCTCGCACTCGATGGCCTGGATGGGCTCGGTCTTCGGGCAGCGCACAGTCTCGGTCGGCGTCGACTCGTTCGGCCAGTCCGGCTCGATCGACGAGCTCTACGGCCTCTTCGGCCTCACCGCCGAGCAGATCGTCAACGCCGCCCTCGTCGCCCTCTCCCCCACCTGACGATTTGTTCACTCACACTCCCACCTGACTGGAGATCACGTGAACAAACCCATGGCTCCCAGGCGGCGGCGAGCTGGTGTACGTTCCTTGCCGCGGGCGCCGGACGGTCCGGCTTCGGGGAAGGGCGGGACATTCGTGAACAGAACCATCAAGGCTGCGCTGTCGGCAATCACCATCGGCGTCGCCGCCGGAGTGCCCGCGCCGCAGGTCGACGCCGCTGCGTCGGATCACGTGTGGCGGAACATCCGGATGCGCAACGAGCCCGGCGTCGACACGGCGGTGGTCGGCGCCTCGTGCAACGACCACGACGAGGGCGATATCGCCAAGAGCAAGTGGAACACGCTGCTGACGTGCAACACGTACGTCCCCGTGCCGGGCAAGCCGGGCAGGTTCTTCTCCAAGCGCCACTGGACGTTCGTCTACGAGGACCTCGAAAGCCCCGACACGTGCTTGTCTGACGGCTTCTACCTCCCCGACGGAGACCCCGGCATGAAGGTCTACAAGCCCAGCGAGTGCCGCGTCGTCAACTGACGGCTGACACCTCGACCACCGAGGCGTGCCCGGGTCATCGTGCCCGGGCACGCTTCGCGCCCGTCTCCCCAGGTCGGTTGGCGGTTCGGTGACGAGCCGGTTGAGCGCTCGCCGAAGGCGGCAACCAGGCCAGCCGTCTCCGGAGTGTCGCCGCCTCCTGCGCATCGCTGGAGCACACCGCCTAGGACGAGCGGGTTGCGAAACATACAGCGTACGTGTACGTTCGTGCTACGTCGACGTACAGCGTACGTACGTCGTTGGACGAAAGGCCTTCCCCATGGATCCTCTGGTCGACACTGACTGGCTCGCTGCTCACCTGGGCGACTCCGACCTCGTCGTGCTCGACTGCACGGTGCGCTTCGAGCCGACCGACGACGGCGGCATGCGCGCGGCCAGCGGCCGCGATGGCTTCGAGGCCGGCCACATTCCCGGGTCTCGTTTCGCCGACTTGACCGCCGAACTCAGCGACCCCGCGAGCGAGCTGTCGTTCGCGCTGCCGACGCCGGAAGCGTTCTGTGCGGCAATGGGCCGGCTGGGCGTGGGCGACGACGTGCGGGTGGTGCTGTACGACGCATCGTTCTCCGCCTGGGCGGCACGAGTGTGGTGGATGCTGCGCTGGGTCGGCTTCGACCGGGCGGCGCTGCTCGACGGCGGCCTCCGTGCCTGGACGGCAGAGGGCCGCGACGTGTCGACCACGCTCACTCAGCCGGCCGCCGCCGTCCTGACACCACGGGTTCGACCCGAACTGATCGCGGATCGCGACGAGATGCACGGGGCCATCGGCGATGCCGGCATCGTGCTGGTCGACACGCTTCCGCCCGGCCAGTACTCGGGCGAGACGCCGATGTACTCGCGCCCGGGCCACATCCCTGGCGCGATCAACGTGCCCGCGCTGAGCCTGATCGACAACGACGGCCGGTACCTCCCACTTGACTCCCTCGCGGCGATGCATCCGATCGACCCCAGCCGGCGAGTGATCACCTACTGCGGCGGCGGCATCGCGGCATCGTCGACTGCGTTCACCTTGGCGCGGTTGGGCCACACCGACGTCGCGGTGTACATCGCGTCGCTGCAGGAGTGGACGACCGACCCGGGCAACCCGCTCGTCACCGGCGTCTGAGCGCACGGCGCCAGGGTCGAGGTCTTCGCGTTCACCGGCGGCGCCAGCGCAGCTATGACTAGAATACTGGTCATGTCCGAGACGTTGCCGCTCGCCCAGGTCAAGTCAAAGTTCTCCGAGATGGTCGACCGGGTCGAACACACCCACGACCGGATCATCGTCACCCGCAACGGCCGGCCGGCCGCCGTGCTGATCAGCCCCGACGACCTGGCCTCGCTCGAAGACACCCTCGAGCTCCTCTCGGATCCCGACGCGATGCGCCAGCTCGCCGAAGCCAAGCGCGCCGCCGCCGACGGTGACTACATCACCAGCGACGAGCTGCGCTCTCGGTTCAGCCGCCCGTGACCGGCGCCGCGGAGCCGTACGAGTTGCGGGTCACCGGTCCCGTCCAACGACAGCTCGAACGGCTACCAGAGGGCACCGCGGCCGCAATCGTCGAGTTCATGGTGACAGCGCTCGTCGAGAACCCTCACCGCGTCGGCGGGCGCCTCCAACGAGAACTCGCCGGCCTTCATTTAGCGCGACGCGGCGCCTACCGGGTGATCTACGAGATCGACGAGGAACAGCACGCCGTGATCGTGTTCCGCGTCGACCATCGGTCTCGCGCCTATCGAACGCGCTGAGCATCGAGTCCGCCGTGAGTGCTCGCCGCGGACTCGACGTAACGCCACGACGCACCCCGCGGCCCCATGGGGCCTTTCCTGGCAGCCCGTACGGGATTCGAACCCGTGCCGCCACCTTGAGAGGGTGGTGTCCTAGGCCACTAGACGAACGGGCCAAGCTGCGTGCCGGCGAGCCGGCTATGTGTCACCGGGCGCCAAATGGGCGACCGGTGTGGCTGGGGAGCAAGGAATCGAACCCTGAATAACAGAACCAGAATCTGCTGTGTTGCCAGTTACACCACTCCCCATCAGGCGTGCCTGAAGGGCGCAGTGAGTGTAGCAACGGACCCGCTCCTCCCCCACCCGCCGACGTGATCAGGCAATGTCGCCGGGCGGGCGATGGATGCTGATCACGTGGGTTGATCACGTGGGTTGATCACGTGGTCAGCCGGTCCAGGAGGTCAGGCGGCGGAAGCTGACCAGGCGGCCGACACTGATGCCAGCGGCCTCCTTGACCTCCCGCCAGAACTGGCCGCCACCGCCGATCGGGCTGGTGGTGGTGGGCGAGACGTAGGCCGTCAGCCCGAGCTCCTCGGCGATGAGGCGGATGCGCAGCGAGTGGAACGGGTCACTGACCAACAACACGCGCTGCTTGCCTCGCTCCTTGAGCAGCGCGGCGACGGTGCGCAGCGAGTCGTAGGAGTTGTGGGCCTCGTTCTCGGCCAGGAACGCCCCCTCGGGGACCCCGCGCTTCACCAGGTACCGCTGCGACGCCGACGCCTCGGTGAAGCGGTCGCCCGGCTGGTTGCCGCCGGTGACCACCACCGTGTCCGCCAGGCCCTGGTTCCACAACTCGACGACATGATCGAGCCGGGCGGCGAGCAGCGGTGACGGACGCCCGTCGTACTGCGCCGCCCCCATCACGACGATGGCGTCCACGGGCCTGGCCTCGTCGCTGCGCCCCGTCGACCACACCTGGTACAGGGTCACCAGGTAGTAGGCCAGGACCACGCCGAGGACTCCGGCGGCCACCTTGACCCACCGCCTGCGCCACCACCGCGACCGGCGAGCGGTCATCCCCACGGTTGGCATCATGACCGGCGTGTCGTCCGTTGCCCGAGTGACGGCGAGATCGTCGGACACGCGCCACAGGGTACTGGTGTCGGCGAATCGGGGGGCCGCGCCCTTACCGGGCGAGGGCTGCGCCGAGGCGACGGAGGGTCTCGTCGCGGCCGAGCAGCTCGAGCGACTCGAACAGCGGCGGCCCGACGCTGCGCCCGGTGACCGCCACCCGCACTGGCGCCTGGGCCTTGCCCAGCTTCAACCCGTTGGCCGTGCCCACCTCGTCGAGCGCGCCCTTCAACGCGTTCTGCCCGCCACGGGGCCAGCGCGGCGTACTTGGCGGTGACGCCGGCCAGGACTTCGGTCGCCCCGGCCACACCGATGGCCTTGGTCCAGGCGACCTCGTCGATCACCGGGTCGGGCTGGAACAGGAAATCCACCATCGCCGGGACCTCGCCCAGGGTGACCACGCGGGTCTGCACTAGCGGCGCGATGGCCTCGAACACGTCGGCCCGGAAGCCCTCCGCCGGCCACGGCACTCCCTCGCCGAGGACATAGGGCTGGCAGGCGGCGACGAACTCGCCCACCGGCATGGCCCGGAGGTAGTCACCGTTGAAGGCGGCGAGCTTCTTCAGATCGAAGAAGGCGGGCGAATGGTTGACGTCGGCCAGATCGAAGTCCGCCTCGATCTGCGACCAGGGGACGATCTCGGTGTCACCCTTGGGCGCCCATCCCAGCGTCATCAGGTAGTTCACCATCGCCTCGGGCAGGTAACCCTCGTCGCGGTACTGCTCCAGGGCCACCTTGTCCCGGCGCTTCGACAGCTTCTTGCGCTGCTCGTTGACCAGCACCGGCACATGGGCCCACACCGGCGGCGGCGCCCCGAGCGCCTCCCACAGCAGTTGCTGCTTGGGCGTGTTCGGCAGGTGCTCCTCGGCGCGCAGCACATGGGTGACGCCCATCTCGATGTCGTCGACCACGTTGGCCACCAGGAACATCGGCGTGCCGTTGCCGCGCAGCAGCACGAAGTCCTCGAGCGTGGCGTTGTCGAAGGTGACCTCGCCGCGCACGGCATCACGCACCAGCGTCGTCCCCTCCGGCACGCGAAAGCGCAGCACCCGACCGTCACCCGGGCCGAGGCCACGGTCACGGGAGTACCCGTCGTAGCCCGGCTTGCCGCTGGCCTTGGCCCGCTCCTGGATCTGCTCGGACGACAGGTCGCAGTAGTACGCGGCCCCGGCCTCGAACAGGCGCTGGGCCGCGGCGACGTGCTGGGCGGCGTAGTCGCTCTGAAAGTACGGGCCCTCGAAGGTGGGATCGTCCCGATGGATCCCCAGCCAGGCCAGCGCGTCGATGATCCCCTCGGTCCACTCCGGCCGGTTGCGGGCCTCGTCGGTGTCCTCGATGCGCAGAACGAACGTTCCGCCCTGCTGCTTGGCCAGCGCCCAGTTGTACAGCGCGGTGCGCGCCCCGCCCACGTGGAAGAACCCGGTGGGTGACGGTGCGAAGCGGTAGCGCGGCGTAGTCATGCGCGCCCGAGGCTAGCGGCGGGTCAGGGCGGGCCTTCGGTGATCATGCTCAGGTTGTGCATCTGGCGCAACGCCACCGACAGCGTGGTCATGTCCTGGGCGTCGAGCCGGCGCAACTCGGTGAACATCGCCGTGCTGCGCGAGATCGTCGCCTCGTTCGCCGCATACCACTGCTGCGCCGAGCCGACGAACAGGGCGTCGTCGGCCAGGTCGGTCAGCGCGGCCTGCAACTCGTCGCGCAGCGCAGCGCGGGCCTGGGTCTGCCAACGGTTGGACCTCGGCAGGTTGGCGACCGAGGTCCACAACCAGTCGAGATCGAGCAGCTCGAACATCGTCCAGTACTCCTGGGCCACGTGCTCCACGCTCAGGCCGCGCCGGGCGGCCAGCGTGGCGATGTCGAAGCCGGTGTGGGCCAGCGGGCACATCGCCGTGCGCTGGGCGATGCGCTCCGGAACACCGGCGGCCAAGCGAGCGGCCTCGATGCTGAACAGCCGGTCGCGCATCTTGCCGACGACGGCGTCCTCCATCGCCAGGATCCGCCGCAGCGGCTCCCGGTACAGCTCCACCGCCGCGGCGATATCGATGGGCGGCCGGCGGTGGCGCAGCAGCCACAGGGTCGAGCGGTCCGCCATCCGGCGGATGTCGAGCAGCAGCTCGATCATCGTCTCCACCTTGATCGACGTTCCCAGGCCGTCCACCTCTGCCCACATCTCGTCCACGCCGAGGATGTCGCGCGTCGCCACCCAGGCGCGGATGACGTCGGCCACGCCCGAGCCGGTCTCCTCGTGCATCCGGTGGTCGAAGCTGATGCCGGAGATATTCGACATCTGGTTGCTGATCTGGGTGGTGATGATCTCCCGGCGCAGGCGATGGGAGCGGATGTCGTCGGCAAAGCGGTGCTGCAGCACGGTCGGGAAGTAGCGCAGCAGATCCGGCTCGAGGTACGGGTCGTCGGGGACCTCACTGGTGGACAGCTCCGTGGAGTTGGTGCTCTTGGTGTAGGCCATCAGCACGGCGAACTCCGGCGTGGTGAGCCCTCCGCCCATCGTCTGGCGCTCGGCCAGTTGCTTGTCCGTGGGCAGGAACTCCAGCGCCCGGTTCAGCCAGCCCTCTCCTTCCAGCAGGTTCAGGTACCTGGCATGGACGTTGACCATCGGGTTCGACTGGGCGCGGGCCACGGTCAGCGCCAGCGTCTGGGCGCGATTGTCGTCAAGGACCAGTTCGGCGACCTCGTCGGTCATCTCCTCCAGCAGACGCGTCACGCTCGGCCATGGTCATCCGCCCTGACGCCACCACCGGGCCGAACAGCACCTTGATGTTCACCTCGTGGTCGCTGCAGTCCACACCGGCCGAGTTGTCGATGGCGTCGGTGTTGATCAAGCCGCCCTGGCTGGCGAACTCGATGCGGCCCAGTTGGGTGAAGCCGAGGTTGCCGCCCTCGCCAACGACCCGGCAGCGCAGTTCCCCGCCGTTGACGCGTAGTCCGTCGTTGGCCCGGTCACCCACGTCGGCGTGCGTCTCCGTGAGACCCTTCACGTACGTGCCGATCCCGCCGTTCCACAGCACGTCCACGGGGGCGCGGAGGATGGCGCTGACCAACTCGTTGGGCGTGAACGTGGCCCGCTCGGCGCCCAGGACGGCCTGGGCCTGCGGGCTGATCTGGATGGATTTCAACGACCGCGGGTACACGCCACCGCCCGCCGACAGCAGCGCCGGGTCGTAGTCCGCCCAACTCGAGCGGGCCAGGTTGAACAGCCGGCGGCGTTCGGCGAAGGACTCGGCAGGGTCTGGGTCGGGGTCGATGAAGACATGGCGGTGATCGAAGGCGGCGACCAGCCGGACGTGCGGCGAACGCAGCAGGCCGTTGCCGAACACGTCACCGGACATGTCGCCGATGCCCACCATCGTGAGCGGGTCGGTGTCCACGTCCTTGCCCAGGACGCGCACGTGACGGCGCACGCTCTCCCACGCGCCGCGGGCGGTGATGCCCATCGCCTTGTGGTCGTAGCCGACGCTGCCGCCAGAGGCGAACGCGTCGCCCAGCCAGAACCCGTACGCCGCAGAGATCTCGTTGGCGACGTCGCTGAACGTCGCCGTGCCCTTGTCCGCCGCCACCACCAGGTACGGATCATCCCCGTCCCGGCGCACGGTCTGCGGGGGCGGGACCACCTCCCCGTCGACGATGTTGTCGGTCACGTCGAGCAGCCCGGCGATGTACTCGCGATAGCAGGCCACACCCTCGGCGCGCAGGTCCTCGGAGCTGGCCGGCGGGCGCTTGAGCACGAACCCACCCTTGGCCCCGGTGGGCACGATGACCGCGTTCTTGACGATCTGGGCCTTCACCAGCCCGAGCACTTCGGTGCGGAAGTCCTCCCGCCGGTCACTCCAGCGGATCCCACCACGAGCAATGCGTCCGTTGCGCAGGTGGACTCCCTCCACCCGCGGACTGCACACCCAGATCTCGAACATCGGCCGGGGCAACGGCAGGTCGGGCACCTTGGAGGTGTCGAGCTTGAACGACAGCACCGGCCGAGACCCACCGCCGTCAGCCTGGCGATAGGCGTTGGTTCGCACCGTCGCGTCGATGAGGGCCAGCAGCGCCCGCAGGGTCCGGTCGTCGTCAAGGGCGGGAACGCCGTCGAGCGCGCCGAGCACGCTGGCACGGGCCGCGTCGGCGTCGGAGGAACCGGCCCTGGCAGGGTTGAACAGGGCGTCGAACAACTCGGTGAGATCGGCGGCGATCGTCCCGTAGCGCAGCAGGACGGACTCGACGAACTGCTGGCTGAAGGGGAACCCGATCTGGCGCAGGTAGCGCACGTAGGCACGGAGGATCTCCACGCGGCGGCTGCTGAGCCCGGCCCCGGCCACCAGGCTGTTCAGCCGGTCGACCTCGATCTCGCCGCGGAACTGGGCCATGAACGTGGACTGCACCGATGCCCGGCGCTCGTCGTCCATCTCCACACCAGCCGGCGCAACGGCGCCCACGTCGTGCAACCACACGGTGACGTCGTCGTTGACCTCGAACGGGAACGAGCGCTCGTCGAGGGCTCGGAAGCCGAGCTGGTCGAGCAGCGGCAACAGGTCGGCGAGAGCGATCTTGTCGCCGCGCCGGTACACCCGGAACCGCCAGACGTCGGCGTCCTCCTCGACGAACTGGATCATCGCCGTTGCCATGTCGTCACCGCCGGGGTGCGACAGGCGATCGACGATCGGCAGGTCGAGCGCCGCGGTCTTCGGCCAGTTCAGCTCGTCGTAGCCGGCCGGGATGACCGCCATCATCTTGCCCACCAGCGACGCGGCCCGCTCGGGCCCGAGGGTGGATTCCAACTCGTCGAGCGTGCCGCGCACCCACGACTTGCCAACCTGACCGCGAACTCCCGAGTTGTCCACCTGGTGCTCCTTCGCCGACACGGCGTCGACCCGCCGCAAGTGTGCCACCACCGCGGTAGCGTCGACGCCATGTCCTCGGCGAAGCCGTTTCAGCCGCGCACCACGCCGAATCACTCGCACCGCAGCGTCGCCGGGGGTCTGGCCCGAGTGGCGGTCTTCGGCGTCAGCGACGGGTTGGTGTCCAACGTCTCGCTGATCCTCGGGTTCGCCGGGGCCAACGTCGGCCCGTCGGTCGTGCGCCTGGCCGGTCTCGCCGGCGGGATTGCCGGCGCGGCCAGCATGGCCGCTGGCGAGTGGGTCAGCATCTCCGCCCAGAACGAGCTCATCGAGCGCGAGGTGGCCCTGGAGCGAGCGGCCCTGGCCGACGAGCCGGCCGCCGAGACCGAGGAGCTCGTGGCCATCTACCGGTCACACGGGATGTCCAAGGAACGAGCCCGGGCCGCGGCCCTGGAAGTGATGTCCGAACCGGAGGCGGCGCTGATGGTGCACGCCCGCGAGGAGCTGGGCATCGACCCGGGCGAACTGGCCTCCGCCTGGCGCGCCGCCGGGCTCTCGCTGGTGTGCTTCATCGTCGGCGCCATCCTCCCGGTGATCCCGTGGTTCGTGGCCAGCGGGCGCGCCGCCACCGTTGCCTCGATCGTGATCGGGATCCTTGCTGCCGCGGTGGTGGGCACGATGATCGGGCGACTCGCCGAACGACCATGGATCCGCACCGCCACACGACAGGTCTTCATCATGTTGTTGGCCTGCGGGGCCACCTACCTGGTCGGACGCATCGTCGGGGTGTCGATCAACTGATGGCGATGCGACAGATCAACGTCCTCGGGGAACCGCTCCAGCCGTGCTCGCTGGATCCGATGACCGGCTTCTACCGCACCGGCTGCTGCGAGAACCACGGCGACGACCCCGGGCTGCACGTGGTGTGCGTGGTGGCCACCGCCGAGTTCCTGCAGTTCAGCCAGGCCGTGGGCAACGACCTCAGCACGCCAATGCCGCGCTACGGGTTCCCCGGCCTGCAACCCGGCGACCAGTGGTGCCTGTGCGCCTCACGGTGGCAGGAGGCCTTCGAGGCCGGCGCGGCGCCACGGGTACGCCTGGCGGCGACGCACGTGTCGGCGCTGGAGTACTCGTCGCTGGCCGACCTGCCGCGCCCACGCCGTGGACGGCTGAACGCCGCGCCTGACTCCTCGTCAACGAATCGAAACATTGCCCTGGCCAGCGTCTACGCTGCCCGCTCGGGCATGGAGAGCGACACCGACCTTCGAACTCAACCGGGCACGCGGACCACGCCGCGCCACACGCCCACTCGACCCGACGCGATCGTCACCGGGCCGGCCGCCGCCTACACCGGCGAGATCACCCGCTCCCATCGCCGCCAGGCCGAACCGCCCGAGCGCAAGCACGTCCGTCGGGCGCTGCGCGACCACGTCTCCACCGACTTCCGCCCCGACGTCGAGGGCCTGCGTGCCGTGGCCGTGGTGGCCGTCATCCTGTTCCACGCCAACCTGCTGGGCGTCTCCGGCGGGTTCATCGGCGTCGACGTGTTCTTCGTCCTCTCCGGGTTCTTGATCACCAGGCTTCTGGTGCGCGAGCTCGGCGTCCACGGGAACGCTCTCCTTGCGTGAGTTCTGGGCCAGGCGGATGCGCCGCCTCCTGCCGGCGTCGCTGCTCGTCGTGCTGGCGACCGTGGTCGTCGGCGTGACCCTGCTGTCCGCCCTGGCTCAGCGAGACCTGGCCATCGACACGGTGGCCTCGGGGACCTACACCGCCAACTTCGTGTTCGCCAACCGTCTCGGCGACTACTTCGGCGCCCAACTCGGTGAGACCCTGCCCTCGCCGTTGCTGCACATGTGGTCGCTCGCCGTCGAGGAGCAGTTCTACGTGGTGTGGCCCGTGCTGCTGGTCCTGCTCACCCGCAAACCACGGCAGTACCGGCGCCTGCTCATCGGCGTGATCGGCGGCTTGTTCGTCGCCGGCACCGTGCTGAGCATGTGGATGACGTCGACGTCCCCGGCGTCGGCGTACTACCTGCTGCCGGCGCGGATGAACGAGTTGCTCGCCGGGGCGGCCGTTGCCCTGTCGGCGGTTGCCATCGGGCGCATCCCGGCCACCTGGCGGGCGTGGATCGCCTGGGCCGGGCTGGCCGCCATCACGGTGGCGCTGTTCACCTACGACGGCACGATCGCCTTCCCCGGACTGGCCGCGCTGGTCCCCGTGCTCGGCACCGTCGCGGTGATCCTCGGCGGCGGCCCCGACCGGCTGACCTGGTCACCGGCCTGGTGGCTGGAACACCCTGCCCTGCAGTGGATCGGCAAGCACTCGTACGCGTTGTACCTCTGGCACTGGCCGGTTCTGGTCCTCGCCGCGGCGAAGTGGGGCGATCTCTCCGTGTTCGGCCGGCTGTTCGCCGTCGCCGTCGCCGTCGGTCTGGCGGCGCTGTCGTTCCGGTTCGTCGAGAACCCCACCCGGCACTCGGCCTGGCTGACCGCTCGGCCGGAGCGCAGCCTGGCCATCGGCACCGTGTTCTGCCTGACGCTGACCGCGGTCGGCTGGAACGTCGCCCGTGCCAACCAGGGCGAACTGGCCGGCGGCGGCGCGGTCGATGCGCCGGTCCTCGAGGTGGTCGACGCCGAAGATCCCGGCCCAGACGCCACCGTGGCCGACAGCGCCGCGGCGGACCGGACGACCACGCCCGCTGTGGCCGCCGCAGCCGACGCCACGGCGTCGACCACGTCCACCACGCTGGCCTTCCCCAAGGCCCCGAGTGGCGCGCTGGCCAAGCTCACCGCCGCCACGCAACGGGTGCTGGCGCAGTCGCTTGACCCCGCACCGGTCCCGTCGAACATGAAGCCCTCGCTGCGCAGCGCCCGGGCGAGGTCCCAGGTGTACACCGACGGATGTGTCAACGTGCCGGCCAACTCGGCGTTGCGCCCGTGCAAGTACGGTGTGAAGAACTCCTCGAAGGTGATGTTGCTCACCGGCGACTCGCACGCCGCGCAATGGTTCGAGGCGATCAACGCCATTGCCGTCAAACGCGGCTACGCGCTGGTGGTGCTGGTGAAGAGCGGGTGCCCGATCCCCTCGGTCTCGCTGCCCACGCCGGTGCTGCGCGCCGCGTGCCCGAAGTTCCACGAGAACGTCTACGACTGGATCACCAAGAACAAGCCTGCCGTCGTGGTCGCCTCCAGCAGCTACGAGATGCCCAAGAACGGTGAGGTCGCCTACGACCTGCCGGCGCCGAAGTGGGCGGCTGGTGTGGAGATCAGTCTTGCCCGGCTGCGTGAGGTCAGCGACAACGTGGTGCTGATCGGCGACAACCCGTCCAGCGTCAAGGACCCGGTGGAGTGCCTGGCGCGCAACCTGAAGAACGCCTCGAAGTGCAACACGGCGCGGGACGACGCCGTGCGTGTCGACCGGCGATCGGCCGAGGTGGCCTCGTCGGCGGCCCACGGCGTGCTGTTCGTGGATACCGCCGACTGGTTCTGCGGCCCGGAGACCTGCCCGGCCGTGGTGGGCAACATCCTGATGCGGCGACGACCGGACCCACATGACGGCGGCGGCGGCACTGTTCCTCCGCCCGTTGCTGGAGACCGCGATGAGCACCGCGCTGGCCTCCTGATGGCCACCAAGATCATCTCCCCCGTCGACGGATCCGTCGTGGCCGAGCGCCACCCGATCGCCGATCGGGACCTGGCCAGCGCCGTCGCCGACGCCGTGGCGGCCCAGCGGCTGTGGCGATCGACGCCCATCGATGAGCGCGCTGCCATCTGCACCGCGGCCGTGGCGGCGATGAACGCCATGACCGACCGGGTCAGTTCCGAGCTGGCCTGGCAGATGGGCCGCCCGGTCCGCTTCGGGCCCGGCGAGCTGCGCGGCTTCACCGAGCGGGCCACGCACATGATCGCCATCGCCGCCGCGGCGCTGGCCCCGCTGGAGCCGGCGCCCCGACCGGGGTTCCGGCGCTTCATCCAGCGGGAACCGTTGGGCCTGGTGCTCGTGGTAGCGCCGTGGAACTACCCGCTGCTCACCGCGGTCAACTCCATCGTCCCGGCGTTGATGGCCGGCAATGCCGTGCTGCTGAAGCACGCCTCGCAGACCCTGCTCGTCGGTGAGCGGTTCCAGGACGCGTTCGATGCCGCCGGCCTCCCCCACGGCCTGTTCCGCAACCTCGTGCTGACGCACGCCCAGACTGCGGCCCTGCTCTCGTCGGGTCAGATCGACCAGGTCAACTTCACCGGCTCGGTCGCCGGCGGCAAGCAGATGGAGCGCTCGGCCGCCGGCACCTTCACCGGGATCGGCCTTGAACTGGGCGGCAAGGATCCGGCGTACGTGCGAGCCGACGCCGACCTCGACCACGCCGTGGAGAACCTCGTCGACGGTGCGTTCTTCAACTCCGGCCAGTCGTGCTGCGGCATCGAGCGGGTGTACGTCGACCGCTCACTGTACGCCGACTTCGTCGAGCGTGCTGGAGCGATGACGGCCCGCTACGTCCTGGGCAATCCGCTGGACGCGGCCACCACCCTCGGCCCGATGGTCAACGGCAAGTCGGCCGACTTCGTGCGCGGCCAGGTCAAGGCGGCGCTCGCCGCCGGGGCCAGCCAGGTGGTCGACCTCTCCGTCTTCGACGCCGACCATCGCGGCTCGCCGTACCTGGCCCCGCAGATCCTGGTCGGTGTCGACCACTCGATGCAGGTGATGACCGAGGAGAGCTTCGGCCCGGTTGTGGGCATCATGCCCGTCGACTCCGACGACGAGGCCGTTGCCTTGATGAACGACAGCCCCTACGGCCTGTCGGCGTCGATCTGGACTGCCGACACGGAGGCGGCCATCCGCATCGGCAACCAGGTCGACACGGGCACCGTGTTCATGAACCGCGCCGACTACCTGGACCCCGGGCTGGCCTGGACGGGCGTCAAGGACACCGGGCGCGGGGCCACGCTCTCGGCTGTCGGCTACGAGCACCTCACCCGCCCGAAGAGCTTCCACCTCCGCCTGGCGTGACCGGCGCGCTCGCCGATCAGGCGTCGAGCGTGTCAGCACCCACCAGGTCACGCCACCGCTGCGGGTAGGCCGCGACGACCTGCTGGGGTGTCATCCGCAAGGTCTCCTCGGGTACCGCGTCCACCAGCAACCGGCCCTCGTCGTAGTGGTGCACGGTGTTGGCCACCCCCTCGAACACCCGGCGGCGCAACTCGACCAGGGCGTCGGGCGGAGAGGCGTCGAGCAGGCCCCACATGGTGAAGGCCACCGTCAGGTCGTGGACGACGGGGGCCCGGCCGAACATCGATGCCCGGCGCAGGGCAATGCCCAGGCAGCCACGCACGGCGTCGTCGGTTCGTTCGCCGGAACCGACGTGGAGCCGCTCACGGAAGCCGTTGGCGATCTTCAGGGCGAATCCCTGGTCCGGACCCTGATACCCCAGCCGGGCGCCCTCGGGCTGGAAGCCGACGATGTCGGCAGGACGATCGGAGACCCACGGCCCGGGTACGTGGGCGGGTGACTCGTAGGCGCGCACGGGCACGTTCACGTCGACGGGGGCGAACTGCGGGGAAGCCATAGCGATCCCTTTCTAGTTCGTCGTGTGCAGCAGGCCGTACACCAACGATTCCTCGAGTGCCCGCCAGGACGCCTCGATGATGTTCGGGCTCACGCCGATCGTGGTCCAGGTCCGCTCACCGTTGGTGGCGTCGATCAGCACCCGGGTCACGGCGCCGGTGGCCGTAGAACCGTCGAGGATGCGGACCTTGAAGTCGGTCAGGTGGATCTTGCGCAGCTGCGGATACGACGCCTGGACGGCGGCGCGCAGGGCTGAGTCGATGGCGTTGACCGGACCGTTGCCCTCGTAGGTGCGCACCTGGCGGTCCTCCCCCACCCACACCTTGACCGTCGCTTCGGTGGTGAAGTCACCGGCCGCCAGTTCGTCGGTGATCACCCGCATGCTCTCGACGCGGAAGTAGTCCTGCTCCCAGCCCGACGCCCGGCGCATCAGCAACTCCAGCGAGGCGTCGGCCGCCTCGAAGTGATAGCCCTCGTGCTCCAGGCGCTTGAGATCGTCGATCACCTGGTTGACGGCCGGGCCGTCCATCGCCAGGCCCAGTTCGGCGGCTTTCATCTGGATCGTCGCCCGGCCGGCCATCTCGCTGACCACGAACCGCGTCCCGTTGCCGACCAGTTCGGGGTCGACGTGCTCGTAGGCGTCCTTGGCGCGGGCGATGGCGCTGACGTGCAGGCCGGCCTTGTGGGCGAAGGCCGAACTGCCCACGTACGGTGCCTGCGGGTTCAACGGGCGGTTGAGCACCTCGGCGACGTGATGGCTCACCTGCGTCAGCCGAGCCATCCGTCCCTCGGGGAGGCACTGCACCCCCAGCTTCAGTTGCAGGTTGGGGATCACCGTCGTGAGGTTGCAGTTGCCGGTGCGCTCACCCAGGCCGTTCAGCGTGCCCTGGACGTGACGCCCACCGGCGCGCACGGCGGCGATGCTGTTGGCCACGGCGCAGCCCGTGTCGTCGTGACAATGGATGCCGATGATCACGTCGTCGCCGACCAGGCGGTACACGTCGGCGACGACGGCCTCCACCTCGTGGGGCAGCGAGCCCCCGTTGGTGTCGCACAGCACCACATGGGACGCCCCCTTGACGACGGCGGCTTCGAGGGCCCGCAGGCTGAACTCGGGATTGCGCCGGTACCCGTCGAAGAAGTGCTCCATGTCCACCATGACCCGCCGGCCGGCGCCGGCAAGGAACGCCACGGAGTCGGCGATCATCGCCTCGCCCTCGTCGAGGGTGGTCTGCAGGGCCTCGGTGACCTGGTAGTCCCAACTCTTGGCGACGATGCACACCGTGGTGGTCCCGGCCTCCAGCAGGTTGCGCAGCGTCGCGTCGTCGTCCACCTTGCCCCGCGGCCGGCGTGTCGAGCCGAAGGCGACGAGGGTGGAACTGCCCAGGTGCAACTCCGTCGCCGCCCGGCGGAAGAACTCGATGTCTTTCGGATTGGCCCCCGGCCAGCCGCCCTCGATGTAGTGGACGCCGAGGTAGTCGAGTTGCTCGGCGATGCGCAGCTTGTCGTCCACCGTGGCCGAGACCCCTTCGACCTGCAGGCCGTCGCGCAGGGTGGTGTCGAAGACCTCGACCGAGCGAGATCCCGTGCGGGTCGTCGTTGTGGTGTTCATCGGAGCTCGTTTCGGCGGGAGAAATGAAACAGCCGCCCGGGTGGGCGGCTGGTGGCGCACGACGTCGGGTGTCGTGCGCTACGGAATGATGATGATCGCAGGGACACAGGTGGGCGCAGCGGTCACGGCGGCCATTCAACTCCACGACCACGGTTCCGTCAACGTCGGCGGTCGATTTCGACGGGTGAACTGTGGGCAACCTGTGGGTGAACCGGTGGACGAGAAAGAAGTTCTGTGGATACCTGGAGAAGTCGTGGGATAACCCTGTGGACCGGAAAAATACCTCTTGACCTGGGACGATACGCGCTGCACACTGTTCTCACCGAGCGGCGCAGCGTCCCGAGGAACCCGGTCCGCCGGGGACATCAGGTGCCAGCGAGCGACGTAGGACGATCCGCCCGTCGGAGGAATCAGCCCAGGTCCGCCTGAGCCGAGGAGACCGGCAGTCGTGGAAGTCTTCGAGAGAGCGTCCCGGGTCCGCCCGAGGCGAAGGACCGGGGACGGAAGCGGCGCCCGGCGCAGACGTCTCGGGTCCGCCCGAGATCGAGCACCGGGATCCCGCTGGAAGGTCGCAACGGGTCCGCCCGAAGCGAAGGACCGGTGGAAACGGAATCGCCCGCCAGAGCGTGCTCTGACGGGCGATGAATTGATCGAAACCAAGGGTAATACCGGACGATCGATCAGTGGTGGATCCTCCTCTAGACCGCCCCGTGCGGTGCGCAGGTTCGCCTGCTGCACTGCCGGGGCGGTTCGCCGTTTTCGGCTGACGCCGTTCCCGGCGATGGGTACGCTCGGCCGATGACCTCTGACGAAGCGCCGCGGCACGAACTGCCGCCCGGCTACCAGCAACAGCTCGACCAGGGGTACGCGTTCGGCAGCGTGCTGACCTTCGCCCAGCGCCCGCTGGTCACCAGCGTCGAGCAGCTCGTCGCCTGGCGACCCGACGTCGCGGTCGTCGGCGCCCCGTTCGACCTGGGGACCACCAATCGGCCGGGGGCCCGGTTCGGGCCGCGCGCCCTGCGGACCAACGCCTACAACTCCGGGACCTATCACCTCGGCTACGGGTTGGAGATCTTCGACTACGTGGAGGTCGTGGACACGGGGGACGTGTTCTGCCCACACGGCCAGGTGGACGCCAGCCTGGCCAACATCCGTTCCGCCGTGTCGAACATCGCCCGTCATGGGATCATCCCGTTCACCATCGGCGGGGACCACACCGTCACCTGGCCAGCGGCCACCGCCGTGGCCGAGGTGCACGGCTTCGGCAACGTCGGGATGGTCCACTTCGACGCCCACGCCGACACGGCCAACCAGATCGACGGCAACCTGGCCAGCCACGGCACCCCGATGCGCCGGCTGATCGAGTCCGGTGCCATCCCCGGGCGGAACTTCGTCCAGGTCGGGCTGCGCAGCTACTGGCCGGGCCAGGACGTGTGGGAGTGGATGGCGGCCGAGGGCATGCGCTGGCACCTGATGGACGAGATCTGGGAGCGCGGCTTCAAGGCGGTGTTGGCCGACGCGGTGGACGAGGCCCTCGACGGGCCGGACAAGCTGTACATCTCGATCGACATCGACTCGATCGATCCGGCCTACGCTCCGGGCACGGGCACGCCGGAGCCGGGCGGCATCGTCGCCCTCGACCTGATGCACGCGGTTCGCCAGCTCGCCGAGCGGTTCGACATCGTCGGCATGGACATCGTCGAGGTCTCCCCGGTGTACGACCACGCCGACAACACCGTCAACGTCGCCAACCGGCTGTTCATGGAATGCCTGGCCGGCCTGGCCGCCAAACGCCGAGCCGCCACCACCTGATTCGTGCTGTCGCCCCCTGGCGAATCGTCAGTGACGAAACCCCGGCGGTCCCAGCCCTGATCACACCACCTGGCGAATCGTCAGTGACGAAACCCGGCGGTCCCAGTCCTGGTCACACCACCTGGCGAATCGTCAGTGACGAAACCCGGCGATCCCAGCCCTGGTCACACCACCTGCCGAATCGTCAGTGACGAAACCCCTGGCAGCCTGATTCGTCACGGACGATTCGGCACGCTGCGGTCGGGAAACGTTCCCAGGGGGTTTCGTCACTGACGATTCGGCAGGCGCCAGGGGTGGGGTCAGGCGGGAGCGGCGGTCGGCTGGGGCGGGTCGCGGGTGGCCGAGGGCGCCGGTTCGCGGGTGACGGGGGCCAGCGCGAGGGCCACGACGGCCAGCACGCCGATGAACAGCAGGGCCCTCAGCACCCCGACGTGATCGCCGAGGAACCCGAGCAACGGCGGGCCGCCGAGGAACGCCGTGTAGGCGACGGTGGACACGACGCTCATCCGCGCCGCAGCCCTGAGCGGGTCGTCGGCCGATGCCGACATCCCGACGGGGAACCCGAGGCTGGCCCCGAGCCCCCAGCACGCCGCCCCGACGAAGGCCAGCGGCCAACTACCGAACACGACGATCAGCGCACCGACGAACGCCAGAGCGAACATCGATCGCAGGAGCGGCACTCGCCCATAGCGGTCGAGCAGGCCCGTGCCGGAAATCCGGCCAACCGTCATGAAGCTCAGGAACGTCGCAAAGCACAGCGTCCCTGCCCAGCCGGGCAGGTGGTGACCGTCGACCATGGCCACAGACAACCAGTCGTTGGCCGTTCCCTCGGTCGCCGCGGCAATCATCGTCACCACCCCGATCAGCAACGTGCGGCGCTCGGTCCAGGCGGACGCCACCGGCCCCCGAACCTCATCGACACGCCCGCCGGACCCTTCGGTCGCGTGCGGCAAGAACCTGCCCACCGACGCAAAGCCGACCGACGCAACCAGGACGCCGGACGTCACCAGGTGCACCACCACGGGAAAGTGCAGCGCCGACAGCAGCGCCCCCACCGAGGCCCCCACCACCGTGCCACCGCTGAACGCGGCGTGGAACCTGGGCATCACCGATCGGCCGGTCAACCGCTCGATGGTGGCCCCCTCGAGGTTCATCCCGACATCCCACACACCGATGCCGATGCCGGCGAGGAACAGCCCGAGCATCACCACCCACCTGCTGTCCGCCAGATCCACGCCGGCGCCGGCAAGGCCGAGGCCGACGAACGACGTACACAAGCCGAACCCCACGGCGGCCGCGGCCCCAAACCGGTGGCTGATCCTCCCCGAGGCCGGCAGCCCGATCAACGATCCCGCCGACAACGCCAACAACGTGGTCCCCAGCTGCCCCGGCGACAACCCGAGCAGCCGCTTGACGTCGGGCATCCGGGAAGCAAACGCCATGAACGACAACCCGGCCAGGGCAAAGACCGTGAACACCGCCCGCCGGGCGCGATCGATCGGGTCCGACGACGTCACGAGAGCACGCTACGTGCCCTCGACCGTCACGAGCGTCGCCCGCCGCCAATGGTGAGCACAGGGCGGCCCTCCAGCGCCGGGCGCTCACGGACCTTCAGGGGCCGGGCGCCACGAGACACCTGAGCGCCGCGGCCGGCGCGCTCAGACGGCCAGTTCGCACCAGGCGGCGTAGCGGTCGTCCTTGCGGCGCACGGCGGCGGCGTAGACCTCGGCGATGGCCTTGGTCTTGTCCCCGGGGCAGGGGATCAGCCGCTCGTCGACCGAGTTCACCGAGCTGATCTCGGCCGCCGTGCCGCAGACGAAGACCTCCTCGGCGATGTACAGATCACTGCGCGCCAGGTTGTCGACGCGCACGTCGTAGCCCAGGTCGGAGGCGATCGTCATCACCGAGTTCTGGGTGATGCCCTCCAGCGCCCCGGCGGACAGCGGCGGGGTGATGATGATCCCGTTGCGCACGGCGAAGATGTTCTCGCCGGTGCACTCGGCCACCAGGCCATTGGGGGCCAGCATGATGGCCTCGTCGTACCCGGCCTTCAACGCCTCCACCTTGGCCAGCGAGGAGTTCACGTAGTTGCCCGTCGTCTTCGACGCCGGCGGCATGGTGTTGTGGTCATGGCGGGTCCACGAGCTGATCTTCATCCGCACGCCCTTGGTCACGGCGTCGTCACCCAGGTAGGCGCCCCACGGCCAGCAGGCGATGGCGACGTCGGTGTGGCACGGAATGGTGTTCAGCCCCATCTCGCCGTAGCCGTAGTAGGCGATCGGGCGCACGTAGCAGCCGGGCAGACCCGTGGAGGCCACGGTGTCCTTGGTGGCCTGGACCAGCTCGTCCACCGTGTAGGGGATCTCCATCCCGACGATCTGGGCGCTGCGGAACAGGCGCTCGATGTGCTCGGTCAGGCGGAACACGGCCGGGCCGTCGGCGGTCTCGTAGGCCCGGATGCCCTCGAACACACCCGTGCCGTAGTGCAGGGTGTGGGTCAGCACGTGGATCTGGGCCCGGTCCCAATCGACCAGTTCGCCGTTCATCCAGATCTTCGGAGTGGGTTGGATCGGCATCTTGTTCCCCTTGCGTCGGTGCCGTTGTGAAGCCCGGTCAGCCTGCCACGGCGGCGGCGATTCGACTACCGATCTCGGTAGTGCTGCCGGTACCAGCGTCGGCCGCACACGCCGCCCGGACCCGCTCGGCGGCGGCGCCCTCCCCGAGGAAGTCCAGCATCAGGGCGGCGCTGAGGATCGCCGCCGTCGGGTTGGCCCGGCCGGTGCCGACGATGTCGGGGGCCGACCCATGGACCGGCTCGAACATCGACGGGCCGGTGCGCGCCGGGTTGAGGTTGGCCGACGAGGCCAGGCCGATACCACCGCTGACCGCCCCGCCCAGGTCCGTGAGGATGTCGCCGAACAGGTTGTCGGTGACGATCACGTCGTAGCGCTGCGGGTCCTGGACGAAGTAGATGCACGCCCGCGTCGACGTGGTTGTAGGCCGTGGAGACCTCGGCGAACTCGGCGGCGACGGCGTCGAAGGCTCGCTGCCACAGGTCGCCGGCGAAGGTCAACACGTTGGTCTTGTGCACCAGGGTCACATGACGGCGCCTGGTCATGGCCAGCTCGAAGGCGTACCGGCAGGCCCGCTCGGCGCCCTTCCAGGTGTTCACCGACCCCTGCGTGGCCACCTCGAAGGGGGTGTTCTTGCGCAGCACGCCGCCCTCGCCCACGTACGGACCCTCGGTGTTCTCACGGATCACGACGAAGTCGTGCGCGGTGGCGGACCCGGGAGCAGTGCCGGCGAACGGGCGCTGATTGACGTACAGATCCAAGTCGAAGCGCATCTTCAACAGCAGCCCGCGCTCGATCACGCCGGGCGGCACGGCAGGGGTGCCGACGGCCCCGAGCAGGATGGCGTCGAAGCCGCGCAGCTCGGCAAGCGTGGCGTCCGAGAGGATCTCCCCGTCACGCAGGTACCGGCCTCCGCCCAGGTCGAACTCGGTGGTGGCCACGTCCACGCCGGCGGCGCGCACCACGCGCAACGCCTCGGCGGTCACCTCTGGACCGATGCCGTCCCCGCCGATGACGGCGATCCTGTGTGTCGTGGCTGCCATGGAGGCCGATGCTAGGAGCCAGGTAACCTGTGCGCCCAATGGCACAGATGCACTTCTCCCGCGCCGCGTTCGAACGCCTGCAGGCCGAGTTGCACGACCTCACCACCCGCGGGCGGATCGAGATCGCCCGCAAGATCGAGGCCGCCCGGCTGCTCGGAGACCTGAGCGAGAACGGCGACTACCACGCGGCCAAGGACGAGCAGGGCCACATGGAAGGCCGGATCCGCGAGTTGGAACACCTCCTCGACAACGGCGAGATCATCGAGCTCGGTGAGGCCGGCGTGGTCGCCGCCGGCAGCATCGTCACCATCGTCTACGAGGGCGATGCCGAGTCCGATGCCGAGCGCTACCTGATCGGCCACCTCGAAGAGCGCATGCCGGGACTGGACGTGATGAGCCCCAAGTCACCGCTGGGCAGCGCCCTGCTCGGCCACGAGGCCGGACAGTGGGTCGAGTACGACGCGCCGAACGGCGCACTGCGGGTCAAGCTGATCAAGGTCGAGCACCCCTAGGCCACCGATGACCGACGCAGCGCCCGACGGCGAAGCACCGTCGACGCCGTGGTCTCCCCCACTTCCACCCGGCGAGGCCATCGAGGCTCCCCGGCCGCGGCACGACCTTCGTGCGCACCATGCCGGGCCCGCGGGACGCGCCCACCGTGCTGCTCCTGCACGGGTGGACGGCGACCATGGACATCAACTGGTTCCGCTGCTTCGAGGCGCTCGGGCAGCACTACCGAGTGGTGGCCCTTGACCATCGCGGCCACGGCCGCGGCATCCGCAGCCGCCGGCGCTTCCGCCTGGCCGACTGTGCCGACGACGCGATGGCGCTGTGCGACCGGCTCGGCCTGCGCCGGGTCATCCCGGTGGGCTACTCGATGGGTGGCCCGGTCGCTCAGCTGTGTTGGAAGCAGCACCACGACCGCGTCCGCGGCCTGGTGCTGTGCGCCACGGCGTCGTACTTCAGCGGCAACCGCAGTGAGCGGCTGAGCTTCCTCGGCCTGGCCGGCCTGGCCGCGGTGGCTCGTGTCACCACCCCGCAGGCCCGGGCGCGGATCACCGAGCAGCTCTACCTGTCACGGAAGTCCACGCAGTGGGGCGACTGGGCCATCTCCGAGGCATCACGGCACGATTGGCGGGCCGTCGCCGAAGCCGGGAGCGCGCTGGGCACCTACAACGCCCGTGACTGGATCACGACCGTTGATGTGCCCACGTCGGTGGTCATCACGATGCAGGACAACGTGGTCCCGGTGCGCCGCCAGGAGCGCCTGTTCGAGGCCATCCCCGACGCCGAGGCGTACCGCGTCGACGGCGACCATGGGGTCGTCGCCGCCCCCGACGAGCGGTTCAACGTGGTCCTCCTGCGGGCCATTCGCTCGGTCGTGGAACGATCGTCGGTCGTGCCGTGAAACGCCGGGTGATCGCCGCTGTGGTCGCCGTCACCGGGATGTGGCGGTGGCGCCGGCGGGCGCCGCGAGCGCGGCGCAACATCGAACTGGCCACGCTCGGCGCCAAGGTGGGCAGCGCCTACGCCACCACTGCGGCGCGCAAGGTCTTCGCCTCGGCCGAACGCCGGGTACAGCTGGACCACGCCCGCGAGCTGAAGACGGCCGAGGCGGTGGCCGAGCGCCTCGGCAACATGAAGGGCGCGCTCATGAAGCTCGGACAGATGGCCAGCTACCTCGACGAGGCGATGCCCGCGCCGCTGCGCGCCGCGCTGTCGACCCTGCAGTCGAGCGCCCCGCCGATGAGCGCCGAGCTGGCAGCGCAGGTGATCCGCGAGGAACTCGGCGTCGCGCCGACGGAGCTGTTCGCCGACTGGGACCCCGAGCCCATTGCTGCGGCCAGCATCGGCCAGGTGCATCGAGCCCTGTGGCGTGACCCGGCAACGGGCGCCGAGCGCGCCGTCGCGGTCAAGGTCCAGTATCCCGGCGTGGACCGGGCCATCGAGGCCGACCTGCGCAACGCCGACCTGCTCGGCGCGCTGCTGCGCCAGGGGTTCGGCGGCCTCGACCCCGACGAGATGGTCGGGGAGATCCGTGAGCGTCTGACCGAGGAACTCGACTACCGCCGCGAGGCACGCAACCAGCAGCTGTTCGCCGAGCACTTCAACGGGCACCCGACGATCCGGGTCCCGCAGGTGATCGCCGCGCTCAGCACCAGCCGGGTGATCACCACGGAGCTGGTCAACGGCGCCACCTTCGCCGAGGCCGTGACCTGGCCACAGGCAGAGCGGGACGCGATCGGCGAGACCCTGTTCCGTTTCGTGTTCCGCAGCCTGTATGGGATGCATGCCTTCAACGGCGACCCACACCCCGGCAATTACCTGTTCCACCGCGACGGCACGGTGACGTTCCTCGATTTCGGGCTGGTCAAGCACTTCTCCGATGACGAGATGGCCACCTTCATCTCCATGGTGCGCGCCGCCGCCTACGACCACGACACGGCGGCGTTCCGGGCAACGGTGGAGCACGCCGGGCTCCTGCGCCGCGGCTGCCCGGCCACCAACGACGCGATCGGCGAGTACTTCAGCCAGTTCTACGAAAGCGTCGGCGAGGACCGCGAGGTCACCTGGTCCAGCGAGTACGCCAGCCGCATCGTCCGCCACACCTTCGACCGCACCAGCCCGATCTCGCAGTACGCCACCGTCCCTCGCGCCTTCGTGTTCATCCAGCGGATCAACCTCGGGTTGTACGCCATCCTCGGCGAGCTGCGCGCCACGGGCAACTACCGGCGCATTGCCGAGGAGCTGTGGCCGTTCGCCTCGGGCGATCCCAGCACGCCCCTCGGGCGGTCCGAGCACGCCTGGCTCGAGGCCCGCAGCGCCCGATAGCGTCGCTCGCCATGTCTCGCCGACTCCTGGTCGTCCTCGCGCTCCCACTGGCGATGCTCGCCGCCTGCTCCTCGGACGACAAGCCCTCGCCGTCAACACCGGACTCGTCCACCCCGACGGCGCCGAACGGATCGGCGGGCACGATCCCGACGAGCGAGACCCTGCCGGACAGCCCGTCGCAGTCGATCACCAAGCCGACGGTCACCCTGCCGGTGTCCACTCCCACGAAGCTCACCGTCACCGACCTGACTCCAGGCAGTGGTGTCGCCGCGGCGACCGGATCGCGCGTGATCCTCTACTACGTCGGCGTTCGCTCCGCCAACGGCCTGGAGTTCGACAGCAACTACGGCGGGGAACCCTTCGAGGTCACTCTCGGCACCCAGAGCGTCATCGAGGGCTGGGAGCAGGGCCTGATCGGCGCCAAGGCCGGGATGCGCCGCCAGCTGGACATCCCCAACGAGTTGGCCTACGGCACGTCCGACCGCGGCTCGGTGATCAAGTCGGGAGACGCGCTCACCTTCGTCGTCGACGTCCTCGCCGTGGTCCCCGTCACCACCAAGGACGACGCCCCGGACGTGTTGATCGCCAAGGCGGCCAACGTCGGCGCGGTCACGTCCCGGGACCTGGTGCAGGGCACCGGTCCAGCGTGGAAGCCGGGCGCCTACGGGGTCGCCCAGGTGATTGCCGTGAACGCCGCCGACGGCCAGATCCTCGACAGCACGTGGACCGCCGGTGGCGCGCAGACGCTGCGCCTCGGCCAGCTGCTCCCCGGGATGAACGACGGCCTCGCCGGAATGAAGGCCGGCGGTCGCCGCCAGCTACAGATCCCCTACGCCAAAGCCTTCGGCGACGCGGGACAGGCCGGTCTCGGCCTGCCAGCCAAGACCGACCTCATCCTCGTGGTGGACCTGATCGCCGTCTTCTGATCAGCCGCCGAAGGACGTGCCTGCGGCCCGGCGGAGCGTCGCCGATTGGACGGCCGTGGCGTTGACCCGGAAGCTCAGGGTGCCGGCGCAGCGCGCCACGTTGCGCTTCTGCTGGGACTGCGGCAGCGGCAGGGGGGCCACACCACGGAAGTAGCCGTCGCTGCTGCACACGTCACCGTTGGCCTGATTGAGCTTGAGGTAGGTGTAGTGGTACGTGACCGGGCTGGTCTGCAACGGGCCGCACCACAGGATCGTGTGCCACGCGGTCTGGCTGAACTGGTTGTACTGGGCCGCCGTGCAGCTCGCGCCCGGCGACTTGACGGCCATGGCCGGATCGATGTTGTTGTACAGATAGTGCCACGTCGGAGCAATGGCCGACGCCGATTGCACCCCCCCAGCACCGACCGCGGTCCCCGCCGCGATCGCGGTAACCGCTAGCAAACGCCTGAACTTCGCCCGCATGATGAACCATCCTTCTGCTCTGTGCGGCGGCCCGATTGCCGCGCCACGTCCTACCTACGTTAGTGGACCGACGAACGGTTCCCGGAGAGCCGTCCGTAGCGGTGGCGGGTCCTGCTGACCGCCTGCTCGCGCAGCCAGCGAGGAAGCTCGACGGACGGATCTGCGCTGACCGGATGGTCAAGGACCGCAACGTCGGCTGCGTGGCACGCGGCGAGTAGCTCGTCGCGGGCCGCCGTCAGCAGACGCACACGCGTCGGGCGCAGCCCCGCCACCCGCATCCCGAGTTGGGTGTCGGACTCCTCCGCTGCCCTGGAGACCTGCACCGGCGTCCCACATCGGTTGGCGGCGGCGAGCGCCGTGGCTTCGGCGCCGGCTGGCGTGTCTGGGCCAACCCGCAGCACCACGAGCGGGAGCGGCCGGTAGCGGTGGACGTTGGACTCGCTGTGCAGCCCGGCCGGGTCACACTCCTCGAACCACCGCCGGGCCGCAGCGAAGGCCGCCGCGGCCGCCTGCGGATCGACCGCCGACGACGGAAACGTCACCAGGGCGCCCACGTAGTCCGGCCCACCGGCTTTCGGCCCGCCGCCGACCGAGCTCTGCTTCCACCCACCGAAGGGCTGGCGCTGGACGATGGCGCCGGTGATGTGTCGGTTGACGTACAAGTTCCCGGCCTGCACACGCTCCGCCCACGTGTCGACCTCGTCGCCGTCGAGTGAGTGCAGCCCGGCCGTGAGTCCGTAGGACGTGGCGTTCTGCAGGCGGATCGCCTCATCCAAGTCGGCGGCGCGCATCAGCCCGAGCACCGGGCCGAAGCACTCCGTGACGTGGAACCACGACCCAGGTCGGACCCCAAGGCGGACACCGGGCGACCACAGCCGGCCCTCGCTGTCCAACTGGCGCGGCTCGACCAGCCACGACTCCCCCGGCTCCAGTGTGGTCAACGCCCGGCGGAGGTTGGGGCCCGGCGGGGCGATGAGCGGCCCCATGATCGTGGCCGGATCGGCCGCCGGGCCGACGCGCACGGTTCGCACCGCAGCGGCGAGGCGGCCGAGGAACGACGGGTCGTCGTACAACGGCGCCTCGACGATTGCCAGGCTCGCCGCCGAGCACTTCTGCCCGGCGTGGCCGAACGCCGACTTCACCAGGTCCTTGATCGCCGCGTCCACGTCGGCGGCCTCGGTGATCACCAGTGCGTTCTTCCCGCTGGTCTCGGCCAGCAGGCGCAGGCGCGGCTTCCAGCCGAGGAACATCTGCGCCGTGGCGTAGGCGCCGGTCAGGATGACGGTCCCGATGCCGTCGTGGGTCACCAGGTGACGCCCGGTGTGATCGTCGGGGCAGGCGACGAACTGCACCACCCCGTCAGGGATCCCCGCGGCCCAGCACTGCTGCACCAGCCACTTGGCGACGCGGCGGACCTCGGGGGCTGGTTTGAGGATCACGGTGTTGCCGGCCATCAGCGCGGCGAACACGCCCCCGCCGGGAATCGCGTAGGGGAAGTTCCACGGCGAGGCGACCAGCACCGTTCCCACCGGTCGGGCATCGGGCGCAAGCTCCGCCGTTGCGTAGTACCTGGCGAAGTCGATCGCCTCACTGACCTCCGGGTCGCCCTCGCGGATGGTCTTGCCGGCCTCGTCGGCCATCAGCGCCAGCGTGGCGAAGCGGTCGAGCTCCATCCGCTCGGCTACCGCGCCCAGCAACGCGGCGCGCTCGGACGCCGGGCGGGCAGCCCATCCGGCCTGCGCGGCGATGGCTGCGGCGAGCACCTCGTCGATCTGGGCCACGTCGGTCAGCACGTCGACGGCGACGTCGGGGACCGCAACCAACGCGGCGCCGACCCGCTCACGCACGGCCGCGCTGGTGAAGTCCGAGTCGGCGGCGTTCTCGAATCCGTCCCCGTGCGCGTGGACCACCGCCGGCCGGCGCGCCGCGGCGTGCACCGTGAGCCGCTCACCCACCGAACGGCGGAACCGCTGGGCCTCGGCGGCGAACGAGGCCGAGCCGGGCGTCATCGAGAACATCGCCCGCAGGAAGTTGTCCTCGCCGGTGTTCTCGTCGAAGCGCCGCGCCAGGTAGGCCAGGCTGGCCTCGATCTCGTCGTGGCGGACGATCGGGCAGTACAGCAGCAACGACCCGGCGGCGGCCAGCGTGGCTCGGGCCTGGGCCGGCACCATGCCCTCGAGCATCTCGATCTCCACCGCGCCGCGCCGGGGTGCCGGGAGCTCGTCTCGCAGCCCCAGCGCCCAGGCGATGTCGAACAGGTTGTGGCTGGCGACACCCACCCGCACCGACCCGTCGGCAACCGACACCAGGACGCTGCCGAGCAGGCGCTTGTAGCTGGCGTCGACCTCCGCCTTGGTGGCATACGGCGCTTGGACCCAGCCGTGCTGTTCGGCGTCCACCCGTTCCATCGCCAGGTTGGCGCCCTTGACGATGCGGATCTTGATCGGCGCCCCTCCCCCGTCGGCGCGCCGCCTGGCCCACCCGGCGAGGTGGTCGAACACGTCATGGGAGTCGGGCAGGTAGGCCTGGAGGACGATGCCTGCGTGGAACCCAGCGAACCGCGGCAGGTCGAGCACCGACGTGAACGCGTCGACGGTGAGGTGCAGGTCGGCGTACTCCTCCATGTCGAGGTTGACGAACACCGTCGGGCTGGCCGCCGCGGCAGCGTCGAACACGGTCTCCAGGGCCTGGCGGATCCGCCCGAGGCTGTGGTCGTAGGCGTACACGTCCAACAGCGCGCAGATGGCCGAGATCTTGACGCTGAGGTAGTTCACGTCCGGCCGGCGGATCACCTCCACCAACCGGCGGACCCGCTCGGCGGCCTCGTCGTCGCTGAGGATCGCCTCGCCGAGGAGGTTGAGATTGAGATCCACGCCCGCGGCGCGGCGCGCCGTGACGTGGCCGGCCAGCGCCGGGTCCTCGGCCGGGATGACCAACCCGCGGGTCTCGGCGATGATCCGCCGGGTGGCCAGCGGCATGACCACCGCCGGCAGGCGCGTGTGGCGAGACGCGCCCCGACGGCCAGCAATCGCCGGTCGAGGGGGCCGAGCGACCGCGGCACCCCATGCTCGGTGACCAGCCGGGCGAAGCGCTCGGCGGCCCGGCGCGGCCGTTCCAGGCGAAGCACTTCGTCGGTGAGCTGCTGGACCAGCTCCCGCGCCTGTGGATCGGCCACGATCCGCGCCAGTCGCGCCTGACGGCGCCGCTCGGAGCGGGAGATCCCCCGCTGCGCATCGCGCAGGAGCCGTTCCGCCAGCGCGACAGCCCGTTCGGCCCGTCCGCTGTCATCCGACGAATCCACAACCGGTTCCACACCCGAAACGTAATCCGGGTACGTCGGCGGGATATCCACGCCTCTGTGCTGAAGACCGGCCGCCGCGAATCGGCTAGAAAACACTCGTCGCCGCCCGGCGACTCGAAAGGGCAATGCACCAACCGTGTCCTACGTACTGGCAGTCGACCTCGGCACCACCTTCACCGCGGCGTCCATCCTGCGCGACGGCGGGCAGCCCGGTGTCGTCACGCTGGAGCACCACGGCACGTCGGTCCCGTCGGTGTTGTGGATCGGTCCTGACGGCTCGACCCTGGTGGGCACGGCTGCCGCCCGGCGAGCCAGCACCGATGCCGCCCGGGTGGTGCGTGAGTTCAAGCGGCGCATCGGTGACACGACGCCCATCCTGGTCGGCGGGTCGCCGTACTCGGCCGAGCAGCTCAGCGCCCGGCTGCTGCGCTGGGTCTTCGACACGGTCTCCGAGCAGGAGGGCGCTCCCCCCATCGGCATGGCGGTCACCCACCCGGCGAACTGGGGACCGTACAAGCTGGAGCTGCTGAACCAGCTGCTGCGCATCGCCGAAGTCGGACCCACCGTCACGATCACCGAGCCGGAAGCCGCCGCCATCCAATACGCCTCCAGCGAGCGGTTGGAAGTCGGTCAGATCGTCACGGTCTACGACCTCGGCGGAGGCACCTTCGACGTCGCCATCCTGCAGAAGACCGAGACCGGCTTCACCATGCTGGGTGAGCCCGAGGGCGTGGAGCGCCTCGGCGGCATCGACTTCGACGCGGCCATCTACGGCGAGGTGGTCGAGCAGCTGGGCAGCGCGCTGGACGACGTGCCCCCCGACGACGCCGACTGGATCGCGGCGATCACCAAGCTGCGCGACGAGTGCACCCAGGCCAAAGAGACGCTGTCGGTCGCCCCGGACGCGGTGATCGAGGTCTGGCTGCCCAATGGCCGGCACCAGGCAACCGTCACCGCGGAACGGTTCGCCACGCTCATCGAGCCGCCGATCATCGAGACCATCAAGGCGGTGCGCCGCGCCCTGCAGGGCGCCCACGTCGCCCCGGCCGACGTCAACCGCCTGCTCCTGGTGGGTGGATCGAGCCGGATCCCGATCATCCGCCAACTGGTAAGCGAGGAGCTGGGCATCCCCACCGCGGTGGACACCCACCCGAAGCACGCGGTCGCCCTCGGCGCGGCGCGCTTTGCCGCCTCAGCGGCATTCCGCCAGGAGCTCCCCACCAGCCGCATTGCCGAGGTCGCCGCGCCGGTGGACGAGGCCGCCGAGCAGGAACGTCACGACCAGCGCGTCAACCGCCGCGATGCGATGCGCGCCCTGGCCGCCAAGGTGGGCGGGATCGCCGCCGCCCGCGGCCGCACGGACCTGCAGGTCCGCATGGCCGAACGCCAGGCACGCCTGCAGCAGCACACCGTGCGCGTGGTGGTCGCCGGAGATTTCAAGCAGGGCAAGAGCACCCTGGTGAACGCGCTGGTCGACCACGAGGTCTGCCCGGCGCACCCCGACTTCGCCACCGCCGTGCCCACCACCATCAGCCACGGCTACCAGCCCGACGCCAAGATCTACCGGGACCTGGAGCAGGACGAGCCCACGGTGGAGCGGATCGAGCTCAGCCAGGTGGGCCGGTTCGTCAGCGAGACCGAGGGCGCCGACCCGAACCGGGATCACGTCCGCAGCTGCGAGGTCACCCTTCCGGTGCCCTGGCTGCAAGCCGGCTTCGAGCTCGTGGACATGCCCGGGTATGGCGGCCTCGACGCCACCGCCGGGGCGCGGATCCTCGCCGAACTGCGCAGCGCCCAGGCAGTGCTGTTCGTCTCCGACGCCAGCCAGGAAGCTCACCGCGCCGGAGCTCGACTTCTTGAAACTGGCGACGGACAACTGCGCCAACGTCACCTGCGTGCTGTCGAAGATCGACAACTACGTGGACTGGCGGCTGATCCGGGACCTGGACACCCGCCACCTGCAACGGGCCGGGCTCGACGTGCCCATCGTCCCGGTGTCGGCCCTCTTGCACCTCACCGCCGCCCGGCGGGCTCGACTGGAGTACGACGAGGAGAGCGGCATCGCCGACCTGGTCCGCCTGGTGTCCACCAGCATCGCCGACGAAGTCGAACGCCAGCAGGTTGCCGAGAGCGCCATCGACATCGAGGGAACCATCGCTCAGCTCCGTGGCGTCCTGCTCTCCGAGACCGGCGCCCTCGACCCCCAGCGGCACGCTGAGGTCGTCGCCGAGTTGAAGTCGGCGTTGCGCAACGTGGCCGGGCTTCGACTGGACAGCGCCGGGTGGCACCGCTTCCTGCGCGACGGCGTCGACGACCTGCGGGTCAGCACGCTGGACGAGCTGGAAGCGCAGATGCGTGACCTCACCACCGAGGCCGAGAGCGTGATCGCGGCCAACGACCCCACCACGATCTGGGACGAGTTCCAGTCGTGGCTGCGCGCCCGGGCGACCAAGAGCGTCAGCGACATCTACGTCGCGGTGGCCAACGACGTCAAGACCCTGGAAGAGCGGCTGCTCGAGCAGTTGGCGCATGCCGAGGCCGAGGCGCTGGCGTTCGAGTCCGGGTTGAGCTCACCGTTCATGGGTTCGCTGCGGCTGGACATCGTGGACAGCGCCTTCGAGGACCGGGCCACGAACGTGCTGATCGAGAAGCTCGTGGAGCGCCGCCGAACCGCTACTCGGCGTCGCCGGGTTCATCCCCGGTCTGGGCCCGGTCAGCCTGGCCGTCGCCGCGGTGGCCGGGTTGGTGTTCGGCCGGCGAGCCCTGCGCGAGCGCAAGGCCAGGGCCCTGGAGGGCCGGCGCGAGCAGGCCCGGGAGCACCTGCGCGAGTACGTCGAGGAGGTGCAGCGGCTGGTGGCCCGCAGCGTCGAGCGCTACAGCAGCCACCTGTATCGCGGGATCCGCGATCACGTGCTGTCACGCACCGACCAGCTCGAGCGGTCGATCGAGGACGCGCTGCGCAGCGCCGGAGAGGCCAGCGGGCGCTCCGACGCCGAACGAGCCCAGCGTCTCGAGCAACTCCGCGGCGAGATCACCCAGACCGACGGCATCAGTGCCGACCTGCTGGCCCTGCGCAACGAGGTGG
>JBAOHQ010000002.1:0-250550 GCA_037045185.1 Ilumatobacteraceae bacterium
ACACTCTCGTCTCGTCTCGATGGTCCCGTGTGTGACGAAGGACCGTAACACGATGGCATCGAACCACTCCAGTAGAGACCTCGATGTCTCGTGGCCGCACACCAGCCTCGCCCTCCCAGCGCCGTCGAGCACGCTCGACGGACTTTCTCGAGGCGCACGTCTCGGCTCGTCGCCCCCAGATGGCTAGTGGTCGAATCGGTCCAGTTCTGCGGCGACGAGGTCGACGAACGAGCGATAGGTCTCGTAGTGCTCCTGCACGTAAGCGTCGGCGGGAGCAAGTGCCGTTGCCTCGGCATCCAGGCTCACACGACACTCGACGTCCGCAACCGCCGCCGCTCGTTCGCCGGCTGTTGGACGCGGTTCCGGCGAGTCTTGCGATCCAAGCGATCCGATACGTCCCGTGGTGACGATACCCTTGCCTGCCAGACAGGCTCGCCATGCTTCCGACAGGTTGGCGACCGCGTCGGAGGAGTACGCCGCAGCAAGAGCGTCATTGCGGAACTGTTGCAAGACGGCATAGGCGGACGAGAATTGGACGGAAACGTCGGCGCTGCCGTCGAGCTGCGAGAGGGCGGCCCGAACGCATCCGTCCGGCTTCGCGGACTTCTCCGATCGGACTTCCGCCTGGTGTGGTGACGAGTACGAGGTCACCACCGGCGCCATTCAGGGCGGAGTACCACGCTGCTTGACTCGCAGGATTATCGGGGCCGGCCGTTGGCGACCCCGTCGCCGATCGGCGTTCCGTCACCGGGACGAGCGAACCCGAACTGTTCTGCCGCGCCCTCGGTCGAGCGACCCGAAGAGGCGGAGTGGCACGGGCTCTGATGCGGGCGAAGGGACGTAGTCGAAGCCGGCCGATCTCATGCAGTCGGCGACCAACCGGTCAACTGCTGCGTCGCGCCTCGCAATGCGCTGATCGACCTCTTCGTTGAACCAGGTGAGGAATGAGCTGCTGTCCGAGGGCACCGTCGCCGCACGCAAACGTGGGGGCGGTAAGGTGGCCGTGAGAGCTGCCGCGATAAGTAGTGTGATAGTCAGATTCCACCAGGTGCGCTTATTTTCCGACAGCGGAGACTTAACATGAGCCGACATGGACTAGGGGTTTTCCCCCGGGATACACGGTGGGCGGGTCAGCCTTGGCGGTTCTCCAGAACGCGGCAGGCAGGTCTCCTGCTACACGATTCACGGTGCCTCCCCGAACGCGTGCCCGATCTCAGCCACGTAGTCCTACAGGCCTGCACGGCCTCGAGTTCAAGTGACGCTCGCTTGTCGTTGCTGATGACCTCGCAGCAACGACATCGGCGCGCCCCGGGTGTCGTGTGCGCCGACTCGTCGAGCGCTTCTGCGTGGCGCCGAGGATGCTTGTCGATCGCCGGTTTGTCACCCCACCCGGCGCCCGTCACCCGACGCATCCACCCCATCAGATCAACCCGCGCCAACAATCCTGTGGTGGACCTTGAGCCCAACGTAGGCTTGACCAGTCGTAGCAGGGGGGTACGATATCGGTGTCGCCGAGATGGGGAGGTGGGTTCACACCATGAAGCTCAAAGCGCTGATACAGAATCTCGTCGCCGTTGCATCTCTGATGGTCGTTCCCTCCGGCGCTGCCTGTCCTTAGCTGATGGTGGTCACGCCAAGAAACTTGGCAGTTGTGTTGCTGATTGTGGCATGTTCGGCTTGTTCCTCGGGCGCGCCGGTTGGGCCGCCTGCGTCTGTATCGACTGGTATCCGTTCGTCGACGCAGTCAAGCGTGGGGTCGTCGAGGAGTTCGCAGGCGGACGAATCATCGTCCGCTGCGCCGCTGATCGACCGTGGACCCTTGGCGGTTGCGCTGAGTGATGCCATCACACTCAACGAACGAGAGCTGTCATCCATGAGTATTGCAATCCAGACGTTGACGAGTCGGTGCATGTCCAAGCGGGGATTCGTGTACCCAGTTCTAGATCTCTCGAAGTCGGGTCAGATGATTGTGCGGCAGGATCGGAAGACAGATGCGCAGATAACCGTATCCGGGTTTGTGCCCGCAACAGTTGTCAACAGTTCGGCTCAGGCGGACGAAACCGCCAAGCAGGCTCTTGCCCAGGAGACAGAGGGTGATGCTCGATTCAGAGAGGCTCGATTGGGTTCTGAGGACGGGACTATCAAAGGTTGTGAGGAAACCGCGAATGCCGAAGTCCAGGGCAGCGGACAATTTCTGATTTCGCAAGCCGATGCCGAGAATCTTCGCACCGAGGCGCTGGGCAGAATCGAGGCTGATCCACGGTACGTTCTGGCTATCAAGGCGTTGAGTTCATGTATGGCCGTGCGAGGTCTTTCCTTCGCAGATCCACGTAGCGCTCAGCTGTTTGATTGGCCGACACCTCGACCGTCTGCCCAGGAGGTGTTTGCGGCGCAAGCCGATCGAGAATGCAAATCCCGTACTCTGTTCGACGTTCATAGCTCTCTGGCTGAGGAGTATCTTCAGTCGGTGCTGGATCTGCATCCCAGTCTCATAGTCGATTTGGAGTCGGCGAAGGGAATGCTCCTCAAACGGGTCGCCGAAATTCTGTCTTCGTCGTAGATCCGCCAGGCGCTACACGTGCATGGCCCACCCCGTGACGCCGACGCGACGCATCACTGTCGGACATCACAGGATGCCAGGAGCTCCGTTGTCGCGGGCGCGAACGCTGATGACATACATGAAGCGTTGATCTTCTTCCCCGGCCGGCTCCGCCTCGCCTGAGAAGAACAACCACCACGACCACTCACACGGACTGGCCAACAGTCCCGGCGGGCCCCTGCCCGGTTCACGTGTTGTTCGTGTGGGAGTCTGTCGTGCGTGGCTGAGTCATCTCGTGGTGGTCGTGGTCGCCGGTGGGTGGGGTGGTTGTTAGTCGCTGGTGTTGCCGGGTTGGCGGCGGGGGCGTGGGTGGTGGGGTCGCGGATCCGGTCTGCTGATCAGGCGGCGGCGGAGGCGGCGCCGCCGGCGCGGTCGGTGGTGACCGTGCCGGTGGAGGAGCGGGTTCTGTCGTCGACGGTGATTACTCGTGGTGATGTGGTGCCGGCGGTGTCGACGGTGGTGTCGGGTCCCTCGCCGGCGGGTGGCGCGGTGGGGACGGTGACGGGTGTGTTCGTCGGGGTGGGTGATTCGGTGCCTGAGGGTGCCCGGGTGGTGGAGGTGGCCGGGCGTCCGGTGTTCGTGTTGGTGGGGGCGGTGCCCGCCTATCGGTCGTTGCGTCCGGGGATGGTGGGGGCGGATGTGAGGCAGTTGCAGGAGGCGTTGGCTCGCACGGGCTGTGCGGTCGGGGTGTCGGGGGTGTTCGACGAGGCGACCAAGCGGTGTGTGGGCCAGCTGTACGAGTCACAGGGGTATCAGGTGATTCGTTCGTCGGAGTCGGAGGAGGCGGCGTTGGCCAATGCCAAGGCGGCGGTGGCCGATTCTCAGGATTCGTTGGCCAACGCTCAGGCGGCGTTGGAGAAGAAGGCGGCTGGCCCGTCGGCGGGCGAGTTGCTGGCGGCACGCCAGGAGTTGGACGCGGCGACCCGTGATCGTGACGCCAAGCGTGACGCTGCTGCGGTGGTGGCGGCGGCGCAGCCTGGCAAGGTGGACACGGCGATCGCCTCGTTGAACGGGGTGTTGGCGTCGTCGTCGTCGGGGGTCGCTGAGCGGCAGGTGGCGGTGGCCGGGCTGCGGTCGGCGTTGGCTGGCGTGGGTCCGGAGGCCGAGTCGGCGGCGCTGGCGTTGGAGGCTGCCGAGGCGGCGGTGGTCAAGGCGCAGGCCGGGTTCGATGTGCTGAGTGGCGCGCCGGAGGTGTCGGCGGAGCGTCGGGCGGTCGAGCAGGCTCAGCAGCGAGTGCAGCGTGATCTCGACGCGCTGGATGCGGTGCAGACCTCGTCGGGGCCGACCGTGCCCTTCGGTGAGGTGGTGTTCGTGCCGAAGGCGCCGGCTCGGGTGGATTCGGTGACGGCGAAGGTGGGTGCCGTGGTCGGCGCTGGCGGGGGTAGCCCGGGTGGCGAGGGTCAGCAGTCTGGTGCGGGGTCGGGGGGCTTGATGGTGTTGGCGTCGGCCGGGTTGGAGGTTCGGGTGTCGTTGCAGCAGGCCGACGTGGGGTTGTTGCGGGCGGGGATGGCGGTCGAGTTGTTGGACGAAGCGACCGGTGTTCGCCTGCCGGCGACGTTGACGTCGGTGAGCGCGGCGCCGGTGGCCGACGCCAACGGCGGGTCGTCGTTCCCAGCGGTGGCGGTGGGTGACGCCGCGATCCCTGCGGAGTGGTCGGGTCGCAACGTGCGGGTGACGATCACGGCGGCGTCCACGTCCGGCAAGGTGCTGGTGGTGCCTCTGGCCGCGGTGAGCTCCGCGGCGGACGGGTCGACGCGGGTGCAGGTCAAGCTGGCCGACGGGGGTTTGCGGGTGACCCAGGTGGATGTCGGGGTGTCCGCCGACGGGTTCGTCGAGGTTCGCCCGACCGGTGACGCCGAACTGCGGCCGGGTGACGCGGTGGTGGTGAGCTCATGATCCGCCGAAGGCTGGCCGCCGCGCTGCTGGCGGTGACGGTGCTGGCGGTGCCGGTGCTGGCGGTGACGGTGCTGTCCGCGGCGGTGACGGCTCGCTCGGCCTTGGCTCAGTCGTCTCCGCCAGGAGATGGTTCGGTGCCGAGCGGTGATGTCACCGATCCGGTGGTGCTTCGCCGGGCCAAGGTCGGGTTGTTGACATTCGTCGCCGCCAACTTCGACCGTCCCGACCGGGTCACGGCGCCGTGCCCGGCGTTGACCGCCGACCAGGTTGCCGGGTTGGTGACGATCGCCGGGTTGCGGGCGTCCACCCGGCCGCTGCTGACCACGGTGGTGTGGGACTCCTCGGTGGGCTCTGGGTGTTGTCGCGGTGCACTGCGCCCAGGACGAGACCGTACCTGGCAAGCCGGTCGGGTCGTCGAGCTTCGCGATGGACGTCGTGACGCTTGATGGCCGGGCGAGCTTCCAGCAGTACGCGGTCAAGGTCGGCGGCCCGGACGCGCTGATCGGCACGTCCGAGGTGGTCCCCGGGGCGCAGACCGCCGGCGGGTGCGGCACCGACAAGAAGGTGTGCTCTGCCGCCATCGAGGTGGGCGGGGTGGTCGTCACGATCCGGCTGAACAACCTCCCGCCGGCCACCGGGCTGGCCAAGCTGCGCTCCGTGCTGAACGCCGCCGCGCCGTTGGTGATCGCCTCGCTGGCCGAGGCCCCGGGGCCGTGAGCCCACCGGGGACGCCGCGCCGCCGGTCCCGGCTGGCGGCCGTCGACGTGGCCCGCGAGGCGGGCGTGTCGATCTCCCGGCGCATCGGCCGGTCCGTGCTCACCGCCTTGGGCACCGTGGTGGGTGTTGGCGCGTTCGTGGCCACCACCGGCCTGGCCTCGACGGCCAGGGCCCAGGTGGGGGAGAGCTTTGACCGGTTGAAGGCCACCGAGGTCCGCCTGAAGGACGCCAACCCGGACGGATCGAACCCATTTCCCGCCGATGCCGACCAGCGCATCAGCCAGCTCAACGGTGTCGTCCATGGCGGCGTGCTGTGGGCCGTCAATGAGCAAGGGCTCGACGTGCGGGCCACCGCGACCCCAAGCCGTCAACCGTCGAACATCCCGGTGATCGCCGCCACGCCCGGTGCGGTGCTGGCGGCCCGGCCCACTCTACGCGGCGGGGTCCTGCTCGACCGGTTCCACAACGATCGCGGCGAGCGCGTCGCGCTTGTCGGGCGTGCTGCCGCCGACCAGCTGGGCATCACCCGAATCGACATCCAGCCGGCCGTGTTCATCCGTGACACCGCCTACACCGTGATCGGGATCATCGACGACGTCGAGCGCAGCCCCGACATCCTCCTCGGTGTCGTCATCCCGGCCACCACCGCCACCGCCCTGTTCCCCCGCTCCCAAGCCGAGTTCGGGATGCTGGTCGACGTCCAACCCGGCGCCGCCGAGGTCGTCGGTTCGCAAGCCGCCGTCGCCGTGCGCCCCAATGGGCCCGAACGGCTGCAGGTCCTGGTTCCCCCCGACCCGAAAACGCTGCGCCGCTCCGTCGAGGGCGACGTCACCAGCCTGCTCTACGGGCTGGCCGGATTGGCGCTGCTGGTCGGGGCGATCGGCATCGCCAACACCACCCTCGTCGCCGTGCTCGAACGGCGCAACGAGATCGGCGTCCGCCGAGCCCTCGGCGCCCGCCGCCGACACATCGCCGAGCAATTCCTCGCCGAATCCTCCACCCTCGGCCTGCTCGGTGGGATCACCGGTACGGCCCTGGGCATCATCGCCATCACCGCCGTGTCCGCTGCCCGCCACTGGACCACCACCATCGACCCCCGATTCGTGATTCTCGCCCCGATCATCGGCGCCGTGACCGGTCTGCTGGCTGGCCTCCAACCCGCCTGGCGGGCCGCGCGCATCACCCCGGCCGACGCGCTCCGCAGCTGATGAACCGGCCACCCACGCCAGCGGCGCCGCCCGACCGACCAGCAGCGGTCCCGGTCGTCGAACTCTCCGACGTCACCAAGACCTACACCTCGGCGCTGCCCGTCACCGCCCTGCGCGAGGTCAACCTGACCGTCCAGCGCGGTGACTACGTGGCCATCATGGGCCCGTCCGGAAGCGGCAAGTCGACCCTGCTGAACATCCTCGGCCTGCTCGACGAACCAACCAGCGGCGAGTACCGCCTCAACGGACAGCCCACCAGCACCCTCAACGAACGAGACCGCTGCGCGATCCGCGCCCACGATCTCGGATTCGTGTTCCAATCGTTCCACCTCGTCAACTACCGCACCGCGGCCGAGAACGTCGAAACCGGGCTGCTCTACCAACACGTCCCCGCCCGCCAACGCCGCCAACGGACCCACGAGGTCCTCACCCAGGTGGGCCTCGAACCGCGCATGCACGCCACCCCCAACGAGATGAGCGGCGGCGAACGCCAACGCGTCGCCATCGCCCGGGCGCTCATCCGCCGCCCCGCCCTGGTCCTGTGCGACGAACCCACCGGCAACCTCGACACCACCAGCGGCAACCAGATCCTCGATCTGCTCGACCGCCTCGTCGACGACGGCCTCACCGTCATTATCATCACCCACGACCCCACCGTCGCCGCCCGCACCCACCACCAGGCCACCATCACCGACGGACGGCTGCAGCTCGCTGCGGCCGGCGGAACGACAATCAGGAGCAGTACATGAGTCTCTTCGACGCCTTCGGGTACGCCGGCAAGCAGGTTCTCGTCGTTGGCGGCGCCTCCGGGATGGGCGCCGCCGCCGTCGAGGTCCTCCTGGCCGCTGGCGCCGACGTGGTGGTCATGGACTACGCCGAGCTCGCCCAGGCGGGTGTGACCGCCGTGCACGTCAACCTCGCCGACCGCGCCTCGATCGACGCGGCCATTCAGGCGGCCAGTGAGCACTGCGATCGCCCGTTCGACGCCCTGCTCGCCTGTGCCGGCGTGGCCGACGGGACACCGGGCATCGAGCGCATCAACTTCATCGGCCACCGCTACCTCATCGATGCCCTGCTGGAGCGGGACCTGCTGGCGCGGGGGAGCGCGATCGGGATGATCTCCTCGGCCGCCGGCCTCGGCTGGGAGCCGAACATCGACCAGATCGCCGAGCTGTTGGACATCACCGACTGGGATGCCGCCGTTGCCTGGACCCAGGCCAATGGGAAGGCGGACTACATGTCGATGAAGCGGGCGATGTGTGCCTACGTCGCCAGCCAGGCCTACCCATTGCTGAAGCGAGGGATCCGCATCAACGCCATCTGCCCCGGCCCGACCGACACGCCATTGGCGCAGGCCAACGCCGAGACGTGGCTGGGATTTGGGTCCGATTACCGGGCCGCCGTCGGAACGCAGGCCTGCACGCCGCTGGAGCAGGCCTACCCGCTGGTGTTCCTGTGCAGCGACGCCGCCGCGGCGATCAACGGCCAGACCCTGGTGTCGGACCAGGGGTACCTGATGTCGGGGATCACCGGCTCGTTCCCCGACGCCGGCCCCACCGCCCAGTTCCTGTACGGCCGCTTCGGCTGACAACGACCGGACCGGCACGTCGTCTCCGCAGTTCTGGTAACTCTCGTTGCGGTCGCGCAACTGGAGTTACCAAGTTCTCAACGAGGAACTACCTCTCCGGGTCGTGGTGCCGGGACGTCACCACGCGACAGCGTCGCCGGGGGCCAGCGCGTCGCACTCCGACTCGCTCATCCGGTAGCTGGCGCCCGTCGATCGGGTGCGGGAGCCCGCTCCCGATCGCTGCGCAGCCATCTCGTCGAGGTATCGCTTGGCGATGAGCTCGATCCCCGTCGGCTGGGGCCGGCGTTCCCGGGCGGGCGACCAGGCCTGGTCCACCACCGTGACCTCGAACCGTTTGCGTGCCCCCTGGCGTGTCAGTCCGAGGAAGCGCCCGATCTCCGCCCAGGAGGACCCAGTGCGACGGGCCCGACTCACCACGAGCCGGGTCAGCCATTCGATCTCTTCACCCAGCGTGCGCACAGCCCGCAGCGCTCGGCGGCGGTCGGGGTGTTCGGTCTCGGCGAGGAGCGCCACGATGTCACGGTGGGCGGTGTTGGTCGACATGGCCGGCACGGTACGCCTGGGGTGTGTCGCGGTCGGTCGGGCGCCGACGCGCTCGCCCGGATACTGTGACCTTGATGGCCGCAGGGCGACGACGACAGCTGGTGTTGACCGTGATCGGGGATGATCGCGCCGGGCTGGTCAGCGCTCTGGCGACGGTGGTCGCATCCCATGGCGGCAACTGGGAGCAGAGCCAGATGGCCGAGTTGGACGGCAAGTTCGCCGGCATCGTGGCCGTCTCGGTCGATGACGATCGCGCTGACGCGCTGATCGCCGCCCTGCGCCCGCTCGACGGACTCCTCGACGTCACCGTGCACCACGGGGATGCCCGTCAGGACAGTGCGACCGGGCGCGAGTTCCAACTGGAGCTCGTGGGTGGCGACCGTGCGGGCATCGTCGCCGAGATCTCTGCCGTGCTGGCCCGCCACGGGATCAACGTCGGGAGGCTGAACACCACCACCAGCGAGGCGCCGATGAGCGGCGAGCGTCTGTTCCACGCCTCGGCCGTGCTGGCCGCGCCCGATGGTGTCGACCTGGATGCCGTGCAGCGCGAGTTGGAGCAGCTCGCCAACGAGCTGATGGTCGATCTGAACTTCGGCCGACCGAGCTGACACCGGAGCAGCGGTGACCACGGTGCATCCCCGTTCGTCGCGTCTCGACTGGGTCGGCCCGGTCGGGTTGGACGACGCCATCGTTGCCTCGCTTATGGGGCCGGGTGCGCCCTTCGAGATGCTCCGCGAACCCGTCCTGGGTGTGGAGATGGACGTGTTCGCCCAGCGCGACCGGACCTTGCTGGCCACGCTGGAGGGCGCGGCGCGGCGGTGGCCCGACCGCCCCTACCTCATCTTCCCCGAGCGGACCTGCGCCTTCGGCGACGTCACCATCCCGGTCGCCGCCGCAGCCCGGGCGTTGCGTGATCGCTTCGGCGTCACCAAGGGGGATCGGGTGGCGATCGCAGCCGCCAACTGCCTCGAATACGCCGTCACCACCTGGGCGGCGATGTCGTTGGGCGCGATCACCGTGGCGCTGAACGGGTGGTGGACTGCCCCCGAACTCGTCGACGGCATCACCCTGACCAGGCCACGGGTGATCTTCGCCGACGCTCGCCGGGCCGAGCGACTGGCCGGATCGCCAGCCGGCGCGGACCTCGACGTTCATCTGGTGGAGTTCGACGGCCAGTGGTGGGGTGACGAGGACCCAGCGCTGGCGCTGCCGTCGGTGGACCTGGTGGAGGACGACCCCTACCTGATCCTGTTCACCAGCGGGACCACCGGGCGGGCCAAGGGCGCCGTCATCACCCACCGCGGCAACATCCACTTCAACCTGGCGATGACCTTGCATCCGCTGCTGGCGATGCTGCGCGCCGGGATCAACCCGGGCGCCGGCGCCGAGCAACCGATCATGCTCGGCGCTTCGCCGATGTTCCACATCTCCGGGATGACCGCCCAGCTGATCATGGGCGCGGCCAGCGGTATGGGCATCGTCTACCCACCCCCCGGTCGGTGGGACGAAGAGCAGCACATGCGCCTGACCGAGACCCACCGCGTCAATCGCTGGTCGATGGTGCCAACGCAGCTGTGGCGGATCGTCGACCACCCGCGGCTGAAGGACTATGACCTCACGAGCGTGCGCTCGGTTGGCGGCGGCGGGGCGGTGTGGCCGCCAGAGCTGATCCGCCAGGTGGGGGAGCGGCTGCCACACCTCAAGCTGTCCTTCGGTCTCGGCTACGGGATGACCGAGACCACCGGGGTGGGAACGTCGCTTGGCTCCACGGTCCTGCTCGAACACCTCACCAGCGTCGGCGCGCCGGTGCCCGGTGGGTCGGTGGAGATCCGGGACCCGATCACTCGGGCGGTTCTCGCCGAGGGTGAGGTGGGCGAGATCGCCATGCGTACCCCGTGCGTGTTCCGCGGGTACTGGGACAACCAGCGGGCGACCGACGCGGTGCTGGACGCCGGTCGCTGGTATCACACGGGTGACTTCGGCTTCGTCCGCGACGGGCTGCTGTACCTCGAGGGGCGGCGCACCGACTTGATCATCCGCGGCGGCGAGAACGTCTATCCGGCCGAGATCGAGAACCGCCTCGTCGAGCACGATGCCGTGGGCGACTGTGCCGTGGTTGGGTCTCCGCACGTTCAACTGGGCCAGGAGGTGGTCGCCTTCGTCGAGTTGGCGCCAGGTGCCACCGTGAACGAGGACCAGCTGCGCGCCTTCGTCGGCGAACGGCTGGCCTCGTTCAAGGTCCCGTCCCGGGTGGTGGTGGTGGACGAGTTGCCGCGCAATGCCACCGGCAAGGTGGTCAAGGCGCTGCTGCTCGAACCCACCTCCCGCCCGGGGTTCGTCACCGAGTGATCACTGGGTCAGGTCCGGGTCAGTGTCCGCTGCCGGCGTTCGGTAGCGGCGCCCCGCCCACCTGCCACAGACCGGCGGCACCCTTGCCGACGTTGGCGAACTTGTGGGTCACCATCGTGTAGATGCCGGGCTCGGCGAAGGTCCATTCGACGAAGCCGCCCTGGGCCGGCTGCAGGTCAAGTGCCTGCGACCCACCTTGCTCCTCGTTGCCCGGCTTCAGCAGGTACGAACCCTCCTTGAAGACGGTGTCGAAGATGGTGCCGACGATGTGGAACGAGCTGTTCTCGCTCGGGCCGTCGTCGATCACCCAGGCCCGGTAGCGCTTGCCGGGCTCGGCCTGGATCGGGGCGTGGACGTACTGGTTGTGGTAGCCGTTGAACACCACGGCGTCCCACTGCTCCTTCTGCATCTTGGCCAGGTCACCGGGCTTGCCCTGCGGGCCGACATACAACTCGCTCTGGACGAACACGTACTCGCCGTCGACGGGGGCCAGGTTCGGTGGGTCGATGATCACCGCGCCGTACATGCCGTTGCCGATGTGGTGCAGGACCGGGGCGGTGCCGCAGTGGTACATCCAGATCCCGCTGTACTCCGCCTTGAACTGGTACACCAGCGACTCACCTGGGGCGATGGCCTTCATCAACCGGTTCGGGGCGACCTGGCTGGCGTGGAAGTCGATCGAGTGGGTGATCTTGCCCTTGTTGGTAATGGTCACGTTGAAGACGTCGCCCACCCGGCCGCGCAGCGTCGGGCCGGGGACGGTGTTGCCGAAGGTCCACATCTCCTGGGTCACGCCGGGGGCCACCTCCATCACCGTCTCGGTCATGTCCATGGCGATCTCGTGGGTCGTGCCGCCTTCGGCGGGCTTCAACGCCGGATCGAACGGCTTCCAGTCGGCTGCGGGCTTGGCAGTGGGATCGAGCACGGCGTTGTCGCTCGCCGCGGCTGCGCCTGCCTGAGCCGGCGCCTCCGGCTTGGGCGCCGCCGGAGCGGCCGCCGACCCCGACGCTGCGGTGACGACGAAGCTCATCACCATGCCGGCCTCCTTGTGCCCGGGGACCGTGCACCAGGCGGACTGACCGTTGCCGACCGTGCCGATGTTCACCTCGGCCTTGGCACCAGGCGGCAGCATCTCGGTGCCGGTCGTGCCCTCCAGCTTGAGGTCGTGGGCCATGGCGGTGCTGGCGTTGTGCACCCGCAGGACCACGGGGCGACCGGCCTCGACCTGCAGCTTGTTCGGCTTGACGTACATGTCGCCCAGTTCGACGTCGAAGACCTGCGGCTCGCCGGTGGCAGCCGGAGCGGCAGCCACCGGAGCCGCCGGCGCGGCGGGCTGGGCCGTGCTCGTGGGCAGGACGAGGCCGACCACGGACAGCGCCAGCGCCAGGAGCGCCGCGGCTGCGGTGATCGCCCAGAAGAAGCCGCCGTTGCCGGACCGTGGGCGCGGATCGTCCGGCCCCGCTTCGGTGGGACGGTCGAGCACAGTGGACATGGATCCTCCAGGAGTCATTAAGTCGATGACTAGTGAACCGCTGGAATGAGCGGGCGGCTAGGGCCGAAAGTCCTTGCGCTCGCTGGCGTTGATCACGTCGACGCCGAAGGCTTCGAGCGTTCGCGGGTCGGCGAAATCGGTGAACCAGACGTAGAACCGCTCGACCCCCTGGGCGCGGAGTTCCTCCACCCGGGCGAGGACCTGGTGGCGGTCGCCGACGAGCAGGTCCCGCTGATAGCCGAACCGGGACCGGGCCACCCCCTCCACGGCGTCACGCTGCGCCGGGTCGGCGACGAAGCCGATCATCTGTTGGATCGAGATCCGGGCGTCACCCGCGCTGGCACGCAAGGCGTCGAGCCGGTCGAGGCGGTGCACGGGGAGGTTCCACCACTGGGCGTAGGTGGCCACTAGGTCCATCGTGCGCGGCCCGGTGCCGCCGATGACGATGGGGATCGGCGGATCGGGGAGCGGTCGCTGCACCGCGGCGGCCAGGCGATGATGCGAGCCCTCGTAGCTGAACGACTCCCCCGGTATCCCATCCGAGGTCCCGTTCGACCACAACGCCCGAAGCACCGCCAGGGTCTCGCCCAGCCGGGTGGTGCGGTCCCGAGCGCTGTCGGGCTGGATGCCGAAGCGGGCGAACTCGTCGGGCCACGACCCCGACCCGATGCCCAGTTCGAAGCGGCCCACCGACATCGCCTGCAGCGACGCGGCCTGCCGAGCGAGCACGGCAGGATGGCGGAACGCATCGCACAGGACGAGGTGGGAGACGTGCAGCGTGGTGGTGTGGGCGGCCACCCAGGTGGCGATCGAGAAGGCCTCGAACATCGGCTGGCGCTCGGCGAGCGGGGGCTCGAGGTGATCCATGAAGGCGATCCCGTGGAAGCCGGCCGCCTCGGCGACCCGAGCCCGCTCCACGATGGCGGCGGCGGTGAGCCGCATCTGTGGCAAGAAGAGGACGAACTGCACGGGTTAGGTGGTCGCCTGGGCCTGGCCCTGGGCCTGGGCGGTCTCGAGGAACTCATTGACCGCGTCGAGCGCCCGAGGTCCGTAGACCGTGCCGGGCCCACCGCTCATCAGGATCGCCACGCCGATGGCTTCGGCGGCATCCTCGGCCGTGGCACCGGCGCGTACTGCGCCACGGGCGTGGCTGGCGATGCAGCCGTCGCATCGGGTCGCCACGGCGATCGCCAGGGCGATCAGTTCCTTCGTTCGGGCGTCCAACGCGCCGGGGGCCATGGCCGCCTTGTGCAGCGAGGCGAAACCGGCGAGAACCTCCGGGATCGCCTGGCGCAGGGCTCGCGCCGGCTCACGTAGGCCGTCGCTGACTGCACGTCCGTGGTGATGTGTGCTCATACCCCCCACAGTATCCTTGTGACCGACGCCACTGGGGGTCGAGGGAACTGGCCCGGCCGGAGGGTCGACTCATGAAGTGAACAGATCTGCCCAAGGAGGGTTTCGTGAACAGAATGTGGAAGTACGTCGGTGTGGCCACGGTGGCCATGGTGGGGCTCACTGCTTGCGGTGACGACGAGAAGAAGGCCGACACCAAGGCGACCGACACCAAGACCACCGCGGTGACGGACGGAACCGGGCCGAAGAGCACCGACGCATCCGCCGCCAAGATCACGGTCGACAAGGCCTGGGCTCGCAACAGCCCGGCGATGGCCACGGCGGGTGCTGCCTACATGAACCTGACCGCCTCGGCTGACGACAAGCTGGTGAAGGCGTCGGTGGACGCGACGGTCGCCAGGGTGGTGGAGATCCACGAGACCGTGATGGCCGAGTCCACGGCCGGCACGGCCATGACCGAGGGCACCGGCGTGTCGGGCGCCATGACGATGAAGCCCGTCGAGTCGATCACCCTGCCCAAGGGCGTGATGGTCGAACTGAAGCCGGGTGGGTATCACATCATGTTGCTCGAGTTGGTGAAGCCGCTGAAGGTGGGTGACACGCTGAAGGTGACGCTGACCTTTGAGAAGGCCGGCACGATGGTGGTGGACGTCCCGGTTCGCGAAGACGCACCGTGACCTGAACCTCCGCTGACGAACACGGCCGGCTGGGACTCCCCAGCCGGCCGTGTTCGCGTTCCGGGACGGCGCCCAGGGGCGACTACTCGATGATCAGTACGATCCGCCCGTCGCGGTGGGTGGTGCAGGCACCCTCGAACACGCCGGTGCGTTGGAAGACCTGCTCGAGCGTCTGATGCGGACCGATGTAGAACGGCCCGACGGTGTAGCCGATCGAGTCCTCGTTGACGATGCGGATGCTCTGACCGACCTTGGCGTACATGACCGGCGGAAAGATCTGGTCGTGGTCGATCAGCGCGACCTTGGCGGCCGTTCCCTTGGGGATGACCCACTGGAAGTCGGCCCGACCCACCACGCTGCCTGCCGTGACGAACGACCCGCCGCCCGACGTTGCCTGCCTGGCCTCCTCGCCGCTGCCTCCACCGCTACACCCGGCCAGGACGAGGAGTCCAGCGACGGCCGAAACGGTGACGGGGCGGCGCCTGATCATCCGGTCCGATCCAGCAGGATGGTGAGGTCGTTGGCGATGTCGGCGGGCGAGACCCCGAACGCCAGGACATCGGCGATGACGCCCTGATCGTCGACGATGTACATCGATCCGGTGTGGACGACCTCGATCTTGCCCTCGGCCGTGGTGGTCACGGAGTACTCGACGCCGAAGCGGTCGGCCACCTTGCGCAGGTCGGCATCGGTGGTGGTGCGCAGGGCGCTGCCGTTGGCGACGAACGACTGCACGTAGGGAGTGAGCACGTCGCCGGTGTCGCGTGACGGGTCGACCGTTGCCATGGCGACGCGCACCTTGGCGGCGCGGTCGGCGCCGATGCGGATCAGTGCCTGCTTGATGGCCGCCAGGCTGGTGGGGCAGACGTCGGGGCAGTTGGTGTAGCCGAAGTAGGCGATGATCACCTCGCCGGCCGGCGCCTGGTAGGCGAAGGGCGATCCACTGGTGGCGTCAGGCAGCGAGAGGTCCTTGACCACGGTGGGAGGCTGCAACGCATATCCCACCATGGTCGCGGGCTTGTCGTCACCGCCGCACCCGCTGAGCACGACGCCGAGGGTTGCCGCGGCGAGCGCGATCAGCGCCACCAGTCGGGAGGTGGGTCGGCACGGAGGAGCGGGCGTCACGGCAGTATCCATCATCGACAATGTCGACGCGCGGTTTCGAAGGGTTCCAGTGGTCTCGGTCACATCGCCCCCGTCACACTGCCTCGGCTTGCTGCAGGGCGGCGAGCAGGTCGCCCCGGGCGCGGGCGACCCGCGAGCGGACGGTGCCGATCGGGCAGCCGATCACGTGGGCTGCTTCGTCATAGGTCAAGCCGAGGACCTGGGTCAGGGTAAACGCCTCCCGGCGGTCGATGTCGAGACGCTGGACCAGTTCCTCGACCGACGACGGCGAGGGCGCGGGGACGTCCGCGGGCAGCTGGCGAAGCCGCTCTGCCAGCCTCCGGCGCCGCTGGGTGGTGCGGACGTAGTCGGCACACACCCGCCTGGCAATCGAGAGCAGCCACGCCTGGACAGGGGCCTCGCCGCGGAACGCGGACAACGAGCGCAGCGCCCGCAGAAACGTCTCCTGGGTCAGGTCGTCGGCCACGCCCACTGAGCCAAGCGTGCGGCACAGCCGCCATACTGCCGGCTGCGTGCGTCGGACCAGTTCGGTCACCGCGCCGTCGTCACCCTCCCGGGCGGCCGCGGCAAGCTCCCCGAGCGGATCCATGTGGCTCACGTCTCCAGTATGCCGAGGTGGGGTACGGTCGGCACAATGGACGGATCGTGCGCCCGGCGGGACAGCAGCCGGCCGCCGGGAACCAACCTGGCGACGGGGACGACTGGACCGCTGTGAGCTGCGAGCTATGGCGCGAAGCCATCTCCGCCGGGGCTGACGGCGAGGACTCGCAGACCGACCCGCGGCTGCTCGCTGCCCATCTGCAGACCTGTCCCGACTGCCGCGCCTTCGAGGCATCGGTGGGCGTGACACGACGGCTGCTGCGCATTGGTGTCGCGCCCCCCACCCCTGACCTCGCCTCCCGGATCACCGCGCTCAACGCCATGCACGACCGGCGCAGCGCATGGCAGATCGCCCGCTGGGGGTTGGCAGTGGTTGCCGCCCAGATCATCGTCTTCGCCGTGCCAGAGCTGCTGGGCCGTGACGGAACCAGCAGCGTCCATGCTGCCCGGCACATCGGCGCGTTCACCGCGGCCTATGCCGTCGGGTTGTTGGTCGTGGTGGTCCGCCCGGCTCGAGCTCGCACGATGATCCCGGTGGCCGCGGTGCTGTCGGGTGCGCTGGTCATCACCGCGGTGGTCGACCTGGTCACGGGTGACGCGCCCTTCGTCTCGGAGATCAGCCATCTCCCCGAGCTGGCAAGCCTGGGCCTCTTGTGGCTGCTCCACCGGCCGGTCACCGCACCGCCGGTGGCATCGTCTGGCGACATCGAGCGAGCCCGGGCCGCCCTGCGACTGGTCGGCGACCCCTCGACCGGTTCGGCGGTGGACGGCGCGGCCGGCGGGCGACGGTCCACGGAAAGCGCATAGGCGCTGGGCCCGCCGAGCCGGTATCGTCCTGGGGTCATCGGTGACAAGCCGGTGGTTGGCGACGTGGCCGAGTGGCTGAGGCTAGGGACTGCAAATCCCTCCACATGGGTTCGATTCCCATCGTCGCCTCGATGGGGTGGGGCGGCACGCCTTCGGGCGGGCACGGCTCACCAGATACCGCTCAGCGAATGCGCGGTGTGATCCGTGTCCCGCTGCTGAACGTGGCCTGACCCGCTTCCAGCTGGCTGCTGCGGGTCCCCATGGCCAGGAAGGCGTTTCCTGCCTGGAGCATCTGGCCGCGGGCCAGGTTGCGCGCCGCCCACAACGCCCGCACCGTTGCCTGGACGGCGTAGGCCGGTTGGGAAGCGATCGTGGCCGCGAGTCGGCGCGCCGCCGGCATCAGCTCGTCGGCCGGCACCACCTCGCTGACCAGCCCGACCTCGCAGGCTGTCGCCGCCGAGAGGCGCTCGTGGGCGCCGAGCAGCATCAGCCGGGACAACTCGCCGACGTGCATCCGGTGCAACAGCAGCGAGGGCTCGAAGATGGCCGCCATCCCGTAGGTGACGTGCGGGTCGAAGAAGGTGGCGTGCTCGGCGGCGATGATGAAGTCGACGTCGCCGAGCAGGTAGAAGGCGCCGCCGCAGGCCATGCCGTTGACGGCGCCGATGATCGGCTTCCAGCACTCCTGGGCGCGGGCGCCAAGCCGGCGGCCCGGATCGTCGTAGACCAGCCCGTCGTACTCGGCGTCGAGGGGGATCTCGCCTCGGTCGATGCCGGTGCAGAACGCCTTCGATCCGGCGCCGGTGAGGATGACGCAGCGCACGTCGGCGCAGAACCGGACGTGCTGCCAGACCGAGGCGATCTCGTCGCACATCGTCTCGGTGAAGCTGTTCAACGACTCCGGTCGGTTGAGGGTCACGGTGGCCACGCCGTGGTCGAGTTCGTAGGTCACGGTGGTCAGTGCCGCGGGGTCGAACGATGCGGTGGCGCTCATGGATCTCACGGTACTGGCGACGTGACCATCGGGTCCGGTCCGGACGGCCTCCGAGGGCGGCTGCCGCCCGGCCTCGTCGGTAGTGTCGGGGCACACCCCCGGCCGGTTGGGAGCAGCCATGGATCGATTTCTCGTCGTGTCGTCGGACGGCCACGCCGGGCCGCCGGCGAACCGCTACCGGGACTACCTCGACCCTGCCTACCGAACGATGTTCGACGAGCACCAGCGGGCCCTGCAGGCGTTGATCGTCCAGCGGCGTGAGGAGTTGGGCGGCGACAACTCCGAGTTCATCCGGCGGTGGGAGAAGCTGACCGGCGGCGACGGCGGCCTGCTGGCGGCGCACGACTCCGCTGCCCGATTGGCCATCCTCGACAGCGAGGGTGTGGCCTGCGAGGTGTTGTACCCCGATGCCGACGTCCTGGGCACCGGCCGGGTGGCCGCGTCGCCGTTCGGCTCGGGCCTTGGCGGCGGGGCGGGCTACGAACCCGACGTTGCCATGGCCGGGGCGCGGGCCCACAACCGCTGGCTGGCGGACTTCGTGGCTGAGGCGCCGCTTCGCCGCGTGGGCTTGGCGGTGGTGCCGATGCTGGCCGACATCGACGCAGCGGTCGCCGAGATCCGCGCCGCCCACGAGCGAGGCCTGCGTGGTGTCTTGATCCCCACCCGGTGGTACGACTACCCGGCCTACAACGATGATCGGTACGAGCCCGTGTGGGCGGCCTGCCACGAGCTGGGCATGCCCGTGCACACCCACGCTGGCTCCGGTCCCACCGACATCGTCCCCGGTTCCCGGGGCTTCCTCGGTATCTACACCGCCGAAGCGGGATGGTGGGGATACCGGCCGCTGCACGTGCTGCTGTGGTCCGGCGTGTTCGACCGCTTTCCGTCGCTGATCTACGTGCCCACCGAGTTGGGCAGCTTCTGGGTCGAAGACCTGTTCCGCAAGCTGGACGCCAAGTGGGACGGCGACCACAACACCGCCAAGTTCGGCAACGACAACCCGTTTCGCGAGGCGCTGCGCGACCGGCCCTCCGACTACCTGGGCCGCAACATCTTCATCGGCGCCTCCACGCCGGGCGCCGAGGACATGCAACGGCGTGACTACCGGCGCATCAACGACGCCGTCATGTGGGGCAACGACCTGCCGCATCCAGAGGGCACCTTCCCGTTCACCAAGTACTGGATCCGCACCAGGTTCGCCGACCTCCCCGACCACGAGGCACGCCAGATCCTCGGTCTCAACGCCGCCCGCTGCTACCGCCTGGACGTTGCCGCGCTGGGCCCGATCGTGGCGCGCGTCGGGGTGACCCACGACGAGATCTACGGCGACTCCCACCTGGAGGCCGCCCCCTTCTAACGCCGCGCCGCAGGGAGCGTGGCGCCGGCGTCGCCCGTGTCGGCCTTCCTGGACAAGCCCCGGCACCGCGGCGCGCGACCGACCGGTCGGCGGACCGACCGACACGTCAGCGGCCGTCGATGGCCACCTGGCGGTTCGGCCGGCCGGCGGTGATCCGGCCGTGGGGTGCTCTGATCCGCAATTGTCGGCCTGCGCCGAGTTCGGCGTGCCCTCACGGCCCACCCAATTGGTGAGCCGGACCGCCCGGCACTGCTGGCGGAAGCGGTCCTCACCCCGGTCCTCACGCAACTGCCGTTCCAGATCCCGCAGTCGACGCCCGAACTGGTCGGCTGTCACTCGTGACGCCACCCCGACCAGGTGGGGAAGTTGTTCGAGCAAGCGGCCCTGCTGGCTGGTGTCGAGCCGCTGCAGCGCACCACCCAACTCGTCGACATGCCCGGCCGTGACCGCCCCAGCAGAGAGCGCGTGGCCCAGGTCCGGAGCGCGTTGGGTGACCTCGGCGCGCTGCAGCGTGCGTGCCGCATCACGGCGACCGGATCCCAGGGTTGCCGCCAGGTCGGTGTCCGGTCGCAGGGAGACGGCGGTCAAGGCGGAGGCGCAGACCAGGCGTTGGGCGTCCAGCACCGCGCCCAGGTGTGACAGGGCGACGAGCGCCCGGTTGACCAGCGTGGCGTCCCGGCATCCGGATTCGACGGCGAAGGCCGCGTGCAACCACTGGGAGAACTCGGCGGGCACCGCGTCCGGCACCACGAGGCAACGAGGGTCCGCAGCGTCCTCGGCCTGACCCTGGCTCATACCAACCTCCCTGCGCGCCGACGGCGGTGTTTCGACAGGCCGCCGGTGGCGACGATCAGCTGGGGAAGCTGCTGTCAGGGTAGCAAAGCGAACAGGTGTTCGCAACCCTTCAGGAAGGATTTCTTATCGGAGGGAGGCGACGAAGTCCTCGATCAGCAGGGCCAGCCCGGCCGGCGCGCTGCCGGCTACGTCGTGGGTGGCGTCGAGGTCCACCACCGGAGCACCGGCGTTGGCGGCCATCGTCAGCGCGTGCTCGGGCGGGATCACCCGGTCACGCATGGCACGGACGTACAGCCGTGGTACCGAGGGGACACCGACCCACGTCACGGGTTCGAACAGCTGCAACGGCGCCTCGATCCCCATCCGGGCGTCCACCTCGACGACGGCCAGATCGGTCTCGATCGGCGGCTCGCCGTCCCGGCGGTCGCCGATGGTGGTGCCGGCGCTGCGACGGTTGAGGTTGTCCACGTTGTCCACGGTGATGCGGTGCAGGCTCTCGGTCATCGCGTCAACCGGGCGCAGGCCTTCGCCAGGGCAGGTCCCGGCAACGAACACCAGACCGCGGACGACGTCGCCACCCAGCCGGGCCGCCGCGCCGGGGATCACGTACCCACCTGACGAGTGTCCCACGAGCACCACCGGCCCACCCGCGGTGGCCACGTCGGCGACCACGGCGTCCTCCCAGTCACGGCGACGGATCGTGCCGAGATCGGCGGGGCGGAACCGGCGGCCCGGCAGGTCGATGGCGATCGCCGGGGTTCGCAGGTGGGCAAGCACGGGATCCCAGGCGCGCGAGGTGACCGACCCGCCGTGCACCAGGATCAGGGTGAGCGCGTCCACGCGCTAGCCCTCGTGGGTAGGCGCGGGCAACCGGTTCGCCGGCCACGTCGGGCGGTAGTACCCGTCGAAGCGCAGGTCGCCGTCGCGCAACTCGCGGATCGTCAGGAAGTCTCCCTTGTAGCCCTTGCGGTCGTACGGGCCGAACTGCACGTAGCAACTGGGGCCGCCGTTGGTCGCCGGCATCCAGCGGATCTGCTCGAGCCCGTTCTTGACCTGCTCGGGGATCGGGATGTTGGCGTTGGCGATACCGTGAATCGCGGCGCGGGCGGTGTCATAGGCCAGGGCGACCACGACGTTGCGCGTCCGCCGGCCGAAGCGGCTCTCCATCCGGTCGATCATCGCCTCGTAGTTCGGGTTGGTCCCGTCAACGCCGAGTTGGTCGACACCGTGCCAGCCCTCCAGTCCCTTGGCCCAGGCGTTGGAGTTCGAATAGAACATGAACGCCGTGCCCATGACCCGGGGTGGGTCCCAGCCAAGCTCCTGGAAGGCCTCGGCGAACTTGAAGGTGGCGTAGCCGTAACCGCCGTAGTAGATGCCCTCGGTGCCCATGTCACGCATGTCGGACAGGTGCCCGAGCACGTTGCGCGGGTTGGGATCCAGCTTGACCTCGCGGGTGATGGTCATCCCCAGCTCCATCGCCTTGTACCGGAAGTAGTCGGCGTAGTCACGCCCCGACGAGCCCGCCTCCCAGAACATGCCGATCTTCGACAGGCCCTTGTCCTTCAACCAGTTGGCGCACATCACACCTTCGGTGGGGATGTCGCCGTTTGCGACCGTGAAGCAGTACTCGCTGGCGAACTTGTGGGCGCCGGTCCAGCCGATGCAGGCCACCTTGCGGGTGTTGACGGTGTCCTGCAGGGTGATGCTGTTGTCCGAGATCATCGGCCCGAGCACGACGACGCATCCCTGGTCGCACAGCCACTCGTAGCCCTTGATCACCTTCAGGTAGTTCTCCCGCGGCAGGCCGCGGGCGTCGGCCACGACCAGCTCCACCGGGCCGCGACCCCAGACGCCCTCGTTCATCGCGTCCTCGATGGCGAGGATCGTCGGGTCGATCCAGTCGGCCAGGAGCTGGCCGAGCTCCATGTCGATGAGGATGCCGATCTTCACCGGTTCGAACGGGTCGCCCTGCGTCGTCATGCCTCGCGTCGGCGGATAGATCACGATCGGCTGGACGGCCTGCTCGCCCACGGTGCCGCCACCCTCGTACCACTTCGAGCCGTCGCCGCCACGGCCCTCGCGGTAGGCCGTGGTGCCGAACCGGACGTTGCACACGGCACGGTCGGCTGCGGCGATCTTCCAGTCGTGCGGCTCGGGGAACATCCGCTCGGCGGCGCCGATGCGTGGCTGGTCGGTCATGACATCTCCTCGTTCGTGGGATGATCGGTTGGATGATCGGTTGGATGATCGGTCGGATGATCGGTCGAGCGCCCAGGACGGGTGATCACCGCTGTGATCGACGGCTCGCGGGACGGGTTGGGGACGGCTTCGGCGCGCTCGAAGTGCTCGGCCCGCAGGCGTAGCTGCTGTCCGATCGTTGCCACGTCGATCATGTGGACGAACGACCCGGCGCGGATCCCGTCGATCACCACCCGGGCAAGCTGATCGAGGTCCTGCCACGGCAGCGTGTACCCACCCTTGGCGGCCGCCGCCTCCAGCGAGGCGATGGTCACCGGCTCGGTCTGGGCGCGGCCGTTCCCTGGCGAGCGATGACGGCCGGGTGCGATCGGACTCCCACAGTCCGGTGCGCAGCAGTCCGCCCGACGGGTAGAAGACGGCGGCGCGCAGCGCCGAACCGGACGCGGCGAGCTCGGCGGCGAGGCACTCGGTCACCGTGCTGACGGCGGCCTTGCTGGCGGCGTAGACCGACGTTCCGGGTAGCGGAGCGATGCCACCGTTTCCCGACGAGGTGTTGACGATCCACCCCTCACCGCCGGCCGCCAGCATCCGCGGCACGAAGGCGTGGATGCCGTGGACGACACCCAGCAGGTTGACCCCGATCACCCATCGCCAGTCGTTCTCGGTGGTGTCCCACGTTGGCGCCGATGGCGCGCCGACGCCGGCGTTGTTGACCAGCACGTGGCACGCCCCGTAGCGCCCGTACACGGCCTCGGCAAGCGCCGTCACCGATTCGGGGTCGGACACGTCGGTGGCGATGCCGACGATCCCGAGTTCGCCGGCGGTGCGCTGCACGGCGTCGTCGCGCACGTCGGCGATCACCACGGTGGCCCGCTCGGCGACGAACGCCGCGGCCAGGGCTCGGCCGATGCCGCCGGCACCGCCGGTGACGACCACCACCTTGCCGGCGAAGTCCTCCACGTGGCGCCTAGTCGTCCTGGTCAGTGGGCCAGGTGTAGAACTGCTCGGCCCAAGCCCGCTGTTCGAGCAGCACCCGCTCGCCCTTGGTCAGCACCGGCCGGGCGACGAACCGCTTGTTCTCCCAGATCGGCAGGTCCTGGCTGACGCCACCGGCGAACTGCTCACGGGCGTACACGGCGGCCTGCGGGCCCAACGAACGCGGCGCCGTGAAGATCCAGCGAACCGTGACGTGCTCGGTGTCGACGGGCGTGGTCGAGGACAGGAACGTGATCGCGCCCGGCACCCGCACGACACCCAGCCCGAGCCCGAAGCTCTCCCGGTGCAGCGTGGCCCCGACGGTGCGCTTGTAGTGGCCGTCGACGAAGAACTCGTCCTCGGGGATCTCCTCGGTGCCGTGGACGAACTTGAAGTGGGCGTAGTCGACGTTGTTCTCCATCATCTCCTGGGCGCAGGTGGCGACGTCGAACTCGAGGTACTCGTAGGGGCACCACTCCGGATCGTGCAACTCGGGGATCACCGGCACCTCGTAGAACGGGTCGGCTTCGGCCAGGTGATGCCAGGCCCAGATCATGTGGTTGCGCTCGACACACGGATACGACCGGACCCTGGCCTGCGACGGGATGTGCGTGGTGTTGCCGTAGGGGATCTCGGCGCAGGCGCCCGAGGCGTCGTACCGCCAGCCATGGAACGGGCAGCGGATGCAGTCGCCCTCCACCGTGCCGCCGACGCCGAGGTGCGCGCCGAGGTGGGCGCAGTAGGCATCGACCAGTGCCGGTGCGCCGTCATCGCCTCGGAACAGCACGACGTCGGTGCCGAACACGTACAGATTGCGATGTTCGCCGGGCGCCAGCCCGGAGCTTCTCGGCGACGACGAACCAGCCGTTGGGGACGGGGAACGGGAAGCGCGGCTCGGACTGGCGACGCACGATCGGGCGCCGGGACCGATCGGTCAGCGCCAGCGGATCCCGCGGCATCGGGAACCCAGGTGGGTAGCGCACCCCGTCAGCCTCCATCTGGGGGAGCATAAAATATGCAATGCGCTCGACCTGCACGGAGGCCGCAGGGGCGGTCAGTGCGCCGAGTAGCCGTAGAAGCCGCGGCCGGACTTGCGCCCGAGCAGCCCGGCCTCGACCATCCGGCTGAGCAGCGGGGGAGAGGCGTACAGCGGCTCCTTGAACTCGGCGTACATCGACTCGGCGACGGCCATCGTGGTGTCCAGGCCGATCAGGTCGGCAAGCGCCAGCGGCCCGAGCGGGTGGGCGCATCCGTGGACCATCCCGGCATCGATGTCGTCCGCGGTGGCGAACCCGGACTCCAGCATGCGGATGGCCGACAACAGGTAGGGGATCAGCAGGGCGTTGACCACGAACCCGGCGCGGTCCTTCGACAGGATGACGTGCTTGCCCAGCGCGTCGGCGGCGAAGCGGTTCACCCGGTCCTTGGTCTCGGCGCTGGTCATCAGCGAGGGGACCAACTCCACGAGGGGCAGCATCGGCACCGGGTTGAAGAAGTGCAGGCCGATGACGTGCTCGGGCCGGTTCGTTGCCGTGGCCAGGCGCATGATCGGGATCGACGAGGTGTTCGAGGCCAGGATCGCGTCGGGCGCGGTGACGGTGGCGGACAGCCGCTCGAACGCCGCCACCTTCAGCGCAGGATCCTCGACGATTGCTTCGACGACGAGGTCACACCCGGCCACCATGTCCCAGTCGTCGGAGAACGCCAGCCGGGCCATGGCCTCGTCACGCTCCGCCTCGCCCAGCTTGCCGCGGGCCACGGCTCGCGACAGCGACCCGCTGACCCGCTCCCGCCCCGCCTTCACGGCCTCAGCCGTGGCCTCGACCACCACCACGTCAATGCCGGCCCTGGCACAGACCTCGGCGATGCCCGACCCCATCAGCCCGCAACCCAGCACACCAATTCGATTGAACGTCACGGGCCATGAGCGTAGAAGGTGGCGGCGGCCGGGCGGTGTGCCGTCTCGAACGAGGTCCTGGCGATGTGTGACGATCTGTCCATGAGCGCGGCGAAGGCTGTCGGATGACCCCGCTGCGCGTGCTCGATCTGTCCACCGGCATCGCCGGGGCGTACGCCGCCAAGCTGCTGGGTGACGCCGGCGCCGACGTCTGCCTCTACGAGCCGCCGGACGGACACCCCCTGCGCCGCTGGTCCGCCGGGGGCGAGGTACCCGCAGGAGGGACGGGCGCGCTGTTCCGCTACCTGCGTCACGGTCACCGCTCCACCACCGATCTGCGCCGGGCGATGGACCGGGCAACGGTGATCATCGCCACCGATCCCGTCGATGGGCGGACCATCGCAGAGCTCGCCGCCGCCCACCCGGCGGCGATCGTGGCCGCGATCACCCCGTACGGGTTGTACGGCCCGTACGCCGGCCGCCCCGCGACCGAGTTCACCGTCCAGGCCGACGGCGGGGCCGTCGCCCTGCGCGGCACGGCCGATCGCCCCCCGTTCCAGATGGGTGGACGGGTCGTCGAGTGGGTGTCGGGGGCCTACGCCGCGCTGGCGGTGCTGGCCGCGTGCCGCGGCGGCGCCGGGGGAACGCTGGTCGACGTGTCGATGTGCGAGGTGGCCAACCTCACCGGCTCGAACTTCGGCTACCTGTTCTACGAACTCGCCGGCCGCCAGCCCATCGACCCGGACGTGCCGGTCCGGACGATGGAGACCCCCCTCCATCGAACCCACCGCCGACGGTTGGGTGGGGTTCAACACGAACACACGCGACCAGTTCGAGTCCTTCTGCCTGATGATCGAACGCGCCGACCTGCTCGAGGGGAAGTGGGCGAGTCTCGGCTATCGCACCGCCCACCTCGAGGAGTGGGAGGGGGCCGTGCAGGCCTGGACCCGCCGGCACCCGACGGCCGAGATCGTCGAGGTGGCTTCGGCGCTGCGCATTCCGGTGGCCCCGGTCTGCGACGGGCAGATGGTCCACGACAACGACCACATCCGCGAGCGCGGCGTCTTCGTTCCCGCTCCGCAGGCGGGCTTCGCCGTTCCCCGCCGCCCGTACTCCATCGGCGGCGTGCAGGCCGGCCCGCCGGCGCCGGCGCCCGCCGTCGGCCAGCACTCGGACGAACCGTTCGCCGACACTGCCGGCACGGCGGCGGGGACGATCGATCCGGCATCGGCGCCGGCGGCACAGCGCGGCCTGCCGCTCGCCGGGCTGCGCGTCCTCGACGTGACGGCGTGGTGGGCCGGACCGTCGGCCACCGGTCTACTCGCCGCCCTCGGCGCCGACGTGATCCACGTGGAGTCGACCTCGCGCATCGACGGGATGCGCACCGTCGCCGGGGGATACTCACGCGATCAGTGGTGGGAGTACAGCCCGTTCTTCCTCCAGGCCAACACCAACAAGTCCGACCTGACGCTGAACCTGGACACGGCACGGGGCCGCGAACTCCTCCTTCGACTCGTCGCCACCGCCGACGTCGTGGTGGAGAACTTCACGCCGCGGGTGATCGAGCGCTTCGATCTCGACTGGCCGGTGATCCATGCCGTCAACCCGCGCACGGTGATGGTGCGGATGCCGGCGTTCGGGCTGACGGGACCGTGGCGGGATCGCCCCGGCTTCGCCCAGACGATGGAGCAGCTGACCGGGCTGGCCTGGATGACCGGGCACCCCGACGACCAACCGCGGATCCAGCGCGGCCCGTGTGACCCCAACGGGGGCCTGCACGCCGCGATCGGCGCGCTGGTGGCGCTCGCCGAGCGGGACCGCACCGGCCTGGGGTGCCTGGTGGAGGCGCCGATGGTGGAGTCGGCACTGGCGGTCGCCGCCGAGGTGGGGTTGGAATGGTCGGCGTACGGCCGGTTGATCGGCCGGGACGGCAACCGCAGCCCCGCCGCAGTCCCCCAAGGGCTGTACCGCTGCGCCGGCGTGGAGCGGTGGGTGGCAGTGTCGTGCGCCTCCGACGCCCACTGGAAGGCCCTCACCGCCGTGGTCCCGGGCCTGGACCCGACCCTCGGCACGGCGGATCGTCGAGCCGGCCACGACGCCATCGACGCCCGGATCGAGGCGTGGACGTCGGCTCGCCCAGTCGCCGAGGCGGTCGATCGGCTGCTCGCCGCAGGTGTCCCGGCGGCGCCGCTGACCGACGGCCGACTGGCGGTCGACCACCCGCACCTGGCCGCCAGGGGGTTCTTCGAGTGGGTCGAGCACCCCGTCGTCGGCCGGCACCCGGTCCAGGTCCCGCCGCTGCGGATGACCGGCATCGACCGCTGGACCGTGCGCCCGGCGCCCACACTCGGCCAGCACAACGAGCACGTTCTCATCGGCGAACTCGGGCTGTCGGTGGCCGATGTCGAGGCCCTGCGCAGCGCCGGAGTGATCGGGACACGGCCCGCCGGTTTGTAGGCGGGCGCCCGGACGCATCCCTGCCGGACGACGCGGCCGGCGATGGCGGGGTCTACGGTTGAGTGGCCATGGGCCACGATCACGGACACCACCACGGCGGCGTGGCCCGGTCCGGCGCCCGCCACGTCAGACCGCTTCGCCTGGCCTTGGCGCTCATCGCCGGGTTCCTCGCCGTCCAGGTCGTCGTCGGTCTGGCCACCTCGTCGCTGGCCGTGCTCTCCGACGCCGGGCACATGGCCACCGACGCCTTCGGGCTGGGGATGGCCCTCGCGGCGATCAGCGCGGCCTCACGGGCGTCGCGCGACGGGCACCGGACCTTCGGCCTGTACCGCTTGGAGATCCTTGCCGCGCTGGCCAACTCGGTCCTCCTGGTGGGTGTTGGCGGCTTCGTCGTGATCGAAGCCTTCCATCGACTGGACGACCCGCAGTCGGTCGCCAGCACGCCAGTGCTCATCGTCGGCATCGTCGGGTTGGCCGTCAACGTCGCCGCGTTCCTGCTGCTGCGCCGGGGCGCCACCGAGAACCTCAACGTACGTGGCGCCTATCTCGAAGTGGTCGGCGACGCACTCGGCTCGGTCGGGGTCATCGCCTCGGCCATCGGCACGGCGGCCTTCGGATGGCGATGGGTGGACCCCGTCGTCGGCGCGGCGATCGGCGTGTTCATCCTGCCGCGGGCCGTCCGCCTCGGCCGCGATGCGCTGCGCGTCCTCGTCCAGGCGGCGCCACACGGCATCGACGTCGACGACGTGCGTTCCACGCTGACAGGCATCAGCCGGGGTCACCGACGTTCACGACCTGCACGTGTGGACGCTGACCAGCGAGATGGACGTGCTGACCGCGCACCTCGTGGTGGACGACGCCGCCGCTGCCCAGCGGGTGCTGGACGACGGCCGGCGGCGCCCTGGCCGAACGATTCCATCTGGACCACGCCACGCTGCAGGTCGAGGTGGGCCCGTCGGCGAGTTGCCAGGAGTTGTCCTGGTGAGCACCGCCATCTGCCTGGCCGGACGCTGACACCCACTGGTCCGGGTGGCGCGATCCTCGCCCGGTCGTCCTACAGTCGCGGCCAGTACCGTCAGCCGACGAAGGAGCAGCAGATGGGCACCAACAACTGGGGACGCTGGGGCGATGCCGACGAGCGTGGCGCGCTGAACCTGCTGACACCCGACGTCGTCAAGGCCGCGGCCGCCAGTGTGAGCACCGGGCGGGTCTACAGCCTGGGCATCCCGATCCAGGGCCACGGCGTGCCGTTGCTGGACTACCGGGGCACGCCGATGCGCCTCACGCTGCAGGACGCCACCGACGACGGCTTGTTCGCCATGTACGGGTGCCAGGAGGGCACCGGCGCACACGAGGACGTCCTGGTGATGGCCTCGCACACCACGTCCCACATGGATGCCCTGATCCACGTCTACGGCGGGTACCAGCACTACAACGGCGTCGACTTCAAGGAGATGCGGGCTCTCGGCGGGGCTGCCAAGCTGGGCATCGAGAAGGTCGGCGGGTTCGCCACCCGCGGCGTCCTGTTGGACATGGTCCGCCACTTCGGCGGCGACGGTACCGGCAACGACTGGGTCACGCTGGGCCGCATCATCACCGCCGACGACCTGCAGGCCGCGGCCGAGGCCCAGGGCGTGGAAGTGCGCTCCGGCGACGCCGTGATGATCCGCACCGGGTACCTGCAGTTCTGGTGGAACAACGCAACCACCGGCCAACCGGCCCCGTTCGAGCAGCCCGGCATCGGGCTGGGCGCCGCCGAGTGGTTGGCCGAACGTGACGTGGTGGCCGTGGTGTCGGACAACGCCGCGGTGGAGGCCATCCCGTTCGACAACAACGACTTCCTGTGCGTGCACCGAGCGTTGCTGGTCGAAGCCGGGATCTACATGATCGAGTTCAACAACCTCGCCGAGCCCGCCGCCGACCAGGCCTATGAGGGCATCCTGGCCGTCGCCCCGCTGAAGGTGACCGGCGCCACCGGGAGCCCGGTCAACCCGATCTTCATCGCCTGAGAGCCGGACCGCGGGCCTCAGGCCTGCGGCGCGGTGGCACCCTGGCGGGCGTCGAGGTACAACTGCCGTGCCGCGCAGGCCGTGCGCAGCTGCGACGTGCTGTCGTCGTTCAGACCCTCACGGATCGTCGGATCGGTGACCGAGTACACCGCGAAATAGAACCCGCTGAACGAGGCCAGGAACCCGGCGACGCGCACGTGCTCCTCTGACAGGATCAGCTGCCGATCACCGATGCCGAGGTGCAACCACACCCGCGGCGCCCCGCCGATCCACGCCGTGACGAGCGGCTCGTCGATGGTGAGGAACCCGAGCAGCAGGTAGAACACGCCCATGGTCACGGCCACGGTCAGCGCCATGATCACCTGGCTGGACATCAACAGGAGCAGGACGTTGCGCCGCTGACGTTGGGTCAGCTGATGAGGCGTGGGGGTGCCGTCACCGTCACCGGCCAAGGTGCACGCCGGTGTGCCGGCCGCTGCCTCGTGCACCGCCGGCCACGAGTCGAACTGCTCCACCCCGGTGCTGTCGGCGCGCAGCCGACCGGACACGAACACCAGGGCCACGACGGCGAACAGCACCAGTGTGGTCACGAACGGCACGCCGCGCAGCGTGGCCATCGCCTGCCAGATCTCGGTGGTGTACAGCAGCAGGGCGATGAAGATCAGCAGCATCGGCAGGGCGCGCACGGCGGCGTTGCGCACCTGGGGCAACGAGCGGGTCAGGCGGCGGACCACCCAGATCAGCAGGGGGATGACGCCGTAGCTCACGACCACGTAGGTGACGGCCAACACCACTCCGGCCGACACCGCGGCGTAGACGGCGCCCTCCGTATCGCCGTCGACGACGTGGGGCAGGCCGACACCGACGACGAACGCTCCTAGTTCGACGAACCCGACGCTGGTTGGCCTGGCAAACGGGGCACGACGGTCGATGAGGTTGCCGGCGGCCCAGCCGGCCAGCACGACGGCGGCGCTGATGGCGAGGGCCTTGGCCGCGGCCGCCACGGTGTCGGCGCTGAGCGGCAGGGCGAGGGCGACGAAGGCCACGGCCAGGAACGGCAGGGCCCGGGTCCACACCTGCGTCCGGGCGTCGTACCCGTCGATGAACAGGGGCAGCCCGCGCTGGCGGAACCAGCGCTCGATCGCCTGCTGCGTGGACGTCGGTTTGGTCACCGCCGGCTCACCGTCAGCTCGGGCGGTGGCGGCTGCTGTAGGAGGCCATGTAGTCGGCGACTTCAGGGGTGGAGGAGGCCAGCATCTGGGTGCGGTTCTCCATGGCGATGGCGGCGGCCATGCTGGGCGTGTCGAGGTTGTGCCACATGACCTCCTTGGTGTTCTGCAGCCCGAAGGTGGTGTACTGGCTGATGCTGGTCGCCGTGTCCAGCACCGATGCCATCAGTTCCTCGTCCGCCACGACGCGGCTCACCAGGCCCATCCGGTCGGCCTCGTCGGCGTCGATGGTGCGCCCGGTCACGATCAGGTCGAAGGCCTTCGCCGCCCCGATCAACCGTGGCAACAGGTAGGTGATCCCGGCGTCGGCGCCGCTGAGCCCGGTGCGGATGAACGCCGAGCAGAACCGTGCCGAGGAGGCGGCGATGCGCAGGTCACACGCTGCGGCCAAGGAAAGGCCACCTCCGAAGGCCGGGCCGTTCACCGCGGCGATGACGATCTGGGGCGTCGCCCGGATGTGGGTCATCATGTTGGAGATGAACGACTGGCCGGAGCTCCCCGCCGAGTAGTGCGGGTGGCCGCCCGGATCGGGCAGCGGCCCCCAGTCACGCAGGTCGAGCCCGGCGCAGAAACCTCTCCCGGCACCCGTGAGGATGGCCACCTTGCAGTCCGGGTTGCCGGCCACGGTGTCCAGCGCCGTGTGCAGGTCGGCAACCAATCCGAAGTTCAAGGCGTTGAGCCGCTCCGGCCGGTTCAACCTGATGGTGGTGATGTGTGGGGCGGTCTCGATCAGCTCGATGTTCACCGACCCATCCTGTCAGGTGCCCGTCCGCCGCTGCAGACGATGGTCGTCGGTGTCCTCGGTGAACAGGCTGAGCTGCTCCCAGGTGATCGCCACGTCGCTGACCAGCTGCCAGCTGAGCCGGCCGCGGCTCCCGGGGCGGCGGACCTCCACCCGTTCTGGGCGGATCGACCGGGCTGCGCCGTTGGCGTCGTGCAGGGTCAGGCTGCCATCGGCGGCGATCGTGGCCATCCGCCCGTGGAACCACTTGCCGCCGTCGGCCCTGCGGAAGCGCACGGGCTCGCCGGGGCGCAGCCCGATGCGGTGCAGGATGGCTGGGTCCATGGTCAGCCGAGCAGCTTGGCCTGGATGCGGCGCATCGCCGCCATCCACTTGGCGGGGTCACCGGCGCGCCGCGTGGCGAACTCGGCGACCTCGGGATGAGGCAGGATCAGGAAGGCCTCGTCGGCGATGGCCTGGGCGGTGATCTCGGCCACCTCGGCGGGCTCCAGCACGGCCCCGGCGGCGCGCACCACGCTGCTGGCGATGCCCACCCCGGCGTCGTCTCCGGCGTGGAGCATGGCGGTATTGACGCCCTGCGGGCACAGGCAGGAGACCTTCACGCCGCGGTCGCCGTAGGTGATGCTCATCCACTCGGCGAAGGCCACGGCGGCGTGCTTGGTCAAGCTGTACGGCGCCGAGCCGAGCTGGGTCAGCAGTCCGGCAGCCGAGGCGGTGCTGCAGAAGTAGCCGTCACCGCGGGCCAGCCACTCGTCCAGCAGGTACTTGACCGCCCAGCGGTGGGCGTGGACGTTGACGTCGAACGCCAGCGCCCAGTCGTCCTCGGGGGTGTCGAGCGGGCCGGCGCCCACGCCGACGCCGGCGTTGGCGAAGAACAGGTCGATGGGTCCGAACGCCTGGCGTGCCCGCTCGACCAGGTCGGCGTTGCCCACCTCGGTGGCGACGTCTGCGGCCAGCGCAAGGGCGTGCCCGCCCAGCGCTGCGGCCTGGGCGGTGGGGGCCTCCAGGTCGGCGAGCACGACCCGCGCCCCGCCGGCATGGAACCGCTGGGCGAGGGCCAGACCGATGCCTCGGCCGGCCCCCGTGACCACGACGTGTCGTTCCCGCAGTTCCATGCCCGGCATGGTAGGCGGACGTCGCCGGACCCGCCGATACCATGCACTCCGAAGTCTCCGAGATGGTTGTAGGTTGGCCAGAGGGGACAGGAGGACACCGATGACCGAGACCACAGATGCCGTGATCACCGAAGCCGTCAGCGTCATCGACAAGGCGCTGTCGAAGCTGCTGAGTCGCGAGCTGGTCTCCTCCGTCGAGGTCACCGACGTCCTGCTCGACGTCCGCTCCCTGCTCACCGTCCCGGCATCGACGGAGAACTGAACCGGGTTGGGACTGGGCTAGCGGCGGCGGGCGCGCTTCGGGCGGGCGCCGGTCAGCAGGGCGGCGAAGGACGCCTGCAGGCAGTCACGGAGCAGTGCGGTGTCGGTGACCGCGGCCGAATCGCAGTTCAGCCCGATGTCCAGGCTCCCGTTGTAGCTCAGCAGGGTGGCGTTGAACGCCACACCCACCAGTGGGCCGATCGGGTAGTTGGCCAGAACCTCGGCGCCGGCGATGTACACCTTCATCGGGGCGGCGCGCACGTTGGAGGTGGCGAAGTCGACCGAGTGCGACTGCTGGCGGGCGAAGCGGGCCAGCACGGGCGTGGGGATCGCCGCCACGATTGCCGCCAGGGCTTCCAGGCCGGTGGTGGCCGACTTGGCCTGGGAGGTCCGCTCGAGGACGATGGCGAACCGCTCCTCGATGGTCATCGCCGACGTGGGCACGGCGAAGCGGGCCAGGCTGAACGCGTTCGAGCCGGACTGCTTGGTCCGTGTGCTCACCGCCATGCTGGCGTTCAGCGTCTCGACCGGCGCGCCCAGGTGGCGGTGGTACTGGCCGGCCGCGTCGGCGGCCGCCGTCAGGAAGGCGGTGTTCAGCGTCCCGCCGAGGCGCTTGGCCGCCGCCTTGGTGGATTCCAGCGATACCTGGAGGGTCTCCAGCCTCCGCTTCAGTGACCGTTCCGTCCACAGTGCCGACGGCGTGCGCGGCGGGTGCTTGAGGTTGGCCACGATCTCGCCGAGACCGCCACCCGCCGAGGGGATGGTCGTCGGGTTGGTGACCATGTCCCTGACCTGCCTGGCGATGCCCAACGGGAGCCGCCAGCTCGCCGCAGTCAGGTCGCGGACCAGGTTGAGACGGTGGTCGTCTTCGGCCTCGGCATCGGCCATCAGCGCCGGGTCCAGCGGTGGCGGCTCAGGCGCGTTGGGTTCGAAGTCGAGGAACTGCAAGGACATCGCCAGGCTGGCTTCCCCGTCGGCGATGGTGTGGTGCATCTTCTGGATCAGCGCGCCTTTGCCGCCGCGCAGCCCGTCGACGACGAAGAACTGCCACAGCGGGCGGGTGCGGTCGAAGGGATCGGCCGCGATCAGCGTGGCCAGGTCGAGGAGCTGGCGCATCGATCCAGGTGAGGGGATGGCCACATGGCGGACGTGGTAGTCGATGTCGAAATCGGGGTCGTCCTCCCACACCGGAACGGTGAGGTTGGCAGGCGCCGGGCGCACCCGCTGGCGCAGCCGGCGGACCGCCCACGACGCTCGCTCCATGCGGGCCCGGAACGCCGCGGCGTTGCCGGGGTGGTCGAGGACCGTCACGTTGGCGAACGTCGACGACAGGTGCGGGTCCTGCTCCATTCGCCACATCAGCGCCTCGGAGTCGGACATCTTGTGGTCGAACACCGGGACACGAGGCATACGACGACCCTACGTCGCGCGGTGACGGCGGGTGCAACGGCGGCTACGCCCCGAGATGGTCCGCCACGACCCGGGCCACCAGACCCAGCGCGGCACCCAACGCCGCGCCGGCGACGACATCGGACGCGTGATGGATGCGCACGTACGCCCGGCTGATCCCCACCACCGTGGCGACGGCGACCCACAGCGGGACCATCACGCCAGGGTCCCAGTGAGTCAGGATCGTGGCGGCGAACGCCGCCGACGAGGCGTGACCGCTGGGGAAGCTGGACGTGGACGGCCGGCGCTGGGGGAACCGCGGGTCACCGGACTCGGTGGGTCGGGTGCGTCGGAACAGGCGCTTGACACCCTGGTTGACGATCAGGCTCTCGGCCCCGAGCAACCCCGACAGCACCACGGCCTGGCGCAGCGGGCGGCCGCCGATGAGCACCCGGCCGATGCCGGCGGTGTGCCAGACGAGGCTGAAGTCCCCGACCTTGCTGGCGAGTTGGAACACGGCGTCCGGGACGGCGTGCCCGCGGATCCGCTCCAGCCGGGCATCCGCCCAGGCATCGACGCGCTCGACGCCGGGTGTCACGCGGCGTACCCGAAGCGCACCGGGGCCTCGCTGGCGGCCAGTTGTGGGTCACCGCCGAATGCCGGGCACCACGGCTGGAAGGCGCATGAGTTGCACAGCAGGCTCTGGCGCGGCCGGAAGTCACCCGTGACGCAGGCCTTCTCCACGGCTTTCCACACCGCCTGGGTGCGGGTGGTCACGAACCGCACCGACCGCTCGGTCGGGGTGGCGGTGATCGTTTCGCCGGTGCGCAGGTACATCAGCCGGATGGCCGCGGGTCGCTTGCCGAACAGCTCCTCGCACAGGAACGAATAGAAGTGGACCCCGCCGAGCTTGCCCTGCTCGTAGTTCACGCCAGGGGGCCGGCCGGTCTTGTAGTCGGTGACGATGAGCTCGCCGGCCTCGTTCAGCTCCAGCCGGTCGATGATCCCGCGCAGCGTCAGGTCACCGACGGCGGCCTCCAGGTACAGCTCCAGGCCGATGTCCCGGACGGCGGCGGGGTCCTCCATCGTGAAGTAGTTGGCGACGAGGGCACGGGAGTCGGCGAAGAACGACTCGACCGCGGCGTCGTCCAGGCGGAGCATGGTGAACTCCGGGTCGACGAGGTACTCGCCCCGGGCCTGCTCGAAGGCCGAGTCCGCCGTCTGGGGCGTGCGCCGGTCCGGGGCGTAGGTGAACAGCAGTTCCAGCACCCGGTGGACGAACGAGCCCTTCGTGGCGTGCGCCGACGGCGGCTCGGCGAGCTTCTCGATGCTGGCAAAGCGGAACGCCAGCGGGCAGTTGGTGAAGGCTTCCACCCTGCTGGGCGACAGCGTGACGGGGACCGGATACATCACGACCATCGTACGGACGGGGTGTGTCAACGACGGTGACGGCGCTGGCGGCCGGGCGCGGTCACGCCGGCAGCCAACCGGCGAGCAGGCGGGCCAGGCGGTCGGGGTCGCTCATCGGGGTGAAGTGGTTGGCGTGCTCCAGGCGCACGAAGCTCCCGCGGGGCAGGCGGGCGGCGACCCCGTCGGCGAAGGTGGGCGGCGGCGACCCGTCGAGCTCCCCGGCGGCCACCACCGTGGGCGCGTCCACGCCGGGAAGGTCGTCCCACACGTGGCTGGCCGTCGCAGCGCCGAAGGTGCCGGCTTCGATCTGCGGGGTGCACTTCAGCGTGACGCCGTCTGCGCTGTGGCGGAAGCCGTGGTGGACGTACGCGTGCAACGCCTGTCGGCGTGGAACTGGTTGAGCGGCGGCTTGGAGGCGAAGTTGTCGAGCGCCGCCTCCATCGAGGCGAAGGTCGCTCGCCGGCGGATCGCCGCTGCGGACATGGCGTTGTCGTCGACCAGCGTGAGCGGGCTGTCCAGCGGCGGCACGATCGGCTCGAACACGGCCAGGGCGGCGAACAGCTCAGGCCGCCGGGCGGCCGCCAGCAGCAGGCAGGCGCCACCCATCGAATGACCGAACCCGAGAACCGGTCCACCCAGCGCCTCGGCGACGGCGATGCAGTCGTCGGCGTTGCGCCTCCAGTCGACGGGCCGGTCAGGATGGGCGGTGTCACCGTGGCCGCGGTAGTCGAACGACACGCAGCGGAAGGTTCCCGCCAGGGCCCGGGCCAGCGGCGCGTAGCAATGGCCGTGGAACCCGGTGGCATGGCTGATCAGCAGGGTGGGGCCGCGCCCGCCGAGTTCGTGGACGGCGACGTCGACCCCGTCGCTGGAGGCAACGCGGACGATCAGTTGTCGCGAACGGCGGCGCCACCAGATGCTGAACAGCCGGTCGATCAGCACCCCCAGCAGGATGGCGATGAAGATCGACCACCGAACCGTGGTGGTCTTGGTGAAGATCAGGAAGTCGAGGTTGGTCGACTGGCTGTTCTTCAGGAAGAAGATCAGGGTCAACACCACGACGACGCCGCCCAGGATGAGGGCGATGTTCGGGCCGTTGCGGCCGCTCTCGGGGCTGTTGGCGGGTTCGCTGCGCTCGACCTGGTACGACACGGTGGCCTCCTTCGATGTGCGATCAGTGTGTCACGTGGCGCCGCTGCGGCGGGTGACCAAGCCGCGGTGGGCCCAGGCGGAGTGCCGCGGACCGCCTAGGACAGCGCCTTGAGGAAGATCCCCGACTCGTCGTTCAGGTTCTCCGGCACGAAGTAGGCGCGATGGTCGGTGACCTGCTCCCAGTGGTCACGCAGGTGTTCGGCAGCCAGCGCCGGGTTGACGTACCCCTTGGTCTCGCCGATGAAGATCTCGGCGACGCGGCCGCCACCCACGGAGAAGATCCGCCCGGTGGCCGGGCAGTCCTCGTGGGCCAGGAACGTGACGAGCGGGGAGATCAGCGACGGATCGAGCTTGTCGCCGAGGCCGCCGAGGATGTTCTCGGTCATCCGGGTGAGCGCCAGCGGGGCGATGGCGTTGGCCTTGATGTTGAACTTGGCCCCCTCCACCGCCAGGACGCGGGTGAGCCCGACCAGACCCATCTTCGCCGCGCCGTAGTTCGTCTGGCCGAAGTTGCCGAAGATCCCGGCGGCCGACGAGGTGCACACGATGCGCCCATAGCCCTGCTCCCGCATCTTGACGAACGCCGGTTGGCTGACGTGGAAGGCGCCCTTGAGGTGCACGTCGAGCACCGGGTTCAGCAGGTCCGGTGTCAGGTTGTGGAAGGCCTTGTCACGCAGGATCCCGGCGTTGTTGATGACGATGTCGACCCTGCCGAAGGCGTCGATGGCCGTCTGGACGATGGCCGCCCCGCCCTCTGGGGTCGACACCGAGTTGGTGTCGGCCACCGCCTCCCCTCCGGCCGCCTTGATCTCGTCGACGACCCGCTCGGCGGCGCCCTTGTCGCTGCCGGTCCCGTCGACGGCGCCACCGAGGTCGTTCACCACGACGAGGGCTCCGCGGGAGGCGAGCATCAAGCGCGTGGCTGCGCCCGAGCCCACCGCCGGCGCCGGTGACGATGGCGACCTTGCCGTCAAATCCGAGTTCATCAGTCATGCCAGGCAAGGTACCGGCCACCACCCCGCACGACCAATCTGCCGCGCCCCAGCCGCGGTCGGGCCGCGTCAGCCCGGTGGAAGGCCCAAGCGGCGGCGGGCAGTGGCAGTCAGCGCCCGGTAATCGAGCTTGCCGTTGGCTGCCCGGCCGACCGTGTCGATCTGCAGGATTCGCTTGGGCGCCTTGTAGCGGGCCAGGTGCACGCCGACGTGGGCGATCAGTTCGGGCTCGTCGATCGTTGCGCCGGCCTCGGCTTCGACCAGGGCGGTGACGGCCTCACCGAATCGCTCGTCGGGCACTCCCACCACGGCCGCGTCGTGCACGCTGGGATGGGTCTTCAGTGCCTCCTCGACCTCCTCGGGAAACACCTTCTCCCCACCGGTGTTGATGCACTGGCTGCCCCGGCCGTACAGCCGCAGCGTGCCGTCGGCGTCCACCTCCGCCCAGTCCCCGGGGATGCTCCAGCGATGGCCGGCGAACTCGACGAAGGTGGCGGCGCTCTTGACCGGGTCCTTGTAGTACCCGATCGGCGTGTGGCCGCGGAGCGCCACCCGACCGCGCTCGCCGCTGCCGGGGAGGACCTCCCGGCCGTCCTCGGTGAGCACGGTGGTGTCCGGTCCGAGGGTGAACGTGGCGGTCTCGCTGGTGGTGGTGGCCGAGGTCAGCGAGTTGGCCATGCCGATGGCCTCGCTGGACCCGAGGGCGTCGATCATGATCAGCCGCTCGTTGTGCCGCAGGAGTCCCTGCTTGGTGGCCGGAGCCCACACCACCCCGCTGGACAGCACGATCCGCAGGCTGGAGATGTCCCACCGCTCGGGCTCGGCGTCGAGGGCTCGCAGGATGGGCTTGGCGAACGCGTCGCCCACGATGGACATGCTGGACACGCGGTGCTGCTGCACCGTGTCGAGCAGCTCGATCGGGTCGAAGTGCCGAGAGCGCAGGGTGACAACGGACCCGGCGAGGCACAGGTTCCACATCGCGTTGAACGCCCCGGTGCCGTGCATCAGCGGCGCCGCGGGCAGGTTCGCGCGGCCCGGGCTTGGTGGTGCGCGCCTCCCACGCCTCCCATCCGGGGTGCGCCGGCAGGCGCACCTTGGAGGACGAGTCGAGGCTGCCGATCACGTCACCCTGACGCCACATCACGCCCTTCGGCGCGCCCGTGGTGCCGCCGGTGTAGAGGAGGTACAGGTCGTCGGCGCTGCGCCCCCAGGGCGGGCGGACCCGCTGGCGGCCCGCCGCCGCCGCCGCCTCGTATGGCACCGCCCAGTCCGGGCACGGGCCGCTGCCGTCGTCGACCCACAACCAGGTGTGGATCAGCGGGCAGCCGGGCGCGCATGGCCGCGCAGGTGTCGGCGAAGGCGCCGTGGAAGACCACGGCGACGACGTCACCGTTGGTCCACAGGTAGTGCAGTTCGTCGGCGGTGTAGCGGTAGTTCGTGTTGACCGGGACCAGGGCCGCCTTGAACAGGGCGAACGTGGTCTCCAGGAACTCCGGGCAGTTGTACAGGTAGTGGGCCACCTTGTCCTGGTGCTGGGCGCCGCGTTCCAGCAGCGTGGTCGCCACGCCGTCGGCTCGCCGGTCGAACTCGGCCCATGACACGGTGCGGCCGGCACGGATCTGCGACGGCGCCTCGGGGAACCGGTCGGCGACGCGCTCCCACATGTCCGCAATGTTCCAGCCGCTCACCGGTGCGACGGTATCGGAGCAGGCGGACCGGCCCAGAGGCGGGCGTATCGTGAGCATCGTGGACTTCCAGATGCCAGCGCCCGACGACCCGCGGCGGCTTGCCGTTCGCCAGTGGCTGGCCGACCACCCGTCTCCGTCGACGGAGGCGCTGGCCCACGCCGGGTACGTGGCGCCGCACTGGCCGGCGCCGTGGGGGATCGGGGCCGACCCGATCCTGCAGGTGATCGTCGACGAGGAACTCACCGCCGCGGCGGTGCGCCGGCCGATCAACCCGATCGGCATCGGCTGGGCCGGCCCGACGTTGCTGTACGCCGGCACCCGGGCTCAACAGGAGCGGTACCTGTTCCCGATCCTGACGGGCGCCGACTACTGGTGCCAGTTGTTCAGCGAGCCCGATGCGGGAAGCGACCTGGCCAGCCTGACCACCCGGGCGGTGCGTGACGGCGACGAGTTCGTGGTCAACGGCCAGAAGATCTGGACGAGCGGGGCGCAGTTCTCCCGCTACGGCATCCTCCTGGCGCGCACCGACCCCGACGCGCCCAAGCATCAGGGCATCTCCTACTTCGTCTGCCCGATGGACGCCCCGGGCATCGAGATCCGCCCGATCACCGAGATGACCGGCGGCCACACGTTCAACGAGGTGTTCCTCACCGACGTACGCATCCCCGCCGAGAACCTCGTCGGCGAGCTGAACGACGGCTGGCGCCTGGCCAAGGTGACCCTTGGCAACGAGCGCGTCTCGCTGTCCAGCGGCGGGGTGCTGTGGGGTGGTGGGCCCACCACGCCCGAAGTGATCGAGGCGATCAGGCGCCGCGGGCCGGTCACCGATCGCCATGCCCGCCAGCGCATCGCCAGGCTGTACACCGAGTACATGCTCCTCGAGCTGATCAGGATGCGCACGCTGACCGCCCGGTTGCGCGGTGAGCAGCCCGGGCCGGAGGCCAGCATCCGCAAGATCCTGGCCGACGAGCACGGTCAACTGGCGATGGACGTGGCCAGGGAGATGATCGGGTCGGCGGCGCTGCTCACCAGCGGTGACGGCTCGGAGGCGTTCGTGCCCAGCACGGACATGATGGGCCTCGGCCCGGGCAAGCCGCCCCTCGACCTGTCCGACCCGGCATGGTACGACGGGTACCTGTTCAGCCAGGCGCTCACCATCGGCGGGGGCACCGGTGACGTCCAACGCAACATCGTCGCCGAGCGCGTCCTGGGTCTGCCGCCCGGCTGACCGCCGCGCCGCCCTACACCTTCCGGCCGGCGCCGTCGCCGGTCCCGTCGAGCCGCACGTAGCGTCGAATCGCCAGCGCGGCGGCGCCGCGGCTCCATTCCGTGTCGTCGCCAGATGTCAGCACCAGGGGAATCGAGCGCGCCTGCGGATCGCGGTCGGTAGCCATCGCTGACTCCACCGCGCCCGCGAGCGACGGCGGCCAGCCGCACCCCCTCACCACCGAGCACGATGACATCGGGTGCCGTGAGATTGGCGATTGCCGCGAGGAGGCGGCCGAGACCGAGTCCGGCGTCGTCGACGATTCGCCGCGCAGCCGCGTTGTGTTCGACCAGGTCGAGCGCTTCGTCGTAGGTCACCGTCTTGCCGACGGCCGAGCCGACCGAGCTGATCACGGCAAGCGTGGTCATCATGCTGCGTGCGCATCCCCGGTGCCCGGCCGGGCAGACCGGCCCAAACGGATCCACAGGCCAGTGCCCGACCAGCCCGAGGCCGGAGTCGACGTCGTTGATCATCTCGCCACCGATCACCAGGCCGTAGCCGATGCCCGCTCCAAGCGTCACGACGGCGAAACGGTCGACGCCCCGGCCGGCGCCAAACCAATTCTCGTACGCCGTGAACGCCACGAGATCGTTGTCAACCGTGGTGCTGATCCCCGTGGCGTTCTCGACCATCCTGCCAAACCGGACGTTGGACCAGCCGAGAAACGGTGCGCTGACGACCGTGTCCTCGTCACGGACGAGTCCGCCGAGTCCGATCCCGAGCGCGGAGATGGGGCGATCCGGCTCGCAGAGTTCGGCGACAACCGCGGTGACAACGGTGGTCACCGCATCAGGCGCGTGCGAATGGACGGGACGAGCCGCCGACTTCAGCACATCGGCGCGCAGGTCCGTCATCACGCCGACGACGCTCTCGGCGGTGACTTTGAGCCCAATGAAGTGCCTGGCAGAGCCGACGATGTCGAGCGGCTTCGTGGGTCGGCCGCTCGTTCGACCGCGAGCGTGTGGTGGGTCCACCTCCACGACCAAGCCCTGCTCGATCAATGGCTTGCTGAGCCGCGTCAGCGAGCCGCTCGACAGGCGCAGCCGTGTGGCGATGTCCGACCGTGAGATCGGCCCGTTCAGCAGGATCTCGAGCGCGACGGCATGCGCCGTCCCAGGTTCGGCGATCCACGGGCGGGCGATCGATGGCTGCGCGGGGGGTCGGCCGGTCACGGCACAACCCTACCGAGTTCCCTCCTTGGCAGAGGGAATCCGGGCTGGAGATGGGTGACGTCTTCCCCCGAACCCGGCGTCTTGACAGCGGAGAATAGTTTTGTTGTAGAAATAACTAACGCGACAGTCCCGCCGCGCACTCTCGTCAGAAGGGGTCCCCACATGTTGCGACGACACTCGTTCATCTCCGTGCTGGCTATCGGCACGGCGCTCTCTCGGCCTTGCCGGTCACGCGGCAGCCTCAACCACACCACCTGGGACAGCATCCGGTGATCCCGTCACGATCACGTTCTGGGGTTCCTACGGAAACGGTGGCAACTCGGTGCAGCAGGATGCACTCAACAAGACCCTGATCCCGGCATTCGAGGCGGCGCACCCGGGCATCAAGGTCGAGTACGTCGATGTTCCCTATGACGCCCTGTTGCAGAAGATCGCCACGAGCGCCAGCGGAGACGCGCTGCCAGATCTGATTCGTGCCGATCTTGGCTGGGTCCCGCAGTTCGCCTCCCAGGGCTTGGTGCTCCCGCTCAGCGATGCGATGGCAGACTTCTCCACCCTCGCTGCTGCAACGTATCCAGGGTCACTGGCGACCAACCACTTCCAGGGCAAGTACTACGGTCTTCCGCTCGACACCAACACTCGGGTACTGATCACGTCGCAGCAGGCACTCGACGCCGCCGGCATGAAGGCGCCGCCGGCGACCTTTGCCGAGTTCACGGCGATGGCCAAGGCGCTGGAAGGGAAGGGAATGCAGGTGTTCGCAGATGGTGGTCTCGGTCAGTGGAACATCCTCCCGTGGATCTGGTCCAACGGCGGGGCGCTGACCGACGACGGGCTCACGACGGCGACCGGCTACCTCGACGGCGCGGCCTCGGTCGAGGCGGTGCAGATGCTGGTCGATCTGTACAAGGCCGGCCAGATCCCCAACCTCATCACGGGCAATCAGGGTGCGACCGGCACCTCCGACGGACTGCCGACCGCGAAGTACGCCACGATTCTGGATGGGCCGTGGATGAAGGGCATCTGGTCCGGCCAGTACCCGTCCTTCCAGCCGATCTACGCCCAGGTGCCGGCAGGCAAGGCTGGCTCGGTCAGCGTGGTGGGCGGTGAGGACATCGTCGTCAGCTCGTCGACGGCCCATCAGGCCGCTGCGTTGGAGTTCGTCCGCTTCACCCAGTCCGAGCAGTTCCAGGTGGAGATGGCCAAGACTGGCCAGATGACCGTCGTTCCAGCGTTCGCCGCCCAGCAGGCGTCGATCGACCCCTACTACGAGACGTTCGCCACGCAGTTGACGACGGCGAAGAACCGCCTCGCGGTTCCTCGCGCCGGCGAGGTGGACTCGATTCTGTCGGAGGAGCTGACGAAGGCCTTCGACGGGTCGACGACGGTGCAAGACGCACTGACGGCCGCTGCCGGGAGGGTCAACGAGCTGCTCGCCGGGAAGTGAGATCGGTGGTCAGGGCGAAGCGCCCTCGACGTCGGAAGACGGCGGCGCCGGTGTGGTTCATCGCCCCCGGGTATGTGCTCTTCGTCCTGACCATCGCCTACCCAGTCGCCCGAGCCGTTCAGATCAGCCTGTACGACTGGAAGGTGCTCGGTCGATCGGCGAGCGAGTTCATCGGTCTTGGCAACTACCGGCGAGCCGTCAACGACCCACGGTTCTGGCGGGGCCTGGGTAACGCCGGCGTGTACATGGCGATCACGGTCCCGGCCCAGGTCGTCGCTGGCCTGACTGTTGCGACGCTGCTCCACCGCAACTGCCCGGCACGGACGCTGTTCCGGGTGCTGTACTACCTCCCGGTTGTGACGAGCTGGGTGGTGGTCTCGCTGCTCTTCAAGTATCTCTTTGCCGACGATGGGCTCGTGAACTATGCGCTCGGAGTCTCTCACCTGTCGAACGGGCACACGTCGTGGCTGTCGAGTCGGTGGACCGCGATGGTCGCCATTGCAGCGCTCGGTGTGTGGAAGGGAACCGGTTGGGCAATGATGATCTTTCTCGCCGCCCTGCAGGGTGTTCCTCGTGAGCTCGAGGAAGCGGCACTGGTCGACGGCGCCGGCCCGTGGCGCCGATTCCGCGCCGTCACGATGCCGGCCATCTGGCCGGCCATGCTGTTCGTCTCGGTGATGCTCGTCATCGGCGGATTCAACGTGTTCACCTCCGTGCTCCTGATGACCGGTGGAGGTCCAGGCGGCCAGACGGACGTCGTGCTGACCTACATGTATCGAATGGCGTTCGGACCGTCGCTCGACTTCGGCTTCGGGTCGTCGTTGGCCGTGCTGCTGACCGGATTCGTTCTGCTGGTCTCGCTTGCGCAGATGCGGCTGATGCGCCGCCGTTCGATGAGCGCGTCGTGACGGCCGGAGCGAGGCGAGCGGCGCGGGTCATGCGCTTGACGATCGTGCTCATCGGCGCGTCCGTCATGGTCACGCCGTTCGCCTACATGTTCTCGACCAGTTTCAAGGCGCAGGCGTACGTGCTCACCGTGCCGCCACAGCTGATCCCCAGGCCGGCCACGCTGGACAACTACCGCCGGGCGCTGACGACTCAGGACTTCGGGCGGTACGCGCTGAACTCCCTCGGGGTCGCCACGGCCTCCACCGCCTTGTCCGTCCTGCTCAGCGCCATGATGGCGTACGGCTTCGCCAGGTACCGCTTCCTCGCCCATCACCTCCTGTACCGGCTGCTGCTGGTCGGGCTCATCGTCCCAGCGATGATGCTGATCATTCCCCAGTTCGTCCTGGCGAAGCATCTCCACCTGCTGGACACCTATCAGGGTCTGATCGTGTTCTACGTCGGCAGCACGTTGGCCCTGAACACCTACCTGCTGCGCGGCTTCTTCGAATCACAGCCGATCGAGCTCGATGAGGCGATGCGGATCGATGGCGCGTCAGCGTGGACCCGGTTCGTGCGCCTGGCCCTGCCCCTTGCTCGACCTGCCCTGGCGACGACCACCATCTTCACGTTCTTGTTCGCGTGGGACGAGTTCGCCTGGTCGCTGACGATCATCACCGACCGCACCAAGACGACCCTGCCGGTGGCCATCCAGTTCTTCCACGGCCAGAACGCAACGCAGTGGGGACTGGTCTTTGCCGCGTCGGTGATCGCCGTCGTTCCCGTCATCGTCGTGTTCGTCATCTTCCAGCGGCACTTCGTGCAGGGTCTGACATCGGGCGCGGTCAAGGGATGAGCGGCGTGTCGTTGATCCCTCAGCGGACGTGGGTGCCGGCTGGCGATCGGGCAGTTGTCGACGTGATCGGGGGTGCGCAGGCGCTCGAACCGACGACGGTGGTGGTCCGCCACCTCGGTGAGGTCGTCGCGTCGCACGTGCCCGCGGCGACCGTGGATCTCGGCATACTGCCGCCTGGCGGATACGGCGTCGAGCTGGTTGCTCAGTCCGGTGTGACCGTTGCTCGAACCGCGATCGAAGTTCGCCGGCCGGGCGCCCGCCGGCTGCGCTACGGCTTCGTCGTGGACTACTCCCCCGGACGAGACGTCGGCCCGGCGGCCCTCCTCGCCCGGCGCCTCCACCTCACCTCCGTGCAGTTCTACGACTGGGCCTACCGCCACGCCGATCTCGTTGGTGGTGGCGAGGAGTACGCGGACGCGTTGGCCCAACCGGTGGCGCTGGAAACGGTACGTCGGCTGATCGCCGCGTTCCGTCACGTTGGTGTCGAGTCCCTCGGCTATGCCGCCGTCTACGCCGTCGGTCGCGACGAGTGGCCCAGGTGGAGTGACCTCGCGTTGGTCACCCCTGACGGCGGTCCACATGGTCTCGGCGGCTTTCTCAGCCTCGTCGATCCGGCTGCGCCGCGCTGGCTCGATCACTTCTCCAGCGACCTGCAGAGCGCACGCCGGCTCGGCTTCGATGGGTTCCACCTCGATCAATACGGTTCGCCGAAAGCCGCCGCGCTGGCCCGACGGCGCCATCGTCGATCTCGCGCAGGCCTTCGGCGCTCTCGTGAACCACGTCCGCGCCGAGCAACCCGATGCATGCCTGGTGTTCAACAACGTCAACGGTTTCCCGGTGTGGGCGAGTACCTCGTGGCCGCAGGACGCCGTGTACATCGAGCCGTGGGCCCCGCAGACCACGCTTGGCTCGCTGGCTGCAGTGGTCGATGACGCGTGATCCCGCTCCGATCTTCCGATCGTGGTAGCCGCCTACCAGAGCTTGTACAGCCGGGTACCGGCTCGCGTTGCCGACCGAGCAGCTCAACTGACCATGGCCACCCTGTTCTCTCACGGGGCGACCCAGCTGCTAGCGGGCGAGTCCGGCCACCTTCTCGTCGACCCCTACTACGTTCACAATCACCCGATGGACAGCCTCACCCGGGACCTCCTGGTGCGCTGGAACGACTTCTTGGTCGAGCACGACGAGTTGCTCGCTGAACCGTCCTGCGTCGATGTCACCGCATGCACCGCCGGCCCGTACAACGACGACATCGTTGTGAGCGGCGAGGGAGTCACGGTGTCGACTCGCCCGGAGGCCCGCACCGTCTGGCAGCGCAATGTACGAGTGGGACGGCGACTCGTCGTCCATCTCATCAACCTCGTCGATCAGGTTGACACCCTCTGGGACGAGCCACGCGCCGAGCACAGACGCGTGGCAGGCCTCGTAGTGCGGATACGCAGGATCGTGGGCCAGGAGGTGCGGGTTTCGGTCGCCGACCCCGATGGGGGCGGCTGTCTCGTCGCCGCCGCAGTCATGCCCGAAACCGACTCGGATCATGTCCGGGTGGCCCTACCGGACCTGTCCGCATGGCTGGTCGCGGTCGTCGTCATGGAGCCCACGCCAGCATGATCGACACGCCGGGGGACGAGTGGTGGAGGCGCGCCGTCGTCTATCAGATCTATCCCAGGAGCTTCTCTGACTCCAACGGCGACGGCATCGGGGACCTTGGCGGCGTGCTCGAACGGGTCGAGTACCTGGCGCACCTCGGTGTCGACGCGGTGTGGCTCTCGCCGGTCTACGCCTCACCGCAAGCGGACAACGGGTACGACATCAGCGACTACCGGGCGATCGATCCCGACTACGGGTCACTGGACGATCTCGCGATGCTCGTCGAGGCCCTGCACAGCCGGGGCATCCGTGTGGTCATGGACCTCGTCGTCAACCACACCTCCGACCAGCATCCATGGTTTGCCGACTCACGGTCCGCGTCGGACAGTCCGCACCGGGACTGGTACTGGTGGCGTCCACCCCGACCCGGGCGCCGGCCGGGTGATCCCGGCGCCGAGCCGAACAACTGGGAATCGTTCTTCTCCGGCCCCGCCTGGACCTGGGATCCCAGCGCCGACGCCTACTACCTGCACCTGTTCTCGCCCCATCAGCCCGACCTCAACTGGGAGAACCCTGAGGTTCGCCACGCGGTCTACGAGATGATGCGCTGGTGGCTCGACCGAGACATCGATGGGTTTCGCATGGACGTCATCAACCTGATCTCCAAGGATCCGCACCTACCCGACGGCGCAGTGGGCGTTGGCTCGATGTTCGGGAACGGGTTCCCGTACGTTGCCTGCGGGCCTCGGTTGCACGAGTTCCTCGCCGAGATGCGTCGGGAGGTCTTCCGCGGCCGCGACCGAACGTTGCTCGCCGTGGGCGAGATGCCGGGCGTCTCGATCGCTGAGGCCCGCCTGACAACCGACCCAGCCCGCCGTGAACTCGACATGGTGTTCCAGTTCGACCACATGGAGACCGACCACGAGCCCGGCAACAAGTGGCGGCGCCGTCCTCATGACCCGGCAGCGCTGATCGAGTCGTTGTCGGCGTGGCAGGAGGGACTCGCCCAGCACGGCTGGAACAGCCTCTACCTCGGCAACCACGATCAGCCACGGTTCGTGAGCCGCTTCGGCGATCCACAGCGAGCCTGGTATGCCTCGGCGACGGCCCTGGCGACCGCTGTTCTTCTGCTGCGCGGGACTCCGTTCATCTTTCAGGGCGACGAGCTCGGCATGACGAACGCCGCGTTCCACTCGATTGGTGACCTCCGCGACGTCGAATCGTTGAACCGCTTCGCTGCCGAGGTCGCCGCCGGCATGTCTGCAGACGAAGCGTTCGCCGCCGTGGTCGGGGCCGCCCGGGATCATGCCCGCACGCCGATGCCGTGGTCACCTGAGGGAGGGTTCAGCAGAGCCTCGCCGTGGATCTCGATGAGCCCGACGACTCCCTGGCTGAACGTCGCGTTGCAGATCGACGATGGGGGCAGCGTGCTCAACTGGTACCGCCGACTGATCTCGCTTCGGCGATCCGAGCCAGTGGTGGTCAGCGGCGCCTTCACGCGGTTGCCCGCCCCACCAGGGGTGTTCGCGTACGTGAGATCGGATTCGTCAACGTCGCTGGTCGTCGTCGCCAACCTGACGGGTCACGAGCACTCCATCGACCTTGCTGCTGTCACCAACCCCTGGCGAACCTGGGAGACCGTCCTGGTGAACGTCGGGCCGCCGGACGCGATCGAGCGCGGTCAGGTTGGCCCGTGGCAGGCAGTGGTGTCGAAACCCCTCCTATCCTGAGGCGCGATGGCTCACGCTGCCGGTGACGGCCCCAAGCTCGACGCGTGCTGCATGCCGAGTTGGACCGGCTGGGCCGTGTGGTCGTGGCGTTCAGCGGTGGCGCCGACAGCGCGTTCCTGGCAGCGGTTGCCCACCGGCGGTTGGGGGATCGGGCCCTGGCGGTCACGGCGTTGTCGCCGTCGCTGGCCGGAGACGAGGAGGCGGACTGCCGCGCCCTGGCCGACGAGTGGGGCCTTCGCTGGACAGCCGTGGTCACCCACGAGATGGAGCGGGCCGCCTACCGGGCCAACGGCATCGACCGTTGCTTCCACTGCAAGTCCGAACTGATGGAGGCCGTCGGGCCCATCGCCGCGGGGGAGGGCGCCGCAGTGGTCCTCGGTGTCAACCTCGACGACCTCACTGATCACCGCCCCGGCCAGGCCGCGGCCTCGGCCGCCGGCGCCCAGTTCCCGCTGGTCACGGCGGGGTTCACCAAGGCCGACGTGCGTGCCGCCAGCAAGGCGCTGGGCCTGCGGACCTGGGACAAGCCGGCCGCGGCGTGCCTGGCCAGCCGGGTCCCGTTCGGGACGCCGGTCACCGTGCAGGTGCTCAGCCAGGTGGATCGCGCCGAGCACGCCCTACGCCGCCTCGGGTTCGCTGCCCTACGGGTTCGTCACCATGGGGAGGTGGCCAGGATCGAGGTGCCCACCGGGGACTTCGAGGCCGTGCTGGCGCGGCGCGACCGGGTGGTGCAGGCCGTCACCGCGGCCGGCTACCGCTTCGTCACCCTGGATCTCGCCGGGTTGCGCTCGGGGAGTTTCAACCCGACCTGATCAGCCGATCAGGCCGGCCATGATGTTGATCACCATGCCGATGATCACAGCACCGAAGAGGTAGCTCAGCAGCCCGTGCCAGGTGACCAGCCGGCGCATCTCGTGGGTGGTTGGCGGGGTCTCGCTGACGGCGAACGACATCCCCACCGTGAAGGCGACGTAGGCGAAGTCGCGGTAGTCCGGATCCTCGTCGCCGGCGAACTCGATCCCGCCGGCGGGTGTCCGGGCGTAGTACCGCCGGGCGTAGCGCAAGGTGTAGGTGGTGTGCACCAGCACCCAGGCGGCCACCACGGTGAGCACCGAGGCGACGATGAGCATCCCGCTCTGCGGCGGGGCCACCTGGCGTTCCTTCATCAGCGCGGCCACCACCCCGGCGAGGGCCATCGTCGGCGCCAGCACGACGATGACGCTGAACGCCGCCGGGCCGTCGTCCTCGGACGCGGCCCTGGCCCGTGTCTCGGCGCTCGACAAACCGTCCGATGTGCTTCCAGATCCAGGTCAGCTCGACGGTCGCCTTGACGTCGAAGCCGATCAGTGCCGAGGCCTGCCACGGACAGAACAGCGCGGCCACTGCCGTCGCTGCCACGCCGACGCCCGTGCTGACGAGGACACGGCGCCGCTCGGTCGCCGAGCCTGACCGCCGTTCACCCACCCCCGCACTGTAGGCGGGCCTGCGGTAGCGTCGGCGGCGATGAAGATGTCGATGTCGATCGGGTACGCGGGCGGCTTCAAGGAGACGGCCGACCAGGTGGTGGCCCTCGAGCGAGCCGGGCTGGACCAGGTGTGGATCGCCGAGGCGTACAGCTTCGACGCCATCAGCCAGGTGGGGTATCTGGCGGCGATGACGGACACGATCGAGATCGCCACCGGCATCCTCAACGTGTACTCGCGCACCGCGGCGTTGATGGCGATGACAGCGGCCGGCTGTGACTACGTCAGCGGCGGGCGGTTCATCCTCGGCCTGGGCGCCAGCGGCCCGCAGGTGGTGGAGGGGTTCCACGGCGTCCCCTACGACAAGCCGATGCAGCGGATCCGCGAGTACATCGAGTCCTGCCGGATGATCTGGAAGCGGGAGGAGAAGTTCCACTACGACGGGCGGACCGTGCAGGTGCCGCTGCCCGAGGGTCACGGCACCGGTCTGGGCAAACCGCTGAAGCTGATCAACCATCCGGTCCGCCCGAACATCCCCATCTGGTGGGCCAGCCTGAAAGGACTCAGCGTCGCCGCCACGGCGGAGTTGGCCGACGGGTGGCTGCCGATCTTCTTCGTCCCCGAACGGTTCCGCCAGGTGTGGGGCGCTCAGCTCGATGCCGGGCTGGCCAGGCGTGACCCGTCGCTCGGGCGGTTGGACATCGCCGCTGGCGGCATGCTGGCCATCGGCGAGCACCTGGTGGGTGAGGCCCGGACCAAGCTCCTCGACCTGGCCAGGCCGCAGCTGGCGCTGTACGTGGGCGGCATGGGGGCCAAGGGCAAGAACTTCTACAACGACATCTGCCGGGAGTACGGCTACGAGCGCGAGGCCGACGCTGGTGCAGGACCTGTACCTGGCCGGCAAGAAGGACGAGGCTGCGGCGGCGCTTCCCGCCGAATGGCTGGAGCTCGGCAACCTCGTCGGCCCACCCGGGTTGATCAAGGAGCGCATCGCCGCCTATCGCCAGGCGGGCGTCACCGTGCTCTCGGTGATGCCGGTGAGCGCGGACCCGGTCCGCGAGGTGGAACAGCTCCGCTCCCTGCTCGACGCGTAGCGGTCGCCACCCGGGCCTGCGCCGGTGGGTTACTGTGACCCGCATCATGTACCGGGTAGGGGAACCGGAGCGGCCATGACGCTGCTCAACGCACAGGAGATCACCGTCAGGTTCGGAGGCGTCATCGCCCTCGACGGGCTGTCGTTCACCATCGACGAGGGCCACATCTGCGGGCTGATCGGTCCGAACGGCGCCGGCAAGACCACGATGTTCAACGTCGTCAGCCGCATCTACCAACCAACGGGCGGCACGTTGAGCTACCGGGGAACGGACCTGCTCGGCGTCCCGGCGCACGGCATCGCCCGGCTCGGCATCGCCCGCACGTTCCAGAACCTGGCCCTGTTCCCCACCATGTCGCTGCTGGAGAACGTGATGGTCGGCGCCCACCACCGCGGTCGGGTCGGCTTCGGGCGCGCCGTCACGCGTATCGGCGCCGCGGCGGAGAACCGCCGGACCCGTGACTTCGCCGGCGACCTGCTGCACCGGCTCGACCTCAGCAAGTACGCCTTCCAGCCAGCAGCGGGGCTGCCCTTCGGCACCCTGAAGCGCCTGGAGATCGCCAGGGCGCTGGCCGCCGAGCCGCAGTTCCTGCTGATGGACGAACCGGCCAGCGGCCTGACCCACGGCGAGGTCGACGAGCTGGGTGACACCATCTCCCACATCCGCGACGAGTTCACGCTGACCGTGCTCCTGGTGGAGCACCACATGGCGATGGTGATGGGCATCAGCGACAAGGTCGTGGCCATGGAGTTCGGGCGCAAGATCGCCGAGGGGACCCCGGCCGAGGTGCAGTCCGACCCGGCTGTCGATCGAGGCCTACCTGGGGGCCGACGCGTGAGCGGCGACCTGCTCAACGTCTCCCAACTACGTGCCGGCTACGGCCAGGTGCAGGTGCTCTACGACCTCGACCTGGAGGTCAACGAGGGTGAGATCGTCGTCATCCTCGGGGCCAACGGCGCCGGCAAGACCACCACGATGCGGGCGATCAGCGGCACCATTGCCCGCCAGGGCGCGATCACCTTCGCCGGCCAGGACGTGACCAACGTCAGCCCCGACGTCATCGTCAAGGCCGGCATCGCCCTGGTCCCTCAGGGGCGTGGAACGTTCCCCGAGCTCAGCGTCGAGGACAACCTGCGCGCCGGCGCCTACACCCGGCGGGACAACCCGGCTGCCGACATCGACCGCTGGTACGACGTGTTCCCCCGCCTGCGTGAGCGGCGCAACCGAGCGCGCCGGGCAGATGAGCGGTGGGGAGCAGCAGATGCTGGCCATCGCCCGGGCGATGATGAGCCGGCCGCGCCTGCTGCTGTGCGACGAGCCGAGCCTCGGGCTGGCCCCGCTGATCACCAAGGAACTGTTCCAGCACCTCGCAGAACTGAACCGCCAGGACGGTCTGTCGATCCTGCTCGTCGAGCAGAACGCCAACCTCGCCATCCACGTGGCCAGCCGGGTCTACCTGCTGGAGACCGGCCGCGTCGTGGGCAGCGGCACCGGCGAGGAGCTGCAGAACAACGAAGCCGTCCGCAAGGCATACCTGGGGTTCTGATGAGTCGCTTCCTGCAGTACCTGTTCGACGGCCTGGGCAACGGAAGCGTCTACGCGCTGCTGGCCCTCGGCCTGGTGATCATCTATCGGGGCACGGGGCACCTCAACTTCGCCCACGGCGAGATGGCCCTGCTGTGCACCTACGTCACCTGGCAGATCCACACCTGGGGGCTGCCCATCGCCCTGGCACTGCCGCTCGGGATGGCCTTCGGGTTCGGGCTCGGCGCGCTCACCGAGGTGGCCCTGGTCAGACCGGTGGGCCGCAAGAGCCAGTTTGCCGTGTTCATCGTCACCATCGGCCTGTTCACCGGGCTGAACTGGCTGGCGGCGGCCATCTGGGGCACCGAGGCCCTGCCCAAGACGATCGCCGGCAAGCGCCCGCCGTTCCCCAAGTTGATCGAGGTCGGCGACAAGTTCGTGCGCATTGGCGGCGCCACCTGGCGCTACAAGTACATGATCGTGCTGGGTGTCGTCGCCGTGCTCACCGTTGGGCTGTTCTTCCTGTTCAACAAGACCCGCCTCGGCCTGGCGATGCGTTCGGTGGCCAGCAACACCGCATCGGCCAAGCTGGTCGGGATCAAGACCAGCCAGGTGCTGATGATCAGCTGGGGGCTGGCGGTGGCGATCGGCGCCCTTGGCGGGTTCATGATCGCCGGTCTGGTCGATCAGGTGCACCTCGGGCTGATGCTCACGCCATTCCTGTACGCGTCAGCCGCCGCCACGCTCGGCGGGTTCGACAGTCCGGGTGGCGCGGTGTTCGGCGGTCTGTTCCTCGGCGTCGTCGAGACGATGGTGTCGGGCTACCAGCCCACCTGGGTGGGCAACGAGATGAAACAGGCGGTGGCGTTGTTGATCATCCTGGTGGTCCTGCTGGTGCGGCCCTCGGGGTTGTTCGGCACGGCAAAGGTGGAGCGGGTCTGATGGCAGGTCCAGTCCACATCCAGGAGAACTCGGCGCGGCACTGGATGCTGCGCCTGCTCGGCACGGTGCTGGTCGCCGGTGGCCTGCTGTGGGTGGCCACGAAGGGATCCAACGGGCTGATCTCCGACGTGACCACCGCGCTGGTCCTTGCCGTGGCGGCGATGTCGCTGAACCTCGTCCTCGGCTACACCGGGATGATCTCGATCGGCCATTCGGCGTTCTACGGGATCGGCGCGTACAGCACGGGCATCTTGATCACGCGCTACGGGTGGAACCCGTGGCTGACGTTCATCGGGGCCTTCGGGGTGGCGTTCGTCGTCGGGGCGGTGGTGTCGCTGCCGGCGCTGCGGATCAAGGGGATCTACCTGGCGCTGGTCACGCTGTCGTTGGCGCTGGTGTTCCCGGCGTTCATCAAGTGGAAGAAGTTGGAATGGTTCACGGGCGGGTCCGCCGGGCTGAAGAACACCACGTTCAACACCAAGATGCGCCGCTTCGAGATCCTCGGTCACGACTTCTTCGGCAACATCCGTGGTGTCGACGGCTCCACGGTGTTCTTCTTCTGGATCGCTGTGATGCTGGCGGTGGCCGCCTACCTGATCTGCCGGGGCATCGTCAAGAGCCGCGTCGGGCGCAGCCTGATCGCCATCCGTGACAACGAGACAGCGGCCGCCGTGATGGGTGTCCCGCTGGCTACCACCAAGGCGCTGGTGTTCGGTGTCTCGGCCGGCGTGTGCTCCCTCGCCGGGGCATGGGCCGCGCTGCGGACCGGTACGGTGCAGCCGTCCGACACCGGCAACATCACGCTGGAAGGGGCCATCGCCTTCCTGGTGATCATGGTGATCGGCGGCGCCGGTCACCTGTGGGGCCCCATCGTCGGCGCCTTCGCCTACGTGATGGTCGCCAGTTCCATGTCGGATTGGGCGTCCGACGACAAGATCCCCGGGTTGCTGCGCCCCTTCCTGGCATGGAGCAAGGCGCCACCCGCAACCGGTGCCTTTGCCGTGATGCTGATCGTCGTGATGTTCGTGGCGCCGTACGGTCTGGTAGGCATGTGGAACCGGCTGGCCCGACGGGTGGTTGCTATCGTCCCGACACCGGCCGGATCGGCGACGGCCCTGCTGCCCGCTACCGACCCGGACATCTTCGAACCAACCGACAACACAACACCCGAGGGGGATGAATGAGGAACCGACGACTCACTGGCGCCGTTGCCGGCGCATGCGTGGCCGCTCTACTGGCGGGAGCCGGCTCTGTGGCCGCCACCACGCCGCCCGGTACCGCGGCGCCTGGCGGGGGTGAGGGCTGGAAGGTCAACACCGACGACTGTGTCGACCCCGACGCGGCGAACGCCAAGATCGAGGGCGAGGTCAAGATCGGCTCGATCATGCCGCTCAGCGGCGGCGGGCCGGCCATCCTCTTCGCGCCCGTGAAGGACGGCTTCGCCTCGTACATCCAGTACGCCAACGACAACAAGCTGCTGGGCGACACCAAGATCAGCGTCGCCATCGAGGACGACCAGTACAAGCCGGAGCTGACGCCGGGGGCGCTCACCAAGCTGCTCGACGCCAAGGTCAACCTGATTGCCGGTGTCATCGGCACTCCGAACAACGAGGCCATCCGCCAGACGTTGAACGACAACTGCATCCCGCAGTTGAACAACCTCACCGGCGCCCCGGCGTGGGGTGACGTCGCCGGGTTCCCCTGGACCACCGGTGGGCTGGTGCCCTACGACGTGGAGACCAAGGCATACGTCGGCGACATCGCCAAGACGTTCCCGAACGGCGCCAAGGTCGCCCTGTACTACGTCAACACGGACTTTGGCAAGGTCTACGCCGACACCCTGAAAGAGGTCGCCGCGGACAACAAGCTGGAGATCGTCGACGAGCAGACCATCGAGGCCGGCAACAACGACCCGCCCACGTCGCAGCTCACCTCGATCGCCCCGAAGAAGCCCGACGTGATCATGGCCATCCCGCTGGGTCTGGGGTGTGGCTCGTTCCTCAAGGAGGTCGCCGCCAAGAAGGCAGCCGACCCGTCGTGGGCACCTCGTGTCTACGTGACCGCTACGTGCGCCAGCCCGCTGCTGATGGCCAACGCCGGCCCGGCAGCCGACGGGATGATCACCTCGACCAACCTGTTCAACGTCGCCGATCCGGCCAATGCCGCTGATCCCGGTGTCAAGGCCTACCTCGACTACATGACCTCGACCGGGTTCCAGGGTGACGTCACCGTGGCCACCACCGGATGGGCGATCGGTGAGCTGACGGTGGCGATCCTGGCCCAGGCGGCCAAATCACCCGAGGGCCTGACCAGGGCGTCGATCATGAACGCGGCTCGCAACATCCGCTTCCACGCCAGCGTCGCCCGCCCGGGCGCCGACTACGTCACCAACGGCGAGAGCGACGGCGTACCGGCCCAGTCGCTGGTGCTGCAGCAGTTCGTGGTGGCGACCGGGACCTTCACCGACCTCGGCCCGCTGGACACGTCCAACGAAGCCAAGTAACGCAGCTCAACACGAAGGGGCCCGCCACGTCCGACGTGGCGGGCCCCTTCGCGTGTTCGGCGCGTGGTGCCGGTGCGGTTGGGTGAGGGCCGGTCAGGTGCCCGAGGTGACGCTGCTGCCCTCCGAGGGCGTGGTGTCGCCGGAGACGCCCGTCCCCGACGTCGCGCCGTTGGGGGTCACATCGGTGACCAGGAACGACTTGTCGCCGGTGATCTCCACCGTGAAGGTGTAGGTGGCGCCGTCCTCCGCTGTCCCGGTGCAGCTGAAGGTCTGACCCTTCTCCACCTTGGCAGGCTTCTCACAGCTGGAGTCCTTGATCTTGAAGCCGAGCTTGTCGGAGACCGAGGAGCTCTTCAGGAACGACGCTGCCTGCTTCTGGAAGTCCTCTTCGTCCGCGCCGCAGGCGACGAGTCCGAGCGTACTGAGGGCCGCGAGGGCCAAGACCTTCTTCATGGGATGTGATGTCCTTTCGTTCACGAGGCTGCTTCAGCGTAGCGAGTGGTGATGGGCCCACGCCGAGCGTTCCGGGCATGACGCACCATGTCGGTGGTCATCACCGTCAGTCCGGTCCACACCAGACCGAACCCGACGACCTTCTGCCAGGTGAGCGCCTCGCCGTAGGCCAGCCAGCCGAGCAGGAAGTTGATCGTCGGCACGATGTACTGCATCGGGCCGATCAGGGTGAGCGGCAGGCGCTTGGCGGCGTAGGCAAAGGTCATCAGCGGCGCCACCGTGGCCGGCCCGGTGAGCATGACGAGCACCAGCTGGCCCGCCGACGCGGTGTGGGCCACGCTGGAGGGCTGCGGGGCCATCGTGACGATCAGCACCAGCGCCGGAACTGCCAGCAGCAGCGTCTCGGCGGCCATGCTGTGCACCGGAGTCAGCGGCACCTGGCGCTTGAGGTACCCGTAGGTGGTCCACGACACGGCGATCGCCAGCGCCAGCCACGGCACTCGCCCGTAGGACGCCGACAGCACCACGATGGCCGCCGTTGCCAGGGCGACGGCCGTCACCTGGGCCCGGCGGACCCGCTCGTGGAGGACGACGACGCCGACCGCCATCGTCCCCAACGGGGCGATGAAGTAGCCCAGCGCCGTCTCCAGCACGTGGTCGTGGACGACGGCCCAGACGTAGGACGTCCAGTTCACCGTCAGCGCCACGGACGCCAGGGCGACCCGCCGGCGGACCGCCGGATCGGCGAGCGGCGGGCGGATGGCGCGCCAGCCTCCGCTGACGCTGACCACCACGACCATGACCAGCGCGGCGCAGGCGATCCGCCAGCCGATCAGCTCGAAGGCCCGGAAACGATGGAGCAGCTTCCAGTAGGCGGTGAGCAGGCCCCACACCACGTAGGTGCAGACACCGACGATGATCCCACGCCGGAACTGCTCATTCACCCGGCACACGCTACGGGGCGGTGCTCCCCGTCGTCGGGTAGTTTCCCGTCGTGGATCTCGTGGTGGTGGACGACCCGGCGGCTGCTGCGGCGGTCGCTGCCGAGGTCATCGCCCGGTCGCTGGGCAACGCCGTTCGCCGCCGTGGCGTGGCCTTCGTGGCGTTCAGTGGGGGCTCGACGCCGGCGCTGATGCTGGCTGGGCTCGCCGCCCTCGACGTCCCGTGGTCGGGCGTTCACGCCTTCCAGGTGGACGAGCGCGTCGTTCCCGACGGCGACCAGCGGCGCAACATCGGACTGCTGTCCGCCCTGCCCCTGCCGGCCCGGCGGGTGCACGCCATGCCGGTGACGGCCACGGCGCTGCCAGCCGCGGCGAGGCGCTACGCCGCGGCGCTGCCGCAGCGATTCGACGTCGTCCACCTTGGTCTCGGCGACGACGGTCACACAGCGTCGTGGCCGCCAGGGGATCCGGTCGTGAACAGCACGCTGACGGTGGATCTGTGCGCTGAGTTCAACGGGACCAGGAGGATGACGCTCACCCCCGCCGTGGTCAACGCTGCCCGGCGGCGGGTGGTTCTGGCGCCCGGAGCGGACAAGGCCGCGCCGCTGGCCGGCTGGCTGCTCGGCGATCCGGCGCTACCGATCCAGCGGGTCCACCGTACGGCAACGATGGTCGTCGTCGACCGCGCTGGCGCCGCTCAACTTCCGCCGCACCGGTAGCCGACGGCGGGCAGCCGGCGACGTCACGGTGCACGGTTCGGCGGCTGGCGCGGGCCAGTAGGGTCGGCGGACGTGGACATCACCCTCGACCCGAGCTGGGAGGCCCTCACCAGGCTGAGGCCACCAGCACCTCTGCGGACCCTGTTCGACACCGACCCCGGCCGCTCCACCAGGTACCTGGCGCAGGTGGGCGACCTGCGCGTCGACTACTCCAAGAACCTCGTCGACGACGCCATCGTCGACGCCCTGCTGGCCGTGGCCGCGGCCTCCGGGCTGGAGGCGCGCCGCGAGGCGATGTTCACCGGCGAACCGATCAACGTGACCGAACGCCGTGCCGTGCTGCACACGGCGCTGCGCGCCGAGCCCACCGCCGACATCCGCGTCGACGGCCATCCGGTGATGCCTGAGGTCACCGCCACGCTGGCAGCCATGGCCGGCTTTGCCGATCGGGTCCGCTCCGGCGCCTGGGTCGGGGCAACCGGCCAGCGCATCCGCTCGGTCGTCAACATCGGGATCGGCGGCAGCGACCTCGGCCCGGCGATGGCCACGCTGGCCACCGCGGCCTTCGCCGACCCGGCGCTGCGCTGCCGGTTCGTCAGCAACGTGGACGGCGCCGACATCACCGAGAACCTGGCGGACCTCGACCCGGCAACCACGCTGGTGATCATCAGTTCGAAGACGTTCACGACCATCGAGACGCTGACCAACGCCCACGAGGCCCGCCGTTGGCTCACTGCGGCGCTGGGGGACGCCGCCGTCGCCCGGCACTTCGTCGCGGTCAGTACGAACGCGGCGAGGGTCGCCGAGTTCGGCATCGACACCGCCAACATGTTCGGGTTCTGGGACTGGGTCGGCGGCCGCTACTCGGTGGACTCGGCCATCGGGCTGTCGCTGATGATCGGCATCGGTCCGCAGCAGTTCCAGGAGTTCCTCGGTGGGTTCCGGACCGTCGACCAGCACTTCCGCCACGAGCCGCTGCGCACCAACGTTCCGGTGCTGATGGCCATGCTGGGCGTCTGGTACAGCAACGTGCTGGGCGCCGAGACCAAGGCGGTGCTGCCCTACGCCCACGAGTTGCGCCGGTTCCCCGCGTACCTGCAGCAACTCGACATGGAGTCCAACGGCAAGCGCGTCCGCCTCGACGGCGAACCGGTGTCCATCGGCACGGGGCCCATCGTGTGGGGTGAGCCGGGGACCAACGGCCAGCACGCCTTCTACCAGCTGCTGCACCAGGGCACCCGGCTGGTGCCCATCGACTTCATCGGCTTCGCCCGCCCGAACCACGGTCTCGCCGCCCAGCACGACCTGCTGATCGCCAACCTGTTCGCCCAGGGCGAGGCCCTGGCCTTCGGCAAGACCCTCGACGAGGTGGTGGCCGAGGGCATCCCCGAGCATCAGCGGGCCCACCGGGTGTTCCCCGGCAACCGGCCCTCGACCACGATCCTGGCCCGTCAGCTGACCCCTGGGGTCCTCGGCCAGCTCATCGCCCTGTACGAGCACATCGTGTTCGTCCAGGGTTGCGTGTGGGGGGTCAACAGCTTCGACCAGTGGGGTGTGGAGCTGGGCAAGGCCCTGGCCAACCGGATCACTCCCGAGCTGACCGGCGACGCCGACCCCGAGCACGACTCGTCCACCGCCGACCTCATCCGCTGGTACCGCGCCCACCGCTGACCCGCTGACCCGATGCCTCCGTGAGCACCGGGCGGCTCACCGCCGCCCGGTGCTCACGGACGGGCATCGCGGGGCAGGCGGCGGGGAGCGGCGAAGACGGCCTTGAGGTACTCGCCCTCGGGGAAGCCGATCGGGTGATCGGCGGGATGCCCGGTGCGTTCGCGGATGTTCAGGTCCCATCCGGCGAGCTGCGCGCCCCGGGTCATGGCGGCGACGAGCTCATCGGGGCGCACCCGGCTGGAGCACGACGCCTGGACCAGCCGCCCACCGTCGGCCAGCACGGCAAGGCCGGCCTCGGTGAGCTGCCGGTAGGCGCGCAGCGCCTTGTCCACGTTCGACTGCCGCTGGGCGAACGAGGGCGGGTCGATGACGACCAGATCGAACCGCCGGCGGGCAGCGGCCAGATCACGCAGCGCCTGGAAGGCGTCCTGCTGCATCGTCTCGTGGACGCACGCCCGTACCGCCGGGATGCCGTCGTTGTGGGCCATGTTGCGGTCGGCGACGGCCAGGGTGGGAGCGCTGATGTCGAGGCTGGTGACGTGCGTGGCCCCACCCGCGGCGGCGTACACCGAGAAACCGCCGGTGGCGGCGAAGACGTCGAGGACCCTGGCTCCCGACGCCAGGGCGCGGACTCGCTGGCGGTTCTCCCGCTGGTCGAGGAAGTGGCCGGTCTTCTGACCATGGACCACATCGGCTTCGAAGGTGAGTCCGTGCTCGGTGAACAGCACCGGGCCCGACGGCGCCTCCCCGTGCAGGGCATCACCCTCGTGCAGCGGGCCGGCGCCGGCGCCCTGCACGGCGCGCGAGAGCCGCACGACGACGTCGTCGACCCGGCCGGCCTCCACCATCGCCGGGACCAGCTCGGCCAGGTGGGCCACCCACGCCGTGCTGTACAGCTTGACCACGGCGGTGCGCTCGTAGACGTCGACCACCAGGCCGGGCAACGCATCGTTCTCACCGTGCACCCAACGGAACCCCGTGGTGCGCCCGCCGCGGCGCAGCTCGTCCCTGGCGTGCAGGGCGACCGTCAGGCGGTCGAGCCAGAAGGCCCGGTCGATCTGGCGGGGCCGGCCAGCGTGCAGGATCTTCAAGCGGATGGGCGAGGACGGGTCGTACAGGCCAATGGCCACGAATTGGCGATCGTCACCGAAGATCACCGCCAGGTCGCCGGGGTGCCCACCCTCGGTGATCGAGGTGATCGAGCTCTCGTAGACCCACGGGTGCCCGGCGCGGATGTGGCGCAGGGCGTCGGGCGTGACCCGCACGGCGAGCCGCGTGGCCGACGGCGGGCGCAACCGATCGAGGATGGACACCCCGCCAGGGTACGGCGTGGCCACCGGCTGCGGTGCGGTCCGATCGGTACGCTGCCACTGTGACGCAGGCGCTGGAACGGATCACCAATCTGCTGGCCCTGCTGCTGGAGACCCGTGTGCCGCTGACTGCCGAGCAGATCGCCCACGAACTGGCCGGGCAGTACCCCGAACAACTGCCGGCCATGCGAGGCGCCTTCGAGCGGGACAAGGCGGTGCTGCGTGATGTGGGGATCCCCATCCACACCGAGGTCCTGTCCGGGGACCAGGCCGGGCGGACGGCGTACAGCATCGACCGCGACCAGTACGAGCTGCGCGGCCTGGTACTCGACGCCGACGAGCAGCGAGCGTTGCAGGTGGCCGTCGCCACCACCCGCCTCAGCCAGGCCGAGTTCGGCCTGTTCAAGCTCGGCGGCGCGCCCGAAGCCGACTCGTTGGTCAGCGCCTACGTGCCCGAGCTGGCCGAGCTCCCCGCGCTGCGTGAGGCCGTCGCCGAACGTTGCGCGGTGCGCTTCGTCTATCACGGCTCGCCTCGCCACCTGTGGCCCTATGGTCTGCTCCTGCGAACCGGCAACTGGTACGTGGTGGGCCACGACGTCGACCATCAGGCCCAGCGCACCTATCGCGTCGATCGCATCGAGGGCGCCGTTGCGGTGGGTGAACCCCAGCAGTTCGATCGGCCAGAGGGCTTCACCGCGGCGTCGGCGTTCCCCGCCGACCCCAAAGAGCTCGGCGACGACGGTGCTGCCAGGGCGCAGGTGCGCTTCGACGCCGGACGCGCCGGGTTCGTCGTCCGGGCACTGGGTGATGACGCGGTCATCGAGCGTGGGGCCGACGGTTCGATCACCGTGCAGGTGGCCTGCGCCAACATGGACGCCTTCCGGGCCTGGCTGTTCAGCTGGGGCACGCACGCCGTCGTGGTGGGACCACCCGACGTGCGCCGGGCCATCGTTGACTGGCTCACCGACCTGGCGGGGCCGAGATGAGCGCCCGGCACGGGCCGCGCCCCGTCGCCGATCGGTTGCGCCGCCTGCTGGTGATGCTGCCCTGGCTGATGGAGCGTGGCGAGGTCCCTGTGGCCGAGATGGCCACCCGCTTCGACGTGTCCGAGCCCGAGCTGATCCGTGACCTGGAGCTGGCCGCGGTCTGCGGCCTGCCGCCGTTCGTCGATGAGATGATCGACGTCTACATCGACGAGGGCGTCGTCTACACCGGCGTGCCCCGCCTGTTCACCAGGCCGCTGCGGCTGACGGCGCCGGAGGGTTTCGCCCTGCTGGCCGCCGGGCGGGCGGCCCTGGCGCTGCCTGGCGCCGATCCCGGCGGGGCACTGGCCAGGGCGCTGGACAAGCTGTCCGCGGTGCTGGGCGACGACGGCCTGGTCATCGACCAGCCGGCCCCGGCCGCCGTTGGCGACCTCACCGAGGCCGCCGGCCGAGGCGAGCGATTGACGATCACCCACTGGTCGCCGGCTCGCGACCGGGCCACCACACGCGAGATCACCCCACGGGCGGTCTTCACGGATCGCGGCGCGTGGTACGTGCTGGCCGACGACCACCTGCACGGCGAGGAGCGCACGTTCCGCATCGATCGCATCGAGTCGATCGAGCACACGGGCGTGACCGACGAGTTCCGCCCGGTCGCCGTCCCGGACTCGCCGCAGTGGTTCGCCGACTCCGATCTGCCGGTCGTGGTGATCCGCCTGCCGGCCGCCGACGAGCGCCTGGTGGAGCAGTTCCCGATGGAGCACCGCCACCCCGACGGTGACCATGTCGAGTTCACGCTGCGGGTGACCACGCAGGAGTGGCTGGCGGCGCTGCTGCTGAGGCTGGGCCGCCGGGCCGAGGTCCGCTCGCCGGCCCGCTGGGGCGGGCTGCGCCAGCGGGCGGCAGCCGAGCTGCTGGAGCGCTACGCGCTCGAGCTGCTGGAGGGCTACGCGCCGATCGACGCCAGTTGATCCACGGACGTGACTCCCGCGGCAGCGAGCAGGTGGGGGAGCAGGGCGGCCGTGGCATCGGCATCGGCCAGGGCGTCATGGGGATGGACCAACTCGACGCCGTAGCGCCGGCACAGCTCGCCGAGGCGGTGGGAGTGCTGGCGCTGCGGGTCCAGGCGGCGTGACAGCCTCAGGGTGCACAGCGGTGTGCCGATGGCCAGCTCGACCCCGGCACGGCGCGCCGCCTTGCGCAGGAAGGCCACGTCGAACTGGGCGTTGTGGGCCACGAACTGGGCCCCGCGCAACCGCTCGCCCAGCGCGGCGAGCACCTCACCGGCCGGTGGAGCGGTGCGCAGCCTGCCACGGGTGATCCCGTGAATGCGGGTGGGGCCGACCCGGTAGAACCACCGCCGGCGCGGCGCCAGCAGGCTGGAGTAGCGGTCGATCACCTGGCCGGTTCCGGTGACGACCACGACACCGACCTGGAGCACGTGATGGCGGCGCAGTGACAGCCCGGACGTCTCGACATCGACCACGGCGAACCGGGTGTCGTCGATCGGTGCGCTCATGCGGCTCACCCTACGCCAGGGGTGCGCGACGGTGGTCAGAGCAGTTCGGCCGCCAGGCTGGCAACCTCGCTGCGCTCGCAGGCGGTGAGGGTGACGTGACCGAAGCACGGCTGGCCGCCGAAGGCCTGGATCAGGATGGCCAGGGCGTTGTTGGACTCACCGAGGTACGGCGCGTCGATCTGGCTCGTGTCACCGGTGAACACCACCTTGGTGTCCTCGCCGACGCGGGTGAGGACGGTCTTCAGCGTGGTGGGCTCGAGGTTCTGGGCCTCGTCGACGACGACGAACTGGCGGTGCAGGCTGCGACCACGCAGGAACGTCACCGATTCGAGCGACAGTTGGTTGCGGCCCACCAACTCGTCGACCAAGCGGTGAGCGTCGAGATCGCTGCGCCGGTCGGTCAAGGCGACGATGGCGTCGTGGATCGCCGACATCCATGGGTCGAGCTTCTCGTCCAGGCCGCCGGGCAGGAACCCGACGTCGGCTCGCCCCACGGGCACCAGTGGGCGGTACACGGCGAGGCGTTCGAACATCCGCCGTTCGACCACCTGCTCCAGCCCGGCGGCAATCGCCACCAGCGTCTTGCCCGTGCCGGCGCGGCCGTCGAGGGCCACGACGCTGACCGACGGGTCGAGCAGCAGGTCGAGGGCGAAGCGCTGCTCCTTGCTGCGCGGCCGCAGCCCCCACGCTTCGGTGGCGCTGTGCCCGAGCGTGACCAGTTCGGCCCCACGCCGCCTGGCAAGAGCCGACTGGGATCCGTGACGAAGCACGGCGTACCCGTTCTCGCCCGGCGCGCCGTCCACGCCCGAGGCCGGGACCCGCCCGTGGGCGTACAGCACGTCGACGACGTGCTCGCCGGTCTCGATGGTGACCCATCCGGCGTCACGGTGATCCACGGGCACGCCGGCCGGCTGGTGCTCGCGCGCCTGCAGTCCAAGGTGCGCGGCCTTGATCCGCAGCGCGGCGTCGTTGGACACCACCACCGTGGGGTGGTCGAGGGCCTGGCCCAGCGCTGCCCCGATGATCCGGTTGTCCTCCTTGGCCGGGTCGAGGCCGTGCTCGATCAGCAGGTGCTTCTGCACGCCGTTGATCTCGATGCGGACCGTTCCCGGGCGGGAGTTGCCGTGGCGGGCGATGGGTGTGGGGTCGGCCAGCGAACCCCCGGCGCCGACACGCAGTTCCTCCAGCGTGCGCAGCGCGCTCCTGGCCGCTCGCCCCACGTCGTCCATCCGTGCCTTGAGTCCGTCGAGCTCCTCGATCACCGTCAGCGGGATGACGACATCGCAGTCGTGGAACTCGGTGACGCACGCCGGGTCGGCGATGAGCACCGACGTGTCGAGGACGAGCGTGTGCCGAACGAGCCGATCGTTGTCGGCATCGCGGCGAACAGAGGGCAGCAACTCGGTCACGGTCGCTCCTGGGAGGCGAGGGCGCATCGGGGTGTTCCGTCGTGGCGCAACGTGTCATGTTGTAGCGCTCGGACAGCCCGTCGCGGTGGATGCTCGCAATCGGCCTCCCCGAATTCACCCTCCGTTCCCGGTCGCCCGCGACGACGTGAACAGATAGTTGCATTTGCAACAACAATGGTGCTTGAAAAACGCCTGGCCAGCCTGTTCGCTATGTCCCGTAACCCACCGTTACTCAGAGATACAGGTACCTGGAGGTACATCGTCACAATGACCAAAGCAGAACTGATTGAAGCAGTGGCCAAGTCCGCCGGAGTGTCCAAGGCGGACGCCGATCGCACGATCGGCGCCTTCTTCGACACCGTGGTTGCGACCGCGAAGAAGGGCGACAAGGTGGCGTGGCCGGGGTTCGGCTCCTTCAGCACCTCGAAGTCCAAGGCCCGTACGGGTCGTAACCCCCAGACCGGCGCCGCGGTGAAGATCGCCGCGTCGACCCGGATGAAGTTCACCTCGAGCACCACGCTCAAGGCTGCCCTCAACAAGAAGAAGAAGTAACCAGGAAACCCCGAAAGGACACATGACCATGGCAACGAAGAAGGCCGCTCCGGCCAAGAAGGCCGCTCCGGCGAAGAAGGCTGCTCCGGCGAAGAAGGCTGCTCCGGCGAAGAAGGCTGCTCCGGCGAAGAAGGCTGCTCCGGCGAAGAAGGCCGCTCCGGCGAAGAAGGCCGCTCCGGCGAAGAAGGCCGCTCCGGCCAAGAAGGCTGCTCCGGCCGAAGAAGGCCGCTCCGGCCGAAGAAGGCCGCTCCGGCCGAAGAAGGCCGCTCCGGCCAAGAAGGCCGCTCCGGCCAAGAAGGCCGCTCCGGCCAAGAAGGCCGCTCCGGCCGAAGAAGGCCGCCAAGAAGTAACCGATCCAGCGGATCAGCGCGGTGTGACGAACGGGGGCTTCGGCCCCCGTTCGTCGCGTCCGCGGCCGGGTCGCCGGCAGCCAGCGGTAAGGTCGGCCGATGATCACCCTCTGTGAGGACCTCGCTGCGGAACACGCCGACCTCGAGGCGCTGGTCGCCACCCTGGACGAGCAGGTCTGGCGCACGCCGACGCCCGCGCCAGGCTGGGACATCGCCGATCAGATCAGCCACCTGTGGTTCTTCGACCAGCGCGCCGCGCAGGCGCTCACCGACCCCGATGCCTTCCTGGCCGAAGCCGCCACGCTCCTGGCCACGGGGCGCACGACGGAGATCTCCGTCGAGCCGGCCAGGGCGATGACCGGCGCCGCGCTCCTCGATCACTGGCGGACCGATCGCCAGCGACTCCTCGATGCGGCGGTCGGCGTCGACCCGAAAGCGCGGGTGCCCTGGTACGGGCCGGCGATGTCGGCGCGCTCGTGCCTCACGGCGCGGCTGATGGAGACCTGGGCCCACGGCGTGGACATCGCCGACGCACTCGGCGTCGGAGCTGCAGCGCCACCGCCCGTCTGCGCCACGTGGCCCACATCGGCGTCCATGCCCGGCCGTTCAGCTACATGCTCCATGGCCTGGAGGTCCCCGGCGACCCGGTGTTCGTCGACCTCGACGGTCCCGCAGGTGAGGTGTGGACCTGGGGCGAGCCGGGGCCCGACCGGGTCACCGGTCCGGCGTTGGACTTCTGCCTGGTGGTCACCCAGCGGCGCAACATCGCCGACACCGCGCTGCACGTCACCGGGGACGCCGTCCAGTGGATGTCGATCGCCCAAGCGTTCGCCGGCGGCCCGGGCGCCGGCCGCCCGCCAACTGGTTCCCCGGCTACAGGTCCGTCATGAGGTGAAAGGCCTCGGCAGCGGCCATCCCGTGCGCAGCCCCCAGCGACTCGAGGGCCTCACGGATCCGGCGGTCGAAGGCGACCAATCCGGCGTCGTCGGTGGCGTGCATCGTGCTCTCGAACTGGCTGGCATGGGCGTGCAGAGCGGCGAGCTTGCGGTCGATGTCGGCCTCGTCGGCCGGTTCGAGGTGGTTGATCTCGTCGGCCTCGAACAGCAACAGGGCCTCGGGCCGATGTGGCGCCAACCCCAGATCGGCGAAGAAGTGCGGGTCGCGGGCGGCAACGATGCCATCGCACGCCAGGAGGCCGGCGTGGCGATGGTCGGGGTGCAGGCGGTACCGCTTCCACGGGTCATGGCCGAGGACCACCGCCGGGCGGACCCGGCGGATCACCTCGGCCACCCGCCGCCGCTCGTCGATCCCGCTGGCCAGCTCACCGTCGACGTAGTCCAGGAAGAACACCGACCCGGCCGCATCTCCGGCGAGGGCCACGGATGCGGCGCGCTGCTCGTCACGGCGGATCCGGCGCAACGCGTCGAGGTCGGCCTGCGGGTCCCAGGTTCCCTTCGACCCGTCGGTGCAGATCAGGTGGTGGACCACGCACCCCTGGCGAGCCCACGCCGACAGTGTCGCCCCGGCGCCGAACTCGACGTCGTCGGGGTGGGCGCCGATGGCCAGCGCTGACGACGGCGTGGGCATCCGGCTGCTGACGGTCACCGGTCCGGCAGGCGGCTGGCCAGGAGTGTTGGCGTTCATCGCTCGATCCAACCATCCAGCAGCGGGTGGCGGAGATCATCGGGCCGGTCGACGTCGAGCGCCAGTCGGGGGTCACGCACGACCCGCAGGTCGACGCCGAGGTCGGCGGCGCGTGCCGAATGGTGGCGGAAGCTGGCCGGCCCGTACTGGAACGGGAAGGCCAAGGTCGGTGGGGAGGGCGATCACGTTGGTCCCGTCGCCGTGGCGGTCGGGCACCAGGGTGACGGTGCCCGCGGTGGCGAGCCGGGGCAGGCGGGTCGCCAGCGGCAGGTCGCTGTGGGCGACCACGACATGGTCGTATCCGGCGTCGCCCACCTCGGCCACGCCCGCTTCGACCGCGCCGTTCAACCCGCGGTCGGGCATCCACAGCACCTTGGCGTGGTTGGCCACGGCGAACTCGGCGACCTCGTCGTCGTCGCAGACCACGAAGCGGTCGAGCGGGGCGCCGGCGGCCAGCACGGTGGCGGCCATCCGCCGTGCCAGCGCGGCCCGCTCCTGGGCGCCAAGAGCTGCGGCGAGGCGGGCCTTGGCGGCATGGAACGCCTTGATCGGCACGACCACGGCGGAGTCCACGCCGAGCATCGTAGGCACCTACGCTCGCTGCGATGTGTAGGGACCCGCGCAGATGACCATGATCGGCACCCTCGGCCAGGCTTGGCGTGGCCGGGTGACGCCGTGGGGAGACGTCGAGGTCCCCGGTGCGCCGCCGCTGGCCTGGTTCGTCGCCGCCGACGATGGCTGGCGCCACCCGGCGCGGGAGACCAGCACCCGCCAGCGCCGGGTGGGCGGCGCCCCCGTGGTCGAAACCAAGCTGCGCGTCCCCGGCGGCGCCGTCGTCCACACCGTGTGGTGCAGCGCCGACCGCGGCGGGATGACCTTCGTGATGGTCCGCAACGACTCGCCGCTGCCCATCGCCGTGGCCTTCTCCCGCGGCGACCTGTGGCTGCCGCGCCCGCCGACGGACGTGCCGATCGAGGGGATCGAGCTCCCCGCCGGCTCGGTGGTGCTGCCGGTGGGCCACGCGGCGAGTGCCGTGGTCGGTGTGGCCCATCGCGGGTCGCCGCCGCCGCCAGGCGGGCCGGCGCCCGCGGTGGAACCGGTGATCAACGGCTGGCGCACCCTCGCCGAGCGAGCCTCGCGGCTCACCCTGGCCGACCCCGGCGCGGCCGACGACGTCGTCGCCCGGCGCTGTGACGTGGCCCTCGACTCGCCGGGCGCCGACGACGAGTCCGTGCTGGTGGCCGCCGGTGAGGTGGCCCGGATGGGCCTGACCGATCGAGTGGACCCGGTGGAGATCGCCGCGGGTGTGGAACGGCTTCTGCGGTCGGGGCGGACGGACTGGTCGGTGCGTGCCGCACTGCGCGGCGCTCGCCTGGCCCTCGCCACCGTCGACGAGTCACGAGCTGTCGACGACCTGCGCCGCGCGGTCCGGGCCAGATCGTGGGCGGCGGCGCCGGCGGACCGCCCCGACGGCGTGCTTGGCGTGCCGTGGACCGAGCAACGCCTGGTTGCCGACGATGCCACGCTGTTCCCGTCGGGCTTCGCCCGGGACTGGCTCGGGGTCCCGCTGGAAGCCCACGGCGTAGCCGTCGACGCAGCCAGCGTGTCGTTCGGCATCCGCTGGCATGGCGCCCGCCCGGCCGTGCTGTGGGAGATCACCGGCGGGCCGGTCACCCTCACGTCGGCCGCGGCCCCCGGCTGGTCGAGCACCCTGGCACGCGGCGAGGCGCTGTGGCCGGCCCCGGGCGATGTGTGACTGCCATGTCGCCCTCCCAGCACTCCTCGGTCGTGGAGCTGCCGGCCGCCCCGTAGCCTGGCTGTCGTGACCGAAGCCGTCGAGCAGCTCCGACTCACGGAGTGGACGTCCTGCGGCGGGTGTGCCGCCAAGTGGGGCGCCTCGCTGCTGGCCGGGCTGGTGGACGAGCTGCCCGGTGGCGCCGATCCGTCCCTCCTCGTCGGCCTGGCCCCGTTCGACGACGCCGCCATCTACCGGCTCACCGACGACCTGGCCCTCGTCTCCACCACTGACTTCTTCCCACCACTGGTGGACGACCCGGCGGACTTCGGGGCGATTGCCGCGGCCAACGCCTGCAGCGACGTGTTCGCCATGGGGGGCCGGGTGACGATCGCCGTGAACATCGCCGCCTTCCCCGAGCACTTCCCGCGCCACGCCATCGCCACCATCTTCGAGGCCGCCGCAGCGGTGGTCGCCGAAGCCGGTGGCTCCGTGGCCGGCGGGCACACGATCCGCAACCCGGAGCCGATCTTCGGTCTGGCCGTGCAGGGCCTCGTTCACCCGGACCGCGTGTTCCGCAAGGGTGGCGCCCGCCCCGGAGATCTGCTCGTGCTGGGCAAACCGCTCGGCACCGGCCTGGTGCTGGCCGGTGGCGCCGATGCCGACCGCGCCGCGGCCATCGCCGGGATGCGCCGGCTGAACCGTTCGGCCGCAGAAGCGCTCGGCTCGCTTGGCGCTTGTGTCCACGCCGTCACCGACGTCACGGGCTACGGCCTGGCCGGGCACGGGTGGGAGATGGCCGAGCGCAGCGCGGCGCATCTCATGATCGACACCGCGGCGCTGCCCGCGTATCCGGGGGCGCGCCACGCGGCGGCCAGCGGTGTGCGAACCGGCGGCGACCCGCGCAACCGTGACTACGTGGCCGGGCGCCTCCTGTCCAGCGCCGATCCGGCCGGCGAGGCGTTGTGCATGGATCCGCAGACCTCTGGCGGATTGCTGGCCGCCGTGGCCCCCGCCGCGGTGGGTGACCTGGACGGCTTCACCGTCATCGGCGAGGTTGGCGACGGCCCCGCCCGGCTGACGCTGCGCTGATGGTCGCCGCGGCCCGCCGCCCGCCGACGCGCACGCTCGAACGAGAGCTGTTGGCCGCCGGGCACGCGGTCATCGTGGGCATTGACGAGGTGGGGCGCGGGGCGTGGGCCGGACCCCTCGTCGTCGGCGCCGCGGTGCTCCCCGTTGGCAAGCGGGTCAACGGCGTGCGTGACAGCAAGGTGCTGACCGAAGCCGGCCGTGAGCGCCTCTTCGACCGCATCGCCGGGTGGTGCACGACCTGGGCCGTGGGGGAGGCCTCACAGGGCGAGTGCGACGAGTTGGGGATGGCCGATGCCCAGCGTCTGGCCGCCCGGCGGGCCATCGACGCGCTGAGCGTGCGCCCCGACGTCGCGGTCGTGGACGGCTCGTGGAACTTCGTCGGCGACGCCGTGGCGCAGGTGGAGATGCGGGTCAAGGCCGATCGGACCTGCCTCTCCGTCGCCGCCGCGAGCGTGCTGGCCAAGGTGCACCGCGACCGGTTCATGCGCCGGATGGCCGAGCACTACCCGCTGTGGGCCTTCGAGGGCAACAAGGGCTACCCGTGTCACGTCCACCGCGCCGGGCTGCTGGCCCACGGCCCATCGGCCATCCACCGGCGCACGTGGGTGTTCATGGACCACTACGTCCCGTGGAGCGGGATCCCGCGGACCCCGCCGGCCAACGCCCAGATCGCCCTGTTCTGATCAGCCGAGGGCCTGGGCCAGGTCGGCGACCAGATCGGCGGCGTGCTCGATGCCCACCGACAAGCGGATCAGGTTGTCGGGGACCTCGAGGGGTGAACCGGCGGCCGACGCATGGGTCATCCGCCCGGGGTGCTCGATCAGGCTCTCCACCGCCCCCAGCGACTCGGCCAGGGTGAACAGCGTGGTGCGGGCGGCCACGTCGAGGGCTCGGTCCATGCCGCCGCGCACGGTGAAGCTGACCATCCCGCCGAAGTCGGTCATCTGCTTGGCCGCCGCGGCGTGGCCGGGATGGTCGGGCAGCTGCGGGTAGTACACCCGCTCCACGGCGGGGTGGCCGATCAGCAGATCCACCACCGCCCGGGCGTTGTGGCAGTGCCGTTCCATCCGCAGGGCGAGGGTCTTGACGCCGCGCAGTGTGAGGTAGCAGTCGAACGGCGCCGGCACCGCACCGGCCGCGTTCTGGGTGAAGCGCAGCCGCTCGGCCAGGGTGCTGTCGGCGAGGGCCAGGAACCCGCCCACCACGTCGCTGTGCCCGCCCAGGTACTTGGTGGCCGAGTGCACGACCACGTCGGCGCCGAGGGCCAGCGGGCGTTGCAGGGCTGGGGTGGCGAAGGTGTTGTCCACGCACACCAGGGCGCCGCGGCGGTGGGCCAGGTCGGACACCGCCTCGATGTCCACGCAGCGCAGCAGCGGATTGGTGGGGGTCTCCAGCCACACCATGGCGGTGTCGGCGGGCCATTGAGCCGCCAGGGTGTCAAGGTCGAGAAGGTCGACCGCGCTCCATGCCAGCCCGGTGTGCACCTTGGAGATCAGCCGGAACGTCCCGCCATAGGCGTCGTTGCCCAGCAGGACGCGCTGCCCCGGGGCGAGCAGGCGCAGCACGTTGTCCTCGGCGGCCAGGCCGCTGGCGAAGGACAGGCCGTGGGCTGCCCCTTCGAGCGAGGCCACGCAGGTCTCCAGCGCGGCGCGTGTCGGGTTGCCGCTGCGGCTGTACTCGTAGCCCTGGTGCTGGCCGACGGCCGACTGGCGGAACGTGGTGCTCAGCGAGATGGGCGTGACCACCGCGCCCGTGGCCGGGTCGGGGTCCTGGCCGACGTGGATGGCCCTGGTCTCGAACGACCACCCCTCCTGCTGCTCGGTGTCACCCATTGGCGGCCTCCTCGAAGAAGCGCAGCAGGTCGCTGCGGGTCAGCACACTGAGCGGGCGCCCGCCCGACAGCACCAGCAGCGCCGGTGTGCTGGCCAGTTTGCTGACGGCCAACTCCATCGTCTGGCCGGCGCCGATGGTGGGCAAGGGCGCGCCCATCACCGTCTCCACCGGGGCGTCCAGGGTGGCAGGGTCGGCGGCGATGGCCGCCAGCAGATGCAACTCGTCCACGGACCCGGCCACTTCGGCAGCGGCGAAGGGCGGGGTGTTCTTGCACACCGGCAGCTGGCTGACCCCGTTGGCCTGCATCAGGTCCACGGCGGCACGGACGGTGTCGCCCGGGTTGACGTACAGCAGCGACGGGGTCGAGCGACTCGACGCCAGCACGGCGGCGACGCACTCGGAGCACTCCTGGAGAAAGCCGTAGTTGGCCATCCACCGGTCGTCGAAGACCCGCGACAGGTACCCACGCCCGCTGTCGGGGTTGAGGACAGCCACGATGTCGGTTGGCGCCGCGCTGCGGGCCACCTGGATGGCCGCAGCCACCGCCAGCCCACCTGACCCGCCGATCAGGATGCCCTCGACCTGGCTGACCTCGCGGGCGGTGAGGAAGCTCTGCTCGTCACTGATCGGGATGACCCCGTCGTACACCGACGGATCCCACGCCGCGGGGAAGAAGTCCTCGCCGACGCCCTCCACCAGATACGGCCGGCCGGCGCCGCCGCTGAACACCGAGGCGTCCGGGTCGGCGGCGATCACCTGGATGGCCGGGTTCATCGACTTCAGATAGCGAGCCGTGCCGGTGATCGTGCCACAGGTCCCGGCGCCGGCCACGAAGTGAGTGATCCGCCCCCCGGTCTGCTCCCACAGCTCCGGGCCGGTGGTGAGCTGGTGAGACAGCGGGTTGTTCGGGTTGGCGTACTGGTTGGGGCGGAAGGCGTTGCGCTCGGCGGTGAGCCGCTCGGCCACGCTGTAGTAGCTCTGCGGGTCGTCGGGGGCGACGGCCACCGGGCAGACGACGACCTCGGCACCGTAGGCCCGCAGCAGGCTGACCTTCTCCGGGGCCACCTTGTCGGTCATCACGAACACGCAGTCGTAGCCCCGCTGGGCGGCGACGATGGCCAAGCCGACGCCGGTGTTCCCGCTGGTGGGCTCGACGATGGTGCCGCCGGGCCGCAGCAGCCCGTCGCGTTCGGCGGCCAGGATCATCTCCAGCGCTGGGCGGTCCTTCGACGACCCGCCCGGGTTGGTGGTCTCCATCTTCATGGCCAGCACGCAGGAGATGCCGTGGACCTCGCTGATCCGCTTCAGGCGCACGAGCGGGGTGTGCCCGATGGTGTCCAGCACGCTGTCGGCGATCGAGGTCCCGTGAAGCTTGGTGTCGGCGGATTGGTCTCCCCAAGGCATCCCCTCACCGTAGCGGGGGCGTCAGCACAGTTCGCCGAGGTACCCGGGCAGCATCGCCCGCCACAGCGGCCAGTCGTGGGCCCAGTGCGGCCCCCACGGATCCACCCGGTTGGGCACCCCGGCGCTGCCCAGCACGTGCGCCGCATGCCACGACTCGCCGATGTCCTCGTGCTCGCCCTCACCGCTGGCCAGGATCACGAACCGGCGGCGCAGGGCGTCGAGAGGCCAGCCGGACAGGTACGGGATGAGGTGCACGGCCGATGAGGCGTAGAAGTCGTCGCCGAGCGGGCCGTCGTAGAACCTGGCCAGGTCGAACGTGCCGCTCATGCACACGGCGGCGCCGAACACGTCGGGGAACTGGGTGATGCACCCGAGGGCGTTGAACGCCCCGATCGACGCGCCGGCGGCGATCAGCTCGACACCGTCGCTGGCGCAATCGGCGCGCACCGCCGGGACCACCTCGTGGCGGATGTACTGGAAGAACTGCCGCTGGATGTAGGCCTGGCGCAGGCTGTCACCCTCGTGGTCGATGAGGACCCGCCCGTCGACGCTGTCGACGGAGTAGATCTTGATCCGCCCGGCGGCCAGCAGCCCGGCGCAGGCGCCGACGAGGTGCCATCGCTCGATCTCCTCCGAATCGCCCCCGGCGGTGGGGAAGACCAGCACCGGCCGGCCCATCTCGCCCCAGCGAGTCAGGCGCACGTCCCGTTCGACGCGGGCGGAGTACCACGATGTGGAGACCTTAGACATGCCGGCCAGGCCGAGCCGTGAGCACCCGGATCATCGGGTCGTGGGCGGGTTCTCGGCCCGCCACCGCTGGATGCGCGCCCAGAACAGCTCGGTGAACTGGTCCACCTCGTGGGCCGGGAACAGGGCGGCGACCTTCTGGCGTACCGCGCCATTGGCAACCGGGTCGGCGAAGAAGTCCCACACCACCTGGTCGAGGTGGCCGAGGTGCTCGGCGCAGAAGGCCTCGAACTCGTCGGTCTGGAATCGTTCCCTGGCGATGGCCGCGTAGGCGGTGAGCTTGTCGGCATAGGGCATGGCGCTGTCGGCGATGGCGAAGTACGGCGACCAGTCCGGAGTGATCCGCATCGGCCGCTTGGTGCCGGCGCAGAACAGCGACCAGCGCAGGTTCGCCGCCACCAGCCACGGGAAGTGGTAGTGCAGCGAGGTCACCTGGGAGTCGGGGCAGGCGTTGGCGAAGTCGATCGGATACCACGTGGATCCCTGGCGGAGAGCCTCGCAGGAGTTGAACTCCCAGCCGAAGAACGAGTTGATCGTCAGCGTGGTGTCGATCAGTTGCTGGCGTTGATCCTGCGGAACCGCTCCGTCGTCGGTGGTGTACCGGTCGTGCAACGGCGCCGACGGGTCGTAGCGCACCAGGCGTGTCTGTGGCCCGAAGCCGATGCAGCGGATGAACAGGTCATGAGGCTCCACCGCTTGTTGCAGATGCAACAAGTACGTTCCACTGTCGTCGTACACCCGGCGCAGGGCGTCCTGGTCGTTGACCCGGCTGACCCCGGCCCATCCGCCACCGTCGAACGGCTTGGCGAACAGCGGGAAGCCCACCTGGCGGCCCACCTCGTCGAGCTGGAACATCCTGGCGTAACGCTCCAGCGTGACCTGCAGATCGGGCTGCGGCTCGTACGCCTTGGGTGGCACGATCCACGTCTCCGGGATGGGCATGCCGAGACGGATCATCGCGCAGTACGAGGTGTGCTTCTCCATGGACTGGATGGCCCACGGGTTGTTGAACACGTACAGCCCGTCCATCAGCACGGCCTTCTTGATCCACTCCCGGCTGGTGGTGTACCAGTGCGTCAGGCGGTCGACGACCAGGTCGTAGGTGGTGGTCTGGCGCAGGTCGAACGGCTCGATCACCACCCGGTCGACGTCGAAGCGCACCGTGTCCGACCCGATCGTGATCGCCAGGTCGAGACGGCGGAGGATCTCCTCGAAGCAGATCGGCCAGCACAGGTCTGCTCCGAGCGACAAACCGATCCGGCGGGTGACGTCCATGGTGCAGGCAACTTATCCGGCGTGCGGGAACAGCCAGGGCAATGCCAGCCCGAGGCTGTCACGCCAGCACACCCAGTTGTGCCCGTCGAGCTGGATCACCATGCGAACATCCATCCCCGTTCGTCGCAGGACCTCCAGCATCCCGCGGTTCTCACAGATCAGTGATTCGAACGCGCCGCACGTGACGACCATCCGTTCGGTCACCCAGGTGGGGTGCTGCAGGTAGCGGGCGACGAAGTCCTTGACCGGCCACCACAGCCGTTCGGGGCGCTCCCAGCACCCCTCGCCGGCGCCTGCGAACGAACCCGACTGCAGGAGCAGCCGGCCGAAGTAGCCGGGCGCGTAGACCGCGGCCGACAGCGTGGCCACGCCGCCGAAGCTGCACCCCATCAGGCAACGCAGCGCCGGCGTGCCGCCCACCGGCAGGTCGCGCTCCAACGCCGGGACCAGCTCGTCGACGAGATAGCGATGGTGGCGGGGATCGTCGGCGTACTCGGTCAGCCGCTCGCCCGGCCGGCTGAAGGCCACGACCATCGGCGGGATCTGCCGATCGGCGATCAGGTTGTCCAGCACCGTCTGGGCGCCGGCATAGTTCACGTAGTCGTCGCCGTCGAGCATGACCAGCAGCGGGTAGCGGTGGTCACGGTGAAGCTCGAACCCGTTCGGCAGGTAGATCCCGGCCGTGGCTCGCCGGCCGAGGGCCTCGCTGTGGTCGTAGTACTCCACGATCCTGCCGCGCTCCACTCCGTCACGGCGCTCCGACCACCCCGGCTGGTGGTACCCGCTGGCGGTGCACACCGAGTTGGCCCCGAAGGGATGCTCGGCGCCATGCGGGTTGAGCGGATCGTCGCCCAAGCGCGTGCCGTAGCTGCTGATCGTCTCGACCTTGTACTCCAGGCGGGTCTCGGCGGGCATCCGCAGCGGGAGCACCCACCAGTCGCTGTGGCCCAACCGGCGGTAGTGCAGATCGTGGGGCAACCCGGTGCCGAAGTGCTCGAGGCGAACGCTGACGACCTCACCGCGGAAGGCGAACACGCAGATGTCGTGGTCGACGAGCGGGAAGTGATCGCCGTGCGCCGTGCGCCGGTCCAGCTCCTCGGGCGTGACCCACGCGGGCAGTCCGGCGTGGGAGATGGTGGGGATGCCTGGGATCATGCGTGCACCTGCACGGTGCGCCCGACGTCGTCGAGCATGCCGCGCAGATGGTCGAAGTCGGGGTGACGCATCCGCACCCAGGCGTTCGCCATGTACCCCGCCTCGACAGGCTGGGTGGGCGTGCCCTGAGGTGGGAGGTGAGCGTCGAGCACCCACTCCCCGTAGCGGGTCTGGGCGTCGTCGAGCCCGCTGTATCCGGAGATGTATCCGTCGCGGTCAGGACGCAGGGCGATGATCCCCGCCGCCATGCGCCGGGACGGCTGGGTCGCCACGTGCCCGTGGACGATGGCGTTGGCCCACTCGCGGTAGATGTCGAGGTCGTTGCCGGCCGAGTACAGGTCCCAACAGCGCACGCCCGGCGGGCGGCAGCCGATCTCGCTGAAGTACAGACCCTTCGGCCCGACGAACCATTCCATGTGCGTGGCCGAGGTGCCGATGCCGAGGGCCGTGACCACCGCCTGGCCCATGGCCTTCAACTCGTCGTATCCCGGCTCGCCGATGCGGTTGGTGGTGATGAACTGCGGGGAGATCCACCGGGTCCGCATCGCCTCGAGGACGTTCGGGTAGTAGTGGGTGACGAAGTCCATCGCCACCCGGCCGTCGATCGAGATGGTGTCGTAGAAGCCCTCGTGCCCCTCCACGTACTCCTCCACGGCGATGGCCACGCCGTGATCGACGCCGCTGCGACTGATCGCCTCGGCCAGCTCGTCGGCGGCGTTCACACGTGTCGCCCCGGCGGCGCCGGCGCCAGCCGCCGGCTTGAGGATCAGCGGGTAGCCCACCTGGGCGGCGAACGACCACACCTCGGCGGCCGACGTGGCGCCGGTGGACTGGGCGCAGCGGACCCCTGCGGCGCGCAGGGCCTCCTTCATCGCTGGCTTGTCACGGCACAGGAACGCCGTCCGTTCCGAGGTGCCCGGGATGTGGCAGGCCTCGCGGACGCGCGCCGCCGGCATGATGTGGGCCTCGACCGTGGCTTCCAGGCGATCGACCCACACCATCCCCTGGACGCGCCGGACCGCATCGAACAGCGCGCCCTCGTCCACCACCGAGCCGACCTGCTCGTAGTGGGTGAGCCATCCCTTGACGTCGTCGTCGAGCGATTCCTTGGACCGCTCGCCGATGCCGATGACGGTGGCCCCGACCTCGGCCAGTGATCTGGCGAATTGCTTCTGGTTGTCGGGGAAGCTGGGCTCGACGAGGATGACGTTCACGCGGTTCGCACACTAGATCGGCGATACGTTGAGCGGAATGGCGACCGTCGTGTTCGTCGCGCCGTATGCGCTGGAGGCCACCGTCCGCTTCGTCGACGCCATGACCCAGGTGGACGGCGCCAGGATCGCCGTGGTCGGCGCCGAACCGGTCGACGCCTTCCCCGAGCCCGTCCGTTCCCGCCTGGCCGGTCACTGGCGGATCGACGACTGCCTGGACGCCGACCAGCTCACCGATGCGGTGGCCCGGCTCCGTGACCGGCTTGGCGTCGTGGATGCGCTGTCGGCCGTTCTGGAGCCGGTGCTGGTGCCCGTAGCGGTGGCCCGCCAGCGGCTCGGCATCGCCGGGATGACGCCTGACGAGGCGGCCAACTTCCACGACAAGGCGCGGATGAAGGCCGTGCTGGCCGAGGCGGGGGTGCCGTGCTCCCGGTTCCTCGGGGTGTCCGGCGCCGAGGGTGCCCGAGCGTTCTGCGCCGAGGTGGGCTATCCGATCGTCGTCAAGCCGCTGGCCGGGGCGGGCGCCAGGGAGACGTTCCGCGTCGGCGGACCGGAGGAGCTCGAGCGCTGGCTGGCGCATTCGCCGCCGACGGCGTCGGCGCCCATGCAGCTGGAGGAGTTCGTCGTCGGCGCCGAGCACTCCTTCGACAGCGTCATGGTCGACGGGCGGATGGTGTGGTACTCGGTCAACCGGTACCTGCCCAGTCCGCTCGAGGTCATCGAGCAGCCGTGGATCCAGTGGTCCGTCGTGCTGCCCGCCGCCGTCGACGGGCCGGAGTACGCCGACATCGCCGAGATCGCCCCGCGAGCCGTGCAGGCGTTGGGGATGCGGACCGGGCTCAGCCATCTCGAGTGGTTCCGCCGGGAGGACGGCTCGGTGGCCGTCAGCGAGGTGGGGGCCCGCCCGCCGGGCGCCCAGTTCATGACGCTGATGTCCTATGCCCACGACACCGACATGTACGCCAGGTGGGCGGAGCTGACCGTCCACGGGCGGTTCGACCCACCGGTGCGCCGGTATGCGGTTGGCGCCGCCTACGTACACGCCCAGGGGGGTGGCCCGGTCATCACCTCGGTCACGGGTGTGGACGCCCTCGGCAGCGCCGACGCGGTCGCTGATCGTCGACGCCCGCCTCCCGTCCGCCGGTGATCGGCCGACCGGGACGTACGAGGGTGACGGGTTCGTCGTCGTCCGTTCGGCGTCAACGCCGGCGGTAGAACAGGCAGTCGCCGAGTTGATCGGCACGATTCGAGTGGAGCGTTGGTGATGGTGGATGTGCTGTTCCTCGGTCCCGGGTATCCGGCGGAGATGCCGCACTTCGTGCACGGCCTGGCCGAGGTGGGTGCCCGGGTGATCGGTGTGGGCGACCAGCCCCTCGACGCCGTGCCGTGGATGGCCAGGCAGGCGATGGCCCACTATGTCCGGGTGGAGTCGTGGGCTGACGAGGACGGCGTGATGCGCACCGTCCACGAGGCCCTGCGCGGTCGCAACGTGGATCTGGTGGAGACGCTGTGGGAGCCCACGGTGGTGGTGGCGGCTCGCCTGCGTGAGTCCATCGGCGCGCCCGGCCTCGGTGTTCGCCAGGCGTTGACGTTCCGTGACAAGGGGCTGATGAAGGACGCCCTGGCGCATGCCGGGATCCGCCTCCCGTACGCGTTTCGAGCCACCACCGCCGACGCCGTGCGCCAGGCCGCTGCACGGGTGGGCTATCCGCTGATCGTCAAGCCCATCGCCGGCGCCGGGTCGCTGGACACCTACCGGGTCGACGATCCGGGTGAGCTGGAGCGGGTGATGCCGTGGCTGGCGCACATCGACGAGGTGAGCGTGGAGGAGTTCGTCGACGGTGAGGAGTTCACCTACGACACGATCTGTGCCGGCGGGCGCATCGCCCACTTCAACATCTGTGAGTACCGTCCCCGCCCGCTGGTGGGCAAGCAGGTCGAGTGGATCAGCCAGCAGGTGATCGCCCATCGCGATGTGGACACGCCCGGTCTGGCCGGCGGGCGGGCGATGGGTGAGGCGGTCATCGCCGCCATGGGTGTCACCAGCGGGTTCGCCCACATGGAGTGGTACCGCACCTGGGGTGGAGAGGTGGTGTTCGGGGAGATCGCCGCCCACGCCCCCGGGGGGCCGGTTGGTCGACCTGATGAACTACGTGTCCGACATCGACGCCTTCCACGGTTGGGCCGAGGCGGTCTGCTACGGGTCGTTCAGCCAGGACACCACCCGCCGGTACAACGTCGCCCAGGTCATCAAGCGGGCCCAGGGCGAGGGGCGGATCTCCCACGTCGAGGGCATGGAGCACCTGTTGTCGATCATGGGTGAGCACATCGTCAACGTGGACCTGCTCGCCGTGGGCCAGCAGCGCCGTGACTGGAAGCAGGTCGTGCTGTCCGACGGCCTCGTCGTCGGCGCGCCACCCCGATCTGCATGCCGTCTACACGATGGCCGACCGGATCGGCACGGATCTGCAGATGTACGCCTCGTGGTGAGGGCAGCCGACGTTGCCCGGCGGGTGCTCGACGCCCTGCCCACCGTTGACGACCGTGTGGTCGTGCGTGATCGGTGCGGGCGGGCCGAGTTCGCCGAGGCGGTGGCCGCCGAAGCCCGCCGCCGCGGCCTCGACCCCGTGATCGAGTGGCGGTCGAACGAGGTGCTGGTGGACCGGCTGGCGAACTCGACGGTGGCCGACTGGTCCGACGAGGCCTCCGCGGCACGCAACGAGTTCACCTTCGACGCGTCGGCCACCGTGACCCTCGGCGGGTGGCAGCCCGATCTGTCGGTCGTCGACCCGGCGGTGACCGACGCCTGGTTGGCGGCGCTGCGACGGGCCGATCGACGGTGGTCGGCATCGGCCATGCTTGCGCTGGCCGTCGCCGTCCCCGGCCCCTGCGTTGCCGCGGCCCTCGGCACGACGGTCGAGGCGCTCGACTCGTTGGTGCTCCCCGCCGTGTGCTGCCCGGCCGGCGACCTCCGCGCTGCCACCGCGATGTGGATCGGGCGACTGGCGGCAGGCGAGCGCCACGTGCTCGCCACGCCGGGATGCCTGCTGCGGTTGAACCGCGGCGGGCGCCTGCTGCACGTGGACGACGGCATGATCGACGCCGCCGACGCCGCATCCGCTGCGGTGGTCTCCAACCTGCCGGGCGGCTCGGTGTACTGGACGGTGCTCGAGGACGCCGCACACGGTGACGTCCGCCTGGCCGACGGGTCGGTGCTGATCTTCGGTGACGGCGGCCGGGTCGTGGACGGACCGTTCGCCGGGGAGCGGATCTCGCACCTCGGTGTTGGCACGAACCCGCTGGTGGGTCAGCCACTCGGATGGACGCTGGTCGACGAGCACCGTGCCGGGGCCGTGTTCCTAGCGCTGGGCGAGAACCGCTACATGGGTGGCCAGAACACCAGTGACGTCAACGTCGACCTGGTCCTGGCCGAGGCGACGGTCTCGGTGGCCTGAACGGCGCTACGCGACGGTGATCGCCACGTGCTGGCCCTTGGCCGCATGGCTGTTCGGGCCGGCGCCGAGGTTGCAGATCAGCACGTACTGCCCGGCGGGCAGGTTCAACGTGATGCTGGCCGTCTCGCCGCTGTCGAGCTTGTCGGTGCGCCCGACGATGTTCGCCGCCCCCAGCGCCGTCTCGTCCACGGCGCCGTTGGGCTGGTGGGGGAGCTGGGCGTAGTCGGTCCCCTTGAACACCGCGAACTCGTGGGTGCGCTGGCCCACGTTCTTGACGTTGAAGGTGACCTCACCGGCGGCGATCGTTCCGGACTCCTCGATGGTGAACTCGTCGAGTTCGATGTCGACGGCGCCCGCCGCGGTGGACCCGGCGGCGCCGGGCGTGGTCGCTCGCGGGCCGGTCGGAGCAGGCGTCGTGGGAGCAGGCGTCGTGGGAGCAGGCGTCGTGGGAGCAGGCAGGGTGGCCGGGGTGGTCGCGGCGGGCGTCGTCACCGCCGGGCTGGTGGCCGCCGGGCCCGTCGTGTCGTCGTCGCCGCAGGCGGCGAGCACGAGCGGGACAAGGGCGAGAGCGATGGCGAAGCGGGTACGCATGGGACGCCGAGCCTGCCACGTTGCCCGGCGTCCCGCCACTGTCCTTTCGTACAGGTACTGAGCCAGCGCCGGGGCGTCTACTGTCGGGACCATGGAGCAGCTCTTCGACCTTCCCGCGCATCCACTGCTCGTCCACGCACCGGTGATGTTGGTGCCGCTGCTCACGCTCGGGATCATCGCCCTAGCCGCCCGGCCGGCGTGGCGCCGCGGACTCGGGCCGTGGCCGTTTCTCGTGTCGGTGATCACCGCGATCAGCTTCATGCTGGCCTTCCAGAGCGGTGAGGCCTTCGACGAGGCACTGCGCCGCAACCCGGCGTTCGAGGCCGACATCAGCCACCACCAGAGCCTGGCGGAGACGACGAGGTTGTTCCTCCTTGGCATCGTGGTGGTGGTTGCGGTGGCCTTCGTGCTCGACCGCCGCTCGGCCAAGAGCGCCAGCGCGGACGAGCGGCCGTCGGTCGTGCTGACCTGGGCGGGCGCCGTGCTCGGGGTGCTGGCGACGATCTGGATCATCCGCACCGGTCATGAGGGCGCTCGGCTGGTGTGGGAGGGCAGCATCAAGTAGCCGGCTGCGGCTGCGGGACCGTGTGGCACCCCTCCGCTACCGTCGATCGAGTGAGCGAGGGACGCGTCTGGGAGGTCGAGCAGGTGGCCGCAGTGGCCACCAGCGCAGCGGCCTTCGCCGCTGCCCAGCCGCTGGCGGTTCCCAGCCGCTGGTCGGGTGCCGGCGTGGACGGTGGTGCCCTGTGGGGACGATGTGTCGGGTCGGGTGCCGAGCCGTACGAGGTGATGGTCGACCACGTCGAGGTTCGCTTCGCCTGCTCGTGCCCCAGCCGACTGGTGCCCTGCAAGCACGCGTTGGCCCTGCTCCTGCTGTGGGTGCGCGGTGGGGTGGCATCAGCGACGCCGTCGCCGAACGTCGCCCTCTGGGTCCGCCGAGGTGCCGCGGCAGCACCGGGCGAACCCCGCCCGGCCGCGCCGGATCCGTCGGTCGGCGGGCCACCGGCCGTCGAACCGTCGCCCCCGCCACCCCCAGGTGACCGTGACGAGCGCGTCGCCCGGATGCGCGCCGGGCTGGCCGAGTTGCGCCGCTGGCTCCATGACCGGATGCGCGCCGGCCTCGCCGACCCGGCGCTGGCCCGCTACGAAACCTGGGACGGGTTGGCGGCGCGGTTGGTGGATGCCCAGGTGGGCGGGCTGGCCAACCGCGTCCGGCGCATCGCCGGGTTGGCCGGTGCGGCACCGTCGTGGCACCAACGGGTACTCGCCGAGTTGGGCATCCTCGGGCTGTTGGCTGACGCCGGCCTGCGCCTGGGCGAGCTACCCGACGACCTGGCCGACGCGGTGGCGGTGGCCCTCGGCTGGCAGGTTCGCCAGGCCGCAGTGCTCGCTGGGGTCCCCGAGACCGACCGGTGGCAGGTGCTCGGGCGCAGCGACACGCGTGAGGACCGCATCGAGGTCCGCCGCATCTGGTTGCGCGGCCAGCGCAGCGGGCGGTGGGCGATGGTCCTGTCGTTCGCCGCGTACGGGCAGGCGCTGGACACCTCGTTGCCCGTCGGCTCCTGTGTCGAGGCAGACGTGTTCCGCTACCCGGGGCGGACCCGACTGCGCGTCCTGCTGGGCGGGCGCACCGAGCCTCCGGCACCGGGACAAGTCCCGCTGTGTGCCACGGTGTCCGACGCCTGCACCGCCACCGGTGCGATGGTCGCCGGCGAACCATGGCTTGACCGGGTGCCGCTGTGCGTTCGAGCCACGGCCGCGCCGGGCCACGGGCGGTGGTGGCTGACCGACGGGACCGGGATGCTCCCCCTCGCAGCACCCGGCGCCACGCTGGCTGCCCTGGCGGCGTGCACCGCGGGCGCCCTCCATCCGGTCACCTGCGAGTGGACCCCCGACGGGCTGGTCCCGCTCACCGTGCACCTGGCGGATCGCCACGTCGACCTCGGCCGGGTCGCCGACGACTCCTTCGTGGGTGCCGCGTGATCGCCACCTACTGGGCAGAGCTCACCGCGGTGGGCCTGCTCGGCACCGATCGGCGGTCCCCGCCGGCGGCGCCGGACGGACCGCTGGCCGACCTCGCCGCGGATCGGCCCGCTGCGAGCGAGGCCGCGCACCTGCTCCAGCAGGCCGCTGCCGCTGCCGTGCTGCAGCGGGCGGCCTTCACCCCGGCCGCGCCCACGGTCCATCTGCCGGCGTGGCCTGCCGACGATCGCCCGCCCACACCGCCGCGGGCCGAGGCGTCGTTTCGCCGCATCGTCCACCAGTGGCCGGTCCTGCTGGCCGAGTGGCTCGACTGCGTGGTGGCCAACGGATGGCGGCTCGGGCCGGAGCTGGTCATCCCGGCGTTGGTGGCGACGCGGCGCGCCCCGGGCTTGTCGGCCGTGGCGCGCACGGCCACCGGCCCGATCGCCGAATGGCTGGTGGAGCTGTGGCCCGGGCTGGTGCCCGCCCCCCGGAAGTCGCCAGCCGAGGCGGACCCGCTACCGCTCACCGCCGACCTCGCCGCGCTGCTCACGGCCGAGCCGGCGCGGGTGGCGACCACCCTGCGCGCCGCGCTGGAGTCCGGCCAGTACGGGGCCAGCCACCGGGGGGTCCTGGTCAACCTGGTCGTGTCGCTCCCACACAGCGCGCTGCGCCCGCTGGCCAGGGCGCTGGACACGATCGACCCGCTGCGGCCCGCCGCCCGGTTGGCGGCGTCGTTGGCCGAACTCGCCGTCCTGCGGGCCGACGCCCGTGCCGAACTGGAGCGTTCATGACCACCGTGCTTCGTCCCCACGCCGAGCAGCAGTTCGCTGCCGAACTTGCCGCGTTGCGTCGCGTCGACGATCGGCCCCGACCCACCAACTGGCAGACGTCGCCGTGGGCCGTGGTCACCTACGTGCTCGGCGGCACCCTCGCCGATGGGACCGTCATCACCCCGAAGTACGTCGGCCAACGCCGTCTGGTCGAGATCGCCGTCGCCACCCTGGTCACCGATCGGGCGCTGCTCCTGCTCGGGGTCCCCGGCACGGCCAAGACCTGGCTCAGCGAGCACCTCGCGGCAGCCATCAGCGGGAACTCGACGCTGCTCGTCCAGGGGACAGCCGGCACCACCGAGGAGTCGTTGCGCTACGGGTGGAACTACGCCCGGTTGCTGGCCGAGGGGCCATCACCCGCGGCACTCGTGGAGAGCCCGGTACTGCGGGGGATGCGTGACGGTGGCATCGTCCGGATCGAGGAGCTCACCCGGATGTCGGGTGACGTGCAGGACGCCCTGGTCACCGTGTTGAGCGAGAAGACGCTGCCCATCCCGGAACTCGCCGGTGAGGTCCAGGCCACCCAGGGTTTCAACCTGATCGCCACGGCCAACGACCGTGATCGCGGTGTCAATGATCTGTCCGCCGCGCTGCGCCGGCGGTTCAACACGGTGGTGCTGCCCCTGCCGGCCGACGCCGACGAGGAGGTGGGCATCGTCGCCAGGCGGGTTGCCGAACTGGGTCAGTCGATGGCCTGGCCCGACCTGGCCGCCGGACCGGAGGAGATCCGCAGGGTGGTGACGGTGTTCCGTGAGCTGCGCAGCGGACGTACCCACGACGGGCTCACCGCGCTGAAGGTGCCGAGCGGCTCGCTCAGCACCGCCGAAGCCATCTCGGTGGTGGCCAACGGCCTGGCCCTGGCGACGCACTTCGGGTCCGGCGCGCTCACCGACCGGGACCTCGCCGCCGGCGTGGTGGGCGCAGTGGTCAAGGACCCCGTGGCCGACCGCGTCGCCTGGAACGAGTACCTCGAGGCCGTCGTCCGCCAGCGCCCGGAGTGGGGCGAGTTCTACGACGCCTGCCGGGATCTGGGCTGACCAGCCGTGGGCCGGCCGCACCTGCTGGGCATCCGCCATCACGGCCCCGGTTCGGCCCGCTCGCTCGTTGCCGCGCTCGACGAGCTGCGGCCCGACACGGTGGCCGTGGAGTTGCCGGCCGACACCCAGGGTGTGTTGCGCTGGGCGGGAGCGGACGACCTGGTCCCACCGGTGGCCATCCTCGGGCACGTCGTCGGAGACCCGCGCCGCGCCGCCTTCCTACCCTTCGCCGAGTTCAGTCCGGAGTGGCAGGCCCTGCGCTGGGCGCAGCGCAACGAGCGGCCGGTGGTGGCCATCGACCTGCCGCTCACCACGATGCTGGCCAGCGGCTCGGCGGAGCTGGATCTCGATGGCGAGGCCCCGATCGACCCGATCGGACTGCTCGCCGCTGCGGCCGGTGACCCCGATCCGGAGCGGTGGTGGGACGACGTCGTCGAGCACCACGGATCGGGTCTGGGGTCGTTCGGCGCGGTGGCCGAGGCGATGGCAACGGTGCGCGCCGGGCGTTTGGCCAGTGCCGCCGAGGCCCGCCGCGAGGCGCACATGCGCAAGGCCCTGCGCCCGCTGCTGGCCGCGGGCGAGGTGGTCGCGGTGGTGTGCGGGGCGTGGCACGTGCCTGCCCTGCAGCAGCCGTGGCCGCCCGTGGCGGCCGACAACGCCCTGCTCCGCGGCCTGCCGAAGGTCAAGGTGGGGCTGAGCTGGGTGCCGTGGAGCCACCGCCGGCTGGCCGCGGCCAGCGGGTACGGGGCGGGTGTGCGCAGCCCCGGGTGGTACGCCCACGTGTTCGCCCACCCCGGTGACCACGGCCGGGCCCGGTGGTTCGTCCAGGCGGCCCGCCTGCTGCGGGCGCGGGGCATGCAGGCCTCGCCGGATCACCTGATCGCCGCCACCCGCGCCGCGGTGTCCCTGGCAGCGCTACGTGCCCGGCCGGCGCCTGGGCTGGCCGAGGTGCTCGACGCCGCCGACACCGTGATGGCTGGCGCCAGCGGGTTGCGCCTGATCGTCGACGAGCTCGTGATCGGCGATGCCATCGGCGCCGTGCCACACGACGCCCCCCAGGTCCCCCTCGCCGCCGACATCAACCGGCTGATCCGCACCCTGCGGCTCAAGCCGCAGGTGGGTCGTCAGCGGCTGGAACTGGACCTGCGCACGCCCGGCGGCCATGGTCGTTCGGTGATGCTCCACCGCCTCGGCGCGCTCGGCGTGGCGTGGGGTCAGGTCGTCGACGGGCGCGGTTCGTCGGGGTCGTTCCGCGAGACGTGGGAGCTTGCCTGGGATCCGGAGTTCTCCCTGCAGGTCGTCGAGGCCTCCGCCTACGGCACCACCCTGCAGGCCGCGGCGGCGGCCCGCCTGGCCGAGGTCGTGGCCGCGGCCGGCTCGCCCGCCGACTTGATCGTGGCCCTCGAACGGGCACTGCTGGCCGACCTGGCCGACGTGGTCGGGCCGTGCGTGCGCCGCCTGGCCGACGCCGCGGCCGAAGACCCCGACGTCACCCAGGTGATGGACGCTCTCGGACCGCTGGCTCGCACTCTGCGCTACGGCGACGCCCGGGGGACGCACGCCGGGGCGCTGCAGGCGGCGTTCGACGGGTTGGTCGTGCGGGTGATCGCCGGCGCCGTGCAGGCCTGCCGCAGCCTCGACGACGCCGCCGCCCGGGCGATGGTGGAGCGCCTGGCCGCGGTGCATGCCGCGCTGGCGCTGTGCGAGCACGCCGAGCGGCGGGCGGGCTGGCCGGCGCTGCTGGCGTCGTTGGTGGACCGCGCCGATGTCCACGGACTCGTCCGTGGCCGATCCACCCGGCTGCTGCACGACGGTGAGGCGTGGCCCGCCGACCGGGTGCGTGCGGCGTTCTCCCGGGCGCTGTCGGTGGGGACGGCACCGGCCCACGGCGCCGCCTTCGTCGAGGGGTTCCTGGCTGGCAGCGGCACCGTGTTGCTGCACGACCGGGCCCTGCTGGGCGTGGTCGACGACTGGCTATGCGGGCTTCCCGCCGACGGGTTCCAGGCCACCGTCGCCCTGCTGCGGCGGACCTTCGGTGCCTTTGCCGCGGCCGAGCGTCGCCAGCTCGGCGAGGTCCTGCGCGCCGGCGAGGTCACCGTGGTCGACCCGTTCGGCGCCGACCTGGACCACGCCAGAGCCCAGGCGGCGATGGTCACCGTGCGCCTGATGATCGGCGCGCCGGTGGAGGTGGCCCCGTGACCCGTGTCAGCGATGCCGAGCGCGGCCGTCGCTGGCGACTGGTGCTGGGTGGGGTGGTGGACGACGAGTCAGGCGGCAGGTCGCAGAGCCCGGTGACCAGCGCGCCCCTGTCGGCCGACGACCAACGCCTCGACGGCGCCCTGGCCGCCATCTACGATCAGCGTCCCGCCGGCAGCGGGCGGGCGCGCGGCGGTGGGCTCGGCCGGTCGGCGCCCGCCGTGGCCCGCTGGTTGGGTGACATCCGCCGCTACTTCCCGTCCACGGTGGTCCAGGTGATGCAGCGTGACGCCATCGACCGCCTGGACCTGCGCCAGTTGCTGTTCGAGCCGGAACTGCTGGCCTCGGTGGAACCCGACGTCCATCTCGCCTCGCTGCTGGTAGAGCTCAACCATCTGCTCCCCGACGACACCCGTGCCACGGCCCGGCTGGTGGTGCGTCAGGTGGTCGATCAACTTACGGCCCGCCTGGCGGCGCGCACCCGCCAGGCCGCGCTCGGGGCGTTGGCCAGGTCACAGCGGTCGCGCCGGCCGCGCCCGGCCGACATCGACTGGATGCACACCGTGCAGGCCAACCTGGCGCACTACCAGCCGCAGTACCGCACGGTGATCCCCGAACGCCTGGTCGGCTACGGGCGCCGCCAACGCAGCCTGGCCAGGGATGTGATCGTGGCCATCGACCAAAGCGGCAGCATGGCCGACTCCATCGTCTACGCCGGGGTGTTCGGGTCAGTGCTGGCCTCGATGCCGGCACTACGGACCCATGTCATCGCCTTCGACACAGCGGTGACCGATCTCACCGCGATGGCCGCCGACCCGGTGGACGTGCTGTTCGGCGTCCAGCTGGGCGGCGGAACCGACATCGCCCAGGCGCTCGGCTACTGCCAGCGGCTCGTCGACCGCCCGGCCGAGACCGTGGTGGTGGTGATCAGCGACCTGTTCGAGGGGGGTGACGTGGGCCTGCTCCAGGCTCGCGCCGCGGCGCTGGTGCGCAGCGGGGTCACCCTGGTCGCGCTGGTGACGCTCAGCGACGAGGGCGCCCCGGCCTACGACCATGCCCAGGTCGCCCGATTCGCCGAGCTCGGCATCCCCAGCCTGGCATGCACCCCCGATGCCTTCCCCGACCTGTTCGCCGCGGCGCTGGAGCGCCGCCCGCTCGGGCCGTGGGCCAGTGACCAACCGGGTGTGGTCGCGGTGCACTGAACGTCGCCGCCCGCCCGGCGGACCCGGTGTCAGCCGGGCGCTGGCTGAGCGTCGATGAAGCGGTCCGGCGTGGTGACCAGGATCAGGCGGTCGATCCCCAGGGCGGTTGCTCGCTGGCGGATGCCGGCGCCGTCGTCCACGGTGTACGCACTGACCTCGACGGCTCGGTCACCGGCCGCGTCCCGCGCCGTGGCGATCAGCTCGCCGGCGCGCTCGGCGGACAGCCGCACGTTGATCCCGTCGGCGCGCTGGCCGGCGATGCCCGCCAGCGCCGTCGAGTTGACCCCGACGATCACCGGGGTGTCGGTCGCCGCCCGGATGGCCTCGATCTGGCGGACCACCGCGTCGTGCCGCTCGGCGGCGTCGGCCACGAGGGCGATGCCGGCAGCGTCGTGTTCGGTCGCCCAGCGCGACCCCGGGGCGGCCCCCGCGCCCAGACCGGCGACCACCCGCCCGCCACTGATGTGCTGGGCGGTGGCCACGGCCAGGGCCAGCACGGCGGGGTAGCGGTTGGCAACATTGGCCACCAACGTGCCCAGCCCGATCCGCGAGGTGACCGCGGCCAACGCCCCCAAGGTCGTGCAGCACTCCAGCATCGCTGCTTCGACGTTCAGCGAGGAGGCGGCGAGATGGTCGAACAACCACACCCGGGTGTAGCCCAGATCCTCGGCCAGCCCGGCCGCCGCGGCCAGGCCCGGCCAGCCGGAGGCGGACGGCAGGAACTGGACGTCGACGAGCACCCGGCGAGACTAGGCGGGTTGCAGGCCGCGCAGCAGGGCGTCGTTGGGGTGCTCGGGGAGTTCCGTCAGCGGCTCGGCCAGCTCGGCAACGGTGGGGCCGTGGGCCTCGGCCAGCGGGGCCAGCTTGGCCAGGTCGAAGCGGTACAGCGACGCGGCGTTCTCCGCCAGGATCTTGCGCATGTCGCCCTCGCCGACGCCGGGGAAGACCTGGCGCAGGTGTTCACGGGTGAACGGGAAGGTGCCCTCGTCGTGCGGGTAGTCGTTGCCCCACATGAACCGGTCACGGCCGATCACGTCGATCACCGCGGCATCCGACGGGCCCGGCTGGCTGACGCCCATCCACACGTTCTGGCGGAAGTAGTCGGTGGCGTCCTGGCGCAGCTTGTTGCCCTCTCGGTAGCGGATCTCGCCGGTGGCGCCGGTGTCGCGGATCTGGCGGATCACCTTGTCCATCCGGTCCAGCAGGCCGGGGACCCAGTGACATCCGGTCTCGGTGATCACCAGCTTCAGCTTGGGGAAGCGCTCCAGCACACCGCCCAGGATCAGATGCGTCAGCGGGCGCTGGGAGAAGAAGGCGGCCTCGTTGATGTACAGCAGCATGCTGAACGGGTACGGGCCGTAGTCCGGTACGCCGGTGCCGCCGTGGATGTTCACCGGCACCTCGTTGTCCTCCAGCAGCTTCCACAGCGGGTCGTAGCCGGGGTCGTAGAGCGGCTTGACGTAGCCGATCTCCGGGCCGACGTTGGGTAGCAGCACCCCGCCGCGCAGGTCGTGGTCGATGATCCACTGGGCATCGGCCAGGGCGTCGTCCACGTCGTTGAGAAAGATCTGGCCGATCCCGGCGCGGCGCTCCGGGCACTGGGCGACGAAGTCGACCAGCCAGCGGTTGTGTGCCCGGATCCCGGCCAGGCGGTGAGCGTAGTCCTCCGGCTTGGGCGGTCCGGCGAACAGCACGAAGCTCGGGAAGAACGGCGGCACGGTGTTGGGGAACACCACCTCGGCCACCACCCCGTCGGCCTCCTGCTCCCGCCAGCGCTGGTCACTGTCCCAGTTGCGTGTCCGGCGGTCGTCCTTCAGGTCCTTGAACGGGTTCTTGTACCGGCCGCGCCAGGCGTCGAAGTCGTCGAGGTAGGCGGGGTCGAGGTAGGCGCGGTAGTCGGCATGGCTGCCGCCGGCATGTGAGTCGGCCGTGATGATGGTGTAGGCAGTCACGCCCGGTTGCCCTCGTGGGTCGTGCGGTAGTCACCGAATGGAGCGTCGCGCTCCTGCAGGGCCGCGGTCAGCCCTTTCTCCCGGCTGGTTTCGACGAACTCATGCAGAGACGGCAGCATGGTGCCGAGGGCGCACAGCTCGGTGCCGATGCGTACGCCGGTGCGGATGCCCATCACCTCCATCTGGCGATGGACGACGCGCTTGTTCAGCTGGACGAGGTCGGTGGGCAAGGAGGCGATGGCCGAGGCCACCTTGAGGACCTCGCCCTCCAGATCGGCGGCCGGGAACGCCCGGTTGGCCCAGCCCTTCTCCACGCATTGCGTGCCGTTCAGCGACACACCCGTCAGCATCATCTCCATCGCGGTACGCATGCCCACCGTCCAGGGATGGAAGTGCTGATCGGCGACACCGAAGCGCACGGCGGGATAGCCCATCTGGGCGTCCTCGGCCATATAGACGAGGTCGCAGCAGTTGGCCAGCTCGCTGCCGCCCGCCAGGCAGTAGCCGTGGACCTGGGCGATGACGGGCTTGCCCAGATCCCAGATCCGGGTCCAACCGTCCACCACATGGCGTGGCCAGTGACCCATCCCGCCGGAGGTGTGCCACGGCTCCTCCAGACCTGCGTTGCCGCCGCCCAGCTCGTAGCCGGCGCAGAACGTCGGCCCGGCGCCCCGCAGCACCATCACGTGCACGCTGTCGTCCTTGTCGCCGTCCTCCAGGGCTTGCATGATCTCGCCTCGGAGTGTGTGGTTCAGCGCGTTGCGCTTCTCCGGGCGGTTGAGGGTAATCCGCCGGACCGCGGTGCTCGGCTCGTCGACTTCGATCATCTTCCACGTCATCCCGCCATTGTCATCCCAGACGGCGGCCCGTGACGAACCAGGGAGACACGACAGTGCGGTTCCACTAACGAGAGCTGTCGGACCATGTCCGAACCACTGAGCATCTGGTGATCGCCCCGACCCCCTCGGCTCATCGCTCCGCACATCGACCGTCTCGGCGCCGCCGTGATCGATGCTGGGTGGCAGTGCCGCGGCGGGTGATCTACTCGCCTCGGTGCTCTCATGGATCCGCCGCAGTCGTGAGTTCAGCGTCGTGTACTTCGTCAACTCCGTGGGGCTTTACACGGCGGCGGAGGCCCGACGTCGGGAGACCCGCCTCCGACTCATCGAGCTGTTCAAGACGGTGACCTGTGGAGGTGGCCGGTGTCGTGTGACAACCTGTTCGTATGACGAGCAAGCGCGAACGGTGGCAGCGCGCCTATGAGTCGTCCAGGGTCCGCGCCGCGGACTTCTCGACGATGTCGGGGATCCCGCTCGACCCGGTCTACGGGCCGCCCGACGGTTCGGGGGACTACCCGGGGGAGTACCCCTACACCCGCGGGCCGTACGCCTCGATGTACCGATCGAAGTTGTGGACGATGCGGATGTTCGCCGGCTTCGGTACGGCCGAGGACACCAACTGGCGGTTCAAGGAGATCATCCGTTCCGGCGGTGACGGCTTGTCGACGGCGTTCGACATGCCAACGCTGCTGGGCATCGACAGCGACGACCCGATGGCGCTCGGCGAAGTCGGGCGCTGCGGGGTGGCGGTGGACACGCTGGCCGACATGGAGGATCTGTACGCCGGCATCGACCTCGGTCAGATCACCACGTCGATGACGATCAACTCCCCGGCGGCGCCCATCTTCGCCATGTTCGTGGCCCAGGCGGAGAAGGCCGGCGTGCATCGCTCCCGGCTGGGCGGGACGCTGCAGAACGACATCCTCAAGGAGTACCAGGCGCAGAAGGAGTTCGTCTTCCCGCCGCGCCCGTCCATGCGCCTGGTGCGCGACACCGTGGTGTTCACGGCGTCGGAGATGCCCAGATGGCACAGCATCTCGATCTCCGGCTACCACATCCGTGAGGCCGGTTCCACAGCCGTGGAGGAGTTGGCCTTCACGCTGGCCAACGGGTTCGCCTACGTCGAGTTGGCGATGCGGGCCGGGCTGGACGTGGACGCCTTCGCCCCGCGGCTGAGTTTCTTCTTCAACGCCCACATCGACTTCTTCGAGGAGATCGCCAAGTACCGCGCCGCCCGGCGGATCTGGGCGCGGTGGATGAAGGAGCGTTACGGCGCCGTGGCCGAACGGTCCCTGCAGTTGCGCTTCCACACCCAGACCGCTGGGGTGTCGTTGACCGCGCAGCAACCCGAGGTCAACATCGTGCGCACCGCCATCGAGGCGCTGGCCGGCGTGCTGGGGGGTACGCAGTCGCTGCACACCAACTCGATGGACGAGGCCCTGGCCCTGCCTACCGAGAAGGCGGCGCGCATCGCCCTGCGCACCCAGCAGGTCCTCGGCTACGAGACCAACGTCGCCCATGTGGCCGACCCGCTCGGGGGGTCGTGGTTCGTCGAGCAGCTCACCGACGAGGTCGAGCGCCAGGCGGGGGAGATCTTCGCCGAACTCGATCGGATGGGCGACGGATCCCTGCTCGAGGGCTGCATCCGCGGCATCGAGGAGAACTGGTTCCAGGGGCGTATCGCCGACAGCGCCTATGAGTTGGAGCGCAAGCTCAACCGCGGCGATCGCATCGTCGTTGGTGTCAACCGGTTCACCGAGGGCAACGAGGAGTCCGGGCTCGAACTGCTGGAGATCACCAACGACGACGAGGCCCGCCAGCTCAAGCGGCTCGAACAGGTGCGCGCCGACCGCAACCAGGCGGCGGTGGACGAGGCCCTCACCCTGCTGCGCACCGAGGCCGCCGATCCGCAGATCAACCTGATGCCCACCCTGATCCGGTGCGCCACGGCATACGCCTCGCTGGGCGAGATCATGGGCTCGCTGGGCACGGTGTTCGGCCGCCACGTGGAGGTGCCGACGATATGAGCGAGCGCATCCTGATCGGCAAGGTCGGCCTCGACGGCCATGACCGCGGTGTCAAGGTCGTCGCCCGGATCTTGCGTGACGCCGGATACGAGGTGATCTACACCGGCCTGTTCCAGACTCCGGCGTCGATGGCGGCCGCCGCGGTGGACGAGGACGTCGACCTGGTCGGCCTGTCGATGCTGTCCGGCGCCCACCTCACCCTGGCGCCATTGGTGGTGAAGGAGCTGCGCGCCCGCGGCTCGTCGGTGCCCGTGGTGGTTGGCGGGATCATCCCGGAGCATCACATCGACCAGCTCACCGAGGCCGGCGTGGCAGCGGTGCTCACGCCAGGCGCACCGGCCGGCGAACTCGTCGAGGTCATCAAGGCGGTCCTCGCCCGGGACGCCGCCGCGCCCTCCTGACGCGCCCTGCTGATCGGCGCGTGGGTCCGACAATCGGGCGGCCGCCAGCGTGGCGTGGCACGATAGTGGAATGCCGAAGAAGGTGTCGCGTCGGGTGCTGTTCGCCACTGCCGAGCTGGCCCCCCTCGCCAGGGTTGGAGGGCTGGCCGCCGCATCGGCGGGGATCGTCGCCGAGATGCGCCGCCAGGGGGTGGACGTCAACCTGGTGGTGCCTGACTACTTCGGCACGCCGCTGGAGGACGAGGTGGTCATGCCGATCACCACGATGCCGGCGTGGGCGCAACCGGCCTACGCCCGGCGCGGCCGCCTCGACGGCATCGGCCAGATCACCCTCGTCGACACCCTCGGCGTGCGCAAGCCCCACCCGTACAACGACGAGTACGGCAACGGGTGGTTCGACAATGACGCCCGCTTCCTGGGCTTCGCCGCGGCGGTCGCCGCGATCTGCGCTGCCACTCAGCCCGACATCTTGCACCTCAACGATTGGCATACCTCGTCGGCGCCGGCGTTCCTGTGGCCCACCCCACCCGTCGTGTTGACGATCCACACCCTCGGATACCAGGGACGGACCAACCGCGGGTGGCTGAACGGGTTCTGGCACTTCCGTGAGCGGTACTACCACGATGACGCGTGCAACCCCCTGGCCGGTGGCATCCGCAGCGCCGACCTGGTTGTGTCGGTCAGCCCGCACTACGCCGACGAGATCCGCCAGCCGTGGATGGGCTTCGGGCTCGACGGACTGCTGCGTGACAAGGGTGAGCGGCTCGTCGGGATCTTGAACGGCATCGACACCGTGGAGTGGAACCCGCTTCAGGACGCCCATCTCCCGCAGACGTACGGTCAGGCCACGCTGAGCCGCAAGGCGGCCAGCCGGGCCGAACTGTTCCACCGCTTCGGCCTCTCCGACACCAGCGGTCCGCTGTTCGTCATGGTCAGCCGCCTGGTCCACCAGAAAGGGGTCGATCTGGTGTTGCCGCTCGTGGGCGAGCTGGAGGCCATGGGCGCCCGCTTGGCCGTGCTCGGCAGCGGAGACCGCCATCTGGCCGACGCGCTGGAGGCGGCTGCGGCCCACCTTCCCGGCGTGATCGGGTTCGTCAACGGTTACGACGAGGCGCTTGCCCACCAGCTGTTCGCCGGGGGTGATGTGCTCATGATGCCCAGCCGGTTCGAGCCCTGCGGGTTGGCGCAGATGCAGGCGATGCGCTATGGAACCCTGCCGCTGGTCACCGACGTGGGCGGGCTGCACGACACGGTGATCGACGCCGACTCCAGCCCGGATGAGGCCACCGGGTTCGTCGCTGCCGAGGCCTCGACGGAGTCCATCCGGGACACGATCCGGCGAGCGTCGGCGGTGGTGGGTGACAAGAAACGGCGGACGGCGATGCAGAAGCGGGGAATGAAGATCGACTGGTCGTGGAAGGCCCCGGTGGCCCAGCACCTCGACTGGTACGAACGGTTGATCGCAGAGCGAGGCTGAGCGCCTAACGTCACAGGCATGGCCGAGCCGCGCATTCTCGTGATCATTCTCGCCGGGGGCGAGGGGCGTCGATTGGCGCCGCTCACCGCCGACCGGGCCAAGCCGGCGGTTCCCTTCGGTGGCGCCTACCGCATCATCGACTTCGTGCTGTCCAACTTCGCCAACTCGCGGATGCTGAAGATCGTGGTGCTCACCCAGTACAAGAGCCACAGCCTCGACCGCCACATCAGCCAGACCTGGCGGTTCTCCACCTTGCTGGGCAACTACGTAACGCCGGTGCCGGCGCAGATGCGCCGCGGGCCGCAGTGGTTCAGCGGGTCGGCCGACGCCATCTATCAGAACCTCAACCTGATTGCCGACGAGCGCCCCGACATCGTCTGCGTGTTCGGCGCCGATCACATCTACCACATGGACGTTCGTCAGATGGTCGGCGCGCACCTCGACGCCAAGGCCGGCGTCACCGTGGCGGCCATCCCGGTGCCTATCGACGAGGCCTCGTCGTTCGGGATCATCAACGCCGACAACGACGGCAAGATCATCGAGTTCCTGGAGAAGCCGGCCCTCCCCCCGCCGATGCCCGACGACCCGACCCGGGCGCTGGCGTCGATGGGCAACTACGTGTTCGACACCCAGACGTTGATCGACATCGTCACCCCGGGGGGCAAGGACAACGTCCGAACCGACATCGGCGGGCACGTCATTCCGGCGCTCACCGAGTTGGGTCAGGCGCACATGTATGACTTCAGCAAGAACCAGGTGCCCGGCCAGGAAGAGCACGAGCGCGGCTACTGGCGTGACGTCGGCTCGCTCGACGCTTACTACGAGGCCAACATGGACCTGCTGGCGCCCGTGCCCCTGTTCAGCCTGTACAACCCGCGGTGGCCGGTGTATTCGTTGCAGCTCCCGTTGCCGCCCGCCAAGGTGGCCTACAGCTACGGCGGCGACGTGTCGATGGTGAACAACAGCCTGCTGTGCTCCGGCTCGATCGTCGCTGGCGGCCGGGTTGATCACAGCGTGGTCAGCCCCGGGGTGTTCATCGACGGCACTGCCGAGGTGAGCGAGTCGATCCTGTTCCCTGGGGTGCGCGTCGGACATGGGGCGCGCCTGCGCCGCTGCGTGATCGACAAGAACGTGGACATCCCGCCGGGGTATCGGATCGGCCACGACAAGGGCAACGATGCCCAGTTCACGATGAGCGACCGGGGGATCGTGGTGGTCGACAAGGGCCGCAAGCTCGAATAGGTATGCGGGAATTCCAGAAGTTGAGTTGACATCGCTCAAGTAACTCGGTAGAACTAAGTGCAGGAAATATCTCCCGCACCAGTAAGGAGTTCGTACCATGGCAATCGTCCGCTACGCACGAAGCGCCGACCACCTCGATCGCATCTTCGACCAGCTGACGTCGAGTTGGTTTAGCGGTACCCGCCCGACCCCGACCGCTACGCCCACGGTGTCGGCCGATGTCCGTGACGGCACCCTGGAGGTCTTCGTCGATCTCCCCGGTGTGCCCCGTGAGGCAGTGGCCGTCGAAGTGGTCGATCGGGCGCTGACCATCAAGGTCGAGCACAAGACCGAGCGCAGCCAGCTGAGCTGGGCTCGCTCGCTGCGCTTGGACCGCTCGCTCGATGCCGAGCGCGTCTCGGCCAGTTACGCCGACGGCCGCCTGACCATTGCGGTCCCGGCGGCGCCGAAGCCGGAGCCGAAGGTCGTCTCGATCGAGATCGGCTCGCCTGATCCGGTGATCGACACTGGCTCGCAGTCCGCCGATGTCGAAGCGCCAGCCGACGGAACCCCTGCCGCCCAGGGCTGAGCACCTCCATCTGCGCCCAGGGCCCCGGAGCAATCCGGGGCCCTGTCGCGTTCGCACCCCGCCACCGCCTCCCGGCCCCACCCGCCCCGCCCCCACCCGCCCGCGCCCCGCCCGCCCGCGCCCACCCGCATGGGCGCGAAAACTTCGAGTATTCGAAGTCCTCGCGCCCATGCAACGGGCGTCCGGCTGGCTGGCGGCTGCTTGGGCGCGAAACCTTCGGATTCCCGAGGTTTTCGCGCCCATGCGGGTGGTCAGGTCGGCCAGGCGAGGTTGAGGTCGACCACGGCGGACTCGACGGCAGCCGTCAAAGCGGGAATCGCGCCGCCGCATGCGTCCAACTCCTGGGGGTCGAGGAGTAGCACGTAGCCCTCGTCGGTCTCGGCGACGACCACCGGCACCTGCCCGCCGGCCACGGCGCGGACGTCGGCAGGCTGGTCATTGCGGTGATAGGTGTCGAATGGCACCGGTAGGCCGGCTCGGCACGCCTTCCACTCGGGTCGTTGGCGAACCGACCCGTGGGTGATGTGGCACAGCGCGCAGTGCCGGCGGCCCAGCCGGGCGCCCACCCAGTAGGCCAACTCCCCACGCACGGTCCCGTCGGCGTCGTACACACCGACGAGGCGGACGATGCATGGCTGGGCTTGCGCAGGCAATGGACACATGCCGACAGCATCGCCGATCCCCGACCCTCGCCGGCGCTCTGCCCGACAGGCTGCATGGGCGCGAAGACTTCGGGAATCCGAGTGTTTCGCGCCCATGCGGACGTCGGCCACGAGGTCGCTCATATCCCGTGGACGTGGTCCGGAGCGGCGTCCGCGAGCGATTGGCTGCCGGCACGGAGGTGACAAGGCCCTCGGCGAGAGGGCGACCATTCGCCCGGGCTGGTCAAGCCGACGAGCTAGGCCACCGCCTTGCCGTGGTCGGTCACGGTCACATCGTGGCCGTCCCGCACGACGCTCCAGTACCGGCGGACTTGCGGTCGAGCGCCCTTCGTGCGGCGACTCGACGTCGACGAGGCGGATGAGGTTGACCGCGGCGCGAGCGCCGGCGACCTCGATCAGCGTCGCGTCGTGAGGCGTGACTGAGATGCCAGACGAGCGTGTCGGCGTCAGGGCCGGGACGTACGTTGTCCTGCAGAATTGCGACCGCCTCCGTGTCGTCGCGTCGGGCCATTTCGCGAGCACATCGAAGCGCAACCATCGGGCGTCGTCGTCCTTCAGGCCCTGTGGGTCGATGTGAATCGCTGGAACTGCGAGTGCGATGCACAGCTCGGCGTAGTAGGACGCGCGATCTTCGACTTGTGAATTGTCGATGACGGTCGAAAACTGAGCAGTCCTGCCGGTCGAAGAGTGAGCACTCGAAACTTGGAGGGTGATCACTTTGGAGGACTGGGCATTGATCAGGAGGCTGGCTGCTGAGGGTGTTCCGCACATGCGGATCGCTGAGCGGCTGGGGATCTCGCGTAACACGGTGACGAGGGCGGTGAACTCGACCGAGCCGCCGAAGTATGAACGTGCGCCGGCGGTTGAGACGTCGTTCACGCCGTTCGAGCCGCGGGTGCGTGCGCTGGTGGCGGACACGCCGGACATGCCGGCGACGGTGCTTGCTGAGCGTGTCGGCTGGCAGGGTTCGTCGTCGTGGTTCCGTGAGAACGTGGCGCGGTTGCGGCCCGAGCAGCGTCCGGCGGATCCGACGGATCGGCTGGTGTGGGCGCCGGGCGACGCCGCGCAGTGTGACTTGTGGTTTCCGCCGAAGAAGATCCCGCTCGAGGACGGGACGGCGGCGTTGTTGCCGGTGTTGGTGCACACGGCCGCGTACTCGCGGTTCATCTCCGCCGAGATGGTGCCGACGCGTCAGACCCAGGACCTGCTGTTGGGGTCGTGGTCGCTGATCGAGTCGTTCGGGCGGGTCCCGCGGCGACTGTTGTGGGACAACGAACCGGGGATCGGCCGACGCAACCGGCTCGCTCACGGTGTCGGCGAGTTCTGCGGAACGCTGGCCACCAGAGTGCATCAGTTGAAAGCCCACGACCCGGAATCGAAAGGGCTCGTCGAGCGCCGCAACGGGTTCTTCGAGACCTCGTTCATGGCCGGCCGCGAGTTCGCCTCACCGGCCGATTTCAACGCCCAGTTCGCCGACTGGATCGACGGGGCGAACCGGCGGGTCGTGCGCACGATCAAGGCCCGCCCGATCGATCTGGTCGACGCCGACCGGGCAGCGATGCTGACGTTGCCGCCGGTCCCACCCAGGGTCGGCTGGTTCAACCAGGTGCGGCTCGGCCGCGACTACTACGTGCGGATCGACAGCAACGACTACTCCGTCGACCCGACCGCGATCGGCCGGCTGGTGACCGTGATTGCCGACTTGCAACGTGTGGTGGTGCGGCTCGACGGGCGGGTGGTGGCTGATCACGCCCGCGTATGGGCGCGGCACATGACCGTCACCGACCCCGCCCACGTCGCCGTCGCCAAGCAGCTGCGCGAGGACTTCGCGCGCCCGCGCACGCGTCACACCGACGCGGCGTTGGTGCGCGATCTGGCCGACTACGACCGGGCGTTCGGTATCGATGGGATGGAGGTCGCCTGATGGCCAAGCAACAACCCGCCACCGACGCGGTCAAGCAGATCCACTACCTCGCCGCCGCTTTGAAGGCACCCCGGATCCTCGAAGCAGCCGCCCGGCTCGCGGATCAGGCGCGTGACGCCGGCTGGACCCACGAGGACTACCTCGCTGCGGTCCTCGAACGCGAAGTCTCCGCGCGCAACGCATCCGGCGCCGCTCAGCGGGATCCGATGGGCAGGTTTCCCCGCCCGCAAAACCCTCGATGACTTCGACTGGGACCAGCAGCCCACCGCCCGCCAACAAATCACCGTGCTCGCCTCCGGCGCGTTCTTGACCGAAACCCGCAACGTCGTGCTCCTCGGCCCACCCGGCACCGGCAAAACCCACCTCGCCACCGCGCTCGGGATCGTCGCCGCACACCACGGACACCGAGTCCTGTTCGCCACCGCTGTCGACTGGGTCGCCCGACTCCAAGACGCCCACCGACACGGCCGGCTGCCCGCCGAGCTCGCACGGCTACGCCGCTACGGACTGATCATCATCGACGAAGTCGGCTACCTCCCATTCGAGCAAGACGCCGCCAACCTCGTGTTCCAACTCGTCTCGTCACGCTACGAACACGCCTCGCTGATCCTCACCTCGAACCTGCCCTTCTCCAGCTGGGGCGGCGTGTTCGGCGACCAAGCCGTCGCCGCCGCAATGATCGACCGCATCGTCCACCACGCCGACGTCCTCACCCTGAAAGGCGCCAGCTACCGGCTCCGCAACCGCGGCATCGACACCCTGCCCAGCATCAGAGCCGGCATCGACCAGCCCGAGCCCTAAACTCCCCACCGACAACAACCGCGCACTTTTCGCCCGGCAACAACGCGCAGTTTTCGAGCGGCGTCGACATGAATCCCAACGGGGATCGGCGGCGAGGCAGGTCACTAGCAGCTCTCTGCCGTCGGATCGCTCAACCGCTTCGATCCAGCCCGCTCCGCGGCCCCGCTGAAGCTTCCCGAGCGCGGACGAAGGCGCTGGCAGCTCCAGATCGTTCATGGATCTGGGCCTTGCTCTGGCGATCGCGACACATCGAGGCCTCCGAGCAGCTCGACGACGCACTCCTTCAGCGGAAAGACGAAGTGGCGCGACGATGCTCGACGTGAGGGCAACCATGTGCTGTCGAGGACCTCGCCCGCCCAAAGCACTTCGCGGAGTCCTCGTCCGTAGAGGGGGTGCAGGTGCAGCGCCTCATCGTTGAACGGCAGTTGCGCAGCTGCCCGGCATCGGCCGAACGTGATCACGACATCGCGCTGGTCGTGGTCGTCGGGATGCGCCTTTAGCGTGAGACACGCGTCGCCGACGTCAGACGACCGCAGGGTCGCTCGGGGCGCGTTGGGTCCCAGGTGACACCGAGCTCGAAGGGGACGACACGCTCCACGACGTTCATCCTTGTCGATCGTCTCCGACGGAGAGCACGCGCTTCGTCAACGCTGATCGCTTGGCCCCGGATTGGTCCTTCTCAGGTCCGTCCCCCAGACGAACAGGGCGAACCTGAACGGACCTGGAAGGACACATAAGACCAGCTCAGAGGCACTACGGTCGAAAAGCCGCAGACACAAAACCCCCTGCTACACGTTGAAGCGGAACTCCATGACGTCGCCGTCGGCGGGGTGATAGTCCTTGCCTTCGATGCGGATCTTGCCGAGTTCTTTGGCCTTGACCCAGGAGCCGATGTCGAGTAGCTCGTCCCAGTGGATGACCTCGGCCTTGATGAAGCCACGTTGGAAATCGGTGTGGATTCGCCCGGCGCATTCCGGGGCGCTGGAGCCGGCGTAGAACGTCCAGGCCCGTGACTCCTTGTCCCCGGTGGTCAAGAAGGTGCGTAGGCCCAGCAGGTGGTACGCGCTGCGCACCATGCGGAACAGGGCACCTTCACCCAGCCCGAATCCTTCGAGCATCTCGGCACGCTCGACGGGGTCCTCGATCGACGCGGCCTCGGCCTCGAGCTGCACGCACATCCCGATCACCTCGACGTTGTCGCCCGCCGAGGTGAACTCGTCACGGACACGCTGCTCGACCTCCGGGATCCGGTCGAGCTCGTCCTCGCCGACGTTGACCACGGCCAGCACCTGCCGGTTGGTCAGCAAGAAGTACGGCTTCAGCGTGTCCCGGAACTCGGCGCTGAGGCCGGCGCGGTACAGCGGCTTGCCCTCGCTGAGCGCGTCGTACGCGGCCTGCAGGGCGTCCAACTCGCCGGCCGCACCCTTGTCCAGCTTCGCCTGGCGGGTCGCCTGGGTGAGCCGCTTCTCGATGGTCTCCAGGTCAGCGAGGGCCAGCTCGATCTCCACGACGCGCAGGTGCTCCAGCGGATCGTCGGGACCTGGCACGTCGTCGTCGACGAAGGCCCGCAGCACGAAGACGATCGCGTCGACCTCACGGATGTTGGCCAGGAACTTGTTGCCGAGGCCCTCGCCCTTCGACGCCCCCTCCACCAGACCACCGATGTCCACGACTTGGACGGCGGCATGCACCACGTTCTTCGACTTGGACATCGCCGCCAGACGGTCGAGGCGCTCGTCGGGCACCTTGGCGACGCCGATGTTCGGGTCCTTGGTGGCAAAGGCGTACGGCGCGGCCAGAGCCCCGCCTCCGGTGAGGGCGTTGTACAGCGAGCTCTTGCCTGCATTGGGGAGGCCGACCAGGCCGAAGCGTTCCATATCGAAGAGTCGAGGCTACCGGTGGCGCTGCCGCGCGGCCGTTCTCGATGTCCACCTATGGGGCATGAAACTGCGATTGATCGTGACGACCCTGATGGTGGCCGGCTTGATGAGCGTGGCGGACCCGGTGCGGGCAGCCGATGTTCCGGGTGGATGCGTCGCTCACAAGAGTGACCCCGACGTTCCTGGTGACTATCGCTGCGGCGGGCTGTTCCTGGCGTACCACACCGGTGGGCCCAACGCCGCTGGCGGCAAGTTGTGGGCGGGGCGATGGTTGTTCCGCGATGCCAACGGGCGCCTCCGGGTGGGAAGCTGCACGTTCAATCGGGGGATCCACCCGACGATCGATGGCCGCGCCCGGCGAGTGACCCAGCAGCTCCCGAACGATCCGGGTGCGCTGAGGTCGGGCTACCTGGCATGGCGGTACCGCAGCGCCAATGCGCTGACCTATGCCGGGCTGTGGGCCCTGTTCCACTGGTACGCCCAGGACGCCGCCGGCGCCAACTCGTCGGGCGACGCCGGCGCTCCGCTCGTCCCGTCGCTGAACCGCATCGCCGAGATGGGCGGCCGCCAGGACGTGGAGGCGCGTGCCAAAGAGCTGAATGCCGAGGCCGAGCGGTATGCCACACCGTGGACGCTCGATCTCGGCCTCGCCGGCGACGGCGCGGTGGTGGCGACCATCCGCTCCGGCGAACGCCCGGTGCGCGGCGTGAAGGTGACCTTCACCGTGGCGGGCCGGACCGAGGTGCTGACCACGAACGACGACGGGCGGGCGGTGTCTGGAGGGGGTGAGCGGTGACGTCCGGGCAATGGCCAAGGCGCCGGGTCCGGCGGTGTTCGTGCGCGGCGCTCCGGCGTGGGGCGACATCGCCCAGACGCTGTTGACGGTGGGGCCGGTGCGGACCCTGCGGGCATCGATCGGTGTCGGCTTCCCGACGACCACGACCGAGGCGCCCACGACCACGACGACCACGACCGAGGCGCCCACGACCACGACGACCACGACGGAGGCGCCCACGACCACGACGACCACGACGACGACGGAGGCGCCCACGGCGACGACGACGACGGAGGCACCCACGACCACGACGACCACAACGACGACGGAGGCACCCACGACGACGACCACGACGGAGGCGCCGACCACCACCACCACCGTGGCCCCGTCGCCGACGACCACCACGACCACGGCACCGGACGCGACGACCACGACCGAGGCGGCGACCACGACCTCGACGGAGGGACCCCCGGTGATCATCGTCGGCGGCGGTCCAGAGCCTGGCCTACCCGCAACAGGCGGGGGAGACGGGGTCCTTGCCTACCTGGCGATGGGCTGCCTGGTGGGCGGAATCGGGCTGCTCGGTACCCTCCGCCGACGCCCCAAGCCGGCACCTCGACCGTGGTCGTAGACTTGGCCGGGTGACCCCCGTCGAGGCGTTGGAGCGAGTCGTCCACTGCCTCGACCGTGCCCACGAAACGGGGTTCAAGACCAAGGCCTTCGTCCGGGCGCTGGAGGTGGTCAGGGCCACTCCCGTCGAGGAGCTGGAACGCCTGGCCAGGCGTGACGAACTGACCACGCTCGACGGCATCGGTGACTCCAGCGCTTCGGTCATCGAGGGTGCGCTCGCGCGGCGAGTCCCCGGCCTACCTGGCCGACCTCGAAGCCGCCACCCACGTGCCCATCACCCCCGACGGCGCCCGCTATCGCGCCGCCCTGCGTGGGGATCTGCACATGCACAGCCGGTGGAGCGACGGAGGGGCCACCATCGAAGCGATGGCCCGCACCGCTATTGCCCTCGGCCACCAGTACATGGTGCTGACCGACCACTCGCCGCGCCTCACCGTGGCCCACGGGCTCAGCGCCGAACGCCTGGCCAAGCAGGTCGACGACGTCGCCGTGCTGAACGACACGCTGGCGCCGTTCCGCATCCTCACCGGGATCGAGGTGGACATCCTCGAAGACGGCACGCTGGACCACGGCGACGACGTGCTCTCCCAGCTTGATCTGGTGATCGCCAGCGTGCACTCCAAGCTGCGGATGGAGTCCAAGGCGATGACCGAGCGGATGGTGCGGGCCATTGCCTCTCCGCACGTCGACGTCCTCGGCCACTGCACTGGGCGGATGATCGGCAAGCGTGAACCGTCGGCCTTCGACCCGGACTACGTGTTCGCCGCCTGCGCCGCCTTCCACACGGCGGTGGAGATCAACTGCCGGCCCGAGCGCCTCGACCCGCCGCGCCCGCTGCTGGCGCTCGCCATCCAGCACGGGTGCTGGTTCGCCATCGACTCCGACGCCCACTCCACCGGGCAGCTGGAGTGGCAGCCCCACGGATGCGACCGGGCCGCCGAGACCGGTGTGCCACTCGACCGGGTGATCAACACCCTGCCGGTGGACGAGTTGCTCCGGTGGGTCGGGCGAGCCTGACCGCTAGGATTGCACCCCTATGTCGAAGAAGACCAAGAAGCGCAAGGCCAAGCTGCGCCGTTCCAAGGCCAACCACGGCAAGCGTCCGAACATGGGTCGGGGCTGAGCCGTCGGTTCGCCGTGCCAGGCCTGACCTGGCAACTCAGTTGAGTTCGTAGCCGTCCTCGCCACCGTTCAGGTACGCCTGACCGTCGGCGCAGGTGGCGGCCAGTGAGCACCACCGGCACGTCGGGCCGGACCGTCTCACTGCCGGGTGGTCTTCCTTGCGGAGCTGGATGATGCGGTGGATGCCATCCAGTGTCCGTTGCATCGCAGCCCGCAGGACCCCTTCGGTCACGTCCTCGACGATGGGCTGGGCGGAGTCGAGGTAGAACGTGGCCAGCTTGCGCGGCGGGACGTCACGCACAAGCGTCTCCAGCAGGGCGTAGAAGCGCAGGTCCTCGCGGTGGCGGTGCGCCACCCGACCGGTCTTCAGGTCGATGATCAGCTTGCGACTCTCCCGACCTTCGGGCTTGCCCATCACCAGGTCGACCCGGGCACGCAGCAAGATGGCCCCGTCCACCGGGAACTGGGCGGCCGCCTCCGTCTGCGGGTTCGACCGCCAGTCGAGTGGCGGGAACGACTCCATGAACTTGGTCACCCGCTCCACTGCGTGACCGCGGAGTTCGGCCTCGTCGCCCGCGCCGAGACCGGCCACCCACCGGCCGAGGTCCCGTTCGTCGTCGGCCAGGCGGGCCAGGGCATCGTCCACCAGCGCGCGTGGGGTGGGTTCACCCCGCCAGTTGAGCAGCAACTGGATCGCCTTGTGAGCCACTTGACCGCGCGCTGACGCCGGCGTCCAGGCGAACTCGTCGGGCGCCAGGAAGTGGGCCTCGCACGTGTGCACCGAGCCAAGCCCGTGCTTGGTGACGAACAGCGTGTCACCACCGAGGCGGTCCTCGAAGTGGGCCAACGCTTCGAGCATGGTGTCGCGCAGGTCGGCGACGAGATCGGCGCTGAACACCACCGGGTCACCCGTGCGGCGGAGCAGTTCCAGCGTGCGGTGCTGGGCTGGATTCAGCACGGGGCCGTCGACCATTGGCTCGGAGCATACGGGGCGGCTGCGACGAGGAGCCGTAGAATCGTCGGGATGTCCCGCTCCTCGCGCACGATGGCGTTGCTGGTGGCGGCGATCGCCGTCATCGTGTTGCTGGTCAGCGCGCTCTCCGGAACGGGCAAGGGCGCTACGGTGGCGCCCGTCTCCCAGCCGGGTGGTGCCACGGCGTCAACCCCGGCGTCGGGCGCGCCGCTGCGGGCTGCGACAGGCGTCAGCGTGGTGTCGGCGGTGTCGTCCACGGCCGTGGCCGCGCCGCCCAGTGACCCGGTCCAGGCCACCCAACCCGCCGCAACCTCCCCATCGCTCGCCGAGCCGGTGGCCACGATCCCGGAACCCGTGGATTCGGTGCGCACCACCGACCCGTCGGCGACGGCGGACCCGAAGTGTGCGCCCCAGGGCCACTCTGCGCTCGTCGACCGCAAGAAGCAGCGGGTCTGGCTGTGCACCGACGGCACGCGCGGTCCGGCGATGCGGGCGACGACCGCCTGGACGATGCCCGACCCGGGCACCTACAAGGTCTACGCCAAGGACCTCAAGGCCACGAGTTCCTTCGGTGGTCACTTCAGCCGGATGACCCACTTCGTCGCCTTCAGCTATGGCAAGCGCACTGGCGCCCGGGTGGCCTTCCACTCACTTCCCAAGCTGAACAGCGGCCAGTACGTCCAGCCCGAGAGCAGCGTCGGTGACCTGAACCGGCGAGGAGAGTCGAACGGCTGCATCCGCATGCTCGACGACGACGTGGTCAAGGTGTGGGATCACCTCGCAGTGGGCGATCCCGTCGTCGTGCTCAACTAGCCGGAAGGCTGGCCAGTTCGGCGATCTGCGAGAGGAACTGCTGGATGAGCTGCTCACCGGTGCCGACCGCCTGGGTGCTGGTCATCACCGTGACCGAGTAGCCGTTGGGGAAGGTGAGAGCGAACGTCCGGGCGCTCTCGATCGTCCCCGTGTGACCCCAGGCGCTGGCGAAGATCATCAGCCCCAGGCCGTACCGCCAGTCGGTGTCCCGGGTGTCCAGCGCTGACGGCGTGCGGCGTAGCTTGTCGGTGTCCGGCTTGAGGAGTGTGGCCCCGTCGGGAGTGCGCAGGCCAACCAGTCGAGCCAGATCCTCCGGCGACATCACCCATGCGCCGGCAGGGCCGAGCGCCTCCATGTATCGGCGGGCTTCACCGGTGAAGTACACCGGGTCACCGACCGGGTCGGCGTTCGTCGTCATGAAGGTCGCGGTCGTGATGCCCATCGGGGCCAGTACGAGCCGATCGACCGCCCGCTCGTAGGTCTCACCGGTGACACGCTCGATCAGCGCTCCAAGCAACGTGTAGTTGGCGTTGCTGTAGTTGAACTTGGTGCCCGGCGCATCGGTCAACGATGCGGCCGCGGCGCGCTGGGCGGTCTTCTGCCAGGGGATGTCCTGACCGAAGAACGTGTCGCGGAGTTTCTGGACACCGCTGCCGTGGGACAGCAGCTGGCGGATCGTCACACTGTTGAACATCGGGTCGGTGACCTCGTCGGGAGTCCAGTAGTCCACGAGCGGCTTGTCGATGTCGATCAGCCCGTCCTCGGCGAGGCGCAGCACGGTGATGGCGGCGATCAGCTTGCTGATGCTGGCCAGCCGAAAGCGGGAGAACTGATCGAGGCGGCGACCCCTGACGTCCTTGCCGAGCACGTAGGAGCCAACGAGCGTGCCGTTGTGCGAGATCGCCAGGCCGACGCCGTCGCTGGCGGCGAACAACGCCTTGGCCCGGTTGGAGAAGTCCTCGAACACTGAGCGCTCTGCGTCGGTGATCGTGGGCGATTCGTTTGCCCCGGGGAGCACGGTGGTCTGCGGGAGCGAGACCTGCGGTTTCCCCCTCGGCGCGCTGGACGCCGGGCTCGGGGAGGTCCCCGTTGTCGAGGTGGAGGCGGTGGGCTGGCTCGAGCCCGGTGCGGAGCCGGTGCCCGGGTGGGATCCGGCGGGGATCGCCCCGGTCGGGCTCGACGGGCCGACGGTGGTCCCGGGCGCCGGGGATGGTTGGGTCAGTGCTGGCGGCGGGGCGAGCGACCCGGACACCGGCACGGCCGAGCCGGGCGCGGCCACTTCGGACCCGGGCGTGGGCGCACTCGGTGCCGGCGAGGTTCGGGTTCCGGTGTCGAGCGGCGAGGTGTCGACCGGCGAGGTGTCGAGCGGCGAGGTGTCGACCGGCGAGGTGTCGACCGGCGAGGTGTCGAGCGGGGTCCCGGCCGCCGGGGCCCCGCCTGTCGCCGTGGTGCTCGTGGCGGAACCATCGGGTGCCGCAGTGGCAGAGGCGCCGGCAACCGGGCCGGTTGGGGCTGCGGACGGCCCCGTGGCGCGCTCGGTCGAGCAACTGGCGATCAGAACGATGGAGAGGGCCGCGGCGCTGCGGGCGCCGCGCTTCACAAGACGACGACCGGGGTCCCGACGGTGGCCCATGCCCACGTGAACGCGGCGTCCAGCGGGGCCTGGCGCTGGCAGCCACCGGACAAGCGGGTTCCCAACTCCGCTTCGGTCTGGTACACCGAGCCGTCGGAGCGGTGAGTGGGGATCTGGTGGAAGCCGATCGCGCCGCGCTCGGTGTCCAGCCAACGCACCATCTTGTGCAGGAAGGCCTGGCCGTTCCACGCGGTGGTGACAGCCGAGCGGCTGTAGACCTTGTGGACGCCCGGGGTCTCGTTGTTGTATTTGGAACCCGAGATCAGCCAGGAGCGCACGATGCGGCCCTTGGAGTCGACCGCCCAAATGCGCTGGCCGGCCCGGCTGTACACCAGGCGGCGGCCGGATCCGCTGTTGTCCGGCAGCGGCGGGGCGTCCTCGCCGGCACTGGCGACGGACGAGAGCAGGAAGCCGGCGAGGTCCTTGGCGCCCTTCTTCGGCTTCGGCGTACGGATCACCTGCGACTGCTCGTCGGGCCAGATGCCCAGCTTCAGCCCGGTCTCACGCCCGGCGATGCCGTCGACGAACATGTCCTTGTCGGTCTGCAGCTTGCGGACTGCCACGGCGGTGGCGTTGCCGTACACGCCGTCGATGTCACCGCTGAAGTAGCCGGCTTTCTGCAGGGCCTCCTGCAGGCACTCGACGTTCTTGCCCTTCGAGCCCGGGCCGATCGAGCGCTCGGTGAGCACGCAGCCGGTCTCATCGCCGGCGGAGGCCGCCCCGGTCTCCTCGGTGGTGTCGCCGGCATCGGCGCCGACGGTTCCGCCGGTGGCCGACGCTGGGTCGGCGTTCGTTGGCTGAGTGGCAGCGTTGTCCACCGATGGCTGCTGCTCTGGCGGAACGGCAACCGGCTTGGCCGACGCCGAGGCACTGGAGTCACCGCCGCCGGTGGCGAACAGGAGCCCGCCCCCAAGGAGGGCGACGGCGAGGGCGGCGACCAGCCCAACTTGTCGAGTCTCGTGCTGCTTCATGGCGTCCAGTGGGTTGGGGGAACGACCCGAAATCCTATCAGTGGCATTCGTCCGGGACGTGGCACGGTAGTGGGTCAGTTTGACCAGGCAGCGCCGCAGTGGGTGCACAGCGCCCGCGTGTTGGGGTCGTGCCAAGTGTGTCCGCGTTGCTCGCACTCATCAGCCCGCGCGGCCATCACCGCTCCAACCGACTTGCCGAGTACAACCGCGCTGGGAATGAAGTTGGCGTCCTCGGTGCCGCGCTTGCGCTGTTCGTGTTCGTCCATGTCTATGACGGTAGTTCAGTCGAGCAGACCGACGAGCTGGTGAACCGACCATGGGTACCGGGCGACACCTGCCGCCATGGCGGGGGTCGTGGGCTTGCCGTACTTCTTGGTGAGGGTGGCGTGGGGGCGGCAGAAGTTGTAGTGCATGTAGTGCAGGCTCACCGCGTGGGCCAGGTTCTCGACCTTCTTGGAGAACGCGTTAGTCAGCCGGGTGAACCTGCGCATTCCCATCCGCATGGTGAGGTTCTGGCGCTCGACGTAGCTGGTCGAGATGTGCTCGGTGTCCGGCGTGCCGTTCAGCACCTTGATGTCGGTGACCTTGCACGACGCGGGCGAGTAGCGTCGCTGGTCCTCGGCGGGCGGGTTGGTGTACTCCTTGATGATCTGCGCGTAGTCGATGTTGTTGCGCCATAGGGCGTCCACGACGGGCGGGTACGAGCCGAAGCCATCAGTCGTCAACTGGATGCGACGGCCGGGCGTGAGCCGGGACCGCAAGTCACGCAGGAACGTGTAGCAGTCTTCCGTAGTGCGCTCTCCGACGAGCCATGACGGGATGAGCTTCGTGTCTGCGTCGATGGCCACCCAAGTCCACACGTCGCCGTAGCCGAACGTGCCCTGGAACTCCTCCGGCACGTTCTTCTGCTTCGAGTAGCAGAACGACCAGATCTCGTCGCACTCGATGCGCTTGCAGGTCAGGTTCTGGATCGCGCCGTCCTGGAACTCGGCACACGCCTTGCCCAGGTCAGCGAGCAACTTGACGATCGTGTTTTTCGCCACGCCCGTCACCCGCACCGTGGCCCGAATGCTCATGCCCTCAACCAGGCATCCCACGACCTGCGCCCGCTGATCGGTGCTCAACCGGTTCATACTGACCATTATACTTGACCGACTAAGAAGGAAGGCAACATTTGATTCAACTTCTCGTTCAACAAACACTGGACGAAGGTAACTCAGGACTGTAACCTGTGTCCATGACCCCGTTGCTGACCTTCGACAACGCCCGCGAGTTGACCCTACCGTTTCATGACGCCTGGGTGCAGGCGCACCTTGAATCCTGGGCGTTGTGGAGCAAGCAACTAACCGAGAACTCTGAGTTCGTGAAGGCGCTCACGCCCGGTGATCGCTACCTGATTCTGCACCGACACGTCACCGACCGTGCGGCCCGATACCTGGAAGGCCGAGTCACATCGACTGACAAGCTCGACTTCTTCGCCCAGATCGTCCGAGGGCAAGCGCTCGTCAGGTTCAAACATCTCGACACCGACCTGAAGACTCGCAACTATCCGACCGATCAACAGAAGCATCTCGACCAACAGGCATATACCGATCGCCTCGTTAAGCAACTCGCCCTGGAGGGCGTCGAGGGGCTCCCCACGGTCGTCACCTGTGGCTACACCTTGAACCCCGCCGAGGACGGCATCAGCCGGATCGTGTTGACGTGCAGGAACCCGCGCCTGCTGTGGTGCATCTCTCTGTACGACTCCGAGGCCGGCACCGGGGGTGGCGATCTCGATGTGCCATCGTTCCCGTCCATGCCACCCGCGCCGCCACGCATCATCTCCACCCGTACGAAGGTCGCCGAAGGTGAGCGTGACGCCCAATGACATCACCGACGTTCAACGAGGAGATCCTCACGCTGGCTCTTGACTCACGCGCCAGGACCAGCGCGTGGCTCGCCAATGAGATGCAGGTCACGCCCGGCATGGTGTCGAAGTGGCTCCACGGAACGGTCGTCCCGAGCGACGATCGCGCCGTCGAGATCGCCGGAAAACTGAACTATCCGGTCAGGCTGTTCTACCGCCCCGAACGGGTACGGAACTCAGACAGCGTGTGCTTCCATCACCGCAAGCGCAAGTCGATGCCCGCCCGCCTTCTCCAACGGATCGAAGCGGAGATGCACCTGACGCAGTTACAGGCAAAACGAATGCTCAACGACCTGGAGATCGAATCCACCCTCCCATTCCTGACCCTCGACACCGACGAGTTCGGCGGCGCGGCGGAAACGGCACAAGCGCTTCGCTCATATTGGCGCGTCCCGCCCGGACCGATCGCCAACCTCACCACCTTGGTGGAGTCTGCCGGGGCTGTGGTCGTTCTGCGTTCGTTCGGCACCACCAAGCTCGACGGGATGAGCTGCTGGGCGAAGGGCACGCCGCCGCTGTTCTTCCTCAACGCTGACCTTCCAACCGACCGTCAACGGTGGACCCTCGCACATGAATTGGGGCACCTCACGATGCACGGTACGCCACCTCAAGGTGATCCTGAGGTTGAGGCAGAGGACTTTGCGCGCGAACTACTCCTGCCGGCCGGTGCCACGACAACCGAGTTGCGCAGGCTCTCGTTCATGCGCTTGCCAGCTTTGAAGCATGAGTGGCGAGTACCGATGAAAGAACTGATCACGGCAGCACATCGTCGACAACTGCTCCCGCCCAGCAAGACCAAGAGCTTGTCGGTTCAATACAGCCGCGCAGGTTGGGGTACCAGCGAGGGCTACCCCATCAGCCCCGAACGGCCGTCCAGCATCGGCGAGGCCCTGCGGATTCACCTTGGCGAGCACGGATACACCGTCGATGAACTGGCCGCGGTGGTCGACCTGTACCCCGATGAGTTCCGCGGGAACTTCAACATTCCCGATCCCAAAGAACCGCGACTACGCGTTGTGTGACGCCCAACGCGCAGAAGCTGCTTTGCGTGCGATCTCGCTTCGTTGTTCCGCGGATAACTTCGCCGCCCGAGCCTTGCCACCCTTGAGACCCCCGGCTCGCCCCAGCGCCACCGCGTGCGGGTTCTTGCCCTCGTCGGGATCGGGCACGTCCTCGTCACTCACGGACTGAGCCACGATCGCCGCGGCCATCGAGTTGAGATCGCGGGGCTTGCTTGAGCGCTTAGCCATGCCTCACACCGTATCCATCCCCGGCCACCTGTCAACTTCAAACTGACCCACTACCCGTGGCACCCGGGCCGGGGGACTCCGCGACACCCCTCTGCGACGATGTCGACATGCAAGCCCACTCGTCCGCCGTCGACTTCGCCCACATCGCCAGGTTGCTGTCCTCCATCGCCCGAACTCATGGCCATGTGGCCCCCTCGTTCCGCTCGCCGCCGCGGCTGGTGGGTGTTGACCGCAGTGTGCGTCGCTTTGCTGGTGGCGCGGTCTCGGTGGCGGTTGCCGTGCGCGGCCGGCCGTGGGCGGCGGTGGTGGCCGACATGATCGAGGGGGTCGTGGTGGCCAACCGCTTGACACCGCCCCTGGCCGACCGCCTGCGCACCGAGATGTGGGCCGCAGTCACCGACGGCCACGGCCTCGTGGCGGACGTGGCCTGATGCCGCGGTCGTATGCTCGCCCTGCGCCCGGGTGGTGGAAGTGGCAGACACGGGGGGCTTAAACCCCCCTTCCCGCGAGGGAGTGTGGGTTCGAACCCCACCCCGGGCACGAAGAACACGCAGGTAATATCTGATTCGGGTGGTCCTCGGATCGGCCGGCAGCGTGTCAAAAGGTGCACAAAAGGTGCACAACGGTGGCGAGATCGGCGTACTCTTCTTGCATGGCTCGAGGGTCCGTGTTCCGCAAGGACGGCGCCTGGGCGTACCGCGTCGATGCGGGGTTCCACGCCGAGACTGGAAAGCGGCGGCAGTTGCTCCGCCAGGGCTTCGCCACGAAACGCGCGGCGGAGCAGGCGCTCGCCGAGGCAGTTGGAGCCTCAACTCGCGGCATGGCCGTGTCGCGATCGACGATCAAGCTCGACGGGTACTTGGACGAATGGTTCGCCACGGCTCGCCAGTCGTTGCGGCCGACCACGGCGCGCGGCTACGCGCAGTCGATCGGTCGGCTCTCCAAGGCCCTCGGCAACTATCAGCTGCAGTCGCTCACGCCGATGCAGGTTCAGCGCTGCTACACCGAGCTGCTCGAGTCCGGTGGGCACGAGGGCAAGCCGTTGGCACCGAAGACGGTGCGCCACGCGCACGTTGTGTTGCGCAAGGCGCTGGCCGACGCGGAGCGCATGGGGTTGGTGTCTCGCAACGCCGCTGCATCTGCGCGGCCGCCGGCAGGGGAGCACGCGGAGATGACGACGTGGTCGTCGGAGGATCTGCGCGACTTCCTCGCCGCGATCGACGGGCACCGGTACGAGATCGGGTTCCGCTTGCTCGCGGCCACAGGGCTGCGTCGGGGCGAAGTGCTCGGTCTGCGCTGGCGCGACGTCGACTTCGACCTGGGCCAGATCGCAGTCGCCAACACCATCACCGAGATCGGTGCCGAAACGGTGATGGGGCCCCCAAAGACGGCGCGCAGCCGTCGCAACGTGTACCTCGACCGTCGAACGGTGGCGGCCTTGCGCGAACACCGGCAACGTCAACGCGAGCAGCGAATGGCGGCCGGACCGGCGTGGGACGCCGATCACGACTGGGTGCTCACCGACGAGTTGGGTGGCTTCGTGCGCCCGCAGTCGATGTCGTACGAATGGCGCAAGCTGATCGAGCGGCTCGACCTGCCGAGGATTCGTCTCCACGACCTCAGGCACACCCACGCGACCCTGGCCCTGAAGGCTGGCGTCCATCCGAAGGTCGTGTCCGAGCGGCTCGGCCACGCCACCGTGGGCATTACGCTCGATCTGTACTCCCACGTCGTCCCTTCGCTCGCCAGGGACGCTGCCGAACAGATCATGAGCTCCACCTACGGTGAGGACTTCTCAGGGTCGCGGTGACGACTTCCGGACGGCTGCTCTACCTGAGCTCGTCGACACGCGCTGTTGCCCAACTGGAGATCTGGTCGCGGATGGCGTCGGAGATGCGCTGTTCGTCGACGGTGAGATGAGATTCGCTCGCGGCATCCCTAAGGGCGTCGGGCAGGCGCTCGGCTAGGGCCGTGATGCGTGCGTGTGCCTCGTCGGATCCGAGGCCGAGTGAGCGGGCCATTCGTTCCCAGTGTCGGCGTTGGATGAAGGCAGGGCGGTACTCGCCGCCGATCTTCTGTGCCATCCGCGCCTTGCGGGGGTGGTCGAGATGCGGAAGCGCGGACGCGATGTCGTAGAGCGGAGCCAGGCGCACCTGATGGCCACTCAGCAACAGCGAGTAGTTCTTGGCGTGACCGTCTGTGGCCAGCACGAGCCAGTTGTAGACGAGGGCGTCGAAGAACCGGGCCACATCGCGGTCTCCGGCGACCACTCGTATGAGTCGGCCGAGCTGTTCGGCGCCTGGTCCCCCGTCGACTTCATACTTCCGGTCGGGGTGGACGCTCAGTGCCTGGCACAGGTCTTCCTGATGGACCCGCACGACGGCACCAGAGTCGTCGACGATCCGGTCATAGCGTTCGACCACGAGTGCCCGCTCTCCTCCGAAGGTACGGATCGACGTCGTCGCAGCGATCAAGCCTGCGCGTCGAGCGGCAGCGAGGCAGAGATGTTCGTTGATGTCGAAGTCATCGAGCCCGCCGATCGCCGGTTTGACGATGTGAGTGGTGGGCGTTGCGCCGGAAGGAATTCCCCATCTGTCAGCTGCCTGGTCGTAGAGGAGAGCGATCTTCGCTTGGGCACCGGCGAGGCTCCATCGGCCCTCTGGGTGCGGGCGCCACGTCGTTGTGTCGCGTCGCAGGTCACGGAGAAACTGAGCTACGTCATCGTCGCTCAGCCACTCGACGTCGCCCGGCAGCGACTCCTCGGGTGTTGTGTCCGGTACAACGTACTGAGCTGCCCCGGCGACATCGCCGCCGATACCCCGCAGGAGTCCGGCGACATCTGTCGGGGAGCAGCCGAACTCACGAGCCCACCGTTCGAGTACGCGATCGTTGTCCGGCAACAGACCCCAGAGGTATGGGTGAATGGTTGCGTGCAGGTAGGGCGAGACGCGCAACGGCATCGACACCGACAGTGGCGTTGATGCCGGTCCGGCGGCGTAGTCGTGGTCATAGGTGAACCGCAGGCTGCGCCTGTCGGCGGCGTCAAGCGTGCCGACGAGTTGTCCACTCATGTGTACGGCCAGGTTGGTCACGACTCGTCACCGAGCAGTCGGTCGAGATCGATCCCGGTGTCCCGGGTCGGTGCCTCGACGAGGTTGGCGACCATTCCGAGTATCGCGACGGCCCGGAGCGCTGTACCGAGCTCTGCAGACGCCTTGCCGTGCTCCAACGAGATGACCCATTGCCGACTCACATCGATGCGGTCCGCAAGCTCGGCTTGCGTCCAGCCCTTCCGGAGTCGCGCATCACGGACTGCGGCACCGAGGTCACGTGCGGTTCGAACGATCATGATGTCAGCGTACGCAGACATCATGCCAATGTCAACGATCGACGACATCTCACATGTGTCAGCGAACGCTGACACCATGAGATGGGTTAGCCGTCGCGATCGGGCCCAGCATTCGTTCGAGTTCATGGCGGAGTACGACGATGCGGCGGCCGAAGCGGCGCGACGGGATCTCGCCCCGCCGCACGCACTCGTACGCGGTGGAGCGGGAGATGCCGACGATCTCGGCGACCTCGGCGACGGTGAACGTCCGCCGATCGTCGAAGGCGGGGAGGCTTCTGGAATTCTTGCGGGGGATCGTGGCGGTGCGCATCCTCGAACAATGCGATCGGGGACTCCCTGGAGCACTCCCTGACCGGGGTGTCTAGCGCTCCCAGCAGGGCGTCGGGGAACTCCCTCACTGGCTGTGGTCGTAGTGCTCCTCCTGTGCATCATCGTGTTCGGCATCGTCTTCATCTTCGACTTCATCTTCGACTTCATCTTCGACTTCGACTTCATCTTCGACTTCGACTTCATCTTCGACTTCATCCTGGACGTGCCCATGTTCCTGTTGGGCCTCATCGCGCGGATGCTGCGAATTGTGCTCCTGCTCGAGTTGGGTAGCTCGCCGGGCGGAGAGAACGGGGCCTTCATCGTGCAGCGCAGGGAGTCCTTCACATGTCATTACCCGGTCGGTGCACGGTTTCGTGTCGTTCCGTTTCGGTTGCCGCCGTGCCCGCCGTCAGCGGCTTCCGCGGTCCTGCTTCGCAGCGTTCCGACGCGCGGTGCGGTTCGGGCCGCCCGGCGATGGTGGCCGGCCGCCCGGCACGCATTGGAGACGTAGCGCCGCGTTCTCGGACTTCAGGAGGACGATCTCGTCGGCCAACCTAGCGACTTCCTCGTTGTGCGCTGCATGGGCGGTGCGAAGTGCGTCCAACTCCGCCTGCAGCCGCTCGAGCCTCCGCCGGGTTGTCTGTGTGCGTCGTTGCTCAGCAGCGAGTGCCGCTTCGAGTTCCTTCCCGCCTGCGTCGGCGGCCGCAAGTTCTACTTGGAGCTGGCTGATGTGATCAACCGCCCGGGCCAGCTCGTCGCCGTCCACAAGCGCGGCGTCGAGGGTGGCTGGCTCCTGATCGCCGCGCTGGCGAGCGCGGAAGGCTCGCACCCGGTCCGCGTCCGATCGCCACTTCCTCGGTCGTCCGCCCTTCGCCGGCACGGTCATGGCGGCAGCGTAACGAAACGCAACGGAACTGCGCACCCTGACGGTAATACTCTGTGAAGGACTCCCTGACGCTTCCGTGGGCGGGCGCGAGTGATTGATCGGACCGTGGTTGTGCGCAGCCAGGGGAACTAGGTCGGCGTCGCCCGGCGCTACGGGCGGCCCGGGACGTCAGGCGGCGGGAACCACGGGTCGTCCTCGATGGAGCCGAGGTAGATGTTGGTTGCCGGATCGAAGAACTCGCACTGTTCGTTGATGTAGATCCGCCCTCCGGCGGTCCCCTTGACGCGAGCCAGTCGCTGCGCAAGGTTTCGCGCTCGAGGCACACCACAGCTGTCCGACAGGTGGACCTGTGTCTCCCGCCGTCCCTGCTTGTGCTTGTAGTAGATGTCGTCGCGCGCCAGCGGTGAGCACGTAGGCAACACCGGCCAGAGGGCCGGGCCAATCGTCGCCGGGCTTCAGGTCCGCCGGGGCAACGGCCGACACGATCTTGCCATCGAGATTGAACTCCAAGGGCTGGTCGTAGAAGCCAGCAAAGTAGACGGTGCCGCTCGTGCTGGGCACGATGACGTCGTGAAATTCGTTGATGTAGAACGCGCCTCCGGGCACGCCATTCGCAGCGGTCTTCACCTCGTTCACGGCATCGACGAGCGGCCCGTGGTCGAGTCGTTGCGAGCAACTCGCGCTCGCGTGGCCCGATCTGATAGAGCAGCGTGACCTCCATGCCGGCGCTCCCGTGCTTGATCGAGTATTTCGCGTCTTTGCTGACGTTGGACGGCGCTCGGCCGGGATACACCATCAAACTCATTGACCCTGCCTCTCGAGTGACGGCCATGACGAAGCCACCCGCAACATCTGCCAGGAACCGGCGCGTGCCGCCCTCGTTATACCACGCATGCCCGAGGGCGTTGACGTGGAACGCAATCCCGCGATCTGTTGCCTTTCGCCAGGCTTCCAGCAGTCGCTCGGCGTTCGCAGCTTGTGGCGGGGAGGCACTCGTTTCCGGTGAGCGCGAACTCCGTTCCGCTCCCAGGCACCCTTCGCTCGATGACGCCTCCTGCCTTCGAACGGGTCTTGTACGAGCCGAGTTCTCTGGTCGGAGGCCCGGGGTACGGGTCGCCAGGCGACAGACGAACCGACGTCGATGGGGCCATCGTTGACGGCCTGACTCTCCTGCAGCCCGGAATGGCTCGTCGAGTTGACCGGCGACGAACACGGTGCCCTCCCCGTCGCCACGCGTCGCGAGTACCAGGTAGTGCGATGGGGTGACACGGAACCGTCCACCGGCGCGTCCCGCGCACTGCCGCGACCATCGCCGCGACTCGTTGTGGATTCTCGATCATGACGCCCGATCTGTTTGTCACGTTGCCCATCGTGTCGACCGAGTATTCCTGTCCGATGAAACTGCCGAGCCATGGCTGCCGGCCCTCTCGGCGCCCGGTTACCGAGGCGCTCCCACTCGGCGTCCTCGGTCGGTCTGGGTGTCGCCGGTGGTCCGTCGACACGCTCCGGTTGGAGATCCGGATCGGTCGACCACCTCCAGTAGTGATTGGCCGATTCGCCCGTGATGTCACCCCAGTCCTCTTTCGCATAGATCAGCTCGTCCACCGTGTCGGAGACGTACACCAGATGCATCTCCGCCACCTTGGGACGAGCGGATTCGTCGAACTGTCGACGGAGGACGCGGCCGAGCGACTGAACGCGTTGGCGAATGCTTGCGCTTGCCGCGACCGACACGCCGACGTCGGCGTCCGGGACATCGATCCCTTCGACCAACGACTTCACAGATACGAGGATGGGGCTCCGGCCGCTGCGGAAGTCGAGAAGGGCTCGCTCTCGTGTGGAGTCGTTCAACCGCGAGTGCTCCAGACGGACCTGGTTCTCTCCGAGCTGTTCCCGGAGGGCAAGCGCCAGTGCCTGGGCTTCGTCGACGCGTTCGTGGAACAGCAGCACTTTGCGATCGCCCGAGCGCATCGCGTCGGTGACGATGCGGACGGCGACGCGCTCTCGTTCCTTTGCTCGGTAGAGGATGTCCTTGCGATTCGACGTGAGGGCGACGTAGGCGCGAGCCGCAAGTCCGACCTCGTCGTTCCTGCCTTGTAGGTGATGCGCTCGAGAACTGTCGCCGCCGAGCTTCTCGCAGCTGGTCGGCCGCATCGTCAACCCGGCGGCTTATCCGCTCGTAATCGGTCTCCTCAGCCGTGAGCAGAGACACGCCATGGTGGTGCACCTCGTAGTCGGGCAGCCAGCCGACGCTTCGAGCCTCGCGCAACCCAAATCGATAAACGATCGGCCCGAGGCCGCGGCCAACCACCTGCTCGTCGAACTGCAGCGCTTCGCCGTCTTCATCGAGCTCCTCCCGATCTGGGGTTGCAGAGAGGCCGAGTCGGAACTGGGCGCGAGTGTCGAAGACCTTCGAGAAGGTCGGTGCACCGGCGCGGTGGCATTCGTCGACGATCAACATCAGCGGCTGTTCAACGGCGGACTGCTGAGGTAACTGCTTCGCCGCAGTGTTGAGCACTGCGACGAGCACGTCGTGGTCGCTGAGTGCATCCTGCCCACCAGCACCCATCAGCCCGATGCGATCGCGGGGGATGTCCGTGTACCGGGTGACGACATCGACCCACTGGCGGGTGAGCGCTTCGGACGGAACGACGACCGCCACCTTCAGATCAGGTGCTCGAGCGGCCGCTGCTGCAGCACAGGCGAGTGCGATCAGGGACTTGCCGCCGCCCGTGAAGATCTCGAGGGTTCCCCGGCCCGTCTGGTTCCAGGCTCGCACGGCGTCCTGTTGCCAGGGGGTCAAGCTGAAGCCCGCGGGTCGTGATCACGAGCGCTCGCCCTGCCGCAGAGCATTGGCGAGTGTTCGTTGAAGCTCGACCGCCACAAGGCCGGGGAGTTCGTCTCGCTTGAAGGCTTCCAGCTCCTCGCGTACGAGCCGCGCCACGAACTCAGCGAGGTTCGATGCGTCGTGTTGGGCATCGGCGGTGGCGCGAACCGCCTCGAGGAGATAGGCCAACTGAGCCCCGGCCCCCGGGCCGGCGGACGATGAGCCAACTCGGCCCGGCTTCGTTTCACCAGCGGCCGAGCGTGGCGCCGATACCTGGCCATCTTCTCCTGCGTAGTGCTCACTGAGCGCCAGGAGCTCGGTCGGCGAGAGCTCGAGCGCCTCTGCGAGCTGACGCAGCGCCCGTGCCGATGGTTCCTTGGTGCCCTTCTCGAGTCTCGCTGACGTATGGATAGCTGAGGCTCGAGCGCTCCGCGAGAGCCTTGCGCTTGAGGCCCAATTCCGTGCGCCGGACCGCGATTGCCCTGCCCAGTCCCAAAGGTGCTGTTTGTACGTCCGTGGGTTCCATGAGAAATTTCTGCTCAGACTTGACAGATTACGCTGTCAGCGTATATCGTCTCGGACGTGAAGAACATCGAGGCCCAACATCTGCACACGGCAGAGTATACATCGTCCACAGCAGAACGTCCAGCCCCAGCGGGACGAGGCGGTCGTTCCCCGAGCGGATGCGGCATGAACGTCGCGCTGCACCTCGTCGACATCGACAACCTGCTCGGCGACCCGCGAACAGTCGACCGCTGCTGCGATCCAGCGAGTGTTCGAGCACTACCGCAACGTGTCCGGGTACCAGCCTGGGGACCACGTCGTGGTGGCGACCGGCTGTAACGGCGTCCATGTGCTCGAAATCGAGCTCGCCTGGCCCGGTGTCTGCCACCGTCGCAAGCGAGGTGCAGACGGCGGCGACCTGGCGCTGTGCGCCGAAGCGGAATGGGCCGCCGAGCATGGCGCCTACAACCGTGTCGTGATTGCGTCCGGTGACCGCGTGTTCATGCTGCCGTTCCAGACCTTGCTCGCCGCCGGCTTCGCCGTGGAGATCGTTGCCAACCATCGGCGCCTCGCACCGGCCCTCGCAGCGCTGGCCCACGGGCGCATCCGCTACTTCGGACACCCCAAGGCGTCCGAGACGACCATCACGGCCGCTGCCTGAGCGCCCATCTGACACCCCTCGACCGACCCACAGACCGGAGATCCCACATGACTGAGCTGGACATGAACACACAACCCAACCCGATGCACATCCACCTCCACGAAGACGGCGAAGGAGGGTGCATTGAGCGGATCGACTTCCGCGACCGCACGCTGCACCGCCTGCTGGTAGCCGTCGAGCCGGAACAGCGTCCTCTCGTCATCGCAGACGTACTCTCCCAAGGCGCCGAGCTGTTGGCGCGAGCCGGTCGCCACGGCGATCTCGAGCAGTTCGCCCACGCTGTCGAACGTCTGGACGGCGAATCGACCCGGATCGTGAACGCTGCAACCCAGCGCTTCGAGCACATCGTCGAGCGAGCGCTCGAGGGCATGGCTGCCACGCTCCAGGGGGAGGAGAGTCCGTTGGCCCCCGTGCTGAAGCGCTTCGATCCGGCCGAACAGGGAAACGTGATCGACTTCTTCCGCGACACGATCAGCGTGACGGCCGCCCGGGCGACCAAGGCCGCTGTGAAAGAACTGTCGGAGGCGACGGCAGAGACGATGGAGAAGCTCGCCCGGTCCGTCGCGACGCTCGACAAGGTGGCGGCGGCCGAACAGGCGCGCCTCCTGGAGGCTGCTCGTGGAACGGCCAAGGGGCTCGAACACGAGGATGTGATCGAGTCGTTGCTGGGTGAACTCGTGGCAGTGGGTGGCGACGGGCTCGACGACGTGTCGACCGCGATCGGTTTGATGGGTTCGAAGAAGGGCGACAAGGTCATCACTCCCCGGGGAGGACGGTCGATCGTCACGGAGGAGAAGTGCACCAAGCGGCTGAGCGAGTCGGCGGCGCGCGCCCTTCTCGACGAGTCGATGCAGAATCGCGGCGCGGAGTTGGCGATGCTGATCGTCGAGGACGAGTCCAAGGTGCCCGGCAACCAGCCGTTCCACTTCATCGATGACGACAAGGTCGTCGTGGTCGCCGATCGGGCAACCCTGCGACTCGTGTACGCATTCTTCCGGGTGAAGGCGATCGAACTCGCGGCGGCCGTCTACCGTGCGGACGACGATGTGGTCGCCGAAGCGGCCGGTGCGATTCATCGATTCGTGGTCGACATCAAGGACAGCCTCGACCGCTTCAAGCTGTTGCGGACCGAGCACACGAAGGCCGCAAAGGCGATTGGGCAGGCGCAGGGCTACGTCGACCAGATGGCCGACAGCATCGCCGACGGCGTGGCCGGCATCATGGCAGCGGTCGACGGTTTGGTCGACACCGGTGTTGACCGGGCGGCCGCGTGATTGCCGCTGGCGTAAGGTCGGCGGTGATGGTAGATGGTCCGCTTTTCATCGTCGACAACTCGCCCGGTCGGGCCGCAACGGACTCGATTACCTACGCGAGTGGTCAGAGCTGGCGAAGCGGCATCGATATCGCCACGGGATACTTCGAGATCGGGTCGCTGCTCGATCTCGACGGGCACTGGCAGAGGTTCGACAAGATCCGGATCCTGATGGGTGACGAGATCTCCCACCGGACCAAGAAGGCCTTGCTGCTCGCTGTCAAGCAGCGAGCCGAGGAGCGTCTCGACGAGAGCATCGAGGACGGACAAGGAACGCGACCCGTTCCTGACCGGGCGTGGACGCGATCGTGGCGGCACTGGTGTCGGGTCAGATCGAGGTGCCGCGTCTACAACAAGGACAAGTTCCACGCGAAGGCGTACATCACCCACGGCCGCTTCGAGGTGATCGGCTCGCAGGCGCTCGTTGGTTCGAGCAACTTCACGCGGCCCGGCCTGACCCAGAACGTCGAGCTGAACATCAAGATCGAGAGCAGCTCGGAGGTCGCTCAGCTCCAGGAGCTGGTACGAGCACCACTGGGACGACGCCGTCGACGTGTCGCCGGACGTCGTGAAGGTGATCCAGCGTCACGCCCAGGACTTCAGCCCGTTCGATGTCTACGCCCAGGCGCTGCGCTCGATGTTCGGCGAGCTGGAGCCGACGGCGAGCGACTGGGACCAGCATCACTCGAAGATGTTCCCGAAGCTCGACCGCTACCAGCAGGAGGCGTACTGGGCGATGGTCAACATCGCCCGTCAGCACGGCGGCGCGCTTCCTCTGCGACGGGGTCGGTCTCGGCAAGACGTACGTCGGGCTCACTGCTCCTCGAGCGGCTCGTGCTCCACGAGAACAAGCGTGTGGTGCTCTTCGCCCCGAAGTCGGTGAAGGACTCGGTGTGGGTTCCCGAGCTGAGGCGGCACCTGCCCCACATCGGCGGGGTCGACGGTTCGGCCGACTTCTCCAACCTCTCGGTGTTCAGCCACACCGACCTGACCCGCGCGCTGGAGTTCCCCGAGCGGTTCGAGCGGATCACCGAGCTGGCCGACGCCGTGGTGATCGACGAGGCCCACCACTTCCGCAACACCGGCAAGCGAGGCGATCCCGGCGGACCCGTTCACCCGGTCGCGCTACTACAAGCTCTACGACCTCATCGGCGATGGCGCGCCACAAGAGCGTGTTCATGCTCACGGCGACGCCGATCAACAACTCGCTCAACGACTTCAAGCACCTCGTCGAGCTGTTCAGCCGGGGCGACGACGCCTACTTCTCCCGCACGCTCGGCGTCACGAGCCTGACCGGCCGGCTGAACTCGATCACCAAGACCCTGAAGAAGCAGCTCGGCGACGAGGTCACCGAGGCCGAGGCCGCCGAGGAAGCCGCCGACCTGCTCAGCGGCGACGACCTGTTCCAAGGTCTCGTGGTGCAGCGCAGCCGCGCCTACGCCCGGGCGAGCCAGATCCAGGAGACCGGCGACGCCGCGGCGTTCCCCGAGCGCGAGGACCCCAAGGTCGCCGAGTACTCGATCCGCAAGAGCTACGGGAAGCTGCTCGATCTCGTCGACACGGCGTTCCAGAAGCACAAGCCGCTGTTCGCGCTGCCGATGTACTACCCGCTCGCGTACTACACCGGGCCCGACACCTCGATCGATCCGCTGGAGTGGAACCGCCAGGCCCAGGTGGTCGGGCTCATCCGCACCAACTTCCTCAAGCGGTTCGAGAGCTCGGTCTACGCGTTCGAGCTTTCGTGCGATCGGCTGCTGCGCAAGCTGCTTGCCTTCGTCGACGTGAACAGCGAGATCGCCGGCCGAGCGCAAGCGCTACGAGCGGTGGCTCGACCAGCATCAGGAGATGCTCACCCAGGCGCGCGTGCGCCAGCTGACGCTGTGGGGCGACGACGAGGAGCCCGAGGAGGAGAACGAGGACATCGTTCCGCCGGAGCTGCTCGAGAAGGCACACGCACCTGCCACGCGACGAGTACGACGTGCCCGAGATCCTGGCCGAGACCTACCTCGACCTCGACCAGATCGCCACGCTACTCGACGAGTCACGGTCGTTCGAGCCGTCACACGACGACAAGCTCAAGAAGCTCGTCCGGCTGCTCAAGTCGAAGGAGCTGGCGGGCCGCAAGGTGCTCATCTTCACCGAGTTCGCCGACACCGCCCGCTACCTGCGCCGTGAGCTCGAGAAGGCCGGCATCGACGGTGTCGCCGAGCTGGACAGCAGCACCAAGACCAACCGAGCCGATGCCATCCGTCGCTTCTCGCCGTACTACAACGGCCTCTCGTCGGCGGAGCTGGCAGCCAGCTGGCGAGGAGGAGACCCAGGTCCTCATCGCCACCGACGTGCTGTCGGAGGGCCTGAACCTCCAGGACGCCACCCGGCTCATCAACTACGACATCCACTGGAACCCCGTCCGCCTGATGCAGCGCATCGGCCGTGTCGACCGGCGCCTCAACCCCGACGATCGAGGCGCAAGCTCGTGGCCGACCATCCCGAGGTGGCCACAGCAGCGGGGCACGCATCGTCGTTCTGGAACTTCCTGCCGCCTGACGACCTCGACACGTCTGCTGCGCCTGTACGGCAAGGTCAGCCACAAGACGCTGCTGATCTCCAAGACGCTCGGCATCGAGGGCAAGAAGCTGCTCAAGCCCGAGGACGACTACGCGGCGCTGAAGGAGTTCAATGCCGTCATACGAGGGGCGAGACCACTGTCCAGGAGCAACTCCACCTCGAGTACCAGCAGCTCCTCGACGAGCACGACGGACTCGAGGAGCGCCTCGCGGGGCTGCCGCAGGGCGATCTTCAGCGGACGCGAGCGCACCACCGAGCCGGCAGCGACCGGGGTGTTCCTCTGCTATCGGCTGCCGGCGCTCGACACCGAGTCGGACGAGTTCACCCTGGAAGCCGGCGTCACCCGCTGGTACCTACCAGCACGCTTCCGGACGGGCACGCTGCTCGACGACCCGAAGCACATCGCCGAGGCGATCCGCTCGACACCCGGACACGCCGCGGATCTGCACGACAGACCGCACGCTCCTCGTGGACGCTCCGCGACGCCGTCGCCAAGCACATCAAGAACACCTACATGAAGCAGCTCGACGTGCCGATCGGATCACCGAAGCCCCTGCTCGTCTGCTGGATGGAGCTGAACGCCGCGCCATGACAACTCTCGACCCGAATCACCTTCGCGACATCACGTCATTCGACAGACGTCATCGAGTACCTCACCGACGAGCTCGACTGGCCAATCGGCGCCGACGACCTGGAGGAGGTCGACATTCGATTGGGACCCGGACGAGCTCGGGCATCCCGGCGGATCGAGTGCCAACACCTCGCATCGCTCCGGCAGCTCCGACCTCTCGAGACTCGACCAGCCGTGGGGCATCTTCTTCCTCGAGTTCGACGGCCCCCGACTTCCGCTCACCGCCCTCCGGCGTCTTCTCGACAAGCTCGTCACCAAGAAGCGAGCCTCCGGCTCGGGCACGCTGCGGACCTGGAAGCTCGACGACCTTCTGTTCATCATCACGACGAGTACCGGCGACACCGTCGAGTTGCACTTCATCGCCTTCTTCGAGCAGCCCGACCAGCCCAGCCGAGATCCGCTCGATTCCGTGGCGCCCCGGACAGTCGCCCGCACAGCACCTCAAGCGCCTTGCCACCGAGCTGCTCCCGCATCTCGCGTGGCCCGACGACCCTGAAGCGATCGACGACTGGCGCAGCGAGTGGCGGGCAGCATTCAAGCTCCGCCACGGTGAGGTCATCGCCACCACGACGAAGCTCGTCGACCGGATGGCAGCTGACAGCGAAACGTGTCCGAGACAACATCGCCGCAGCGCTTGGTACTGAGGCCGGCTCTGGACCGTTCTCGACGCTTCTGCGCGAGGTACGCGACGAGCTCGTCGCGTCCGTCACGTCCAGCCCAGTTTGCCGACATGTGCGCGCAGACGCTCGTCTACGGCGCACTCACCAGTCGTGTCACTGATCCGGTTGCGTTCGGTGCCAGCCCCACACTGTCGTCGATACCGCTCGCCAACCCCTTCCTCTCGGCCTTCTTTGAGGAAGTCCACGACCACGCGGTCCAGCTCGACGGCGAAGACCATCTCGAACAGCTGGTCGCGGACCTGAAGGTCTCGAACGTTGAGGCGATTCTCGACAAGTTCGGCGCCACTGAGAAGGGCGGCGATCCGGTCATCCACTTCTACGAGGACTTCCTCGCGGCGTACGACCCAGAGATGAAGATTCAGGTCGGTGCCTTCTACACCCCGCAGGCGGCGGTAAAGCACATGGTCGGCATGGTGGATGCCGTGCTCAAGGAGCGCCTCGGCCTCCCGCTCGGCGTGGCCGATCCCGCCACATGGGGCGAGGTGGCCAGTCGGCTCGGCCTCAATCTGCCAGGGGTGGTCGATCCGACTTCTCCGTTCGTCTCAATGCTCGACCCAGCCACCGGCACTGGAACGTTCCTCGTCGAATGGATCCGGCGTGCGCGAGATTCGTATGTCGAGGCGAACGGTCCGACTGGGTGGCCGCAGCACGCCCGTGGCGTCGTGCTCCCAAGCCTTCATGCACTGGAGCTGATGCTCGCGCCCTACGCGATCGCCCATCTCAAGACGGCCTTGGAGCTGCACGAGGCTGACGTCGACGGTGCCGATCTGGCGATCTACCTCACCGACACGCTGCAGCGAGGTGGTTCGGGTCAACTCTCGATCGAACCCGATCCGATCTCAGTCGAAGGTGAGCGTGCCGATCACGTCAAGCGCACCGTCCGTTCAACGATCGCCATCGGCAATCCGCCCTATGACCGGGTAGCCCAAGGTGCTGGCTCTGGCGGGTGGATCACCGACCGGTCGGGCGGGCGGAGCCCGTTCGACGACATCCTCGACCCGGCCCGCGAGCACACGATCTTTAGCCACCATGCCAGCCTGTACAACAAGTTCGTCTACTTCTGGCGCTGGACCCTCTGGAAAGCGTTCGAGGACCGCCCTGGTCTGCCGGGAGTGGTCTCCCTCATCACCCCGAGTTCGTGGCTAACTGGGCCGGGCTTTCTCGGTCTGCGTCAGCTCGTCCGCGAGCTTGGCGACGAGATCTGGGTGACTGACCTCGGAGGCGACAACAGAGGCGCCAACAAGGAGCCCAACATCTTCGACATCGAGACGCCGGTGGCCATCGTGACCGTTGCCCGTTTCGGTGCGGGTGACAAGTCAACCCCGGCAGCGGCTCGCTACAGGCGAGTCGGCGGGACCAGAGCAGAGAAGCTTCAGTGGCTGGACGGATCAGCCGGTTCGCTCAGCGACGATGAGTGGACTGACCTAAGTTCGGGATGGCACGGTCGCCTAGAACCGGTGTCAGGCGGTTCGGGGTGGCAAGCGCATCCTGCTCTGATCGACCTGTTCCCGCTTCAGCAGCCCGGTCGGATGATCAATCGGACCTGGCCCGTCAGCCCGTCGGCAGCGGTCCTTGACGCTCGTTGGCGCAAACTGTTGGCGAGTACCGACCTCAGCGAACGGGCAGAGTGGTTCGTGACTCCTCCGACTGGTCGCAACATTCATACGAGAGTGGCGGACCTCAAGCCGATATCCGAGTTGCCGCCAGGGTCACCGCGCCAGGGCATCGCTCGATACGGGTTCCGGTCTTTCGATCGCCAGTTCATTCTGGAGGATCCGAGGCTTATGGCGCTTGACCGCCCAACGCTGACTGCTTCGCTCAGCGACAAGCAGGTGTTCCTTACGTCCTTCATCACGACAGGTCTCGGCGTGGGCCCGGCAGCCACCGTGACCATTGCTGTGCCAGACAAGCATCACTTTCGCGGCTCGTTCGGAGGTAAGGACGTCATCCCGCTCTACCGCGATGCGCAGGGAACGCCGAACGCCGACCCGCAACTGCTCGAGACGATTGGAGATCTGCAAGGTTCTGGAGCGCCCGTAAGCGCAGAGGCGCTGTTCGCCTACTCGTATGCAGTGCTGGCGGGCGCCGACTACACCCAGCGCTTCGCGGAGGAGCTGAAGACTCCGGGGCCTCGAGTGCCTTTGACTGCGGATGCGCAACTCTTCGATGAGGTAGCCGAATTCGGCCGAGGCCTGCTGTGGCTGCACACGTTCGGCGAGCGATTTGTGGAGGGGCGCACTGCAATCCTCATACCCTCACTCGTTGTCAAGGGTGAGCTGCACGCTTCCCGGTAAACCGAGCGACATCAGATATGACGGGCAGAAGCAATCCCTGAAAGTGGGCGACGGCGCGGTCGTGGGGGTAACGCCGGACGTGTGGGCGTTCGAGGTCAGCGGCATGCAGATCGTGAAGAAGTGGCTTGGCTATCGAACGGCCCAGGGCGCTGGCAGAGCCGCAAGTAGCACCTCACCTTTGGACCACATCAGGCCGACGGAATGGCTGGCTGAGTGGACCACGAGCTTCCTGGAGGTTCTCTCCGTGTTGCAGACAACAATCGAACTCCAACCAAAGGGAGTGGAGTTGCTCGATCGCATTCTCAAGGGGCCGCTGCTCCAGGCGTCCGAACTGCCCGACCCACCACCCGACTTGCGAGAACCCGCCGGGAGCAGGCGAGGCCCGACGCAGGCTGCCTTGGGGCTTGAGGCCTGATACGAGGGCGGGCCGTATCGAGAACGGAAGCGACACGACGTCGGGCGAGCATGGTTCTCGCAGCGTCCAGCCGGTCATTTGCCGTCGCCGGGTGCACCGAAGGTGCACAGGACTCGGCAGCACTCGGCGAGACGCCACGGATGTCGCCGGACACGCTGGACTCACAAGCCAGCTCAGAGCACCTTCGCCGGACCAGACGGACTGAATACCACCAGCTCAGAGCCCTTAAACCCCCCTATACGAACGTATGTACGGGTTCGAATCCCGTCCCGGGCACGCGTGGAACAAAGTCGAGCATCGATCCGGCGGTATGGGCGTGGGCGAAGTCGACTGGCGACTCGCCAGCTTCGACCGAACTTCCACCGCGCGGATCGACCTCGATGCCCCGTGCGCGACACCGCGCGAGGAAGTCCCGCTGGGAGATGCACGCCTCTGGGTCGTCACGCCGCCGTTCGACGTGGATCGCGTCCAACGTGGCCCGGTCATTGCCGGCGAGGTCGACTTCACGGATACGTCTGGCCAAGTGTTCGTACGACCCGACCGAAGGTGTCAGGTGATTTCGTCGGCCCAGTTGAGTTGCAGGGAGCGGCGGGGGAGCTCGTCGCCTGGTGTGTCAGGTACACCTTGAGGTCCCGCTTGTTGCCGGGTTTGCCGTCGAAGTTGCCGATGATGACGGCGATCGTGGTCGGTGGAGTGGTCGGCTTCACGTAGATCGACTGAGTGATGTACCCGATGTGCGGTCGCTCCTCGGACAGGTACGGGTCGAGTTGGCTGTACTCCGCGTCGAAGATCCAGCCGTCGGTGGACATCCAATCCTTGTACGCGACCGTGAGCTCTTGGATCGTGTACCCGCTCACCAGGTAGCCGTCGCCCGTTCCATCGATCCGTTGTGACGTGGCCGGTACGGGGATGCCGTGCACGCCGGAGTCCACCGTTACGGGCGGCGTCGGGCCATCGGTCATCTCCACGGTCGACTCTGATTCGGGCGGCGGTGAGGCCGCATCGATCGGGTTTGCGACGTGGAAGCCGGCAGTGCCGGCTGCGGCGCACAGGCGACGATCGGCACTGCTGAACACGTTGGCACCGACGAGGTGCGCCGCTGCGAGGTGCACAGCGTCGTAGCCGCGAAGGCTGTGTGCCGTGGCCAGGTCGCCGGCCAGTCGCATCAGACCCTCGTCGATCTCGACCACGGACAACTGCGACCACAGCACCTCCAGCCCTGCGACTGCGCTGCGGAACACGCGGGCAGTGATGCGGCGTTGCCGCTCGGCAGCGGCGAGCGCAGCGCGGGCCTCGACGTGAGCAACCCTGACGGTGGTCAATGTGTCCGGCTGGTCCCAGATCGCCCCTGCCTCGGCTGTGCCGACCTCCTCGATGAGCAACTTGATGAGCGTGGACGTGTCGACGTAGGTGATCACTGGCGTTGCTCGGCCACGAGTTCGCTGACCGATCCAGATGCGTGCAGTGGCAGCGGTCGCTGGCGCACCTTCGAGGTCGGCGGTCGAACCAGTCCGGCTTCGATCAAGGCTTCGAGTTTGTCTGTGGACTCCTCGTCGATGGCGTTGAGGCGAGCGATGGGTCGACCGCGGTCCGTCACGACGACCTCTACGCCGGCCTCGACCTGATCGAGGTAGCGGCTGAGGTTGTTCTTGAGGTCGCGAACCCCGACCTCGATCCGTGTCGATGTGGCTACCTTCATGATGGTGAGTGTAGCTACTTCCCGCAACCGTGTCACTGGTTGCTTGCCTGAACGCTGGCCCTCAGTTGGGACCCTGAAATGTCGATGGCTCTGCTCGCCGTCGTGTTGGCGACCTGCACGATTCCTGCACGGGACGTGGCCGTATGCAACGGACGTGGGCGGACGAGACCGGACGAGGCGGACAGGGGCTTTGGACGTGACCAGGGCAGACGGACTCAGCCGGACGCATCGGACGTGGGAGTGAAGTCTTAAACCCCCTATACGAACGTATGTACGGGTTCGAATCCCGTCCCGGGCACAGACCTAGTAGGCCTTTCCTCGCTGAGTTCGACTCGTCTGCGAGTTGACGCGCACGGGAACGCGCACAGTCGGTAGCGACCTACCATGGCGAGATGACCGAAGGTGGATGGTTGCACCCACCGCTGTGGATCGATGGTGGGTCGCGATGATCCGATCCGGCCGAGGCAGACTGCCCGGGTGGGTGAGGTCCGAGCGCAGGTAATAGAGGTCGCCGAGCCGTACGTCGACGTCGACGTGGTCGGCGCGGTGGCGTTGCGTTTCGTGGCGGCGGGTCGAGTAGTGCCGGGCGTGTCGGTCGACGGTGATGGGCGTGTCCGTTCGTGGTGGTGGCCATTGCCGACGGCGAGCGACCGTGCTGCGTTGGCGTCGTTGGTGAGTGGGGCGAACGACGTGGAGGCGCACCGTCGTGCGGCTGACCAGTTGGCAGACGAGGTCGATGCGCGGGTTCGCGAGCGGCTGGCGTTCCTGGGGCTGGATCTGGTCGGGCGCCTCGGTGGTCGGCGGTCGCTGCCAGAGGTGTGGCTGCGATCGCTCACTTCTCTGGATCCGTGGCTGCCCGAGTCCACCGATGCCGTCAAGGCGACGGCGCTCGCGTCGGAGATCGCCGACTGGGTTCGAGGGGCGCTCGCGGGCGTCGGCGTGGTGACCGTGCAGTTGCGGGTCGTCGAGCCGGCCGGCCGAGGCGACCGGTGGATGATCGAGCCGCTTGTCACTGATGTCGACGAGTCCAGCCTCGTGCTGCCGTTGTCTGACGCACTCGGCGCCGGCTCACCGTTCCCGGCCGCGAACGCGTGAGGCGATCCTCACCACGTTGGGACGCGCCGTCCGGGTTGCTCCTGAGCTTCGCCCCTCTGATCGACGGGCCCGAACCGGGCACGGCTCTGTTCGACGACTCGCAGATCGTGACGCTGCTGACGGAACGCCTCGCGTCGCTCACCGACGTCGGCGTGGTCGTACTGGTGCCGGCGTGGTGGTCGAACCGCAAACGGCTCGGCGTTCGCGCCAAGGCGAGCACCGACACCGGTGCCGTCACCGCGGCGGGTTTCGGTTTCGACGACATCGTGCAGTTCAGGTGGGAGGCCGCCCTCGGCGACGAGCGGCTGACGAAGGCCGACCTCGCTGCATTGCAGCGCGCCGCGGCGGCGAAGTTGTCGCTGGTTCGCGTACGCGGCCAGTGGGTCCACGTGGACGCTGCTGAGCTGCGGGCTCTGCTCGCCGCGGCAGACCGTGACGGTGAAGCGACGGTTGGCGACGTCGTCCGGATCGGGCTCGGACTGCCCTCGATCGTCGCGCCCGGCGGAGCACGGGTGCTGGGCGCTTCGGCGACCGGCCGGCTGGGCGAACTGATCAGCGGCGCCCTGGGGCAGCGTGTCGATGCAGTCGAGCATCCCGATGGGTTCGTCGGGACGTTGCGCCCGTATCAGGCGCGCGGCGTCGGTTGGCTCGCGTTCCTCGGTCGGCTCGGGTTGGGCGCCTGCTTGGCCGACGACATGGGCCTCGGGAAGACGGCGCAGCTGATCGGCACCATGTTGGCCGACCGAACCGACACGCCGACGCTCGTGGTGTGCCCCACGTCGGTGATCGGCAACTGGGAGCGCGAGCTCGACCGGTTCGCCCCAGAGCTTCGCGTGCTCACGCACCACGGGACTCAACGCACACGCACGCCGAAGGCGTTCGCGAAGCAGAGCGGCAGGCACGACGTGGTGGTGACGTCGTACGGCACGCTCGCCCGTGATGCGACTCTCGTTGCCGGTGTCGATTGGGGACGGTTGGTGCTCGATGAAGCGCAGCAGGTGAAGAACCCGCACACGGCACAGGCGAAGGCGGTGCGCCAGGTGCGGGCGGGAAGGCGGATCGCGATGACCGGCACCCCGGTGGAGAACCGGCTGAGTGAGCTGTGGGCAGTGCTCGAAGCGGTCAATCCGGGTCTGTTGGGATCGATGCGGTCGTTCAAGGAGCGGTTCGCGGTCCCGATCGAACGCGACGGCGACGACGAGGCCGCAGCCCGGCTGCAGCGTTTGACCGGACCGTTCGTGCTGCGCCGGCTCAAGACCGACCGCTCGATCATCGACGACCTGCCCGACAAGGTCGAGCTGACCGAGCACTGCCCGCTCACGCGTGAGCAGGCGACGCTCTACCAGGCAGCGGTCGACGATCTGCTGTTGCGCGTCTGCTGCCGCCGATGGTCAGGAGCGGCGAGGACTCGTGCTCGCCGGGATCATGAAGCTCAAGCAGATCTGCAACCACCCGGCGCACTACCTGAAGGACGGGAGCCGCCTCCACGCCCGATCCGGCAAGATGGAACGGACCGAGGAGCTGTTCGACGAACTGCTCGCGGCCGGCGACAAGGCGTTGTGCTTCACGCAGTTCACCGAGTGGGGCGATCAGCTCGTGCCGTACCTCGGGCGCCGGTTCGACGTCCCGGTGATGTGGCTGCACGGCGGCACCACCCGCACGCGGCGCGACGAGATGGTCGCCGACTTCCAGTCGACGGCCGGTCCGGCGCTGTTCGTGCTGTCGTTGAAGGCGGGCGGTACCGGTCTGAACCTGACTGCGGCCTCGCATGTCGTGCACTTCGACCGCTGGTGGAACCCTGCGGTCGAGGACCAGGCGACCGACCGGGCGTTCCGCATCGGGCAGCATCGCAACGTCATGGTGCACAAGTTGGTCAGTTCCGGCACCGTCGAGGAGCGGATCGATGCCATGATCACCCGCAAGCGAGCGCTGGCGGGCAAGGTCGTCGCGCCTGGCGAGACGTGGATCACCGAGTTGTCGGACGCCGAACTGCAAGACCTGCTCGCCTACGACCCGTCCGGGGAGGAGGACTGATGGCCACCCGTCGACGCACGTGGGACGATCCGTGGCGCGCCTACCCCGCGTCGAAACCCCGCTCGATCGAGGGTGGGATCGCGAGCCGTAAGCAGCGTGGCGCGATGGCCGACACGTGGTGGTCGAAGCGGTTGGTCGATCTGCTCGATTCCTACGGCCTCGGGGCGCGTATGCAGCGCGGTCGGCGATACGCGCGACAGGGCCAACTCGTGTCGTTCGATGTGCAGCCCGGCCTCGTCGTGGCGCAGGTGCAGGGATCGCGGTCCACTCCGTACGTGGTGAGCGTGCAGTTCTCGACACTCGACGAGCAACAGTGGGAGCTGGTGCAGCGTGAGATCGACGCCACGTTGCAGTTCTCGGCTCGGCTGCTCGCCGGTGAGGTGCCGTCCGACCTGGAGCACGTGTTCGCTCGGGCGGGCGTCCCCCTCCTGCCCCGACGCTGGAACGACCTGCGCGCATCCTGCTCCTGCCCTGACTGGGAGATCCCGTGCAAGCACGTGGCGGCAGTGCTGTATGTCCTCGCCGATCGGCTCGACGACGATCCCTGGCTACTACTGCTGTGGCGCGGCCGAACTCGCGAGCAGGTGCTCGCGCGCCTCGGCAGCCCCGACGAGGCAGCGGGGCAGATCGCACCGTGGTGGCCGCTTTTCCCGGGTGCGCCGCTGCCGTTCGAGATCGACCGGTTGAGCGAGGTCGGCGATGTCGACGCGTCAGCCGCGCTGACCCGACTCGGCCCGCTCGACGTCTCGGTCCGCGGACGACCCGTCGTCGAGCTGGTGGCCGACGTGTACCGGGCGTTGATCTCGGACTGATGACGAGTGCAGCCGCCAGCCACGTTGGAATCGCCGGCCGTTGGCAGCGATCCGCGAACACTCGTGGCAGCGATGTGTATAGCTTCTAGGGAGCGGAACGTCTAGGGTCATGGTCGTGCTGGAACGTCGAATCGGGTCGGTGGTCCTCGAGATGCTGGACACGTTCCGGGTGGTGCACCTGGGTGGCGCGCGTCAGACCGGCAAGTCGACGCTGATCCGAGACCTGTTGCCGGCACCCGAGGGGAGCAGCGTCACGCTCGACGACGAGGCGCTGTTGCTGCGAGCTCGTGAGGATGCTGCTGGTTTTGTCGCATCGCTCGAGCGGCCCGCTCGGATCGACGAGTTCCAGCGGGCGGGCGAGGGTCTCCTGCTCGCCGTCAAGGCTGCCGCGGATGTCGACCGCCGGCGTGGGCAGTTTCTCCTGACCGGTTCGGCCGGCTCGATCTCGGTCGGTCGGAGCGTCGAGACGCTTGCCGGACGTGTCGGTCGGTCTGTGTTGTGGCCACTGTCGCAGGGCGAGCAGCGTGGTGAGCGAGAGGAATTCCTGGACCGCCTCGCGATGCCCGAGTCGTGGCCGCCGCCGAGCCGCTGGACGTCGCCGGTCCGCAACGACGTCCTGGCTGCGGTTGTGCTCGGCGGCTATCCGGAAGTCGTCACCGAATCGCTGTCGTCGAGGTCGCGGTCGCGGTGGTTCGAGTCGTACGCCAGCGAGATCATCGACCGGGAAGCCGTCCGATCGCTCGTCGAACGGACGCCCGGGCCGGAACTCCGACGCTTCCTGCGCATGCTTGCGGCCCGCAGTGGTCGTGAGCTCGTGATCACCGAGGTCGCCCGCGACGTCGGGATCAGCCGGATCACGGCGACGCGCTACCTCGCGTTGCTCGAAGCCTTGTATCTCGTGCACCTGCAACCTGCCTGGGCGACGAACGCGACAACACGGGCGAAGCGCGCGTCCAAGATCCACCTCGTCGACACAGGCCTCGCGACGTCGCTGCTCGGTCTCGGCGAACGCGAACTCGGTACGCTCGAACGCGATCGCGAGCTCGGGTTCCTGCTGGAGAGCTTCGTCGTGACCGAACTGTGCAAGCAGGCGAGCTGGAACCACCGTGCGGTCGACATCCTGCACTTCCATGACCGCAACGGCCCCGAGGTCGACATCATCGTCGAGCAGCGCACGACCGGCGCAGTTGCAGGGGTCGAGGTGAAGGCGACGATGACGCCGCGCGCCGAACATGCGCGCCACCTCGTACTGCTGCGGGATCGGCTCGGCGACGCGTTCACGGTCGGCGTGGTGATGCACCTCGGCGCCGCCGTGCTCCCATTGGGCGATCGGCTGTGGGCCGTCCCGGTGCCCGCGCTCTGGACGCCGTGGTGACTCGAGGGTGGCTCGACCGATGACGCGTGCCGGGGCGTCCCGCGTTCGCCCCGACCGTCATGGCTGCGGCGGCGTCAGCTCACCTGCTGAGTGAGTGCCCCGGGGAGCGGTTCGAACCCTCACTCCCTTTCGGGAAGGTGCTCCTCGGGCTGACCGCTGCGGCCAACACGAGCCAGTTGAATACAAGGGCGTCGAAGAACCGCGCGCCACGTCGCGGTATCCGGCGACCTCACGGATGAGCCCGCCGAGCTGTTCGGCACCTGGACCCCCGTCGACTTCATACTTCCGGTCGGGGTGGACGCTGAGCACCTGGCACAGGTCCTCCTGATGGACCCGCACGACGGCACCGGAGTCGTCGATGATCCGGTCATAGCGCTCGACTACAAGCGCCCGCTCCGCACCGAAGGTATGGATTGATGTCGTCGCAGCGATCAGGCCAGCACGCCGAGCGGCAGCGAGGCAGAGGTGCTCGTTGATGTCGAAGTCAACACCGACAGTGGCGGGCGGTGGCGTCAGCCGGGCCTGATGGCTGACCACTCACGTCGAAGGATGGCGAAGATCCACGTGTCGGCTCGTGATCCATCTGCGTTCGCCCATGCTTCGAGCAGCCGTCCCTCCAGGCGGAACCCGCAACGCTCGAACACTCGCTGCATCGCCCGGTTGTCGTGACGAGTCGTCGCTTCGATGCGATGAAGTTCGTTGTAGCTAGAGAAGAGGTGATCGACGATCCAGGAGACGGCCGCTGTCCCGACCCCTCGGCCGCGGTGCGCTTGCGCGATTCGAATGTCGAGCAGCGGGCTGCCGGTGGCGATGTCGTCGAGATCGAACACTCGGATCAACCCGATCGTCTCGTCACCTGCCTCCACCCAGAACGACTCGATGTCGTCTCCGACAAGTTTGACGTTGGCCGCCTGCTCCTCCGTGAGGGTCGGCTGCCAGTGGTAGGGCCACACGTTCGACGACAGAAAGCTCACCGCCGCATCGGCGTGAGCGGGCCAGACGAGAGGTACGAAGCTCGGCACGTGCGCAGCTTCGCACTCTGCACTCGCTTGCCGTGTCGCATACTCCTCGATCGGCCCGGTGGGCGCTGGGCAAACTGCCACCTAACCCCGGATACGGGACACGGGTCGACGCCCGCCGGACTGCGCCAGAACTGGCGTGATGTGCAGGTGCGGCCTGGAAGTCGTCGATGTCCTCCGCGGGGCGGATGATCAGCCCGCCCCGCATCCACCGTGGTCACCGAAAATCTCGCCCGATGAGGGATGCGGTGACCACGGTGGGGGTGAGCTTGGCATCGGTCTCGGTGACGTGGGAGTCGTCGGCGACCTCATCCTCGGCGGCCGTGGTGACGAGCGTCCGATGGTCGATGGTCGCACGCAGAGTTGGGTGCCGATGTGGATCGTGACGACGCGATCCGGCCGAGGCAGACGGCGCGGTGGTTCGAGCCGTACCCCAGCGAGACGATCCACCGGGAGCTCGCAAGCGGATATTGGTCAGCCGGTGACGCTGGCTTAGTCTGTGTGTGACTATTGTGTTCTCCGATGCGAAGGCCAACCCGAGTTCTCACCACTGCCCTCGCCCTGTTGGGCTTCCTCGGTGCTTCGTGCGGGTCGACTGACTCCGACTCGGCGGCGACCACCCCGATCACCGTGGCGGCCACGGCCGCCCCAACCACAGATGCGCCGACGACAGATGTGCCCACTGCCGTGGCTGCAACGGACGCTCACACGACTGCGCCGGCCGTGACGGGCGATATCACCGTGTTCGCGGCGGCATCGTTGACGGCGGCGTTCACGGAGATCGGTGACGAGTTCATGGTCGAGAACCCGGCCGCGAAGGTGACGTTCAACTTCGCGGCCTCGTCGGAGCTCGTGACGCAGATCGGTGAGGGCGCCCCTGCTGATGTGTTCGCGTCGGCTGACTTGAGCAACATGACGAAGCTGACCGACGCTGGCAAGAACGCGTCGGAACCGGTGGTGTTCGTCACGAACCTGGCGGAGATCATCGTCGGTGCGGGCAACCCGAAAGGGATCACCGGTGTGGCCGACCTGGCGAATCCTGGTTTGATCGTGGTCGTGTGCGCCCCGGAGGTTCCTTGCGGGAAGTACGCGGCGACGATCTTCAAGAACGCCGGCGTGACGGTGACGCCGAAGTCGCTGGAGGGGAACGTCAAGGCGGTGGTGGCGAAGGTGACCTTGGGTGAGGCGGACGCGGGGATCGTTTACAAGACAGACGTCACAGCCGCTGGCGACACAGCGGAGGGTGTCGAGATCCCGGCCGACATCAACGTGGTTGCGAAGTATCCGATTGCCGTGACCAAGGAGGCGGCGAACGCCGACGGTGCGCAGGCGTTCATCGACTTCGTGAACAGCGAGCAGGGTCAGAAGATCCTCACCTCGTACGGCTTCCTGGTCCCGTGAGTCGTCGCCGGCGCCGGGGAAGGCGGGCCAGTCTGCCTGTCCCGGTACTGGCACTCGCCGTTGTCTCGGTGCTGTTCTTCGCCCTGCCGCTGATCGGGTTGTTGTGGCGGGCCCCGTGGTCGAACGCGTGGCATTACCTCACCGAGGCCGATTCCCTGACGGCGTTGCGGCTGTCGATGATCTGCTCGTTGTGGGCGACCGGCCTGTCGATCCTGCTCGGCGTGCCGCTGGCGTGGTTGCTGGCGCGGGTCGAGTTCCGGGGCCGTGGGATGGTGCGGGCGTTGTGCACGCTGTCGATGGTGCTGCCACCGGTGGTCGGTGGCGTCGCCCTGTTCTTCGCGTTGGGACGACGTGGCATCGTCGGGCAGTACCTCGACCGTTGGTTCGACGTCACGCTCCCGTTCACGACTGCTGGGGTGGTGGTCGCCCAGACGTTCGTTGCGATGCCGTTCCTGGTGATCACCGTCGAGGCCTCGCTGCGACAGCTCGACGGTGGGGTCGAGGATGCATCGCGAACGCTGGGGGCGTCGCGCTGGTACACGTTCCGCCGGGTGACGATGCCCGCGATCCGTCCCGCGCTCGCGGCCGGCGCGGTGCTCGCGTGGGCTCGGGCGTTGGGGGAGTTCGGGGCGACGATCACGTTCGCCGGCAACTTCCCCGGAACGACCCAGACGATGCCGCTCGCGGTCTACCTCTCGCTGGAGACCAACCCGGAGGAGGCGATCGTGCTTGCCCTGTTGCTGATCGCGATCTCGTTCGCCGTGCTCGTCGGGCTGCGTGATCGGTGGTTCGGGCGCGCCAGCCAGCGCATCTCGACGGTGGCCGCGTGACCCTGTCGGCGCAGATCGCGCTCCGGCTCGGCACGCTCGACCTGCACGCCGATCTCGACGTGAAGCCCGGCGAGCTCCTCGCGTTGCTCGGCCCGAACGGGGCCGGCAAGAGCACGGTGTTGCGCTGCCTGGCTGGTCTCGCGCCGATCGACAGCGGCGTCATCACGATCGACGTCGTCGTCGTCGACGACCCGTCGACCGACACCTTCGTCGAACCGGAGAACCGACCGATCGGGTTCGTGTTCCAGAACTACCTCCTCTTCGAACACATGAGCGTGCTCGAGAACGTCGCCTACGGACTCCGCGCCCGCAAGACCCCGAAGGTGGAGGCTCGTCGGATCGCTCGCGAGTGGCTCGACCGGGTCCGTCTCGCCGACTACGCGGACCAGCGCCCGCGCGCGTTGTCGGGCGGGCAGGCTCAACGCGCTGCCCTGGCCCGTGCCCTCGCAACCAACCCGCGCCTGCTGCTCCTGGACGAACCGCTTGCTGCGCTCGACGCCGGCACACGGAGCGGTGTCCGCCGGGATCTGCGCCGCCATCTCGCATCGTTCGATGGGATGCGGATCCTCGTCACCCACGACCCCGTCGACGCCTATGCGCTCGCCGATCGGGTCGCGATCCTCGACAGCGGGCGCATCGTCCAGGTCGGCACCCTCGCCGAAGTGACCGCTCATCCGCGGTCGCGTTACGTGGCCGACCTCGTCGGGGTCAACCTCGTCACGGGCGTGGTCACAGACGGGGTGCTGACGACTGAGGCCGGCGCCCGTGTGGTGATCGCCGACGCACTCCCCGGGTTGTCGTTCGCGGTGATCCGTCCGCACTCGATCTCGCTCGTCGCGCGAGCCGGCTGTCGGGTCCAGCGCGCGCAACACCTGGTTCGGCACGATCGCGGACATCGATCGGCTCGGTGACCGAGCCCGGATCGGGATCGACGGCCAACTGCCGCTCGTCGCCGAGATCACCGCAGCCTCGCTCGAAGCCCTGCAGCTCCGACCCGGCGACGAGATCCACGCATCCGCCAAGGCCACCGACATCGAGGTGTACCTGGCGTGAACCACCTCGACCTGTCCCGCCGCCCGCACAACCCCGCATCACGACACGCCGACCGCGACCGGACCGGCAGTGTCTGAGTAGCGGCGAACTGCGACGATGGTGAGCGTGGGACGAACCAGCGAACACCACCTGCTCCTCGGGGAGTGGGCATGCCTGGGCGTCCTCTACCCGGCGCCTACCCACGGGTTCGCCGTCGCCGCCCGCCTCAAACCGAGCGGTGACGTCGGCCGAGTCTGGTCGTTGTCACGCGCGCTCACGTACCGTTCACTCGAGCAGCTCACCTTCCGCGGCTACATCCAACCGGTCGGCGAAGAACCCGGCATCGCCGGCGGCAACCGCACCATCCTTGCCGCAACGCGCGCCGGCCGCGCACAGCTCCGCAAGTGGCTCGCCGCACCCGTCGTGCACCTCCGCGACCTGCGCAGCGAAATGCTTCTCAAGCTGATCATCGCCGACATCTGCGACATCGACATCACGCCGATGCTCGCGGCACAACACGAACACATCACCATTATGGCCGCGGCGATCTCCGCTCAAGTCAGCGACGAGCCCAGCGATGTCGTCGCCCTGTGGCGCAGTGAATCCTCCAAGGCGGCGCTTCGATTCCTCGACCGTCTCCGGCGCGTCACTCCCTGATGGCGGCTGCAGCCGCGGGCAAGTGGCTGGACCGAGTCGTCGACCAGCGAGCTCGATGACGTCATGAGGCGAGTCGCGTGATCCGTCACGATTGTGCGTCGTGCACAAGAATCGCGATCTGCACCCGGTTCGTCAGGTCGAGCTTGCTGAGAAGTCGTGAGACGTGCGCTTTGACGGTGGCTTCGCTCATGAACAGCGACGCAGCGATCTCGGCATTGGATGCGCCCGATCCCACTGCGGTGGCGACCTCCAGCTCCCGGTCTGTGAGCGACGTCAGTCGCCGGGCAGCGCAGCGGCGTCGGTCCGTCGCCTCGTCGCTGCCGAGGTGGGAGAGAAGGGTGCGGGTGACCGACGGTGAGAGCATCGCTTCTCCCGCCGCCACGAGGCGCACGGCATTGACGATCTCGGTGGGCGCAGTGTCCTTCAACAGGAACCCGTCGGCGCCGGCCCGCAGCGCGCTCATGACGTGCTCGTCGGCCTGAAACGTGGTCAGGACGATGACGTGTGGCGGGTTCGCCAGGCGGCGCAGGGCCGACGTGGCGGCAATACCGTCCACGCCGGGCATGCGGATGTCCATCAGGACGACATCGGGTCGACACGTCTGCACGGTTGCGATGGCGTCGGCGCCGTCGGCGGCCTCGCCCACGACCTCCAGCTCGTCCGACGACGACAGGATCATGCGCAGGCCAGCACGCACCAAGGGGTCGTCGTCGACCAGCAGCACCCGGATCTTCACCACGGCAGGTCGGCCTGGACGACGAAGTCACCGGAAGCATCCGGTCCGTGCACCAGGACGCCATTGGCCAGTGTCACCCGCTCCCGCAGACCGAGGAGCCCCGTCCCAGAACCTGGAGGCGCCGGATGGTCGTGGGGGCCCACCGCCGGCGGGTTGCGAACGGAGACACGCAGGCCGCGGTTGGGCGCCCCCACCACGCGAACCTGGGCGAGGGTGCCGCGAGCGTGCTTGCTGATGTTCGTCAGCGCTTCCTGCACGATGCGGTACGCGTCACGACCGAGGGGGCCGGGTGCGCCAGCCGCCCCATCCACCTGCATCTCGAAGTCGATCTTCGCGCCCGCGCGACGAGTTCCTTCCACCAAGCGCGGGATGTCGGCCAGCGTCGGTTGTGGCGCCGTCGACGGCCGTTCCTGCCCGGGCTCCTCGCGCAGCACGCCGATCACGTCGCGCAACTCCTCGAGGGCTTGGTGGGCCGTCAAGCGCAACAGCGCTGCGCTCTCCCGCACGTGGGCTGGAGGCAGGTCGAGGGCAACCTCGAGGGCCCCGGCGTGCAGCGCCACGCGGGAGATCCGGTGGGCAAGCACGTCGTGCATCTCCCGAGCGATCCGGGTTCGCTCGGCGAGGCGTGCACGTTCGGCGCGGACGAGCTGATCGGCCTCGGCGCGTCGGGCCCGCTCGCGCAGGGTGGAGATGAGCAGACGCCGAGCACGGATGAACATGCCCCACGCGATCGCGGCGGCGGCGAGCGCCAGCGTCGGCAGGAGCACCGACCACGTGTTGGTCCGCCCGAGCCAGATCGAGCACACCACCGCCGACGGAAGGAACATCGCGGCGATAGCCAGGGCGGGCCGGACGTGGCGATGGACGGCGAGCGAGGACAGCGCGAGCAGGCCGGCAACGGTGCCAGACGTCGAGAACGCGCCCAGCACCACGCACACCAGCGCCACTCCGAACGGCCAACGCCGCCTCCACCACAGGGAGAGACAGCAGAGGGTCCCCAGCGCGGCGTCGATGACGACGTGCCCCGAGGACATCCGATTGGCGGTGTCGGCAACGGTGACGCTCAGGGTGAGGGCGCCGAGAGCCGCGGCAAGAACGAACGCGACGGTGTCGACCCACCAGTCGCGTGTGGTCCTGGGCCCCTCGGCCTCGGAGTAGGCCGGGTCGCCAGGCCCCAGCATCGCCGTGGGGGCGGTCTGGGCCCACCATCTGCGTAGCCAGGACACGGCACGAGCGTACCGTTCCGGGCGTCCGGGCAACATCGACGAACGTCGAGACTGCGACCAACGAACGGCGAGAAGAACGGCAGCGGACCGACTCCTCTCGGCCATCCGATCATGGCCGTCCTCCCGATGCGATGGCGCACCAGCCGGTTCACGCTGGACACATGATCACGACGACAGCGCTCACCAAGAGCTACAACAGTGTTCCGGTCGTGCACGACGTCTCGTTGCACTGCGAACCCGGGACCATCACCGGGTTCCTCGGGGCCAATGGAGCCGGCAAGTCCACGACGCTGAAGATGATCGCCGGGTTGGTGCGACCCGATCGAGGTACGGCCACCGTCGACGGGCGACCGTACGTCGAACTGCCCAACCCGACGCGCGTCGTCGGGCTGCTGCTCGACGCGTCTGCGATGCACCCCGGGCGCAGTGGCCGGTCGACGCTCACGATCGCAGCGTGGATGGCAGACGTTCACCTCGGGCGGGTCGAGCACCTGTTGGACCTGGTCGGCCTCGCCGGCGCGGCGGACAAGCGGGTCGGGACCTACTCGCTCGGTATGCGCCAACGCCTCGGCGTCGCCCAGGCCCTCGTCGGGGATCCGGCGGCGCTGATCCTCGATGAACCGGCGAACGGGCTCGATCCCGAGGGCATCGCCTGGATGCGAACGCTGCTGCGTGACTTCGCCGACCGCGGCGGCACGGTGCTGCTGTCCAGCCACCTGCTCCACGAGGTGCAGGCCACCGCCGATCATCTCGTGGTCATCGCTGGCGGTGCGGTGGTGGCCGCCGGCCGGCTGGACGATCTGCTGGCCAGCTCCACGATCCTCGTGCGCAGCCCCGACCCCATCGCCCTAGCCGCGGCGCTCGACGCGGCGCGGATCGACTACGTCGCCGGGCCGGGTGACGCGCTCACCGTGGACGTCTCCGGCGGCCGGGTGACCACCGAAGTGGTCGCCGGCGTGGCCCGCGACCACCACGTGCTGCTCACCGAGCTGCGTCCGTCCGAGACGAACGGGTTGGAGCAGCTGTTCTTCTCGCTCACCGCCAACGCGGCCCGGCCGCAGGAGGCTGCAGCATGACCACGTCTCTGTCCCCCCGAACCCTCGGCATCGAGCCGGCGCCGTCTGGCCCACTGCCGATCCCGTTCTCACGGCTTGTCCGGGTCGAGTGGACCAAGGCCACCGACACCCGCGCCGCACGCTGGCTCCTTGCTCTCGTTGCGCTGTCGACCACCGGGCTCATGCTCGTGCCGGTCCTCGTTCCGACGAGCTTCGATCAGACCTACGCCAGCTACCTGCGCGTCGGCGCCCTCGGGCTGTCGATCCTCCTGCCCGTGGTGGCGATCCTGATGTTCACCGGCGAATGGACCCAACGCAGCGTCATGACCACCTTCACGCAGGAACCGCGCCGCATCCGAGTCGTCAACGCCAAGCTGGCCGTGTCGCTCTTGCTGGGCGGAGGCGGGGCGGTCTTCGGCGGAGCGGTCACCGCCGCCGGACTCGCGATCGCATCGGCCTCGGGTCGAGCCCTGCATGCAAACCTGAGCGCAGGCACCGTCACCTCCTACCTGATCTACGTGCTGCTCAACGTCCTCGCCGCCGTCGCGCTCGGGGCGCTGCTGCAGAGCTCCGCCGCGGCCATTGCAGCCTCCTTCGCGCTCCCTGCTGGCGTTGCGTTGCTGGGCAAGGCGTCCTCGCTGGTGTCGGAGTGGATCGACATGTCGACACCGTGGAACTGGGTGCTCCGCAACGAGTGGGGCGGTCACCTTCCGCAGATCTCGGTCTCGGTCCTGTTCTGGGTGGCGGTCCCGCTCGCCGCCGGCCTTGTCCGTACCACACGTCGCGACGTCGGCTGACCTGCCCCGCCTCGCGAAACCACCCGAACGAACCTCCACGAGTCCGCACAGCGACCGCCTCGTGGCGCTCAACCTCGGCGGCGACGACGCCCTCGTCGACGGGCGATCCGAGCCCAGCCGTGGGCGTTGCCGTCCAACTGGTCCTGCCGAACGGCTCACCGAGGCCAACCTCAGCCGACGCCCGAGGGCGGTGCGGGCTCCCACGCTCAACCCGCGGCAAGCAGCGCTTCGAAGTCGTCGTTGACACGCGTCAGGTGCGGCCACCGAGAGGACAGGTCGGCGGCAGCCGTTTCCGCGTCGACGCCGTCGTGGCGCATCAGCCAACTGCGTAGCACGAGTCCGGTCCGGCTCTCACCGGCGTGGCAGTGCACGACCACCGGGATGTCCGCGGCGCGAAAGGCGTCGATCTCGGCGACCGCGTCGGCGATGACGGCGGCCAGACCGGGGTTCGCGCCGGGCCGGTCGATCAGGAAGAACTCGCGCCGATAGGCGCGGTCGGCGAAGCGATCACCCACCCGACACAACGACAGGACCGCGTGGTCGGCGGGGGTGGCCACCGCTCCGAGAATGTTGGCGGCGAAGACCCCCGGGCGGATCTGCACCGGCCCACGGGGCGCCACGTCGGGTGCCATCGGCGACAGTCGTCGCCCGATGAGGCGAGCTGCGAGGACCCGCAGGTCGGCGCTGCGATAGGCGGTGCCGCCGACGCGACCGTGGACGTGGGTGACCCACCGCGACGGGATCGACTGCACGCCGAACCACCCGCCCGCCAGCCCACCTGCCACGCATGCCACCGTGTCCACGTCTCCGCCCACGTCACACACGTGGCGCATCGCGTCCTCGAACGACGACGAGTTGCGAAGCACACGCACGGCCTGTGCCAGGCAGGTCCACACAGACCCGTTCGCGGGCTCGTCGTCAGTGGGCGAGGTGGCCGTGAGCAGGTCCGTGTACCGCGAGCGGTGCGGTTCGGGAAGCTCGGCGAGGATCCCTGGGAGCGCAGCCATCGGGTCATCACCGCGGAGCGCCGCGTGCAGCATGCCGTGGTAGATCGCAGCTCCCCATCCGGCGGCGGGGTCGCCGTGCGTCACCGCTGACTGGGCGCGGGCGAGGCCGATCGACTCCAATAGCGGCGCCGACGCGGCATAGAGCGCCGAGGTGGTGGCTCGCATCAGCGAACCGTTCCCGGCGGCACGCTCGGTGCGTTCGAAGTGCTCCCGCGGGCGTGCTGCCAGTCACCGCCGGCGAGCACGGCTCTGGTCTGCGAGCCGACGTCGCGCGCCGAGTGGGCCCACGTCCGGAACCGCTCGAACACGTCGGCCCCGTCGAGGCCGCCGTTGGCGAGCAGGCTCTCGCCGAGGATCACGGCCATCTGCGTGTCGTCGGTGAACTCGCCGGCTCCCCACCCGAACCCGCCGCCGCCGATCATCTCGGTCTGCGGACCACGTGCCGGTGAGGGGAACCGGCGGGTGAACTGGTGGGGTGGGCCGAACTCGAACGGCGCGCCGAGGGCGTCACCGATGGCGCTCCCGAGGAGGGCCCCGGCGGCCCGCATCCACTGTGGTCCGGACGTCACCGCGTCGACGATACGCGGGGTTGGGGCTACGGGGCTACGGCTTCGATACGGCCCGACCGGGCCGAGGCGAAGACAGCATCGATGACGCGCATGTTGGTGCGCGCGTCATGCAGGGCCTCCGGGCTCGGCGGCTCGGCACGGACCCGACGGGAGAACGCTTCGCCCTGCAGCGTGTACTGATCGGAGGCGGGGACGACCACCTGCTCGGCGTCGAGGCCGTGGGCAGACCGTCCGTCGTGGACGAGGTACGTCACCGAGTCGTCCTGGGGTTGGTTGAACGGGATCGTGAGCTCCAGCCGGCCGGCGGCGCCGTAGACGTTGACCCGCTGGTGGAACACGCTCTGCGTGCTGACCTGGAGCGTGCACAGCCGGCCGTCGCCGAAGTCGAGGATTGCTGCGGTGAGCCGATCGGTGCCAAACGTGGGGTCGGTGTCGGCGAAGGCGGTGACCCGGACGGGATCGGCCTCCATGAACCATCGGGCGGCGACGACTGCGTAGCAGCCGATGTCATACATGGCGCCGCCGCCCACCTCGGCCACGTTGCGAATGTTGCTGCCGTCGACGTTGTGGTAGGCGAAGGCCACGTGCATGTGGCTGACGCGGCCCAACCGCCCGGAACGCACGAGCGCCCGCGACTCGGACCACTGTGGGTGAAAGCGAACCATGAACCCTTCGGCGACATGTACGCGGGAGGCCAGCGCCACGAGCGCGGTCGAGTTCTGCCGCGCTCGAGTCCCATCGGCTTCTCGCACAGCACGTGCTTGCCGGCCTCGGCGGCGCGGCGGGTCCACTCCACGTGCATCGAGTTCGGCAGCGGGTTGTAGATCACCTCGATGGTCGGGTCGGCCAGGAGGTCCTCGTAGGTGGCGTAGGCGGCCGGGATGGAGCACCGCTGGGCGAACGCCTCGGCTCGTTCGGCGGAGCGCGACGCAACGGCGGCGACCTCGATGATCGGGGACTTGCGCAGGCCGGGTATGAACGTGCGCTCGGCAAAGCCCGAAGTGGACAGCACGCCCCAGCGGACGGGGCGGTCGGGTGAGGCGTCGTCGGTCATCGCGGCCGAGGCTACGAGACCGTGGGCTCGATATTTCTCGGAAGTGGGGGTTGCGAACATCAGTTCGATCCTGTACGCTGATGTCAGCTTCCCCAAGCAGATCGCCACTCACGCGGTGGCCAACAGTCCAGTGAGGCCGACGCGGCGAGCGCTTCGGGGAGCACGATGAACACCACCAATCCACACGAACTGCTCGACCGGGTCATGGCCGTCTCGGCGGGTTGCGCCGATCGTGGTGCGGTCGAGTCGGCGCTGGCGGCGATCAGCCGCCTTGGAGCGATGATCGAGGCGCAACGCCTGCGGTGTGCCGCGGCGTTGCGCGCCCTGTCGTCGACACCGGCTGTTGACCTGGCCCGTTCTGGACGGACCAACCTGCGCGAGGGCGGCGACGTGATGCGCCGCCTGCAGGTCACCGAACGGGCGCGGGAGATGGCGGGGGCCCTCCGTGCCGGTGACGTCTCGATCGGTCATGTCGATGCGCTCGGTCGGGCGTTGCATCGGCTGAACCCCGAACAGCAACGCCAGCTGTTGGCCACCACGGACGCGCTGGTCGATGTCGCGGTGGCCACCTCTCCCGAACGCTTCGCTGAGCACCTGCGGCGCGTCGAGTGGACGCTGGTCGACGACAACGCGGCGAGCGCCCGGCTCGCCAGGCAACGCGGGCTTGTCCGGCTGACGTCCTGGGTGGACGGTGAGGACGGGATGCACCACTGGAAGCTGGCGCTTGACCCCGTCTCCGGTGTGCAGTTGGCCCATCGGATCCGCACTGCCACCGAGGAGCTGTTCCACGGAGGGCAGCTGGCCGACGGTGCGCCCCTGGATCCCGTGCATCGCCAGCAGTTCCTCCAGGCACACGCCTTGCTGGGAATGCTCGACGGACGTGGCGGGGGGAGCCCTAGCCGGCCGATGTTCGTCACCGTCGTGGACGCCCGGAATCCGGATGCCGCCCGGCCGGTGGTGGACTGGGGGATGCCGGTCGACATCCCCAGGTCTGCGGTCGTAGAACTGGCGGCGCGTGCTGACCACCGTACGGTGGCGCTCGACGGTGCCCGAGTGGTGACCGCACCAGGCAGGTTGGATCGCGGCCGTGAGGCGCGTCTCGCCACGCTGGACCAGCGTGTCGTGCTGCGCGCCCTGTTCGCCACGTGCGCGGTGCCCGAGTGCGCGGCGCCGTTCGACGTGTGCATCATGCATCACGTCGACTGGTGGGAGGCGGGCGGCGCGACCGATCTGGCCAACCTGGCGCCGCTGTGCTCGGCCCACCACCACGCCGTCCACGACGACGGCTGGCGGATGACCATCGAAGGCCATCACCAGATCACGTTCGACCTCCCGGACGGCCGCCGGGTGCGGGCCGGTCCGAACCGCGGGCGGGGTCAGGGACCCGGCGCCGCGGCGGCTCAGCCGGCGCTCACCGGGGAGAAGTCACGATGATGCTGGTGATCCGGGCGAGCGAAGGTGGTCTGGGCATTGCTGACGGGGTTGAGGATCAGCGAGAAGATGCGCCGCGGCCAGGGCGACATGTTCGGTGGCGAGCCATGAACGAGCGTGTCACCGAAGATCAGCACGGTGCCCGCCGGGCCCTTTGGGCACACCAGACCGCCGCGCGCTGCCAGTGGGCCGACGACGTCACCGGTCACGGTCCACAGCGGATAGCTCGTGGTGGTGACGTCCAGCGCCGTCGGGGCTGGGCCGTCCACGTGGGAGCCCCGGACGAAGTACAGCGGACCGTTGAACTCGGTGACCTCGTCGAGGAAGACGTGCAGGTTGAGGGCCAGCGGCTCGGGTACCCCGTCCTCGTGGTGGTGCGTGGCGAAGTCGTAGTGCCATTGCCACTGCTCGCCGGTGAAGGCCTCCTTGGCGTTGACCTTCACCTGCTGGATGTAGAGCTCGTCGACCCCGAGGAGCTGCCGGGCGGGTTCCACGAGGCGTGGGTCACGAACAACCGCGGCGAACACGTCATCTCGCAGGTGCAGGCCCATCGCGGTGCGGACGACGTCAGTGGCCTTCTCCCGGAAGTTCTCCGGCCGGCGCTCGTCGAACAGCCGCGGCAGCCGAGCGAGCATCGCCTCAACCTCACCGGGCGCGAACAGTCCGGGCAGGACGAGCAAGCCATCACGCTCGAACGTTGCAACCTGCTCGTCGGTCAGCCGCATGGCCCGACGTTAGCGAGCGGCCCGCTGGAGTCGGGCGACCAGGGGTGGGCTGCGATGGGGCGGGCGGCTACATTCCGGGGCATCCGTGCGACGGCAACCCCAGCAACCGACGAGGCATTCGGACTGGCCGAGGGGCCGGTGTGGGATCTGCCCACCGCCGGCGGCGGGCGATTGCTGTGGGTGGACATCGACGCCGGCGCGGTCTACACCGGGGCGGTGTCGGAGGGGCGGGTCGCGGTGCGGCGCCGTTTCGTCGTGGATCGCACGGTGGGCCGCGTGATTCCCGGTCCAGACGGCACGCTCGCCGTTGGCGCCAGCCGTGACCTGAGGGTGGTCGACGGCCAGACGGGTGCCGTCGTCCGCTCGCTCGCTCTGCCGACCCCCGCGGGAAGCCGGCTCAACGACGGGGCCTGCGATCCCGCGGGCCGGCTGATCGTGGGGTCGCTGGCCCTCGACGGTCGACGAGGGCGTGAGGTGCTGATGCGGGTGGAGCACGACGGGACGATCACGGTGCTCGATGACGACCTGACGCTGTCCAATGGGCTTGGCTGGTCGCCCGACGGGCGCACCATGTACAGCGTCGACAGTGTGCCCGGGGTGGTGTGGTCCAGGCCGTACGAGGCGGCCGGCGGCGCGCGTCGGCCGGCGAAGCGTGCTCATCGACCTGGCGGGCGTCTCGCCAGGTGGTGGGCCCGATGGCCTCTGTGTCGACGCCGACGGCATGGTGTGGGTCGCGGTGTGGGGCGTCGGCGAGGTGCGCCGCTACAACCCCGAGGGTGAGCAGATCGGCGTGGTCGAGGTGGACGCGCCGCATACGTCCAGCGTCACCTTCGCTGGCGATGACCTGTCGACGATGGTGATCACCACGTCGTGCTCGCAGCTGTCCGCGGCGGATCGTGACCGGTACCCGCTGTCCGGCCGGCTGTTCATCGCCCAGCCGGGGGTCGCCGGACTGCCGAGTCCTACCTGGGCAGGGCTGTGATGCGCGCCTTCGTCATCACTGCGCCGGGCCGCTACGAGGTCACCGAGGTCGAGCCGCCTCACGCCGCCGCCGGGCACGTCGTTGTCGACGTCGAGCGTGCGGGCGTATGTGGCACCGACGTCGAGGTCCTCAGCGGGCACATGGCCTACCTCGAGTCGGGTGAGGCCCAGTATCCGATGCGCATCGGCCACGAATGGTGCGGCCGGATCAGCGCGGTGGGTGCGGGCGTCGACCCGGCGTGGATCGGCCGGCGGGTCACCGCCGACACGATGCTGGGGTGCGGCGACTGCGCCAGATGCCGGGCCGGGCGCCACAACATCTGCGCCGAGCGCTTCGAGATCGGTCTGCGTGGCGGGTGGCCGGGCGCCGTGGCCGAGCAGGTCGGCGCGCCAGCCGGCGCAGTTCACGTCCTCCCCGACACCATCGATCCGGCCTGCGGGGCGATGATCGAGCCGGGCGGGAACGCCTGGCGGGCAGTCGACGCCTCGGGGCTCGTTGGCGGGGACAGGCTCCTGATCATCGGCTCGGGAACCATCGGGCTGCTCGCCGCGCTGTTCGCCAAGGCACAGGGGATCGAGGTCCACGTGCTCGGCATCGACCGGCGGACCTTGGATCTGGCCGTCGACCTCGGTGCCGACGGCGCCTGGACCACGGCCGATCTTCCATCGCTCGGGTTCGGGGCCGCCGTCGACGCCAGTACGTCGGCGGCGTCGGCTGGCGTTGCCGTCGAGGTGGTGGAACCGGGCGGGCGGGTTGTCCTCGTCGGCGTTGCGGCCGAGCCCTCCACGGTGGACAGCCGCCGCCTGGTGATGAAGGACCTGCACGCAGTCGGGCTGCTCGCCGGCTCGTTCGGGCTGGCCGGGGCGATTCGTGCCTATGCCACCGGCGCAGTCGACCCCAGGCCGCTGATCGCGGCCACGGTGTCCTTGGGTGAGACCGGGGCGATCCTCGAGGGCCGCCGCCCTCCTGGCGCGGGTGCGGGGCCGAAGGTGCACATCGACCCGCGGCAGTGAGTCGGGCGGGCCCGTGAGCGTGGTGGCGGCGGCCCGCCGGGGATGGTGCCATCGTCGCCTACGCTCGTCGGCTGTGCTCGACGCCGCGCCCGATCCGTCGCCGGTGTCAGCGCCCCGGTCGGGCGAGTCCGATCGTGCGCCCGTGGCTGAGCCAGCGTCGGGTCCGGTGTCGGCGATGGTGGCCGGCAGCTACGTGGCCTATGCCGTGGTCGGGTGGTTCCTCGCCGGGCTCGGCGCGGCACTGCCCGAGCTGCGCGACCAGATCGGCGGGATCGCTGGCCTGTACCCGCTGCTGCCCGGGGCCGTCATCGCCGCGACGGGGCTGGTGTCGGTGCGCCGGCACCGTGCCGAAGGACCGGGGACCCCACATCACCGCGCGCTGATCATCGGCGTGATCGGCACCGCCGCGGGCGTCGGGCTGATGGGTGTCACGGCGTGGCGCGCAGTGGGGTTGCTCGGCGCCATCGCCGCAGCACTCGCCGTGGCGTTGCTGATCCGCTACCTGCCCGGCGTCCTGGCGACCGCTCGCCCAGACGACGTGGAGCAGGTCTTGACCCGGGCCAATGCCTGGTCGAGCTTGGGCAGCATCGCCGGGCCGGCGGCGGTGGGCGGGACCATCGCCCTGGGCATCGGCTGGCTCCCCGGGATGGCGGTCCCGCTCGGTGTCGCCTCCGTTGGCAGCGTGGTGCTGCTGCGCACAACGGTCGACCGTGGCGCGTGGCGCGCTCGGCGCGCCACGCGCCAGTCCGGCGCGCCCGAACGATCCGCCGCCGACATCCCCTCCCTGGCCACCTGGTGGCGGCCGTGGATGGTGCTGTGGCTCGGCATCGTCGTCGAGTTCTGCTTCTCGTACTTCGCCGCCACCTTCCTGCACGACGAGCGCGGGCTGTCCACTGCGGCCGCCGCAGCGGGCGCCGCCGTGTGGGGTGTCGGGATGACCGCCGGGCGGTTCCTGGTGGGCATGCGCCGGCCGTCTGGCGGGGTCCTTCCCAGTGCGGCGATGATCACGATCGGCTTCGTGTTGTTCTGGGCAGTCGGCAATCCGTGGGTGTCCGTGCTCGGCATCCTCGTCGCCGGGCTCGGCGCCGCACCGCTGTACCCCTCCCGGGTCGAGCGCGCTGCTGGCCCGCTTCCCGAGCGCTCCGGATCAGGGGTCGACGCGTGGCTCGCTGGCGTCGGGGTTCGCCCTGCTGACTGCTCCGGCGCTGATGATCGCGCTGCGCGAGGTCAGCGACGTTCGTCGTGCGTACCTGGCGGTGCCGGTGCTGCTGGCCGGGCTGGTGCTGCTGGCCTGGGAACCGGCCCGAGCCCTGCCAACACACGATGATGGGTCCCGATGAGTCCACGACTGTTGCCGACGGTGTTCGTCGATCACCGCTTCCCTGACGCCTACCGTGACCTGGTGGATGGCCGGGCCGTCCTCGTTGGTCTTGGCAGTGACGAGGGCCTCGACACCGCAGATGCGCTGCTGGTGGGCGCCACCCGGCGCTGGGACGCCACGGCGTTCGCCCACGCCCCGATGGCCAAGGTGATCTCGCGCGTCGGTGTCGGCTATGACAACGTCGACGTCGACGCAGCGGTGCGTGCCGGAATCACCGTGTGCAACACCCCGTTCGGTCCGACGGTGTCGACGGCCGAGCACACCATGGCGTTGCTCCTCGCTACCACCAAGCAGCTGATGCGCGAGGCCGGCCGTGCCAGGGAGGGGCTGAAGGCCGAACCGGTGGGCCGGGCGATGGAACTGGACGGGCGGACGCTTGGCCTGGTGGGATTCGGGCGGATCGCCTCGCGCGTTGCCGTGGCCGCGCAGGCACTGGGCATGCGGGTGCTGGCCACCGACCCGTTGGTCACCGAACCGGGCGTCGCCGGGGTCACCATGGTGGACTTCGAGGAGTTGCTGGCGTCGTCCGACGTCGTGTCGATCCACGCCCCGGCCATCCCATCCACCCACCACCTGTTCGACGATTCGGCCTTCGAGCGGATGAAGTCCGGTTCGTACCTGGTCAACTGCGCCCGTGGCAGCCTGGTCGACCACGACGCGCTCATCGCCACGCTGAACAGCGGCCACCTCTCCGGCGCCGGGCTGGACGTGACCGAACCAGAACCGCTGCCGGCAGGTCATCCGCTGCTGCGCCGCCACGACGTGATCGTCACGCCCCATGTGGCCTCGTCCACCGTGGCGGGCCGGCGGCGGCTGTACGAGCACTCGATTGCCAACGCCCTGGCCGTGCTGTCGGGACGGCCTGCCGACGTGGTTGCCGCGCCAGGCCAACCCACCACCCATAAGGACGTGCAGCCATGACCGATGGCCTGCGAGCAAACTGGACGGCCGGACGGGAGACGCTCGGTCTGTGGCTGAGCACACCCAGCTCGGTGATTGCCGAGAGCGCTGCCCGCCAACCCGTCGACTACGTGTGCGTCGACACCCAGCACGGCGTCATCGACTACCAGTCGTCGGTATCGATGATCCAGGCCATCGAACTGAGCGGTGGCACGCCGGTCGTGCGGGTTCCGTGGAACGAACCGGGGATCATCGGCAAGACCCTCGACGCCGGGGCCCACGCCGTCATCGTGCCGATGGTCAACACCCGGGCCGAAGCCGACGCAGTCGTCCGCGCCGCCCGCTACGCGCCCGACGGCAGCCGCAGCTGGGGACCGGTCCTGGCCGGGATGCGCCACCCCGACAACCGGGCGTGGGCCGCCGAGACCGTCACGGTGATCCCGATGATCGAGACCGCCGAGGCACTGTCCAACCTCGACGACATCCTCAGCGTGGCGGGCGTCGACGCCATCTACGTGGGCCCGGCCGACCTGGCCATCAGCCTCGGGCTCGGCCCGTCCGGCAACGAAGGCAACCCGCTGTTCGACGACGCTCTGGCGGCCATCGTCGCCGGGTGCCGGCGCCATGGCGTGGTGCCCGGGATCCACTCGACCGGGGCGCTCACCCCGCTGCGCCGCAGCCAGGGGTTTCGGATGATCACGGTCACCAGTGATCTGCTGGCGCTGCGCACCGGCTTCGACCGCGAGCTGGCCGCGGCCCGTGACTCGGCGACCTCGGCGACCTCGGCGACCTCGGCCACCTCGGCGACCTCGGTCGGGCCCGGCGCCCTGTACTGACCCCTGGCTCGCCGCATGGGCGCGTCAACTTCGGATATGTGGAGTTCTCGCGCCCATGCGAGCGGGAGTGAGGCGAGCCCGGGTCACTTGGGCGCGCCAACTTCGGGTTTTCGAAGGATTCGCGCCCATGCGGGTCAGTCGGCGGCGAAGGCGGCGCGGATCTCGGAGTCAGGGTCGGGGCGTGACCCGGGCGCGGCGGAGGTGAGGGTGACGCGGTGGATGGTCCCGGCGAAGGCGAACGGTGGGCGATAGTCGGCGCTGACCGCCAGCCCCTCGTCACGGCCGACGAACATCCCGAGCCCGGCGGTGGAGATGTTCGGCAGGAACAGCATCGCCGGCTGGGCGGCCTCGGCGACGTCGTGGCCGTCGACGGCGATGACCACCCGCGCCCGGCGGCCGGCCTCGTAGCGCAGCGAGACGTCATGCGAACCGGGGGCCAGCGGGTCCGGCGCGCTGACACGCACGGTGGCGCTGTACAGGGCGAAGGTGGCTGTCGGCCGCCCGTCGACAACATAGAACGCCCACCCGCCATGGTGATCGCCGAGCGCGGTGATGATCCCATCGGTGGCCCCGTGCTCCACGGTGACCTGGGCCGACAGGGTGAAGCCGCCCATCGTCGACGGCAGTTGGCTCTCCACCACCGGCGCAGCGCCGGGCATCAGCATCACCGCGGCCGGCGGGGGGAACTCGCCCGGATGGATGTGGGCCAGCGACGCCGGGAACTCGTACATCGGGAACACCTGGTTGCGCCAGGCCTCCTCGGTCCACACTCGCTCCATCTCGGCGACGCGCTCGGGGTACTGCTCGGCGAGATCGGTGGATTCGGAGAAGTCCGAGTCGAGATGGAACAGCGACCAGCGGTCGGTGTCGAAGTCATGGCTGCCGGTGATGAACGAGCGCTCGTCGAACTGGTTGGCGACGTGATCGGTGACCACCTTCCAGCCGTCCAGGTACAGGCCGCGGGACCCGCACATCTCGAAGTACTGCAGGTCGCGGTGCTCGCCTGCATCGGCGTCGGTGAACGAGGCCAGCATCGACCGCCCGTCGATGGGCTGCTGGGCCACGCCGTCCACCTCCGTTGGGGCCTCCACGCCGGCCGCGGCAAGCACCGTCGGCAGCACGTCGACGGCGTGGCAGAACTGTGGGCGCACCGCGCCGGCGTCGGTGATCCGGGCCGGCCAGCGCACGATCAGCGGCGTGCGCACTCCGCCCAGCCAGGCGTAGCGCTTCCATAGGCGCATCGGCCCGTTGCCCGCCCAGGCCCAGCCGAACGGGTAGTGGTTGTAGGTGTCGTGGCCGCCGATGTCGGCCAGCCGGTGGGCGGTGTCGGCGACGTCGGACGGCACGCCCATCCACGCCGCGGCCTCGTTCAGCGTGCCGTTGCGCCCGCCCTCGGCGCTGGCGCCGTTGTCCGACAGCACCATGACCATCGTGTTCCCGGCGATGCCGCGCTGGTCCAGGGCGTCGAACAGCCGCCCGAGATGGTGATCGGTGTGGGTCAGGAGCCCGGCGAACACCTCCATGTACCGGGCGAACACCCGCCGCTCCTGGGTGCTCAACGACTCCCACGCCGGCACCCACGGCGGGCGCGGTGTCAGCACCGTGCCCGGCGGGACGATCCCTTCGGCCAGCTGGCGGGCGAAGGCCCGCTCCCGCCACGCCTCCCAGCCGTCGTCGAACCGGCCGGCGTACGGCGCGACCCATTCCTCGGACACGTGGTGCGGGGCGTGCATCGCCCCCGGGGCGACGTAGAGGAAGAACGGCTTGCGGGCCGCGGCCTGCTGCTGGTTGTGGATCATGGCGATGGCTTCGTCCACCAGATCCTCGGTGAGGTGGTACCCGTCCTCGGCCGAGCGCGGCGGCGACACGGAGGTGTTGTCGCGCACCAGCTGCGGCGCCCACTGGCTGGTCTCGGCGCCGAGGAAGCCGTAGTAGCGCTCGAACCCCAACCCGAGCGGCCAGCGCTCGAATGGCCCCGACGCCGAGTACTCGCCGCGGGCGGCGAGGTGCCACTTGCCGACGGCCATCGTGTTGTACCCGTTGTCGCGCAGGATCCGCGCCAGCGTGGCGGCCGACTGGGGGATGCGCCCGGTGTAGCCGGGAAATCCCAGGACGGTCTCCTGGGTGAGCCCCATCCCCACTGCGTGGTGGTTCCGTCCGGTCAGCAGTGCTGCCCGGGTCGACGAGCAGATAGAAGTGACGTGGAACCGGTTGTAGCGCAACCCGGCGGCGGCGAGGCGGTCGATGTTCGGGGTGGCGATCCCGCCACCGAACGGTCCGAGCTGGGCGAAGCCGACGTCGTCGAGCACCACCATCACCACGTTCGGGGCCCCGGCGCCCGGCGTCGGGTAGGTGACGAAGCGGGCCTCGGAGGTGGCCAGTCGGGTGGTGATGTGCTGTGGCGAAGCCATCCGCTCAACGTAGCCACCGTCATGACGCCGTCTCCGCCCGGGGTTACGGTGGGCAGGTGCTGGTCTACGCCGGAATGGATCCTCGCCTGCCCGTCGGCGAGGTCCCCGCGGCGGCCCGGCGCGCCGAGGCGCTGGGGTTCGACGGGTTGCAGATCTCCGAGACGATTCATGATTCGCTCGCCGTCAGCCTGCTGGCCATCGAGCACACCTCGTGGATCACGGTGCGGACCTCGGTGGCGGTGGCCTTCGTCCGCAGCCCCACCCTCACCGCCTACACCGCGTGGGACCTGGCCGCCTATTCGGGAGGGCGGTTCGAGCTCGGCCTCGGCACGCAGATCCGCCAGAACATCGAAGACCGCTACGCGATGCCGTGGGCTGATCCTGTGCCGCGGATGGCCGAGTACCTCGACGTGGTGGAGGCTTGCTTCGCGGCCTTCGCCAGCGGGGCGACCCCGAAGGTCGAGGGCGCCCACTACCGCATCCGGCGGATGCAGCCCTACTTCCACCCCGGCCCCGATCCGGACACCACGGCGCCCGAGCTGTGGCTCGGTGGGGTGAACCCGGGCATCTGCCGTCTGGCCGGCCAGCGCGCCGCCGGGTTCATCACCCACCCCACCAACTCCAGCCCGCGGTTCATCGACGCGGTGACCCGGCCGAACCTGGCCGAGGGCGCCAGGCGCGCCGGCCGCCCGGTGCACGACATCGGCGTCGTGTGCGCCACTCCCGTGATCACCGGGCGTGACGACGAGGCCCTGGCCGCCGAGCTCGAACGGCAGCGCAAGCTGCTGGCCTTCCTGTACAGCACCCCGGCGTACGAGCGCACGCTGGAGCTGTACGGCTGGGCGGGGCTCGGCGCCGAGCTGCGCCGCCTGATCCGTGACGACGCGTGGCATCTGCTGGACCGCCTGGTGACCGACGAGATGTTGCAGCAGCTGGCGCCGATCGCCACCTATGACACCCTGGCGGCGACGTTGCTCGCCCGCTACGAGGACCGCGCCACCGGGATCGTGCTAATGCCGCCGGCCGACCCCGCCGACGACGGGCGTTTTATCCAGGTGATCGACGCCCTCCAGGCCGGTACGGTGACCGTCCATGACCCTCCACACCCTGCACGCCGATGACGGCCCGGCGCTGCGCGCCGAGGGCTTGCGCAAGCGGTTCGGCGCCACCGTGGCCCTCGACGGCGTCGACTTGCAGGTGGAGCGGGCCCAGGTGTTGGGCCTGCTCGGGCCCAACGGGGCCGGCAAGACGACCACCGCCCGGGTGTTCACCACCCTGATCCGCCCGGACGAGGGCCGGGCGTTCATCGACGGCATCGACGTCGTGGCCGAGCCGATGCGCGCCAAGGCCCGCCTCGGCCTCACCGGGCAGTACGCCGCGGTGGACGAGCGGCTCACCGGGCTGGAGAACCTCGAACACGTCGGTCGGCTGTACCACATGCCGATCAAGCTGGCCCGCCAGCGCGGCGCCGACCTGCTGGAGCGGTTCGACCTGGTCGACGCCGGCAAGCGGGTGGTCAAGGGCTACTCCGGTGGCATGCGCCGGCGCCTCGACATCGCCATGAGCCTGATCGCCCGACCCTCGGTGCTGTTCCTCGACGAACCCACCACCGGCCTTGACCCGCGCAGCCGCCAGGGTGTCTGGGAGCTGATCGCCGAACTGGTCCGCGGCGGGACCACCACGCTGCTGACCACGCAATACCTGGACGAGGCTGACGAGCTGGCCGACCAGATCGCGGTGATCGACCACGGGCGGGTCATCGCCCGGGGTACCAGCGCGGAGCTGAAGCGCCAGATCGGCGGGGATCACGTCACGGTCAAGCTGGTGGATGCCGCCGACGCCGAGCGGGCGATCGCCGCCCTCGAAGCCCGGGCGTCCGCGGAGATCACCCGCGCCGACGAGGGCCGCACCCTGCGGGTCCCGGTGGCTCGGATCGGCGGTTCGGTCCCGGCAGTAGTGCGTGATCTTGACGCCGCGGGCATCGACGTCCGTGACGTGGGCAGCACCGCGGCCACCCTGGACGACGTGTTCTTCGCCTTCACCGGCCATGCGGCGACGCAGGACGCCACCGAGGAGGCGTCGTGAACCCGCCGAGCCCGGCCGCCACCCTGGGCGCCGCTGATCGGTACGAAGCGCCCACGGGGTGGACGTGGATGCTGAAGGACAGCTGGACCGAGGCGACCCGCCATCTGCGGGCCATCCCGCGCAACGTCGAACTGTTGATCTTCGCCACGATCCAGCCTGTCATGTTCATCGTCCTGTTCGTGTTCGTGTTCAAGGGCTCGGTGAATGTGCCCATCGACTACGTGCAGTACGTGATGCCCGGCATCTTCGCTCAGACCATCCTGTTCAACTCGGCCTTTACGGGTATCGGCGTGGCCGACGACCTCAGCAAGGGGATCATCGACCGGCTGCGATCGCTGCCGATGTATCCCTCGGCCGTGCTCGTCGGGCGGACGCTGTCCGACGTGGTGCGCAACCTGATCACGTTCGCGGTGATGCTGATCGTCGCCTTCCTCGTGGGGTTCCGCTTCGAGGGCAGCGCCGCAGGCGCCATCGGGGCCACCGCACTGATGTTCCTGTGGAGCTACGCGTTCAGCTGGATCGCCGCGCTGATCGGGCTGTCGGTGGGCTCGGTGGAGGCGGCCAACTCGGCGGGGTTCATGTGGATGTTCCCGCTCACGTTCGTCTCCTCGGCGTTCGTCAACGTCGAGCTGATGACCCCGTGGCTGCGGCCCATCGCGCGCAACAACCCGTTCACCATCCTGACGAACACTTGCCGGGCGCTGTACAACGGCCAGCCCGCCGGGGCGGACTTGTGGATCTCGCTGGCCTGGGCGGTGGGGATCACGCTGGTGTTCTCGACGATGGCCAGCCGCAAGTTCGCTCGGTCCACCTCGGCCTGAGCCTCCCCTGGCCCGGCGACTACAGGGCCAGGGCGTCGAGCGGACCGGGCGGCCCGGTGCGCAGGTACCACTCGTAGCCGTACACCGCGGCGAAGGTGCCCGCGTCGAGCCGCATCACGGTGGAGTCGGCCGGGATCTGGCTGGCGTGAGCCGCCATCGCGGCACGCTTGGCGGCGATCACCCCGGTGACGTCGATGGTGGTCGAGACCAGCACGGTGGGGACTCCGGTGGGGACCTGCTCGTGCATCGACAGCGCCGCCAGACCCACCAGGTGGGTGTCGACGAAGTGCAGGTACTCGCGGTCGACGGTGGCCTCGTAGACCGTGGGGATGCCGGTGAGCTGCGCCGCTCGGCGGCCCACCCGGTAGACGGCCAGGTGATCGGCGTGGCCGTAGATCCCGCCCTCGTCGTAGAACACCAGCGCCGCGGCGCGCTCCTCGGTAAGGATGGCGGCAAGCCGGGCGGCGGCCTGCTCCACGTCGGCGACGGCGAAGGCATCGCCCGCCAGCGCGTCACCTGGTTGGGCGATGCCAGAGTCCCGGTAGCCGAGGAACTCGACCCGCTGCACCCCGAGATGGGCGCAGGCGGCGACGGTCTCGGCGGCCCGATGCTCGGCCAGCGTGGCGGGGCCGTCGTGGGCCGCGCCGGCCTCCCCGCCGGTGGCGATGACCACGACCACCCGCAGCCCGGCGGCAGTGAGCAGGGCGATCGTCCCGCCGGTGAAGATGGCTTCGTCGTCAGGGTGAGCGTGGAAGAAGACGATCGTGGACATCGTCGGTCGTTGTCGGGGGACCTGGATCAGCGGGCCAGCAGCGGCGCGATGCGCTCGGCGATCAGGTCGAGGTGGTCCAGGTCATCGAGGTCGAGCACCTGCAGGTAGATCCGCTCGGCGCCTGCGTCGCGCCACCGTGCCAGCGTGGCGGCCACCTCGTCCACCGTGCCAGCAGCACCGTTGCGCCGAAGCTCGTCGGGTGCCCGGCCGATGGCTGCGGCACGCCTGGTGACCTCGGCCTCGGTGTCACCGGCGCAGACGACGAGCGCGGCCGAGAACACCGGAGGGGTTGCTCGCCCGATCGTGCCGCACGCCTGGGTGACCCGGGCGCAGGCCGAGCTGAATTCGTCGATGGCGCCAAAGGCCAGGTTGAACTCCGCCGCGTAGCGGGCGGCCAACGCCGGGGTGCGCGTCGTCCCGCGGCCACCGATGACGATGGGCACTGGCCGTTGCACGGGCTTGGGCAACCCGGGGGAGTCGACCACGTGGTGCGCCCGGCCGTGGTAGGTGAACGTCTGGCCCACCGGCGTGGACCACAGCCCGTCGATGATCGCCAGTTGATCGGCGAGCATGTCGAACCGCGTCCCGACGGGCGGGAAGCCGAACGCGTACGCCGAGTGCTCGGCCTCGAACCACCCGGCGCCGAGGCCGAGCTCCACCCGGCCACCGCTCATCTGGTCCACCTGGGCGGCGCTGATGGCCAGCAGCCCGGGGCCGCGGAACGTCACCGGCGAGACCAGCGTGCCGAGGCGGATCGTCGAGGTCTCCCGGGCCAGGCCGGCCAGGGTGATCCACGCGTCGGTGGGCCCGGGCAGGCCGTCGTCGCCGCCCATCACCAGGTAGTGGTCACTGCGGAAGAAGGCCCCGAAGCCGAGGTGCTCGGCGCGCCGGGCGACGTTCAGCAGCGTGTCGTAGGTGGCGCCCTGCTGTGGCTCGGTGAAGATCCGCAGATCGGTCAGCAACATGCCAGCAGCATGCCAGGCCCGGGGCGGATCCCCCAGTGGCGCAGCTCAGCGGTTGCAGGTACCGGCGTCGACCTTGAGTTGCAGGCCGGTCACACACCGTGACTCGTCGCTGGCGAGATAGATGACCGCGTTGGACGTCTCGTCGGGGACCATCATCTCGTAGGGCAGCGTGTTCATGAACAGCGGGCCGATGGTCTGGGCGTGGCGGCCGATGATGTCCATCAGCCCCGGCGCCTCGCCCATCGGGGTCAGGATGCCCGCGGGGTGCAGGGTGTTGACACGGATGCCGTGGACCCCGAGCTCGTTGGCCAGGCCGTTGCCCAGCCCCACCACACCGTGCTTGGCGGCGGTGTAACCCGGCGTGAACGGCTGGCCCTTCAACCCGGCGCTGGAGCTGACCAGGATCACCGAGCCACCGTTGCCAGCCCTGATCATGTGCGGGATCGTCGCCTTGCAGGTGTTGAACACGCCGGTGAGGCAGACGTCGACGCAGGCCTGGAACATCTCCAGGGTGTAGTCCTCGAACTCGGCGTAGTTCAGGATGCCGGCGTTGGCGACCACGATGTCGAGCCTGCCGAGTTCGGCGACGGCCTCGTCGGCCAGGTCGCCGAGGGCCGCCGGGTCACGCACGTCGGCCGGGCGGGCGACGACCCGGGTGTCGCTGCGCACGTTCTTGATGGCCGCCAGGGTGTCCTGCAGGTCCTCGGGGGTGGAGGGGCGGATCAGGTTCTCCGCCACCGGCGCGCAGATGTCGGCGAGGATGAGATCGGCGCCCTCCTGCGCCATCCGCACCGCGTGGTTGCGGCCCTGGCCGCGAGCCGCGCCAGTGATGAAGGCAACCTTGCCCTTGAGACGCATGACCTACCCCCGTGGTTCGACCGGAACGTGGGCAGAACACTACGCAGTCTGCCGCCGACGGCAACGAGTCAGGCCGACGGGGCGGCGCTGATCACCAGCGGGACCACCCCGGTGATGTCGGCGCACGAGCGCCCGACCCGGATCTCGTACGTGCCCGGCTCGATCACCCAGCCCGGGGCCCTCCGGCGGGGGAGCGGGCGGCCGCCACCGATCATCCAGGCGACGTCGCCGATCACCGGTTCGAGCGCGGCGTAGTCGGGCTGGCCGGGCTCGTAGGCGGCGAAGGCCCGATCATCGAGGTCGATGGTGACCTCGCCCCGCTCCCCGGGGGCCAGGGTGACCTTGGCGAAGCCCTTCAGTTCCTGGGCGGGCCTGGCCAGTGGGCCGGGTGGCGGGGCGACGTACACCTGGACGACCTCGCTGCCGGTTCGCGTCCCGGTATTGGTCACCGCCACGCTGACGCGCACCGGGTGGTGAGCCAGGCTTCGCGTGGTAACGGTGTCCACGGAGAGCACGGGCGGGCCGATGTCGAACGTGGTGTAGCCAAGGCCGAACCCGAACGGATAGCGCACCGGCAGGGCGCGGTGCTCGTAGCCGCGGTAGCCCACGAAGATCGACTCGCCATAGCGGACCTCGCCGTTCTCGCCGGGGAAGTTGCCGCGTGCCGGGTCGTGCTCGGCACGCCGGGGCACGGTGAAGGGCATCCGCCCGCCGGGCTCGCGGCGGCCGAGGAGCACGTCGGTCAGCGCCGGGGCCATCTCCTGGCCGCCGAACCAGGTCACCAGGGTGGCAGCCGGGAGGTCGGCCCAGTCCATCAGCACCGGCCCGGCGGCGTTGACGACCACGATCGTTCGATCGTTGGCCGCGCACACCCGGCGGATCAACTCGTCCTGCTCGCCGGGCAGGTGGATCGTGGCGCGGTCGGCGAACTCGTGCTCCCACTCGTCGGTGGTCCCCACCACGACGACCGCCACGTCGCAGGCGCCAGCGAGCCGTGCCGCGTCGCCCAGCGGGTCGTCGCCGAGCGGCACCCGGTGGCCGATGCTCGTGCCGAACACGCTGAGCCCCGGGAGCGCCGAGCGGCCGTCGCTGAACCCCTCGACGACGATCTCGGCCGGGCCGGGCGACAGGACCACCGTGGCGGTCATCTGCTGGCTGGCCAGGCCGAAGAAGTCGGTGCCACCGGGCGGCGGCGGATGGGCCGCACCGTCGAGCACGACGTTGCCGTTGACGCGCAGCCGTGACGGGGTGGCCTGGGCCAGGGAGAACCGGTGCCCGCCGGGTTCCTCCACGTCCAACGTGCCCGTCGCCCGGTAGCAGAACGGTTCCCCGGGGGCGGTGCCTGGTGGCTGCTCCATCCACCGGATCACGCCGTCGGGGCAGGCCAGCGTGGCCACCGGTTCGCCGTCGAAGCCCGACACGGCGTACACCTCCACCGCCAGGCGCACGGCCAGCGGCGGGGTGGCGCGATCGATGTCGCACCCGCGGGCCGAGCGGATCTGCACGCCCGGAAGGCCGGCACGCAGCGCCTCGACGGGGGTCGCCGCGGGGAACGGGGTCAGCCGGGCCGAGCCACCGCCCATGATCTGGGCCCTGGCCGCGTTGGGTCCGATGACGGCGAGGCTGCGGATCGACGCTGGATCGAGCGGCAGGATGCCCTCGTTGCGCAGGAGCACGGCGGACGCGGCCGCGGCGTCGGCGGCCACGGCCCGATCCTCGGGCCGGTCGGCCAAGGGATGCTCGACTCGTGCCGGTGGCGCCCCGAGGAGGTCGAGGCGCTCGATCAGCGAGAGCAGGTGACCTGCAGCCGTGTCGAGATCGGCCTCGGCGACCAGGCCGTCGTCCACCGCCGCGGCCAGGCGGCGCCCCAGGTTGCGCGCCGGCCCGGGCATCTCCAGGTCGAGCCCGGCGGCGGCGGCCCGGCGCGTGTCGGCCACGCCGAACCAATCGGTCATGACGATGCCGTCGAATCCCCACTCGTCACGAAGGATGGCGGTGAGCAGGCGGTGATTGTTGGCCGGCCACTCGCCGTTGACCCGGTTGTAGCTGGTCATCACGGCCGCGGCCCCACCCTCGCGCACGGCGATCTCGAAGGGTCGCAGGTAGATCTCGCGCAACGCCCGCTCGTCGATGACCGAGTTCGAGACGTAGCGCTCGTGCTCGGCCTCGTTGCCTACGAAGTGCTTGAGCGTGGCGACGCAACCACCACCCTGCACGCCGCGGACGTACGCCGCGGCCAGCGTGCCGGCCAGCAGCGGGTCCTCCCCGAAGGTCTCGAAGCTGCGACCGGCGAAGGGTGAGCGGATGATGTTGATTGTGGGGGCCAACAGGATCCGGCAGCCTCGCTCACGCAGCTGGCGGGCCAGTAGGGCGCCGACTCGTTCGAGGAGCGCAGGGTCCCAGGTGGCCGCCAGCGCCGTGCCGCAGGGAAGGCACACCGACTGGATGCCGAGGGAACTGATCGTCGGTCCGCGCACGCCGTTGGGGCCGTCGGACATCCCCACGGCAGGGATCCCCAGGCGCTCCACCGTCGTGGTGCCCCACCAGCCGTGACCAGCCGTGAGCGCCGCCTTCTCGGCGACGGTCAGCCTGTGGAGCAGGTGGGCGACACGGGTGGACCACCTCATCGCCGGGACACTACCCAGGTCTGGGTGGCAGCTCAGGCCCGGCGGTGATCCGGTCGCTTGAACTGCTTGCGCTCCGGGCCGCGCTCTTGGCGGTGCTCGACGTAGCGCCTCACGCTGGCCTTGCGGCCGCGGATCATCGTCTGGCGCAGGGCGTCGAGGACCTCGTCGACGGAGGTCTCGGGCACGCCGACGATGGAGAACTTCGGGCCGATCTTGATCGGTCCGATCTGGCGCCCGGACAGCGAGGTCTCATTGGCGATCGCCCCCACCAGGTCACCGGGGGAGATGTTCGCGTCACGGCCGAGACCGACGTAGATGCGCGCCGGTTCCCCGCCCGAGCGGCTCTCGTCGTGGCGGCCGGCGGGGCCGGCGTGGCGGTCCTGGTAGCGCGGCTTGCCCGCCGCGTCGGCGCCGCGACCGGCTCGCTCGTCACGCTCGCGGCGGACGAAGGCCTCGGGGATCTCGGTCTCGTCGGATACGTTGCCGGCAGCCTCGTGATACAGGGCGATGGCGGCCCGGGCGATGTCTTCCAGATCGAACTCGCCGGACAGTTCGGCCAGGAGCCCGGCGAAGGACTCGTCATCCCCGGCGGTCAGCGCGGCGCGCAGCGAGGTGGCCGTGATCTCCTGCTGGCGGGCGCGCAACTCGGCCACCGAGGGGACCTTGCCCACCGTGATCTTGAGCTTGACGATGCGCTCGATGTTGCCGAGCTGGCGCTGCTCACGCGGCTCGGCCAGGGTGATGGCCACACCCGAGCGCCCGGCCCGGCCGACCCGCCCGACGCGGTGGACGTAGATCTCCGGCGAGGACGGCGTGTCGTAGTTGACCACGTGGGTGAGGTGGTCGAGGTCCAGGCCGCGGGCGGCCACGTCGGTGGCGATCAGCAGTTCGGCGGTGGCCGAGCGCATCCGGCCCATCACCCGGTCACGCTGCTCCTGGTCCATCCCGCCGTGCAGTGCCTCGGCGCGGTAGCCGCGGCCGTTGAGCGTCTCGGTGAGCTGGTCGACCTCGGTGCGCGTCCGGCAGAACACGATCGCCGCGCCCGGCGCCTCGACGTCGAGGATGCGCCCGAGGGCGGCGGCCTTGTGCGACCTGGCGACGACGTAGGCCGTATGGGTGACCTCGCCGGTGGACTCCGAGGGCGCCGAGCGCTCGATGCGGATGGTGACCGGCTTGCGCAGGTGGGCGGCGGCGATGGAGGCGATCCGCGGTGGCATCGTCGCCGAGAACAGCACGGTCTGGCGCTGCGCCGGCGTGGCCTTGAGCAGTTCCTCGATGTCCTCGGCGAAGCCCATGTCGAGCATCTCGTCGGCCTCGTCGAGGACCACATGGCGGACCTGGTCGAGGTTGATCGAACCGCGGCGGATGTGGTCGAGGGCCCGGCCCGGTGTGGCCACGACGACGTCGACGCCGCGCTGCAGGGCCTGGATCTGGCGGTAGATGGGCTGGCCGCCGTACACCGGAACGACCCGGGCGTCGATGCCTCGGCCGTAGCGGTACATCGCCTCGCACACCTGCATGGCCAGCTCGCGAGTGGGGACGAGCACCAGGGCCATCGGGTCGGCGCCGCCGCCGGTGAGATGGTGGAGGATCGGCAGGGCGAACGCCGCGGTCTTGCCGGTGCCGGTGGCCGCCTGGCCGAGGATGTCCCGCCCGGCGATCATCGTCGGGATGGCCTCGCGCTGGATGGGGGTGGGCTCCTCGTAGCCGAGGTCGGCCAAGGTGGCGACCAGCTCCCGGCGCAGGCCGAGTCCGGCGAACTCACCGTCGCGCTGGGTATCGAGGCTGGCGTCGGGGCTGGGGGTGGTGGATTCCGGGGCATCGTCAGCGATGCCGCTGCGGTCATCGCTGCGTTCTGGTGACATAGGGCTGATCCAGGGTATCCCCGGTGACGCCGCACCGTGCTCGTACGCTCGACCCTTCAGTGAGCGACACGGCGAGCGGCACGTCCAGCGGAACCGATGATGAGCCGCGGGAAGCGGCGATGGACGACTCGCCGACGGCCGACGACCGGGCGGCGATGCGTGCCTTCCTCCAGCGCTGCGAGGTCCGCCTGTCCACGCTGCACCGCACGGCCACCGCGCTGCTGTCCGGGGCCGGGATCATGGTCCTGCTGCCCGCGGTCGAGCGGGACTCGGTGCTGCAGGTCCTGCGTGCCCTCCTCATCGGCCCGCTGAGCTGGTCGCGGTGGGCTGCTCGCACTGGGGGTGGTCACGTCCATCGTGCTGGCGCTGATCGTGCTGTGGTACGTGCTGGTGGAGCTGACCCGGTTCTACTTCCACGCCAACCACGTCGACGACGGCGGGGGCAAGTCCTTCACCCCGCGGTTCACCCTGACCGGCCTGCGGATCCCGCGAGACGAGCTGGGCGAAGCCAGCAACGCCCACTACGCAGCAGTCCACGCCGCGCCGCGCAACGTGCGCCTGCTGGTGCCGGCCAACCCGAAGGCCCGCCAGCGCATCGACCGCCAGCTCGCGGCGTATCCCAGCCTGTCGTCGGGGGAGACGGCGACCACGGATCTGGGCCGAGCAGAGGCCCTGTTCGAGCTGGCCGCCTCACGCCGCCGATCGATGATCGACGAGGTCGCCAAGGTGGAGTACGGCATGGCCAGGCACATGCTCCGCCTGCAGGTCATCGTGTTGCGCTACGTCAAGGCGCTGCTGGTCATCATCACCACCGCCCTGGCCACCTTCGCCTGCGCCGCGGCCATCAACGACGCTCCCAGGGTGACGGCCGCCGACGAGCGCTGGATCGCCGGCGCACTGCTGCTGTGGGCGCCGGTCGTGATGTTCGTCGCCTCGGCCCCCGTGCACTGGCTGGAGAGCCTCCTGCGCAGCGAGGGCGCCGGGCACACCGCTCTGCGCCGTGACCGCGAGCTGGTGCGCCTGGAGGACATGACGGCCAAGATCGCCACAGTGGCCTGGGCGGGCGCGGTCGTGGCGATGATCCTGCTGCTGGTCGACCATCCGGTCACGACACAGGGCCGCCTGGCCTGCCTGGTGGCCCTGGTGGGGTCCGCCGGAATGTGCGGGTTGCTGGCGCTGCGGCGGATCGCCGCGACGCGCTCGTAGGCCGCCCCGGACGTGGCCGGGGCCGGCGCCCCGGGGTGGCAGGCCGGGTCAGCCGATCGGCTGGGCGTCGGCGATCAACGGCTCGAGGGTCAGTTCCGGCTCGTCACTGAGCAGGCGCTGCAGGCGGTACCGGTTCTCGAACAGGGCGACCAGTTCGCCGTCGGCGCGGGTCAGGATGCGGATGCCGCCGATCTCGCGCAGGCGTGCCGCCGACTGCTGATCGGTGCGGCGGATGGCCTGGTAGGGCGTCGAGACGATCTCGGTCGGGGCGCCGAACTCGCTGCCCAGGCGATGGGCGAAGACCTCGAACTGCAACTGGCCGACCGCGGCGAGCACGTTCTCGGACTCGCCCACCTCCGGGTCACGCAGTACCTGGACCACGCCCTCCTCGTCGAGTTGGGCGAGGCCCTTGCGGAACTGCTTGAACTTGGCGTTGTCCAGCGGGCGAGCCCTGGCGAAGACCTCCGGGGCGAAGCGCGGGATGGGCGGGAACTGCACCGCGGCGCCGTCGTGCAGCGTGTCACCGAGCTGTACCCCGGTGGCGTTGACCAGGCCGACGACGTCACCAGGGAAGGCCTCGTCCACCGTCTCCCGGTCCGGGCCGAACGCGGTGGTGGCGTACTTCGTGGTCATGTCCCGCCCGGTGCGCTGGTTGGTGGCGGTCATGCCGCGCTCGAAGCGGCCCGAGCAGATCCTGGCGAAGGCGATGCGGTCACGGTGCGAGGGATCCATGTTGGCCTGCACCTTGAAGACGAACGCGCTGAACGGCGCGTCGAGGGCCCGCGGCCGGTCGTCGATGTCAAGGCGTGGCGACGGGGACGGCGCCATCTCGACGACGGCGTCGAGCAGCAGGCGTACGCCGAAGTTGGTCAGCGCCGACCCGACGAACAGCGGCGTGGACTGCCCGGCAAGGAACGAGGGCATGTCCATGTCGGCGCCCACGGCGTCGAGCAGGCCGCACTCGTCGAGCGCCGCCCGCCACGCCGAGCCGCCCTCCGCGGCGGCCTCGTCGACCGGCATCGAGGCCTCCAACGCGGCGGACGCGCCTCGGGCCGTGCGGGTGAAGCGGATGTAGGTGTTGGTCCGCCGGTCGATGAGCCCGCGGAAGTCCTCGCCGCTGCCCACCGGCCAGGTCACCGGGGTGGGGCGCAGGTTGATCTTGGCTTCGATCTCGTCGAGCAGTTCCAACGGCTCCCGGCCAGGGCGGTCGTACTTGTTGAGGAACGTCATCACCGGCAGGTTGCGGTTGCGGCAGACCTGGAACAGCTTCAGCGTCTGGCTCTCGATGCCCTTGGCGGCATCCAGCACCATGACGACCGCGTCCACCGCGGCCAGGACGCGATAGGTGTCCTCGCTGAAGTCACGGTGGCCCGGGGTGTCCAGCAGGTTCATGACGTGATCGCCGTAGGGGAACTGCATCACGGTGGACGAGATGGAGATCCCGCGCTGCTGCTCCAGCTCCATCCAGTCACTGCGGGCGCTGCGCCGGCCCTCCCGGGCGTGCACTGCCCCGGCCACCTGCACCGCCCCGCTGTACAGCAGGAACTTCTCGGTGAGCGTGGTCTTGCCGGCGTCGGGGTGGCTGATGATCGCAAACGTCCGCCGGCTGGCAGCCTGAGCGATCGGGCCGGCGCCGCTCGCCGCGGTGGACGTGGTGCTGGGTGCGATGCTGGACGTGGCGGCGGACGGAACGGCGGACGGAACGGCGGACGGAACGGCGGACATGACGGCCCCAGGGTACGGCCGTCCGACCACTGGGCGGCGCGGGGCCATCGCTACGATCTCGCCAGCGACCGGGTACGGACCGGCGACGGGCAACGAGGGGGAGCCGATGGGGCTGTTGGACGGCAAGGTGGCGCTGGTCACCGGTGCGGCGCGAGGCCAGGGCCGGGCACACTGCGTGCGTTTGGCCGGTGAGGGCGCCGACATCGTGGCCCTCGACCTGTGCCAGGACCTCCCCGGCATCCAGTACCCGATGGCCACCGCCGACGACCTCGACGAGACGGTCGACCTGGTCAAGCAGACGGGCCGGCGGGTGGTCAAGGCAGTTGCCGACGTTCGCAGCCTGTCGGCCATGCGCGCCGCGGTGGCGGCGGCGGTGGACGAGCTGGGAGGGATCGACATCCTCGTGGCCAACGCCGGGGTCGCCGGGCTCGGACTCGGGCAGTTGTCCGACGCCGAGCTGGAGGAGACCTGGGACTCCGTCGTCGACACCAACTTGAAAGGCGTGTGGGCCACCGTGCTCGCCGTCGGCCCGGCGATGGTCGCCCGTGGCGGCGGCGGTTCGATGATCCTGATCTCGTCGTCGGCAGGGCTCAAGGGCCTGACCTCGCCGGGAGCGTTCGGCAACGAGGGCTACGGCGCCTCCAAGCACGGCGTGGTGGGCCTGATGCGCCAGTTCGCGGTGGAGTTCTCCCCGCACAGCATCCGGGTCAACTCGATCCACCCCACCGGGGTGAACACGATGATGGTCAACAACGAGGCGATGAACAACTTCTTCGCCCAGTTCCCCGATGCGGCCAACTCGATCAGCAACCTGCTGCCCATCGGCGTGCTCGAGCCCGAGGACATCTCCGACAGCGTGGTGTACCTGGCGTCGGACATGTCCCGCTACGTCACCGGAGTCACCCTGTCGGTCGACGCCGGGTTCAACGTCAAGTAGCGCGCCTCCAGCGGTCCACGAAGCCCTCCACGTCCACCGGCATCAGGGTGGACGGGGGTCCGCTGGCGCCGTACTTGTTCAAGGTGCGGATCTTGCCGTTCAACTCGTCGAGCAACTCGCGTACCTTGGCCTCCGAGCGGGCCGTTCGGGCGGCTTCCAGGGTCAGCTCGCGCTCGCTGCCGGAGGCGCAACGACGCTGGCAGGGCCTCGATCTGTTCGGCCGCCAGCTTCTGCTTCACCCACCACAGCTCGTCGTGGGGCTGGTCGAGGCCGGCGATCGGCTGGCCCTGGCCGGCGAGGCCGTCGAACTCGCCGCGCTCCAGGCTCTCGCGGATGGCCGCTTCGGTGGCCGCTTCCCAGTTCGGGGTGACTCGGCGGATGACCATGTCACCAGTCTTGCCGGATCAGGCGATCGGCCGCCAGGCACGGAGCCGCTCGGCCGAGTTGTCCCCGGGCACGCCCAACTGGCACACCACTCGGAGCCCCGGCCACTCGCTCGGGGTGAGTTGCTGGTACTCGAAGACCAGGTCACCGGCCCACGGGTGGCGGTAGCGGCGCAGGCGGGTCTGGAAGTGGGCGACGTCCTGGGCGGGCCACCACTCGGCGAACTCGGCGCTGGCGGTGGTCAGGGCGCCGACGAGCGAGGTCACCTGGGGATGCTGGCCCAGTCTGGCCGTGCCCGCCCGGAACTCGGCCAGGGTCCGCCGGGCGTGGTCCTCCCAGTCGACCACCAGGGCGCGGACCGCCGGGTCGGCGAAGGTCACCCACAGCAGGTTGCGGTGGTCGTGGTCGAGGTGTTCGAGGGTCGGGTACAGCCGGCTCTCGGCCCGGTTCCAGGCCACGAATTGCCACGTCGGTCCGAGCACGTAGGCCGGGGACGGCTCCATCGAGGCGATCAGCCGGACGAGGGCGTCGGGCGCCTCGTCGGCGGGTTCGGCGCCGCCGGCGTCGACCGCACCGGAGCGGTCGGCGAGGGTGAGCAGGTGCTGGCGGCCGGCGGCGTCGAGGTGCAGGCCGCGGGCCAAGGCGGTGAGCACGTCGGCCGAGGCGTTGATCCGCCGGCCCTGCTCCAGCCACGTGTACCAGGTGACCGAGACACCGGCGAGCATGGCCACCTCCTCACGGCGCAACCCCGGCGTGCGCCGCCGCCGGTCCGCCGGGAGCCCGACGTCCTCGGGCCGCAGCGAGTCGCGGCGCGCCCGCAGGAACCGGGCCAGCTCGTCGCGTCGATCCATCCCGCTATCGAATCACGCCCGGCGCCCGCCCTGCCTGGTACTCGGACCACCCCGCATCGTCCCGTGTCCGCATGGGCGCGAAATCCTCGGATTCCCGAGTGTGGCGCGCCCAATCACCAGGCGTGCCCCGTGAATGGGCGCGAAGACTTCGAAGAGTCGAAGTTTTCGCGCCCATGCAGGGGGGCGAAGGGCGGGTCAGCCGCCGTTGCCGGCCGGTTGGTAGGGGCGGCAGGGCTGCAGGCGGATGCTGCCGCATGCCGGCGGGGCCGGTGGCAGGGTCACGTTGGGGATCACCGACAAGACCAGCGACGAGGGGTGCTCGGCGTCGTGGGCGATCGTCACCGTCTCGCCAGCGCTGATGGTCTGGAACGCCCAGACGGCGCGGTTGGCCCCCGGCGGGTCGATGCTCAGCCGAAGCCGGCTGCCCGCACGGAACGGGTGGGCAACGGGGTAGATCTCGACACGGACCGGCGTGAACTCGTTCGCCGGCAGCGGTGCCGACGCCTCCTTGGTGTGCAGCTGCACCGGACGAAGCTCGGTGGAGCGCGCCGAGTCGAGGGCTCGCTGGCTGGCACGCAGCCAGCCGCTCTGGACGTAGATCTCGGTCCCGTCGGGTCGCACTTCGCTGATCGTCACCTCCAGGTCAGTGTCGGTCGCCGTGCCGGCGTTGATCCACAGGTCAGCGGAGCCGGACCCGGCGACGAAGGTGTCGGCCTGCAGTGGTTCGGTGACGAACCCGGCGCCGTCGGCGGCGGGCAGCGGCTTCCAGTCGAAGGCCGCAGCCGCCCGCCATACCCCCTCGCCGTCGCCGGTGTAGAAGGTGGCGGGAAGGGCCGTCGGATCGGCGACGTAGCTGCTGGTACCCGACGGCTCGCCGCCGGCTTCCTCCAGCCGTCCACCCTGGTCGAGGAACCAGCGGGTGATGACGGCCCCGGGCGCCGGCCACGAGGCCAAGGCCACGATGCCGTTCGGCACGGCGGCCCCCGGCGTCGCCCCTGCCGCGCCACCGGACTCCACCAGGACGCGCACGGACGGCTCGGCCTCGAACTCGGCGCGGGCCTGCTCCAGGGTCTTGCCGGCGAAGCGGTCGATGAACGCCGGCGTGTCCCCGACGCCGAACAGTGTCTTGGCCAAGATCGGGGCGACCAGCTTGAGGCCCTCGAGGCTGGGAACCCGGTCGGCCACGTACAGGTTCAAGAACTCGGCGTAGCGAGCCAGCGAGGTCGGGTTGAGCGAATCGGTGTGGCCGCCGTTGGTGAGGTCGATGAACACGTGCGGGGCGCCGGTGAAGCGGTCCAGCATGGTGGCGAAGTGCCCGCCGGTCTGCTCGTCCTGCCACGCCCCGGCGAGGAACACGGGCACCGTGATGTTGCCGACCAGATCTGCGGTGACCAGATCGACGCCGGTACCCCCGGCCCCCGGGAAGAACGGGTCGGCCGCGTTGAGGGCGACGATGTCCTGCTGCTGGAGCCTGGCCTGCTGGTTGGCGGCGCAGACGGCGTCACCAGCCGCAGCCCGGGTGCGGGTCCAAGCCTGGCCGAACGGCATCGCCTCCTCGTAGCGGGTCTGCATCCAGTTCACGGTGAAGCCGGTGTTCAGCATGCCGCCCGGGTAGCTCAACGAGCGGAACGCGTCGTCGTAGACCGACAGCGGGGTGATCGCCTTGAGGTGCGGAGGTCGCCGGGCGGCGACGAACAGCTGGGAGATGCCGCCGTAGGAGATGCCCACCAGGCCGACGCCGTGGCCGGCAACCCACGGCTGGGCGCTGACGGCCTCGACCACGTCGTAGCCGTCGAGGGCGTTGTTGGTGTCGAACACGCCGTAGGTGCCGCCGCTGCACCCGCTGCCCCGCATGTTGACCCCGACGTAGGCGAACCCCTGGGCGGTGTAGATGCGGCCGAAGGCGGCGTTGTCCGGGTCGCTTGGCGAGTAGCCGTTGTACTCGATCACGGTGGGGTACGGGCCCTCGTCGAGCGGGCCGGGGAGGACCACGTTGGCGCTCAGCGTCGTGCCGTCGCGGGTGGTGATATACCCGAAGCCCTCGCCGATCGACTGGGCGTCGTAGAACGACTGCGCCGGGTGATCCGTCTCGGCCAGCACCGTCACCGTGGACGGCGGTCCACCGCCCGGCCCGGCAGTGACCACAAAGCCCGGCCCTGGGGTCAGCCGGCGGAACAGCGCGGCGCCGTTGGCGTCGGCGGTGACCGACTGTTCGGATCCGTCCGGGGCGCGAAGGGAGACCTCGGCGCCGGGCGCGGCGCCGAGGACCTCGACCTGCTCGGTCCCACCGCGCACGCTGACGGCTGCCGGGGGCGCCACCGGTGCTGCCGGCACTGTGGTGGCACGGGCGTCCACCGCCAGGCCACCGGCAATCAGGGTCGCGCTGATGATCGAGGCCAAACGCTTCATCGTCGGAGTCTGCCAGACGGCAGAATGACCGGATGCGCCTGGACGATCTGCTTGCCGATCTGGAAGAACTGGTGAACGTCGAGTCGCCATCACGCAACGTGGAGGCGATCACCGCCAGCGCCCACGCGGTGGATGCCCTCCTGCGCCGCCGGACCGGGGTCCACGCCAGCTTCGTGGACGGCCCGAACGGCCCACACGTCCACTGGAAGGGCGGGCCGAACCCGTCGATCCTGATCGTCGGTCACCACGACACGGTGTTTCCGATGGGCACGTTGGCGTCCCGGCCGTTCACCGTCGCCGACGGTACGGCCACCGGGCCAGGGGTGTTCGACATGAAGTCCGGCATCGTCGTCGCCGTGCACGCCGTGGCGGCGCTGGAGGACTCCACCGGCATCGAGATGCTCTTCACCAGTGACGAGGAGGTCGGCTCGACCAGCTCCCGGGCACTCATCGAGGAGCGCGCCCTGGCCTGCGGCACCGCCTTGATCTTCGAACCCGCCGGTGACGGGGGAGCGGTGAAGACGGCCCGCAAGGGCATGGGGACCTTCCAGGTCGTGATCCGCGGCAAGGCCGCGCACGCCGGCCTGGAGCCGGAGAAGGGGATCAACAGCCTGATCGCCGCCGCCGAGCTGATCGCCCAGATCACCACCTTCGGCGATCCGGCGCACGGCACCACCGTCACTCCCACCATGGCGTCGTCGGGCACCGCAGACAACGTCATCCCCGCCCTCACGACGCTATTCGTCGATGCCCGGGTCACCGCGCCAGCGGAGAAGGCCCGGGTGGAACGCGCGATGCGCGGCCTCACCACATCGGTCGCCGGCGCCGAGATCGACGTGCGCGGCGCGATCAACCGTCCACCCATGCCTGCGTCGGCCGCCGACCCGCTGCTTCCCTTCGCCAGAGCCGCCGCCGCGGCGCTGGGCAACCACCACCTCGACACGGTGGCGGTGGGCGGGGGAAGCGACGGGAACTTCACCGCGGCGGCCGGCGTTCCCACCCTGGACGGGATGGGGGCCCTCGGCGGCGGGGCCCATGCCGACCACGAGTTCGTCGACGTCGACGCCCTGGTGCCCCGGGTCGAGCTGGTGGCCGAACTCCTCCGCCGCCTCCTGGCGCGCTGAGCGCCGCGCTCGGACCGACCACGCGGGCTAGTCCGTCGGCGTGGCGCGGCCCTCGAGTTCCAGCAGGCCGCCGGCGCCGAGCGTGCCCGCAGCGCGGTACACGTCGAGCTTGGACCGGCTGTCGTCGATGTCCAGGTTGCGCATCGTCAGCTGGCCGATCCGATCGAGTGGCCCGAACGCCGCGCCCTCCACCCGCTCCATGCTGAGCCGCTCGGGCTGGTACGTGAGGTGCGGGCCGGTGGTGTCCAGCACCGTGTAGTCGTCACCGCGGCGCAGGCGGACCGTGACCTCGCCCGTCACGGCAGACCCCACCCAGCGCAGCAGCGGCTCACGCAGCATCAGGCTCTGCGGGTCGAACCAGCGGCCCTCGTACAACAGCCGGCCGAGGCGGCGGCCCATCGTTCGGTAGTTCTCGATCGTGTGCTCGTTGTGGATGGCCGTGACCAGGCGCTCGTAGCCGATGTGCAGCAGGGCCAGGCCGGGGCCCTCGTAGATCCCCCGGCTCTTTGCCTCGATAATCCGGTTCTCGATCTGGTCGCTCATGCCCAGGCCGTGTCGCCCGCCGATGGCGTTGGCCTCGTGGACCAGGTCCACCTGGGTGGTGAACTCCGCGCCGTTGATGGCGATGGGCCATCCCTCGTGGAAGCGGATCGTGACGACCTCGGGCTCGATCGCGGCGTCGTCACGGTAGTGGGCCACGCCCATGATTGGCTCGACGAGGTCCATGCCGGTGGCCAGCTCTTCGAGCAGCTTGGCCTCGTGCGTGGCGCCCCAGATGTTCGCGTCGGTGGAGTACGCCTTCTCTTTGCTGACCCGGTACGGCAGGTCACGCTCGGATCAGGAACTCGCTCATCTCGGCCCGCCCGCCCAGTTCGTTGACGAAGTCGGGGTCCAGCCACGGCTTGTAGATCCGCAGCGCCGGATTGACCAACAGGCCGTAGCGGTAGAACCGCTCGATGTCGTTGCCCTTGTACGTGCTCCCGTCGCCCCAGATGTCGACGCCGTCGTCCTGCATCGCCCGGACCAGCAGGGTGCCGGTCACCGCCCGGCCGAGGGGTGTCGTGTTGAAGTACGTCTTGCCGGCGGTGGTGATGTGGAACGCTCCGCACTGCAGGGCGACGAGCCCCTCGTGGACGAGCTCGGCCCGGCAATCGACGACCCGGGCGGCCTCGGCGCCGTACTGCTTGGCCCGCTCCGGCACGCCGGCCAGGTCGGGTTCGTCTGGCTGGCCGAGGTCTGCGGTGTAGCAGTACGGGACAGCCCCACGCTCACGCATCCAGGCGACGGCGGCCGAGGTGTCGAGGCCGCCGGAGAAGGCGATACCGACCCGTTCGCCGGTGGGGAGGGAGACGAGAACGCGGCCGAGTGAGTGGGCGGACATACGCGGACAGACGCTACCGATCGGTGGCGGGTGTGGCGTGGTAGCGCCCGAAGATGGAGGCGACGCTGACCACCAACCCGCACACGGCGAGTGCGCCCTCCACCAGCGCGTACCCCTTGACGTGGCTGATGTCGGCAACAGCCACGGCGCCGAGGAGCACCGAGCCGAGGATCCCGAACCACGGGACCCGCGTCGACCAGGACAGCACCAGGATCAGCATGCCCAGCGGCACGAGGAACGGCAGCATGATGGTGAGTACGTTGGTCTGGTGCCCAGGGGGCCCCATCCACCAGGTGCCCAGGCCGGTCACCGACGAACTGTGCGCCACCATCGCGAGCCCCACGGTGATCCCGGCCCACACCATCAGGTTGGCCACGCGGCTCCACGGCACCAGTGAGCCCGGAGCTGCCAGCGGGTGGCCGAGGTCGCCCTGCGGAACCGGGCCGGGCAGCGCGTGGGGGTCGAACCCGGGGGGCGGGAGGATATCGACGACCTGCGGCGACGGGGGTGCCGGCGGGATCGGCTGGGGGAGCGGTGCGCCGGTCTCGTCGGACATGGCGACGGACGTTATCGGGCCCTTCGGCGCCAGCACCGGCACGCCGCCGGGCGATGCGATGTGCCACTGGCGCACCGCTACCCTGTGGCGGGTGTCTGCGACGGCGCCCACACTCAGCGTGTTCTTCCCGATGTGGAACGAGCAGGACTACATTCACCGGGCCGTCGAGGCGGCCAGGATCGAGTGCGAGGTGGCCGTATCCGGCGGGACGATCTCGGGGTACGAGTTGATCATCGTTGACGACGCCAGCACCGACGACACCCCGAAGCTGGCCGATGAGCTGGCGGCCGTCGACCCGCACGTGAGGGTGGTCCACCATCCGGTGAACCGCAAGCTGGGTGGGTCGCTGAAGACCGGGTTCGCCACCGCCACCGGCGACCTGGTGCTGTACAGCGACGCCGACCTGCCCTGGGACATGGCCGAGATGCATCGGGCGATCCGGCTGCTCACGTACTACGACGCCGACGTGGTCAGTGCGTTCCGCTTCGACCGCACGGGTGAAGGGTCGAGCAGGACGATCTACACGTTCTTCTACAACCTGCTCATCCGCCGGCTGTTCGGTGTGCGCATGCGGGACATCAACTTCGCCTTCAAACTGTGCCGCAGGCAGATCTTCGAGCACGTCGAGCTGAAGAGCGAGGGGTCCTTCATCGACGCCGAGCTGATCATCCGCGCCAAGAAGCTCGGGTTTCACGTGATCCAGTTCGGGGTGGACTATTTCCCCCGTACCCGTGGCGACAGCACCCTTGCCTCGGCGGGCGTCATCAAGACCATCATCGGCGAGATCGTCCGGCTGCGGCGGGATCTGCGCAGCCTCACCCCCGTCGACGGCTCGGTGGGCGCCGGGGAGTCCGGATCGGACCCGATTCCGGGGGTGTGAGCCCCGTCACGACGTCCCGAGGTGGCGCCCCCGGCATAGCGAGCCCGGATAGGATCTCCAGGATCCTCGCCGCCTCTGGAGAACTCGTTGCCGTCCCTACCGCCTGATCCGTTCGACCCGCTCTTCGGGCGTCGCCAGGACACCACCGGCGGCACCCCACGCGGCGCCGACCGCCCCACCCGCCAGGACACCACCGGCGGCACCCCACGCGGCACCGACCGCCCCACCCGCCAGGACACCACCGGCGGAACCCCACGCGGCACGCGCCGGCCGGTCGATCCGTACGACCGTACCGAACCGCTCGGCCCGGAGTACCGGGACACCGCCTACGTCGCCACACGCCGCGACGACACGTCGCGGCAGATGCGCCGGCCGGCCCCGAACCCGGCCATCAGGCGCTGGGTGCCAGCGGGCGTGGCCGCCGCGGTGCTCGTGGCCGTCGTCGCCGCCAGCACCTCCAGCGGCGCCGACAACACCAAGGCCGCGGAGACCACGCCGGTCCCGGTGGTGCAAGTCACCGACACCGAAGCGCTGTCCACCGACGCGCCGCCGATCGTCGTCACCGAACCGGCCATCAACAAGACGAAGCTGAAGGGCACGCTGCGCTCGGGGTCCTCCGGCGCGCAGGTCAAGGCGCTGCAGCAGCGCCTGCTCGACCTCGGGTTCTGGCCCACACCCGACGGCAAGCCCACCGGTACGTTCGGGCCGCTCACCAAGATGGCGGTGTGGGCCTACGAGAAGCTGATCCTGGCCACACCCAGCACCAAGGTCAAGGGCGTCGTCACCAACGCGATGTGGCAGGGGATGCAGGACGACATCCGGATCCGCCCGTGGCGTCCCAACGCCAAGAGCAAGGTGCACCTCGAGATCTACCTGCACATGCAGGTCGCGGTCATCTTCGAGGGCGCCACGCCGAAGTTCATCAGCCACATCTCCTCGGGCAAGCTCGACGACGAGGGCAAGCCCGCCCAGTTCAAAGAGACCATCAAGATCGACACCGACGACGAAGGTAACCCGCTGGCCGAGCCGAAGCTGCGGTACATCGTCGGCTACTCGAAGACCCCGATCGGTGTGTTCCAGGTGTCACGCAAGATCGAGGGCAAGCGGGTCAGCCGGCTCGGCGGGATGCTCAACCCGGTGTACTTCAACCAGGGCATCGCCATCCACGGCGGGTATGAGGTCCCCAAGACCCCGGCGTCGCACGGCTGCGTCCACGTCCCCAACGCGATCAGCCACGTCAGCAACAGCCTGCTCAACCGCGGTGACTACGTGTACGTGTTCAACGGCATCAAGGACCCGGAAAAGGCGACCGCTCGGGAGCGCCAGATGCTCTTCGACCGCCCGGACCCCGACGCGCCGACGACCACCACCACCGAGAAGCCTCGCCCGTCGACCAGCACCTCCAAGCCGCCCAAGACCACCACCACGACGAAGCCGCCGAGGACGACCACCACGACGAAGCCGCCGAGGACGACCACCACGACGAAGCCGCCGAAGCCGACGACCACGACGTCGAGCGCCGTACCCGGAACCGGCTGACGCCGGCTCGCGGGAAGCGGGTCACTAGTTGAGAGCCTGGCAGCCGGCTGCGCCGCGCAGGACACCCTCACGGAACGCGGCGATCTTCTCGAAGGCACTGCCACGCTGGTTGGTGGCACTGGACGGGTCACTGCGCTGGATCGCGGTGATCACGGCTTCGTCGAGATCCCCTGCCGACAGCGAGATCCGATCAGCGACGGGGATGGTGTCTGCCGTGGGTGTCTCCGGCGAGGCGCCCGGTACCAGGGCACGTGACCACACCCCGGTGAGGCAGTCGTTCTGCAGGACCCGCTCCTCACCACGCAGGGGGCTGTTCATCGCATCCTGCACCGCTTCGCTGAAGCCCTGAGAGATCAGATAGCCCATCGACATGTCACCGATGTTGGCGATCAGCGACTCGCCCATGGACTCGTCGGCCATGATCTGGTTCGTCGAGCGGCAGTAGAAGACGTTGCGCCGGAAGGCGGTCTGCTTGGCCCCCTCGCACGCCGGGAACGGTCCGGCTGATGGGTACAGCACCAGCGCCGGCGGGGTGAACGTGACGGACTTGGTGGCGAGCAGCGTGGTCCAGAAGGTGGTCAGGCTCTTCGGGATCGCCGTGGCGACGTCTTGGCCCTGGTTGGCCGGGTCGTGGAGCGGGAAGTTCCCGTTGTTCGGATCGACGCGGAACGGGATCTGGACGAGTTGGCGGTTCTCGGTGAAGAACGGTTTGCAGCGTTCGACGCCACCGACGAACCCGTCCTGGAACGCGCCGACGCGGTCGAACCCGGTGCCGTGGGCGTCGGCGTCGTTGAGCCCGGAGACCTCCACCGGGTCGGCGACCTGGATCATGGCGATCAGCCCGGCGCGCACATCGCGGTCGTCGAACTGGAAGTCGTCGTTCTCGCCGCGCACGATGTGCGCGGTCCATGCCCCGGCGAAGCAGTCCGCCTGTTGCTCCTTCAGCACCGTTGGCTCGTTGAGTTCGTCGGCGCGGGCCTGGACCGCGTGGCCGAACTCATGGGCGAGGACCACACCGACGGCCGACCGGCCGAGTTGGTCGACGAGGGTGGGAATCAGCTGGTCGTCGTCGTAGACCATGAAGTCGCCGATCGAGCAGTAGAAGGCGTTGCCCTGCACGTCGTCGTAGCGGGTCACCCGCTGACCGCAGCCGGGGATCCGCGTCCGCCGGTCGCGGTAGGCGGCGTGGATGCCCCCGTCGAGGGGCCGGAACGGCGAGCCGTACACCGCTGAGAACTGATCGTTCCAGAACCCTTGGATGTCCTTGACGACGGCGACGAGGAATCCGTCGTAGTCCCGGCTCGTCTTGGAGTCCCCGAAGTCGACGACTCCGGACTCGACGGCGAAGTCACGGTTCGGGTCCTTGTCGGCGGGGACGCTGTTGACCGACGGCGTGGAGTCGAATGGGACGCTGTCCACGGTGGACGTGCCCGAGACCCCTGGCACGGCGTCGTTGGGCGCCGGGATGGTCTGGGGGACGGCGCGCGTCGCCTGCAGGCCGGGATCGGTGGACAGGCACGACGTGACCATGAGCCCGGCGGCGGCGACAGCGAGGACCGATCGGGTGCGCACGTTCTGACTATACGGAGTGCAGTGGCCGACGGTTTCGGCAGTGGGGGTGAGAGTTTGGCAAGAGCCGTGTCAGCCGCCGACGGGGGACCGCATCTCGTTGATCTCTTCGCGCTGACTGGCCGCCATCTGCCTGGCCATCGTGGCCACCTGGCCGATGGACGCCTGCGAGGCCGCAGCCTCGGCCATGTGGATACCGCCCTCGTGGTGGGCGACCATCAGGGTGACGAAGATCCGGTCGGCGTCGGTGCCGCTCGACGACGCCAGCGTGGCGATGTCGGCGTCGGAAGCCAGGCCCGGCATGTGGTCGAGGGCCACCGGATCGCCCATCCAGCCCATGGCGACGTCCGTGTCGTTGATCTCCACCCGGCCCCAACTGCGCAGCAGCTGGACCATCATCCCGATCTCCTGCGATTGGCCGACCAGGATCTCCCGGGCCAGGGTGCGCAGTTCCGGTGAGGTCCCCGGCCGGGACAGATAGGTGAGGCTCAGCTCCACCGCCTGGTCGTGATGCCAGTGCATGTCCTGGAGGAACCCGATGTCAGCCGGGTTCGGATCGGGGATGGTGCGGTTGTTGCCCACGACGAAGCCCAGGGATCCGGCGACGAGGGCCAGGACGACCCCGAGTACGGCCAGGTTGAGCTTGCTATGCCACCACGGCAGCACGGTCCGGTCGTCGTTCACGGTGTCCGGCATGCTGTCGGTGTCATCGCTCACCGCACCAGTGTTCCAGGTGCTGCGGTGATTCCCACGACGCGTCGCCCGAGGCAGCAGACTGAGGCAATGCACGTCGCTCCCAGCACCGCCGTTCTGTCCGACCGCCTCGACCGAGCCCGCCAGTCGCTGGTCGACTCCGGCACCGACGTGCTGCTGGTGTCGGTGGGCAGCGACCTGCCGTACCTCACCGGGTACGAGGCCATGCCGCTCGAACGGTTGACGATGCTGGTCCTGCCCGCCGACGGCGAGGCCACGCTCGTGGTCCCCCGGCTGGAAGCGCCGCGGGTGATCACTGCCGAGGGGCTGATCACCGTGCGGCCGTGGGATGAGTTGGAGGATCCGGTGGCGATCGTCGCCGGGCTAGTGGGCCGGCCGCGCACCGCTGCCGTGGGCGACACCATGTGGGCCAGGTTCCTGGTGGATCTGCTCGGCCGCCTGCCCGCCACCCGGTTCACCCGATCCAGCACCGTGATGGGCCCGCTACGGTCACGCAAGGACGCCGCCGAGATCGCCGCCCTGCAGGCCGCCGGCGCCGCCGTCGACCGCATCGCCGGACAGTTGCAGCGCGGCGAGATCCCGCTGATCGGGCGCACGGAGGCCGAGGTGTCGGCAGACCTGGCCCGGCGCATCCTGGCCGAGGGCCACGAGCGGGTCAACTTCGCCATCGTCGCCTGCGCCGAGCACGCCGCCTCCCCGCACCACGAGGCGGGTGATCGGGTGATCGGCGCGGATGAACTGGTGCTGTGCGACTTCGGCGGGACCATGGCCGGCTACTGCAGCGACATCACCCGCTGCGTGATGACCGGGGAGATCCCCGCGGACATCGCCGAGGCCTACGCCGCGCTCTACGCCGCCGAGGCAGCCGGGGTGGCCGCCGGTGTGGTCGGCGCCCCATGCCAGGACGTCGATCGCGCCGCCAGGCGGATCCTCGACGACGCCGGGTGGGGCCAGTACTTCATCCACCGCACCGGCCACGGCATCGGCATGGAAGCCCACGAGGACCCCTACATGGTCGAAGGCAACAGCGAGCCGATCGAGGCGGGCAACGCCTTCAGCGTGGAACCCGGTGTGTATCTCGCCGGCAGGTGGGGCCTGCGCCTGGAGGACATCGTGGTGGCCACCGAGAACGGCCCGCTGGCGATGAACTCCGCTGAGCACTCGCTGGTGCGCGTCGCCTAGGTTCGCAGGCGACAGGAGGGTGACGATGTTGGACCTGAAGATCACCGGGGGCGTCGTCGTCGACGGGACGGGCGCCGCGCCGCGGCGAGCGGATGTCGGCATCCGCAACCAGCGGATCGTGGCGCTCGGCGACGTCGACGAGGCGGCCGCGCAGACCCTCGATGCCACCGATCAGGTGGTTGCTCCGGGGTGGATCGACGTGCACACCCACTACGACGCCCAGGCGTTCTGGGACCCCACCCTCAGCCCATCGCCGCTGCACGGGGTGACGACGGTCTTCGGCGGCAACTGCGGGTTCACGATCGCCCCGCTCGGCGTGGACGCCGTTGATCCGGCCGATGCCGACTACCTGATGCGCATGCTGGCCCGCGTCGAGGGCATGCCCCTGGAGAGCCTGCAGGCCGGGGTGCCATGGGACTGGGTCACCACCGCCCAGTACCTCGAGCGGCTCGACGGGACGCTGATGCCCAACGCCGGGTTCCTGGTCGGGCACTCGGCGCTGCGCCGGGTGGTGATGCACGACGAGGCAACGGCCCGCGAGGCCACGCCCGCCGAGGTGGGCCAGATGGCCGCGCTGCTTCGTGCCGGGCTGGCGGCCGGCGGGATGGGGTTCTCCAGTACGTGGTCACCGTCGCACAACGACCACACCGGCATCCCGGTGCCGTCGCGCTGGGCCGGTCGTGACGAGGTGCTGGCGCTGTGCGCCGTGGTCAGCGAGTATCCCGGCACGACGCTGGAGTTCATCCCGCAGGTCGGCCCATTCACCGACGACACCGTCGAGCTCATGGCGGCGATGAGCCACGCCGCCAACCGTCCGCTGAACTGGAACGTCCTGGCGGTGCAGGGTGGCACGTGGGAGGCGCTCTCCCACCAGTTGCGCGCCGGCGACGTCGCCGCCGAACGTGGCGCCAAGGTCCTGGCATTGACCCTTCCCGACACGCTGCGGACCCGGCTCAACCTGAACAGCGGGTTCGTCCTCGACCTGCTCTCCGGCTGGGCCGCGCTGATGGCCCTTCCTGCCGCCGAGAAGCTCCGCCAGCTGCGTGACCCCGCCGGGCGGCGCCACTGGAACGACCTGGCCCAGTCCACCCCCGGCGCCATCCGCAACCTGGCCAACTGGGGTACATACCGGCTGGTCGAGACCTTCACCGAGCGCTGGAAGCCGCTGGAGGGCCGGACCCTCGGTGACATCGCCGCCGAGACCGGCGCCGATCCGTGGGACGTCCTTGCCGACATCGCCGTCGACGACGAGTTGCGCACGGTGATCTCGGCGGTCGACCGGTACCAGGACCGTGAGGCGTGGGAGATGCGTGTCCGGGTGTGGCGTGACGGTCGGTCGCTGGTCGGGGCCAGTGACGCCGGCGCCCACCTCGACATGATCGACAGCTTCGGGTACGCCACGACGATGATCGCCCAGGCCGTCCGCGAGCACCGGCTGATGCCCATCGAGGAGGCCGTGCACCTGCTCACCGGGGCCCCGGCGGCTGTCTACGGCCTGGTCGATCGCGGCCGGGTCACCGAGGGGGCCTTCGCCGACCTGACCGTGTTCGACCCGGACACCATCGGCCCGGGGCCGGTGGGGATGCGATTCGATCTACCGGGTGGCGCCGGCCGGGTCTACGGCGAGGCCCTCGGCATCAGCCACGTGCTGGTGAACGGCACGCCCTGCGTCCGCCACGGCGAGGTGCTCGACGCCCGGCCGGGGACGCTGCTGCGCAGCGGGACGCACACCGCCACGGTGACGACCCGCCCCGACGAGGCCGTCAGCCGCTGATCGCCGTGGCGTCGACCAGCACGTCACCCTCCACCACCTTGGCGATCACCCCGGCAGCGTCGGCGCAGTAGGTTGCGGTGTTCTCGCCGAACGGCAGGTCGACACAGGTCGCCGGCCGCCCGGCGATGGTCTCGTTCCGACCAACGCCGGGTCCGCTGGCCGAGACGCTGGCGCGGCGCAGTCGCTTGGCCGCGTCGCTGTTGTAGAACGACATCGTCACCCCGGTGTCGGAGATGCGCGCCTGGTTCAGCCCGCGCCGGCAGTCGTCTCCGGTCGGGGCGGCAACGCAGGTCTGTTCCCCGGCCGTGGTGACGACGAAGGTGACCGTGCCGATGCGTATCCGGGTGGCGCCGGGTTCCAGGCGGATCTCGGCCACGGTGCGCACGCTGCCCATGCGCCGTTCGACGTCGTAGGCGGCAGTCAGCGGCACGGTGGGCGGGCGCTCCAGCAGGGCGAGCACGGCATCGATCGCCGGGTCACCGGTGGGTGGCCCGGAACTGAACGTGTCGGACTCTGCCACCGTGGGCCGCGCCCCCGTGGCGCATCCGCCCACCCCTCCGGCGGCCAGAACGGCGGCGAGGGCGGCCACCGGCACGGCGCGCCCGGCGCCGCGCAACGGTCGGCGGGCGTGACGCATGGCGGCCAGGCTACGGACTGGGGCGCCGTGCGGACGCGGTCGTAGCCTCGTCAGCGTGTTCCGCCTCGACGCCGCCACGGTCATGCTGCAGTGGGCCGCGGGGGGACTGTTCTTCCTGTGGTACACGACACGCCGGCGTGAGGTCGGTTTGGGCTACGGCTGGTTGCTTCGTGGCGTGTACGGCACGTTCGCCGCGGCCGCAGCAATCGTCGGGATCCGCTACGGGAGCGTTCCCGGGCGCGAAGCCAGTGCTGCGGCCACTGCCGTGGCCGGATTCGCCGTCCTGGCTGTGTCGGTGATCCGCCGCCGCGCCGGGGTCAGCGGGCACGACGCCGAGTTCGACCGCCGTTCGGCGCGTGTGGCAGCGATGACCGGGATTCAGCGCGGCGGCGCCGGCGCAGGCCGGGTGGGCCGGGAGTTCCCGCCGGTGCTGGATCTCGTCGCGCCGGCGCTCGCCGTGCCGGGCCTGGTGGTAGGGGCCTTGGACGCCGCCGGGTCCGGCGTGGGCGCGGGCCTGGTCTCGGTGCTGCGGGTCCTCGCCGGGGCCGCCTTTCTGGGCGCGGTCACCGATGCGATGTTGCTCGGCCACTGGTACCTCACCCAGCCTGGGCTGCCCCGCCGCCACCTCAACGATCTGGTCAACGCCCTCGGCTGGGTCTGGCCGGTCGAGGTCGGCGCCCTGCTGCTGCCCACCGGGATGGTGTCGGTCCTCAACGGGTCGATCGACGACCAGTGGAACGGCACGCTCGGGTGGATGTGGGTGGCCTGCGTGGTCACCACGATCGGGTTGGTCTGGGTGACCAGGCGGGCGCTGCGCGAGCGGTACTACTCAGCGGTGATGGCCGCCACCGGGCTGCTGTACCTGGCCATCCTCACGGCGTTCGGCACCGATCTGGTCGCCCGCGCCGTGCTCGCCGGCTGACCCACCGCTGGCGGTGGTGGCCGGGCAGGGATATTCGCGGCAGACTGTCCGTCTATGCCTCGGCCAATCTGGAGCGGGACGATCAGTTTCGGACTCGTCGCCATCCCCATCAAGCTGTACAACGGCGTCAGCAAGAAGTCGGTGTCGTTCAACCAGCTCGACGATCGGACGATGAGCCGCATCCGGCTGAAGAAGGTGTCCGCCGAGACCGGTGAGGACGTGCCCGACGAGCACATCGTCAAGGGCTACGAGGTCACCAAGGGCCGCTACGTCGTGGTTGAGCCGGAGGAGTTGGAGCCGTTCATCCCGGCGGCCACCAAGACCATCGATCTCGAGGAGTTCGTCGACCTCGACGAGATCGACCCGGTGTACTTCGATTCGCCGTACATCGCCGCCCCCGACGGCGCGGCGAAGCCGTACAAGCTGCTGGCCAGCGCCATGGAGGAGGCCGGCAAGGTGGCCATCGCCCGGTTCGTGATGCGCAACAAGCAATACGTCGCTGCGCTGCGGCCGGTGGCCGGGACGTTGATGATGAGCACGATGGTCTATGCCGACGAGGTGGTGGACCCCGGCTCGATCGACGAGCTCGACGGGCTCGGTGACGTGGACGTGTCCCCGAAGGAGGTGGCCATGGCCGAGGCCCTGGTCGCCTCGCTCTCGGCGCCCTTCCAGCCGGAGCGCTTCCGTGACGATTACCGCGAGCAGGTCATCGACCTGATCGAGCGCAAGGCGGCCGGCGAGGTGTTCGAGGCGCCCGAACCTGCCGCTGCGGCGCCGCAGGTGGTGGACCTGATGGCCGCGCTGGAGGCCAGCGTCAAGGCTGCCAAGGCGGCCAGGGCCAGGCATCCCGCCGGCGGGGACACGCCCGCCGCGGCCGCCGAGGACGACACCGCCTCGGCCACCCGGCCCAAGCGGGTCCGTAAGTCGGCGTGAGCCACGCCGCCACGGTGCGGGTGGGGGACCACGAGGTCTCCCTCAGCAACCTCGACAAGGTGCTGTTTCCCGAGTCCAGGACCACCAAGGGTGACGTGATCGGGTACTACGCGGCGATCGCCCCGGTGATGCTGCCCCACCTGGCGGGCCGGTGTATCACGCTGAAGCGCTTCCCCGATGGAGTGACCACCGACGGGTTCTTCGAGAAGCGCTGCCCCGGTCACCGCCCGGTCTTCGTCGGGACCCACACCGGCCCCGGTGATCGCCGCGGCGACGTGCAGTACTGCGCGATCGACACTCCAGCCGCGTTGGTGTGGGCGGCGAACATGGCCGCGCTCGAACTGCACGTCCCGATGGCGCTGGCCGCCGACCTCGATTCACCCCAGGCGCTGGTGTTCGACTTCGACCCGGGCGCCCCGGCCACCATCGTGCAATGCTGCGAGGTGGCCCTGTGGGTTCGTGACCTGCTGGCCGCGGTGGGCCTGGCGGCGTGGGCCAAGACGTCGGGCTCCAAGGGGTTGCAGGTGTACGTGCCGCTGAACGGCCCGAACACCCATGAGCACGCCGCCGATGTGGCCCTCGCCGTGGGGCAGATGCTGGAGCGCCAGCACCCCGACCGAGTCACCACGACGATGGCCAAGGCCGTTCGCCCGGGCAAGATCTTCATCGACTGGAGCCAGAACGCCCGGCACAAGACCACGATCGGCGTGTACTCGCTGCGCGCCAGGCCTCAGCCCACCGTGTCCACCCCGGTGACCTGGGACGAGGTGAGCGCCTGCGCCGCCGGTGAGCTGGAGCTGCGCTTCACCTGGGAGCGGGTGCTCGAACGGGTTGATCAGCACGGCGACCTGTGGGCCGACGTCCTCACCCGCCACCAATCCCTCCCCGCCGCCTGACCCCCGGAGTCCCCGGGTGACCCCGCCCGGCTCGTTCATGTCACCACATGAACGAGGGGTTCGTTCATGTGGTGACACGAACGGTGGGGGTTGCGGTGGGGGATGGGCGGACGGAGCGGCCGGCGCGGGTCCCCGCCGCCGCGAGGGCGACGGCGATCGCGAAACTCACGACGACGGCGCCTTCCAGGCGGAAACGGGTGTGATCGGCGATGGCCACCAGGCCACCGCTGATCCCGCCGAGCACCGAGAACCCAAGTGAGTCGCTCAAGCCGAGCTGCCCCGACACCCTGCCTTCGGTGCCCGGGCTGGTGTAGCTGATCGCCGCGACCGACGTGGGGTTGAACAGCAGCCCCATGCCGATGCCGGCCACCGACCAACTGGCGAACACAGCGGCCAGTGGCCACCCGACCCACACCACCGGGACGCAGCCGAGCGTGCCGGCGGCGAGAAGGGCGAACCCGAGCGGGACCCGGCCGAACGACGTGGCGACGGGTCGCCTGGCGCTCCACCACTGCGACAGCGTCCAGGTCAACGCGGCGCCGATGATCAGCGCGCCCTGCATCGTGGGGGACGAACCGTGGACCCGAGCGGCCGCCAGGGGCAGGAGACCGTCGACGGCGACGAACGCCGCAGTAGCCAGGATCCGGCAGCGCAGGACCGCGGCCAGCCCGGCGAGTTCACCCTCGGTCCGCCGCCGCGCACCGCCGACCATCCCCCGGGGAAGCAGGCGGCCGAGAGCCGGGACCGCCACGACGAGACCCAGCAGGCTGACGAGCAGCGCGGCTGGCAGGGATGGGATCTGCAGCCCGCCGACGAGCGCCCCGACGCCGAGGGCGGCGGCGCCGGCATGGACGAACTGCGACGGCGGCCGCGTGCCGCCGGCAACCGCGGGAAACCGTCGCATCGGTCCGACGTTCAGCACGCCCACCAGCACGCCGGCCGGGACGATGAGCCAGAACACCCACCGCCACCCGAGGTGCTGGGTCACCAGCCCGGCGACAAACGGCGCCAGCAGGCTGGGCAGCACCCACCCGGCCGACAGGAAGGCGAGGATCAGCGGCTGGCGACCAGTGGGAAACGCCCGCCGCACCAGGACGTAGGCGATGGGCGAGTAGCCGCCGTTGCCCAACCCCTGCAGGGTGCGCCCGAGCACCATCACCCCCATCGTGGGCGCGACGGCCGAGACCACCAGCCCCCCGATGAACACCGCCGTCCCGACCATGAACGGCACGGCGGGTCCATGGCGGTCGCTGGCCTCCCCGGCGACGACCAGCCCGAGCATGTTGGCCAGCGTGTAGGTGCTGAGGGCCAGCCCGTACCACCCGTCGCCGTGGAGGTCGGCGCTGATGGTGGGCAGCGCGGTGGCCACACTGGTCACCTCGAAGGCCACGAGCGTGACGCCGAGGATCAGCCCGATCGCCAGCAGGCGTTGTTCCGCGGTGAGGCGGCTGGGCACAGGGGCGGGCTCGGGCACGGGCACAGACTGTAGGGGGAGGGCGGCACTACGCTCGCCCCGATGGACAGCCGCGGATTCCTCGGACTGCGGCCCAGCCACAACCCGTACCGGTGGTCGATGGCGGTCACGCCGGAGCTGTCGACCAGCGGCGGGTTCCTGTTCGGTGGGTGCGGTCTGGGGGCCGCGATCGCGGCCATGGAGGACACCACCGGGCGTCAGTGCGTGTGGGCCACGGCCCAGTACCTGTCCTACGCCACACCGGGCGAGGTCCTGGACATCGACGTGACCATCGCGGTCAACGGTCACCAGATGACTCAGGCCCGGGCGGTCTGCCATGTGGGCAACCGGGAGATCCTCACCGTGAACGCGGCGCTCGGATTCCGGCCGTTCGATCGTCGTGGCCAGTTCGAGCGGATGCCCGAGGTACCGCGCCCGTTGGACACGCCCGTACGCCGGTCACGCCTGCCGATCAGCGGCTCGATCGCCGAGCGGTTGGAGCAGCGCCTGGTCAAGGGCCGGGACGTCGAAGACTTCGACGGCGCCCTGAGCGACGGCCAGGTGCTGATGTGGAGCCGGATCCCGACGGTGATCACGGCGATCGACGCTCCGGCCTTGGCCGTGATGGGCGATTTCGTGCCGATGGGCGTGGGGCAGTCCCTGGGGATCCGCGGCAGCGGCAACAGCCTGGACAACACCCTGCGGGTGGTGAACCTGGTGCCCACCGAGTGGGTCCTGCTGGACATTCGGATCCATGCGGTGGACCGCGGCTTCGGCCACGGACTGGTGCACATGTTCGCCGATGACGGCACCCTGCTGGCCACCGCCAGCCAGAGCTGCATCGTGCGCTACTGGACGGGTGAGACGGGCAGCCGCCCGACCGAGTTCGAGGAGGACCCATGACCATTCCCCGCCGACCCGGCATGACCGTGCCGCTGCCCGGTCCGTTGCACACCCATCGTCAGGGTCTGGCGGAACTGGCCGACCTCGGCTACACCGACATCTGGTCGGCCGAGGCCGACGGCGCCGACGGGTTCACCCCGCTGGCGCTGGCGGCCGCGTGGGAACCCCGCCTGCGACTCGGTACGGCGATCATCCCGGCCTACACCCGCTCGCCAGCGTGCCTGGCGCAGTGCGTCGCCTCGCTGGCCGACGCCGCGCCGGGACGCGTGGCGGTGGGGATCGGGTCCAGCAGCAACGTCATCATCGAACGGTGGAACGGGCTTCCATTCGAACGCCCCTACCAGAAGGTCCGCGATGTGGTCCGCTTCCTGCCGCGATGCGTTGTCGGGCGAGAAGGTGGCACGCTCGTACGACACCTTCACCGTCAGCGGGTTCCGTCTGGGCGTGCGCCCCGAGGTCCCTCCGGCGATCCTCGTGGCGGCGTTGCGCGAAGGAATGCTGCGCCTCGCCGGGCGGGAGGCCGACGGGGTGATCATCAACTGGCTCTCACCCGACGACGTCCCGACGGTGACCAAGGTGGTGCGCGAGGCCGCAGGCGGCGCCGAGCGGGAGGTGGTCGCCCGGATCTTCTGCTGCCCGAGCGAGAACACCGAGGTGGTGCCGCGCCGCGGCCCGATTCGCCATCGCCGCCTACCTGAGCGTGCCGGTGTACGCCGAGTTCCACCGGTGGCTGGGGCGCGGGGATCTGCTGCAGGGCATGTGGGACGCCTGGGCAGCAGGGGATCGCAAGGCGGCGGTGGCCGCGATCCCCGACTCGGTGGTGGACGACCTGGTGGTCCATGGCGCCCCGGCGGCGTGCCGCGAGCGGATCCAGGCGTACGTTGCCAATGGCGTGACCACGAGCTCGTTGGCGGTGCTGCCGCTGGACCCGGAACTGGACGTCTGGCAGGCGATGCGCGACCTGGCGCCAGCCGCCGGCTGAGCGGCTCGGGCGGCTCAGGCGGCCTGGGCGGCGGCGCGCTGGGCCTGGCGGGACGCGGCTTCACGGCGGATCTGGGCGATGAAGGCCAGGCCGCGGCGGCGGGTGCTGGCATCGAGGCGGAACTGCAGCGGGCGGCTGGACTCCGGCAGCGGGAAGTCGAGCGTCAGCTGGTCAGCGTGGTGCGGGTGACGGGTGGTGCTCATGTCTGGCAGGGTGCCAGAGGGGTCTCACACAGTTGTCAGGTCAGCGCAGCCCGGGGGGTAACGACGTGTTGGCAACGAGAACGACCGCCACCGCCGCCGAGGCCGCGCCCACCGCCAGCGGCGCCGCCCAACGGGACCAGGTCGGCAGCGGGCGCCAGGTGGGTGCCAGCATCACGTAGCCGCAGATGCCACCGGCGACGACGCCACCGAGGTGCCCGCCGATGGAGATGCCGCTGATCGAGAACGTGAGCACCAGGTTGAGCATCAACGTGGTGCCGATGCCGGTGCTGAACACGTTGACCCCCCGGCGATGCAAGCCGATGGCCGCCGCGCCCATCAACCCGAACACTGCCCCGGACGCACCGCCGGTGATCGATCCGACGCCACGCTCGATCAGCAGCGCCCCGGCCGACCCGCCGAGGAGCGACGCCACGTACAGCAGTGCGTAGTTGACCCGCCCGAGTGCCGGCTCCAGCAGCTGCCCCAGTTGATACAGCAGGAACATGTTCATCAGGATGTGGAAGATCCCGAAGTGGATGAACCCAGCCGTCACGAGCTGATACCAGTGATGGTCGAGACGCAGCAGGGTGCGGTTCAGCCCGAGGTCGACGTGCGCCTGGGTGAGCTTGCCGCTCAACGTGCCGGCGTCGCGCAGCGCCATATAGACGAACACGGCGACGTTCAGGCCGATGAACACCTTCGTCATCAGCAACGCCTGGCCGGCGTTCCAGTCATGGGCCCGAACGGTGGCGGCAGGGCGTGCCGCCTTGGCGCAGTCGAGGCAGTGCGAGCCGACGGTGGCTTGGACCAGGCACTCGCTGCAGGCCGGTTTGCCGCAGCGGGTGCAGCGCCGGCCCGTCTCGCGTGTCGGGTGGCGGTAGCAGCGCAGATCGGTGTCCGGCGCGGGTGGTTGGGGCAGCGACATCGTGGCCGAGGCTATCGACCGGGCTCAGTCCACGAACGGCACGACGATGGCCCAGATCAGGACGAGCGTGAGGATGACGAGGTTGTAGGCCAGGTGCGCCCTGGTGGATTCGGCGACTGCCTGGTCCTCGCTGTGCCCGCGGCGCCAGCAGCGCAGGTAGCGGGCGAGGAAGTACGCCCCGCCCACCGACAGCGCCAGTGCCACGCCGACGGGGATCCCGATCAGGGCGTGGACGAGCCCGAACGACACGGTCTTGGTGGTTCGCCGCTGCCATGACCAGCCCTGCGCGCCGCGGCGGAAGGTCCGCTCCTCGGCCTCGGCGAACAGCGGCAGCGCCGGCGCCAGGAGGCCGATGAAGACCAGCGGGATCAGCCACTCCCAGGCGGTGCCGGCGGTTGCCGAGGTGGCGCCGAACGCAGGGTTCCCGTCACCACCGAGTGCCGACCACCATCCCCAGTCCAGCCCGGGAACGGCCACCAGGACGGTGGCCACGGCCAACACCGCGGCCAGCACCACGGGCACGGGGGCCAGATGATGCCAGCGCAGGCCGCTGACGATCCGAGCGCTTCGTCGGCGGCCCTGGGCGGACCACGCAACGCGTGCCGCCAGCACCAGCCGAACGGCGACGAGCGCCAGCACGGCGACGGTGAGGCCCGTGCCCATCGACGCCGCGATCGGTCAGTCGGCGATGTCGGCCGTGTCGATCGTGTCGCCGGTGCCGCCGGTGCCGCCGGTGCCGCCGCTACCCGGCCGGGTGTAGGTGCCGACCAGGTCGATCGAGTCGATCTCGGCCAGGCTGATCGAGTCGAGCAGCGCCGCGTCGTCGTCACCCGCAGTGGCCTCGATCTGCTGGTCGAGGAAGTGCACGCTGTAGCGGTACGTGTGCGTCTCCCCGGCCGGCGGACACGGACCCGTGTAACCCGTCGCGCCGTTGCTGTTGGTCCCCACCAGGGCCCCCACCGGGGTGGCGTTCTCGTTGATCGACGTCGCCGTGCCCGGCAGGCCGACCACCACCCAGTGCATGAAATCCGGGGCGTCGTCGTCGGTCAGGCTCACGGCGATCTCGGCGGTTCCGGCGGGGATGTCCCCCCAGGTGAGCGCCGGCGAGGTGTTCGCCCCGTCGCAGGTGTAGGTCACCGGGATCGCCCCGCTGTCCGCCCACGGGCCGATCACACCGAAGCTGGAGGCAGCGTCCGGGTCGGCCGCCTCGTCACCGGTGTCTTCGCTGGGGTCGGTCGTCGGGGTCGTCGGCACGCTGATCGACTGGTGCTGGTTGGAACCGGCCGGGCGCAGGGTGCGACCGTCGCCCCGGCAACCACCTGCCACGAGCACGAGGCAGGCGAGGATCGACGACGGAACTGGGGCGGCGCACGTCGTGCAGCCTAGGGTCATCGGGCCCTCGGGGGTGGGCAGGATCCGCCCCGCCGTTGGGCGCCGGCGGCGATATGGTGCTGCGGGTGCTTGCCCCGTCGACTCGCCCGCAGCTCTGCCTGCTCACCGTCCACGCCCATCCCGACGACGAGGCGTCGAAGGGCGCCCCCACGCTGGCGATGTACCACGCCGCGGGAGTGCGGACCGTCCTGGTCTGTGCCACCGGTGGCGAGGAGGGGGATCTGCAGAACCAGTCCCTGCGCGAGCCGGGTCAGCCGTTCCACGGCCTCGACGAGGAGGCGACCAAGGCCAAGATGGCCGAACTGCGCCCGCTCGAGTTGGCCAGGTCGGCGGAGATCATCGGCTTCGACGAGATCGTCATGCTGGGGTACCGGGACTCCGGCATGCCCGACCACCACGCCAACGACCACCCGGAGAGCTTCCATCGGGCCCCCATCGACGAGGCCACCGGAAGGCTCGTGGCGATCATCCGCGCCGAGCGACCACAGGTCATCATCACCTATGGCGACGATCAACGCGGCTACCCCCACCCCGACCACGTCAAGGTCCACGACATCTCCGTGCTCGCCTGGGAGCGGGCCGGTGACCCGTCGTGGTACCCCGAGCTGGGTGAGCCATTCCGGCCGTCGAAGATGTACTACGCCGTCTGGTCGCGGCGACGGCTGCTGGCCATTCACCAGGCGATGATCGAGCGGCGCGGCAGCTCACCCTACGACGAGACCTGGTTCACCGACCGCCCGGACCTCGACGACCGGATCACCACCACGCTGGACGTCGCCGAGCACATCGGGGCGCGCACCGGCGCGCTGCTGGCCCACGCCACCCAGATCGACCCGGCCGAGCCGTGGTGGTTCGGCCTGTCCGACGAGGAACTCGTCGAGGTCTATCCCTACGAGGACTGGATCCTGGCCCGCTCCACCGTGGGTCCGGTGCCGCCCGATCATCTCGAGCACGACCTCTTCGAGGGCATCGCCGCCGTGGTGGAGGTCCGGGCGTGACCATCCAGTACCGCGTCGCCGCCAGCAAGTCCGACGAACGGGTCGAGGGGCCCGACGGCGCGGACGTCGTGGTCACCATCGCGTTGGCCGACTGCGCCCTGGCGCCCGCCGTGGCGTTCATGCGTGGGCGGTTGAAGAGCACCGGTCCCACGGGTCCGCTGCTCGACGCCTTGCGCACCGGCGAGGTGGCCGCAGCGCTGGCGAGGCTGTCCGGCCGGCCGTGAGCCGCTCGGGCTAGGGGGTGCCGCCAGGCGCGGGCGCCTCGCCGCGCATCACGGCGCGCAGCGACCGGAAGCCGATGAGGACCACCCCGGCCCGGTCGATGGCCCGCGCCAGCTCGGGTTCAGAGGTCATCAGCCGAAAGTCGTCCACCCAGTCGGCCGCCGACGCCGACAGGGCCATGGCCTCCGGGGTGTCGAGGGCCGGCTGGACGTGGATCTCGGTCACGCCGGGGGCCAAGGTGGCCAGCGTGCCGAAGACCCGCTCGCGGCTCCCGGCGCGCCAGTCGTGGTTGAAGTGGTCGGGGAACACCACGCCCTCGTCGGCGGCCAGGCGGCGGAACGGAAAGCCGGCCTGATCCTCGGAGATGGTGGACGGCAGGCGGACCGGGATCCGGAACTCGACGGCCAGCTCCAGGTACACGTCGAAGAACTCCGGTCGCAGGGTGATCGCGGTGAGATGTGGCGCCAGGTGGGTGACGTCGATGCCCCACGCCTGGGCGCGCTCGATCTGGGCCCGGCATTCGCGCAAGACCTCCGCCGGATCGGCGTGATCCCACAGGTCGTCCAGCGTGCGTGGAAACCCGCCGTCGCCCGACAGCAGCGATGGGGCATGGGTGATCGGGCCGAACCGGTAGGCGTCGTACTCGCAGTTCAGCGTGAGGTGCACGCCGATGTCGTCGCCGGGCCGGCATCCGGCGGCCGCGTGGCGGGCCCACGGTGCCGGGACCATCAGCGACGCGGCAGGTCGCCAGGCCGTCGTGCAGCGCGCCGAGAACGCCCTCGTTCGCCGCGTGCGAGGCGCCGAGATCGTCACAACTGATGATGACCAGCCGTGCGTCGGCGGGGTAGCCCAGTCGTTCGGCCAGCTCGGTCACGGCGTCACGCTACCCGGCCCGCTCCAGCGTGCAGGCGGCCCACAGGCCACGCCCGGCGCGTTCGGCTTCCTCGGCTGCGCCGACGAAGTCGTCGACATGGGCCACGTTGGGCGGGTAGGTCAGCAGCCGCGCGATAGCCCTGGCGGACCAGTTCGGCGTTGACGAAGACCCGGTCGGGAAGCCGGTAGACGTAGGCCAGGAGCCGCCCGTAGTCATCCCGGCCGACGACGTCGCGCTCGAGGTACAGCGTGGTCCCACTGGGCATCAGGGACGCGGCGAACGCCGACGCCTCCGGCCCGTAGCACTGGACGGGCGTGTTCTCCTTCTTCGTCTCGGGAGTGTCGATCCCGATGAGACGGATCCGCTCGCGGCGCCCGTCCACGGTGGCGTCGATCGTGTCGCCGTCGACCACGCGGATCAGGGTGGCATTGGCCGTCAGGCCCGGGGCGCTCCCGGTGGCCGTGCCGGGCGTGTGCGCCGCTCGGTCCCGGACGAGGATCACGATCGCCACCGCGGCCACGGCGACCGCGGCCACGGCGGTCAGCGGGGTGGTCGAGCGGCGCATCTCCCCACCCTTATCGTGATGGCCGCCGGCTACACCCGCTCGATCAACGTGCCCGTGCCCAACCCGCCGCCACAGCACATGCTGACCAGGCCGTAGCGCCCGCCGGTGCGGCGCAGCTCGTGGACTGCCTTCGTCAGCAGCATGGCGCCGGTGGCGCCGAGCGGATGGCCGATGGCGATCGCGCCACCGTTCGGGTTGGTGCGCTCGGGATCGGCGCCCACCTCGCGCTGCCAGGCCAGGACCACCGAGGCGAAGGCCTCGTTGATCTCGAAGGTGTCGATCTGGTCGATGGTGAGTCCCTGGCGCTCGAGCAGCCGGCGGGTGGCGTCGATCGGGCCGGTCAGCATCAGCACCGGGTCGACGCCCACCAGGCAGGTGTCCACGATGCGTGCCAGCGGCGTGAGCCCGAGGGCCCCAGCGCGTTGCTCGGTCATCAGCAGCACCCCGGCGGCGCCGTCGCTGATCTGCGAGGAGTTCCCCGCGGTGTGCACCCCGTCCGGGCGACCGACGGGCTTCAGCGTGGCCAGCTTGTCGAGGGTGGACTGGCGGATTCCCTCGTCACGTTGGACGACATGGGTGGATCCGCTGGGCGCGCCCGTCAGCGTCGAGATCGGGGGCGGTCACCGGGAGCCACTGCCCGGCGAAGCGGTCTTCGGTCCAGGCCCTGGCGGCTCGCTCCTGGCTGGCCAGGCCGAGCCGGTCGGCGTCGTCGCGGGTCACGTTCCAGCGTTCGGCGATGCGCTCGGCTCCTTCGAACTGCGACGTGTACTCGTACTGGGCGAAGTACGACTTCGGGATCGGCACGCCGAAGCCGAGCTTCCTGGACGAGTTGGCGCCGATGGGCACCCGGCTCATCACTTCAACCCCGCACGCCATGGCGACCTCGACGGCGCCCGAGGCCACCAGAGCCGTCGCCAGGTTGGATGCCTGCTGGCTGCTGCCGCACTGCGTGTCCACAGTGGTCGCCGCGGTGCGTTGAGGAAGCCCGGCGGCCAACCAGGCCGTGCGAGTGATGTTGAAGCTCTGCTCGCCCACCGCCGAGACGCAGCCGCCGACCACCTGGTCGACGTGGCCGGGGTCGATGCCGGTCCGCTCGATCAGCGCCGTCTGGACAGTCCCCATGAGGTCGGCGGGGTGAACCGAGGACAGCCCGCCGCCGCGACGGCCGATCGGAGTACGGACGGCGTCGACGATCACCACGTGGGTCATGAGCGCAGCCTACGGTGAGCGCCATGACCGACTTCAGTCCCGGTGTCCGCGCTCCGGAACTGGCCCACGGACACCGCTACGTGCATGTCGTGGGCAGCGCGGTGTGGATGGACTCCAGCCCGGCGTCTCCGCTGTGGGTGTCGCACTTCCTCGGGATGCTGGGCGATCAGGCGGTGTGGGCCGTGGACGTGCCCCACGGTGAGGACCCCGCCGACGGCGCGGCGCTGGACCTCTACAGCCTGCACGGGCGAACCTCGGAGGTCGAATGGGCCGTGGCCGGGCGGGCGGTGCAGATCGTCGAGTGGGCCAGGACGCACCGGTTCTGCGGGCGATGCGGCGCGGCCAACGAGTCACAGCCGCACGAGCGATCGATGCGTTGCCCCCAGTGCGGTCTGGCGGCCTTCCCCCGGCTGGCCCCGGCGATGATCACGCTGGTCACGCGCGGTGAGGGCGCGGCCCAGGAGGCCCTGCTGGCGCGAGGTGTGCAGTTCCGGGTGAACATGTATTCGTGCCTGGCCGGCTTCGTCGAGCCGGGGGAGTCGCTCGAAGCCGCCGTGGTCCGTGAGGTCCGTGAGGAAGTGGGCGTGGAGGTGGACGACGTCCGCTACGTTTCCAGTCAGCCGTGGCCCTTCCCGCACAGCCTGATGGTGGGGTTCCGGGCACGGCACGCGGCCGGCGACATCGTCTGCGATCCCACCGAGATCGTCGACGCCGGATGGTTCAGCCGCTCGACCATGCGCGGTCCACGGGCGCCGGCGATCCCGCCAGCCATCTCCATCGCCCGCACGCTGATCGACGCCTGGTTGGCCGAAGGCTGACGGTCCTCGCTCAGCCCGCCAGCCGGTCGGCGAACCAGTCGAGCAGGAGCGCGGCGCGCTGGACGCGGTGCACCGGGCTCCCGCTACGGGTGAGCTCGTGGGTCTCGCCGGGGAAGCGGTAGAAGGTCACGTCCTTGCCGAGCAGCTTCATCGCGACCCACAGTTCCTCGGCCTGGCTGATCGGGCAGCGCAGGTCCTGCTCGCTGTGGATCAGCAGCATCGGCACGGTGATGTCACGGACCTGGTGCACGGGGGACATGCGCACGTACTCCGACGGGTCGTCGACGTGCGTCGGACCCATCTCCGTGCGGAAGAACGAGGCGATGTCCGAGGTCCACTCCTCGGTCAGCATGTTGTTCACCGCTCGCTCCGAGCAGATTCCCTTGAACGTGTTCCCCGTGGTGGTGGCCAGCCAGGTTGCCATGTACCCGCCGTAGCTGCCGCCCAGCATGCCCACCCGCTTGGGGTCGCAGAAGCGGTAGCGCTTGAGCGTTGCGCCGAGGACGGCCATCACGTCGTCGGCGTCGACGGTCCCCCACCCGGTGCCGGGGGCGACGGGGTGCTGGGGCCCGTTGATCGTCTGGCCCCACGCCTCGGTGCGCCCGGAACTGCCTCGCGGGTTGCACATCACCACGACGAAGCCGGCAGCGGCCTGCATCTGGGCCTCGTCGAAAAGCCGCTCGCCGTACTGGGTGAACGGCCCACCGTGGACGTTGAGCAGCACCGGGTACTTCGTCGTGGCCTTGAACCGTGCCGGGCGCATGATCCACGCGTCAATCTCGTCGGACCCGTCGGCGCAGGCAACGGTGAACTTCTCCCACGGCTGAGGCTTCGCCGCCGCCGCATAGCGCTCACCGAAGGCGGTCAGCCGGCGCAGTTCGGCACCGTCGAGGACGCACACGTCGGGCACCCGGTCGACGGCGCCGGCGACCACGACGGTGACCCCGCCGGCATGGTCGAACCCGGACACGGTGATCCGCCCGGAGGTCAGCGGCTGCGGAGTCGAGCCGTCGGCAAAGCAGCGCATCAGGTGTGTGTCGCCGCGGTCCTCGGCCATGGCCAGCAACGTGGTGGCGCTCTCCCACACGGGGGCGCGGACGCCGGAGGTGGGTGCGAACGTGCGGTCGAGCCCGGTGGTCACCCACGACAGCCGGGCGCCCGTGCGCGACGCGACGGCGAGCATCGCGTTCTTCGGCGAGACCTGCGGTTGGTCGGTCCCGAGGGATGCGATCCGTGACCCATCGGGGCTGACCGAGGGAGCGAACAGGGCAAGGTCGGTCGACGTCAGCGCGGTGATCCGCCCGTGGAGCGGGACGCGGTAGAGCGCCTCACCGAGGTCGGTGTCCCAGGTGGCGTGGCGCTGCCCGCTGACCGCCAGGGCGGTGCTGTCGGCGAACCAGGAGAGACCATCGTGCTGCCACTCGCCCGGCGTGAGGTTGCGCGGCGCGGCGGACGCGTCGGCCGGGCAGACGTAGACGTGCTTCGGGCGGTCGACCACCCAGCCCTCACCGTTGAGCTGGGACAGGAACCGCTCGATCTTGCGCGGTGGCTGCCAGCTCTCGTCCTTGGCCTCGTAGCGGGCATCACGGGTGCGGCTGAGGAAGGCCAGCCACCGGCCGTCCGGACTGAAGGCCACGGCCTCCAGGCCGTCGGGCATCGTGGCGATGGTGAGCACTTCGCCCGGGGCGTCCACTGGTAGCAGGTGCAGGGTGCTGTCGCTCTTGTTGTCGGCCCGCCCGGACACGAATGCCAGGCGGGTGCCGTCCGGGCTCCACGCCGGTGAGCCGGCGCGCTCGCCGGCCGACACCGGCCGCGGCGTGTCGCTGCCGTCGGTGCGGGCCAGCCACACCTGCGAGCGGTAGGCGTTGTCGGCCAGTGCCACCCGGCTGACGACGAAGGCCACATGGCGCCCGTCAGGGGACAGGGCCGGGGAGCTGCACGAGACGAGGTTGCCGATGATCTGCTCGGCGATCGACGTATGGGACATGGTGGTGACCGTACCCGCGCCGTCGCCCCGGGTTCGGCAGTACCCCGGCGAACTAGCGTGGCCGGTGATGAGCATGAACCGCCAGAGCTACCTCGCAGCGCTCCACCGTGACGGGTTGACCTTTGGCGAACTCTGCGATGCCGCCCCGCTCGACACCGCGGTCCCCAGTTGCCCCGGCTGGGTGCTGGGTGATCTCGTGTACCACCTGACCGTGGCCCACGACTTCTGGGGTCGGATGGTGCACGAGAACCTCACGGATCCGTCCGTCTACGAGCGGCTGCCTCGGGCCCACGATGGCGAGGTGCTCGACGCCTACTGGGCGGCCTTCGACCGGGTGCGTACGGTGTTGGAGGGCGCCGCCGACGACCAGCGTGTGTGGACGTGGACCGACGATCAGACCGTGGGGTTCGTCGTGCGCCGCCTGGCTCATGAGACCGCGGTCCACTTGTGGGACGCCGCCGATGCCCTCGGCAGGCGAGTGGCCGTCGACGCCGCGCTGGCCAGCGATGGGATCGACGAGTTCTTGACGACGTTCCAGAGCGGTGCCGAGCCCGGCGACCCCTCCGCCCACCTGCACTGCACGGACGTGCCGGGGGAGTGGACGTTGCGCCCAGGTGACGGCCGCTACGCGGTTGCCCGGGAGCACGCCAAGGGCGACATCGCCCTGCGCGGCCCGGCGAGTGACCTGCTGCTCGTGCTGTGGGGCCGGCTGCCTACGGCGTCCATCGACCTGATCGGTGACCCCGACGCCACCGAGCGATTCCTCGCCCACTTCAACCGCACCTGACGGGAACCCCCACCCGCGCCGACCCGGCCACGTGTGTTCACTCACAGTCCGGTCCGACTGGATGCTGGGTGAACAAACGGTCAGGAGAGGTCGGTGGCGGCCGCGGCGAACTGGGCGTTGTACAGCTCGAAGTAGGCGCCGCGGTGGCCGAGGAGCTCGGCATGGCTGCCCTGCTCGACGATCCGCCCGGCGTCCATCACCAGGATCACGTCGGCCTCGCGGATGGTCGACAACCGGTGGGCGATGATGAAGCTGGTGCGCGTCGAGCGCAGCGCGGCGGTCGCCCGCTGCACCAGCACCTCGGTGCGGGTGTCCACCGAGCTGGTCGCCTCGTCGAGGATCAGGATCGCCGGGTCGGACAGGAACGCCCGGGCGATGGTGATGAGCTGGCGTTCCCCGGCGCTGAGGGCACCCGACTCGGCGTCGACCAGGGTGTCGTAACCGTGCGGCAGCGAGTGCACGAAGCGGTCCACGTAGGTGGCCTTGGCCGCCGCCATGATGTCGGCCTCGGTGGCGTCGGCGTTGCCGTAGGCGATGTTCTCACGGATCGTCCCGCTGAACAGCCAGGTGTCCTGGAGCACCATGCCGAGGGTCCCACGCAGTTCCCGGCGCGGGATGGTGGTGATGTCGACGCCGTCGATGCGGATCACCCCGCCAGTGAGCTCGTAGAACCGCATGATCAGGTTGACGAGGGTGGTCTTGCCGGCACCGGTGTGGCCGACGATGGCCACGGTCTGGCCGGGCTCGGCGACGAGGGAGAGCTCGCTGATCAGCGGGTGCTCGGCAGAGTAGGCGAACGAGACGCGATCGAACTCGACCCGACCGCGCGGTTCGGGCCCCAGGGACCCGGTGGTCTGCTCGAGCTGCTGCTCGTCGCTGTCCAGCAACTCGAAGACACGCTCGGCCGAGGCGACGCCGGACTGCATGATGTTCACCATCGCCGCCATCTGCGTGAGCGGCTGGGTGAACTGCCTGCTGTACTGGATGAAGGCTTGGACGTCGCCGATCGACATCCTCCCGCCGGTGACCTGCAGGCCGCCCACCACCGCGATCGCCACGAAGTTGAGGTTGCCAAGGAACATCATCGCCGGCTGGATGGTGCCCGCCAGGAACTGCGCCCAGAAGCTCGCCCGGTAGAGCTCGTCGTTCTCGGTGGCGAAGCGGGCCTCGACCTCGCGCTGGCGCCCGAAGACCTTGACGACGCTGTGCCCGGTGAATGCCTCCTCGATCTGGCCGTTGAGCACACCGGTGTGACGCCACTGGGCGACGAAGCGGCCCTGCGAGCGGCGAGCCACCTGCTTGGTGATGTACAGCGACAGGGGGATGACGCCCGCCGTCACCACCGCCAGCAGCGGCGAGATGGTGAACATCATGACGAGGACGCCCACCAGCATGAGCATCGAGGTCAACATCTGGCTGAGCGTCTGCTGCAGGCTCTGGGCGATGTTGTCGATGTCGTTGGTGACCCGGCTGAGCAGGTCACCCCGGGCCTGTCCGTCGACGTACCCCAGCGGCAAGCGGTTGATCTTGGACTCCACGTCGGCACGCAGGCGGAACATCGTGCGATGCACCATTCCCGCCAGCAGGTAGCCCTGCATCGTCGCCAGCCCCGCCGACACCAGATACAGCCCGACGGCAAGGAGGAGCATGGTGCGCAGCCGCGTCGTGTCGAGGTGTCCGGAGACGACGCCGCGGATGACGGTGTCGGTGGCCCGCCCGAGCACCTTGGGGCCGAGCACCATCAACCCGACGCTGAGCACGGCGGTGGTGGGAACGGCAACGAAGGCAACCCGCTGGGCGCGCATCCTGGCCACCAGGCGCCGGACGGTGCCGCCGAAGTCGCGCAGCTTCTCGGCGGGCATCCCTGCGGTGCCCATCCGGCTGCCGAACTGGCTGCGCGACTGGTACTCGGGCGGGCGCGCCGGCGTGCCGGGCGCCGAGGAGGCGCCTCCCTCCGGGCTCGAAGGTGGGCGGTTCATCGGGCATCCGCCGCGCTGAGTTGGGAGGCGACGATCTCGGCGTAGGTCGGGCAGGTCGCCAGCAGGTCGTCGTGGGCGCCGCGGCCCACCACCTCGCCGTCGTCGAGCACCACGATCTGGTCGGCGCCGACGATGGTCGACACCCGCTGGGCGACCACGATCACGGCTGCGTCGGCGACCACGGGCGCCAACGCAGCCCGCAGAGCCCGCGTCCGTGGTGACATCGAGGGCCGAGAACGAGTCGTCGAACAGGTAGATCCCCGGCCGGCGTACGATGGCCCTGGCCATTGCCAGCCGTTGCCGCTGCCCACCGGAGACGTTCGAGCCGCCCTGGGTGATCGCCGCGTCCAACCCTGCGGTCATCTCCCGGACGAACTCGCTGGCCTGGGCGATGTCGAGCGCCGCCCACAGCTCCTCGTCGGTCGCGTTGGGTTTGGCGTAGCGCAGGTTGCTGGCCACGGTGCCCGAGAACAGGTAGGGCCGCTGCGGGACCAGGCCGATCCGGGCCCACAGCGCCTCGGGTTCGTAGCGGCGCACGTCCAGGCCGTCGACCAGCACGGCGCCGCCGGTGACGTCGAACAGCCGAGGGATGAGGTTCAGCAGCGTGGTCTTGCCGGCCCCGGTGCTGCCGATCACCGCAGTGGTCGTGCCGGCCTCGGCGCGGAAGCTGACCCGGTTCAGCACCGGGTGCTCGGCCCCCGGGTAGTGGAACGAGACGGCGTCGAAGCGCACCGACGGGCGGGTGGTGGCCGGCGCCTCGGGGTCCTCGGGGGCGACCACGGTGGACGGAGTGTCGAGCACCTCGACGATGCGCTCGGCGCTGACCGCCGAGCGGGGCCACAGCACGGCGATGAACGTGGCGAACATCGCAGCCATGAGGATCTGCACCAGGTACGACAGAAAGGCGACGAGCTCACCGATGCGCAAGGACCCGGCATCGATGCGCCGGGCCCCGAACCAGATGGCGGCGATGCTGGAGAGGTTGACGATCAGCATCACGACCGGAAACATCGAGGCCATCAACCGACCGGCGCGCATCGAGGTCTCGGTGAGGTCCCGGTTGACCGCGCCGAACCGGCGCTCCTCGGACGGCTCGCGGATGAAGGCGCGGATGACCCGGATGCCCATCAGCTGCTCGCGCAGCACGGTGTTGGTTCGGTCGATTCGCTCCTGCATCAAGCGGAACTGCGGCAGCATCACCCGCAGCACCAGACCGATGATCACCAGCATCAGCGGCAGGCTGACGAACAGCACCGCAGTGAGCCCGACGTCCTCGCCGAGCGCCATGATGATGCCGCCCGTCGCGGTGATCGGCGCGGCGATCATCAACGTGCAGATCATCAGCACCAGCAGTTGGACCTGCTGGACGTCGTTGGTGATCCGGGTGATCAACGACGGTGCGCCGAAGTGGTCGACCTCGCGCGTGGAGAAGTTCCCGACCTGGTGGAACACCGAGGCGCGCAGATCCCGCCCGAGCGCCATGGCGGTGCGCGCCCCGAAGTACACCGCGGCGACCGAGCAGGCGATCTGCACGAGGCTGATCCCCAGCATCTGCCCGCCGGTGGTCCAGATGAAGCCGCGGTCACCCCGGGCAACGCCCTGGTCGATGATCTCGGCGTTCAACCTCGGCAGGTACAGCGCGGCGATGGCCTGGACGAACTGGAAGATGACGACGTAGACGAGCTCTCGCCGGTACGGCCGCAAGTGCTGGCGCAGCAGTCGGACGAGCATCGCAAGGGTTCTACCAGGCGCCTGGGCGCCGGTGGGTACGGGCCGTCAGCCGTTGGTGGCGAGGCGCTGCGCCAGGCGGGCAGCGATGTCGTTGCACTCCAGGCACACCGACTGGGGGATGAGGCCCCAGCGCATCAGCCGACCGAACACGACGCAGCCGAGACAGAAGGCGAAGACGGCTTCGAGCAGCGCGGCAACGGTGAGCCCGGTGACGAGGACGAAGGCGACACCACTGGCGCCGCCGGCCCAGGCCAGCGCGGCGCCGAGGCTGAACGCCACGCCGATGCCCTGGGCGAAGCGTTTCGGTTGGCCGGCGACGAAGCGGTGCTCCCCGCCGAGACGGGGGGTGACGACCTCGGTCACGAAGCGACCGAGCGGGCTGAACCGCGGGCCGGCGAGCACCCGGGCGACGAACCCGGCCACGAGGGGCACCAGGATCCAGCCGCTGCGGACGGCGAGAAACGCTGCTCCCTGGGCCACGACACCGGCAGCGACGAGGCGCGCCGAGGTCTCGTTCACCGGGTTCGGGAACCCGCCGCGGAGTGTCTGCGGGGCGATGGTGTCGGTCATGGGGGCAGCGTATCGAAAATCCGACTACTCCGATCAACTTTATCCGAATGGATTCGTGGCGGCGACGAACGAGAGACTGGTGCATGAGCGCAATTCGGGTCAGTGGACTGGACGGCAAGGTCGCCGTGATCACGGGAGCGGGGCGGATGCGCTCGATCGGCCGGCCGATCGCCGTGCGCCTGGCCGAGGCGGGTTGCGACGTCGTGCTCACCGGAACCGGGCGGCCACCGGACCGCTATCCCGACGACGAGCGGGCAGCGGGCTGGCGCGACATCGAGTCCGTGGCCGACGAGGTGCGCGCTGCGGGGCGGCGCGCCCTTGCCGTGGTGTCCGACGTCTCCGATCGTGTGGCCGTCGAAGCGCTGGCGGCGCGGGTGCTCGCCGAGTTCGGGCGCGTCGACATCGTCGTGAACAACGCGGGCGCAGGCGCGTGGTGACGACCGGGTCCCGGTGGTCGACATCGACCCCGATCAGTGGAACACGGTGATCAACGTCAACCTGACCGGCACGTTCCTGATGAGCCGGACCTTCGGGCGGGCCATGCTGGACGCCGGCCGAGGTGGTTCGATCGTCAACATCTCCTCGATCGCCGGGAAGATGTTCGGACCCCACACCGGCGCCTACGCCTCGTCCAAGGCCGGGTTGCAGGCGCTCACCGCCGTGATGGCCAAAGAGGTCGGCCCGAAGGGCATCCGGGTCAACGCCATCTGCCCCGGGCTCATCGACACCGCCCGGCTCGACGATCTCGGCCGCGGCGAGCGGTGGGAGCAGACCGTCCGAGTCGGTCATCCCGCTCAGCCGCGCCGGCACCGGCGACGACATCGCCAACATCGTGGTGTATCTGTGCTCCGACGAGGGCAGCTTCGTCACCGGCCAGTCGTGGAACGTCGACGGTGGGACGATGACGACCCACTGAGGGCGGCGCTCGGTCTCCGATCAGATCACGCAGCAGGTCGAAGTCCGACCGGCTCGCGAGGATGTCGGCGTAGCGCCGGCGGGCGGCCGCGTCGGGCGCCACCAGCGGGTGCGCCGCCGGCCGCACGCCGTGGCTGCGGAACCCGATCACCGACACGCGCATCCGCCCATCGATGGATGGCCAGCCAATCGCCGGTACGCCGCAGCAGGTCGTCGTCGTCGTTGACGCCCGCCAGCATCAGCAGGCGAACCTCGTAGAGCTTGCCCCACTCGTGGAGCAGCGCGATGGTCTCCAGGACGCGGTGGTTGCCCGCCCCGGTCATCTCGGCGTGGATCAACGGGTCGAGGCATTTCAGGTCGACCATGGCCGCGTCCATCGTCGGGCGCAGCGTCTCCCACACGTCCGGATCGGCGTCGCCGTTGGAGTCGACGAAGCACGTCAGCCGGCTGGTGGCCGGGTCGGCCTTCACCGCGGCGAACAGGTCCGCGACGAACGGCGCCTGCATCGTCGCCTCGCCACCGCTGACGGTGAGTCCCCGACAGGAACGGCGCCGCCCGGCGGATCTGCCCGAGCAGGTCATCCACCCGCCGGGTCCTGGCCTTCGGCGTGGAGTCGTGCGGGCATGCGGCAATGCACGCCTCGCCGCCCTCGCACACTGCCTCGTTCCAGCGGATCCGTCCGCTGTCACCGATCGACAGCGCCCCGCTGGGGCACGCCGGGATGCACTCCCCGCAGTCGATGCACTCCTTGATCGTGTAGGGGTTGTGACACGCCACGCAGTTGAACGTGCACCCCTGCATGAACACGACGAACCGGTTGCCCGGCCCGTCGACGCTGGAGAACTCGATGGTGTCAGTGACCAGGCCGCGGGTCGAGCTCATGACATCCGACGCGCTTGACGGCCCGCTCGCTGAGGTGGAAGGTGCGCTCCGAACCGGCGGCGAGGTAGTCGCTGCCATGACGCGCCCCGACCGTGTCGATGTCGACCAGGTCGGACTTGCGCACCAGGTACCCGGTGATGCGGATGAACTCGTTGGAGTCGAGGTTGAAGGTGAAGTCGCGCATGCCCACGGCGAACGCGCCCTTGATGATGTCGACCATCGCCTGCGGGTTGCGGCACGCCGTCTCGTCGACGTGGAAGATGTCGCTGATACCCGACGCGAAGTGGCGGTGGTGCGGGGCGCACGCCGTGATGTGCTGGCGCATTCCCGGGCTCGTCGCCGACGGGAATGCGCGTGCCGGCGGTGACGCCCACGTCGGAGTCCAGCCCGCCCTGGGAGTGCAGGTAGGCGTGGCCGCCGCCGCCGTTGCAGTACGGCAGGGGCCGGGCGGCCACGAGTTCGGCGCAGCGCTCGATGATCCGGTACGACCACTCGTTGGCGATCTCGTCGTGGCCGTAGCGAGCATCCAGCCCGTCGTAGGAGAGCAGGGTGTTGACCGCCTCGGCAAGGCCGAAGACGCCGAACATCGCCGAGAAGCGTTCGATGTCGATCAGGCCTTCGGCAGCGAGCCAGTGACTCTCGAAGAACCGCTGGTCCTCGACCAGCGAGCGGATCCGGGCCTCGGCCAGTTCCGCGGCGAGCTCGACGTAGCGGGGCAGTGTCTCCGACGAGGAAGTCACCGAGCGAGCCGCGGTGCAGCAGGGCCAGCTCCTTGAGGTTCAGCCGGACCAGGGTGTGCGCGCCGCCACCGATCTTCAGCGAGTTGTAGCAGCTGACCGCGGCGTAGCGGTCGCCGTGGTCGCCCACCATCATCGGGTGGTTCACGAAATGCGGCTTGCCGGTCTCGAACACGGTGCGCACCCCGTCGCCGATCAGGCTGTCGGGCGTGATCGGCCGGGTCGACCTTGAGGGTGATGTTCGGCACGACCTGGCGCAGGCTGCGCTCGACCCGCAGGATGCTGCGAACGACCCTGCCGTCGCTCGGGCCGACGTTGGTGTGGACGAAGGCATCGGGGAGCAGTCGATCGAGTTGGCGCCAGAACAGGCGCAGCTTGCGGTCGAGGACGTCGTCGTCGATCCCGTCGACGAACGGCTCCAAGAGCGCATCGAGGTCGCCGAGGTACACCGGGTAGGTGGTCACCGACGGCACGTGGGCGTACAGGATGGTGAGGAAGGACAGCGCCTCGTCCACGTCGGTGGGCGGGTCGAGTTCGAGATGCCGAGACCCCTGGCGCATCGCCAGCGTGTAGTCGGGGAGGACATACCTGGCCGTGTACGGCCGATTGCCCTCGTACATGTCGCAGATGATCCGTTTGTCCAGCGCGTCCGCTGGCACGCCGCGGACACCTCCGGGGCATCGAGGGCGTTCATCGCCAACCCGGCGAGGCGGCGCACCTTCTGGTCGTAGCCGATCGAGCCGGACGTGACGATCGCCTCGGCCTGGGCCTGTAGCTCATGGATCTCCACGGTCACCACGCTACGACGGCCGGTCCGGCCCCGGCAGGGTCAAAGGACCTCATAGAGCACGACCGGGAGGCCGGAGGGGTCCACCGTCGCCACGTTGCGATGGCCCCACGGCTGCGTGGCGAGCGGTTGGGTGACCGGGTGCCCGGCCGCAACGAGCCGATCGGCGAGCGCCGTAGCGTCGGCCACTTCTGCGGAGACGAACACGCCCGACACCGCGTCGACCTGTCCGGTGGGCGCCTCGAGCAGCTCGATCCTGGCCGTGGCGGTGGCCGGGTCGCCGGCGGCGATCAGCACGCCGCGCCCGCCCTCGGCCCAGGCACGATCGACCGACCATCCGAGCACGGCGGTGTAGAACGCCAGGGTGTCGTCGAATCGGTCGGTCCGGCGCACGACACGGAGTTGCATCGCCGCACAGTACCCGGGCACGGCGAAGGTGGGGTCGGCGGAATACGGTGAGTCTCTCCACCTCCAAGGACGTTCATGACCGCGACTAGCACCACCACCTACCCGGGTAGCGGGTTGACGCTCACGGCCGACGTGGCGGGCAACCCGGATGACCCCGCCGTGCTGCTGTTCCACGGCGGCGGCCAGACCCGGCACTCGTGGGGGACCACCGTGCGCAGTCTCGCCGCAGCCGGCTTCTACGTTGGCAGCGTGGACCTGCGCGGCCACGGCGAGAGCGACTGGTCACCCACCGGTGACTACCGGCTGGACGCCTTCGCCGACGACGTGACCAGCGTTGCCCGGCGGTTCGACCGTCCGGTGATGGTGGGGGCGTCGCTCGGTGGAGTGGCGTCGCTCGCGGCGTGCGGGCGTACCGTCAACGCCGATCTGGCCCGCGGGTTGGTGCTGGTCGACGTTGGGCCGCACATCGAGATCGACGGCGCCAACCGGATCGGGAGCTTCATGGCCGAGCACCTGGAAAGCGGGTTCGCCACACTCGACGAGGTGGCCGACGCGATCCAGCGCTACAACCCGCATCGGCCGCGGCCGAGCCACCTCGACGGGCTGCGCAAGAACCTCCGCCACCGTGACGGGCGCTGGTACTGGCACTGGGATCCGGCGTTCATCACCGGCAGGATGGGCAGCACCGACGAGACCCGGATCACCACCGACGGCTTCGGCGGGCAGCGGGCGATGCTCGAAGCGGCGGCCCGGGCAATCCACATCCCGACGATGCTGGTGCGCGGCCGGGAGAGCGACCTGCTGTCCGAGCAGGGGGCACGGGACTTCCTGGAGCTCGTGCCCCACGCCGAGTTCGTCGACGTCGCCGGTGCCGGGCACATGGTGGCCGGTGACCGCAACGACGTGTTCAACGACGCCATCGTCGGCTTCGTCACCCGGCTGGGGTAGCGATGCCCGAGGGGGACACGATCCACCGCCTGGCGCAGCGGATCAACGAGCGTCTCGCCGGGCAGCGATGCTTGGGTTGTGTCACCCGTGACCCTCGCCTGGTCGGGCTCGACCTCCGGGAGGCGGTGCTGGTGGAGGCGGTCGCCGTGGGCAAGCACCTGTTCGTCCGCTTCGACGACGGGCGCAGTCTGCACGTCCACCTGGGCATGGATGGACGAGTCATCGTCGGCCCCCGGTCGAGCGCGCCCGAGTGGCGGCGGCGGATCGAGCTGAGGTTCGCAGCCGGGTGGTTGACGGGCGAGGACCTCCCAGAGGTAGGAGTCGTCGCCACGGCCGGCGAGGCCCAGTTCGTCGGCCACCTCGGCCCCGACGTGCTGGGCGACACGGCCATCGACGTGCTCGACGCTGCGGCCCGGCTGCGCCGTGAGCCCGACAGGCCGCTGGCAGGCGCCCTGCTGGACCAGCGGCACCTGGCCGGATTCGGCAACGTGTTCGCCGTGGAGGTGCCGTTCATCGCCGGTGTCTCGGCGTTTCAACCGGTCGGGTCGATCGGCGGGCTGGACGGGTTGGTCGGCGTGGGCGTCGCGCTGATCCGCTACAGCGCCGGCGACGGACGGCGGAACACCACCGGGCGGCGGTTGTCGGCGGCCGACTACTGGGTGTACGGCCGGGCCGGGCGGCCGTGCCAGGTCTGCGACACACCGATCACCGGCGCCGACGAGCGCTCGACACCCTGGGGCCGGGTGACCGCGTGGTGCCCGGCGTGCCAGCCGCTGGGGCCGTCGGCGGCAGTCGATCTCCAGCGGGTCCGGCGCCTGCTGGCCCTGCACCCCGCCAGGCGGCTGGCGCCCTTCCCCTTGGCAGCGCCGGACAGCTCAGAGCGTGGTGCGCACTGACCACAGTTCGGGGAACAGCACCGCCTCGAGCATGGCCCGCAGGTAGCTGACGCCGGCCGTGCCACCGGTGCCGGACTTGAAGCCGATGATCCGCTCCACCGTCGTGAGGTGGCGGAACCGCCACTGGCGGAACGCGTCCTCCAGGTCCACCAGCTCCTCACCCAGCTGGTACAGGTCCCAATGCCGATCCGGGTCGCGGTACACCACCAGCCATGCCGCCTCCACGCCGGCGTCGGCGCGGTACGGCTGGGTCACGTCACGGCTCAGGACGTTGGCGGGCACGTCCACGCCGCGCCGAGCCATCAGCGCCAGCGCCTCGTCGTACAGCGAGGGCGCCTGGAACGCGGCGCGGACATCGGCCAGCCGGTTGGGCCGGTCGGCGTGCGGGGCCAGCATCGCCGCGTTCTTGTTGCCGCAGGCGAACTCGATGCAGCGGTACTGCCAGCTCTGGAAGCCGCTGCTGTGGCCGAGGTGGCGGCGCACCGCGCTGTACTCGGGCGGCGTCATCGTGGCCAGCACGTCCCACGCGGCGACGAGTTGCTCCATGATCCGACTGACCCGGCTGAGCTTCTTGAAGGCCGGGGCCATCGAATCCGCGGCGATGTCACCCATTGCGGCGCGCAGCTCGTGGAGCATCAGCTTCATCCACAGCTCGCTCGTCTGGTGCTGGACGATGAACAGAAGCTCGTTGTGATCACCCGACAGCGGGTGCTGGGCACCGAGCAGTTGGTCCAGATCGAGGTAGTCGCCGTAGTCCATCAGCTCATCACCTCCGCGGCTGCGAGGGGATTGAAGTACTCGCGCTGCCCGCTGATCAGGCCATCCCGAAAGGTGTACACGATGACGTAGCGGTTCTGGTAGCGCTTGCCGGTGGGGACGTAGGTCCCGTGGCCGTCGGCCTCGACGACGACCGTGGTGTCGTCGACCCGGTGGACGGTCTGCGGGGCGACGGTGATGCGAAACGCCTGCAGTGCGGATCGCAGCCGCTCGACGACCGCCGACCGACCTTCCAGGCGGACCGGTGGGGTGGCGAAGGGGAACTCGACGACGACGTCGTCGGTGTAGGCCGCCCCCATGGCCTCGGCATCACCCTGCGCGGCAGAGCCGAGCACTCGGTCGATCATGGCAAGCTGTTCGGCCCTGGTCATGGCGCGGAGTGTACGACGCCAGCCATCATGGGGCAGTCCGACGAAGGGGAGTGCCGTGGCCTACTGGTTGATGAAGTCCGAGCCCGACGTGTTCGGCTACGACGACTTGGTGCGCGTCAAGCGTGAGGGGTGGGACGGGGTCCGCAACTACCAGGCCCGCAACTTCCTGCGCCAGATGGCCAAGGGTGATCAGGCGATCTTCTACCACTCCAACGCCACCCCGCCGGGCGCCGCCGGGGTGTGCAAGATCGTCAGGACCGCAGAGCCCGACCCGAAGCAGTTCGATCCGTCATCGAAGTACTACGACCCGTCCTCCAATCCCGACGACCCGCGGTGGGACTGGGTGACGGTCGCCCCGGTGAAGCGACTCCGCCTGGTCCCGCTCGAGGAACTGCGAACGATGCCCGAGTTGGCCGAGTGCCGCCTGCTGGCCAGGGGCAACCGGCTGTCGGTGATGCCGCTCACCGACAGCGAGTTCCACGCCATCGTGGCTGCCGGGTCGCGCCGGGCGTAGGTGTCAGGGCTTCCCCGCGCCGGGTACGTCCGCTGCGAGTGCCGCGATGCGGGCGGTGCGCCGGCCGCGCAGATCCTCGGGGCGCCACGACTCCCCGGCGCAGATGTAGAGCGTGCGCCGTCCCTCACCGCCCAGCACGCACGCCACCGGCATCTCGTCCCCGAACCCAATGACGTCCGTGACGGCGCCGCCGTCGAGGACGCGCAGGACGCGCTTGCCGTACGGGTCGGCGACCCACACCGCGCCATTGGCGTCCAGGCAGATGCCGTCAGGGGGGGCGAAGCCGACCGCAGGATCGGACGGAGTCAGCACGGCGAAGGTCCGCCGGTTCGACAACGTGCCGTCGTCTGCCCGATCGAAGGCCGTCAGGCAGCCGCCGGCGCTCTCACCGACGATCACGGTGCGCTCGTCGGGCGTCAGGACGTGCCCGTTCGGGGCGCGCAGGTGGTCGGCGGCGACGGTGACCTCACCGCTGGGGGAGACCATCAAGGTCTGGCCGTTGTTCGGGTCGACGCCGCCGTGCAGGCGGTAGCCCATGTCGCCGACGTAGGCGGTGCCGTCGGCGGCGACGATCATGTCGTTCAGCGTCCCCCGGGACAGCGCTGACAGATCGGCGTGAACCACCAGGTTGCCGTCGGGCTCCTGGCGCAGCAGCTGCTGGTGTTCCATCGACACCACGAGCAACCGCCCGTCGGGCAACCAGCCGAGCCCGCTCGGCTCGTCGCCATCGATCACCGCGACCGTCTCGACGCCACCCCCGGAGAGCCGCACGACCCGCCGGTCGTGCATGTCGACGAACCACAGGCTGCCGTCATGCCAGCGCGGTGACTCGGTGAACAGGAATCCCTCGGCGACGGTCGGAGCGTGGAGAGCCATAGGTGGGTTGTACCACGTGTGCTCCTCGCGCTGAGGATCAGCCGAGCAGGCCTCCCGAGCCGTGGACGTGGTCACACAACCGCTCTTCACCCGGCTTGATCTGCCCGGCCCCGATCCCTTCGAGGGCGGCAAACGGACCGCACGGATGGGGCACGATCCAGACGTGGATCATCGGCGCCGGGCGGAACTTCTGCAGCGGGGCGGCGCAGTTGCCGTCGGCATCGGTGAGCCCGGCGACGCGCGGCTGCGCCGGGTCGGCGGTGAAGCACAGGTTGTCGTGAATGTGCCACTGGGTGAGCGCCCCGCCGAGCTCGGGAACCTGGTCCAACGTGACGGTGTCGGGCAGCATGTACATCGCGCTGACGAGCTTCTTCGAGCCGTCCGCTTGCGGTTGGTAGACCAGGCTCTCGGGCTGGTCGGGGTCCAGCGCCACGTCGTCGTTGATCCAGTCCCACTTGATGTAGTGCTCGACGCCGGTTGCCGCGTCGCCGATGCTCGTGAACCCGGCGGCCTCGGCCGTGCGGTAGTCGGCCCAGCGCGGCAGACGAACGACGGTCACGGCGATGAGGTTCTCGGCGGCGGCCTGCTGCGCCGGGGTCACCCCGGGCGTGCCGCTGAGGTCGATAGGCATCGCCGGGTCGTAGGGCTTCGGCGTGGCGGACGCCGGTGTCGTTTCGCTGGGGGTGCTCGCCGAGGATGGGGTGCCGGCGGAGGACGGCGCCGCGGACGCGTGGTGATGGTCGTGGCACATGTCCGTGCGCTGCGCGTCGGACACTGCCGCCTGACCGGCGCCGATGCCCTCGAGCGCGGCGAAGACCCCGCAGGGATGGGGGGTGATCCAGACGTGCACCATCGGGAACTGGGCACCGGCGTTGACGCCCGAGGCGCACGTGCCGTCCTCGCCCACCACGCCCACCACGGTGAGCCGCCCGTCGACCTGGCCCCAGCACAGGTTGCCGTGGTTGTGCCAGGTCATCAGCGGACCGGCGAAATCGGTCAGCGTCGGGTCGTCGGATGGTCGGGCGCTGGCGATGAACATAGCCCCGGCCAGTGTCCGTTGGTCCCCGTTCACCGTGTAGACCAGCGACTCTGGTTGCCTGGGGTCGAGCATCACGTCGTCGTTGATCAACGGTGTCTTGATGTAGTGCTCACTGCCCGTTGATGCGTCGCCGATGCTGCGGTACCCGTCGGCGATCGCCGCCTCCGTGGTGGACCACCTCGGTAGGGCCATCATCGATGCCGCCACGAGGGTGGCTGCGCGCTCCTGCTGCAGGGGGGTCACGCCGGGGACGCCGGAGAGGTCCAACGGCCTGGCCGGATCCCACGGGCGTGGCCAGTTCGCGGAGCTCGGTGCCGGTTCGGTGCCGACGGGTGCCGACGGGTGCGTGTGGGCGGTGCTGCCGGTGACGGTGATGTCGTGGGTGGGGCTGGTGCTCCCGGTGACCGTGGTGTCGTGCGTATGGGCGGCGGCGTCGTGGGAATGGACGGTCGACCCGCCGATCACCATCGCCGGAACCGCCATGCCGAGCACGGCCACCGAGTACAGCGCCGGCCGGGGACTCGGCAGCGGGCGCCGCCCAATCAACAGTGCGGCCAGCGCCGCGCCGGCGGCAACGGCACCCAGCGCGGCACAGGCGGTGTCGGCGAAGGCCGGGGCCTCACGAACCTCCAGGCCGCTGACCCACGGGACACCGCGCAACCGGGTGACCAGCCACGCTGCGACCGGTGCGCCGTTGGCCACGGCCAGCGCGGCACCCACCGCCTGCCCCGGTCGGAGCAGGGCGACGACACCCACCAGGATCTGCGCCGCGGCAGCGGCGACGAACAGCCTCGCCAGGGCTGGATGCTCGGCGTGCACGCCGGCGCAGGCGCCGTGGATGGCACCGGCCGCGATCGAGCTGATCGCGGCGATCTGCAGTGTGGGGTACCGAACCTCGCCAGCCATGCGCCGAGTCTACGGACCCTCCCTCCCACCCACCCGCCCTCGCGGGGCGGGGGTGGCGTGGTTACCAGTCGGCGGCGGCGAGGGCGTCGAGCGCCGGTCTGGCCAGTTCGGGACGACAGATCAGCAGGTCGGGGAGCCAGGGGTCGCGCTGGTTGTAGACCAGCGGGCTGCCGTCGATGCGGCTGACATGCAGGCCGGCGGCGGCGGCCACGGCGACGGGTGCGGCCGAATCCCACTGGTACATCCCGCCGTCGTGGACGTAGATGTCGGCCTCCCCGACGACCACGGCCATCGCCTTGGCCCCTGCCGAGCCGAGGCGGACCGCGTCGCAGCCGAGAGCCTGGGCGACGACCACCGCCGAGTACGGGTTGCGGGTGCGCGAGGTGATCAGCAGCGGCCGGTCGCGCACCCCGGCGGGCACCTCGGGGGGATGGTCGGTGGTGAACGTGGTCGCCAGCGCCGGCAGGCTGACCGCGCCGGCCGACAGCGAGGTCCCGTTCCACAGCGCCACGTGCACCGCCCAATCGTGGCGGCCGGGCTCGCTGAACTCGTTGGTCCCGTCCAGCGGATCGATGATCCAGACCCGGTCGTTGGCGAACCGCCGAGGGTCCTCCAGACCCTCCTCGGACAGCACGGCATCCCCCGGCCGGGCGGCATGCAGCTGCTCGACGAGGTAGTGGTGGCTGATCATGTCGCCGTGGTCCTTCACCTGCCACCGCGGCGCCCCCTGGGAGACCAGGTGGGCGCGCACCTCGACCAGGAGGCGGCCGGCCTCGGTGGCCAGCCGCCCGGCGAGTTCGGCGTCGGATTCGGCGGGACCGGTTTCGGCGGGACCGGCGGCGGTGACCGTCATGAGCGGCCGAGCCGCGCTGCGTCGCGCACCAGGCCGCGCACATCCGCCTCGTCGGCCCCGGCGGCGACCAGCCGGGCGACTCGGGCCTCGACAGCCTCGCCGGCCGCCTCGTCGAAGACGTCGATCCGCCCGGGGAGCACGGCGGCATGCACGAGCAGGGCAATGGCGGCGACCACGATGACCCCGCCGATCGAGAGCACCACCCCGTTGTTGTTGCCGGCGACCGAGCTGACGATCAGCCCGGCGATACCCACCACGAACACGGCGGCGCACACGCGGGGGATGAGTCGGCGGGCCATCGGCACAGTCTGCCAGTCGGCGATCAGCGAGCGAGTGGCTTGTACTTGATGCGGTGCGGTTGATCGGCGGAGGCGCCGAGCTCCTTGTGCCGCCAGGCCTCGTACTCGCTGAAGTTGCCCTCGAACCAGCGCACCTGGCTGTCGCCCTCGAACGCCAGCACGTGGGTGGCGATGCGGTCGAGGAACCAGCGGTCGTGGCTGATGACCACGGCGCATCCGGGGAAGGACTCCAACGCCGATTCCAGCGCCCGCAGGGTGTCGACGTCGAGGTCGTTGGTGGGCTCGTCGAGGAGCAGCACGTTGCCACCGGCCTTCAGCAGCTTGGCCAGGTGGACGCGGTTGCGCTCGCCGCCGGAGAGGTCGCCGACGCGCTTTTGCTGGTCGCTGCCCTTGAAGTTGAAGCTGGCGCAGTACGCCCGGCCGTGGATCTCCCGGTTGCCCACCTTCATGTGCTCGACACCACCGGTGATCTCCTCGAACACCGTGGCGTCGGCGTTCAGCGAGTCACGGGACTGGTCCACGTATGCCAGTTCCACGGTGTCACCGCGCACGATCGAGCCGCCGTCGGGCTGTTCGAGGCCGGTCAGCATCTTGAACAGCGTCGTCTTGCCGGCGCCGTTCGGGCCGATGATGCCGACGATGCCGGCCTTGGGGAGGCTGAACGAGAGGTCCTCGACGAGCAGCCGGTCGCCGTACCCCTTGCGCAGGTTGGACACCTCGATCACCGTGTCACCGAGACGCTTGCCCGACGGGATCATGATCTCCAGGCGGTCAGGGCCGCGCTCGGCGGCCTCGGCCTCGGCCATCAGCCGGTCGTAGGCGGTGAGCCGGGCCTTGCCCTTGGCCTGGCGGGCCTTGGGCGACATCCGCACCCAGTCGAGCTCACGCTGCAGCGTGCGCTGGCGGGCCTCGTTGGACTTCTCCTCGCGGGCCAGGCGCTCCTGCTTCTGCTCCAGCCACGACGAGTAGTTGCCCTCGAACGGGATGCCGCGGCCGCGGTCCAGTTCCAGGATCCACTTGGCCACGTTGTCCAGGAAGTAGCGGTCGTGGGTGATCGCCACGACGGTGCCGCTGTAGTCCTGCAGGAAGCGTTCCAACCAGTCGACGCTCTCGGCGTCGAGGTGGTTGGTGGGCTCGTCGAGCAGCAGCAGGTCGGGGTGGCTGAGCAGCAGGCGGCACAGTGCGACGCGGCGGCGCTCACCGCCCGACAGCGTGGTGACGTCGGCGTCGTCGGGCGGGCAGCGCAGCGCGTCCATGGCGATCTCCACGTTGCGCTCCAGGCTCCAGGCGTCGGCGGCGGCGATCTTGTCCTCGAGGTCGGCCTGCAGGGCGCCGACCTTGTCGTAGTCGGCGTCGGGGTCCGCCCACATCCCCATCACCTCGTTGTAGCGGTCGATGAGGCCCTGGACCTCGGCCACCCCGTCCATCACGTTGCCCTTGACGTCCTTGGTGGGGTCCAGCTGGGGCTCTTGGGCCAGGTAGCCCACCGTGAAGCCGGGGGTCAGGCGGGCCTCTCCGGTGTAGCCGTCGTCGAGTCCGGCCATGATCCGCAGCAGGCTTGACTTGCCGGCGCCGTTCGAACCGAGCACGCCGATCTTGGCCCCCGGATAGAACGACAGGGAGATGTTCTCCAGCACCGTGCGGTCGGGCGGGTAGAAGCGGGCCAGCTTGTAGCAGGTGTAGATGAACTCGTGCGCCATGGGACCGTCCAGACTACCGACGGGTTCCCGAGGCGAGCCTGGGTCGATCCGCAGAGGGTGGGACGGGTGGTGCTACGTTGAGCCGCGTTCGGGTCGGACAGACACAGGAGGCAGGCATGCTCGCCGAGTACTTTGGATTCTTCAGCCGCAACTCACTGGGGAACTTCGGGTTCCGCTGGTTGCACATCCTCGCCGGCATCGCCTGGATCGGCCTGCTGTACTACTTCAACTTCGTCCAGGTACCGGCGCTCGCCGAGTACGGCGACGAGGGCAAGGCCCGCAACCTCACCCTGGACAAGGTCGCTCGCCGGGCGCTGTGGTGGTTCCGCTGGGCGGCGGCGTCCACGTTCGTCACCGGGATCCTGATCACCGTCGTGACCGAGAAGTACTTCTCCAACAACTTCGGCAAGTCCGGCCGGGGCCTCGGCATCAGCACCGGCATGCTCCTCGGCACGATCATGATGCTGAACGTGTGGGGCGTCATCTGGCGCAACCAGAAGGTCGTCCTGGCCAATGCGGCCAACGTGCTGAACGGCGGCGCCGCCGACCCAAACGCCGCGGCCGCCGGGCGCAAGGCCTTCATGGCCAGCCGCCAGAACGTGGTGTTCAGCGTGACGATGCTGTTCTTCATGGTGTTCACCAGCCACAGCGCGTACTCGGCCACGGTGCTGTCCGGCGGCAAGTCCGGCGCCTACTGGCTGATCGCCCTGGTGATCATCGCCGTCCTGGAGCTGAACTGCCTGGGCATGCTGCCGTGGAAGACCGAGATGAACAAGGGCCTCAACGCCCTGTACGACAACGGCGTCAAGGGCACGATCATCTCGGCCTTCGGGTTGTGGGTCGTCTTCTTGATCCTCACCGAGGTGCTGTTCAAGCCGTGACCCGGTGACCGATCCGGCGGCGATGGCTACTTGACGGTCAGCGTGGCCTTCATGTTGCTGTGCCCGGGGATGGTGCAGATCAGCGTGTAGACACCCGGCGCGAGGGTGAACGTTCCGCTGTCGGTGGCCTTCGGGTTGGCGTCCAGCACGGTGCCGCTGTCCTTGCCGTCGGCGGCGACGGCGTGCAGGTTGTGACCGACGAGGTCGTCGTTACGCAGTTCGATGACGACCTTGCCGTTGGTGGCCGTCGCCGTGTACGCCGGCTGATCCCAGGCGATGCGGTCACTGACGACCACCAGGTCGGCCTTGACGGTGGTGCCCTTGGTGGTGTCGTCGCCGCCGCACGCTGCCAGGGACAACCCGGCCACGACTGCGGGAACGAGGAGTGCTGGCCTGAGCATCGACATGGCGCAGGATGCTACAAGTGGATCGCCAGGTCGCCCCCGAACCGTGCCGAGCCTGCCGCGGTACCATCCCTGCCGTGACTGCCACCGATTCCTCACGGGCCGACTCGCCCGCCTCGTTCGGGGCCAACTCGTGGTTGGTCGACGAGATGTACGACCGGTACCGGGCCGACCCGGCGTCGGTCAGCGAGTCCTGGCAGGAGTTCTTCTCGGACTATCGCAGCTCCACGGCGCCACCCACCCCGCATCCGGCGCCGGCGCCGGTGGCCGCCGTGGCGCCGGTGGCCGCCGTCGGCGGCACGCGACCCCGGCCGGCGCCACCGAACCGGCCATCGAATCAGCCCTCGAATCCGCCGCCGAACCCGGGGAGCCCATTCGCGGCGCAGGCGTGGCGATTGCCGCCAACATGGAGCGCAGCCTGTCGGTGCCCACGGCGACGAGCTTCCGCAACGTCCCGGCCAAGCTGCTCGAAGTCAACCGCAAGGTGATCAACGGGTACCGCAGCCGCAGCGGGCAGAGCAAGGTGAGCTTCACCCACATCATCGGCTTCGCCATCGTCCGGGCCATCGCCGACGCCGTGCCGAACATGAACAACACCTTTGCCGAAGGCGCCGACGGCAAGCCCCGCCTGGTGCGCAACGCGCACGTCAACATGGGCCTGGCCGTCGACGTCGACAAGGGCGACGGTGTGCGCACGCTGGTCGTGCCGGTGCTGAGGGAGGCCGACACCTACAGCTTCCTCGAGTTCCTCAACGCCTACGAGGACCTGATCCGCAAGGTCAAGGGCAACAAGCTGCAGGTCAGCGACTTCCAGGGGGCGACGATCTCGCTGACCAATCCCGGCACCATCGGCACCGTGCAGAGCGTGCCGCGGCTGATGCCCGGCCAGGGCGTCATCGTGGGCGTCGGCACCATCGACTACCCGGCCGCATTCCAGGGCGCCGACGAGGTCGCCCTTGGTCAGCTGGGCATCAGCAAGGTGGTCACCATCACCAGCACCTACGACCACCGCATCATCCAGGGCGCCGAGAGCGGGCTGTTCCTGAAGCGGGTCCATGAGCTCCTCCTCGGGGAGCACGGCTTCTACCAGCACGTGTTCGACGACCTCGGCGTGCCGTACCGCGCCGTCGAGTGGCACGTCGACCACAACGACCTGGAGCGTGAGGACGACATGCTCCACAAGCAGATGCAGGTGGCCACGCTGATCCGCGTCCACCGCGTCCGCGGCCACCTCATCGCCGACCTCGACCCGCTGCGCTGGAAGGCGCCGGAGATGCCCGTCGAGCTCGACCCGGCCACCTACGGGCTGACCATCTGGGACCTCGACCGTGAGTTCCTCACCGGTGGCGTGGGCGGCACGCGACAAGCTCAAGCTCGGCGACCTGCTCGGTGTGCTGCGTGACGCCTACTGCCGCACGATCGGCGTGGAGTACATGCACATCCAGGACACCGCCGAGCAGCGCTGGATCCAGAGCAAGGTGGAAGGCGTCCACTACCGCGTCGGCAAGGAGCGCACGGCGCGCATCATGGAACGGCTGAACGCCGCCGAGGCGTTCGAGAAGTTCCTGGCCACCAAGTACGTCGGCACCAAGCGGTTCGGGTTGGAAGGCGCCGAGGCGGCGATCCCGATCCTCGACCAGATCCTCGACATGGCCGCCGACGCCGGCCAGCACAAGGCAGTGCTGGGCATGGCCCACCGCGGCCGGCTCAACGTGCTGGCCAACATCATGGGCAAGAGCTACGACCAGATCTTCAAGGAGTTCGAGGGTCATGTCGACCCCAGCAGCGTCCAGGGGTCCGGCGACGTCAAGTACCACCTCGGGGCCACCGGCACGTTCCGCAGCCATGCCGGCAACGACCTGCCCATCGAGCTGGCCGCCAACCCGAGCCACCTGGAGACCGTCGACCCGATCGTGATGGGCATGGTCCGGGCCACCCAGGACTTCATCGACCCGCCCGGGCTCGTTCCCGGCGCTGGCGCTGTTGATCCACGGCGACGCGGCCTTCGCCGGTCAGGGCGTGGTGGCCGAGTGCCTGGCGATGAGCGGGATCATCGGCTACCAGATCGGCGGCACCATCCACCTGATCATCAACAACCAGATCGGCTTCACCACCAGCCCGCAGCACTCGCGCAGCTCGCAGTACTGCAGCGACGTCGGCAAGATGGTCCAGGCCCCGATCTTCCACGTCAACGGTGACGATCCCGAGGCCTGCGTGCGGGTGGCGGAGCTGGCCTTCGAATACCGCCAGACGTTCCACAAGGACGTCATCATCGACATGGTCTGCTACCGGCGCTACGGGCACAACGAGGGCGACGACCCGAGCTACACCCAGCCGCTGATGTACCAGGCCATCGGCGAACGGCGCAGCGTGCGCAAGCTGTACGTCGAGTCCCTGGTCAAGCGCGGCGAACTGACCCTCGACGAGGCCGAGCAGGCACTGGCCGACTTCCAGGGCAAGCTGCAGTCGTCGCTGGATGCGGCGCGGGCAGAGCGCTCCGGCGCCGGTGAAGGTGGCCAAGCCGCCCGCCGCCGTCGGCGTGCTGGCCGCACGTGGACACCGGGGTCTCCCGCCCAGTCCTGGACGGGATCTTCCAGCACCTCACCGCCTACCCCGACGGGTTCACCCCGCATCCCAAGCTGGCCCGCCAGTTCGAGGTCCGCTCGAAGATGTACGCCGACGGCGAGGTCGACTGGGCCACCGCCGAGGCGCTGTCGCTCGGCTCGCTGGTGATCGAGGGCAATCCGGTGCGCCTGGCCGGCGAGGACAGCCGCCGCGGCACGTTCAGCCAGCGCCACGCCGCGCTGGTGGACAATGTGGACGAGCGGGTGTGGATCCCCCTGTCGACCCTGCCGGACGCCACCGCACCGTTCTGGGTGTTCGACAGCCTGCTCAGTGAGTACGCGGCAATGGGCTACGAGTGGGGCTACGCCCAGGCCCGCCCGGACGCGCTGGTGATGTGGGAGGCCCAATTCGGTGACTTCGTCAACGGCGCCCAGATCATCATCGACCAGTACCTGGTCGCGGCGGAGGACAAATGGCATCAGCGCAACAGCGCTGGTCCTGCTGCTGCCCCACGGGTTCGAGGGCCAGGGGCCCGAGCACAGCTCGGCGCGCATCGAGAGGTTCCTGACACTGTGCGCCGAGGACAACATCCAGGTGTGCAACGCCACGACGTCGGCCCAGTACTTCCACCTCCTGCGGCGCCAGGTGCGCCGTGACGTGCTGAAGCCGCTGGTGCTGTTCGCCCCCAAGGCCCCGCTGCGGATGAAGGAGAGCCGCTCACCGATCGAGGCGCTGACCACCGGGTCGTTCGAAGAAGTGCTCGACGATCCGTCGGTCACCGACCGAGAGGGGGTGCGGCGCATCGTGTTCTGCAGCGGCAAGGTGTGCTGGGACGTGATGGCCGAGCGCGACCGGCGTCGGGCACCCGTCGCCGTCGTGCGCGTCGAGCAGCTCTACCCGTTCCCCCGCCAACGGCTCACCGAGGTGTTCGAGTCGTACCCCAATGCCGCCGAACTGGTGTGGGTCCAGGAGGAGCCGGACAACATGGGTCCCTGGCACTTCGTCGAGGCCCGCACCTGGCGGCTCAAGGAGCGCTACGACCTGCGCCTCGTCTCGCGCATCGGCAGCGGCAGTCCGGCGACCGGTTCCAAGGCCATCCACGACCAGGAACTGGCCGACATCCTCGAGGAGACGTTCCAGAACCTGTGACCCGCCGACATATCAGGGGAGGGCCAAGTTCAGGGTGCTGGACAATTCGGCGAGGGCCTGATCGGGGTCGGCCACCTTGATGGTGCGCATCCCCATCGCCGCGGCCGGCTTGAGGTTGATCCCCAGGTCGTCGAGGAACACGCACTCCGTTGGCGCCACGCCGAGGCCGGCGCAGGCCAGTTCGTAGAACGCCGTCTGCGGCTTGCGCAGGCCCACCTTGCTGGACTCCACCACGAGGTCGAAGCTGGCCAGCACCGCCAGCACGTCGGGGCGGCGCTGCTCGCCCAACACGTTGTTGGTGAGGCAGGCGGTGCGGTACCCGGCGGCCTGGACAGCGTGCAGGGCGGCGACCATCCGCGGCCGGAGGGCGCCTTCCAGGAGGCCGAGGACGTCCGCCCCGGGAACCCGGTGGCCCAGCGCCGCCGATTCCTCGGCGAACACCGCGTCGAAGTCCTGGGGGAGAGTTCGCTGCGCTCCAGCCGGGCCCAGGCGTTGTCGTCGGGATGGTGGGTGTTCACCATGCGGATGAACCCGTGCGGCAGACCGTGACTGGCCTCGTAGTGGGCGAAGGCCTCGAACGGGCTGGTCAGGATGACCCCGCCGAAGTCCCACAGCACCGTGGTGACGGTGGCGGGTGTGGGGGCGTCGGTGTCGGGCACGGCGCAGAGTGTAAGGACTGCCTCCTCCTACCACCCGCCCGATCCGGGCGGGCGTGTGCTTGACTGGCAGGCGTTATGCCTCGTCACGTCGTCGTCGACGGATCGAACCTCGCTACCGAAGGTCGCTCCCTGCCCAGTCTCAAGCAGTTGAACGAGGCGGTGATGGCCTTCATCGACGAGTTCCCCGACTCGCTGATCACCGTGGTGGCCGACGCAACGTTCGGCCACCGCATCGACAAGTCCGAGCTGGCCGAGTTCGACGCCGCCGTGGCCAACAACGAGATCGTCTGCCCACCTGCCGGCGCCGTCGGCCGCGGTGATGCCTTCGTGCTCAGCATCGCCAACAAGGTCGGGGCGACGATTCTGTCCAACGACAGCTACCAGGAGTTCCACGGCACCTACACCTGGCTGTTCGACGAGGGCCGCCTGGTGGGCGGCAAGCCGGTGCCGCACGTGGGGTGGGTGTTCGTGACCCGCACCCCCGGTCCGCGGGGTCACCAGCCGCAAGGCCGTCGCCGACGCCAAGCGCAAGTCAGGCCGGGTGCAGGGCGCCCCGGTGCGTGCCGGGCGACCCAGCGCCGAAGCCAGCCAGCCGATGCCGACCCCGAAGACGCCGCCGCCCGGCAAGGCCCCGGTGTCCCGCGGCAAGAAGGCCGCTGCTGCCGCCCAACCAGCAGCCGCGGTGCCCCAGGCTGCGCCGGAGCCGAGCCACACGCAGTCGGCGGTCACCGCCCATGTCAACGAGTTGATGACCTTCCTGACCTTCGTCGGCCAGCACCCGGTGGGTACTGCGGTCACCGCCGTGGTCGACCATTACTCGTCGCACGGTGCCTACGTGAAGATCGGCGAGGTGATCGGCTACGTCCCGCTGCGGCTGATGGCCGACCCCCCGCCGCGCAGCGCGCGCGAGGCGATGAAGCTGGGCGACGAGGTCCAGCTGGTGGTGGAGAGCTTCGCCCCCGGCCGGCGCAGCATCGACCTGGCGGTCGCGGCGATGAGCGCCGCGGCGGCCACGACAGCGCCGGTACCTGCGCCGGCTCCGGCGGGACCCAAGCGCACCCGGCGCACACGTGATCAGCAACCGTCGTCGCCCGAACCACCACCGCTGATCACTTCGAGCGAGGACCCGCCGGTGAAGCCGCGCCGCACCCGCAAGGCCCCGGTCACGCCAACCGAGTCGGCTCCGCCGGTCGCCGCCGAGAGCGCCCCCTCGCCGAAGAAGCCGGCCCGGGCACGCTCCACGGCAACGCCGCCGGCACCCGCTGGTGCGCCGTCCGCACCGTCCGCGACGCCGGCCGAGAGGCGCAGGAAGGCCGCGCCGGCGAAGGCTGCGCCGGCCACACCAGCGCCGGCCCCCGAGGCGCCACCGGCGCGGTCCAAGCGGCCGGTGAAGAAGGCTGCCGCCCCGGCCGCGGCACCACCTGCCCCCGAACCGACGGCACCGAAACCGGCCAAGCGTGCACCGCGCTCCCGCGCCGGCGCACCTGCCCCCGAGGCGCCTCCGGCGACGAAACGGACTCGGGCCACGAAGGCCGGCTCGTGAGGTTCGCCACCTGGAACGTCAACTCGCTGAAGGCTCGCCTGGAGCGGGTGGAAGCGTGGCTGGCCGACGTCCAGCCCGACGTGCTGTGCATGCAGGAGACCAAGCTGGCCGACGACGCCTTCCCGTCGCTGACCTTCGCCGCGCTGGGCTACGAGTCGGTCCATCACGGCCAGGGCCAGTGGAACGGGGTGGCGATCCTGTCCAGGGTGGGCCTGTCCGAGGTCGTGGCCAACTTCGCCCCGGGTGCCGGCCCGCCCGACCCTGACGCCCGGATCATCACCGCCACGCTGCGGCGGGCGTGCTGGTCGCCAACGTGTACGTGCCCAACGGGCGGTCGTTGGACAACGCCGCACTACGAGTACAAGCTGGCCTGGCTCGACCAACTGCACCGCCACGTCGGTGAGCTCACCACCGCCGACGACGACGTCATCGTCGCCGGTGACTTCAACATCGCCCCCGCCGACATCGACGTGTACGACCCGGCCAAGTTCGTCGGGGCCACCCACACCAGCCCCGCCGAGCGTGAGCGGCTGGCGGCGCTGGAGCGCCTGGGGTCTCACGGACGTGTTTCGCCGGCACCATCCCGACGCCCAGTTGTTCAGCTGGTGGGACTACCGCGCCGGTGACTTCCATCAGGGTCGCGGCCTGCGCATCGACCTGGTCATGGCCAGCGCCTCGGTGGCGGCGCGCAGCGAGTTCGTCGTGATCGACCGCAACGCCCGCAAGGGCCAGTCGCCGTCCGACCACGCCCCGGTGATCGTCGACCTGGCCGAGCGGTGAGCGACTCGCGCCTCGATCTGGCCGCCCACACCCGGCGGCTGATCGATCTGCTGGCCAACTCCTCCGACCACGACAGCCCCGCCGTGCGGCGCGCCGCCGACCTGGTCCGCCGGGCGGTGGAGGAGGTGGAGCACAACGACGGTGCAGGACCGGCGCCGCGGTCCTCGTCGTGGACCGCGGATGAGCATCACCATGCCCACTTCCGTGACTACGGCCCGTTCACCGGCCGGTTCAGCCCGATGGCGCCCCCGATCGACCTCGTCCAGCACGACGACCACGTGGAGGGCGCGGTGGTCTACGGCCGGGCCTTCGAGGGGCCGCCCGGGTTCGTCCACGGCGGATTCGTCGCCGCAGGCTTCGACGAGGTGCTCGGCTTCGCCCAGGCCCTCGGGCCCCAGCCCGGAATGACCGGTCGGCTCACCGTCGCCTATCGCTCGCCCACACCGCTGGGCGAACCGGTTCGCTACCGGGCGCGCGTCGAGCGCCACGACGGCCGCAAGACGGTGGTGCTGGCGACCTTGCGGGTGGTGGCCGACGACCGGCTGTGCGCCGAGGCCAAGGGCCTGTTCATCGCCATGTATCCGCAACGTCGCCAGGGGCTGTGGCCCGAGGAAGCAGGGGAAGGCGGCCAGCGGCAGCCGGCGTGACCCCCAGCGCCGACAGCGAGCCCGGCGACGTCTGCCGGCGGATGATCGTGCAGGGCGCACAGCGTGTCATCGGAGCACACGGCCGATTCGTCGATCTGCGCCCCGAGGGCGATCTGGCGGCGCCAGGCCCGCCACGGCGCCAACGGGTCCGCCGGGCGAGGGCGCCTGGGCAGCGGTGACACCACGGGCTTGTCGACGGCGGCGGAGCGCCGGACCGGGGCCAGCCACGGGCTCTCCACCGCGGCCACCTGGTTGCGCTGCTCGGTCGACAGGATCGCCAGGTTGCGCCGGGCCCGGGTGACCGCGACGTAGAACAGGCGGGCCTCCTCGAGCCGGCGCTCCGGGGTGGTTGCCGAGCTGTGCGGGGCCAGGCCGTCGTTGGCCCCGACGATGACCACCGTGTCCCACTCCCGACCCTTGGCGCCGTGGAACGTGGTCACCGTGACCGCCGCCCGGTCGTCGGGCTCGATGTCGTCGAAGGGTTGGCGGGCCTCGACCCAGTTGCGGAACGTCCCACCGTCGGCGGCAGCGAGGAAGCGGTCGACCTCGAGGGCGACCCGGCGCACCGTGGTGTCGGCATGTTCGGCGTTGGCGGACGCGAACTCGGTGAGCTCGGCACGCGAGGTGCAGCGGTGGGCCGTCGCGAGCGCGATGTCGAACGGCGACCGCTTGGCGCCGCGGGTGGTGGGTACGCCGCGGCCCGCCAGCGCCTGGTCGATCAGGCTCAACTGCTCGTTGGTGCGGGCCAGGACGGCCACCTCGGCCGCCGACCCGTTGGACACAGCGCGGCCGACGACGGCAGCAGCACTCTGGGCCTCGTCGGCCTCGTCGGAACAGGTGGTCACGGTGACCGCCGGTCCGTCGGCGCAGTGCGACACGCTGTCGTCGATCACCCCGACCTCGTCCAGGACCGCGGCGCCGGCGCGCACCACCTGGGGCGAACAGCGGTAGTTGCTGCGCAGGGCAACCACGGTGACGCCGGGGTAGTGCTCGTCGACGTTGCCCAAGAGCAGCGGGTCCGACCCGTTCCACCCGTAGATCGCCTGGCGTGGATCGCCCACCAGGCAGATGTCGGCCCGTCCGCCCCGCCACGACTCCAGCACGGCGTGCTGCAAGGGGTTGAGGTCCTGGGCCTCGTCGACGAAGAAGTGCCGGAACCGCCAGCGGACCACCTCGGCGAAGGTGGGATCACGCATCGCCACCAGCATCGCCTCGAGGAGATCGTCGAAGTCCACGACCCCACGGCGGCGCTTGCGGGCGGTGTAGGCGTCGAGCACCGCGGCGTATCGCTCGGCCGGTATTGCCGCCCGCCGCCTGGCGGCCTGGTTGGCCCTGGCGAAGTGCTCCGGCCGCACCCGCCTGGCCCACGCCCAGTCCAGATCGGCGATCACGCCGCGCGGGTCGAGCTGGACAGCGCAGGTCGGCGAGGGTGTCGCGGATCAAGCGGAGCTTGTCGAAGGCCACCACCGGCGCGGCCTGGTTGCGGGCCAGCGCCCGGTCACGCAGCAGCCTCAGTGCCACGGCGTGGAAGGTGCCCGCCTCGATCGGCTCACGAAGGTCCAGGCGGCGGATCCGCCGGCGGAGTTCGGCCGCCGCCTCACGGGTGAACGTCAGCGCCAGGACGTGCTTGGCGTCCGCCGTGCCCGAGGCGACGCGGTAGGCGATGCGCCGGGTCAGCACGGTGGTCTTGCCCGACCCGGCAGCGGCGACGATGGCCAGTGGTTGGGCCGTCGAGGTGACCGCCTGGCGCTGTTCGGCATCGAGCGAGTGCAGCAGCCCGGCCGGATCCACACCAGGAGGCTAGGTCCCGTCGCTGTTCACTACGATGCGACCATGCCGTACCCGAAGAAGAACCTCAACGCCAACGAGACCATCGCGCTCGACATGCACCCGCACTGGTGGTACTTCTCCGAGGCGGCGCTGGCGCTGGTGGGCAGCATCGTCTTCGCCATCGTCGTGCTCGCCAAGACTGACCCGGGCTCCAACGGGCGCACGTACCTCGGCTGGCTGGCGCTGATCCTCATCGTCGGCACGGCGATCTGGCTGGTCATCCGCTACCTGCGGTGGGTGAACACCAATCTGGTCATCACCTCGCACCGGCTGATCTTCCGCCAGGGGATCGTCGCCAAGAGCGGCATCGAGATCCCCCTCGAGCGGGTCAACAACGTGAACTTCAGCCAAACCGTGTTCGAGCGCCTGCTCGGCGCCGGCGACCTGCTCATCGAGTCCGGCGGCGAGGACGGCCAGCAGCGCTTCACCGACATCCGCCACCCCGACCGGGTCCAGAACCTGATCCACGCCACGGCAGAGCAGCACTTCCAGCGCACGCGCCGCGTACTCCGCCCAGGCAAGCGGCGCCGCCACCGCGCCCGGACGTGGCCGATCAGTTGGAGCGCCTGGAAGGGATGCTGCAGCGCGGCACGTTGACTGCCGAGGAGTTCGAGGCCCAGAAGCGCAAGTTGCTCGAGGGCTGATCGGCGCCGATATCGGTGCTCGCGTTGCCAGCGTGGTAGATCAGGAGAATGCCTGGACCCCTCGCCGGATATCGCATCATCGAGTTGGCCGGGATCGGCCCCGGCCCGTTCGCGGCGATGATGCTGTCGGACATGGGGGCCGAGGTGATCCGCGTCGAACGGTCGCAGGCGGTGCGCGCCCGGGCACCGGACACGCCGTTCTTCGACACGATGCAGCGCGGCCGGCGCAGCGTGGCGCTGGACCTCAAGCATCCCGACGGCGTCGCCACACTGCTCGATCTGGTGGAGCACGCCGACGCCCTCCTCGAAGGGTTCCGCCCGGGCGTGACCGAGCGCCTGGGGATCGGCCCCGACGTGTGCCTGGCCCGCAACCCGCGCCTGGTGTACGGGCGGATGACCGGGCTGGGGCCAGGACGGGCCGATGGCCCAGGCGGCCGGTCACGACATCAACTACATCTCCCTGGCCGGGGCGCTGGCCCACTTCGCCCGCGCCGGTGAGGTCCCGATGCCGCCGATGAACCTGGTCGGGGACTTCGGTGGCGGTGGGATGTTCCTGGCCTTCGGCGTGGTTTGCGCGCTGTTGGAGGCGACACGCAGCGGTGCTGGCCAGGTGGTCGACGCGGCCATGGTGGACGGCACCGCCGCGCTGATGAGCATGTTCTGGGCGTTCAAGGCCGCAGGGATCCACGACGAGAACCGGCCGGGGACCAACGTGCTGGACACCGGCGCCCACTTCTACGAGGTGTACCGCACCGCCGACGGCAAGTTCGTGTCCCTCGGCTCGATCGAGTCGCAGTTCTACGCCGAGTTGCTGCAACGCCTCGGCCTGGCCGACGACGCCGAGTTCGCCCGCCAGAACGACAAGTCCACCTGGCCGGCGCTGAAGCAGCGCCTCGCCGGGTTGATGGCCACCAAGACCCGTGCGGAGTGGTGTGAGCTGCTGGAGGGCACCGACGTATGCTTCGCCCCCGTGCTGACGATGAGCGAGGCCGCCACCCACCCCCATGCCATCGCTCGCCATTCGTTCATCGACGTGGCCGGCGTGACCCAACCGGCACCCGCCCCGCGGTTCTCGCGCACCCCTGGTGAGGTCAGCCGCCCGCCTGCGCATCCCGGCCAGCACACCCGTGAGGTGCTGGCCGACTGGGGACTTGGCGAGGAGCGGATCGAGGCCCTGCTGGCCAGCGGCGTTGCGGCGGACGCCTGATGGGGACGTTGGTGTGCCTGCACGCCCATCCCGACGACGAGTCGATCACCACGGGCGGCACCATCGCCCGGGCCGCGGCCGAGGGCCACCGGGTGGTCATCGTGATCGCCACCGACGGCGCCCACGGCGAGGTGCCCGATGACCTGGCCGAGGGCGAGACGCTGGTGGATCGCCGCAGGGTCGAGGCCGAGCGCTCTGCGGCGATTCTCGGTGCCCATCGCCTGGCCTGGCTCGGGTACCACGACAGCGGGATGACCGGGTGGGCGCAGAACGACGCCGACCAGGCATTCGTGCGCGCCCCGCTGGACGAGGCTGCCGGGCGGTTGGCCGACATCCTGCGCGAGGAGCACGCCGACGTCCTGGTGGCCTACGACTGGCACGGCAACTACGGCCATCCCGACCACATCCGGGTGCACGAGGTCGGCCACCGTGCCGCCGAGTTGGCGGGTACCCCGCGGCTGTGGGAGGCGACCATGAACCGTGACGAGGTGATGCGGTTTTTCGAGGCCGCCCGGGCCGCGGACCCCGACGCCGAGGCCTTCGATCCCTCGCAGCCCGCCGACGACGGCAACCCGATGGGCGAGCCGGAGTCGGCGATCGCCTGGTGCGTCGACGTCTCGGCGTACACCGCGCAGAAGCGCCGCTCGATCGCCGCCCACGTGAGCCAGGTGACCGACTCCTCGTTCTTCCTGGCAATGCCCGACGAGGTGTTCGCCGTTGCGTTCGGGTCCGAGTGGTTCTGCGAGCGCGGCCGCACCGGCCCGCCCCAGGCGGGCTGGGTCTTCGGGTGACGCTGCTGTACCTCGTCCGCCACGGGCGGGCAGCTGCCGGGTGGGATGCCAGCATGGACCCCGGCCTGGACCGCATCGGTCGTGCGCAAGCCACCGAACTCGCCGCCCGGCTGGCCGACCTCGGCCCGCTGCCGATCGTGGCCAGCCCGTACCGGCGGTGCCAGGAGACGGCAGCACCCCTGGCGCGACGGTGGCGCCAGCGGGTGACCACCGAGGCGGCGATGGGGGAGATCCCCTCACCCCCGGGAGTGGCGATGGACCGCCGGACCGACTGGCTGCGTGTGGCGATGCGCGGGACGTGGGCGGATCTCGGGACGCGCTACGCGCAGTATCGCGACGAGGTGGTGGCGTTCGTGGCCGGACTCACCGAGCCCACGGTCGTCGTCAGCCACTTCGTCGCCATCAACGCCGTGATCGGTGCGGCCACCGCCGACGACCGGGTGGTCATCCGCAGCCTGGACAACACCTCGGTCACGGTGGTGGACGTCGGTCGTGATGAGGTGCGGGTGGTGGAGGGCGGTCACGAGGCCGACACGCTGATCCGATGATCGCCACCGTCCGCGGGCTCGGCACGCTCGTCAACGTCGGCACCGTGATCGTCGGCTCGCTCGTGGGGTTGGCCCTCGGCCATCGCCTCCCGGCGCGGACCAGGTCGGTGGTGACCGACTGCCTCGGGCTCGTCACCCTGCTGGTCGCCGCGCTGTCGGCGGCCAGTGTCACCGACGTGGTGCTGCGTGACAAGGTGGGCGAGGGCGCGCCGGTGCTGATCGTGCTCGGCTCGCTGCTGATCGGTTCGATCGTCGGCTCGCTGCTCGGTATCGAGCAGCGCCTGGAAGGCCTCGCCGGGCGGCTGCAGGCCCGCGTCGGCCGGGCCGCCGGCGACGGTGACGGCTCCACGCACGCCGCCCGGGAGCGGTTCATCGAGGGTTGGCTGTCGGCGTCGTTGCTGTTCTGCGTCGGCCCGTTGACCATCCTCGGATCGTTGAATGACGGCTTGGGCAGGGGTATCGAGCAGCTCACCCTGAAGTCGGTGCTCGACTTGTTCGCCTCGATGGCCTTCGCCGCCTCGTTCGGTGTGGGCGTGCTGTTCTCGGCGGTGTCGGTCGCGGTGGTGCAGGGGCTGCTTACCGTTGCCGGGTGGGGGTTGGGTTCGGTGTTGCCCGACGCGCACATCGCCGCGCTCACGGCGACGGGCGGGCTGATGCTGGTGGGCATCGGGTTCCGATTGCTGCGCATCCGTGAGGTCCCCGTCGGTGACATGCTCCCCGCCCTGGTGGTGGCCCCGCTGTTCACCCAGCTGGTGGCGGTGCTGCGCTGAGTAGCCTGCGCCCATGAACGCCCCGACGACGGTGCTCGTCCTCGGCGGCACCGGGTTTGTCGGGCCGCACGTCGTGACGGCCGCCGTCGAACGTGGTCACCGGGTCACGGTGTTCAATCGCGGAACCCGCCGCGAGCGGGTTCCCGACGGTGTCGAGGTGATCGTCGGGGACCGCGAGCTGGGACGGCTGGATGCGCTGCGCGGTCGGGTCTTCGACATGGTCGTGGACGTCCCCACGATGCGCCCGGCATGGGTCACCGACGTCGCCGCGGCGCTGGGTGTCGTGGGGCGGTACGTGTTCGTCTCCACCATCTCGGTGTACGACCTGGCCAGTCAGGACGCGGGGACCGAGGCGGCCTCGCGGCTGGTGTACGCCGGGGATGCCGCGGCGGTGACCGAGGAGGAGTTCCGGGCCAACGTCGCCGAGCTGTACGGGCCACTGAAGGCCGCGGCGGAGGACGCCGCAGTCGCCTGCTTCGGCGATCGAGCGACCATCGTCCGCCCGGGCCTCATCGTCGGGCCCGGAGACCCCACCTACCGGTTCACCTACTGGGTCGATCGCCTGGCCCGCGGTGGCGAGGTGCTCGCCCCGGGTGACGGCGACGATCCGGTGCAAGTGATCGACGTCCGCGACCTGGCGTCATGGCTGGTTCGCCTCGGCGAGAGTGACCGTGGCGGCGCGTTCAATGCCGTTGGACCGCCGACCACCACCACCATGGGTGACCTGCTCGACGCGGTGATGGCCGGGGTCGGTGACCTCGTCGACGCGCCCGCCCGACTGACCTGGGTCCCAGCCGAGTTCCTCGAGACCCACGACGTGGCACCGTGGGCCGACTTGCCCGCCTGGCTGCCGCGTCATGACCCGTCGGCCGCGCTGGCCAGGATCGACCCGACCGGCGCAGTGCATGCCGGGTTGGACCTGCGACCTCTGGCCGCCACCGCCAGGGACACGCTCGGCTGGTTGCGTGCCCTGTCGGAGTCGGAGCGGGCGGCGATGCGCACCAGGGCAGGGTTGGCCGCGGCCCGCGAGGCTGCGGTGCTCGACGCCTGGCGCTCGGTAGCCTGACCGGCCGTGAGTCTTGCCGCCTCCTCCACCGGCGTCGCCCTCTTGGACTTCCACAAGACTTGGGCCTGGTTCGTCATCGTCGGCAACGGGCTTGCCGGGATCTGGGCGCTGGGTGCCAACTACCTGCCGGCGCTGCGCACCCGGGCACTGTGGTGGTTCATCGGGCTGGCCGAAGTGACGGTCTTCGTCCAGGCCACCCTCGGCACGATCCTGGTGAACAAGTACAAGCTCGTGTTCCCCAAGTTCCATGCGTTCTACGGGTTCGTGGCGATCATCGCCGTCGCCATCATCTACTCCTACCGGTACCAGATGAAGCACCGTCTGTACCTGCTCTACGGGCTGGGCAGCCTGTTCATCATGGGCCTCGGTATCCGCGCCATGCTGGTCGGCGAGGCCCGCTGACCACCCGGTCCGGGTTCTCCGATCAGCCGCGCCCGACCCGCACGGCGGCGTAGAACTGGTCGGCCACGTGGTGGGCGAAGGCATGGTCGACGGGGAAGCTGCCGAGCAGGCGGGCCATCACCAGCGGGCCGAGCAGCAGGTGCATCGACTGCTCGACGGCAGCGTGGAGGCGGATCTCGCCGCGCTCGACGAGCCGGGTCAGCGTGGTCCCCACCGCTTCGGCCATCTGGTCATGGATCTGCTCCTCGATCTCGGCGACGGACCCGTACCTCAGCTTGACCAACAGCAGCGCCGGTAGCAGCCGCTCCCACTGGTCGCCCGCCATCGTGTCCACGGTGAGCCGGCACAGGGCGCGCAGCGCCTCGGGCGCGGGGAGGTCCGCCGGTGGTGCCTCCATGGTGGGAGCCACCTCGCTGAACAGGGCGACGATCAAGGCCTCATGAGTGGGCCAGTGGCGGTAGATCGTGGTCTTGGCGATCCCCGAGCGGGCGGTGATGGCGTCGATGGTGACCGCTGCCGGGCCGCCCTCGACCAGCAACTCGCTGGCGGTGCGCATGACGGTGGCCCTGGTGCGGATCACCCGCGGGTCAGTGACGGCAGGGGCGGCGACCACGCCGCCACTGTGCCACAGGTGACCGATGTCGCAGGCAGGTGAGTGGTGGGCTGGCAGCGTAAACACTACGCTACCGTAGCGTATCTAAGAAGGGCACGACCGATGCTGACGATCGACACCGACCTGCCGGAACTGACCGGCGACCACCCTGGCGGATCCGGCCTACCGGGCGCCATCGACCGAACCGGTGCGGTGATCACCGATCACCGCCGGACGCGCTGGATCCTCGTGGCGATGTGCACCGCGTTGGTGGCCGTGATCGCCTCGGTCTCCGGCTTGAACGTGGCCCAGCAGGCCCTCGCGGCCGACCTGGGCGCCAGCCAGGGCCAGCTGCTGTGGATCATCAACGGCTACACCCTGGCTCTGGCCGCGCTGCTGCTACCCATCGGCGCCATCGGTGATCGATGGGGACGCAAGCACGTCCTCGTGGGCGGGCTCGGGCTGTTCGTGGCCGCCAGCGTGGCCTCGGCCTTCGCCACCACGGTCACCATGCTGCTGGCCACGCGCGTCGCGGCGGGCGTGGCGGCGGCGATGATCATGCCGGTCACCCTGTCGATCATCACCTCCAGCTTCCCGGCCGACGAGCGCGATCGAGCAGTCGGTGTGTGGGCCGGATTCGCCGGGGCCGGCGGGATCCTCGGCCTGCTGGCTTCGTCGGTGGTGATCGACCACGGGACCTGGCCATGGGTGTTCACCCTGCCGGTCGTGCTCGCCGTTGCGGCTCTCGTGCTCACCCTCCGGGTGGTCCCACACAGCCGGGAGGATCACGCCGGACGGTTCGACGTCGGCGGAGCACTGCTGTCGTTCCTGGCCATCGGTGGCCTGGTACTCGGCATCCAGGAAGGGCCCGAACGCGGCTGGTCGGCGCCGCTGACGATCGCCGGCCTGGCTGTCGGCGCGCTCGCCGCCGTCGGGTTCATCGCGTGGGAGCGCCGCTCGGCGCGACCGCTGCTCGACGTGTCGGTGTTCCGCCACCGCGCGGTCAGCGCCGGGTCGCTGACCCTCCTGCTGGTGTTCGCCGTGCTGATGGGGATGTTCCTGGTCGTCGTCCAGTTCCTGCAGGCGGTCCTGGGCTGGTCGGCACTCCGCGCCTCGGCCGGGTTGCTGCCCATGGCGGGGATCATGTTGCCGCTGTCGGCCCTCGCACCCCTCCTCGCCCGCCGTCTCGGGCAGCGCACGATGCTGGTCGCCGGGTCACTCACCGTTTCGGGAGGCCTGGCCCTGCTGGCCACGATGGGCAGTGCGTCGGGCGGCTATCTCTCGGTGCTGCCCGGACTGCTGATCACGTCGGTGGGTGTCGGTCTGTCGATGACCCCCTCGACCACAGCGATCACCGGCGGCATGCCGACCGAAGCCCAGGGCGTCGCCTCGGCGCTCAACGACACCGTGCGCGAGTTCGGCGGCGCGCTCGGCATCGCCCTGCTCGGCAGCCTGGCGTCGGCCGGTTACCGGCATGGTGTCGCCCGCATCCTGCCGATGATGCCGAAGCAGGCGGCCGATGCCGTGAACTCCGGGATCGGCGGGGCGGTCTACGTCGCCCGCCAGGCCGGGCCACAGGGCGGCCAGCTCCTGCGGATCGCCCGTGACGCCTTCGTCGACGGGTGGACGACGGCGATGTGGGCCAGTGCCGCACTGATGGCAGCCACCGCGGTGGCCCTCGTGGTGCTCGCCCCGCGCCACTTCCGTCCGTGAGCACCGGGCCGGGTGGGGCGTCCCGGGGCTCACGGAGTGGCGGTGGATGTCAGGTGAGGGTGGACTCGAGGGTGTCGAGGGCGCTGGTCAGCTCCTTCGGGAGCCGGTCACCGAACTTGGCGTAGTGCTCGCGGATCTGCGGGATCGCCCCACGCCACCCGTCGGTGTCGATGCGCAGCAGCTCGGCCAGGTCGGCGGCGCTGACGTCGAGCCCGTCGACATCGAGGTCGCCGTCCTTGGGCAGGTTGCCGATCGCCGTCGCCTCGGCCCCGACCACGCCGGTGACCCGTTCGAACACCCACTTCAACACCCGGCTGTTCTCCCCGTAGCCGGGCCACAGGAACCGGCCGTCCTCGTCACGGCGGAACCAGTTGACGAAGAAGATCTTGGGCAGCTTGGAGACGTCGGCGCGCTCGCCGACGGACAACCAGTGGGTGAAGTAGTCGGCCATGTTGTACCCGCAGAACGGCAGCATCGCCATCGGGTCGAAGCGCAGCATCGCCGGCCGCGCCCTGCTGGGCGGCGGTGGTCTCGCTGGCCATGATCGATCCCAGGAACACGCCGTGCTCCCAGTCGAAGGCTTCGGTGACCAGCGGCACGGTGGTCCGCCGGCGGCCACCGAACAGGATGGCGCTGATCGGCACGCCGGCAGGGTCCTCCCACTCCGGGGCGATCGACGGGCACTGCGAGGCGGGCGCCGTGAACCGGGCGTTCGGGTGGGCCGCCGGCGTCTCGCTCTCGGGGGTCCACGGGTTGCCGCGCCAGTCGGTCGCCCGGGCCGGGGAGTCGTCGGTCATGCCCTCCCACCACACGTCGCCATCGCTGGTGAGGGCGGTGTTGGTGAAGATCGAGTTGCCCCACAGGCTGTACATCGCGTTGGCGTTGGTGTCGAAGCCGGTGCCGGGGGCCACCCCGAAGAACCCGGCCTCGGGGTTGATGGCTCGCAGCCGGCCGTCGAAGTCGAACTGCATCCAGCAGATGTCGTCGCCGATGGTCTCGGCCTTCCAGCCGGGGATGGTGGGGATGAGCATCGCCAGGTTGGTCTTGCCGCAGGCGCTCGGGAAGGCGGCGGCGATGTAGCGGTATTCGCCCTGCGGGTTGGTGAGCTTGAGGATCAGCATGTGCTCGGCCAGCCAGCCATCGTCGCGGGCCATGACCGAGGCGATGCGCAAGGCGAAGCACTTCTTGCCCAGCAGCGCGTTGCCGCCGTACCCGGAGCCGTACGACCAGATCTCGCGGGTGTCGGGGAAGTGGACGATGTACTTGTTGTCCGGGTTGCACGGCCACTTGACATCGGCCTGACCCGGCGCCAGCGGAGCGCCGACGCTGTGGATGCACGGCACCCACGTGCCGTCGCCCAGCACGTTCAGTGCACCCTGCCCCATGCGGGTCATGATCCGCATGTTCACCGCCACGTAGGCGCTGTCGGTGAGCTCCACGCCCACGTGGGCGATGGGCGAGCCCAGCGGTCCCATGCTGAACGGGACCACGTACATGGTGCGGCCGCGCATCGCCCCGGTGTACAGCGCGGTGAGCTCGGCGCGCATCTCCGCCGGCTCTCGCCAGTTGTTGGTGGGGCCGGCGTCCTGCGGCGTTGCCGAGCAGATGAAGGTCCGGTCCTCGACGCGGGCGACGTCGCCTGGGTCGCTGTGGGCCCAGAAGCTGTTCGGCCGTTTGGCGTCGTCCAGCCGGGTGAAGGTTCCGCTGTCGACCAGCGTCTGGCACAGCCGCTCGTACTCTTCGGGTGATCCGTCACACCAGTAGATGTCGTCTGGTTGCAGGATCCGTGCCCACTCGTCGACCCAGTGGTGCAGTCGGGCGTTGCTGGACGTGCCGCTCATCGGTTGAGCTCCTTCGAACAGTCGAGGTGGCGGGGGGTGCCAGGTCCAGTCTGCCAAAGGGGCCTCGAAAAATCGAAACGCCCGGCCGTCACGCCGGGCGTCCGTAAGAACTGGGTTCGTGCCGGTCAGGCGCCGGGTGTGGCCATGTCCGATTCGCTGCCGAGGCGCAACTGCGTCGCCAACCCGTCGTGGTCGAGCTGGAAGACCACACGCTGGCCCTGGCGCAGGAAGCGGAACAGCGACCCGTCCAAGGCGTTACCGGCGAGCAGGATCTCGGTCAGATCGGTGTCACGAACAACAGAACCGGAGCCTGTGTCAGGGTCGAACGTCTTGACGACACCCTGCACGACTCAGCCCGCCTTGACGATCTTGCCGCTCTTGATGCACCCGGTGCACACGTTGACCCGCTTCGGCGCCCCGCTGACCAGAGCGCGGACGCGCTGGATGTTCGGGTTCCAGCGACGCTTCGTGCGCCGGTGCGAGTGCGACACGTTCATGCCCCAACTGGGGTGCTTTCCACACACTTCACACACTGCTGCCATGACGAGACCTTCTTGAACACGATCGAATGAGCCCAGAAATGCTACCAGCGGGCCGCCGATCGCGCACATCCGCGGCGGTCAGCAAGGTCCGACCTAGCCTGGCGCGGTGCCGACCCTGGAACGATTCAGCCCCGATACCTTGCGCAGGACGGTGGTGACGTTCCGGGACACGATGAAGGCCCACGCCCCGGCGATCAACCGGCTGAACGTGTACCCGGTGCCCGACGGTGACACGGGCACGAACATGGCCCGCACGCTCGACGCGGTGGTGGCCGAGTTGGACAAGGCCCCCGACGACTTGGTGTCCACCAGCAACGCGATCAGCCACGGGAGCCTGATGGGCGCCCGTGGCAACAGCGGGGTCATCCTCAGCCAAATCCTGCGCGGCCTGGCCGGGCACCTCAAGGAGGCCGCCGACGGCAGCGCCCACAAGGTGGCCGGGGCGTTGAAGGCGGCGTCGGCGGCGGCCTACCAGGCGGTGCTGAAGCCGATCGAAGGGACGATCCTGACCGTGGTGCGCGAGGCGGCGGATGCCAGCCATCACGCCGCCGAGGCCGGCGGGTCGGTGGTGGAGGTGCTGCGCGCCGCCCGCGACGCCGGGCGCACGGCGCTGGCCAGGACGCCGGACCTGCTGCCGGTGTTGAAGGATGCCGGCGTGGTGGATGCCGGTGGGGCCGGGTTCATGCTGTTCCTCGACTCGGCGCTGCACGTGGTGGACGGCGAGCCCCTCCCGCAGCCCGCCGAAGACGGCGAGCTGCCGGTGGTGCACACCGTGCGTCACCACGAGGGCGAGGGCCCCTCGGTGGCCGACCTGCGTTATGAGGTCATGTACCTGATGGACCTGGCCGATGGTCGCATCGAGGCCTTCAAGCAGGCCTGGGGCGAGATCGGCGACTCGATCGTCGTCGTCGGCGGTGACGGGCTGTGGAACTGCCACGTGCACACCAACGACATCGGCGCGGCGGTGGAGGTGGCCCTCGATCTCCACGGGCGCCCACGCCAGATCCGGGTCACCGACCTGTTCGAGGAGGTCGCCGAGGAGCACGCCCACCGGGAAGCCCGGCTCGCCGGCATCCCCGAGCCCGAGCCCCTTCCTGCGGTCGCCACGGCGGTGGTGGCGGTGGCCTCCGGCCATGGGCTGGAATCGCTGTTCAAGCAACTGGGCGTGCAACGGGTGGTCACCGGTGGTCAGACGCTGAACCCGTCGACCGCCGAGCTGCTGGACGCGGTGGAGGCGGTCAACGCCCAGCACGTGATCGTCCTGCCGAACAACAAGAACATCATCCCCGTCGCCGAGCAGCTCGACGGGCTGACGGCGAAGTCGGTGCACGTGGTGCCCACCCGGTCGATGCCCGAAGCCCTCGCCGCGCTGGTGGTCTACGACCCGGAGGGGCCGGCGGATGGCAACGCCACGGACATGGCCGAGGCCGCCGGCAGCGTGCTGGCCGGCGAGCTGACCCAGGCGGTGCGCGACACCAGCTCCGAGCTCGGTCCGATCAGCGAGGGTGACTGGATCGGCATCGTGCGCGGTGACGGCATCGTCTCGGTGGCCGACGATCTGCTGGTCGCCGGGCAACGCCTGCTCGACCACCTGCTGGCCGACGGCCGTGAGTTGCTCACCGTGGTGGCCGGCCGTGACGCCGCCGAGCAGCACACCCAGGCGCTGTCGGCCTGGCTGGCCAACACCTACCCGATGGTGCAGGTCGAGGTGCACCACGGTGGCCAGCCCCTGTACCCGTACCTGTTCGGGGCCGAATGACCGAGCTCACCTTCGGTGAACTCGCCGCCATCGGCATCGAGCGGCTCAAGGGGGTGGGGGACAAGAAGCGGGATGCCCTGGCCTCCCAGGATGTCCACTCGGTGCTCGATCTGCTGATGACCTACCCGCGGCGGTGGGTGGATCGCACCAACGAGGCCCGAGTCAGTGACCTGATCCCCGGGCAGGAGGCGCTGGTGCTGGTCACCGTTCGGTCGATGAGCCGCCGGGTGGGGCGCAACCGGCGCACGATCGTCGAGGGCACCGTCGGGGACGGCACGGCGACGATGCACGTGGTCTTCTTCAACCAGCCGTGGCGGGAGAAGCAGCTGCGCCCGGGTCTGAACATCGCCATGTTCGGCAAGGCCGAGGTGTACCGCGGCGGGTTGCAGATGACCAACCCGATCGTCGACCTGATCGGCGACCGCACCGGGCGGATCGTGCCGATCTACCCGCAGAGCGAGAAGGCCGGGCTGAGCACCTGGGAGATCGCCGGGTGGGTCGAGGACGCCCTGCGGCGCTGCGAGCCCCGGGGTCTCGCCGACCCGCTGCCCGAAGCCGATCCGCCGCCGGTACGGCCTGATCGGGCGCACCGAGGCGTTCCGCACGATCCACCTGCCCGACACGATGGCCGACAAGGAGCGTGCCCGGCGGCGGCTGGCGTTCGACGAGCTGCTGCGCGTCCAGGTGCTGCTGGTGATGCGCAAGCGCGCCCTGGAGCGCGACGCGTTGGGGATCCGTCACGACACCGGCCGGACGCCTCGCCGCCCGCCTGCGCGGGGCACTGCCGTACGAGATGACGGCGGCCCAGCGGCGGGTGATCGCCGAGATCGAGGCCGACCTGGCCGCACCTCACCCGATGCATCGCCTGCTGCAGGGCGACGTGGGCGCCGGCAAGACCCTGGTCGCCGTGAGCGCCATGCTGACGGCCGTGGAGGGTGGGCACCAGGCCGGCGCTGATGGCGCCCACCGAGGTACTGGCCGAGCAACACGCCACCGGGATCCGCCGGATGCTCGACGGCGTGTCGGTCCACCGTGAGGGCGAGCTGCTGGAACGCCCGCCGCGGGTCGAGCTGCTGACCAACCGGGTCACCGGTGCCGATCGGCGGCGGGTGCTCGGCGGCCTCGCCGACGGATCGGTCGACATCGCCATCGGCACCCATGCCTTGATCCAAGACGCCGTGGAGTTCCGCAGCCTCGGCGTCGTGGTGGTGGACGAGCAGCACCGCTTCGGCGTCGAGCAGCGCGCCGCCCTGCGGGCCAAGGGGGAGGGCGACGCCGCGGTGCCCGACGTGCTGGTGATGACGGCCACGCCCATCCCGCGCACCGCGGCCATGACCGTGTACGGCGATCTCGATGTCAGCGTCCTGGACGAGCTGCCGCCGGGGCGCACGCCCATCACGACGAAGTGGGCCAACGGTCCGCTGCTGGAGCAGGAGGCCTGGGCCACGGTGCGCGACGAGGTGGCCGCCGGTCGCCAGGCCTACGTGGTCTGCCCGCTGATCGACGAGAGCGACAAGCTGGAGGTGGCCAGCGCCACCGAGACCTTCGAGCGGCTGCAGGCGGGGGAGTTGGCCGGGCTGCGCCTGGCGTTGCTGCACGGGCGGATGTCCAGCGCCGACAAAGAAGCGGTGATGAACCGGTTCCGTACCGGGGAGCTGGACGTCCTGGTCGCCACCACGGTCATCGAGGTGGGCGTCGACGTCCCCAACGCCACGGTGATGGTGATCCTCGACGCCGATCGCTTCGGCATCGCCCAGCTGCACCAGCTCCGCGGGCGTGTCGGGCGTGGCTGCGGACGGCGTCGGTGTGCTGGTTGGTGACCAACCTGCAGGACGGGGTGAACCCGCGGGTGCAGGCGCTGGTCGACTCCACCGACGGGTTCGCCCTGGCCGAGGTGGACCTCGATCTGCGCGGTGAGGGGACCATCATGAACACCAGCCAGAAGGGCCGCAGCGATCTGCGCCTGGCCTCGCTGCGCCGGGACCGCGAACTGGTCCTGGTGGCCCGTGACGCGGCCTTCGAGATCGTTGACGCCGATCCCTCTCTGGCGGGCAATCCGGTGCTGTACGACGAGGTCACCCTGCTGTTCAGCGAGGACGACGAAGCGTTCCTGTCGAAGAGCTGACACCTACACCTACTGCACACACCTACTGCACACGGAGCGTGTACGATTAGTGTATGTCACGTACCCGGACCAACATCGAACTCGACGATCAACGCCTCGCCGCGATCATGGATCGATTCGGCGTCCACACCAAGACCGAGGCGGTCGATCTCGCCCTGCGCCACTTGGCCGGGCAGCCGATGACACGAGAGGAGGCCGTGGCGATGCGTGCCAGTAACTCGATCGGCGCTCTTCCGGATGACCATAGTCCCCGAGGTAGGGCGTGATCCTGGTCGACACCTCCGTCTGGGTGGAGTTCGATCGAGGGACAGGGAGTCCCACCGATCGCCGTCTCACCGAGTTGATCGCGACGACCGACGACGTCGCCGTCACCGAGCCGATCATCATGGAGGTGATCGCTGGGGCCCGGGATCACCGTCGTGAGCGCGACCTGCGCCGATTGATGGCGCGGTTCGTGTTGGTCCCCTTCGACCCGATCTCGGACTTCGACGCTGCCAGCAGGATCTACCTGGCCTGCAGACGGATCGGCGTGACGCCCCGCGGGATGCTTGACTGCATGATCGCCGCCGTCGCCTGGCGAAGCGGGTCCATCCTGCTGGCCGCCGATCGTGATCTCGAGCAGGTGGCCCGGGTGATGGGGGTCGCCCTCGACGGGACATCGACCCCGGCCAGTCCCTCGTGACCGACCGTCAGCGGGCGTCGAGGACGCGCTCCACGAGGGGCCACCAGAAGCGGTGGGCGCAGCGGTCGCGCAGCGCCACCCCCGTCAGCCACTCGGCGCCGGACAGTTCGTCGGGGGCCAGGTGCAGCGCTGGCCGGGTCTCGGCCAGGGCGGCCGTGAACACCTGGATGTACGGGCGCCTCAGCGGGTCGGGGCGCGTGGTGACTCGCTCGTAGCCGCAGGGTTGCAGCGCATCGGCGGCCAGGGAGACACCGAGCTCCTCGGCCAGCTCGCGCACGGCGCAGTCCGACGCCGACTCGCCGCGCTCGACGCGCCCGCCGGGGCTGTCCCAGGTGCCGCGGCGGATGCTGTGCACCATCAGCACGTCTCCGACGGCATCGCTCAGCACCACCGCGGCGGCGCCGGTGGTCTCCGGCGGGGCCAGGCGTGCCGACAGCACGAGATCGACGTCGCCGCACATCCCGGCGCCGAGGTCGGCGTCGAGCACCCGGGCCACGCCCCGCTCGCCACGCCGCTTGCGCAGGCGCAGGCCGCGCTCGTTGAGCCGGCGGACCAGTTCGCCCGCCGGCACCGTGGTCGCCCCCGCGGCCCGGACGGCGTCGACGTAGTGCAGCGGCACGTCGTAGTGGTCACCGTCGAAGGCCCGCTTCGGTAGCCCCGCCGCCTCGGCGAAGTCGTGCAGCTCGGCGTAGGACGTGTCACTGACGAGGTGGGCGAACACGGTGCCGTGGTTCGGCCAGATCGGACGGTCGATCAGGATCACGGCGTGGCCCGCGCCCTAGAACGATGCCGGGTCGTCGGGCAGTTCGAGGTCGAAGCGGTCCAGGCAGTCCGCGCAGCGGTAGGCGACGAACTCCCCGGGCCCCCAGATCCCGTCCTCGGGCGGCGAAGTCAGCAGGTGGCAGACGCCGCCGCACTCGACGCAGTCGATCGTGGGTTCCGGGGTGAGCACCCGCCTAGTCTGCCCGGATGCGCGTCGTGGCGGGGGAGTTCGGTGGACGAATCCTGGTGAGCCCAGCGGGCCTCGGCACCCGGCCCACCACCGAGAAGGTCCGCCAGGCGGTGTTCAACTCGCTGGACTCCTCCGGTCTGCTGGACGGTGCAGTGGTCGCCGACCTGTTCGCCGGCTCCGGGGCGCTGGGCATCGAGGCGCTGTCGCGTGGAGCGGAGCGGGCAGTGTTCGTCGAGCGCGACCGTGCCGCGCTGCGGGCGCTGGACGCCAACCTCACGACCCTGGGGATCACCGATCGGGCCACGGTGGTCCGCACGGACGTCATGGCCTGGGTGCCGGCGATGCGTGGCGTGGACATCGCCCTGATCGACCCGCCCTACGCGTTCGACGCCTGGCCGGCGCTGCTCGCCCTTGTCCAGGTGGACCTGGTGGTGGCCGAGTCGGGGACCGCGTTGGACGCCCCGGCCGGGTGGCGATCCCGGCGGGCGAAGCGCTACGGGCGGACGTGGGTCACGACGCTGGAGCGGGAGTAGCCGCCGCCTGTGGCGCGGCGGCGTACTGGCCCGGCCGGCGCAGGGCGATGCGCACGGCGGCGCCCACCGACCCGGCCGACCGCATGTCCCTGGCCAGCCGCGGGTAGCCGCCGAGCAGGGTGCCGAGGAACCCGGGTCGCGCCGGCGGGTCGGTGATCCCGAACACGACCTCCTCGGTCTCGGGCGCATAGGTGCCCAGCAGCCGGTCCCAGATCATCGTCCACCCGCCGTAGTTGCGGTCCAGGTAGGCCGGGTTCTTGCCGTGGTGGACGCGATGGTTGGACGGGGTGGTGAACCAGCGGTCGAACCAGCCGAGGCGGCCGATGATGCGGGTGTGCTGGAACTGCGACCACAGCAGGTAGACCACGGTCATCGGCGCGTACAGGGCGATGGGGAAGCCCAGCAGCGGGGCCCAGATGTTGGCGAAGGGCTGGTAGAGCGTCTCCACCGGCGAGATCCGTGCGGCGTTGGCCATGGTGATGTCCGGTGAGGAGTGGTGCACCGAATGGGCCGACCACAGCACCCGGTAGCGGTGCGAGGCCCGGTGGAACCAGTACCCGGCGAGGTCGTCGAGGAGGATGTAGGCGATCCAGGTCAGCGGGTTCCACAGCGGCAGGCGCCACGGGGCGAAGCGCTGGATCGCCCAGAAGGAGAACGCCTTGACGGCGAACTGGCTGAAGCCCCCGAGCGAGTAGGACACGATGCCAACCCGCACCGAGATCCCGGTTTCGCGCAGGCTGATCGGACGGAGCATTCGCCGGCGCACGATGATCTCGGTCACCAGCAAGGTGACCCCCACCACCACCAGCACGATGTACGAGGTTTCCATCCGTCCGCTACTTGCCCTGTAGGTGAACTTCTGTGGACGACACCTTAGTCGCGACACCTGGCGACATGCCGGGTCGTTGTCGGGCGCGGTGGGCGTCGGCCGGGGCTGTTGTCGCTGATCACGACTAGTGTTGGCCGCCACATGGCCACGGTCATCTACCCCGGCAGCTTCGACCCGTTCCACCTCGGGCATCTCGACGTGGTCACCCAGTCGGTCGAGCTCTTCGGCGACGTCGTCGTGGCGGCGATGCACAACCCGTCCAAACCCAGCGGGATGTTCACGCTGGACGAGCGACTGGCGATGATCGCCGAGAGCGTCGCCCACCTTCCCTCGGTCCGGGTGGAGGCGTTCGCCGGGCTGGCCGTCGCCGCCGCCCGCCGCGCCGGCGCGGACTTCATCGTCAAGGGACTGCGTACCGGCGGCGACTTCGAGGTCGAGCAGCAGATGGCCCACACCAACCACGCGGTGGCTGGGGTGCGCACCGTGTACCTGCCCTGCGAGCCGCGATTGGTGTTCATCAGCAGCCGATTCATCCGCGAGATTGCCAAGTACGGTGGAGAGGTGGCGGCGCTGGTCCCGGCTCCGGTTGCTCGCCGGCTGGCTGCCCACGGAACGAGCACGAAAGACAGCGACACATGAGCTACGACGACAACTACGACGACGAGTACGACGACTACGAGGCCGAGGACTACCACGACTCCGACGCGTACGTCCGGGCGACCAACAGCTACGTGGGAGATGCCGAGGCCCTCGTTCGCCGGGCCTTGGACATCATCGCCAACGCCCCCACCATGCCGTTGTCGTCCTCCCCGCGCATCGACCGCGACGAGATCGTCGAGTTGCTCGACGAGGCGCTCAACCGTCTTCCCGACGAGATGCGCCAAGCCAGGTGGATGATCAAGGAGCGCCAGGAGTTCGTGGCCAAGACCCGGCGCGAAGCCGACGAGTTGCTCGAAGCCGCACGGGTCCAGGCCGAGCGGATGGTGCAGCGCACCGAGGTCGTGCGCGCTGCCGAGCAGCGCGCCCGGCAGGTCAGCGAGGCCGCCGAGAGCGACGCCCGGCGGCTGCGTCACGAGACCGAGGACTTCCTCGACCAGCGCCTCGGCAGCTTCGAAGTCCTGCTCGACCGGTTGCGCAAGACCGTCCACGCCGGGCGCTCGAAGTTGTCCATCGGCCAGCCCCAGGCCGCCCAGGAAGAGGTGGACGAGGACCCGACCAAGGGGTTCTTCGACCAAGATCGGTAGCAGCCGGACGTGGCCAATCCACTGGCGGTGACCGCCGCCGACCTCCTCCGCCGACCCGGAACGGAGCGCACCATCGACCTGGCCTGCTCCACGGACGAACTCGGCCTGCGCGACGAACGGTTCGAGGCGGGGGCCGAGGTGGCGGTGCGCCTGCATCTCGAGTCGCTCACCGGCGGCATCGTTGCCGATGGTTCGATCGACGCGCCCTGGGTGGGCACGTGCCGGCGGTGCCTGCAACCCGCGGTCGGCGTGCAGCACGTCGAGGTCCACGAGCTGTACCAACCGGTGGTGGTCGATCCCGACGCCTTCCCCATCGACGGCGACCTGCTGGATCTGGCGCCAATGGTGCGCGAGGCGGTCCTGCTCGATGCCCCGGTCAACCCGCTGTGCCGGGCCGACTGCGCCGGGCTGTGCCCGACGTGTGGGGCGGACCGCAACGTCGAGTCGTGCTCGTGCGAGCCGCCGCCGGCCGACGATCGGTGGCACGCGCTGGAAGGGCTGCGCGGCCTGCTCGGCGACGAACGGTAAAGACTTCCGTCCCGCCGGTAGCCGTGCGGGGCCACGTGCCGCTAGCCTTGCCTAGCCCATTTCGTCCAGGGAGATCCCGGTGGCTGTTCCCAAGAAGAAGAAGTCGAAGATGAAGACGCGCAGCCATCGTGCTGCCGCCTGGAAGCTCGACGCCCCGTCGCGCAGCATCTGCCCGCGTTGCTCGGCGGCCAAGCTGCCCCACGTCGTGTGCCCCACCTGCGGGTGGTACAAGGACCGCGTTGCGGTCGACGTCGGCTGACCGATTCCCCACGTCCTGACACGCTGATGCTGCCCGTCGCCGTCGACGCGATGGGCGGTGATCGTGCCCCCGCCGACATCCTCGCCGGCGCCCACGCCGCTGCCGCCGCCGGTCTGCCCGTGGTCATGGTCGGCCCGATCGACCTCGACGGGCTGGGTGAGCTCGGATTGATCCCGGCCAGTGAGGTCATCGCCATGGACGAGGATCCCGCCGGCGGGGTGCGCCGCAAGAAGGACTCCACCCTGGTGCGCGCCGCGGAGGCCGTACGTGACGGCGCGGCTGGCGCCATGGTGTCGGCCGGCAACACCGGCGCCACGATGGCGTCGGCCCTGCTGCGGATGGGGCGGATCAAGGGTGTGTCCCGGCCGGCGATCGCCGCCCCGATCCCCATCCCGGGGGAGGCCGTGCCCAACGTGCTGCTCGACGCCGGCGCCAACGCCGAGGTCCAGCCCGAGTGGTTGGTGCAGTTCGCCCAGATGGGCAGCGTCTACCACCGGGTGCGCTTCGGCACGGCGGCCCCGAAGGTCGGGCTGATGTCGATCGGTGAGGAGCCGGGCAAGGGCGACACGCTGCGCAAGGAGGCCTACGAGCTCCTCGCCGCGGCACCGGGCATCAACTTCGTCGGCAACGTCGAGGGCCGGGACATGATGACCAAGAACGCCGACGTCGTGGTCACCGACGGGTTCACCGGCAACGTCATCCTCAAGACCCTCGAGGGCGGGATGAAGGCCGTGCTGCGGGCGCTGCTGGCCGCGTTCGGCGCCGAGGAGCGCTACCAGCCGCACGCCGACGCCCTGCTGCCGGCCCTGCTCCCGCTGCACGCCCAGCTGTCCCCGGACACCTACGGCGGGGCGATGCTGCTGGGCGTCGACGGCGTGTGCATCATCACCCACGGCTCGTCCAACGCCACGGCGATGCACAACGCGATCCGCCTGGCCCACGACATGGCCGAGCGCGACATCGTCGGCCAGATCCGTGCCGCGGTCGGCGCCGCTTAGCTACGCTGGCCCGGGCCATCCGTCCCCGCAGGCCCCGCCGGGAACCCACAGAGGAGTGCATCGTGCCCGCTGAAACCCATGTCGAACACGGCCCGCTGGACCGAGCCGCGGTGTTCGAGATCGTGCGCGGCAACCTGGCCGACATCCTCGAGATCGATCCGTCGTCCATCAGCGAGGGTCAGTCCTTCGCCGACGACCTGGACGCCGACTCGCTGGCCCT
>JBAOHQ010000003.1:0-117034 GCA_037045185.1 Ilumatobacteraceae bacterium
AATGACCGGGCGCACCGATCCGGGCGAGGGAACGGTCGACTTCGCCGCGCTCACCACGGTGCTCGCCCGCACCGGTTCCCGGGCCCCGGCGTTGGCCGAGGTGTTCGATCCCGCCAGGCTCGAAGCGGATGGTCCGGCGCGCCGCGCCGCCCGGACGATCGACGCCTGCCGGAGCGTTTGGCGCTGACCCGGCCGACTACTTGTCGGCCTTGTCGGCGCCCAGCATCACCACGACGGTGGCCGAACCGAGGTTGATCGGCCCGCCCTTGATCGAGATCGGCGTGGGCATGTAAGCGACCGGCACGTCACCGAGGAAACGGCTCACCGACCGGGCGACGTCCTCGGATCCCGGCTTGACGTAGACCTTGGTGGTGGCCAGGTCGCTCTCGATCCCGTCGGCCGTCACGGCATCCTGACAGGTGAACCCGGCGCCACGCAGCTTGTCGGTCATCCGGCTGGCGGCGCCATCGACGTTGGAGGCGTTGGCCACCATCACCGTGGCGCCCGCGGTGACCAGCGGCTCGGTCGTCGTGGTCGTCGGCGGATCCGTGGTCGGCGTGGTCCACGGCGGGGTCGATGTCGACGAGTCGCGCGTCTCGGTGTTCACGCCGGTGTCGGTCTCGCCGTTCGGGGGCGGTGACACAGCGGTGATCGCCGCCTCACCGGTTGCGGTGACCGCCGCGTTGGTCGGCAGCGCCGACCTGGTGGCCTTGGACGTGCATCCGGCGGCGAGCACCGCCAACCCGGCGGCGAGGACGACCACCGCGAATCGCCATGCCGAGCGCTGGCCGACTCCACCGGTCACATCACACTGCGTCATCCACGACCTCGTCGCCACCTCGTCGGCACACGCCCACCAGGTTGCCCAATTTCGGACCCGGATACAACGCGCCCCCCTGTGTCGGGTGCGCTCGTCAGCGGGCCGGGACGACGGGCAGGATTCCCCCCGGCACTTCGCCGCCGGGCGGGCCCCGCGGTACGCTCCGAGCGATGGGTCGTTCAACGGTGAGCCGCTCGTCGGGTGGGCGTCTGGCCAAGCTGGATCTGTCCAAACGACTCAATCGCGAGGAGTACGAGCAACGCCTGGCGGCCGCGCAGCGGCGCTTCGCTCAGCTTCGTCTGTGTCTCGGCGGGCACCTGCCGGACCATCCGCTCGACCTCGCCGACACGACGTTCGAGCGACCCACGCTCGGCCCCGGCCTGGCGGTCGTGTTCGAAGGCCCTGACGCTGCGGGCAAGGGCGGGGCGATCCGCAGCATCGTCGCCCGGCTCGACCCACGCCACTACGAGGTGTGCTCGTTCTCGGCGCCCACCAAGCCGGAGAAGGAGCACCATTTCCTGTGGCGGTTCTGGAAGGTCCTCCCCGGCCTCGGCGAGATGACGATCTACGACCGCAGCTGGTACGGGCGGGTCCTCGTGGAGCGGGTGGAAGGGTTCGCCACCGAGCAGGAGTGGCAACGGGCCTTCGGGTTGATCGTCGACTTCGAACGCTCACTGGCCGCCGAGGGGATGATCATCGTCAAGTTCTGGCTGCACATCAGCGACGCCGAGCAGGAGGCCCGGTTCCAGGCCCGGGCCGCGGACCCGTTCAAGCGCTGGAAGCTCACTCAGGAGGATTGGCGCAACCGGGAGAAGAACCGGGTGTATGACACCGCCGCCGAGGAGATGTTCAAACGCACCGGACACGCCCAGGGGCACTGGGATGTGATCCCCGCCGAGCAGAAGCGCTATGCCAGGGTGGCGGTCCTGGAGACGCTGAACCAGCGAGTCGAGGAGGGCCTCGAGGCCTACGGCATCCCCGTGCCGGCAGCGGTCAAGGACTGACCGGCTGAGGGCTCACCGCGGCCGCCCGCCGGGCCCTGGCCACCGCGGTGTACCCGGCCACCAGCATCAGCCCGGCAGCCACCGTGGCCCCGGCGGCCAGCAGGTGGAAGCCGAACGCCTTGCGGATGAAGCCACTGGTGAACCCGGCGATCCCCCCGCACACGCTCATCAGCAGATCGGCAGTTCCCTGGACCCCGACCGCGATGCTCGGCAGCGACGGACTCCGACAGCAACGACGACCCGCCGATCAACCCGAAGTTCCAGCCGACCCCCAGCGCCCACAGCGCCGGGAACAACAGCAGGTAGGCGTCGCCGCTGAGCGCCGCCAGCAACGACGACCCGACGAGGACGGCGGCCCCGATCTCGATGGTCACCTGCCGACCACGCCGGTCGGCGAAGCGACCCACCAGCGGTGCGAAGGCGTACATCCCGGCGATGTGCAGCGACACCACGAACTGGCTGACGTCCTCGTGGCCGTGCAGTTTCATGTGCACCGGCGTCATCGCCATCACGGCCACCATGGTGAACTGGGAGATCACCATCGCTGCGACACCGAGCCGGGCCGGGGCCGAACCCATCGCCAGGCGGACCGATGCGGCCAACGACGTACGGATCGGGGCCACGTGCGACGCCGAGCGGCGCTCGTTGGCCAGGCGCAGCGGATCGGGCCGCAGGTTGACCGCGGTGTTCGCTCCGGCTGCGGCGAACAGCAGGGCGGCGAACAGCCACGGGCCGCTGTACTTGCTCAGCCCGAACCAGGCCTGGCCGGCGCGCTCCGCCGGGCCGATCAGCACCGGGCCGAACACGGCCCCGAACGTGGAGGCGAACACCACCTGGCTCATCGCCTGCCCACGGTGCTCCGGTTCGGCCAGGTCCGTCGCCGCGTACCTCGCCAGCAGGTTGGACGCCTGCCCGCCGCCGAACAACGCCAGACCCGTGAGGAACAACCCGAGCCAGCCGAGTTCCACGGCCACCGCGGCAATGACCCCGCCGAGCGCGGCGATCCCGTAGCCCGCCTGCATCCCCGGGCGACGACCGTGACGGTGCATCAGCCCGGACAGCAGCCTGGCGAACACCGCAGCGCCGAAGGTGACCGTGGCGGTGGCGATGCCCACCCAGGCCGAGTTCGTGCCGAGGAGGTCCTGGATGACGAATGCGCCGACGGTGACCGAGGCGCCCATCGCCGCGCTGCCCACCATCTGACCGACCGCCAGCACCCGCAGGGTGCGGCGCTGGATGCGCGCCACCTCCTCGCTGGCCATCACCATCGCAGCATCATGGCAGGAACGCGCCGTACCGTGAGGGCCGATATCGAGGAGCACCGGTGAGCGCGATCCCCTACGACGAGTTCGGATACTTCCACGAGAACGCCGAGGAGTTCGGCGTTCCCTACGCCACGCCTCCCGTCGTGGAGCGGGTCGCCACCGCGCTCGCCGACGGGCGGACGCTCAGCGCCCTGCGGTGGGGCCAGGAGACACCCGGCATGGTGTTCCTGCACGGCGGGGCGCAGAACGCCCACACCTGGGACACCGTCGCCCTGGCCCTCGGGCGCGCCCTGCTCGCCGTGGACCTTCCCGGCCACGGTCACAGCGACGGTCCGAGCCCGGCCGGTGGTGTCGGGCCGGTGGCCAACGCTGCCGACGTGGCGGCGGCGATCGTCCACCACAGCGCGCCACCGGTCCACCTCGTCGGCATGTCGCTCGGTGGGCTCACCGCGCATCGCCCTGGCCGCCCGCCATCCCCACCTGGTGGCCTCGCTCACGCTGGTCGACGTGACCCCAGGGGTCAACCAGGACAAGGCCGCGGCCATCACCGCGTTCGTCAACGGACCCACGAGCTTTGCCAGCTTCGACGAGATCCTGGCGCGCACCATCGAGCACAACCCGACGCGCACGGTGGCCTCGCTGCGCCGCGGCATCCTGCACAACGCCGTGCAACACCCCGACGGATCGTGGACCTGGCGCTACCGGCGCCACGACCTCGCCGCCGGCCAACCGGACTCGGGTGCGTTGAACTTCGCCGACCTGTGGGCCGACCTCGGATCGATCACCGCGCCGGTGATGCTGGTGCGCGGGATGCGCCCGCAGAGCGTCGTCGACGACGCCGACGAGACCGAACTGCGCCGCCGCCAACCGTCGGTCCGCATCGAGCGCCTGGCCGATGCCGGGCACAGCGTGCAAGGTGACATGCCGGTGGAGTTGGCCCGCCTGATCGAGGAGTTCACAGCCCGAGCGACTTGGCCACGATCGTCTTCATGATCTCGGTGGTCCCGCCGTAGATCGTGGTGATCCGGGCGTCGGCGTAGGCCCGGGCAATGGGGTATTCGACCATGTACCCGTAACCCCCGAACAACTGCAGGCACCCGTCGACCACCCGCTTGTACATCTCCGTCGCCCACCACTTCACGGTGGCCGCCTCGGCCGGCGTCAGCGTCCCGGCGTTCAGCGCCAGGACGCAGCGGTCGACGTAGGCCTGGGTCACCTGCACCTCGGTGTGCGCCTCGGCCAGGCGGAACTTGGTGTTCTGGAACGATCCGACCGGCTTGCCGAAGGCCCGCCGCTCGCCCACGTAGTCCAGCGTCCATCCCACCGCGGCACGCGCCGAGGCCACCGCGGCGACGGCGATCGACAGGCGCTCCTGAGCCAGGTTGGCGCTGAGGTAGGCAAACCCGTGGCCCTCCTCGCCGAGCAGGTTGCCCACCGGGACGCGCACGTCGGTGAAGAACAGCTCGGCGGTGTCCTGGCTGTGCTGGCCGATCTTGTCGAGGTTGCGGCCACGCTCGAACCCGTCCATGCCACGCTCGAGGACCACCAGCGACATCCCGGCGTGGCGCTGCGCCGGATCCGTCTTCACGGCGACGACCACCAGATCGGCGTTGATCCCGTTGGTGATGAAGGTCTTCGACCCGTTGACCACGTAGGTGTCCCCGTCACGCACCGCCGAGGTGGACATCCCCGCCAGATCACTGCCGGCGCCCGGCTCGGTCATCGCCAGGGCCGTGATCAGCTCCCCGCTGGCGATTCCCGGCAGCCAGCGGTGACGCTGCTCCTCGGTGGCGTAGGCCAGGAAGTAGGGGGTGACGATGTCGTTGTGCAGCGTGATCCCCAGCCCGGTGCCGCCGATCCCCGCAGCGGAGAACTCCTCGGAGAGCACCTGGTTGAAGCGGTAGTCGTCGGCGCCGCCACCGCCGAACTCCTCGGGGATGGCCAGCCCGAGGAATCCGTGCCGGCCGGCATCGGCGTACACCGAGCGCGGCGTGATCCCGGCCTGCTCCCACTCCATGTAGTGGGGCGCCAGCTCCTTGGTCACCCACGAGCGGACGCTGAGGGCAAAGGCCCGATGCTCGTCGTCGAAGATGTCGCGCTCCACGAACTCCCGCCCGACTCAGCCGCGCCGCAGCGTGAGTTTGGTCCAGGCCCCAAGATAGACGCAGTCGCCGTCGTCGATGGCCGTGGCCACGCCCGGCTCGGTGGCCGGGGTGTCGTCGGTGGGTGGTTCACCGCGGTACACGACGAAGGTGCCGTTGGTGGAGGACAGGTCCACCACGGTCATGTGCTCGCCATCGCGCACGAACTGGGCGTGGCGGCGGGACACGCCGGTGTCCTGGTCGAGTGGCACCTCCGGGTGGATGCCCTTGGACTGGCTGGTGCGCCCGACGAGCGAGGTGTGTCCGGTGAGCGTGACGGTGGAGGTCGACGGCGGAGGGCACGGCTGGTCGGCCAGCGACCCCTTCAGGGCATACCACTCCGCAGACACCTCGACCACCACCACCCATGCGACCTCCCCTGCGCTCGGCGCGCTGGGCGCCGCGCCAGGCGGCGGCGCCGGGGCGGGCGGTGTCTGCCCGGTGGTGAAGTCGTAGCCGCAGGCCTCGCAGAACAGGTTGTCCGGCGGATTCAACGTCTGGCAGTGCGGGCAGATCTCCGGGTCCTCGCTGGTGGCGGCCAGCCGGCTCGGGCCGGGCGGCCGCCTGGCCGCCGATGCGCGCCCCGCAGGTGTCGCACCACTCCGGGTCGGTGCTCTCGTGGCCGATGGGGCAGGTCACCGTGCTCATGGCTCGCGCCTGATCCTGGTCGTCTTCGTGCTGCGAGTGTCGAGAGCCATCTCGTCGGCCCGGGCCACGTCATGGCGCAACCGCACGGTGCCGGCGTCCACATCCACCACGTCCACCACCTTGGACAGCAGGCGGGTGGTGTTCTCGTTGCCGGATTCGTGGGCCAGCTTGGCGGCCTGGCCGAGCAGCACGGTGGCCGTGCGCTCGTCGCCGGCCGCCTTGGCGGCCAGACCGTCACGGATCGCCTCGGCCAGTTGGGCCTGACCGGTGTAGTGGGCGACGGCCGGGTCGATGCGCGTCGTCAGCTCGACATCGGTGCTCCACACCGCCCGCACCAGGCCCTTGGCCATCACCTGGTCGTTGACCACCACCTCCACCCGGGCGGCCAGGCGCTCCTGGCCGGTCTCGGCGACCGGAACCCGGACGGCCACGTGGTAGTCACGGCTCTCGTCGCTCCACGCCCCGGTGGGGTACTCGCGGATCAACGGCGAGACGGCCGTCGCTTTCGGGGTGAGGTCCTCCACGGCCGGCGCCACTTGGCGGACGAAGAGCACCTCGCTGCCCTGCGGGGCCCACACCCGCAGCCGGGCGTCGCTCACACCACGGGACATCGCCGTCCGCATCATCGATTCGAAGTCAGCCTCGAGGTCCTCGGGCTTGGCCACGATGTCCACACTGCCGAGCAAGGCGTCGGCGATGCCGCGCAGCTCCTCCACGTCCCAGTCGTCGCCGATCCCCCGGCAGTCGCACTGGAACCTGCCCCGGGCCTTGCGCAGCGCCGTCGCCAGGGCGCTCTCCGGTTCCCCTTCGATGCGCCCGTCGGTCAGCAAGATCGCATGGCACTGCGGGGTCCCCGGCACCTGGCCGAACAGCTCCGTCGCCGCCGCCACCCAGGCGCCGATGGCAGTCGCCCCACCGCTGCGCAGCTGACCGATCGCCGACAGGGCGTCGGCCCGGATGGCCGCTGACATCCGCACCATGCCCGGGTTGGGCGGGTACACCATCTGGGCGATGCTGTGCCCGCTGAGCACGGCGAACCAGGTGCCGTCGAGGATCTCACCCACCGCCACCGCAGCGGCTCGCCGTGCGGCGTTGATCTTCGACACGGGCATGTCCATCGACCCCGAGGTGTCGATGATCACGATCTCGGCGACGGCCGCGCCGGCGGTGCCCGCCGCGCCCGCTCCCGAGCACGCCACCGACACCACGGCGTGGACGTCGGCGGACCCCTGTGACAGATACTCGTTCTGGAACACCTCGGCGGTGAATTCAGCCATCCACGGACCTCATTTCCTTGGCAAGAGTAGACAACGCCAGCGGCGGTCCGACGCGGGCGATCGCCGCGGTGATGTTGTCGTGGCCGCCCTGGTCGTTGGCGAAGTCCACCAGGTGGTCGGCGATGTCCAGCGGGGTGACGCCGGGGCCGCCGGAGTCGAGGGCCCGCTGCACCGCCGCGGCCAGCGCGGCCGGCGAGCTGGCGTAGTTCCACAGGCCGTCACTGACGACCGCGACGTAGCCGCGATGCTCCAGCCGGCGGGCCGCCACGTCCGGGGTGGCGTCGACCGAATCGGCCCCGAGCCAGCGGGTGATCGTGTGGAAGCGCGGGTCGTGCTCGGCCTCTGCCGGGGTGAGCCCGGCGCGGATCAGTTCGGTGCCGAGCGAGTGGTCGACCGTCAGCTGCACGGTCTCACCCTCGTCGGGCACCCAGTAGGCCCGCGAGTCACCGCACCAGGCCACGTGCACCACCGCCGGGCTGTCCGGACCCGGGTTGCCGGCACCGGTCACCACCGCGGCCACGAAGGTGCACGACGGCGGCTCGGGCGGGTCACCCAAGGCACGGGCCGCAGCAACCGCCTCGGCGTTGGCCGCACGGGCCGCCCGGCCAAGCGCGGCGTCCCACTCGGCGCCGGGCGCCGCGGCCGCTTTGGCGAGTTCAGCGCACGCCGCCCGGGCAGCTGCCAGCGCGGCGCGGTCGCTCTCGGGCGCCGTGGTCACCCCGTCGCACACGACCAGGATGCCGATCGACCCGTCGGCGGCGGTGGTCAGGGACATCGCATCCTCGTTGCGGGCATGGAGGATCCCCCGATCGCACACGCCCGCCACCCACGGCGCCGGTGACTCGGACCAGTGGTCACGCGCCGTTGGCGCCTTGACCCCGCACACGGTGCAGTAGCCGTCCTCCACCGGGCCACCGCACGGGCCGCAGGGAGCGGTCGGCGCGGGCACGGACGTCGGCAACTCCGTAGGCGCCGCGGTGCCGGTGGCCACGCCGCACGCCTCGCAGAAGGCATCCCCGTCGTGCAGCGTTGCGCCACATGCGCCGCAGACGACCGCTGCCATGTCGCCGCTCACGTGACCGTGCGCGGCCGCACCGCGTTGGCCCGGTCGACCATCTCCCATCGGCGGTTGCGGTCGGTCTCGAGCCGCGCCGCCGAACGCCAGGCGTCTTCGAGGGCCAGACGCAAACTCCGGTCGGTGGCTGGGGTTCCGGCCAGCCGGACCGGTGACTCCCCATGTTGTTGCACATGCAACAATGCCTGCTCGAGGATGCGGATGCGCAGGTGCTGACGGGCCGTCGGGTCCAGCGTGGCGTTGTCCAGCTCGGCGGCCGCACCGGACAGGTCCTCCAGTGACGACGGGGCCGCCGGGGTACCGGCCAGCAGGATCGATCGTTGCAGGCGGGCTTCACCGTAGGCCCGGCTGGTGGGAGGTATCCCGTCGAGGGCGCGCAGCGCTGCCGGGCGATCGCCGGCCTGTTCGGCGAGATGGGCCAGGCCGAACTGCGCCGCGGCAACATACGCCGCATCCGTACGGGCGCACACGGCGAACATCCGCTCGGCCACCTCGTTCCGCCCGGCCAGCTCGCACGCCCTGGCCAGGGCCAGCTTGGGCGCCAGCTCACCGGGAATCTGCCCGTAGACCGCATTGAACGCCTTGACGGCCTCATCGGGCTGGCCGGCGCGCAGTGCCGCCAGGCCCTGCAACCAGACGGCTCGCCACTCCCACGGATCGGCCGCCAGGGCGTCGTTGACGGCCGACGAGGCCCGGGCGGTGTCGCCGGCGTCGAGCGCCGCCTGGGCCTCGGCCAGCATGATCCCCATCGATCGCTGCGGTGCGGCCGCCACGGCCTCCAGGCGCGCCTCGGGGTCGGTGGCGGTGATCGACGACAGGTACGCGGCCTGGATGTCGTCGGGGTCCGTCTTCAGCGCCGGCAAGTCGACGGTGGACGTCTCCGCGGACGTCCGCCCGGAGACCAACCCCGGCGCCTCGAAGAACCGGGACGGCGTACTGGAGGTGACCGTGCCATGCGAGGCCGCGGCCGTGACCTCGCGCAGGACCCCGAGCAGTTGCTCGCGCATCTCCTCGGCGGACTGGAAACGGTCCTCCGGCCGTGTCGCAGTGCCCTTCAGCAGCCAGCGATACAGCGAGTCGTGCTCGGCGAACACCGGGACCTGCTCGGGTGCGGGCAGGGTGGCCTCGAACGTGGACTGGTAGCCGCGGAACTCGAAGATCAGCACGGCCAGGGTGCGCGCCACCGTGAACAGGTCGCTGCCCACCGACGGTCCGGCGGAGGCCACCTCGGGGGCCTGGAAGCCCACGGTGCCGTAGATGGCCGAGACGTCGTCGTCGATCCGCCGAACGCCGCCGAGGTCGATGAGCTTGAGGTTGTCGCCCACCTGGATCACGTTGGCCGGCTTGAAGTCGCAGTAGAGCAGGCCGATGCTGTGCAGGTAGCTGAACGCCGGGAGGATCTCGACGACGTAGGCGATCGCCTGGTCCACCGGGATCCCGGAGAACACGCCACGGTTGGCCGCCATGCGGTCCTTCAGCAGCTGGTTCAGCGACCGCCCGCCGACGTACTCCATGACGATGTACGAGGTGCCGTCCGGCGCGGCGACGAAGTTGTAGATCTCGACGATCAGCGGGTGCTCCACCTCCGCCAGGTACTGCTTCTCGGCCACGGCGGCGCGGGCGGCGTCGGGATCTCCGGCGTTGAGCAAGCCCTTGACCACCACCCAACGGTCGTTGAGGTTGCGGTCACGAGCCAGGTAGATCCAGCCCATCCCGCCGTGGGCCAGGCAGCCGACGATCTCGTACTGGCCGCCCAGCAAGGCGCCAGCGGCCAGCTTCGGGTCGAAGTCGAACGGGGTCCGGCACTTGGCGCAGAACCCCCTGGAGCGGCCGGGTTGACCGTCACGGCCGCGTCCAACCGGTGCGGCGCACGCCGCGCAGAACCGCTTCTCCTCGGCGACCACCGGTGGGTCCATCAGCACCTGGCGCGGGTCGACATCGGGGATCGAGGGCACGTTGGTCAGCCCGGCGCCGAGCCGGGTGGCCGAGCGCGTGCCACCCAACCGGCGCGTCGGCCGGCTGGCCGGGCTGCGGGAGGACCCGAGCGGGACCGACCCCAACCCGCTGGTGGCCGCCCGGCTCACCGCGGCTTGGCTCATCGGCGACTGGTCCGGCGCGGACGGCGCAGCCGGCGCGGCCGCGGCGCCGGGCGGGCTGCCACACACGTCGCAGTACCCGTCGAGGATCGATCCGGCACATCCCGGTTGGGAGCATCGCTCTGCCTGGCGGGTCATCGACGACCTCCGTCGGTTCGGCTGGCAGCGGCGGTGCGGGCGTTCACGGCGTCGATGTAGCGCTGCACGGCGGCACCGGCTGCATCGAGGTCACACGGCGCGCTCCACAGCAGGTCCGCCGCCGCCCGGTACAGCGGGGCGATGGCCTCGTCCTCTGCCCCGCCACGTGCCCCGGCCTTGTCGCGGAACGACTGCACCAGGCCGCGCATCTCGTCGCGGCTGGTGAGCGGCGCCCGGAAGCGGCGCTCGGCCTCGGCCAGGGCGCGTTCGAGGCGTTCGACGCGCTCGAGGTAGGCTGACACGGCGGCGCGCTGCGCGGTCCACGGCAGCGCTGTGTCGATGGCCGGAGGCGGACCCAGGCGATCCACGGCAGGCACCGCCAGGCGCGGCGGCGCGGCGATCTTGTCGTGGCAGCGCGCCGCCAGTTCCCTGACCCGCAACTCGCTGGCGGCGAGGGCCTCGATGCGGTGCTCGACGAGGGCCAACTCACCGGCGGCGCGATCCCGTTCGGCCGCCAGGGCCTCCAACCGGCGGCGCAGGGCAGCCGCCTGACCGGCCACCTCGACCAACCGGTCACGGCGGTCGAGGCGGCCGCGCAGGGCGGCGGCGGCGTTCACCTCGCTGCCCAGTTCGATCGCCAGCGGCGCGGCGATGTCCAGGTCGGCCTGCGCCGAGGCGGCGGCCTGGGCCTCCGACAGCGCCTCGTTCTCCAGCGCGTCGATCCGCCGATCCACGTCGTCGAGGGTGGTGTCGATCAGTTCGGCGACCGCCGGCAGGTTCGGCCCGACGATCTGGCCGAGGTCGTCACGGACCGGCTCGTTGAACAACGTCTCGACCTGATGCACCACCCGCTGGTCGTCCGGCCTCTTCGCGCCCAACGCGGCGGTCACCGCGTCGAGCCGCTCGGCGACCGCCTTGCGGGCCACGAAGGTGGCCGCCAGCAGCCGCTGGTCGTCCGCCGCGGCGTTGGCCCTGGCCCGCTCCTCCAGCGCCAGGAGGCGATCGGTGCACGCCTGCAACCACTGACGCCACTGTTCCAACTCGGGCGGGAGGTGCTGGCTCACAGCGGCCGCCCGTACACCGCGACCGGTGGCTCGGGGATCGGCGGGGCCAAGGCCCCGGTGTCGACGAGCCAGCGCTGGTAGATCCGCTTCCACGTACCGTCAGCGCGCATCGTGGCCAGGACGCCGTTGACGAACCGGACGAAACCCACGTCGCCCTTGCCCACGCCGAGCCCGTAGGGCTCGCTGGTGAACCGCCGGCCGACGACCTCGGTGTTCGGATCCTGAGCGGCGAAACCGGCCAGCACCGTGTCGTCCCCGGTGGTGGCATCGGCCTGGCCCTGCTGCATCGCCACCAGGCAGTCGGTGATGTCCGGCTTGGCGATCACCTCGAGACCGGCGTAGGCCGGCTTGCGGATCTCGTCGATGTTCGTGCTGCCCTCCGGGGCGCAGACCCGGGCCCTGGCGGCCACCAGGTCCTCGATCTCGGCGAAGCCGCTCCCCGTGCGTACCAGGATCCGCTGGCCGGCGTCGAAGTAGGTGCTGGAGAAGCCGATGCGCAGCCAGCGGTTGCAGTTGATCGTCATCGTGTGGGCGACGATGTCGACCCCGCCGCGGTCCGGACCGGCCTCCAGCATCGGCAGGCGCTGGGCGTAGTTGATCACCCGGTACTCGATCTTGTCCGGACCGCTCGGACCGAAGATGGCCGTGGCCACGGCCTTGAGCATGTCGATGTCGAACCCTTCGATCGCCCCGCTGATCGGGTTGCGGGCCCCGAACAGCAACGTGTCCCCGCTGACCCCGACGATCATCCGGCCGCGGGCGGCGATGCGGGCCATCGTGCTGCCGGCGGGCATGCTGCCGGGCGGCGGCAGCGCGCCGACCGGTTCGTAGGAACGAGTGGGGTCGGCGTCGGCCTGGGCGGCGGTGCAGGCGGGTGGTGGTGGGGCGTCGGTCGTGGGCGTCTCGGCGATGGACACCGCCACCGGATCGGCCAGGTGGGCGTCCGACGAGCAACCGGCGGCCGCGACCACGGCAAGGGCGACCACCACCCGCCTCATCGGTACTCCGCCAGTCGCTGACCGAAGCCGCGCACGGCGAGCGCGCCGGCGGCGAGCCCCAGCACGAAGGTGACGAACCGCACCATGCCCAGCCCGTCGAGGGCCCCGCCCAGCCCGCGCCGTGTCTCGGCCGCTCCCCGGGTGGTGATCTCCGCCGACGTGGTGGCGAACCGCTCGAACGCCCTGGTGAGCGGGGACGGGTCGGGAGCGCCGACGCTGGCCGCCACCGCCGCGTCCCACCCGCCGCCGTCGTCGAGCTTGCGCATGTCGGCGTGACGGGCCATGTACTCCGCGTATTGCGTGCCGGCCGCGGAGTCGCCGCTCGTGGGACCGCAGACCTGCTCCAGCGAGGCCTGCACCGTGGCCGACGAGCGCCGCCACAGCGACTCGTTGGCTGCGCCGTTGCCCCGGTTGATCAAGCCCAGCGCCTCCTGGGAGCGGGCGTCGAACGCCGCGGCGCGGGCCTGGGCGGCGACGTCGGCTGTCTGCAGGTGAGCGCCGACGGCGTCTTCGGCCTGGGACAGGGTGGAGGACAGCGAACTCCCGGCGATCACCAGCGCCGCCAGCGTGGCCGCGCCGGCCACCAGGAGCGGGAGATTGGCCGTGCGCCGGAACCGGCGGGCCAGCCACATGCCACCCGCCCCCAGCGCGCCGAGCAGCGCCAGGCCGGGCAGGTAGAGCCACACGCCGTCGTCGGAGGCCTGGTCGAGACGGTCGTTCACCGTGCGCCGGATGCGCTGTTCGACCTCACGAATCGCCGGGATGATGTCGGCGGTCAGCAGGCTGTTGGCCTGGCGTTGGTAGGCGGCGCCCACCGGGAACCCCTGGCGGTTGTTTGCTCTGGCCTGCTCGACGAGACCCACGTAGGCGCTGATCTTGGCGCTGACGCCGCCCAGCGCCACGGCGTCGGCAGCCGTGAGCTGCTCGCTGACGGTCACCAGACCGGATGTCGCCGCGTCGATCTGGGCGTTGAACGCGGCGCGTGACGCCGCCGGTTCCTGGCCACCGAGGAGGTACGCCTGGCTGGCCAGCGAGTCGGCGCGCACGGCGGCCACGCGGATGTCCTGGACGCGCAGCAGGTTGTCCGCGGCGACCCGCGTCTCGCGCAGGTCGGCCTGGCGACGGCTGAAACCGACCGACGCCAGCACGGCGAACAGCACCGCGACGAGGGCGGTCGCCAACTGCACGGCGCGCAGCCTGGCGGGAGTGCTGGCGAGCGAGGGGGTCACTGCCGGGGAAGTGTAGGGTCAGCGGCGCTCGGGATCGTCGCGCACGACCTGCAGCGACCGGCCGGCGAGACGAAGCACCCCGCCGACGAGTATCGCCATCGCGCCGATCAGCGCCAGTAGGCCGAGCGCAATGGTCATGAGCGGCAGCGGGTGCCTGCTCCGTGGGCGATGCCGACCGTGGCTGTCACCGCGGCCGTGTTCGTGCCGATCGCTCTGACACGCACAGCTCGACGTCCCCGCCGTCTCGCCAGCGAGATCCGGTGTCCACGGCCGCCGCGCGGGTCGCGACGATGGAGGGAGGCGCGCAGGCGAGTCCCGCAGTGCCGAGTCGTTGCACGAGGACATCCCGGCCGCCAGGCACAGGGCGGTCACCACGGCGAGCAGTGGTCCGCTCAGCTTCCCCATCGCTCGGCAGCCTACGGAGACGCCCGCGTCGCGGCCGTGTCGGAGGGTCAGTCCTGGGCGAGCAGGTGGATCAGGCTGCTGGTGTCCCACCGCCTGCCACCGCGGGCGATCACCTGGGCGTAGAACTGATCGATCAGGGCGGTGACCGGAAGCCTGGCCCCGTTGCGGTTGGCCTCCGCCAGGACGATGGCCAAGTCCTTGCGCATCCACTCGACGGCGAAGCCGAACTCGAACTCGCCGGCGGCCATCGTGACGCCACGGTTCTCCATCTGCCAGCTCTGGGCGGCGCCGTGGCGGACGGCCTCGATCACCGCGGCAGGGTCGAGCCCGGCGCGCTGGGCGAAGTTGATGCCCTCGGCCAGGCCCTGGACCACGCCGGCGATGCAGATCTGGTTGACCATCTTGGTGAGCTGACCGTTGCCCGCCGGACCCATCAGGGCCATCGCCTTGCAGTAGGACGCCATGACGGGCTTGACCAACTCGAAGAAGGCGTCGTCGTCGGCGCCGCACATCGCCGTGAGCTGCCCGCTCTCGGCGCCGGCTTGGCCGCCCGAGACCGGGGCGTCGACGAACCCGGCGCCGAACTCACCGCAGGCCTCGGCCAGTTCCTTGGCCACCTTGGCCGAGGCCGTGGTGTGGTCGACCAGCACGGCGCCGGCGCCCACACCCGCCGAGCGCGCCGTCGGGGCCGTAGACCACGTCACGGACGTCGTTGTCGTTGCCCACGCACATCAGCACGAATTCGGCGCCCTCTGCAGCCTCGCGTGGCGTGGGCGCTGCCCGGTGGCCGTACAGCGCGACCCACGCCAGGGCCTTGTCCGGTGTGCGGTTGTAGACGGTGACGGAATGGCCTGCGGCGGCGAGGTGGCGGGCCATCGGCGCGCCCATCACGCCGAGGCCGAGGAATGCGACGGAACTCATCGGCCCAGTCTTGCCGGTCACTCGGGCGTGGTGTACGCCGCGGTGATGCCGCCGTCGATGATCAGTGATTGGCCGGTCATCCAGCTCGACTCGTCGCTGGCCAGGAACAGGGCGCCGTTGGCGATCTCGGTCGGCGCCCCGAAGCGCCCCATCGGGATGTGCACCAGGCGGCGGTTGCGCTTGGCGTCGTCGGACAGGAACTTGGCGAGCATCGGGGTCAGAATCGGTCCCGGGCACAAGGCGTTGGCCCGGACGCCCTGGCGAGCGTAGATGACGGCGATCTCCCGGGTCATCGCCAGCACCGCGCCCTTCGACGCGGTGTAGGCGATCTGCGGGGTTGCTGCGCCGAGGTGGGCGACGAAGGAGGCGACGTTGATGATCGACCCGGCACCCTGCTCGAGCATCTGCGGGATGGCGTACTTGCACATCAGCAGCGAGCCGAGGACGTTGATGTCCATCGTCGTCTGGTACACCGACGTGGGCGTGTTGGTGGGGCTGTCGTCGTCGCTGAGCATCACCCCGGCGTTGTTGTACAGGACGTCGAGCGACCCGAAGGTCTCCACGGTATGGCTGACCGCCGCCTTCACCGACTCCTCGTCGGTCACGTCGCAGGCCACGTAGCTGGCCTCGCCACCTGCCGCGGCGATGGCCTCGACCGCCTCGTCACCGTCGCTGACATCGGCGATGACCACCCGGGCCCCCTCGGTGGCGAAGCGCTCGGCGCCGGTGCGCCCGAGCCCCGACGATGCCCCGGTGATGAGGGCGACCTTGCCGTCCAGGCGGCCGTTGCTGTGAAGAGCCATGGCGGCGAACACTACCGGTCGGCAAGACTTCGCCTCATGGACGGTGGCCACACCTGGCGGGTGATGACCTGGAACGTCCTCGGCGCCCGGCGCCCCGACCTGGCCGCCGTGGCCCGGGTGATCGCCGACCAGTCACCCGATGTCGTCGCCCTGCAGGAGATCCGCCGCTCCCAGGCCCGTGAGCTGGCGAGGTCGCTCGGGTGGCGGGTGCGCTGGACGCGCAAGCACTACCCGTGGTCACCGCTGGCCTGGTGGCTGGCCGAAGGGTTGGCCGTGCTGTCCGCCGACGCGCTCTCCGACGCCAGGCGGTTGGTGCTGACGCCCGGCGTGTCCTCGTGGACCTACCGCCATCGCGTGCTCCTGGCGGCAACCGTCACCCGCCGCGGCGGCGAGCAGTTGCGGTGCTATGACGTCCACCTCTCCTCGGACGACCCGGATCGGCGGATCAACCAGTCGACGCTCACCGCGGCGCTGATCGCCGCCGAGCGGCCGGCGCTGGCCGTGGTGGCGGGAGACCTCAACGACGCCAACCCCATCGAGGTGGTGCGCGAGTTCCACGGCGTCGGCTTGGGCGACCCGGGCGGTAGCCCCACCAGCCCGGCGGAGGCGCCGGCGCGGCGGCTCGACTACGTGCTGATCCCCCGCCACGCCGTCGTCGTCGACGAGTGGACCCCGCCGGGTGGCGCAGAGTGGCGGGCGCTGAGCGACCACCTCCCCACCGTGGTGGCGTTCACCGCGGAACGGATCAGATCCGCTCCCAGTAGCGGCGCAGCTCCCAGTCCGTCACCGTCCGGTTGAAGGCCTTCCACTCGGCCCTGGCCATCGTGGCGATGTGGTGGTGGACCTCCTCGCCGAAGCACTCACGAGCGATGTCACTGGCCTCCCACAGGGCGATGGCGTCGGCGATGCTCCACGGGATGCGCTCGATGTCGGGCGCCTCGTAGCCGTTGCCGCTGAACGGCTCACCGAGCTCGAGCCGGTTGCGGATGCCGTATAGCCCGCCGGCCAGCGTCCCGGCGAAGGCGAAGTAGCTGTTGGCGTCGCTGCCGGGAATGCGGCACTCCACCCTGGTCCCCGTGCCGTGGCCCACCTTGCGGAACCCCAGTGTCCGGTTGTCGACCCCCCAGCCGATACCGGTGGGCGCCCACGAGCCCGGCTGAAACCGCTTGTAGCTGTTGATCGTCGGGGCCCACAGCAGCGAGAAATCGCGGGCGGTGGCGATCAGCCCGGCCAGGTAGTGGCGGAACGTCTCGCTCATCCCGTACGGCCCGTGATGGTCGTCGAAGACCGCCTGCTGGCCGTCGAGGCTCCACAGGCTGGAGTGGATGTGGCACGAGGAGCCGGTGTCGTTGAAGTCGTACTTGGCCATGAAGCTCACCGAGCGCCCGGCGAAGTGGGCGATCTCCTTGGCCGCCAGCTTGTAGACGCTGTTGCGGTCAGCCATCTCCACCGCGGTGGTGTAGTCGAGGTTGATCTCGTGCTGGCCCCGCCCTGCCTCACCCTTGCTGAACTCCACCGGGACCCCGGCGCCCTCCAGCCCACGGCGGATCGCCCCGAGGACGTATTCGTCCTTCGTGGTCTGCAGGATGTGGTAGTCCTCGACCCACGGCGAATGCGGCGTGAGGTCCCGGTACCCCTTGCGGTGGGCCTCGTCGTAGCTGTCACGGAACAGGTAGAACTCGATCTCGCTGGCCATCATCGGGAGCATGCCCATTGCTGCCGCGGCCTCCACCTGGCGGCGCAGGATCGTGCGCGGCGCGACGTCGATCAGCTCGTGGCTGTCCACGTCGAGCAGGTCGCACATCACCATCGCTGTCTTGTCCACCCACGGGATGTACCGCACGGTGTCCCAGTCGGCGCTGGCCAGCATGTCGCCGTAGCCCTGCTCATAGCTCGTGAAGCGGTAGCCGGGCACCGGCTCGTTGTCCATGTCGCAGGCGATCAGGTAGTCACAGTTCTCGGTGCCGCCGTCGGCGATGCGCTCGAGGAAGAACCGCCCGGTCGTCCGCTTGCCCACCAGGCGTCCTTGCAGGTCGGGGAACACCATCAGCACCGTGTCGATCGACCCGTCGCGGATCCGTGCCTCGAGGTCGGCGCGCGTCGGACGGTTCGTCGATGTCATGCCCGGAGACTAGGCGGGTTCGAAGCGGCCGATCTCGGTGCGCAGCTGGTCGAGCCCGATGGCGCCCTTCGACAGGGCGAAGGTGTGGAACTGGCGCAGATCGAAGCGCTCGCCGAGCCGGGCGACGGCCTCGTCACGGATCCGGTTCCACTCCCGCTGGCCGATCTTGTAGGAGATGGCCTGCGCCGGCCAGCCGAGGTAGCGGTCGATCTCGCTGCGCATGTACTCCTCGGTGTTGCCCGTCTCGACCACCGAGAAGCGCAACGCCAGCTCGGGTGTCCACACCGCGCCGCCCGGCAGGGTCGTGCCGTCGCTCAGCACCATGCCATCGGGGATGGTCTGGCCGAGGTGCATGCCGATGTCGACGATCACGCGCACGGCGCGCAGTTGCTGGCCGGCAAGGAACCCGAGGCGATGGTCGGGGTTGGCGAACCAGCCCATCTCGTCGCACAGTTGCTCGGCGTACAGCGCCCAGCCCTCACCGTGGCCGGGGATGAACGCGTTGCGCTGGAAGCGAGACAGGCTCTCGCCCTGCAGCAGGGCGTAGGCCAGTTGCAGGTGGTGGCCGGGGACGGATTCGTGGTAGCAGGTGGTGACATCGCTCCAGGTGGGGAACGCCGAGCGTCCCAGGGTCGGCCACCAGGTCTTGCCCGGGCGGGTGAAGTCCTCCGACGGCGGGGAATAGTACGCCGCCGCGCTGGAGCCCTCCGGCGCCAGCATGGCCTGGCAGCGGTTCATCGCCTCGGGAATGTCGAAGTGGGCGGCGCTGCGCACCAGGGCCTCGTCGGTGAGGTCCTGCAACCACCGCTGGTAGGCGTCGGCGGTGTCCCACGACCGGCCAGGGTCGCTGTCCAGCAAGGCCACGACCTCGGGGAAGCTGGCCCCCGGGAGGATCTGCTGGCACACCGCGCGGGATCTCACCGCGGAGCCGTTCGAACTCCCCCCACGCCCAGGAGTACATCTCCTCGGGGTCCAGGTCGGCGCCGACGTGGAAGCGCACGTGCACCCGGTACGCCTCGGGCCCACAGCCGTCGTGTGGATCGGCCAGCGGGGCGTACTGGTCGCGCAAGAAGGCGGCGTAGCCGGCCAGCGCTGCGTTGGCGCCGTGCGCCGCGGCGCGAAGCCGGGGCTCGTCCCCCTCGCCGGCGGCGGCGGCCTCGGCCACCAAGGTGTCGAACCAACGATCGTCGGCGAACGTCTGACAGCGGCGGGCCTCGGCCAGCGCCTGGCGCCGCGGCCCGCGGATCCCGGCCGCCAGACCGGCGCGCAACGTCGCCTGGCTGCCATCGAGGGTGGCGCCCACCTGCTCCATGCGGGCGGCGATGTTGTCCCATGCCGTCGCCCCGACACGCGGCATCAGATCGAACGCCTCGCGCAGGAACACGCTGTCGCCGACGAACTCGCCGAGGTGACGGGCCCAGTCGCCGCTGTCGTACAGGGCCCGCGCCGCCGTCAGCCGCTCGATCATCAGGTCACGGCACAGGCGATCGGCGTCGGACTGCGGTTCCAGGCGGTGCACGGCGTCGAGCGTCGCACGGTCCATCGCCTCGCGCTCGGCGATGCCCACCGGCGACAGGTCCGGCATCCGGTCGTCGAACTCGGTGGAGCCGAGCACCGTGGCGTACAGCGGGTGGAGTCGCATCGACGTCGCCACGTAGTCATCGGCGAGCTGGAAGATGGGCGAGGTCATCCGCCGAAGCTACCGGCGATGCGCCCGGACAACCACGCGCTGCGTCGAACTCGTCACGCCTCGTGAGCCAGCTGCCCGGCGCGGGCGTCGAGGATCGCCGTCAGTTCCCTGGCGCTCGTCGCCCGAGCGTACAACCAGCCCTGGCCACGTCGGCACCCGAGCCTGACGAGCTCGTCGGCTTGACCGACCGTTTCCACGCCCTCGGCCACCACCTGCAGCCGTAGCGCATCGGCGAGCTGGATGATGGCCCGGACGAAGACCGTGGCCTCGGTACCGGTCCCCAGCCGGGCGACGAAGGATTGGTCGATCTTCACCAGGTACAGCGGCAGCCGTTGGAGCTGGGACAGCGACGAGTACCCGGTACCGAAGTCGTCGAGCCCGAACCGCAACCCGGCCGTGGCCATCCGTTCGAGGACCTGCTGGGTCTGGATCGGGTCGTCGATGAACAACGACTCGGTGATCTCCAGCACCAGGCGGTGTCCCGGCACGTTGTAGGTACGGAGCAGGGCCAGCACGTCCTCGGCGAAGTGCGGCTCGCGGAGCTGGCGGGCGGACACGTTGACCGACAAGTAGAACTCGGTGCCGGCCAGCATCGGTTCCCAGTCGGCCAGCTGTTGCAGGGCCTCGCGAAGCACGCACCAGCCGATCTCGACGATCCACCCCGACTCCTCGCAGAGCTGCAGGAACGACGCCGGGCCGAGCTGGCCGCGCTCGGGGTGCATCCAACGGACCAAGGCCTCAGCCGCCGAGACCCGCCGATTGACCATGTCGAAGATCGGCTGATACACCAGCACGAACTCCTCACGCTCGATGGCCAGGGCCAAGGCGGACGTCAACGCCAGGCGCTCCTGGGCCAGCTCGTGCATCGCCGGTTCGAAGTGGGCCACCCGGCCCTTGCCCATCGCCTTGGCGTCGTAGAGGGCCAAATCGGCGTCGCGCAGGATGGTCGCCGGCTCGTCGGGCGGTCCGGTGGTGCGGCGGACCCCGACCGACCCGCCCACGCTGACCTCGCGGCCTTCGAGGTGGGCTACCTGGGCCAGCGCACTGATGATGTGCTGGGCGGTCCGGTTGCAGAACTCATCGTCGGTGTTGCGCAGCACGATCGCGAACTCGTCGCCCCCCAGCCGACCCACCACACCACGGTCGCCAATGCTGCCGACCAGGCGCTGGGCGACGATCTTCAGCAGCTCGTCGCCAGCGACGTGACCGAGGCTGTCGTTGACCATCTTGAAGTCGTCGAGATCGACCAGCAACACGGCGTGCGATCCGTGCTGATCGGTGCACAGCGCCGCCAGCTCGCGCATCAGGTAGTTGCGGTTCACCAGCCCGGTGACGCTGTCGTAGAACGCCTGCTGGGTGAGTTGGCGCTCGAGCTCGACCAGCTGGTGAAGGGATCGTTCCAGATAGCCACGCTCCAGAGCCATCCCGATCTGCTTGGTCATCATCTCGACCATGTCCACGTCGGCCCTGGTCAGGCGGTCGACCGACCCGGCGCGGGCGTCGACCACGACGATGCCCGCCGCCTCGTCCCCACGGTGGACCGGGGCGACCACGGCGTCCCCGGTGGCGAACGTCGCCGGCAGCGCCCGAGGTGACGTCGGGCTGGTTGGCAGGAAACAAGCGGACCGTCTGGACCACATCGATGAGCCGCCTGGCGGCGTGTTGCTCTGCGTCGGTCGCCGCCGTCATTGCCACACCCTCTGCCCCGTCCTCGTCGACGGCACAGGTGAACGCGCCCTCCGACGTCAGCAGCACGATGCGCGCCCAGCGGGCTCGCAGGGCGATCCGCAGTTCGGCCAGGACCGAGAGCAAGCCGTCGTCGATGTTCGGTTGCTCGTGCAGCGCTGCGGTGGCCCGATAGAGCAGTTCGCTGCGATCGCTGAGTCGCTGCTGGCGACGCAGCCCGTCATAGACGGACCACAGCACCACCACGAACACCAGGGGCACCACCACGAGCCACGGCGACTGCATCCCCAGGTAGACGGTCTGCACCGCCACACAGCTGTTCCCCAGCGAGCCGACCGTGCTGGTCCACAGCGCCCGCAGCGGGGCCTGCTGGCGATGCCCGGTTGCCAGGCGAGTGACCACGCCAACCGCGAAGTGGCTGAACAACCCCATGGCCAGTCCGCCGGCCATCGCCCCCAGACCGGTACGTGCCGAGAGATGGTCGTCACCCCGCAGGATGGTGAACACCCACATCCCCAGCAGCGCCCCGACCAGTTCCTGAGCGAGGTTGAAGACCAGCTTGACGGGCGGCGGGCGCTGGATGACGGCAACGACCCCGGCCCCGAGGGCCAGACCGATCGGGATGGTCACGGGTTCCCCGAGCAGCAGGGCGATGACGAAGGACAGATCCGTCATCACGAACGAGAACGTGGCCGTGCGCGAGGCGTGCAGCTCCACCCTGATCGCCCGACCGACGACGAACAGGCCGATGACGAGTTGCCACGACCACGGCGTGGGGCTCGCCGCATGGAGAAACGGCAGGGTGACGATCCACCCGGCCGCGCCAATGACGCCGATCGCCAGTCCGAAGACCCAAGGTCCGGTGCGAGGACGGGTGAGCACGTTCGTGGTCATAGCCTTCCAGACCGGACGGATCCGATCAGCAGTTGTCAGCCCGCCGACATGACGGGCCGGTGTCTCACCAGTTAGCGTTCTGCGGGCGAACCATGCGAAGCATGCCCCCGACGGCAGCGACCAGAGCGGAGAGACGGACAGCGGCAACGAACAGATTCGACTTCATGGGATCATCCTTTGGCTACGACTCGGGCGGTGAGTCATCGGGTCACGAGTGCTTCGGAGTCCGAATTGTCACGGATCCGGTTGCTGGTAGCACTACGCGTCAGCAATGCTAATCGGCGCGCGCCAGCGTTGACGACCGAGGATGTCCGTTTCGCGGTACAGGGTGGTATCAGGCGGGCTTGGCCTTGGACTCCTTCGACGGCTTCAGCACGCCACGCGCCAGCGCCTCGTCCAGATACTCTTCGGCCTCGTCGGCGCTGACCTTCAGCGCCGGGGCGATCTCACTGATCAGGTTGATCCTGGCTCGGTCGTACATGGTCCGCTCGGCGGCCGACAGGGACGCGTCCCGGTTGCGGGCCGCCAGGTTGCGGACCACTTCGGCCACCTGGTACACGTCACCGCTCTTCAGCTTCTCCTGGTGGTTCTTGAATCGCCGGCTCCAGTTGCTGGGCACGCGCGGATCCGGCTTGGAGAGCACCGACACCAGGTCCTCGAGTTCGTCGGGGTTCACCGGGGGCCGGACACCCACTTCAGCGGCCTTCGAGGTTGGGACCGACAGGGTCATCTCGTTGATCACGGTGCGAAGGATGAGGTACTCCTGGGTGGACCCGAAGGCCTCCATCTTCTTCGTTCCGACCACGATGCAGGCACCGTGCTGCGGGTAAATGACCGTGTCACCCTTCTTGAACTTCACGCATCCAGGGTAAGGCACGGCGGCACGAAATCCGCCGCACGCTGGACAAGCGCCCCCGGAGAGACTCGAACTCCCAACCCACGGGGTAGAAACCCGCTGCTCTATCCATTGAGCTACGGAGGCGGACGGCGCGTTGCCGAGCCATGCTATGGCAGCAGGCTGCGCAGCAGGTCGAGCGCCGTGATCACGCTCATCTCGCGCATCTGCTGGCGGTCGCCGGGGAGCCGGACATGCGCGGTGCGCTCGCCGGCGGGCGTGACCGCGGCGGCCCACAGCGTGCCGACGGGCTGGCCGTCTTGCTCGGCGGGGCCGGCCACGCCGGTGACGGCCAGCCCGACTTCGGCGCCGAGAACACGCCGGCAGCCCCGGGCCATCGCCACGGCCGCCGCCTCGCTGACCACCGGACCGCGGGGGACGCCGAGCAGGTCGAACTTGACCTCGCTGGCGTAGCTCACCACCGAGCCACGCAACACGTCGCTGCACCCGGGGACGGCGGACAGCCGACCGGCGATCAGGCCCCCGGTGACCGACTCGGCGAGGCCCAGGCGCCACCCGAGGTGGCGCAATGCGTCGATGACCACGGACTCCATCGTGTCGTCGTCCACGCCGAACACGGTGTCGCCCACACGCTCGCGGACCTCGGCTTCCCACCGGTCCAGCAGGCCGGCGGCGTCGGCGGCGGTGGCGGCCTTGGCCGTCAGGCGGATCTTCAGCCCGTCCCACCCGCTGGCCAGGAACGCCAACGTCGGGTTGGCCACCCGGTCGAGCTCGGCGATGACGTCGTCGAGCTTCTCGTTGAGCCCGCTCTCGCTGTCGCCCCAGGTCTTCAGGGTGCGGCTGACGATGACCGAGGACAGCCCGGCGCGGGCGCGCAGGTCGGGCAGCACCGCACGCTCGATCATCTCGCGCATCTCGTGGGGAACACCGGGGACGGCGTAGATCACCCGCGACACCCCGCCGATGCGCACCGGGCAGATCAACCCGGGTGCCGTCCCGCGCGGTCTGGGGGATCACCGTTGCGCCCGCGCGGCACGTCGGCCTGGCGCAGGTTGTTCGCCGCCATGTACCGGCCGCGTGTCTCGAACAGGGAGCGGATCACCTCGGCAACGGCGTCGTCGCGCTCCAGCGGAACACCCATCACCGCGGCGAGCACGTCACGGGTGAGGTCGTCGTGAGTCGGGCCCAACCCACCGCAGACGATCACCGCCTCGGCGTCGGCCAGCGCGGCGCGGAGAACCGCCTCGATCCGCTCCCGGTTGTCGCCCACCTGGTAGTGGACGTGGGTGGAGATGCCCGAGAGGGCCAACTGCTCTCCGATGTAGGCCGAGTTGGAATCGACGACCTGGCCCAGCAGCAACTCGGTGCCCACGGCCACCACCTCGCAGCGCATCAGGCGACCACGGAGCTGCCCTGCGAGCGGTGGGCTCGCCACACGTACTGGCAGGCGCTGATCAGGGCCAGGGCCACCGAGATCCACAGCAGGCCCTTCCACAACCACGTCGCATCGCGGGCGGTGAGCGGGGCGATGGCGAAGCCGACGGCGAGCTGCTGGGCGAAGGTCTTCCACTTCGCCGTCTTGCTGGCGGGCATGCTGACCCCCTTGGACACGATGAACGTGCGGTACAGGCTGATGAGCAGCTCGCGGGCGGCGATGATGACCACCGGCACCAGCCAGAACACGTCGCGCTGGACCAGGGTGAACATCGCCCCGAGCACCAGGATCTTGTCGGCCAGCGGATCAAGGAACGCGCCGAGGTTCGTCGTGCCGTGGCGGCGGGCCAGGTAGCCGTCGATGCCATCGGAGGAGCAGAGCACGAACCACAGGGCGAAGGCCACCCACGAGCCGCCATTGCCCTGGGGGATCAGCCAGAAGGCCAGCGGGGCGACGAGGATGCGCGCCACGGTGACGACGTTGGCCCAGGTGGCGATGGCGGAGGGATCGACGGGCATCAGCGCACGTCGGCGACCAGGTCAGGGCCGAGGGCGTCGACGATGCGAACCTGATGGAACTGGCCCACCGCCAGGTGGTCGGGCACCTCGATGACCCCGTCGATCTCCGGCGCCTCACGGGTGCTGCGCGCCTCGCCGGGCTGGTCGACCAGCACCGTGACCTCGGCGCCGATCAGCTCGTCACGGCGGCGGAGGGTGATCTCGTCCTGCATCGCCCGCAACTCTGCCAAACGCTCGGCCGTCAGCGAGGCATCGACCTGCCGATCGAGCGCCGCGGCGTGCGTGCCGTCCTCGGCGCTGTAGGCGAAGAAGCCGCACCAGTCGAGGTCTGCCGCCTCGACGAAGCGCAACAACTCGTCGTGGTCGGCCTCGGTCTCGCCCGGGTAGCCGACAATGAAGTTGCTGCGGAAGGCCGCGGCGGGTTCACGGCGGCGGATGTCGGCGATCCGCCGCAGGAAGCGCCCACCATCCCCCCACCGGCGCATCCGCCGCAGCAGCGGCTTGCTGACGTGTTGCAGCGAGAGGTCGAAGTAGGCGACGCCGGTGTCACAGATCGCATCCACCAGCTCGTCGGTGAGGTCGCTGGGGTACAGGTACAGCAGCCGGGTCCAGTCGACGCGGGCACTCACCTGGCGCACGAGCCGCACGATCGAGCCGGCGCCTAGATCCCCCGGGCGGTCCTTGCCGTAGCTGGCGAGATCCTGGGCGACCAGGACGATCTCGCGCACCTCAAGTTCGTCGACCTCGTCGAGGATCGCCTCGATGTCCCGGCTGCGCTGCGGCCCGCGGAAGCTCGGGATCGCACAGAACCCGCAGGTACGGTCACATCCCTCGGCGATCTTCACGTAGGCCCACGGCCGCGCCGACTTCGGCCGCGGCAGGTTCAACAGATCCAGCGTGGGCACCGCCGGCTTGACACCGAGCGACACCGGGACACCGAAGCCGGACACCTGGTCGGCCTCGGGGAGGGCCTCGGCCAGTTCGGCGCCGTAGCGCTCGGCCATGCACCCGGTCACCACCAGCTTGGCCCCGGTGGCGCGCTGGCGATCGAGCGCCAGGATGGTGTCGATCGACTCCCGCCGGGCATCCTCGATGAAGGCACAGGTGTTGACCACCACGACGTCGGCGGCCGCGGCGTCGTCGGTGGGGACCAGACCGTCGGCCACCATCGAGCCGGCCAGCTTGTCGCTGTCGACCTGGTTCTTCGGACAGCCGAGGGTCTCGATGTAGAACCGGCGCGTCACGTCCGACGAGGCTACCGGGCGCCTCGTTGGCGGCGGGAGGTGTTCAGCGGCCGCGCTCTTGGAGCAGCTCGAACTCCTCCACCGTCATCAGCACGGCGCGGGCCTTGCTGCCCTCGCTGGGACCCACCACGCCGCGTTGTTCGAGAAGGTCCATGACCCGCCCGGCGCGGGCGAACCCGATCTTCAGCTTGCGCTGCAACATCGACGTCGAGCCCAGCTGGCTGCGCACGACCAGCTCCATCGCCTGACGCATCAGGGCCTCGTCCTCGTCGTCGTCGGCGCCGTTGCCGCCGAAGTTCCCGCCGCCCAGCTGGCCCTCGCCCTCGTCGCCCTCCACGCCGCTGACGTAGACGACGTCGGGGGCCTGGCGGCGCCAATGACCCACGACCTTGCGGACCTCGTCCTCGCTGACGAAGCAGCCCTGGATTCGTTGCGAGACGCTGGTGGTCCCGGGCAGCAGGAGCATGTCACCCTTGCCGACCAGCTTTTCGGCCCCCGGCTGGTCGAGGATCACCCGGCTATCGGTGAGCGAGCTGACCGCGAACGCCATGCGCGCCGGGATGTTGGCCTTGATCACGCCGGTGATGACGTTGACGCTGGGGCGCTGGGTGGCGACGATGAGGTGGATCCCCACGGCTCGGGCCTTCTGGGCGATGCGGGTGATGCTGTCCTCCACATCGCGGGCGGCCACCATCATCAAGTCGTTCAACTCGTCGACCACGACCACGATGTACGGCAACCGCTCGTACTTCGGCGGCGTCGGCGCCTCGCCGCGGTCCGCGTCCCCCTCGGCGTCCACGACGGCGGGTCGGACCGTGTCGTCCACCAGCTCGCCGCGGTCGTACGCAGCGTTGTACCCGGTGATGTCCCGGAAGCCCACCTCGGTGAGGACGTCGTAGCGCCGCTCCATCTCCTTCACCGCCCAGGCAAGCGCGTTGGCCGCCTTCTTCGGGTTGGTCACCGGCTGGGTGAGCAGGTGCGGCAGGCGGTTGTACTGGCCCATCTCGACCTGCTTGGGGTCGATCAGGATCAGGCGGACCTGCTCGGGCGTGGTGCGCATCAGCAGCGAGGTGACGATGCAGTTGATCCCGCTGGACTTGCCGGCGCCCGTGGTACCGGCGATCAGCAGGTGCGGCGTGGTGGACAGGTTGAGGAACACCGAGCGGCCGGCGATGTCCTTGCCGATAGCAACGTCCAGCGGGTGCGTCGCCGTCTTGGCCTCCGGGGAGGTCATGATGTCGGCCAGGCTCACCAGTTGGCGGGTGTGGTTGGGGACCTCCACCCCGATGGCCGAGCGCCCGGGGATGGGGGCCAGGATGCGCACGTCCACCGCCGCCATGGCGTAGGCGATGTCCCGGTTGAGGCTGGTCACCCTGGCCACCTTGACGCCCGATCCCAGTTCGAGCTCGTAGCGGGTCACCGTCGGGCCCACGGTCTGGCCCACCAGCTTGGTCTCCACCCCGTGGGAGTCGAGCGACTCGACCAGCGTCGTGCCGCGGGCATCCACCTCGGCCATGTTGACGGCCTGGTTGCTGGATCGGACTAGCAGGTTGGCCGGCGGCAGGACCCACTGCCCGCGCTGGGCGCCGGGGCCGAGATCCAGTTCCGTCTGCTCCCCGGGACCGGCGGCGATGGCCGGCGTCGCCTTGGCGGCGCGACCCTTGCGAGGTCTGGTGGCGTCGGCCGGGCTGGCCCAGTCGGCGTCCCCGGCGTCGTCGAACACTTCCGGGCGGGGAACCTCGCCGGAGAGGTCACGATCGCTGCGCAGCGTGGACATGTCACCGAGGGCTCGCTTGGCCCGCCGACCCAGCGGGCGGGCGATGGTGGCCGTGGCCCGTCCGGTGTTGCCGGCGATGCGCCGGGCATGCCAGGCCAGGTCACGCACCGAGGACTGGGTGACCAGCATGATCCCGGCCACCATCACCGCCAGTAGGGCGATGACCGCGCCTGCCGAGCCGAGCAGCGTCTTCAACGGCGCACCCAACGCCAGGCCGAGCCACCCGCCGGCGTCACGCTCGTCGAAGCGGGCGCCGTCGGCGCGGATCACGTGCAGCAGGCCGAGGACGGTGAAGAAGATGATCCCCCAGCCGAGGGCCAGGCGGTAGCGGTGCTCGCTGTGCCCGCGGCGAACGAGGGACACTCCGACGGCGATCAAGGCCGCCGGGACGATGAACTTGCCGAGGCCGGCCACCCAGGCAACGGTCTCGCTGACCAGCTTGCCCACCGGGCCGGCCACCCGCAGGTAGATCCCCAACCCCAGCAGGGCGCCGACGGCGATCAGCCCGATGCCCCAGATGTCCGAGAGGCGCTCGTTGTTCTCGCCCCTGAGCTCCTCGGTGACCCGCTGGCGGCGGGTGGGGCCGGTGATCGAGCCGGCGTCGTCGCCGATCTTGGCCGGCGCGGATCCCGACCCGCTGGCCAGGGCGCGCCGACCGGCGCCGAGCGCCCGACCGGAGGATCGCCCGGCCGGCCTGGTGTCACGCTTGCGCGGAGGGCCCCACGTCGCCATAGGACTCCACCGTACCAATCGTTCCCCGCTGTCTCGCGGGAGCTACTTCCCGAGGGAGCTGAGGATCTTGGTGAAGTCGAAGCCCTTGAGCAGCTTGCCGAGGCCCTCCGTCGGCAGGCTGCCGCCGGGGGTCAGCTTGTCGACGAAGCTCGGCAGGATCTTGGCCAGGCCGCCGGTGGCCTCGTCCTTGCTGACGCCCGCCTGCGTGGCCAGTTGGCTGACGGTGTCGCTGCCCAGCGCCGCCTCGACCTCGTGGGTCTCCAACGGCTCGTTGGCGCCGGTGCTCACCCAGCTGTCGGCCTTGGCGCCGAGGCCGGCGCCGCGGAACTTGTTCAACAACCCGGCCAGACCGCCGAGCGCCCCGCCCTTCATCAGCATCGGCAGCAACGCATCGAGGATGCTGTTGCCGGACTTGGCTGACTTGCGCCCGAACAGGCCCATGATCATGCTCAACAGACGGTTCATTGTGGCTACGCCTCCATGACGACAGGAACGATCATCGGGCGTCGCCGAGTCCGTTCGTTGACAAACCTACCGGCCGCCCGGCGAACGTCGCGTTCCAGGGCGTCGATGTCTCGGACCCCGCTGGCCAGGGCCGCCTCGACGACGTCGGCGATCCGGTCGCAGGCCTCGTCCAGCAGATCCTCGGCTTCGGGGGCGTACACCCAGCCGCGGGTGATGATCTCCGGTCCGGTGAGCACCTTGCCGCTTTGCACGTCGACGGTGACCACCACGACCACGACGCCCTCTTCGGCCAGCACACGCCGGTCGCGCAGCACGCCCTGGCCAACGTCGCCGACGATGCCGTCGACGTACAGGAACCCGGCAGGCACCCGCCCGGCATGGTCCAGCCCGGCGTCGGTCAGCTCGAGCACGTCGCCGTCCTCGCACACCAGGACCTGATCACGGGGCACGCCCATCGTCACACCGTGGCGGGCGTTGGCCACCAGGTGGCGGTACTCGCCGTGGATGGGTACGTACCACTCCGGTCTGGCGATCGACAGGTACGTCTTCAGCTCGTCGGCCTGGGCGTGGCCGGTGGCGTGGACGTCGGCGACGCCGGAGTGGATGACCTCCGCCCCGGCGCGCAGCAACCCGTCGATGACCCGGTTGACGTTGCCCTCGTTGCCAGGGATCGCATGGCTGGATAGGATCACGGTGTCGTGGTCACCGACCTTGACCCACTTGTTCTCGCCGCGGGCCAGCAGCGCCAGCGCGGACATCGGCTCGCCCTGGGAGCCGGTGGAGATGATGCAGACCTGCTCGGGTGGCAGCGTGTCCAGCTGCTCGATGTCCAGCAGTTTGGACTCGGGGATCCGCAGCACACCCAGTTCCCGCGCCAGGCGGACGTTCTTCTTGATGCTCAGTCCGAGGGTGACCACCGAGCGGCCCTCGGCGATCGCCGCGTCGGCGATCTGCTGGATGCGGTGCAGGTGGCTGGCGAAGCTGGCCGTGATCACCCGCCGGCCACGCTGGCTGGCGAACAGCTGGCGCAGCACGGCGCCGACGCTGGTCTCGCTGGGCGCGTGACCGTGCTCCTCGGCGTTGGTGCTGTCGGCCAGCAGGACGCGGATGCCCGTGGTCGAGGCGATGGCGCCGATGCGCGCCAGGTCGGTGCGCCGGCCGTCCACCGGGGTGAGATCCAGCTTGAAGTCGCCCGTGTGCAGGATCACCCCCTGGGGGGTGTGGATGGCGACGGCATGGGCATGGGGGACCGAGTGGGTGACCGGCAGGAACTCGACGTCGAACGGCCCGATCATTCGCCGCTCGCCGTCGGCGACGGTGTGCAGCGCCGTCCGATCGAGGAGGCCGGCTTCCTCGATCCGGTTGCGGGCCAGCCCGAGGGTGAGCGCCGAGCCGTAGATCGGGAAGCTGAGCTCGCGCAGCAGGTAGCTCAACCCGCCCACGTGATCCTCGTGACCGTGGGTGGCGACCAGGCCGACGATGCGCTGGGCGTTCTCCCGCAACCAGGTGAAATCGGGCAGCACCAGATCGATGCCGTGCATGTCCGGGTCGGGGAACATCAGCCCGCAGTCGATCAGCAGCAGCTTGGCGTCCTCACCCGAGCCCTGCTCGACGGCCATGCAGTTGCGGCCGATCTCGCCGAGCCCGCCGAGGAAGACCAACCGTACCGGTTGCGGCATGTCAGGCGACCGTCGCGCCGCGGGCGGCCTGCAGCCGCTCCCACACCTGTGGCGCCCGCTCGACCACGTCGGCCGGCGCCGGCCCCATCGGCAGGCGGGCCTCACCGACGCTGAAGCCGAGGTGGCGCATCATCGCCTTGGTGGGGATCGGGTTCGGCGCGTCGTCACCGGTCTCGAAGCTGAAGCTCTCCAGCAACCGGCGGTTCACCCGCTGCGCGCCAGCGATGTCGCCGGACTCCCAGCAGCCGAACATCTCCACGTGGTCGGGGGCGGTCCAGTGCGTGGCGACACCTACGGCGCCGACTGCGCCCACCGACAGCAGTGGCAGGGTCAACCCGTCGTCTCCGCTGTAGACCTCGAATCCGGCGGGCGCGTCACGGATGACCTTGGCGGTCTCGGCCGGGTTGGCCGCGGCATCCTTCAAGGCGACGACGTTGGGGACCTCGGTGGCCAGGCGCAGCAGCAGGTCCGTGCCGATCTTGCGCCCGGTGCGCACCGGGATGTCGTAGACCATCTGGGCCAGCGGCGTGCACTCGGCCATCGCCCGCAGGTGGGCCTCGATCCCCGCCTGCGAGGGGCGGTTGTAGTACGGGCACAGCGCCAGGATCCCTGCCGCACCCAGGGCGGTTGCCTCACGGGTGAGGTGCACCGAGTGAGCGGTGTCGTTCGTGCCGGTCCCGGCGATCACCGGGATGGTGACCGCCTCGATCACCGCGGCGAACAGCGCCAGGCGTTCGTCGTCGGTCAGCGTCGGCGCCTCGCCGGTGGTGCCGGCGACGACGAGACCGTCATGGCCCTCGTCCTGCAGGTGGCGGGCCAACCGTTTGGCCTCGTCGAGATCCAGGCGTCCCTCGGAGTCGAACGGGGTGATCATCGCGCTGAGGACGCGTCCAAACCTGGCCATCGCCCATCGAGCGTAGTGGACGGTGGGCGACCTGGCCCCGGCGGATTCAGCGACCGGCGAACACGGCCTTGCCTGGCCCGCTCTCCAGGAAGCTGCGCACGCCGACCATGGCGTCCTCGGTCGTGAACATGGCGGTGAACGCCCGGCGCTCGGCGGCGAGGGCGCTGGGCAGGTCGGCGTCCATCCCGCCGTCGACCAACCCCTTGATCGATGCCTGGGCCAGCACGGCGCCGCGAGCCACCGTCGCGGCAAGCTCCCGGGCCCGGTCATGGAGGGACTCGGGCTCGACGACCTCGTTCACCAGGCCCAGCCGCAACGCCTCGTCGGCGCGCACCTGGCGACCGGTGATCATCATCTCCTTGGCCGCCGACGCCCCGATGAGCCGTGGCAACCGTTGGGTGCCACCACCGCCGGGGATGATGCCGAGCAACACCTCCGGCTGGCCGAACACCGCCTTGGTGCTGGCGATGCGGTAGTCGCAGGCCAGGGCCAGCTCACAGCCACCACCGAGGGCGAAGCCGCCGACCGCGGCGATGACGAACCGAGGAATCGCTGCGACTGCGTCCAGCGCGGTGTGGAACCCGTCGCCGATCATCTCGGCTTCCTCAGGCCCGCCGAACTCGCCGATGTCGGCGCCGGCGGCGAAGATCCGCTCACCGCCGGTGACGACCACCGCGCCGGGCGGATCCGCCGCCAGGTCGGCGGCGGCGGCGGCCAGCTCGGTGAGCAGCGCCTGGGACAGGGCGTTGACCTTGCCGTTGTTCAACCGGACGACCGCGACACCGTCGTCGGAGCGCTCCACCACCACCAGCGAGTCCGTCATGACGCCGACGTTAGGCGTTGACCGAGGCAAGCATCTCGTCGGCAGCGGCCCACGGATCGAGCGAGTGCTCGGTGACCTGGCGGCGCAGGTCGTCCCAGCGCTCGCCGCTGGTGAGCTGCCGGGCGCGCTGTTCGAGGCGCCGGGCGACCACCTCGCGCAGCTCCTCGGCCAGGCGGAAGGTCCGCCGCTGGCGCAGCGTGCCCGTGGCCTCGATGGTGGCCCGGTGCTGGCACACCGCTTCCCAGAGCTCGTCTACGCCGGTGCGGTCGGTGGCCACCGCGTTGACGATCGGCGGCCGCCAGTCGTCGTGGCCGATGTCGGACAGGTCGAGCATCTGCTCCAGGTCACGGCGGGTCTCGGCCGCACCCTTGCGGTCCGACTTGTTGATCACGAACAGGTCGGCGATCTCCATCAGCCCGGCCTTGTTGGCCTGCACCGAGTCCCCCCACCCGGGGTTCACCACGACCACGGTGGTGTCGGCCTTGCCGGCGACTTCGACCTCCACCTGGCCCACGCCGACGGTCTCGATCAGCACCAGGTGCTTGCCCACGGCATCCAGCAGCCGGGCGGCTTCGGGGGTGGCCAGGGCCAGCCCGCCGAGGTGGCCGCGCGTTGCCATCGAGCGGATGAACACGCCCTGGTCGGTGGCGTGGTCCTGCATCCGCACCCGGTCGCCGAGAATGGCCCCACCGGTGAACGGTGACGACGGGTCGATGGCCAGCACCGCCACCTCCTGGCCGAGGGCGCGGAGGTGCCCGATCAGCGCGGACGTCAGCGTGCTCTTGCCGGCCCCCGGGGCGCCGGTGAGCCCGACCGTGTAGCCGTCCCCGCTGCGCGGGAAGGACAGCCGGCCGACCTCGCGGGCCTGGTCCCCGCCCTGCTCGACGAGCGAGAGCAGCCGGGCCAGCGAGGCCCGGTCACCGTCGCACGCCTCGGCGAACAGGTCCGGCACCGGACGATGGCGGCGGCTCATCCGCCAAAGTCGGGCAGTTCGGCGAGGTTGACGACCTCGGTCACGCCGTCGACTCGGTCACGCATGATGCGTTCGATGCCCGCTTTCAGGGTCTGCCCCGACGCCGGGCAGGTACCGCACGCCCCCACCAGCGTGACCGTGACGACGCCGGTGGCCTCGTCGACGTCGCGGAGCACAATGTCGCCACCGTCGGCCTGCAGGGCGGGTCTGATGACCTCAATGGTTTGTTCGACCTGTTCGCGCATCGTGGAGCTTTCCAGACGTACCGATCGCCCATTGAACCAGGATCAACCCTAGGATTGCGACCTATGACCGCCGGACGACTCCTGCTCCTGCCCGCCTGCCTCCTCGCGCTGGCGGCCTGCGGTGACGACGCCGCACCGAAGACCACCACGGCGGTCACGCCGATCGAGCAGGGCACCACGCCGCCCAACGATCCGTCGATCACCGACCCGTCGATCCCGGCCACCATCGAGGAGCCCGTGGCCTCCCCGGGCACGGACACCGCCATCGACATGGCCGCCACCACCCACAGCAATCCCACCGGCCCGGCGCAGATCGACGTCCGCCTCGGTGTCGATTCCGGGCCGTCGCGGTGTCGAGATCGTCGCCAAGGGTTCGGCCGTGCAGGTCAACATCACCAACCCGAACGCCGACGACGAGTTCCACGTCCATGGTTACGACCTCGAAGAGACCGTGAAGGCCGGCGAGACCGCCACGTTCAACTTCACCGCCGACCAGGTCGGTACGTTCGAGATCGAGAGCCACAAGACCGAGGCGGTCGTCATGGTGCTCCAGGTGAAGTGAGCGCCGCGGCAGGCCTACTCGCCCACCAGGGCGGCTGGGACGAGATCCTCCTCGTACTCGGTCCGATCGCGATCATCGCCGGCCTGCTGACCCTGGCCCGCAAACGGGTGGGCGCCGATCAGTCGCAGCGCTCGATGTCGGCCCCCACCGACACCAACCTGCCCACCAAGTCCTCGTAGCCACGATCGATGTGGTGCACACCGCGCACCACGGTCTCACCCGTCGCCGCCAGCCCGGCGACCACCAGCGCCGCGCCGGCGCGGATGTCCGAGGCGGTGACCTCAGCGCCGACCAGTTGACCCACACCGCGGACGATGGCGTGGTGGCCGTCGAGGCGGATGTCGGCGCCGAGGCGCTGCAACTCCTCCACGTACTTGAACCGCCCGGGATACAGGTTCTCGGTGACGATGCCGACGCCGTCGGCCACCGTGAGCATCGTCACCATCAGCGGCTTGTAGTCGGTGGCGATCCCCGGGTAGGGCAGGGTGGCCAGGTCCACGCTGCGCAGGACGCCGCTCCCGGTGACCCGCAGGCCGTGTGGCGCGTCCTCAATGCGCACACCCATCTGCGCGCAGCGAGCGATGACGTGCTCCATGTGATCGCGGCGGGCCTCACGCATGACGATGTCGCCGCCCGCCACACCCAGCGCGGCGATGTAGGTGGCCGCCTGAACCCGGTCGGGCACCACCCGGTGGGTGGCCGAGCGCAACGCCCCACGGTCGACGCCGGTGATCACCAGGGTGGAACTTCCCACCCCGTCGATCGACGCCCCCATCGCCCGCAGCAGATGACACAGATCCTGGATCTCCGGCTCACGCGTCGGCGTTGACGATCGTGGTCACGCCGTCGGCGCACACCGCGGCCATCATCAGGTTCTCCGTGGCCCCGACGCTGGGAAAATCCAGGACGATCTCGGCGCCGTGCAGCCGGCCCGATGGTGCGTCGACCCAGGCGCGCACGTCCGTCGGGGTGAGCTCGAAGGTGGCGCCCATCGCCTCCAGGCCCTTGACGTGCAGGTCGATCGGGCGGCTCCCGAAGTCGTCCCCGCCGGGCATCGCCAGCGTGACTCGGCCGACCCGACCGAGCAACGGTCCAAGGACGTTGATGCTGGCGCGGATCCGCTCGACGAGCTCGAAGGGGGCCAGCGGTGTGATGGCGCCGTGGTTGACCAACCGCAGGGTGCCCGGCTCGACCAGCGAACTGTCGACGCCGAGCGCCGCCAGGAGGTCACCCATGATGCCAACGTCGGCGATGGCGGGGACGTTGGTGAACACGAACTCGCCGTCGGCCAGGAGCGTAGCGGCCATCAGCTTCAACACCGAGTTCTTGGCCCCGGGGACGACCACCTCGCCGCTGAGCGGACCGCGGCGGCGCACCACGATCCGGTCGCTGTCCATGCCGTTCAGTATGCCCCGCGCAGGTCTCGGTAGGCTCGCCGGCCATGCAGGCAGCGCGGCTGGTCCAGTCGTGGCCGGTGTCGGCGCCCGAGGCGCAGGCCGCGCTGCGCCCCCGCCAGGGCCTGCTCCGCGAGACCGGCGCCGACGGGGTGTTCGTCCAGGAGACCGGACCGTTCTCCGACTACGAGCGGCGAGTCAGCGCGCAGGATGCGGTGCTGCGCCAGACGATCACGTACCGCATCGACGTTCCGTGGTTCGGATGGCTGCTGCGCTGGCCGGTCCGCCGGGCGTTGACCCACCCGCGGGCCGCCTCGCCGTGGTGGGCGCCACCCGATCTGTGGAGCGCCCGTCAGGTCCGGGTGATGGCGCTGCTGGCGGTGGCCTCACTCACCTCGATCTTCGCCAACACGATCTTCACCCAGACGGTGAGCTTCGCCGGCGACAGCTTCGGCGTCGGCGGAACGGGGCAGGGCCTTGGCGGCGTGGTGGTCCGCATCGGCGTCGTGATCACCCTGCCCTTCGCCATGCTGGCCGATCGGCGCGGGCGGCGCACGGTGTTGGTGTGGCTGGCGTGGCTGACGCCCGTGCTGTGCGCCGCCGGCGCCCTGGCGCCGTCGTTTCCGGCGCTGGTCGCCTCCCAGACCATCGCCCGCCCGCTGGGTCTGGCGATGGGTGTGCTGATCGCCGTCGTGGCCACCGAGGAGGTGCCGCGCAACAGCCGGGCCTACGCCCTCAGCGTGACCACGCTGGCCGGCGGGCTGGGCGCCGGGGTGGCGGTGGGCGCGCTCAAGCTGGCCGACCTCGGCGCCAACGGGTGGCGTCTGGCGTACGTGATGGCGCTCCTGTGGCTTCCGGTGGCCCTGAGCCTGCAGCGCCACCTGCCCGAGACGCGCCGGTTCGCCGCCCGCCACGACGTCACCGTGGCGCTCCCCCGCCGCAGGTTCGCAGTCATCGCCACGGTGGCCTTCGTAGGCAACGTGTTCGTCGCCCCGGTCTCGTACTTCCAGAACCGCTACCTGAACCACGTGCGCGGCCTGTCCGGTGGGGAGATCGCCCTGTTCACGCTGACCACTGCCACGCCGGCATCGATCGGGCTGATCGTCGGCGGGCGCGCCGCCGAACTGGTCGGCCGGCGGGTGCTGATCCTGACGTGCCTGCCGATCACCGCCGTGCTGCTCGTGGGCACCTACGCGGCGTCCGGTCCGGCGATGTGGGCGATGGCCCTGGCCGGGGGGATCGTCGCCGGCATCGCCTATCCGGCCCTGGCCGTCTACCGCACCGAGCTGTTCCCCACCGGCAACCGCAGCCGGGCCAACGCCTGGGTCACGGTCGCCTCCCTGGCGGGCGGCAGCCTGGGCCTGCTCGGCGTGGGGTGGGCGCTGGACCGCGGTGCGCCCTACTGGGCGGCGATGCTGGTGGTCGCCGTGTTCGAGCTTGCCGCGGCCGCCATCGCCTATGCCGCGTACCCAGAGACCGCCCATCTCTCCTTGGAGGAGATCAACCCCGGGGACCCGGCCCTGGACTCGTGATCCCGGCGATCCAGGCGGCGACGACGTCGGCCACCTCGGCGTCGACGCCCTTCAGATCGTGGCCGCGGCGGTCGATCCAGTGGTGCGTCACCGGCGCGGGGATGATGGCCGTCCACTGCTCCAGTTCGGCAGGCGTGGCGAAGGCGTCCCTCGTCCCGGACACGAACAGGCACGGAACACCGAGCCGTTCGAAGTGCTCGACACGCAGGCGGTCGGGGCGACCGGGTGGGTGGAGCGGGTAGCTGATCAGCACCAGCCCGGCCGCCGGGAGCGGGTCACTGGCGTCGCCCACCGCCATCGAGCACATCCGCCCGCCCATCGACCGACCGCCCAACACCAACCGGTCCGGGCCGCCCGCGGCATCGGCCAGGTCGGCGGCAGCGGCGCGCACGGTGGCCAGCAGGACCGGTGGGCGATCGGGCGCCCGCCGCCCGGCCACGCGGTACGGGAAGTCCGCCCGCCGGCAGGGCATCGGATCCACCGCGGCGGCGATGGCCACCAGGCTGGGATGGTCGCTGGACGACCCGGCGCCGGGGAAGAGCAACAGCGCAGTCACTGCAGCAGGATCCTCCTGGCCTCGTTGAGCTCCTCGATGTCGGCAGCCGCAGCCGAGACGTCGCCGCCGTGGTCGGGGTGGATGGCCCGCAGCCGCCGGCGGTAGTGGCGCATCACGTCACGGGTGCCAAGGGAGTCAGGCGCATCCTTGAACCCGAGGACGTCCAGCGCCCACATCCGGGGGTTGGCCCGCGTCGCCATCGAGGCCCCCGTCGAGCCGGCCACGTCGGCGATGAACGCCGGACCGATGGCCCCTCGCCAGCGCATCGCCTTGGCCAGCACCTCGTGCAGCCCGACGCGGATGTCGGCGTCGAGGCGTTCGAGGGCGTAGATCGCCCCGAGCACCTGGGCCAGCGGGCGGCCCGTGGTGTGCAGGCTGAACGAGGCGTGCTCACCGTTGCTCACCATCCGGTGGACGCTGGTGGACAGGCCGTGACGATCGACCTGGAACCGGTGAGCCAGGCGCGGCTGGACGACGCGCTCGCCGCGCACCACCTGGTCCAGCAGGCGGGCGGCGTCGAGCTGGTCGTCACCCGTCACCTGACCGATGTGGGCGGCGACCACCGCAGCCAGGAGCAACCCGCCGAAGCCCGGCAGCGGGTCGATCGGCAGGACCAGGTGCCCGAGCGCCAGGCGGCGGGTGGGCGCGGCGGGCTTGGAGTGCCAGATCTCCAGCTCGGCCAGCAGCATCGTGGTCGGCGCTACACGTAGGCGCGCAGCAGGTCGCGCAACTGGCCGGCGACGGCCTCGGCGTGTACCGCATCGGGCTCGTCCCCATCGGCCAGGGCGCCGGCCAACTCGTCGGCCAGGGCGCAGGCCCGCGTCCACAGACCGCGGTCGACCCCGTACGGCGACGCCGCCGGGTCGGCAACGTCGATGGCGCTCAGCAGGTGGGTCAGACCATCGGCGTCGAGTGCGTTCTTGGACAGCCGCTCGCCGGCCAGGAAGAACGTCGTCAGCGTCTCGAAGGGGATCTCGGCGCGGTCGTCGTCATCCGCCGAGACGTCGAGATCGCCCACCACGTCACCGCGCTCCACCGCGTCGAGGACGGCGTCGACGGTGTCCTCGTCGTCGGCGGCGACCAGCAGTGAGTCACCCTCCCACCGATGGCGGATCGTGCCCTCGCCCAGCATCCTGGCGATCGCCGCCCGATCGCCCTCTGGCCATTCGGCCAGGTCGTACTCCACGGTGGGATCACCGTCGGCCAGTTGGGCCACCGGGAGGATGCCGATGCCCACCCCGAGGCGGACCTCCAGGTCGGCAAGGATGGCATCGGCGCGCGTCTCGGCGCTCTCGGGCACGAGCAACTCGTCCACATCGCCCCAGGCGTGGGGGATTCCCTCGGCGGCCAGCACCTGGGTCAGCTCGGCCTGGTCGTCGGCGGTCCACGCGCCCAGGTCGTAGTGCACGATGACCGTGTCGGGGTCGTTGAGGTCGAAGTCCTCGACGGGGATGTCGATGCCCTCGTTGTCGCCCTCACCACTGGTGCGGAAGTAGCTCATTGCCGCTCGACGCTACCCGCCGTGGCGGGCGAAGAAGTCGGCCATCCGCCGGTACTCGTCGGCTTGCGTGGCCGGTTGGCGGAAGCCGTGTCCCTCGCCCGCGTAGACGTGCAGCTCGACACGGCCACCCGCGGCGTTCACCGCCTCGGCCAGCTGCTGGCTCTGATCGACGGGCACCACCGGGTCGTCGGCGCCGTGCATGATCAGGATCGGCCGGGAGGTGAGCCGCTGCGGGTGGCTGATTGGTGAGCGGTCGGTCAACGCCAGCGCCGCGCCGGGCAGCGCGCCCACCAGGGTGTCGGTGTAGTGCCGCTCGAAGCGGTGGCTGCGCTCGCCGAGGTCGGCCAGATCGGCGACCGGGTAGCTGGCCACCACGCCGCACAACTCCACCGCGCCACCGGCCAGCACGCCGAGAGCGGTGAACCCTCCGGCCGAGCCGCCGACCACGAAGGTGGTGTCCGGCGCGCCCCATCCCTGGCGGTGGGCCTCGGCGATGGCCACGCTGACGTCGTCGACATCGGCGACGCCCCACTGGCCGCGCAACGCCTGCTGGAAGGCCCGCCCGTGCCCGGTGCTGCCGCGGTGGTCGGGGACCAGAACGTTCCAGCCGCGCGACTGCCAGTACGCCACACGGGGCATGAACGTGACCTGCCACTGGTCGGTCGGCCCGCCGTGGACCCAGCACAGCAAGCGGTTCGAAGGTTCCGTTGCCCGGTACAGCCGAGCCGGGATCGACTCCGGCGGGATCCGCAGCGCGGTGGGCTCGGTCAGCCCGGCGCGCCGCCACCCGTCCACCGACCCGATCGCCACCGTGGCGCGCTGCCAGGTGGTGGTGTCGTAGACGACGATCTCTGGAGGCGTGCGTGCCCCGCTGCGCAGGGCGGCGAGGCGCCCGCCCGCCCAGCTCAGCTGTCCGTGCACGCCGCGCCCGATCTCGGTCACCGCGGCGGACTGCGTGTCCACCACACACAGCCGGCCGAAACCGGACTCGTTGCGGGTGAAGGCGATGCGCCGCCCGTCGGGCGAGGCGGCGTAGGAGCGTTGGCCGGGTCCCCACGTCGGCCCGGCGTGCTCGACGGGTTCGGCGACGACGGCCGCGCCGTCCAACCAGACGTTCAGCCAGCCGTCGTCGTCCTGCACGGCGATGCCGCGCCCGTCGGCCAGCGTGCGCGCTTGCTGGACGGCGTGCGGTGGGCGGAACTCGTCACGGACCGAGCCGTCGAAGGTCATCCGCTGGACGCGGCTGTGATCCCACGGCATGTCCGGGACGTCCCAGGCCACCCACAGCGCCCCGGACCCACACGGCATCGGCCATGGATCCATGACGAAGTGGGCGGTGCCGTCGTCGAGGCGTTCCGCCGTGGGGTCCTGACCCAACCCGGCTCGCCAGACCTCGGCGTCGTCCACCGTGTAGAGCACCCAGGCGCCGTCGGGCGTGGGCGCCGGCGCGGCGACGGTGCGGTCCGTGTGCTCGGTGACCTGGCGCGGCCCACCGTCGAGCGGCTGGTGCCACAGGCGCCCGTCGGCGCCCACATAGACGACGCCGTCGCCGCCGGCGGTCCAGTTCCACACGCCGCCACCCAGCCCGCGCGCCGAGCGTGGCGGCGGCACGCTGGTGAGCTGGCGCGGTGGGGCCCCGTCCAGCGGGTGCAGCCACAATGCCGCCGACCCGCCGCTGCCGGCCAGGTAGCCGAGTGCGTCACCCCCGTCGTGCAGGCGGGGCTCGCCCAGCTCGCGCCCACCGATGCACCACGCTTCCGGGATCGCGACCACGATCGCCACCCTAGAGGTCGGTAATTCGGTGGACAGCCACGCAGACGCCTGGCACCATGGCGATCCAGCACCGCTCGACCAGGAAAGGAGGCGACCCCGATGAGACTGTTGACCACCATCACGGCGTGCGTCGCCGCCCCTCGGCCGCGTTGCGCCGGCGCCTGACGACCCAACCCAGGCAGTACCCCCACACCCCGGACACGCCGCTTCTGGCGTTGCCGCGTTCCACGACCCGTTACCAACCCTCGAGGACCTCCCATGTACGGCCATTTCTCCAACCTGCCCGCCCTGCATCAGCACCGCATGAACGAGCTGATGGTGCAGCGCGACCAACGCCGCCGCCGGCCACCGCCCAGACGGGCCAGGCCGCGCGGCCGGTAGCACCTGGGCCAATCACCCGCCAACGAACTACGTTGGCGGGTGATGCCTACTTCCACCGCACCCGGCGCCCAACTCCCCGACCGCAACCTGGCGATGGAGCTGGTCCGGGTCACCGAGTCCGCTGCCCTGGCCGCATCACGGTGGGTCGGCCGAGGGGACAAGAACGGCGCCGACGGCGCCGCCGTCGAGGCGATGCGCAGCGTCCTGTCGACGGTCAGCATGAGTGGCGTCGTCGTCATCGGCGAGGGCGAGAAGGACGAGGCCCCGATGCTGTTCAACGGCGAGGAGGTTGGTGACGGCACCCTTCCGGCCACCGACGTGGCCGTCGACCCGATCGACGGCACCACCCTCACCGCGCTTGGCCGGGGCAACGCCCTGGCCGTCATCGCCGTCGCCGAGCGCGGGGCGATGTTCGACCCCGGCCCCTGCGTCTACATGGAGAAGATCGCCGTCGGCCCCGAGGCGGCGGGGGTCATCGACATCACCCTGTCGGCCACCGTCAACCTCAAGCTCATCGCCGCCGCCAAGCACGAGAGCGTGCGCGACCTCACGGTGGTGATCCTCGACCGGCCGCGCCATCAACAGCTCATCGCCGAGGTGCGTGCCGCCGGGGCGCGCATCAAGCTGATCAGCGACGGCGACATCTTCGGCGCCATCGCCACCGCCTGGCCGCAAGCCGGTGTGGATGTGCTGATGGGCATCGGTGGCACGCCCGAGGGCGTCACCTCGGCGGCCGCCCTGAAGTGCATGGGCGGGGAGATCCAGGGCCGGCTGTGGCCGCGCGACGAGGCGGAACGCCAGGCCTCCCTCGACGCCGGCTACGACCTGGGCAAGGTCCTCACCACCGAGGATCTGGTCAGCGGTGACGACTGCTTCTTCGCCGCCACCGGCGTGACCGACGGTGAGCTGCTCGACGGGGTCCGCTACCAGCCCGATCGGGCCGTCACCCAGAGCCTGGTGATGCGCTCGCGCAGCGGCACGGTCCGCCTGATCGAGGCCCACCACCGCATCGACAAGCTGAGCCAGTTCAGCTCGGTGACGTACTGATGGCCGGCTACCCGTTCACGTCGGCACTGGTCACCGGGGCGTCCAGCGGTATCGGTGAGGCCATCGTCGGGCTGCTCGGCCGCACCGGGATCCCCCAGGTCGTCGTCGCCCGCCGGGTCGATCGGCTCGAATCGCTCGCCGCGGCCTACCCGAACATCGAGGTCCTGGCCGCCGACCTCACCGATCGCCGCGGACTGGCCAAGGTGGTCAAGCGGGTGGGATCCACCGCGGATCCCGTCGACCTCGTCGTCAACAACGCCGGGTTCGGGACGTCCGGCCCGGTCCACGAGGCCGATCCGGAGCGCCTCGGGCGAGAGGTCGCCCTGAACGTCGGGGCCGTCACGCAGCTGAGCCACGCGGCGATCACGGCGATGCGCCCGCGCCACCGCGGCTTCCTGCTCAACGTCAGCAGCGTCGCCAGCTTCCAGCCGGTGGCCAACCTGGGCGTCTACGCCGCCACCAAGGCCTTCGTGACCAGCCTCACGGAGTCACTGCACGAGGAGGCCCGCGGCTCGGGTGTGCACGTGACGGCCCTGTGCCCCGGGCTCACCCGCACCGAGTTCATCGAGGTCAGCAGCGGCACGTCGATGTCGGAGACCTACCCGAAGTTCGCCTGGATGGACGCCGAGGAGGTCGCCCGCATCGGGCTGGCCGACGTCGCCGCCGACCGGGCCATCAGCATCCCCGGGTTGGTGAACAAGTCCCTGGTGGCCGCCACCAGCGCCATGCCCCGTGGCCTGGTCCGCCGGCTGAGCACCTGGGTCCAGTCCCGCTAGCCCCCGTACCCTCCGGTGGCGACGAGGCGGGCGTTGGCCCGGCTCACCGCGGCAATGGTCTCGGCGCTGTGCTCGTCTCGCAGGACGTTCTCGGCACGGGCCTTGGCCTGCAGGGCACGCTCCCGGTCGATCTCGCTGGACAGCTCGGCCATGTCCGACAGGATGCTGACGACATTCCCGTTGACCTGCACGAACCCGCCGTGGACGGCGACGTCGAGCTGCGTGCCGTCGGCCAGGGTGACCCGGGTGTGGCAGTGGTCGAGTGCCCCGAGGAACGGGGCGTGGCCGGGCAGGAAGGCGATCTCCCCGCCGCCCAGGGTGCGGGTGATCACCTGGGTCGCCTCGCCGGAGAAGATCACCCGCTCCGGCGAGACCAGTTCGACCTGCATCGTGGCCATCGGATCAGCCCGCGCTCTCCGCCAGGCTCTTGGCCTTGGCCAGCACCTGCTCCACGCCACCGACGTTCAAGAACGCCTGCTCGGGCACTTCGTCGAGCTCGCCGTTGACGATGGCCTCGAAGCTCTCCACGGTCTCGGCCACCGGCACCGTCTCGCCGTTGACGCCGGTGAACACCTCGGCCACGTAGAACGGCTGGCTGAGGAACCGCTGCACCTTGCGGGCCCGGGCCACGGTGAGGCGGTCCTCCTCGGACAGCTCGTCGAGACCGAGGATGGCGATGATGTCCTGCAGCTCCTTGTAGCGCTGGAGGATCTCCTGGACGCGGCGGGCGACACGGTAGTGGCGCTCACCCACCACCTCCGGCTGGAGGATGGTCGAGGTGGAGGCCAGCGGGTCCACGGCCGGGTAGATGCCCAGCGAGGCGATCTGGCGGCTCAGCTCCGTGGTGGCGTCGAGGAAGGTGAAGGTGGTGAACGGCGCCGGGTCGGTGTAGTCGTCGGCGGGCACGTACACGGCCTGCAGCGAGGTGATCGAGCGACCGCGGGTGGAGGTGATCCGCTCCTGCAGCTGACCCATCTCGTCGGCCAGGGTGGGTTGGTAGCCCACGGCCGAGGGCATCCGGCCGAGCAGGGTGGACACTTCGGAGCCGGCCTGGACGAAGCGGAAGATGTTGTCCACGAACAGCAGCACGTCCTGGTTCTGCACGTCACGGAAGTACTCGGCCATGGTCAGCGCCGACAGGGCGACGCGCAGGCGGACTCCCGGCGGCTCGTCCATCTGGCCGAAGACCAGCGCGGCCTTCTCGAACACGCCGGACTCCTCCATCTCCAGGCGCAGAGTCGGTGCCCTCACGGGTGCGCTCACCGACGCCGGCGAACACCGACACACCACCGTGGTTCTGGGCGACGCGGCGGATCATCTCGGTGATCAGCACGGTCTTGCCCACACCGGCGCCACCGAACAGGCCGATCTTGCCGCCGGCCAGGTACGGGGTGAGCAGGTCGATGACCTTGATGCCGGTCTCGAACATCCGCTTGGAGGGCTCCAACGCGGCGAAGGCCGGCGCCGAGCGGTGGATGTCCCAGCGCTCGATGTCGGCGAAGTCGGCGTTGTCGCCGTCGAGCACCTCGCCCCACACGTTCCACACGTGGCCGAGGGTGCGGTTGCCCACCGGCACCTGGATGCCGTGGCCGGTGTTGCGCACGGCGGTACCGCGGGTCAAGCCGTCGGTGGGCTTCATGCACACGGCGCGGACGCGGCTGTCGCCCAACTGCTGGGCGACCTCGGCGAGGATCTTCACCGGCTGGCCGTCCACCGTCACGGTGAACTCCAAGGCGCTCTGCAGCTCCGGCAGCGAGCCGCGGGGGAACTCGACGTCGATCACCGGGCCGGCGATGCCGACCACCCGGCCGTCTTTGCGCTCTGTCTCAGTCATGGTCATGGCTGGTGCTCTTTCTCACTGTGTCAATTGCCGTACTTGTCGTGGTGCTTGGCGCGGGCCTGGTCGATCCACTGCTCACGCTCGATCCGCCCGGGGAAGTCCAGGTTGGCGGCCGATGCGCTCGGCGTCGTCGGGGGTCCAGGCGGCGATCTGGGCGAAGGTCGTGATGCCCAGCTCGTGGAGCTTGCGGTTGATCACCGGGCCGATGCCGTCGATGTCTTCCAGATCGTCGGCGGGCAGGTCGGCCACGGCGACGGCCGAGTGGGCCATTGCCTGCTGCGTCCCCGCGCCGGCCCCGAAGGGACCGGCGATGTCATCACTGGTCAGCGCCGGCAGCAGGTGGACCTTCTTGGTGTCACCGCCGAGGGCCTCGGCCCCGCCGACGATCTCCATGATCTCGGTGGTGATCGAGTCCTGGCGGGCCCGGTTCATGATCCGGCTGAGGTTCTTGATGAGTTCCTCGGCGTTGTCCGTCGCGCTCTTCATCGCCCGCTGGCGGAAGGCGTGCTCGCTGGCCGCGGCGTTCAGCAGGGCGGCGTAGACGCGGGCCTCGATGTAGCGCGGCAGCAGGCTGTCCAGGATCGTGGACGGGTCGGGCTCGTACTCGTAGTCGGCCGCGGCCCCACCGCCGTCGGTGGCCGAGGCGTGACCGCCCGCCACGCTCTCGCGATCGAGGGGGATCAGCGGGCGCTGGACGACCTCCTGCGAGCCGGCCGAGACGAACCGGGTGTAGACCAGCTCGACCCGGTCGACGGCGCCGGAGGTGTAGGCCTCCATCACGTAGTTGGCGATGGCCTTGGCGTTTTCGTAGGTGGGGTTGTCGGTGAACCCGGCGAAGGTGGCCAGCAGCTGGTAGCCGCGGAACCGGAAGTAGCCCTCTGCCTTGCGCCCGACGGCGATGACGCCGTAGTCGGCGCCAGCGGCGACACCGGCCTTGATCTCACCCTCGGTGGCGCGCTGAACGCCGGCGTTGTACCCGCCGCACAGGCCGCGGTCGGCGGTCATGGCGATGTAGGCCGTGGTGGCCACCGACTCCCTGCCAGCAAGCAACGGCGAGTCGGACGTCCCGCCGGCGGCGGCGAGGTCCTTGACCACCGCGGTGATCTGATCGCTGTAGGGAACCGCCGCAGCGACGCGCTGCTGGGCCTTGACGATCCGCGAGGCGGCGATCAGTTCCATGGCGCGGGTGATCTTCTTCGTGGCCTGGACGCTACGAATGCGCCCACGAAGGATCCGCTCCTGGCCTCCTGCCATGGCCTACTCCGTTGCCAGGGTCTTGTCGCTGTGGGCCTCGCCGAGCTCGTGGGCCGAGGTGGCCAGCGGGTCGGCGACGCGCTCGTTGGATCGGGCGACGAAGCCGGCCTTGAACGACGAGACGACCTCACCGAGCTCGGCGGGGACGTCGGACTTCGGGTTGCTGCGCAGCCCGCTCATCAGCCCGCCGTGCGCCGAACGGAGGTGCTCGAGCAGCTCGGTCTCGAACCGCCGGACGTCGGTGACCGGCAGGTCGTCGAGGTAGCCCTTGGTACCGGCGAAGATCGACACCACCTGCTCCTCGACCGGCATCGGGCTGTTCAGCGGCTGCTTGAGCAGCTCCACCAGGCGGTAGCCACGCTCCAGCTGGGCCTTGGAGATGGCGTCCAGCTCGGACCCGAAGGTGGCGAAGGCCTCCAGCTCACGGAACTGGGCGAGGTCCAGCTTCAGCGTGCCGGACACGCTCTTCATCGACTTGATCTGCGCCGCGCCACCCACGCGAGACACGCTGATGCCCACGTCGACGGCGGGACGGACGCCCGACTTGAACAGGTTGTCCTGCAGGTACACCTGGCCGTCGGTGATCGAGATCACGTTGGTGGGGATGTACGCCGAGACATCACCGGCCTTGGTCTCGATGACCGGCAGGGCGGTCAGCGAACCGGCGCCCTTCTCGTCGCTGAGCTTGGCGGCGCGCTCCAGCAGCCGGCTGTGCAGGTAGAAGACGTCGCCCGGGTAGGCCTCGCGGCCCGGCGGGCGGCGCAGCAGCAGGGACATCTGGCGGTAGGCCTCGGCCTGCTTGGACAGGTCGTCGTACACCACCAGGGCGTGCTCGGAGTTCTCCATCCAGTGCTGGCCGATGGCGCAGCCGGCGTAGGGCGCCAGGTACTTGAACGGCGCCGGGTCGCTGGCGGGTGCGGCGACGACCACGGTGTACTCCATGGCCCCGAACTGGCGCAGGGTCTCCACGGTCTGGGCGACGGTGGAGCCCTTCTGACCCACGGCCACGTAGATGCACTTCACGCCCAGACCCTTCTGGTTCAGGATCGTGTCGATGGCGACGGTGGTCTTGCCGGTCTTGCGGTCACCGATGATCAGCTCACGCTGCCCGCGGCCGATGGGGGTCATCGCGTCGATGGCCTTGATGCCGGTCTGCAGCGGTTCGTGCACCGGCTTGCGGCCCATGATGCCGGGCGCTTGGATCTCGACGCGGCGCTGGATGCCGCCGACGATGTCGCCCTTGCCGTCGATGGGCTGGCCGAGGGCGTTGACGACGCGGCCGAGCATCGCGTCACCGACGGGCATCGACAGGATCCGGCCGGTGGCCTTCACCGTCTGGCCCTCCTCGATGGCGTCGGCGTCGCCGAGGACCACCGCGCCGATCGACGCCTCGTCGAGGTTGAGGGCCAGGCCGACCGAGCCGTCCTCGAACTCGAGCAGCTCGTTCACGGCGCAGTCGGGCAGACCGCTGACGCGGGCGATGCCGTCGCCCACCTCGAGGATGCGGCCGACCGTGCGGGCTTCGAGCGAGGGCTCGAAACCTTCCAGGTTCTTCTTCAGCGCGGCAGCGATGTCGCTGGCGCTCAGGGTGAGCTCTGCCATGTCGTGTCCTTGGCTCTTTCCGTGTCTTAGAGACGGCTCTTCAACTGATCGATGCGGGTACGGACGGTGCCGTCGATGACGGTGTCGCCCACGGTGGCCACCAACCCGCCCAGCACGGACGGGTCGACGACGACCTTGAGATTGACCTGCTTGCCGGTGGCCTTGGCCAACCCGGCGGCGAGACGCTGCTGCTGGTCGTCGGAGAGGGGCACGGCGGTGCGCACCTCGGCGACCTCTTGGTTCTTGGTGGTGCTGGCCCGGGCGACCAGGCGGTCGACGATGGCCGGCAGGTCACGGCCGCGCCCGGCGCCCACGACCATCGACACCAACTGGGTGGTGGTGGCGCTGGCCTTGCCACCCAGTAGATCCTCGATGATCGACTGGCGCTTGGCCGGGGGGATCATCTCGTCGCCGAGAGCGTTGCGCAGCTCGTCGCTGGACTCATAGGTGCGGGCGAAGCGGAACAGCTCGTCTTCGACCGTGTCGATGTTGCCTTCGGCGCGGGCCACCTCGAACAACGCCCTGGCGTACCCGTCGATGCGTGGATCGGTCATCGGATGGCCTCCAGCCGGGAGATGAACTGCTCGATCAGATCCTGATGGGTGGCCTCGTCCAGCGAGCCGGTGACCACATGGTCGACGGCCGCCGTGGACAGGCGGGCGATCTCGCTGCGCAACTCGTCGCCCACCCGGCCGCGGGCGGCGGCGATGTCGGCCTGACCCTTGGCGTCGAGGTCGGCCAGCTCGGTGGCCAGGCGGGTGCGGCTGTCCTCACGGATCGCCGTGGCCTGGGCCTCGGCGTCGGCCATGATCCGGCTGCGCTCGGCGGCGATGTCGCCCTTGGCCTGACGGATCTGGGCGGCCTCGGCGGTTGCCGCGGTCTTGGCTGCGGAGGCGGCGTCCAGTTGGTCCTGGATCTTCTGCGTGCGCGCCGCCATGCCCTTCTTGATCGCCGGACCGGCGAACTTGACCAGGGCGGCGAAGATGATGAGTGACGCCAGGCCACCCCACACCCACTCGGCGGTCTCCGGGAGCCACCAGCTGTGCGTGGTGACGTGGCCGTCGGCGTCGACGACGATGTGCTCCTCGGCGGCGACGAAGCGGCCGATGGTGACGGCGATGCCCAGAACGTTCATCGTGCCATCACCTCACTGACCACTCGGCCGACGACGTCGTCGGACGGACGCCTGCCGGTCGCCAGCTCACCGGCCCGGGCGGCCACGTCGCCCACCGCTGCGGCGATGTGGCTGGTCGCCGCCTGGCGAGCGGCCTCCACCTCGGCGGCGGCGGCGGCCCGCTGCTCACCCAGGCGGGCAGTGAGCGCCGACACCTGCGCCTGGCGCTCGGCTTCCACCTCGGCCCGGGCGGCGTCGACGACCTGGTTGGCCTCGGCCTTGATGGCCGCCACCTGCGCCTCGTAGTCGGCCACCTCGGCGCGCGCCGCGGTGCGTGCTGCCTCGGCCCCGGCGTGATCGTTCTGGATGCCCTGGTACCGGGCATCCATGCTGCGCTTCAGCTTAGGGAACAGCACCCATCGCATCAGCACGGCGAAGACGATGAACGACCCGGCCCCCCAGGCAAGTTCCTTGATCTCGGGAACGATCGGACCAGGATCCTTGCTGACGGCGCCGGTGTGCGCCTGTCCGCCCTCGGACGAGGGGGTGGACGACGCCGTGGCGACGTGCCAGGTGGATCCGTGGAGGTGTATGACGGCGTTCAGCACGTCAGGCTCCTTCGGTAGGACGAAACGGACAGATGCAACGTGATCGATCAGAGGCCGATGAGGATGAAGACCACGAAGCCGATCAGGGCCAGCGCCTCGGTGAAGGCGATGCCCAGGAACATCGTGGTACGAACCATGCCGGCGGCCTCGGGCTGGCGGGCCATGGCCTCGACGGACTTACCGACCAGGTAACCGATGCCGATGCCCGGGCCGATGGCTGCCAGGCCATAGGCGAAGCCGGCGCCGATGGCGGCGTTGGCGGCCTTGGCGTTGTCGGCCACCTCTTGCGGGGTGAGCGGTGCGGCGGCAGCCAGGTGAGCGAGTGCTTCCATGATGGGGATTCTCCTGTTGTGGGTTCTGGGTAGGTGGAGACGTGGTGTCCGGGTTGACGATCAGTGCTCGGGATGAGCGGCCCCGCCGATGTACACGGCGGTGAGGATGGTGAAGATGTAGGCCTGCAGGAAGGCCACCAGCACCTCGAAGGCGGTGAGGAAGACCAGCATGAAGAACGGCAGGATCGCCATCGGCTTGAGCATGAACTGCTTGGTCTCGGCGGTGATCAGCGACTGGGTCAGCAGGGCGAAGGTGACCAGCAGGATGTGGCCGGCCAGCATGTTGGCGAAGAGTCGGACCGTCAGCGAGAAGGGGCGGACGATGATGTTGGAGATGAACTCGATCACGCCCACCAGCGGCTTCAACGCCGTCGGCACCCCTGGCGGCCAGATCGTGTTCGTCAGGTACTTGATGCCCTGGTGCTTGAACCCGACGCCGTTGTAGATCACCCACACCAACAGGGCCAGGAACATCGGGATGGCCATGCGGGCCGTGGCGGGCATCTGCACGAAGGGGATGATCCCGGGCACGTTGCACAGGTAGATGAAGACGAACAGGCTGAGCAGGAACGGCGTCCAGCCGAGGCCGCTCTTGCCCATGGTCTGCATGACGATGCCGTCCTCGATGAAGTCCACCGTGGCCTCGGCCAGGTTGCGCACGCCCTTGGGCGCCTTCGACCCGTCCTTGTTGCCGGCCAGCAGGAACACGACCGTGCCGATCAGGGCCGCGGCAACGGCGATCATGGCCACCTTGTTGAAGGTGGAGAACAGGTCCTTCCAGCGCAGGATCGAGTTGATCAGCGGGAATTTGAACGATTCAGCAAGCATCGTGCGGTTCCTGTGGTTACGAGCGGGCGGGTTTCAGACCGGGGTGGGCAAGGGACATGGCCAGGTACTTCATCTCCCAGACCAGCAATCCGAGATGCGTCACGATGATGGTCGCTCCGAGGGCCGGAAGCGAAATCCATGACGAATCCTTCACCAGATAGACGGCGAGGAAGATCAGCCCGAGGCGGACGAGATAGCCGACGAGGATGGCGCCCATCATCAGCCCGAGGCTGATCCGGGCGGTCAGGGCAATGGCCCCGGCGGCGAGGGCGAAGTTGATCAGCACGATGGCGATGCCGTAGGCGCTGGACACGGCGCCCTTCGATCCCCAGATGACCCAGCACACCCCAACGATGACGGGGGCGACGATGAGGCCGCGCTTGATCAGGTCACGGGAGATGGTCACCTCGGTGGCCTCGCCGCTCACCGGCTTGGACATGACCGCCGGGTCCACCGGGGCGACGCGATCGGCGGCCTTGGACATCAGCCCTGCGCCCCGCTCTTGGCATGTGCCGCGGCGGCGCGTTCTGCCTCGAGGGCCTGCATCTGCGCCTCGTAGACGTAGCGCAAGCGCACGAACTCGCCGATCAGGGCCAGCAGGACGAGCACGATCATGAACACCGGCTTGGTTCCCAGCCAGCGGTCGAGCAGGTACCCGACCCCGAGGAACAGCAGGGTCATGATGGCCACGTCCATGCCGCGCCCGAGCGCACTGTCCAGGTGCGAGGACCGGTCGATCGGTCCGTCGAGTTGGCGCGGGGCGGGCAGTTTCACGTGGCTCCAGGATCGCGCGCCGTCACGCCAGGTGACGAGCTTGTGAACGCGCACACAATCTAGCGGATCCGGTCCCGCCGCGAAAACACGGTCAGCCGCGAGATCGGCGAAGCTGCGGATGAAGCACCGTGAACAGGGCCAGGACCAGCATCCCGCCGCCGATGGGGACCAGGCTGAAGCCGCTCTCGGTGAACACCGGGTAGAGCACCATCGCCGACAACAGCGCCGTCCAGGTCCACAGGATCAGCACGGCCCGGCGCGTACCGTGGCCCATCTCGATCAGCCGGTGGTGGAGATGCTTCTTGTCGGCGGTGGCGACCCCAGCGCCGGCCTTGGCCCGGCGGACGATGGCGAACAGCGTGTCGAGGATCGGCACGCCGAGGATGACGAGCGGGATGACCAGCGGCGCCAGGAAGAAGTACGACTGGCCGACGAAGCGCTGCTCGTTCGGATCGGCCCGGCCACCGACGACGCTGGTGCTGACGGCCATCAGCAGGCCGAGCAGCAGCGCTCCCCCGTCGCCCATGAACACCTTGGCCCGGTGGAAGTTGTGCGGCAGGAAGCCGACGCAGATCCCCACGGTGATGATGGCCACCAGCGGACCGACGTTGGGCGGTGTCAGCAGATGCTGGTCGCTGAGGCGGATGCTGTAGACGAAGAACGCCGCGCCGGCGATGGCCACGATGCCGGCCGCCAGCCCGTCGAGACCGTCGATCAGGTTGATCGCCTGGGTCATCAGCAACAACCAGATCACCGTGACCAGCGGCGTCCAGTCGTCACCCACCACCACGACGTCGAGGTACGGCAAGCGGAAGTAGTACATCGTGACGCCCTGCAGGACCAGCACGATGGCCACGAGCACCGTGCCGAACACCTTCGCCGGCGCCGACAGTTCACGGATGTCGTCGGCAAAGCCGACGACGAACATCAGCACGGCGGCGATGACGACACCGCGGGGTTCGCTGTTGCGGCTGAACAGCGGATCGAAGGTGTCCCACAGCCGGGCGGCGGCAAAGGCCGCCACAACACCAACGATCATGGCGATGCCGCCGACGTCGGGTGTCGGCACCGTGTGGACCCGCCGTTCGTCGGGGTCGACGACCCAGTCGAGACGCCTGGCGACGCGAATGACGAGCGGGGTGATGGCGAAGGTGACCAGCGCGGCGATGCCCCCGATGACGAGGTAGGCCGAGGTGGGTGGCACCTACTGCTCGCCGCGGTCGCTGGATTGAAGGCGCGGCGCGTGGTACAGGCGTACGAACGTCGGATGCTGGCGGTGCGGGCCGCGGACGCCGACGAACCCGGACAGGCCGACGGCGGCGGCCAGCCACAGGTAGTGGATCGGCCAGGTGGAGAACCCGACGCTGAAGACGTCGGCCACGATGGTGGGGTTGGCCCATGCCGGGATGTGGTTGCGCGGGTCGTTGTTCAGCGACTGGCGCTGGACGAAGAAGATCATCGTCAGCACCGCCGTGCCGGTGATCGCCACGGCGTAGAGGGCATAGGCGAAGCCGTGGTGGCGGGCCACGCGGGTCATGGCCGCGGCCACCGCCCAGCCCAGCAACAGCGAGATCGGCATCATCTGTGACTGCGTGCCGAGCACGGCCAGGTACCAGAACGCGCCGACCACGGCCGCGGCCGCCACACCGGCCGTGACCCCACCGCGCAGCCGCGGCGGCGCCTCGAGGTCACCGGCGGAGGAAGCGTCGGCCGGATCAGCCATACACGGGGAACCGTGCGCACAGCGTGGCGACCTCGGCGCGCGCCTGGGCCACTGCGGCGTCGTCGTCACGGCTGCGCAGCACGCGGGCGATCAGCGCGGCGATCTCGACCATCTCCGGCTCGGCCATCCCCTGGGTGGTGACCGACGGCGTGCCGATCCGCACCCCGCTGGTGACGAACGGGCTGCGCGGGTCGTCGGGAATGGTGTTCTTGTTGAGGGTGATCCCGGCGAGGTCGAGCACGGCCTGGGCCTGCTTGCCCGTCAGTTCGGTGTCGAAGGGGCGCAGGTCGACCACCATCATGTGGTTGTCCGTGCCGCCGCTGACCAGCCGGAAACCCTGCTGGACCAGGGCGTCCGCCAACGCACTTGCATTGGCAACGATCTGCTTGGCGTAGGTGGCGAACTCCGGCTGGGCGGCCTCGTGGAAGGCGACGGCTTTGCCGGCGATGACGTGTTCCAGGGGCCCTCCCTGCCAGCCCGGGAAGACCGCCTTGTCGATCGCCGCGGCGTGAGCCGACGTGGACAGGATGCACCCACCACGCGGGCCGCGCAGGGTCTTGTGGGTGGTGAAGGTCACGACGTCGGCGTGCGCGACGGGGTTGGGGTGCGCCCCGCCGGCGATGAGCCCGGCGATGTGCGCGGCGTCGAACATGAACAGCGCGCCCACCTCGTCGGCGATGGCCCTGAACGGCGCCGGGTCGATGCGCCGCGGGTAGCTCGTCGTGCCGGCGACGATCAACCGCGGCCGGTGCTCCAGGGCGAGGTCGCGCACCTGGTCCATGTCGATGCGCTCGTCGCCGGGCGTGACCTGGTAGGCCACGAAGTGGTACAGCTTGCCGCTGGCGTTGACCGGTGACCCGTGGGTCAGGTGGCCACCGTGGTCGAGGCTGAGCCCGAGGACGGTGTCACCCGGGTTGAGCAGGGCCTGGTAGGCGCACATGTTGGCGTTGGCCCCGCTGTGCGGCTGGACGTTGGCGTGCTCGGCGCCGAACAGGTCCTTGACCCGCTGGATGGCGATGGCCTCGATGCCGTCGACGATCTGGTTCCCGCCGTAGTAGCGCTTGCCCGGGTAGCCCTCGGCGTACTTGTTCGTCAGCACGCTGCCCGTGGCGCGCATCACCGCCGGCGAGGTGAAGTTCTCGCTGGCGATCAGCTGGATGCCCGTGGTCTGGCGCTCCTGTTCCCGTTCGATGAGCTCGAACACCTCGGTGTCGGGCGTGTGGTCGGTGGGGAACGGCATCAGAACTCCTCTTCCAGTTCGGCGAGCTGGGCCACCCGGCGGGCATGGCGGCCACCTTCGAAGGCGGTGGCCAGGAACAGGGCGACGATCTCCTCGGCCAGGCCGACGCCCACGACCCGCCCACCCATGCTCAGCACGTTGGCGTCGTTGTGGGCCCGGGCCAGGCGCGCCGTGTACAGGTCGTTGCACAGCGCGGCACGCACCCCGCGGACCTTGTTGGCGGCCAGTTGCTCACCCTGACCGCTGCCACCGAGGACGATGCCCACCTCGGCCTGCCCATCCCGCACCGTCCGCCCGACGCCGGCACAGATCGGCGGGTAGTCGACGCTGTCCGTGGAGAAGGTTCCCTGGTCGTCGACCTGGTGACCCTGGGCGCGCAACAGCGCGACGAGGTGCTGCTTGAGATCGAAGCCGGCGTGGTCCGACCCGATGGCGATCCTGGTCATCCCGTCGAGTGTACGGACAACGCCGGAGGGTGACCTGATCAGATCACGACGGTGCGTGAGCGACCACGTAGAAGGCCGGCTCCTGGTAGGGATGGGCGGCTCGCATGGCCGCCACAACGGCTGCCCGCCGGGTGCTGGGAAGCACCACCTCGATGCGCTGCTCGTCCACGTACTCCAGCTCGCCGACGGCGCCGATGGCCGGATCGGCGCCGGCCAGTGGGCGGAACTGTCCACGACCGGCGGACACGAACGCACACTCCCGATACCGCCCCATGGCCCCGGCCCCGGCGGCGAAGACCGCGTCGAGCACTCGCTGGAGCGCCTCCTGCGGGACGTAGACGACCAGGGTGTCCAGCGCCGGCGAGTCGTCCTCGGACATCGCCTCACAGTACGTGACAAGCTGGCGAGGTGGCAGAACGACCACCAATCATCCTCGACTGCGACCCCGGGCACGACGACGCCATCGCCATGGTGGTGGCGGCCCGGCACACCGACCTGGTGGGGATCACCACCGTGGCCGGCAACGCCCCGTTGGAGCGGACGACGCGCAATGCCCTGATCATCCGTGACCTCCTCGGCGTGGCCACCCCGGTCCACTCGGGCTCGCCGCGCCCGCTGCTGGTGGGCCAGCACGCCGCCCCGGAGGTGCACGGGGCCACCGGGCTGGATGGCGCCGACCTGCCCGAGCCGACCCGGCCGGTGGACGGCGCCGACGCCGTGGCCTTCATCGTCGACACCTGCCGGGCGCGCGAGGGTCTGTGGCTGGTCCCCACGGGCCCGCTCACCAACATCGCCCTGGCGCTGCGCGCAGCTCCGGACCTCGCTGGGCGGATCGCCGGCATCTCGCTGATGGGCGGGGGCACGTTCGGCAACTGGACGGCAACGGCCGAGTTCAACGTGTGGGCCGACCCGCACGCCGCCGCGGTCGTGTTCGGCTACGGCGGGCCGCTGACGATGTGCGGCCTCGACGTGACCCACACCCTGCAGGCCACGCCAGAGCGCATCGACCGGGTGCGCGCCGTCACCGGGCGGCTGGCGTCGGTGCTGGCGGACCTGCTGACCTTCTTCAGCGAGATGTACGTGAGCCGCCACCACCACATCTCGGGAGCTGCCGTCCACGACCCGTGCGCTGTGATGGCGCTGACCCATCCCCAGCTGTTCACCTCGGTGCAGCGCCACGTGCAGGTGGAGACCGAGGGGGCCCTGACCCGCGGGATGACGGTGATCGATCAGCGCGATCTGCGGTCCGTGCCCCCGCCCACGTGCCGGGTGATGACCTCGGTCGACCCCGAGGCCGCCTTCGCCGTGATCGTCGAGGCGATCACCGCCTACAGCGCCGGCGCCGAGTGATGGATCCGAAGCGGACCTTTCCTCGCCAGTACGCCCGGACGCAGCGCTTCACCCTCGGTCAGCCGCGCAACCTTGCCGTGTCGCCCGACGGGCGACGAGTGGTGTTCCTGCGGTCCCGCGCCGGCGATGACCCCGTCAACTGCCTGTGGACCTTCGATGTGCTGTCCGGCGAGGAGCGGCTGGTGGCCGATCCACTGGCGTTCGGCGGCGCGCTGGAGGACGACGACGAGCTGCCGCCCGAGGAGCGAGCACGACGGGAGCGCCAGCGCGAGTCGGCCGGCGGGGTGACCTCGTTCGCCACCGATGACGACATGCGCGTCGCCGCGTTCAGCCTGTCCGGGCGGCTGCACGTCGCCGACCTCGTCGGCGGCACGGCTCGGGCCACGGAGATCGCCGACGCGGTGGTGGATCCTCGCCCGGCCCCTGACGCCTCCCGCGTGGCCTACGTGAGCGGCCGTTCGCTGCGCATCGCCGAACTCGACGGGTCGAGCTGGGAACTGGCCGGCGAGGACGACCCGGAGATCAGCTGGGGCAGCGCCGAGTTCGTCGCCGCCGAGGAGATGAGCCGTCTGCGCGGCTACTGGTGGAGCCCGGACAGCCAGTCCATCGCCGCCTGCCGGGTGGACAACGCACCTGTGCACCAGTGGTTCATCGGCAACCCGGCCGAGCCGGGCGAACCGCCAGTTGCCATGCGCTACCCCGCCGCCGGGAGCCCCAACGCGGTGGTCACGCTGCACGTGCTGGCTATCGACGGTGGGAGCGTGGGGGTGATGTGGGACGCGGCCGAGTACCCGTACCTCACCGACGTGAGCTGGCCGGCGCCGGATCGGTTGCTGGTCTCGGTGATGTCGCGCGACCAGCGGCATCTCGCCGTGCTGGAAGCGGATCCGACGACGGGCGTGACCAGCCCAGTGTTCGAGGACTTCGACGACGCCTGGGTGGAATTGGCGCCGGGCGTGCCGGGCCTGCTGCCCGACGGCCGGCTGGTCATGACTGCCGATCGCGGCGGCACCCGGCGGGTGATGGTCGACGGGGTCCCGGTGACACCGGCCGATCTGCAGGTCCGCTCCGTGGTCGCCTGCGACGACGCCGGTGTCACCTTCGTGGCCAACTCCATCGGCGACGCCACCGTCACCCACGTATGGCGGTGGGACGACGACCAGCTGCGCAGTCTCACGGGCCATCTCGGCGGCGGGGTTCATGGCGCGGTGGTAGGTGGGCCGCAGCTGGTGGTCAGGCGAGCCACACTGGAGGCCTCGGGCGTGGCCACGATGGTGGGAGCGCGCCAGCTCACCTCGGTGGCCGAGACACCGCTGATCCGCCCGAACGTGACGATCCATCATCTCGGTGATCGCCGTCTGGCCACGGCAGTCCTGCTGCCCGGCGGCCACGACGGCAGCCCGCTCCCGGTGCTCGTGGACTCCTACGCCGGACCGCACGTCGCTCGGGTCACCGAGAGCTACGACGCCTACCTCACGTCGCAATGGTTCGCCGACCAGGGCTTCGCCGTGCTGGTCGTCGACGGCCGCGGCACCCCCGGCCGGGGGACCGACGCCGAGCGGGCCATCCATCTGGACCTGGCCGGACCGGTGCTGGATGACCAGGTCCGCGCCCTGCAGGCGGCGGCCGAGATCGCCCCGCTCGACCTCGGCCGGGTGGCCATCCGCGGCTGGAGCTTCGGCGGGTACCTGGCCGCGCTGGCGGTGCTGGACCGCCCCGACGTGTTCCACGCGGCCGTGGCCGGAGCACCGGTGACCGAGTGGCGGCTCTACGACACCTTCTACACCGAGCGCTACCTGGGCGACCCCAACGAGGATGCCGCGCCGTACGCCGCGGCCTCGCTCCTGGCTCGGGCCCACCGGCTGACGCGACCATTGCTGCTCATCCACGGCCTGGCCGACGACAACGTCGTGGCCGCCCACACGCTGCAGCTGAGCCAGGCACTGCTGGCGGCCGGGAGGGCTCACGAGGTGCTCCCGCTGGTGGGGGTCACCCACATGACCCCCCAGGAGGTCGTGGCCGAGAACCTCCTGTTGCACCAATTGGACTTCCTGCGCCGATCGCTCGGCGCCGGCCGGAGTGAGTAGCGTCGCCGCGGTGAACGAACGGCTGAAGCGCCTGTACGACAACGTCGCGGTGCACGCCACGGCCCAGCGTGAGCACGAGGCGGTGGTCGAGTTGCTGCTGCTGGTGATGATGGCCGATCGCCACGTCAGCAGCGAGGAGATCGACTCGATCCGGATCATCTCGGAGGAGTCCGGGTTCGAGTCCGACACCTTCAGCTTCGACCAGCACCTCGGCCCAGCCTCGGCCACGGTGCGCGCCGCCATCGCCGCCGACGACGTGGACGGCCTGCTCGACTCGATCGATGCCCGGATCACCAGCCGTGTGCTGCGCGATTCGCTGTTCGCCGCAGCTCGCGAAGTCGCCGGCGCCGACACCACCACCCGACCCGAGGAGGCCGACCTCCTCGCCCACATCGCTGCCCGCTTCGGCTGATCCGCCTGCGGCGGTCAGGGGCGGCGGGCCAGGAGGTGGCGGGGGTGACCGGCGGCGTCGTGGTGGATCTCGACGCCTGCCAGGCCGGCGCCGAGCGCTATGGCGTGTGCGGCGTCTGCCTGCGCGGCGCCGATCTCGACGGCGAGGACGCCGCCGGGGGCCAGCCAGAGCATCGCACCGGGCACGATGATCCGCAGGGCGTCGAGCCCGTCGGCGCCGCCGAACAGGGCGACGTGCGGCTCGTGGTCACGCACGATGGCCTCGAGCGCCTGATCGCCGTCTGCGACGTACGGCGGGTTGCTGATCAGCAGGTCGACCGAGCTGGTCAGATCGGCGGGCAGGGCCTCGAACCACGAGCCGTGGGCGAAGCGGACGTTGGCCGCGACCCGCCCGAGGCCGGCGGCGTTGGCCCGGGCAACGTCGAGGGCAGCGGTCGAGACGTCCGTCAGCCACACCGTGGTGCGATCCACCGGGAGCTCGGCGGCGAGCGACAGCCCGATCGCCCCGCTGCCGCAGCCGAGGTCGACGCACACGTTCGTCGCCCGGCGGTCGAGGCGCGCCAGGGCGATCTCGACCAGCTCCTCGGTCTCCGGGCGGGGGATCAGCACCCGCCGGTCCACCATCAGGTCCAGGCGGCGGAACGCCCAGCGCCCGAGGACGTACTGCAGCGGCACCCCGCCGCGCAGGCGCGACAGCATGTCGTCGAGGTGGCGGACCATCCGCACCGTGGCCGGGCGGTCCAGCTCGGCGAGGAACTCGTCTCCGTCCACGCCGCTGGCGGTCTCGCACAGCCAGCGGGCCTGCGGGCGGCCCACCTCTGGCGTCAGTTGGTCCCACAGCTCGCGCCAGGTGACCGCATCCCCCGGCACGGCGCCGGAGGGCTCAGTCATCGCCCTCGCCGGCCAGCTGGCGGGTGCGCTCGTCGGCGGCCAGGGCGTCCACCACGTCGTCGAGGTCACCGGCCAGGACGTCGGTGAGCCGGTAGATCGTGAACCCGATGCGGTGGTCGGTGACCCGGTTCTCCTTGAAGTTGTAGGTGCGGATCTTCTCGCCGCGCCCGCCGCCGCCCACCTGCGAGCGGCGCTCGGCGGACAGCGCAGCGTCCTGCTCGTCCTGGGCCAGCCGCACCAGGCGGGCGCGCAGGACCTGCATCGCCCTGGCCCGGTTCTGGATCTGGCTGCGCTCGTCCTGCATCGTGACCATCACGCCCGTGGGCTTGTGGGTGATCCGCACCGCCGAGTCGGTGGTGTTCACGCTCTGGCCCCCGGCGCCGCTGCTGCGGTACACGTCGACGTGCAGGTCGCGCTCGTCGATGTCCACCTCGACCTCTTCGGCTTCGGCCAGCACCAGCACGGTGGCCGACGAGGTGTGGATCCGCCCCTGGCTCTCGGTGACCGGCACGCGCTGCACACGGTGCGGGCCGCCCTCGTACTTCAGCCGGCGCCACGCCGAGTCCCCGGAGATCATCACGGTGGCCTGGTTGACGCCGCCGAGGTCGCTCGGATCGTTGGACAGCACCTCGAACGACCAGCCGTGGCGGGCAGCGAAGCCGCGGTACATGTCGAGCAGGTCGCCAGCGAACAGGTTGGCCTCCTCGCCACCCTCGGCGCCGCGGATCTCCATGATCACGGCCTTGCCCTCGTTGGCGTCCTTGGGCAGCATCAGCAGCTTGAGCTCGTCGTCGATGGCGGCGATGTCGGCCTCGGCGGCGTGCAGCTCGTCACGCAGCGGGCCACGCTCGTCGTCGCTGGCCATCTCGATCAGCTCCCTGGCTGCCCCGGCGTCGGCCTGGCGCTGCCTGCAGGCGGCGGATGCAGTCCACCACCGGGGTGAGGTCCTTGTACCGCCGGGACACGTCACGCAGCCGGGCCTGGTCGGAGACGATGTCGGGGTCGCTGAGGCTGGACTCCAACGAGACGAACTCGTCCTGCAGGGCGCGCAGCCGGTGGGGATCCATCAGATCGAGGCTAGGCCGACGATGTCGATGGGCCGGTGAAGCTGCCCGGCGATCCGCCGCTGGACGTCGAGGGCGTCACGGCGGGGCAAAACGATCACGGCGTCGTGTAGGTGGTGCGCCAGGCGGGCGTCGGTGGCGAAGGGGACGACGTCGAGATCCACGCCGGCGGAGAACACGGCGACCACCTCTGCGGTACCGATGGTGGCGATGGCCACGCACGGCACGGTGTCTTTCAGGTTGCGGCGCGCCACGGGCGGGTCCGCCGGGCGGAGGGCCAGGGCGCCGATCAGGCCGGGCTCGTTGATGACCCGCTGGCGCAGCGAGCGCTCGGCGGCCAGCAGGTTCAGCGGGTGCGGGTCGGCGCCGGGCCGGCGGTGGGCGGCCACCGAGGCGACCACGGTGCGCAGGGCCTCCACCGTGGGCAGGTTGCCGTGCAGCAGCTGGAAGGTCTCCCGATCGTGGGCGCCCACCCCGACCTCCAGGCGCACTTCACCGGTGAGCGGGTCGTCGACGACGCGGCACACCTCCAGGCCGTCCACCTCCCCGGCGACGACGCCGTGCTCCACCACCGGATCGGCGCCACCGGCACGGATGACGTCGCTGAGGGCGAGGTGCTCGGCACGTGGCGGCGGCACCGCCGGGAGCGGCTCGGCGATGGCCGGGATCAGGGTGCGATCACGGTGGTGCCAGACGTGGATCGGCAGGGCGAAGGCGTCCGCCCGGCGAGCCAGGACACCCGTGCCGGCCTCGGCCACGACGTGCACCTCGGCGGCGGAGCGGGAGGCGGCGTAGGCCACCGCCCCACCGAGGCCCCGGCCGGGTTCCCCATCGAGCAGGACCCAGGCCTGTTCTGCGGCCGTCGCCGCGCACAGGCCGGTGGTGGTGACGTGCTCGGCGGCCAGGCCACGGTCGGACATCAACGCCGCCAGCTTGACCCGCCGCAGCCGGGCCGAGCGGTCCGGCGTGATGCCCGGCGTCATGACAGCAAAAAGCCCGGCCCGTGGGGGCCGGGCAGTTCGCGCACGCCGGGCGTGCCGTGGATCACTTCTGCTTGCGGGTGCCGTAGCGCTTGTTGAAGCGCTCGACGCGGCCACCGGTGTCGACCAGCTTCTGCTTGCCGGTGAAGAACGGGTGGCACTCGTTGCACAGTTCGAGGTGCAGCTCGCCGGCCTTGGTGCTGCGGGTGGTGAACTCATTGCCGCACGAGCACTTCACCAGGATCTCGGTGTAGTTCGGGTGGATGTCGGTCTTCATGGCGATCTCCGGAAGAGGTGGACGCGTCAGTGTATCGGCCGAAGACCCCGGCGCCCCCGCCTCACATCGAGGGTTGCTTGGCGATCTCGTTGAGGAACTCGTCGTTGGTCCGGAAGGTCTTCAACCGGTCGATCAGCAGTTCCAGGCCAGGGGCGGCGTTGCCGTCGGCGGCCAGGCCGCTGAGCACGCGGCGCAGCTTCCAGACCATCTGCAACTGCTTGCGGTCGAACAGCAACTCCTCGTGGCGGGTGCTGGAGGCGTCGACGTCGATCGCCGGGTAGACGCGGCGCTCGGCCAGGCGGCGATCGAGGCGCAGCTCCATGTTGCCGGTGCCCTTGAACTCCTCGAAGATCGCCTCGTCCATCCGGCTGTTGGTCTCCACCAGCGCCGTGGCCAAGATGGTGAGCGAGCCACCCTCTTCCACGTTGCGAGCGGCGCCGAAGAACTTCTTCGGTGGGTAGAGGGCGCCGGCGTCGATACCGCCCGACAGGATGCGCCCGCTGGCCGGGGCGGCCAGGTTGTAGGCCCGGCTGAGGCGGGTGATGCCGTCGAGGATGACCACCACGTCGTGGCCCATCTCGACCAGTCGCTTGGCCTTCTCGATGGCCAGCTCGGCGACGTGGGTGTGCTCGTCGCTGGGGCGGTCGAAGGTGCTGGAGATGACCTCGCCGTTCACGCTGCGACGGATGTCGGTCACTTCCTCGGGGCGCTCGTCGATGAGCAGGTAGATCAGCTTGACCTCGGGGTTGTTGCGCTCGATCGAGGTGGCGATGGTCTTCAGCACCGTGGTCTTGCCGGCCTTCGGCGGGGACACCACCAGGCCACGCTGGCCCTTGCCGATCGGCGAGATCAGATCGACGATGCGCGCCGTCATGTTGGCCGGATCCATCGGGTTCTCCAGGCGCAGCTTCTCGTCGGGGAACAGGGCGGTGAGATCCTCGAAGCGCGGCCGGCCCTTGGCCTGGTCCGGCTCGGCGTCGTTGATCGTGTGGATCTCGAGCATCGCCGGGTTCTTCTCGTTGCGACCGGCCGGGCGGACCAGGCCGGTGACGTGGTCACCCTTGCGCAGGCCGTACTGGCGGGTGAGCTTCACCGGGATGTAGGCGTCGTCACGGCTGGGCAGGTAGCCGTTCACCCGCAGGAAGCCGTAGCCCTCGTCACGCAGGTCCAGATAGCCGGACACCTTGACGGGCTCCATGCTGATCTGCTCGCCGTCGGCGGAGGACTGCTGGGCGCCCTGGCCGGCGTGCTGGCCCTGCTGGCGAGGCCCGTCGAAGCGGTCCGAGCCCTGCGGGCCGTCGTTGCGGTTCTTGCCACGGCGCCGGCGCCGGCGGCGGCTGTTGCGGCTCTCGCCGTCGTGGGGACCGTCCTCACCGTCATCGTCACCGTCGGCGTCACCGGCCGGGGCGGATGCCGGCGCCGAGGCGGCGGCCACCACCGCTGGCGACGCCGCGGCAGAGTCGGCGTCCACCTCACCGGAACGCATCAGGGCCACCTCCCAGTCGGCGAGCGGCTCGCCGTCGGGACCGAGCACGACCTCGGCCACCTCGGGGGTGGCGGCCGGCGCCGCGGCGTGACTCACACCGTTCGCCGGAGCGGCCTCGGCCGCTGGCGCCGACTTCGGCCACCGACGCCACCGGGACGGCGGGTGCGGCAGGTGCGGCGCCGTTGGTGGGCGCGCTCGGGCCGGCGCCCGTGGTTTCGAGGATCTTGCCGATGATGGTCGACTTGGTGGATCGAGCCGTGGTCTTGATGCCCAACGCCTGGGCGATCGCCATCAGCTGGTCCTTGTCCTTGGACTCCAGCATCGACTGTTCGAGAGCTTCTGCGGCCACCGGCCACCTGCTTTCTGGGAGGGTGGGCACCGGCTCGGTCCCGTTCAACCGTGCATCGGGTGCAACGAGACTCGACCGTGCCACCAGGGGGAAGTTCGCCCGCTCGCTCAGGCGGGTTCAACAGTGCAGACAAGCGCTGGTGAGACCGGCTGGGGAGGGCACCCGGGAACCCGGGCGCTGCCCACTGTAGCGCGTCAAGGCCGCCGCGCAACGCATCGGCCGACCCGCGCCACCGGGCTAGGTGATCTCCGAACCGTCCGGCCGATAGAAGCGCCAGTGCCCGTGGGAGTCACGGCGGGCCGCGTAGCCGCGCCGTTTCAGGCGGTTGTGCCCACCGCACAGCCCGTCACCGTTGGCCACGTCGGTTCGTCCTTGCCCGGCCGCCCACGGGATGACGTGGTCGGCCTGAAGTCTGCGGTGCGGCACCGCGCAGCCCTTCCACCGGCACCGCGTGGCCTGGAGCAGCACCGCCTCCCGGGCCGCGCCGGTGAACAGGCGCTGCGTGCGGCCGAGGTTGACCACCACACCGTTGCCATCACAGACCACCCTGCGGACCCGGCCTTCGACCAGCACGGCCAGCGCCGTGCGTGGATCGATGGGGACCCCGGAGACGGTCTCGCAGCGGCGCTCGAGGATCGACGGCCAGCCGGGCTCATGGCGGGGTGCCGCAAGGCCGGCCTCGACCAGCAACTCGCCAAAGGTGGTCTCGTCGATCAACAGGTTCCCCACCGGATCAGCGGGCACCCCATCGGGAGGGGCCGCCGCGGCCGCGAGGAAGATGGCCAGCAGGGCGTCGGCGCGGCGTTGGGCCGACGTGCGCGGCAGGCGGACGGGCTGATCCGGCGCCGCACCGTTGGCGGTTGCCACGGCCCAGTCGGTCATGAACTCGGCGTCGCAGAACCGCTCGAACACCTCGCTGGCACGGGCTGCGTCGTAGTCGCCCCACGTCGCGTCGAGGCGCCCGACCCCATCAGCAGTGATGCACAGGTGGGCGTTGCGCTGCTCGTAGGACGCGCCGCGGTCACGGTGCGCGCCGTCGATGTCGGCCAGCATCTCCCACCGCTGCACGACAGTGCAGAACTCGTCGAACTCCAACGCCGGACCGTCGGTCAGCAAGGTGCCGAGGACGAACTGGATGTCGCCACCGCAGCGCGGGTTGGCGAAGCCTCGAGCGATCTCGACGGCGTGGGCGACGGGCAGGCCACCCTCGAACATCGACTCGCCCACGTCGCCATAGGCCGCCACCATGCGGGCGAGGCGAGTGCGCTGCAGGCACTCGGCGTTCGACCAGCCGAACGAGCCGCGCAGCAGACCCCATGCAGAGGCATGGCCGTCCTGGCGATACAGCCTGCGGCGCTCGATCTCGGCGAGCAGCACGGCATCCTCCGCAGCCTGGCGGCGGCGCTGATCCTCGCTGAAGGCGAGCCTGGTCAGCAGCGCATCGTCGTCCATCCCGGCGACCTCGGTGACCAGATCCGCGAACATGGACCCAGTTTGACGAAGGGGTGTCGCACAGTTGCCCGCCCCCGCCCAGACAGGCAGGACGACCGAACTAGCGGGAGTACGTGTCGAGGATCGATGGAGTCACGCGGCGACGAGCGGCGCTCACCGCCGCCTCGATCGCCGCCGAGCATCGGAGATCTGCCGAGGCGGTAGCGATCTCCCGTTGGACGGCCTGTGACCGCTGGGCGTCGGACATCGGGACCTCTGCGAGACGTCGAAAGTCCTCCATCAGCGCGTCGCGAGTGGCCGCCGCGTAGCCCGCCGAACTGATGCACTGCGACCAGGCCGCCCGGGCAGCGACCACCTCGTCGTCGGAGTCGACACGCGTGGCGAGTTCGGCCATCGCTCGCTGCACTCCCTCGAGTTGGAGCATCGCCGTACTGCGAACAAGCGCTTGCTGCTCACGACCGAGGCAACTGCTCGGGGCGATCGGGGGAAGTCCGTCCTCGTTCCCGACCAGGGCGACGTTGTAGGCAGCCTGTTGGCCGTCGGAGAGCGCGTTGAACAGGGCCAGATTCGGGTCCGGCTCGGCGGGGTCGGTAGGACCACTCAGGATCCCGTACCCGAACTTGGCAACGAACGCCTCGTCCTGGCCCGGCGACGCTTCGCCGGACGTCGACGCCGGAACGGGATCGATCCACGAGAACCCCTTGGATCGCATGCACTGGCCGACGACAGCGCCGGAGGGGTTCGCCGGGGAGACGCCGGACTCCAGAATGAAGGCCAGGTCAGATCTGCTCACACCACCTGCGGCTTCGGTGGGACGTGCTTCCTGGACGTCTCCCGAAGAACACGACGCCACCACCCACAGCAGGTGGCTCGCCGCAGCGACGCACCTAGGGACTCGTGGATGCACGGTCGTCCGCCGGCGTTGCATCGGCGATCGAGGCGAGCGAACAGCGGCCGGCGAACTCGGATCGCCGGTCGCTCAGTTCGGGCGGCAGCGGCCCCTCCGCCGCGTCGGTGTAGGTGAGCACCGAGACGACGACGCGGCGGCCGTCGCGCTCGAGCTCGAACTGCTCCCCCACCTGCCGGAAGCCAGCGTTCACGAGGGCCTGTTCATAGGCGCCGCGGGCGGTCTCCATCGACGCGCAGTCAGGAAAGACCACCTGGCTCCGTCCAGCCGGAGGGCAGTCCGTCGCGCAGGAACCGTCGACCGTCCAGGTATAGGTGCGGTCACCGGCAAGCTCGGGCACGGCGCCGAGCGCGCCGAGCCCGACGACGTCAGGCTTCGACGCGCACCCGAACAGGGCGAGCAGCGCTGCGAACATCAGCGCCGCTCGGCTACATCCGGCCAGAGTTTCGGACCGCCGTGTAATACAGGAGCGCGTTCGTTCGACAGACCAGTTCGTTGCCGCTGTAGCGGATCCACCAGACCCCGCACCGGGCGTTCATCCTGCCGTAGAACCAGTCGTCAACGGAACGACGCCGTGACTCCGTCGGATCAAGTCGCAAGCTTCCACCGAAGTTCCGGTACCCGAAGTCGTGCTGCTTGCACTGATCGGCGAGGTAGAGCTTGGCCACGTACACCACAGGAGCGGCGATGGCGACGAACGACGGTACGGAGCAGCCGTCGTCAGTCCAGTTGTAACCTCCGCCTCCGGCAGCCTTGCGACTCATGAAGCTGCCTGTCCCCTGGTAGAAGATGTCCACCGCCCCCGACAGGGTCGGCGCGGCCACGGTCACCCCCGGATTCACCGAGATGGCGGACAGCCCGATCACTGTGGCAACGAGTAGTCGCACGCTCACTGTTCGTGTGCTCATCACCCGACGGTACCCCCACTGGCCAACGGTGTCGAGGGGCAGCTGCGCTCGTTTCACGAGGCGTCGATGGGGAACTGGACCTCGGTCAGCAGGTCCTCGGGGGCCACGAGTTGCGGATCGTTGAGATACACCTCGCGCGGCGGGGCGGTGATGGTGTGCCCATGGTCGTGGATCCAGCCGGTCACCGTGTGATAGGCGGGCCCGATCTCCGCGTAGGGGCCGCGATGCGTCGTGGCCGCCACCGGCCCGCCGGGAACCTGCTTCCAGACGACGTCGCCGGGTCCGCCGACCCGCTCACCGGTCGATGCTGGTACCGGGACGCAGATCTCGATGTTGCCGTCGGTGTCCTCGTCGATGACCTGGTGGTAGACGATGAATGGGGCGCCGGCCGGCGCGACGCGGGCGGCGCTGATGGCGCCCACGACAGCACCGAAACCCTTGGCGATGGCGTCGCCGATCGTGGCCAGGCTGGTGTGCACGGTCACGCTGGCGACCGCATGGGTGGGAATGTCCTTGATGGTGACGTCGTACGGCATGATGGTTCCTCCTCGTTCGATGAGCCGTTCGAGGAACCGCAGCATCCGCTCGTGATCGGCGAGCCGCTCCTGCAGCCGCTGGCGGTGCAGTTCGAGACGCCCCGCCGTCACGGCCGGATCGTCCTCGGCCAGGACGTCACGGATCTCGTCGACAGGCATGTCGACGAGTCGCAGTATCCGGATCGCCTCGGCTCGGTTGGCCTGGGCCGGACGGTAGTAGCGATAGCCGGACGAGGGATCCACCCACGCTGGCGCCAGCAGCCGCTGGTCGTCGTAGTGGCGAAGTGCCTTGATCGACAGGCGGCTCATGCGAGCGAAGTGCCCGATCGGAATCAGATCATCCACGGTTCCTCCTTTCGAGGATCATCCTCAGGTCTCCCGCGACGGGAGAGTCAAGGGGCGCCGGTGGACGACCACCGACTCGCGGGTGCCGAGCCCAGAAGCGTCAGCGCAGAGCGGCAACGAACCGTTGGACGGCTGACAGGTTGTTGGGCAGGCGGGTCAGGCGTTCTGGGCGGTCGAACAGGTCGGCGAGGTGCGGCGGCAGTGGCGGGCGGATGCCGGTGGCCTGTTCCACCGCGTCGGGGAACTTCGCCGGATGGGCGGTCGCCATGGTGACCACGGTGGCCAGCTCGCCGAGCAGCGGTTGCACCGCGCCAACGGCCACCGCCGTGTGCGGGTCGATCAGCTGACCGGTGGCGGCAAAGGTGGCCGACATCGTCGCCAGCGTCTGGGTGTCGTCACAGCGCCCGGCGAGGAACACGCCGTCGAGGAACGCTCGGCGCTGGTCGGGCTCCACCGACAGCGAACCGGTCGCCCGGAACCGACCGAGTTGCTCGGCGGTCATGCCCCCGTCACGGCCGTTCATCTCGAACAGCAGGCGCTCAAAGTTCGACGACACCTGGATGTCCATCGACGGGCTCAGCGAGGGCACGACCTGGCGGGCGCTCATGTCGTTGTGATGGAAGAACCGGGTGAGGATGTCGTTGGCGTTTGACGACACCACCAGGCGGTTGATGGGCGCGCCCATCTGCCTGGCCACCCAGCCGGCGAAGACGTTGCCGAAGTTGCCCGTCGGCACGTTCACGTCGATCGGCCCGGCCAGCAGATCGGTGGCCACCACGTAGTACACGACCTGGGCCATGACCCGGGCCCAGTTGATGGAGTTCACCGCGCTGAGCCGCATCCGCTCCCGGAACTCCGCGTCGGCGAACATCGCCTTCACCAGGTCCTGGCAGTCGTCGAAGGTGCCATCGATGGCCACCACCCGGACGTTGGGCGAGTCCACCGTGGTCATCTGCCGGCGTTGCACCTCGCTGGTGCGCCCGTAGGGATAGAGGATGACGATGTCGACGTTGGCGCAACCCTTGACGCCGTCGATGGCGGCCGAGCCCGTGTCACCGCTGGTGGCGCCGACGATGGTGACCCGCTGGCCACGCTGGCCCAGCACGGTGTCGAACAGGCGGCCGACCAACTGCAGGGCCACATCCTTGAACGCCAGCGTGGGGCCGTGGAACAGCTCCATCAGGAAGTGCCGGGCATCGAGTTGGGTCAGCGGCGCCACCGCAGGGTGGGCGAAGGTGGCATAGGCCTCCTCGCACAGCGCGGCCAGGTCCGGCACGTCCTCGCCCACGAACGGCGCCATCACCTGCGCCGCACGCTGGGCGTAGGTCATCCCCGACCGGCGGGCCGCCAGCGTGGGCCAGTGCTCGGGCACGTACAGGCCGCCGTCGGTGGCCAGGCCGGCCAGCAGGACGTCGGCGAAGCCGAGCTCGGGCGCCCGTCCGCGGGTGGAGACGTAGCGCACGTCAGCTGCCGATGACGCGCAGGATGCTGCCCACCTGGCGCACGACGTCGAGGTCACGCAGCTCGCGGACCGTGGCCTGCACCGCGGCCTCCTTGGCCTCATGGGTGATGAACACCAGGCGAGCCGATGGCCCGGCGCCCTCCTGCTCGGCAGCGCGGATGCTGACGCCGTGGCGGGCGAACACCCCGGTGACGGCGTGCAGCACACCAGGCTGGTCGGCCACCTCCAGGCTCAGCAGGTACTCCGCCGAGGTCTCGTCGATCGGCCGGATGCGCGCCCGCTGGAACGTGCCCAGGCTGGCGCTGGTGCCGCGGGTCAGGTTCTCGGCGGCGTCGATCAGGTCACCGAGCACGGCGCTGGCGGTGGGGGCTCCACCGGCGCCGCGGCCGTAGAACATCAGCTGTCCGACGGCATCGCCCTCGACGAACACCGCGTTGTAGCTGCCGTTGACGTTGGCCAGCGGGTGGCTGGTGGGCACCATCGCCGGGTGGACGCGCACCGCGATCTCGCCGGTGGGCCAATCCAGCTCGGCGATGCCCAGCAGCTTCACCACGTAGCCGAGCCGCTTGGCCATGGCGATGTCGTGGGCGGTGATGCCGCTGATGCCCTCGTGGTACACATCGCCGGCGACCACCCGCGACCCGAAGGCGATGGTGGCCATGATCGCCGCCTTGGCCCCGGCATCGAAGCCCTCGACGTCGGCGGTTGGGTCACGCTCGGCGTAGCCAAGCGCCTGGGCCTCGGCGAGGGCCACGCCGTAGTCGGCGCCCTCGGTGGCCATCTTCGTCAGGATGAAGTTGGTGGTGCCGTTGATGATGCCCATCACCCGCGACACGGGCTCACCGCGCAGGCTCTCGCGCAGCGCCCGGATGACCGGGATGCCACCGGCGACGGCGGCCTCGAACAGCAGGTCGACGCCGTGCTCGTCGGCAACAGCAAACAGCTCCGGGCCGACGTTGGCCAGCAGTTCCTTGTTGCCCGTGACCACCGGCTTGCCGCTGCGCAACGCCGTGGTGATCAGCTCACGGGCCGGCTCGATGCCGCCGATCAACTCGACGACGAGGTCGATCTCCGGGTCGGCAACCACCGCCGCGGCGTCACGGGTGAGGATTCCCTCGCCCAGCTCCACCGGCCGCTCCCGGCTGAGATTGCGCACGGCCACCCGGGTGACCTGCAACGAGAGTCCGGTGCGGGCCTCGATGACGTCGTGCTGCTGGGCGATCAGCGTGACCAGGGCCGCACCCACGTTGCCGCACCCGAGGACCCCGACCCGAACCGTCTTCGACACGGTCGGCAAGCCTACCGGGGGGCGACTTGTGCGTCCGAACGCATTCCCGCGGGGTCAGAGGTCGCAGCGCAAGAGATCGTCGTACGTTTCCCGGCGGACCACCAGCCGCGCCTCACCGCCGGCGACGAAGACCACGGCGGGGCGGGGGATCTTGTTGTAGTTGCTGCCCATGCTGTGCCCGTAGGCCCCCGTCACGGGTGTGGCCAGCAGGTCCCCCACCACCAGGTCGGCGGGCACGGCGGCGCTGCGGATCAGGACGTCGCCGCTCTCGCAGTGCTTGCCGACGATGCGCACCTCCTGGGCGCGGGGGTCGTGCAGCGTGGTAGGCCGGAACGCCTCGTAGCCGCTGCCGTAGAGGACCGGGCGAGGGTTGTCGCTCATCCCGCCGTCCACCGACACGAACGTGCGCACGCCGGGCACGGTCTTGATCGTGCCCACCGTGTACACGGTGACCGCCGCGGCCCCGACGATGCTGCGCCCCGGCTCAACGCTGAGCCGGCTGCGCACACCCAGCGCGGCGCAGGCATCCAGCAACACGTCGGCCCACTGGGAGATCGAGGGGGCCTCCTCGCCCTCTATGTAGGCAACGCCGAGCCCACCGCCCAGCACCAGTTCGGGCAGGTCGAGCGGGACGGCAAAGGCGGCCATCACCTCGGCGGCCTTGGCGAAGTTCGATGCCTCGAACACGTTGGAGCCGATGTGGCAGTGCACCCCCACCAGGTTGATCGCCGCCGACCGGCGCATGCGCTCCACGGCGCGGGCGGCGTCGCCGTTGCCCAGGTTGAAGCCGAACTTGCTGTCGTCCTGGCCGGTGGCGATGAACTCGTGGGTGTGGGCGTGCACGCCGGGGGTGACCCGGGCCAGGACGTCGGGCACCGCGAGACCCTCGGCGTGCAGGGCGTCGAGCCGGTCGAGCTCATCGAAGCTGTCGACGATGATGTGCTTGACCCCGGCGGTGATCGCCTGGCGGAGCTCGCCCGTGCTCTTGTTGTTGCCGTGCAGGGCCAGCGCGCTGGCGGGCACGCCCGCGGCGAGGGCGACGTGCAGCTCCCCACCGCTGGCGACGTCGAGCATCATCCCCTCGTCGTAGGCCAGCTTGGCCATCGCCTTGCACAGAAAGGCTTTGCTGGCGTACACGGCGCGGCCCACGCCGAAGGACCGCACCGCCTCTCGGCAGCGAGCCCGCAGGTGCGCCTCGTCGTAGACGAACAGTGGCGTGCCGTACTGGCTGGCGAGATCGGAGACCCGGCACCCACCGATGGACAGCTCGCCGTCGTCACCCACACCGGCGGTGTCGGGCAGCAGGCGCGTCGAGATCGCCGTCACATCCGCTCCGGAGCGCCGATCCCGAGCAGCCCGAGCCCCGTGTCCAACACGCGCGCCGTCAGGTCGCACAGGGCGAGGCGGCTGTCACGCACCTCGTCGGCGGACTTCAGCACCGGGCAGGCGTCGTAGAACGCGGTGAACGCCTGGGCCAGGTCGAACAGGTAGGCGCACAGCTTGTGCGGGCTGAACGACGCCACCGTGGCGTGCACCGCGGTGTCGAACTCCAGCAGGCGCAGTGCCAGCACCTTTTCCTGCGGCTCGGCGATGGTGGGCGTGACGGCGCGCACGGTATGCCGCTGGACCTCGCCGCGGCGGAAGATGCTGCAGATCCTGGCGTGGGCGTACTGCAGGTACGGTCCGGTGTTGCCCTCGAAGCTGAGCATCCGGTCCCAGTCGAAGACGTAGTCCTTGATCCGGTCGGTGGACAGTTCGGCGTACTTCAGAGCGCCGATGCCGATGGCGTGGCCCAGCTCGTCGGCGGCATCGGGATCCAGATCGTCGCCCCGTTCGGCGACCGCGATCCGGCCGCGCTCGATGGCCTCGTTCACCAGGTCGACGAACCGCACCGGGTCGCCGCTGCGGCTGCGCAGCATCTTGCGGTCGTCGCCCAGCACGCTGCCGAAGTTGACGTGCACCGCCCTGGCCGGCGGCGCCAGGAACCCGGCCATCTCGGCCACCTTGAACACCATCGCCAGGTGTTGGCTCTGCGGTGTGCCCACGACGTAGACGAGCGCTGTCGCCCCCAGCCGTTCCGTGCGGTCGATCACGCAGGCCAGGTCACTGGTGGCGTAGTTGAACCCGCCGGTGCTGGCCTGGACGATGAGCGGGAGCGGCTCGCCCTCGCGGTTGGTGTAGCCCGGAACCCAGACGACCTTGGCGCCGTCGCTGTCCTCCAGCAGACCGGCGCCTGCCAGGCGGGCGATCACGGTGGGCATGAGCGGCTGGTACTGCGACTCGGCGGCGATGTCGGCGTCGGTCAACAGCACGCCGAGCTTGCCGTACAGCTCGTTGAAGTGGCGCAGCGAGGCGCCGACCAGCGCCCGCCACAGTCGCATCGTCTCGGCGTCGTCGCGGCCTTGCAACAGCACCACCCGCTGGCGGGCCCGGTCCTTGAAGTCGTCGGAGCTGTCGAACGAGGCGCGCGCCGCCTTGTAGAACCCGTCGAGGTCGGAAACCTCGAGATCGCCCGCTGCGGCGGTGCCGGCCACGTCGACGAGGTGCTCGATGAGCATGCCGAATGGTGTGCCCCAGTCACCGACATGGTTCTCGCGCAGCACCTCGTGGCCGAGGAACATCAGCTGGCGGGTGATCGAGTCACCGATCACCGTGCTGCGCAGGTGACCGGCGTGCATCTCCTTGGCGATGTTCGGCGCCGAGTAGTCGACGACCACCCGCTCCGGCGCCGCCGCCGGGCGGACGCCAAGCCGCTCGTCGCCGGCCGCCTCGCGCAACAGCCCGGCCAGGATCTCCGGGCGAAAGGAGACGTTGATGAACCCCGGACCGGCCACCGCGACCGCCGAGCACACCTGGTCCAGCGCGCCGCTGCTGGCAACCGCCTGGGCCAGCTCACGCGGCGACGTCCCCACCCGCTTGGCCAGAGCCAAAGCGCCGTTGATCTGGGCGTCGGCGCGATCACTGGGCCGCACCACCGGGTCGACCTCGTCGGGCGGCAGCCCGCTGGCGGCGGCGAACGCCTGGCGGGCGACGCCGGCGACGAGATGCAGCGGGTCGGCCATGGCGGCCAGCCTACCGACCCACCCGCGGTCGCCCCGGGGCGATATGCCTGCTCAGCGGGCCGAGCGAAGGAACTCGATCACTGCGGACAGCCCACCGAGGTGGCTCTCGCTGGCCAGCATGTTCTCCAGCAGGTTGCCACCCAGCACCATCAGCTTGAACGACTGACCCTGGGCAGTGAAGCGCAACTCCTGGCCCTTGCGGCCGACGCTGAGGGCGGCGCCCTCGGAGAACAGGTTGCCCACCACGATCTGTTCTCGGGGTGCCACCACAGCCGGGCCGTTGGCCTCGTACTTGCGGGTCACCGGCTGCACGATCAGGTGGCGCTCGGTCACCCCGACGGCCATCAAGCTCGCCGAGAAGGTCTTCTGCTGATTGGCCAACACAACGCCACAGAGGGTCTCGCCCGGCGGCACCGACGCCAGCAACTGCTCGGCCACACGCCGCGTCGTCTCGTCCTGACGATCTGAGATCCAACCCATGTCCACCCTCCTGCTGAAACGGCCTACCGAACAGATCCCGGTCGGTCGCCGTTGAGACACGGAATCGGTGGTTGTCCGTCCGGCTGGGTACACTTCCGTGCCCGCCCTCGTAGCTCAGGGGATAGAGCAATGGTTTCCGGAACCATGTGTCGGAGGTTCGAATCCTTCCGGGGGCGCTTGGTGACACCTCCGGTGTCGTCGTGGAACCGTCGACGCGGGTCTGAGGCCACGGCGCGGCGCTGATCGCGCGGCGACCGCCCCCCGTTGGCAAGGTGGGCTTCCATCATTACTTCGAGTCGCCATCGTCGGTGCCTGCCGCCGAACGAGCGCTACGGGACTCGGGCCTGCTGGCACTGGCCGGCGAGCTGGTAGCTCCCTTGACGATCGGTCTCTCGCTCGACCACATCCAGGTTGCCACCAGCATCTCTGGCTGGGACCACGAGCCAGGAGGTGGGCATATCGACGGGTACGGCATCCCGGCCAGACCGAGCCGGCCACGTTCACGCTGCTCTTGGGTGTCTACCTCGGCGATGAGTCCGAATCCGGGCGGGGCAACCTGTGGGTCTGGCCTGGTTCGCATCTCGGACACCAGCAGCTGTTCCGGGAGCGAGGTCCCGACGTCCTGCTGGGGCCCGAGTCACAGGGCGGACACGCATGCTTGCTGGACAAGCCTCCCGAATTCGGCGCCGGCCGACCAGTGCTGGCGCGACGCGGCGATGTGATCTTGGCCCACTACCTACTCGCTCACAACCACAGCGGAAACACGTGGGGCCCACTCCGCCGGATCGTCTACTACCGGCTCGCTGCAGCCGGCCACCGCGAGCGCTGGCGGGAGACCCACACCGACGCACTCCTCGAGTTCGAACCTGTGTCGATCGCCGTGCAACGAACGGCCACACCCCGCGTCGAGCCGAGCGCCCATTAGCCTGTGCCGCCGATGAACCAGATGAAGACTCGCCTGGCGGCGCTGACACTGCTCGACCGTGCCTTTCAGGCGATGTCCGACGACGACCTGTCCACCGTCATCGAGTCACTGCCGGACGGTCACGTCGCCTCGCTCGACGCCATCGCCGACGGACCCAAGGACGGGTTCACGGATCCGGCGGCGCGGATCACCGCGCTGCGGGTGGCCGCAGCTCGCGGCAGGATCGGCGGGCAGCTGGAGCAGATCTGCACCGTGCTCACCGACCCGGCGCTCGCCGACTGCATCACCGCGCTGGGCGACCACGCCGATCATCCCACCGAGGAGCAGCTCCTCGCCGTGACCCCCGAGCTCGTGGACAAGCACGGGGTCCCGGCGATCCGCCTGATGATGGCGTCGGCCGTGGTGGGCGAGGCCGCTGCGTCACCGATGCTGATCGGATTGCTGAAGAACGAGGGCGAGTTCGCCCTGCCCGCGGTGCAGGCCAGAGAGGTCGAGGTGCTCGCCCCGAAGGTGGTCAGCGACGACGTCAAGGCCAAGCGCCAGGCGGCCAAGGACGCCAAGAAGGCCGCCGCCCGAGCCCGCCGGGAGCAGCAAGCCCGAGCCGGGCACCGCGGCTAACCCACCCGCCCGGGTCATCGGCGACGAGATACCGTCGAGTCCATGCCAGCCGCCCACGCGCTCGTCACCTTCGCCGCGGCGACGATGGTGCTCCTGCTCATCCCCGGCCCGGCGGTGCTGTTCATCCTCAACCACAGCATCACCGGAGGGCGCAACGCCGCGCTGGCGGCGGTGGCCGGGCTGGAGATCGGCGATGCGCTGCAGGTCGTGGCCGCGGCCGCCGGACTGTCGGCGATCATCGCCACGTCCGCCACCGCGTTCAGCGCGGTGAAGTGGCTGGGTGTCGCCTACCTGGTGATCACGGGCCTACGCACGCTCTCCAAGCCCGCAGGCCGCTTGACGGCCGGCGCCGGCGCCGGCCCGCGGCGCGCCCATCTCGTCCGCCAGGGGATCCTGGTCAACGCCTTGAACCCGAAGACGTCGATGTTCTTCCTGTCGATCTTCCCGCAGTTCATCGACCCCAACACCGGCCACACCATGGCGCAGTCGCTGGTGCTCGGCGCCGTGTTCGTCGTGATGGCCACGGTCACCAACGGCGCTTACGCCATCATCGCCAGCCACCTCGGCTCACGCCTGGTGAGCTCACGGTCCCTGCCGTTCGTGCGCCGCTGGGTGTCGGGAGGCACGTTCCTCGGCCTCGGCGTCCTGGCGGCCACCGCCTCACGCTCCAGCGCCTGAGCCGCGGTCAACTCAGCGCGCCGAGGCGGCGGGCGACGCGGGTCCGGACCAACACGGCGCCGAAGCCGGCCGTCATCGCCGCCGCGGCAAAGGCGCCACGCTGGCTGGTGAGCTGGGCCACCAGCCCGAACACGAGGCCGCCCATCGCCACGCCGACCTCGAAGAACATCGTGAACGCGGACATCATCCGTACCTGCTCGTCGTCCGCCGCGGCGTTCGAGGCCAGCGCCGACAGCGACGGGAACAGCAGCGACACCCCCAGCGCCAGCGCCACCGTGCCAACGACCACACCCACCTGCGAGGGCCACGACGCCAGCACCGCCATGCCGGCGCCCATCCCCACCATCGAGCTGACCACGGCGTTCACCAGCCCCATCCGCTGCGGCATGCGCGCGCCGAACACCCGAACGACCAGGCACACCACCGTGTAGAGCCCGAACACGACCGCCGACCCGCCGAAGCCGACCGACCGGGCATGGTCGGGGATGAACGCCGTGAACGGGGAGAACGAGGCGACACCGATCGCCAGGGCGATCCCCGGAAGGACCGCGCCGCGATGCAGGCGCGGCCCGCGGCGCGCGGTCGCCTGGCCGTTGTGTCGGGAGGGACTGCGGCGCGGCCCGGCCAGCGCCAGCAGGCCGGCGAGCACCACGAAGCCGGCGCCAAGGAAGAACGCGGCCCGGTACCGCCCGGCATTGACCAGCCGGTCGGCGAACGCCGGTCCGAGCCCCAGCCCGACGAACACACCCACCGAGTAGTAGCTGGCCGCCTCGGCGCGGCGGCTGGGTGGCGCCGACTGGGACACGACGGTGGCCCCGCCGACGAACAGGAACGCCTCACCCACGCCCTGCAGCCCACGGAACGGCAAGAGGGCGTAGCGGTTGGTGACGAATGCCGCGCCGATCGTTGCGCACACGGCGATGACCGCGCCGCTGACCATCAGCATCCGCATCCCGATCCGTTCGCCCACCGCTGCCAGCAGCGGACGGCAGGCAATCGCCGCGACGCTGAACGACGCCATCATCAGGCCGATGTCGAACTTGCTACCTCCCAGCCCGCGCTCCACTAGCGTCGGCAGAAGGGGCACGAGGACGCCGACGTAGGTGAAGAACGCCAGCGTCGCGCCCGTGACGACGAGGAACTCGCGGGTGATCAACCGCTGGCGCTCACCACCGCCATCGGTGGGCATCAGCTCGGTTCTTTGGGCAGACCGAGAACGCGCTCGCCGATGATGTTGCGCTGGATCTGGCTCGTGCCTCCCCAGATCGTCTCGCTGCGGCTGAAGAAGAACGCACGCATCATCGGGCTGATCGGATACCCCTCACGGCGGCGGTCGCGCGTGGACGCCGGCCACGAGGCAGACGCCGGGCCGGTGTCGGCCAGCATCGACGCCGGGCCGAAGATGTCCAGCGCCAACTCCATCGCCTGTTGATGCATCTCGCTCCAGAAGGCCTTGTTCCCGGCGCCCAGCGCGGCGACGCCGGGGTCCTTGCGGCCCGAGACGGTCGCCGACAGCGAGCGCAAGCCGTTGATCCGCAGGATCTGGATCTTGGTGTAGTAGCGCATCAACCGCTGGCGGATCGAGGCATCGCAGAGCACGCCGCGCTCGGTGGCCGCCTCCACCATCAGCCGGTACTCCTCCTCGAAGCGCCGGTACCCGGTAGTGGCGCTCATGCCGCGCTCGAACGCCAACGTCGAGTTGGCCACCTTCCAGCCGTTGTTCACGCCGCCGACCACGTTGTCCCTCGGGCACCGAGCATCGGAGAAGAACACCTCGCAGAACTCGGCCGTGCCGTCCGGTTGGGTGATCCCGCGGACCTCAACACCCGGCTGCTTCATCGGGACCAGCAGGTAGCTGATGCCCTTGTGCTTGGGGGCCTCGGGGTCCGTCCGAGTGAGCAGGAAGCAGTAGTCGGCGTCGTAGCCCTGGGTGGTCCACACCTTCTGACCGTTGATGATCCACTCGTCGCCGTCCAGCACCGCCGTCGTCTTCAGCGACGCCAGATCCGAACCGCTGTTGGGCTCGCTGAACCCCTGGCACCACGCCATCGTCCCGTTGAGGATGCGTGGCAGGAAGAACTGCTTCTGCTCCTCGGTGCCCCACTGCAGGATCGTCGGGCCCACCAGCGTGTCACCGAAGAAGTCGGCGCGCAGCGGGGCCTTGACCCGGGCGAACTCCTCGGCCAGCACCACGCCCTCCATCGTGGACAGGCCCTTGCCGCCGTATTCCTTGGGCCACGTCGCGCAGATCCATCCACCCTCGTGCAGCGTCGACGGCCAGCGCTCGTTGAACGATTGGCGCTCCTCCGGGGTCATCTCGAATCCGGGGGTCCCCCACCCTGCCGGCAGGTGTTCGGCCAACCAGGCACGGATCTCAACTCGGAAGGCCTCGGCCTCGAGCGGGTAACTCAGCTCCATGGACTCAGTATGGACGGCCGGGTCGGCCGGCCATCAAGTCAGTGACGGCGGTCGACCAGCAGCCACCAGGTGATCAGGACGTGGCACGCCGCGGCGGCGACGACGAGGGCGTGGAAGATCTCGTGGAACCCGAACACGGCTGGCCACGGGTTCGGCCGGCGCACCGCCAGGACCAGCGCGCCCACCGTGTACATCACCCCGCCGGACAGCAGCAGGGCGAACTGCCCGCCGGTGAGGTGATCCACGAGGGTGGGCGCGTCGACCAACGCCACCCAGCCGACGGCGATGTACGAGGCGCCGATCAACGGGTGCAACCCGTCGAACACGAACAGGCGGAGGCCGATGCCGGTCAGCGCCGCCGCCCACACGATCGCCAGCATGACCGTGCGATGGGTTCCTTCGAGTGCCAGTCCGGCCACGCCGGTATACGACCCGGCGATTGCCAACTGGATGGCCGAGTGGTCGAGGCGCCGCAGCCGGTGGCGTGCGGTGGGTGAGACCGCGGCGCGGTGGTAGACGGCGCTGGAGACCAGCATGCCGGTGATGCCCACGGCGTGGGCCGCGACCCAGCCGCGCCCCGCCCAGTCGGGAGCGAGGGCAACGAGCACGGCGAACGCCGCGGCGAAGGCCCAGGCCGCGTACTGGTGCGACACCCCGCGGAGCCGAGGGCGATCGTCAGGGAAGTGATACTGCCGAGGCGCCCGACTCACCGGCCCCACGCTACGCGGGCCGGTCAGAACAGCGTGGGTGCGGCGGTGTCCGTCTCGCCGGACACGACTCGCGGACGCAGCGCTGCCGGGTCGGCGGCGGCGGCAACGGCGAGGCGGTCGACCAGATCGTTCATCGGGTCCCCGCTGTGGCCCTTCACCCAGCGGAACGCCGGGCGGCGTTTCAGGTACAGGGCGATGAGCGGCGCCCAGAGGTCGGTGTTGGCCACGGGCTCCTTCTTCGAGTTGCGCCACCCGTTCTTCATCCACCGCTCGTACCACCGGTCACGAAAGCAGTTCACGACATAGGTCGAGTCGCTGACGACGGTGAGGTCACCGTCCAGCGAGCGCAGCGCATCGAGCACCGCCATGATCTCCATCCGCTGGTTGGTGGTGTGTTCCTCGCCACCGCTGGCACGGTGTGCGCCCTCGGGCGCCACCGCCCAGGCCCACCCGCCGGGCCCGGGATTCCCCGAGCAGGCGCCATCGGTGTACACCTCGATCGACTGGTTGGGCACTCCGATCACCCTACGGGCGTTACCCCCGAGTAGCGGTGGCAGACTGCTCCAATGATCTTTGACGGGTACGTCAACCAGCTCCCGGACACCGACGCTGCCGAGACCCGCGAGTGGCTGGACAGCCTCGACGCCGTGATCGACGCCCGTGGCAAGCCACGTGCCAGGTTCTTGCTCTCCAAGCTGCTGGAACGGGCTCGTGAGCTGCAGGTCAGCTTCCCGGCCACGGTGAGCACCCCGTACGTCAACACGATCCCGCGCGAAGCCGAGCCGTGGTTCCCCGGCGACGAGCACATCGAGCGGCGGATCCGGGCCTTCATCCGCTGGAACGCCGCGGTCATGGTGGTGCGGGCGAACAAGGCCGCCGACGGCATCGGCGGGCACCTGTCCACCTTCGCCAGCTCGGCCAGCCTGTACGAGATCGGGTTCAACCACTTCTTCCGCGGCAAGGAAGACCTCGGCGCCGGCGACCACATCTACTTCCAGGGTCATGCCACCCCCGGCGTGTACGCCAGGGCCTTCCTCGAACGCCGTCTCGACGAGGCCGACCTCGATCAGTTCCGGCGCGAGATCGGCCGCGGCGGCCAGGGTCTGTCCAGCTACCCGCATCCGCGGCTGATGCCCGACTTCTGGGAGTACCCGACGGTCAGCATGGGCCTTGGCCCGCTGGCCGCGCTGTACCAGGCGCGGTTCAACCGCTACCTGCTGAACCGGCAGATCGACGACACCAGCAACAGCCGGGTGTGGGCCTTCCTCGGCGACGGCGAGACCGACGAGCCCGAGTCCCTCGGGGCCATCTCGCTGGCCAGCCGGGAGAAGCTCGACAACCTCATCTTCGTCGTCAACTGCAACCTGCAGCGCCTCGACGGCCCGGTGCGAGGCAACGGCAAGATCATCCAGGAGCTCGAGGCCCAGTTCCGCGGCGCCGGGTGGAACGTGATCAAGGTCATCCTCGGATCGAAGTGGGACGAGTTGCTCGCCAAGGACAAAGACGGCGTGCTGCTGAACCAGCTGAACACCACCGTGGACGGCGAGTTCCAGCGCTACAGCGTGGAGGACGGCGCCTACATTCGCGAGCACTTCTTCGGTCCCGACCCGCGCCTGCGCCAGCTCGTCGCCCACCTCAGCGACGCCGAGCTGCAGCACCTGCCGCGCGGCGGCCACGACTACCGCAAGCTCTATGCGGCGTACAAGGCCGCCACCGAGAACCTCGGCACCGGTGCACCCACCGCCATCCTGTGCAAGACCGTGAAGGGCTGGACCCTCGGTCCCGGTTTCGAGGGGCGCAACTCCACGCACCAGATCAAGAAGATGACCAAGGAGCAGATGCTGCTGCTGCGCGACCGGCTGCACCTCCACGACGAGATCCCCGACGAGCTGATCGAGCGGGAGAACGGCTTCCCCTACTTCCGCCCATCGAAGGACTCCATCGAGTTCCACTACATGATGGAGCGCCGCAAGATGCTGGGCGGGTTGATCCCCAAGCGGCTGTCCAGGGCGCGCAAGCCGATGGGGCAACCCGCCGACACCACCTTCGCCGAGCTCCGTGGGGGGTCGGCCGGGCAGTCGGTCAGCACCACGATGGGCTTCACCCGACTGCTGCGCAACCTGGCCAGGGACACCACCGTCGGCAAGCACATCGTGCCCATCGTCCCCGACGAAGGTCGCACCTTCGGCATGGACTCGCTGTTCCCCGAGCTGAAGATCTACGCGGCCCACGGCCAGCAGTACGAGCCGGTCGACCACGACCTGATGCTGTGGTACGCCGAGTCGACCTCCGGGCAGATCCTCGAGGAGGGCATCACCGAGGCCGGGTCGATGGCCAGCTTCATCGCCGCCGGCACGGCCTACGCCACTCGTGGGGTGCCGATGATCCCGCTGTACACGTTCTATTCGATGTTCGGCTTCCAGCGCGTCGGCGACCTGATCTGGCAGGCGGCAGACGCCCGCTGCCGCGGGTTCCTGATGGGGGCCACCGCCGGGCGCACCACGCTGCTGGGCGAAGGGCTGCAGCACCAGGACGGCCACAGCCTGGTGATCGCCGGCACCGTCCCGCCGTGCCAGGCCTACGACCCGGCCTTCGCCTTCGAGGTGGCGGCCATCATCCAGACCGGCATCGAGCGGATGTACGGCGGGGCGCACCCCGATCCCGACGTCTTCTACTACATCACCCTGTACAACGAGAACTACCCGATGCCGGCCCAGCCCGAGCACGTGACGGCCGAGGACGTGGTCCGCGGCCTGTACCGCTGGACGCCCGCAGCCGAGGGCACCGAGCGCCGGGCCACCCTGCTGTTCAGCGGCTCGGCCTACGGGGCGGCGACGGCCGCAGCCGCTGACCTCGCCGAGCATCACGGGGTCGGTGTCGAGCTGTGGTCGGCCACGTCGTACAAGGCCCTGCGTGACGACGCCCTGGCGACCGAGCGCTGGAACCGCCTGCACCCCGCCGACGAACCCCGCCAGCCGCTGGTGGCCCGCCTGCTGGCCGACGCCCCCGGCCCGATCGTCACGGTCAGCGACTTCATGAAGGGCACCAGCGACCAGATCGCCCGCTTCCTGCCAGAGCGTACGTTCGTCCCCCTCGGCACCGACGGGATGGGGCGCAGCGACACCCGTGAGGCCCTCCGGCGGTTCTTCGAGATCGACGCCGGTCATGTGGCCGTTGCCGTGCTCGACGCCTTGCGCGCCGACGGTTCGGCCTCGGCCGACGAGGTGGCGGCAGCGATCGCCCGCCACGGCATCGATCCGGAGGCGGGGAACCCGGCCGTCACGGTCTGAGTCACTACCGTGAGACCATGAGCGACGGCGGACCTGCGGATCAGCGGTTGGCCCGAGACGACACCGGGGCCACCCTGCGCCTGCGCCGGCCGGCGGCGGGACCCAGCGGACCGATCGGCACGCTCCTGCGCTGGCTGTGGAACCACGGGTTCCGCCTGTTGTTCGTCCTCGACGCGGTCGGGCTGTACGCCGCGGCGCTGTCGATCAACCTGTTCCGTTTCGGGCTGCACTGGCCGCGCTTTCGCCTGTACCACTACCTCGTCGGCTTCGTCATCGCCACGACGGTGCAGTTGCTGGTCAACTACTTCGGCGGGCTCTACGAGCGCCAGCCGCGCCTGGGGACGCCACCGTGGTTGCCGCGGGTGGCTGGGGCGATGGCCATCGGGGTGGGCATCGACAGCTTGATCACCCTGTTCAGCGAGCGCTACCTGATGCCACGCGCCAACCTGATCGCCTTCTTCCTGCTGGGCTGCGTCGTGCTGATGTTCAACCGGGCACTCAGCGATCGCCTGGCCCAGATCCGCCGTGGCCCCTCGCCGCGTCCTGCTGGTGGGCAAGGCCGGGCCGATCGAGGTGACGGCTGCGCACCTCGGGCGCGGCGCGGGTGGGCGCGTCACCAAGGTGGTGGGCAGCGTGGAGCGCACCGACGAGTTGCTGGACGCGGTCGTGGACACCAATCCAACCGACATCCTGCTGCTGGACCTGGCGGCGTTCGAGCCGATGTTCCCCGAGCCGCTCAGCACGCTGGACGACATCGGCATCGGCATCCACCAGCGCGTCGGCGCCCACGAGACGCTGCTCGGTCTGCGATCCGTGCGCGAGATCGCCGGGTTGCCGTTCACCCGCATCCGCACCCATTCGATGTCACCGCACCAGGAGCACCTCAAGCGGCTGTTCGACCTCATCGTCCTGCTGGTCTGCTCGCCGCTGATCCTCGCCGTGCTCGGCGGATTGTGGCTGTACGTGCGCATCCGCGCCGGACGCCCGGTGATCTACCGGCAGCGCCGCGTCGGCCGCGATGGCAGCACCTTCGTGCTCGTCAAGTTCCGCACGATGCGCCCCGACGCCGAAGCCGCCGGCCCGCAACTCAGCGGGAAGGGTGACCCGCGCATCATCCGCGGCCTGTCGTGGATGCGCACCACCCGGGCCGACGAACTGCCCCAGGTGTGGAACGTCCTGCGTGGCGAGATGTCGTTGGTGGGGCCACGGCCGGAACGCCCCGAGCTCATCGAGGAGATCGAGCCACGCGTGCCCGGCTACGGCCGCCGCCACTCCCTGGTCCCCGGGCTCACCGGTCTGGCCCAGGTGCAGGGCCGCTACGACACGCCCGCCGACGACAAGTTGGGCTACGACCTGCAGTACGCGGTGAACTGGTCGCTGCTGCTCGACATCCAGATCATCCTGCGGACCGTGTGGACCGTGGTGACCGGGCGTGTCTGAGGACATCACCATCCGGAGCTTCCGACGGGTCGCCGTACAGTAAGCGGGTGGAGAACGACGTGAGTGAGCACGACCACCGGGTCGACGCGCCGCCGTCGGTTGCCGTGATCATTCCCGTGCGCAACGAGGCCGCGCACCTGCGCCGCGCGGTCTCCACCGTGCTGAACCAGGTGTACCCGGTCCCGTTCGAGGTGTGCCTGGCGGTGGGTCCAAGCACCGACGGGACCGAAGCAGTGGCCGCCCAACTGGCGGCCGAGGAGCCGCGGGTCCGGGTCGTGGACAACCCATCGGGGCTCACGCCCGCCGCCCTCAACGCGGCGATCCGGGCGACCACCAGCGACATCGTGGTGCGCGTCGACGGGCACTCCGCCCTGTCCCCCGGCTACATCCGCACCGCGGTGGCCACCATCCAGCGAACCGGCGCGGTCAACGTCGGTGGGGTGCAACGGCCGGTGGGCGCCACGCCATTCGAACGCACCGTGGCGGCGGTGATGTCGTCGTTCGCCGGCACCGGTGGGGCGGCCTTCCACACCGGTGGGGCGGCTGGTCCGGTGGACACCGTGTACCTCGGCGTGTTCCAACGCGACGCCCTCGAGCGTGCCGGGCTGTTCGACGAACGCCTGATCCGCAACCAGGACTACGAGCTGAACATCCGCCTGCGTGCCGGCGGGGGTGTCGTGTGGTTCGACCCTGATTTGTGGGTCGAGTACCGGCCGCGGGGTTCGTTCGCCCGGTTGGCCCGTCAGTACCTCGAATACGGCCGCTGGAAGCGGGCGGTCCTGACACTGCACCCCACCTCGTTGAAAGCCCGCCAGGCGGCGCCGGCCGTCGTCACCGCCCTCATCAGCGGTGGCCTGGTCGTGGTCCCGCTGTCGCTGTGGGGCCTGCTGCCCGCCGCCGGCTACGCGGTCGCCGCCACCACGGCGGCAGCCATGATCGACCGCCGCAGCCCGCTGCGGACGGCCGCCGTGCTGGCCACGATGCACCTGTCGTGGGGCGCCGGGTTCCTGACCGCCCGGCCGGCGAGGCTGCTCGGCCGCGGCGCCGGCCGGTAGCCTCCCGGCGGATGACCTCCACCGGGCGACCAGCGCACCCCACCGGTCCGGACATCAGCGCCGTGGTGTTGACGATGGGCAACCGGCCGGATCAGCTCTCGGCCGCGCTGGCGTCGATCCTGCGCCAGCGCGGCGTGACCACTGAGTGCATCGTGGTGGTCAACGGCCCGGCAACGGTGGACGTGCCCGAGGGCGTGCGCCGCATCGATCTGACCGACAACGTCGGTGTCCCGGCCGGCCGCAACGTCGGCGCCGCCGCGGCCACCGGGCGCATCGTGGCCTTCGTCGACGACGATGCCGAACTGCGCGGCGACGATGTCCTCGCCGTCACCGCGGCCCGCTTCGACCGTTCGCCCGACCTGGCAGTCGTCGGCTGGCGGCTGGTGGACGAGCAGGGGGAGACCGCCGCCCGCCACATCCCCCGGCCCGGGCGGCGGGGCGCCGGCGTGGCCGGCCCGGTAGCCGGATTCCTCGGCGGCGCCTGCGCCATCCGCGCCGCGGCATTTCAGGCCGTCGGCGGTTACCCGGACGGGTTCGTCTTCGCGATGGAGGAGACGGACCTGATGTGGCGGCTGGTGGACGCCGGGTGGTCGCTGTGGTACGAGCCGCGCTGCGTGCTGTTCCACCCCCGTTCGGTCCCGTCTCGCCAGGCCACCGTGCTGGAGCGCACGGCGCGGAACCGGGCCTGGGCCGCGCACCGCAACCTCCCGCTGCCGATCGCCGTCATCCACCTCGCCCTGTGGACCGCCATCGCCGGGGCGCGCAACGGCCGGGCGGCGTTGCGGACCACGGCCGTCACCGGCTGGCGGGCGTGGCGGGCGCCGCTCGGGCCGCGCCGGCCAATGCGATGGCGTACCGTGGCGCGGCTCACCCGCCTCGGCAGGCCCCCGCTGATATGACCCGCACCGCGCCGATCAGTTGGATACCGTGATCCCCCGTGGAGGCGGACCGATGACACCAGATCGGTCTCGTCTCGCCCGCCAGTTCCTGCGCATACCCGAGGCGCGACGGCGCACGCTGCTGGCCGCGGCGCGCGGCGCGCCGAGCGCGCCGTGCGGCGGGCGCCACACACCGCGCCTGTCGTGGCCGCGCTGCGGGCCAGCCGCCGCGTGGCCGGCGTGGCCACCGACGTGCTTCCCCTCGGGGCCACGGACATCACGGCCGAACCGGCGGTGCGCTGGTTCGTCCATCACGTAGCGCCGCGGCGCCGGTACTTGGTGTCCGTTGCGGCGGACGAGCCGTCCGCGGAGGTCGAGGTCAGCCTGCGATGGCGGTCCGCCGCCGGGCGAGTCATCGGCGACGTGGCGGTCCTGGACACTCCCGTCGGCGCCGGCCGATGGGTGGTCGACTCGCTCGGGCGAGCGGCCGTGGTGGAGGTGGGCCTGCGATCGGCCGCCCCCACCGCAGTGAGCCGCGTCGGGTTCGACGACCTCGGCGAACTGATCCAGCCACCTGCCTACGACCGGCCAGCACCCACCCGACGCACGCCGATGCGCATCGCCGTGCTGGGCGACAGCGCCCTGCTCGACGTCCTGGCCACCGAGTGCCACGCCACCGCCGCGTCCAGCACGTTGTCGGGCCCCCCGGCGGTGGATCTCCTGCTGGTGACGTCCGGCAAACCCACCGCGCCCGGCGCGGCCGCCACCATCGCCGCCTATGCCCGCCACGGCGTGACCACGATGTTCTGGGATCGCCATGGGTCAAGCGAAGAGAACTCGGCGATCGCCGGAATGGTGGACGTGGTGGCCGTCATCCACGCCGACGACGTCGATCGCTACCGTCGCAAGCTGGGCCACGAACGGGTCCACGTTCTCGCCGCCGCGGCGCAGGTGGACCTGCACAACCCGCGCCAGCCAGGTGACGGCCGGCGCACCCGGCGACCCGGACCGGCCGTCGTGTACCTCGGCGAGGCCCCACGAGCATCCACCGAGACCTCCGCCGACGTGTTCACGCTGGCGATCCCTGACGCCGCCGTCGTCCCGGTCAGTCCCTCACGGCGGGCCGAGAACGACCACGGATCCGTCTCCGCCGAGCAGTTCCTCAGCCTGTGCCGGCTGTACGAGTCGGTGGAGGTGGTGGGTGAATCGCCGGCGATGGCCGGCGACCTGACCGTCGTCGCCAGAGCCTGCGCCGCCGGGTCCACCGCGGATCGAGACCCGGCGCTGGCCGGCCACCAGGCCTACCGGGAGGCGCACAGCCGTCACACGTGGACGCACCGGCTGGCCGACGTCGCCGGATGGTGCAACATCGCCCTGCCCACCCGGCGCGTGCCGACGATCGGCGTGGTCCTGGCCACCTGCCGGCAACCCGACGCCCAGCGCACCGTGGATTGGCTGGCCCAACTGGACCAGACCGACGTGGAACTGCGCATCGCCCTGCTCAGCAGCTTCGACCCCGCCGAGCTGAACCTTGACCGGCTACCCGCCGACCGGCTCGTCGCGGTGCAGCAAGATCTGACGACCACCCTCGGCGATCACCTCAATCGAGGCACCACTCTGGTCAACGCCGACTACTACGCCAAGATCGACGACGACGACCTGTACGGCGACCGCTACTTCACCGACCTGCTCCTAGCGGCCCAGTTCAGCCGCGCCGACGTGGTCGGCAAGCACGCCCACTACACGTACCTGCAGACCTCGAACTCCACCATCTTGCGCTACCCCGACTGCGAGCACCGCTTCACCCACTGGCTGGCGGGCGGCACGCTGGTGTGGCGGTCCTCGGTCGTCGAGCGGGCGACGTTCCCCAGCTGGGCCCGTGGTTCCGACGGCGGGTTTCTGCGCAACGTGATGGACGCCGGCATGAGGATCTACGCCGCGGACCGGTTCAACTTCACGCTGATCCGCCGGACGGACACGTCCTCGCACACCTGGACCATCAGCAGCAGCCAGATCACCGATGCCGACAACGCCCAGATGATCGGTGACGGCAAGCCGGAGTTCGCCTTCCTGTGAACGCCCACCCTGACGCTCTGGTCGTCATCGGGCTCGGCTACGTCGGGCTGCCGCTCGCCGTCGCCGCCGCAGCACGCGGCTACCGCACCGTCGGGCTGGACACCAACGCCGCCGTCGTCGAGCGGCTGAACGCCGGCCGCTCACACGTCGACGACATCAGCGACGCCCAGCTGGCGGAGGCCCTCGGCAACGGGTTCCGGGCGACCACCGACGCCACCGCCATCGCCAGCGCCGCCACGGTGGTCATCTGCGTGCCCACGCCCCTCGACGAGCACCAGGCGCCCGATCTCGACGCCGTGCGCGCCGCTGCGGCAGCCACCGCGAGCCACCTCACACTGGGAGCACTGGTGGTCCTGGAGTCCACCACGTACCCGGGCACCACCGACGGGCCGGTCCGCGAGATCCTGGAAACCAGCGGGCTCGTCGCCGGTCGGGAGTTCGCCCTGGCGTTCAGCCCGGAGCGCATCGACCCCGGCAACCACACCTATACGCTGACGAACACGCCCAAGGTGGTGGGCGGCTACACCACCGCCTGCGGGGACCGCGCCGAGGCGTTCTACGGGCGGATCGTCGACGAGGTCGTGCGGACCGCTGGGTGCCGTGAGGCCGAGCTGGCCAAGCTGCTGGAGAACACGTACCGCCACGTGAACATCGCCCTGGTCAACGAGATGGCGGTGTTCTCCCACGAACTGGGCATCGACCTGTGGGATGCCATTCGCGCCGCCAGCTCCAAGCCGTTCGGGTTCGAGGCGTTCTACCCTGGGCCCGGCGTCGGTGGGCACTGCATCCCCATCGACCCGAACTACCTCTCCTACCAGGTTCGCCGGCTCGGCTACCCGTTCCGCTTCGTGGAACTGGCCCAGGAGGTCAGCGGGCGGATGCCCGCCTACGTCGTCGCCAGGGCCCAGAGCATGCTCAACGGCGTCTCCAAGTCCGTGCGCGGCAGCACCATCACCGTGCTCGGCCTGACCTACAAGGCCAACGTGGCCGACGAGCGCGAGACCCCGGCGCGACCGATCATTCGCCGGCTGCTCGACCTCGGCGCCAAGGTGGTCGCCGTCGATCCGTACGTGCGCACCTTCGACGTGGACGGTGTGGTGCTGGACGTCGCCGCCGATGCCGACGAGGCGTGCGCGCGCTGCGATCTGGCGCTGGTGCTCCAAGGCCATCGGCAGTTCGACCTGGACGCGGTCGCCAGGCGGGCCGCGCTCGTGCTGGACACCCGCGGGTCGATGAGCGGTGCGAATGTCGAACGACTGTGATCCGGTGATCGGAACCACCACGGCGTGACCAGGTCAGGCGGGACCGCACGACTCACGGTGATCGTCACCTCGTTTCGCTAGCCGGCGTCGGTGATCACCACCGTCGACTCGCTCCCAGGCGTGGCCGGCCTGCCACCGCCGGGCGATGGGGTGCGCCGTGACGCGGGCCGCTTGCGCGGGCGTGCTCCGTGACTAGGGTGAGCCCGATGGTCAACCTCGTGCGCCGCGTGGCACGCAACCCGCTCGGCGCCGTCAACCGGGTGGCGCCCGTGCTGCGCGTGGGAACCGTGCTCCCGCTGAAACGGATCATCCAGCTGTACGGGCGGACCGACAAGCTGAGCCACGGCTACGACCGGTACTACGTCCGCCACCTCTCCTCCCGCCGGCTGTCGGCGATGCGCGTCCTGGAGATCGGCGTGGGAGGGTACAAGCGTCCGAGGCCGGGTGGGTCGCTCGCCGTGTGGCGTGACTACCTCTGCCGTTCGTGGATCGTCGGACTGGACATCAGCGACAAGAACGTGCGACTTGGCCGGCGGGTGGGGTTCGTGCGCGGTGACCAGGCAGACCCCGCCGCCTTGAACCAGGTCATCGAGGCACTCGGCGGCCCACCCGATCTGGTCGTCGACGACGGGTCTCACCTCGACACCCATGCGTGGGCCTCGTTCCGCCACCTCTTCCCGCTCATGCCGCCCGGCAGCGTCTACGTCGTCGAGGACCTGCACACGAGCTACTGGGAGTCCTTCGGCGGATCCATCCCGGCGAAGGGCTCGACGGCGATCGGCTTGGCCAAGGTGCTGGTCGACGACGTCCAGGCCGGAGACGTGACCTACGTCCAGCATCCCGGCTGGGGACCGCGCCCGCCCATCGACACCGCCGACGTTGCCGAGGTGCACGTGTATCCGGGCATCCTCTTCGTCATCAAGTCGGAGACGGCGGCGTCGCTGACATCCGCAGCCCGGCGGGCGATGCCGTCGCGGAGCCAGGTGGCGAGCACGTCGGCCCGCTGGTCCATGGTGTGATGAGCGGCCACCAGCGCCGCGCCGCGGCGGCCGATCTCGCGGCGTCGTGGCTCGTCGGCCAGCAGGCTTGTCACCAGGTCGTCCAGCTCGGCTGCTGACGAGTAGGTGGGTACGAGGTCACCGAACAGCTCCTCCATCCCGGGCACCGGATCGCTCACCACCACACCACCGGCCCCGAGGACGTCGAAGACCCGGTTGGAGACGAATCCCATCCGGGCCATGTCCGGCCAGTGATCGTTCAGCACCACCTTGGCCGAGGCGTACAACCGCCCGAGATCCTCGTTCGGGTAGTAGGTGTCACGGACGAGCGCCGGAGGAATCCTGCCCTCCCAGCCGCTGCCGTACACCGTGAGCGGGAGCTCGACGGCCGCTGCCCAGGCAACGCCATGGCGCTGGGTGTTGCGACTGTTCCCCACGAACAGCACGTCATGGGCCAGCGCCGGGTCGGGTGCGGTGGGCCGGAAGCGCCGGGCGTCGGTGGCCTGTGGCAGGTAGACCACCTCGGCAGTGGTCGCGCCGTGGAGCCGATCGGCCAACAGCTCCGAAGCGACGAACACGACGTCGTAGTCGTCGCACTCGTCCACGGTCACCTCGTCGGGATGGCTGATGATCCACAAGATGTTGACGTGACGGGGATTGGGGGTGCACCGCCCCAGGCCGCGTAGGTGGATCGCGGCATCGACGTTGTGCGATCCCGGCTCGTTCCACTGCGACCTGAGCTGCGTCCGGGTCGAGAAGCCGCGGGCCCGAAGGCTGGCGGCGAGTGACCGGGCGTAGTGCGTGTCGCCCCAATGCTCCAGCACCTCCTCGGACGGCACACCGATGCGCAGGGCGACAGACGGTCGTTGCAGATCGGCGTCGACGCAGTCGATCAGCCGCCGGGCGACCGCCGGATACGTGTACCGGTCGAGGACGCGCCTGCGCAGTTCCGCCGCGGTCGCGGTTCGCAACTCGTCGTCGGCGAGGTAACGATCGAGCTGCCGGCGCAGGTCGGCCGCCGACTCGAAACAGGGCAGGAGACCATCGAACAGCTCTTCGGAGGCTCGGCGGTTGTCGGTGAGCACCAGGGCGCCCGCAGCGAGCGCGTCGAACACGCGGCTGTTGAGGAAGTGGTGCTGGCGGGTTGGCGCGGCAGTGTCGTCGAGCACGATTCGCGCCGACCGGTAGACATCGACCAACCGGTCATAGTCGACATGCCCGCATTGGGTGACCCCTTCGCCGGTACAGCCTTCCCACCCCTTGCCGCACAGGACGAAGCGCTCACCATCGCGCACGTCGAGCTGAGTCAACAGGTCACGCCCGGACCCCCAGTTGTTGCCGGTGAAGGCGTAGTCGGCAGCGAACTCGGCCACGCCGCCGCCGGGAGAGAAGCGCTGCGGGTTCGTCGCCAGGGGGACGACGTGCGGCTCGTGACACGTCCGCCGGGCGACGGCCGCGGCGGCGTCGCCGCTGCCGCACAGCACGGTGTCGAATCGGTCGAACCATGGTCGGCTCACCCACCGATCGACCCAGTTGCGGATCCAGGCCACCGTGATCGCGTCGCATGGCGCCCGCCGGGCGTCGTAGGAGTCCAGCAGGGCGATCACCACGTCGGCGGCCTCGAGCCGGTACCACCGGTCACGGAACCGTTCGATGTAGACGACGTCCCAGCCGAGCGCGCCGAGCGCACCGCCCAACTCGTGGGCGGTGTAGTAATCGCCCCACCCCGCCGACGGATCGTCCCGTGTCACGGTGATGGCCGCGGTGGGTCGACGGCGCTTGCCGGCAAGGTCTCGACCCGCCAGGTGGGCGCGGTGGAGACGCCGGACGATCGATGGGCCCCACACCGCAGCGAAGTGCTGCCAGTTCTCGTCGCGCGAGTACCGGCGCTCGGTCCGGTCCTGATCGCGCAGCGTCGCAGACTCGTCGTGGAACATCCTCGCTTGTCCCACCACCACGATCCGCCCCAGTTCGGACAGGCGCAGGCACAGGTCCACGTCCTCGGCCCCGTACACGTACGTGGGGTCGAATCCCCCGACCACGCGGAACGCGTCGGCGCGAACGAGCAGCGCTGCGGCGGTTGCAGCCTCGACATCGACCGTGGCGTCCAGGGATCGATCGAGTGGATCGCCGGCGGTGACGTTGACGGCGAAGGGGGCGCCGTCGCGGATGACCAGGTCGATGCCCCGATGCTGGACGGTGAAGTCCGTGCGGCGGCCGTCGCCCGAATAGACGAGCACGGCCCCGGCTGCGACGCGGCACGGATCCTCTTCCAACGCCTGGACCATCGACCCCAGCCAGGTGTCGACGATCGGTTCGACATCGTTGTTGAGAAACAGCAGCATCGTCCCGGCGGCGACTGCTGCGGCCTGGTTGTTGGCGTGGGAGAAGCTCTCGTTGTTGTCGTTGGCAATGACCCGGACGCCCATCCGCCATGGCCGGGCGAGGTAGGCGGCGGTTCCGTCGGTCGAGGCGTTGTCGACCACGATCACCTCGATGTCCGAGTACACCGATCGCTCCAGCGCCGGCAACAGACGCTCCAGGTAGCGGAGTCCGTCGTGAGTGACGATGACGACGCTGACCAGCGGGCCGGTCAGCAGGGCGTCGACGGAGCGCGCCGCCAGGGTGGTCTCGATCTCCATGCGGCGTCGCTGCGGATCACGGATCATCCGCCGGGCGAAGCGGACGGCGCGCCCGGTCAGCCGGCGCACGGGCTGAACACGCCGGTGGATGGCGCCGTCCAACGCCCGAACGGCCCGAGGAAGGCCACGGCCGGCGAGGTGCCTGGTACGTCGCGCCAATCGTGACAACGGATCGTTCCGGCCACGAAGGTGCTGACGAACCCTCCGCCGGAATCGTTCACGCATTTCGTGGTGATGCTACTACCGGGAGTCGCCGGCTGTGAGGGCGCGTCGCCGGGCGACGGACCGCACGCCCGGGTACATTCGCCGTCCATGACCACCCTCGTCACCGGCGGCGCCGGCTACATCGGCTCGCACACCGTCCGCCAGCTCACCCGACGTGGCGAGGAGGTCGTGGTGCTCGACTCCCTCGAACTCGGCCACCGTGAGGCGGTGATCGAGGCCGAACTGGTCGTGGGCGACATCGCCGACCAGGAGTTGGTGATGTCGCTGTGCCGTGACCGGGGGATCTCGCAGGTGGTCCACTTCGCCGCGTACAAGGCGGTTGGCGAGTCGATGACCGATCCGGCACGGTACTGGCTGAACAACGTCGCCGGCACCACCCGCCTGGTGGAGGCGCTCCTCGCCGCCGGAGTCGACCAACTCGTCTTCTCCTCGTCGTGCTCGGTCTACGGGACTCCGCTCAGCAACCCGGTGGACGAGACCGCGCCGATCCACCCGGAGAGCGTCTACGCCGAGTCCAAGGCAATGGTGGAGCGGATCCTCGGCTGGTACGCCGTCACCCACGGGCTGCGCAGCGTCAGCCTGCGCTACTTCAACGCGGCAGGCGCCAGCGACGACTGCCGGATCGGCGAGGACTGGCGGTATTCGCAGAACCTCATCCCGCTGGTGATGAAGGCCACCCTCGGCTACTCCCCGGCGCTCACCGTCTTCGGTGACGACTACCCAACGTCCGACGGGACGTGCATCCGTGACTACATCCACGTCGACGACCTGGCCGACGCCCACCTCGCCGCCCTCACCTACCTCGACGGCGGCGGCGCGACAGTGGCCGTCAACGTGGGCACCGGGACCGGCACCAGCGTGCTGGAGGTCATCACGGCGGCCCAGCGGATCTCCGGTCGGGAGGTGCCCTACCGAGTGGGAGGGCGGCGCAGCGGTGACCCCGTGGCCACCTTCGCCGACCCGGCCTTCGCCCGGACCACCCTCGGCTGGTCGGCGTATCGCACCCTCGACCAGATCATCGACTCCGCCTGGCGCTGGCACAGCGAGCATCCGCAGGGCTTTGCCACCTGACGGGCGCGCCCGGGCTCAGCTGCGCTGGCGGTCCAGCCAGCCGAGGAGGATCGCGATGGCCCGCGGGTCGTGGCGCAGCCGGTGCCCGGCGCCGGGAATGATGCGCAGTTCCGCCGCGCCGTGCGCTGCCACCAGTTGGCGAGCTTCGATGGGCGGCACGCTGTCGTCGTCCTCGCCGTGCAGCACCAGCATCGGTCGGGGCGCGAAGCGGCGGGCGGCGTCCACGGGACGGAAGCGGCGGAGCTCACGCGCCCACTCGTCCTGGGCCTTGGGAAACCCGGGGGTGCGCACCGCGCCGATCTCCCTGGCGTGATCGAGGAACTTGCGTGGCTGGGCCGCCCAGTCGTCGAAGTCCGACCGGGAGCTGAGCAGCGCCGCACCGCGCACGCGAGGGTCGTCGGCGCCGACGCACACCCCGAGCGAGCCGCCGGCCCCCGTCCCGACCAGCCAGACGCCCGACGGGGAGGCCTCGGCGATGACATGGTCCACCGCCAGGCGCAGGTCGTCGACCCAACCCTGCAGGGAGAAGTCACCCTCGCTCTGGCCGCAGCCGCGAAACGTGAAGGTCATCGCCGTCCAGCCCAGTTCGTGGGACATCCGGTCGACGAGCTCCGGGAAGGTACCGGCGCTCTGGCGGGCGTCGAGCGGGCCCGTGGGGAAGCCGTGGGCGAGGATCAGCGCCGGGCACGGCTCGACCCGCCCGGACGGTCGCGCCAGGTAGCGGGACAGGCGCAGACCTCCGGAAACGAAGGCGCCGTTCCCGTTCATCACCATCGGCGGCACCTAGGCGCGAGGTGTGCGGCGGCGGCGGCGGATGCCGGGGGCAGCCAGCCGGTAGCCCCGGTTGCGCGCCTCGACCAGGGTATCCGGCCCGAAGCACAGGCCCGTCTCCGCCTCGACGATCTCGTCGATCACCGCCCGATCCGCCCAGGTGTCGAGGTCGTAGACCAGCTGGGTGCGCTTGTCACCGAGGAACCGGGTGTGCTCGAACCGGGACGGACGATCCATGGGCCGAAGGCTACTGGCGCCTCCACCGCAGCGCGAAGATGACCGGGTGATCCCCACCACCACCATCGACCAGCTCACTGCCTTGTTCACCGCCGTCTCCACGCTGTGCAGTGACCTGACCGACGAGCAGTGGGCGACACCGACGGACTGCCCGGGATGGGACGTCAAGGACACCGTGTCCCACCTGATCGGCACCGAGCGTCTGCTGCAGAAGCTGCCGGCAACGACCCATCGGGCTGCCGACGCCGAACACGTCAAGAACGCCATCGGGCAGTTCAACGAGAACGAGATCGACGCCCGCCGGGCGCGCCGGGGCGGCGAGGTCCTCGCCGAATGGAACGACCTCGCCGCCCTCCGCCTGGCCACGCTGCGCGCCGGCGACGACGCCTACTTCGACGAACCGACGATGACCCCCACCGGGCCGGGGACGGTCGCCGACTTCCTCGACGTGCGCATCCTCGACGTGTGGTCGCACGAGCAGGACATCCGCCGGGCGCTGCACCGTCCGGGGAACCTCGACTCCCCTGCCGCCGGGCACACCATCGACCGCCTGCTGCGGACGTTGCCCATCGTCGTCGGCAAGCGGGCGAGCTGCCCGGAGGGCCGAGCGGTGCGGCTGATCATCACCGGGCCGACGCAGCGCGACGTCACCGTCGAGGTCAACGGAGGGCGGGCCGGTGTGGTCGGCCACTCGGAGCAGGCGCCACTGGCCACCATCACCCTGGACACCGAGACCTTCGTCGTGCTGGCGCTGGGCCGGGCCTCGGTGGCGGCGCTGGGCGGCTCGATCGAGGTGCAGGGGGACGACGCCCTCGGGACCGCGGTGGTCACCCAGCTGAACATGATGATCTGACCGGCTCGGCGCAGATGCGATGGCATACTGCACCTCGATGAAGGCGCTCATCCTCGCTGGCGGTGCCGGTACGCGCCTTCGCCCGATCACCTACACCAGCGCCAAGCAACTGGTGCCGGTGGCCAACCGCCCGATCCTGTTCTACGGCATCGATGCCCTGGTGGCTGCCGGGATCACCGACATCGGCGTCATCGTCGGCGAGACCCGTCGCGAGGTGATGGCCGCGCTCGGCGACGGCGCTCAGTTCGGCTGCTCGATCACCTACATCCCCCAGGACTCGCCCGCCGGTCTGGCCCACTGCGTCCTGATCGCTCGTCACTTCCTGGGCGACGACCAGTTCGTCATGTTCCTCGGCGACAACCTGCTGGAGCAGGATCTCGGCGGGTTCATCCGTTCCTTCCAGGACGACTCTCGGCGTGCTGCGGCGCGCATCCTGCTGAAGCCGGTCGACGACCCGCAGCGCTTCGGGATCGCCGAGCTCGACGGCTCGGGCAACGTGATCGCCCTCGTCGAGAAGCCGGAGCATCCGCCGTCGAATCTGGCCCTGGTCGGGGTGTACCTGTTCGATCAGCGGATCCACCAGGCCGTCGCCGGCATCCAGCCGTCCCAGCGCGGCGAACTGGAGATCACCGACGCCATCCAGCGGCTGATCGACGACGGCGAGGTCGTCACCGCCGAGCTGCTCACCGGTTGGTGGATCGACACCGGCAAGCTGACCCCGCTGCTGGAAGCCAACCGATTGATCCTCGACCGCCTGTCCTCACGCATCGACGGCGAGGTGGACAACCAGTGCGACGTCGTCGGTGAGGTGGTGATCGAGGCCGGCGCCCGAGTGGTCCGCTCACGGTTGCGCGGCCCGCTCATCGTCGGCCGGGACACCGTGGTGATCGACAGTTTCATCGGTCCGCATTCGGCCATTGGCGCCGGGTGCCGCATCGAACGCAGCGAGGTCGAGCACTCGGTCGTGATGGACGGCAGCGTCGTCCTTGACATCGACCGGTTGGAGGACAGCCTGATCGGCCGGGAGGCCGAGATCACCCGCTCCAAGCTCCGGCCTCGGGCGCTTCGCCTGATGGTGGGCGACCACTGCCAGATCGACGTCGAGTAACCCGGGAGCTGGTCATGGCAACCATCACCGAGAGCACCGCCATCGCCGGGGTGTGGCACGTCGAGCCCGCCATCCACGGTGACCAGCGCGGCCTGTTCATCGAGACCTACCGGCGGGAGTGGATCCCCGGGGCACGGGAGATGCTCCAGTCGAATCGGGCCAACCGCCAGGCCGGGGCCATCGTCGGGCTGCACTACCACCTGCACCAAGCCGACTACTGGTACATCCCCTTCGGCACGGCGCGTGTGGTGCTCCATGACCTGCGTACCGGAGGCCCCACCGATGGGGCCACCGAGATGGTGGAGCTCAGCGGCGACAACCACCGCGGCGTGTTCATCCCGCCGGGCGTTGCCCACGGCTTTCGCGCCGTCACCGACATGGTGATCACGTACCTGGTGGACGGGTACTACAACGTGGCCGACGAACTCGGCCTGGCCTGGGACGACCCGGCGGTGGTCGAGGCCTGGGGCATCGACGATCCGATCCTGTCCGGCCGAGATCAGGGCAACCCGCGCCGGGCGGCGATCGAGCCCCGGCACCGGCCGGCGTGGCCGATGCGGACGTGAGGACCTGAGATGCGTCAGTTCGTAACCGGCGGCGCCGGCTTCATCGGCTCGGCCTACGTGCGGACCGTGCTCACCCAGACCGACGACCAGGTGACGGTGTACGACGCGCTGACCTACGCCGGCCATACATCGTCGCTGGCCGACGTGTGGGACCACCCGGGGTTCACCTTCGTCCACGCCGACATCTGTGACGTCGAGGCGGTGGAGGCGTCGATGCCCGGCCACGACGCCGTCGTCCACTTCGCCGCCGAGACCCACGTGGACCGCTCCATCGCCGATCCGCACGCCTTCGCCCGCACCAACGTGGTGGGCACCAACGTGCTGCTCGACGCGGCGCGCCGCCACGGCATCGGCCGATTCGTCCACGTGTCCACCGATGAGGTCTACGGCACCATCGATCACGGCTCGTTCCGTGAGACCGACGTCCTCACGCCGCGCAGCCCCTACTCGGCGGCCAAGGCAGGCAGCGACCTGCTGGCGCTGTCGTACGCCACCACCTTCGGCCTGCCCGTCGTGGTGACCCGCTGCAGCAACAACTTCGGCCCGTACCAGCACCCGGAAAAGGTGATCCCGCTGTTCACCACGAACCTGCTCGACGGCAAGCGGGTCCCGTTGTACGGCGACGGCGGCAACGTCGCGCGACTGGCTGTTCGTCGACGATCACGTCGCCGCCCTGCGAACCCTGCTTGATCGTGGAGTCGCCGGTGAGGTGTACAACATCGCCGCCCACACCGAGATCACCAACCACGATCTGACGACGCGGCTGCTCGAACTGTGCGGCCGCGACGAGTCGGCGATCGACCACGTCGCCGACCGGCTCGGGCACGATCGGCGGTACTCGATCACCACCGACAAGCTCGAGGCGCTCGGCTGGCGCCCGGCGGGTTCGTTCGAGCAGTGCCTCGCCGACACCGTGGAGTGGTACCGCACCCGGCGCGACTGGTGGGAACCGATCAAGGGCCGCGGATGACGCGCTACTTGATCACGGGCTCGGGCGGCCAGCTCGGTCGTGATCTGGTCCGAGCCGTGGAATCCGGCGGGCACCAGGGTCATGGCCTGACCCGCCAGGAACTGGACATCGCCGACACCGACGCCGTGCGCCAGGCCCTGGCGGCGTGGCGCCCCGACGTCGTGGTGAACTGCGCCGCCTGGACGGCGGTGGACGCCTGCGAGGCAGACCCGGCGCTGGCCGACGAGGTCAACGGGCACGCGGTGGAGCGCCTTGCGCTGGTGTGCGCCGAAGCCTCGGCACGGCTCGTGCAGATCAGCACGGACTACGTCTTCGACGGCTCGCTCGAACGGCCCTACGACGTCGACGACCCGACAGGCCCGATCAACGCCTATGGGGCATCGAAGCTGCTCGGTGAGCGGGCGTTGGCCGCCCTGGGTCCGCTCGGCCTGGTGGTGCGCACCTCGTGGGTGTTCAGCGGCCACGGCGGGAACATGGTGGCGACGATTCGCCGGCTCGTGGATCAGGGTGCGCCGCTGCGGTTCGTGGACGACCAGTTCGGCTGCCCGTCGTTCACCCCCGACCTGGCCGACGCCGTCGTTGGCCTCGTCGGCGCCGGGGCCGGCGGCATCGTCCACGTGACCAACCAGGGCGCGACGACGTGGCACGGGTTCGCCAAGGAAGTCGTCGGCCGCCTCGGCGGTGACCCGGAGGCGGTGCTCCCCATCGCCACGGCCGATCTCCTGCCGGCACGCCCGGCACGCCGGCCGCGCAACAGCGTGCTCGACGGCCGCTCGCTGGCGCAGGCCGGGGTCCCGCTTCGGCGGCACTTCACCGAGGCGCTGACGACGCTGCTCGGCTGAGGCCCGGTTAACGTCGGGGCATGATCGCCACGGTTTCCCGACGCATCCGCGCCTGCGTCACAGCCTCACTCGCAGTAGCCGCCGGGACGTCGTTCGTCACCGGCAGCGCCATGGCCACGACGCCCCCTGCGGCGGCGACGGCCACTCCGCCATCGATCCCGTGCCCGGTGGTCCCGGTCACCTCCTCCGGTTCCACGGCCGGTTCGGCGGCTGGTTCCACGGCCGGTTCGGCGCCGGAAGGCTCCGTGATGGCGGAATCGGCGCGGGCCGGCATCCGCTTCGCCGTGCCGTCCGACTTCACGACCTTCAATCCCGAAGCACTCCAAGGCGTTGACGCCAGCCAGCTTCCCTCGGCCATCGTCGACATGGCCACGAATCAAGGCATGGAAGCCGGCGCGTATCTCGCCAAGCTCGCCAATCAGACAGACCTGCTCATCGTCGGCACGCCGGTCAACGGCTTCGCCCCCAACCTCAACGTGATCGCCACCTCCGTGTCGGCGTTGCCCAGCGCCTCGGAGATCACGTCGCAGTTGGTGGGTCTCGGGGCGACGGACGTCACCGTGACCCCCACGACCACCGCAGTCGGTGACGCCTTCGTCACGTCGTACGCCATCACCGCCGGGACCACTACGGCGTTCGGCGGGCAGATCGGTCTGACCACACCAACCGGGTCAGCCCTCGTCAGCGTCACGACCTCCGATCGGGCCACCACCGACGCCCTCGTGAACGCCGTGGTCAGCACGGTCACGATCAGCGGCGACTCCGCCACGCCGGCGTCGGCCGACTGTCTCGCCGTGTCCTCGGCACGCGCCGGGCTGTCGTTCGCCGTACCTGCCGGCTACGACGCCCAGGACCCTGCCGTCCTGGCCCAACTCGACGAGAGCCAGCTCCCTCCGGAGATGACGGACCTTGCCGCCACGCAGGGCATGACCGCCAAGGAGATGCTGACCAGGACCGCCAAGCAGTCCGACCTGTTGATCGTCGGACCGCTGGCCAACGGTGTGACCACCAACCTCAACGTGATCGCCAGCGTCGGCGCCATGCCCACCGCCGATCAGCTCTCGGCAGAGTTGCAAGCGGCGAACATCCAGGCGACGATCACGACGGAGTCGTCACCCGTGGGCGAGGTGCTCTTCGCCACCTACCAGCTGACGATCAACGGCGCAGCGGCCGAGGCGCGTCAGTTCGTCGTCAACGCGTCCCCGAACGTCGCTGTGATCAGCATCATCGCCGGAGACCCGGCGACGGCGGATGAGCTGGCCACGCTGGTGCTGGCCTCCCTCACCAAGGTCTGAGCGGTGCCGCCACGCCTCCTGAAGTACCGCGAGGACGGTCCCGGACGGGTCCTGCGGGATACCACGATCACGACGCGGCGGTGGCTGGCCACGCCGCTGCGCAACCACGGGCTCGTGCCGCGGGCCGCCCGCCACCGGGTCACGGTGGTCGACCACCCACCGATGCTGTGGTACCAGGTCGCCAAGGTGGGGACTCGCTCGATCAAGGCCCAGTTCCAGGCAAACGGGATCACTGCCAAGGACCGGTACTTCGCGGTGGACGCCTCGTTGCGATACCGGCGCCACCTGGCCTTCGCCTTCGTCCGCAACCCGTGGGATCGACTGGTGTCGGCCTGGCACGACAAGGTCGGCAAACGGGACTACTTCGGGTTCGGTACCGAGACCCGTGCGGAGATGACGTTTCCGCGGTTCATCGACTACGTCGAGACCCTCGACCTGACGTGGTGCGACGTCCACCTGCGGCGCCAAGCGGCGTTGATCGACCTGAACCGCATCGACTTCCTCGGCACGCTGGAGACCTTCGACGCCGACGCCCGGGACCTGTTCACCCGAGCCGGTCTCACGTATCACGACGAGATCCGCAAGAACGTCACCGCGAACGCGTGAAGACTTCCGCACTTACTACACCGACGACGACGCCGCCCGGGTCGCTCGCCTGTACGACTCAGACATCCGCATCTTCGGCTACACCTTCGACAGCCCGACCCGCCGCTGACGCCCCGCCCTGCCCACGTGGTCACCGGAACTCTCACCCAGCGAGGGATCCGGTGACCACGTGGCCGGGGCTACGGGGTCAGCTCGCCTCGCCCGTCGTCGGGTCAATGACCGTGATGACCTGGCTGACCGCGTCCGCAGGGAATCCGCCTCGCCGGGCGTGTTCGCGCACAGCAGCCTCGTCCACGGCAACGTAGACGCAATACATCTTGTCGTTGGTCACATAGCTGTGGAGCCATTGCACGGTCGGGGCCATCGCGGCAAGGACCTGGTTCGACGTGCACGAGGTCTCGTACAGCTCGCCTGCGGACATGGTTCCGAGGCCGGGCAACTCGCGCTCGATGACGAACTTCGGCATGATAGATCTCCTTGGTTAAGGTCGCCGGTTCGTCGGCAACTACCGCATCGTCCGACACCGGTGTGGGACCAAGCGTGTGTCACTGGATGTCCGGCCCACTCGCTGTCACACGGCGGGTCACACGCCGCCGTGGCGCCATTGGCAATCTCGTTGGATGCGCATTGGAAGGAGGTCGGCGTGGAGATCAGATTGATTGGTCGACCGGCCATCCTCGACGATGCCGGAATCGCTCGGCCCGTGCGCGGTCATCAGTCGTGGGCGTTGCTTGCCAGACTGCTGCTGTCAGACCGCCCCCTGAGCCGACGGATGCTGTGTTCGGAGTTGTTTCCGGCAGCGGCCGACCCGCTCGGGGCGCTGCGGTGGTGCCTCGCTGGGCTCCGAAAGGCGATCGGCTCGCCGGCCGCGTTCACCGGGGACCCGGTCGTTGCCGCGCTGCCCGATGGCGCCGTTGTCGACGTCGGCGAGCTTGAAGCGGGCCGCTTCGATGTCGACAGAGCCGGCGAGCTCCTCGATGGGATCGACCCACGCAGCAGCTTCGAGCTCGACACGTGGCTGATGGTGCATCGCCAACGCATCGCCGCCATGATCGACTCCCACGTGCGCGCCACGGCGCTGCAGTGCTTGTCGGCCGGCAACGCCGAACGAGCGGTTCACTTGGCGACGATTGGTGTTCAGCGAGCGATCCTCGACGAGCGGGCCCATGTCGTGCTCGTCAAGAGCCTGGTCGCAGCCGGGTCGCACGCCGCCGCCGTTCGTCACGTTGACGACACGGCCGCCCTCTTCCGCGCCGAACTCGGCACCGAGCCAACGGCAGCCCTCCGTGACGCGGCCCGTCCCCGGCTCGCTGGCTCACCGCCCGGTGTGCCCAGACGGGCGGTTGCCGCCGCGCTGCTCGAGTCAGGTCAGGCTGCGCTCGACGCCGGCGCAACGGATGCCGGGCTGGAGTGCCTTCGGCGCGCCGCTGACGAGGCCGACCATGCCGGCGACGAGCACCTGGCAGCAAGCTGCCTGCTGAACCTCGGAATCGCGTTGGTCCACTCGGTACGGAGTCACGACGACGAAGGCGCTCTGCTGCTGCAACGGAGTGCGGACATGGCAGAGCATCTCGGCGCAGCCGACATCGGGGCCAACGCGGCGCGTGAGCTCGCCTACGTCGACGCACTCGCAGGGCGTCGGCCGGCGGCGCAGGTCCACGTAAACCGTGCCCGTAGCCTCGCCGACGGCGACGACGGACTGCTCGCCGGCGTGCTTGCGGTCGACGCCTTCAACCTGACCGACTGGGGACGCTACGAGCAAGGCCGAACCACGTACGCCCGCGCCGTCGAACTGGCTCGGGGAACCGGTGCCACCCGGCGGGAAGCGTGGGCGCTGGGGCTCGGAGGCTGGGCACACCTCGTCGCCGGTGAAGTCGACGCCGCCCGAGCGTGGATCGACCAGTGCCTGCGGCTCACATCGAACATCCGGTGGACCGCGTTCCGCCCGTTCCCCGTGGCTGTCTGGGCCGAGCTGGAACTCGTCGGCGGAGCGCCTCCCTCGTCCCTGCGGGCCGGCTTGGAAGAGTCGTTCGCGCTGAGCTGCAGTCTGGCTGATCCATGTTGGGAGGGTGCGACCGCACGTGCGATCGCACTCGTGTGCGCCGCCGACGGCGACAATCCGGCAGCCCTGGAGTGGATCGAACGGTCCAGACAGCGCTGCCTACGGGAGACCGACGTGTTCGAGGGTCTGCACGCTGCGATCCTCGCGACACAAGCGGAGCTGACCCTCGCGAGCGGTGACGAGGTCGGTGCTCAGGCCGCCGCCCGATCGCTGATCGCTCTCTCCGCCCGCGCCCAGATGGATGGGTACCTCGAGCGCGGGTTGGCCCTACTGAACGTCCAGCGACGATGAACGGAGTAGGTCCGACGTGGCCGTGCTGAGCGACGATGACCTCTACCAGCGGGGCGCCGATACCTTGGTCACCTCGTGGGCGGAGTACGCCCGAGCGGCAGAAGGCGCCACGGTTCGCCGCTTGCCCGGCGTCGCCGTGGCGGTCTTCCCGACGGGCGCTGAACGGTCGGTGTACAACAACGCGCTGCTCGCCCGGCATCTCGGGCGAACCGAACGTGCCACGGCGCTCGACGAGGTCGCAGCCACCTACGCGGCCGCCACAGTGTCACGGTACGCGGTATGGGTCCACGAGGCCGAGCGGGCGGCACGAGCCGATCTGACCCGCCGCGGTTACGTCGTTGACTCCTCGACCACGGCGATGGGCATGGGCCTCACGGACGCACTACGTCCGCGAATCGCCATCGACCAAGCAACCGCCGACTGGGATGAGCACCTACGTGTGTGCGGCCTCCCGGCCGACTTGCTCCGAGGCGGAGAGGAGCTCGCATTCCACGTACGGATCGCCCGTGCGCACGGCGAGAACGTGGCCACCGCCATTGCACTTGACTGCGACAGCGACTGCGGCATCTACAACGTCGCTACCCGTCCCTCGGCCCGCAAACGCGGGCTCGCCACGGCGCTCACGCTGCAACTCGCGCACGACGCCCGTGAACGCGGATGCCTCTCGGTCAGTCTTCAATCGAGTCCGATGGCTCACGGTCTGTACACGACGCTGGGCTTTCGCGACCTCGGCCGCGTGGTCGAGTACACGCCGCAGGCGTAGCCACCTCGTCACCCACCGCGTGACCTCAACCGTCGCCGAAGCGTCGAGGGTCGATCCCGTAGGGCACGATGACGCGGGTGACGCGCTCGATCTTGGCCTGCCACGACTCGCCGATGGCATCGACCAGCGCTCCAGCCCAGTACCCGATGGCACCGATGGTGGCCGGATCGACGAAGCGGCCGTCGTGCATCTTGGGGATCGGCGCGGCGATGCCCAGCGTCGACACAACCAGTGCTCCGTGCCAGCTCAACGTTCGAACCAGTTGTTCGATGGCGAACGGCCCGCCCGTCGTTCCGGCACTGAGCACGGCGACCGGGGTGTGATAGAGCGAGCCGGCGCCGACCATCCAGTCCAGCGCGTTCTTCACCACGCCGCTCACCCCGGCGGCGTACTCCGGTGCGGCGACCAGGACACCGTCGGCAGCTCCGAGCGTTCTCCGGAGGCGCTCGACCGCCTCCGGAGGGTCGTCCACCTCATCTGGCCGAAACGGCGGCACGGCGCTCAGGCAGCCAGCCGACTCGACGGCAACCGACGACGCCGACGTGACGTGCGCCGCGGCGAGATCAAGCGCCGCCTGATTGGACGACGTGGGGCCCAGACTGCCGCACAACGTTACGACCCGCACATCGTGACCCTATCGACGTCGCCGACCATCCCGTCCTCGCCATGCCCAACGTGGTCACCGAACATCTCACCGACCGAGGGATCCAGTGCCCACGGGCCATCGACGGGCCGCGAGCCCTACTCGATACGCAGGCCTGATATCGCCCGAGCGATCACCAGCTGCTGGGTCTCGCTGGTGCCTTCGAAGATCGTGTGGCTCACGGTCCCGGGATTTCCTGGCGTGAACAAGTGTTACGCTGTGCCACTGAGCAGGTGTTTCGCGACCGAGCCCTTCCGCCTGGTGTCACCGTTTCCACTCGTTTCTAGGTCGAAAACTAGGGATCTGACAGATTCGGGCCACTTCGATTTCGCGACATCCCTAGCCGCAACCGGGCGCGCTAGGGCTGCGCAGATCACGGCGGCTAGGGACGCACCCGACAGCGATCCTCGGGCGATCGTGTCGACGTCGACGGTACTCGATTCGAATTGTCTGTGTCGGGTAGCGCGGACAACCGTCGGCAAACGAGGAGTGCGGGAGACCTAGCCGTGACCACGCGTCTGCGCGTCGCTCGAAACATCGCCAGACAGGGGCAGGATTCGGCGAGACTGCAGGGGTGAAGTCAGAGGAGCGTCCCCTGGATGCGAGCCACGGCACCCGTCGTACCTTTGCACTCGACGAGTACTCATCGGCGGCCGTCGCGTTCTTCTCGGACGCAGTTCACGCGGTAGCACGCGCCGATGGCATTCTCGCTGAGATCGAAGTCGAATCGGTCGAGGCTCTTCCACTCTCCCAGAACACGCTCCCGTCCGGCGAAGTCCTCCCGATGGCACCGGCAGAAGTCTCCGCGCTCATCACCCTGACGATAAGTGAAGGGATTGACGGAAGGTTCGACGACTATCACCTCGCCATCGCCTCGGCCGCGAACGACTACTCGTCGCAAGTCGTTCCCCACATGTTCGATCACATCTCAAGGCTCTGCGATGCGACAGGTAACGTCGTCGATGGAGCCGGAAAATCGATCTGGGAGGCCCAGCTGGAGATGCTCGAGACGATCGCAATCTCCTTCAACGAGGACGGCGAGCCGTCTCTGCCTCAGCTTTTCATGCACCCAGACACAGCAGCAAAGATGGGGCAACCTCCAGAGGACTTCCAGGCACGGTTCGACTCGATACTGATCAGGAGGCGAGATGAATGGCTGGCTCGACGACGTACTCGCCGGCTACCTCGGCACCGTGAGTGAGCGCGAGTTTGATGCCGCGTTCTCTGGCTGCCTCCGCTCGTTGGGCTACGACGACATTCACTTCCTGCATGGTGCGCTCGAGTTCGGTAAGGACTTCATCGCGAAGCGTGACAGTCAGCAGTGGGCATTCCAGACCAAGGCCGGCGACATCAATCTCGGAGCCTGGAGGCAGATTCGATCTCAGGTGGAAGAGATGGTCTGGAACGATATTGCCCACCCGAACTTTGACTCGGGGGCGGTTCGTCGACCCGTGCTCGTAACGACAGGCCGGTTAGTTGGGGGTGCAGCGGCGGAAGCACAGCAGTACGCGCGTTCGTTGGCCGAACGCACCCGGCAGCCACGACGGCGTATCGCGGATCGATGGAGGCAGCGAGAACGGTCTACTGCGTTCGAGATATGGGACCGCGACACGCTGCTCTCACTGTTGAGCTCAACGCCTGAGACAAGCCTCAACGGTTGGAACAAGACGTCACTTCGTGATCTTCTTGGTCTGCTCGCGGACGTGGACCGAAGGGTCCTCTCCCTTCAGGTGATCGAACGCTCATCGCGAACCTGGGACTCTCAGAACGTCAGCCGCACAAGTATCGCAGCCTCAGTGGTGGGAAACCGCCTATCGGAATGCGGTCGCCCCGACCTTGCATGTGCCGCCGCATATGCACTGATTCGTTGTGGCGCAGTTCACGGACACTCTGGCCCCGACACCTCAGCGAACCTCGCCATGGACATCGGTGAGTCGCTGTTTGAGGTATACGCGAACGCGATACTCGAGGGTGTTGGGCCTATCGCCGATGACGCTGCCGAACTGTTCGGAGATTGGGGCGAGATGCCGGCCGCCATCACCTACCCAGTCCGGTGCTCGATCGTCATCGAAGCGTTGGGCATGCTCGGGTTGCTGTATTTGGGGCGGGGTGATGAGAGCGAGGCGGGCCGCGTCGCTGACGTTGTTCGCCGGATTGTGAGGCATCAACCTGGCGCGTCACATCCGATTTCCGATCGGTGGGCGATCTCACTCGTTCCACCGAGCATTCTGCTTCGTCAGTTCTATCCAGAGGAGTTGGAACCATGGCTTGCGAGCGTCGTCGGCTGGGTGTGCGATCGGCACGACCGACAGCCAGGACTCGCCTCGGTGTACTCGAGCCCTCAGGATGAAGTCAAGTATCTGCTCGGCGACCCGTATGAGCACGTCGCTCTCCGGCGTCGCACCCAGTCATACATCGCGACCATCATTCTGGACTTGTCGAGTACGTTGGAACTGCACGGCCTCTACGACGATGCCTTCAATGACTTTGCCGCAGTCGATCTCGCTTACCCGGTGATTGAGCCCCTCGATCTGCCTGGCCAGTATCAGTTCGATGGAACCGGCGTGATCGCCGAGGCGAACATTTCCTTCGACGAGTTCGCCGGCGAGACAGCCGGCTGGCAGACCTCACCGCACCATCGGAGGGCGCCAACTTCGTACGAAATGGACCGCCAGAATCGCAGCTGGGAACTCCTGGCAGTCAGCCTTCTCCTACGCGATCGTCACTTCCTCAGCAGCACGCGTCGAATCGCCGGATTCGAGCCGTAGGCGTCACGACACACGATGCCGCGGCGCTGGACAACTCCATCAATGTTCAGGCGGGAGCCGCAAGGGGCTTCAGATGTCGACGCCGCCGATCGACGCTGGGTCGAGACCTGGATCCGCCAGCCAGTTGCGACGGGCCACCGCTGGGACGTCGGCTCGGTCCCAGGTGATCACTCGCTCCAACAGCTCACGTGCTGCGTCGAGGTCATTGGTGTCGGTGACGACCAGCACGTGGTTCGCTTGGCGGCCTCTGGTCATGCCGACGTACAGGCCGCGGCCGGTCGTCGCGCCGGTCGCCAACGTGATGCTGCGGTCTTGGGTGTCGGACTGGTTGCCGGGTTCGGTGGCGGCGTAGCCGAGGCGGACGTGGTCTCGGGCGTACTCGGCGGGAAGCACGACGACGCCTCCGCCCTCGATGCGGGCGGCGGTGATGTCGCCGTGTCCGTCGATGGCGGTCACGATCCACTGGTCGCGGTTGCGGACGAACTGGCCGGTCGAGGTAATCAGCGTGCGGTCGTTGCGGCGGGTCGCAATGAGGTCACCGACCCAGGCGCCGATGCCGTCGGCGGTGTCGGCGCGGCGGGATCGGTCGAGCTCGCCGCGCTCCCAACGTTCGCTCTGGACGCGGTCGTTGATCAGGTCGACGTGCTCGTTGCGGGTGGTCGTGATCGCCAGCGACTGCCCGTGGTCGCGGCACTCGGTCCAGTAGGTGGCGATCGTCTCGAGGTGTTGGTCGATGCTGCCGGGGACGATGCGGCCGTGTGCTTCGTACGTGTCGAGCGATCGGGTGTCGCCGTGTCGCAGTTGCAGGGATGCGGCGGCTTCCCACGGGTCGACGAAGCGGTGGATGCGCTCGAGCTCGATCGTGCGGCCGGCGGAGCACAGCTCCGTGAACATGCCGCCGCGGCCGACGGCTTGGAGTTGGTGCGGGTCGCCGACGAGCACGAGCCGCCACGTCTGCGGGCGGGCGAGCTGCATCAACCGGTACAGGTCGTGCGTGCCGAGCATGGCGGCCTCGTCGACGACCACGGTGCAGTGCGGGCCGAGCTGCCACCAGTCGCCGGGTGGACGGTCCGGCCGCGACCATTCGTAGAGCAGCTTGGCGACCGTGTCCGACACCATCCCGGTCTCGTCCTCCAGCACCCGTGCCGCCTTGGCCGTGGGGGCAAAGCCGAACACGGGCCGGTGCGGTGGCGAGTGCAGCGCGGTGACGGCGGCGCGCAGCATCGTCGTCTTACCGGCGCCGGCCGGGCCGACGATCAGGGTGAGCGGGTCGTAGCCGGCGACGGCGGAGGCGGCGTCGTGCTGGATCACGTCGAGCTCGCCGCGCTCGACGGTGGCCGACGGTTGCGGGTCGAACGCCGTCGCCTCGGCCGCCCAGTCGAGGATCTGCTGCTCCTGCGCGAGCACCGCTTCGCTGGTGACGTGTGTGGCGATCGGTTCGATCCAGATCGACCGGCCGTCCGACGCCCGCCGGCGCGTGTGCTCGGGCAGCGCCGGGTCGAGGTCGACGCATTGCGCCATCACGGTGTCGACGGCCCGGTCGAGCCACGCCGCCCACCGCTCCCCCGACACGCCAGGCGCCGGCCGGGCGAGATCGCAGATCGTGCGCATCACGTCGGCACGATGCCACGTCGACGCGCCGAGCGCGAGGGCGTCGATGACCGTCGTTGTCGTCAGCTCGCGCGTTGTTGGCGGGTGGTCAGCGGCGGCGGCTTCGATCGATCGACGTAATGACGTCGGCGTGACGCCGACGGTCGCGGCCTCGACTCGCCACAGCGCTCGCATCTCGTCGGCGGTGCGGCCGGTCTTGCGGGCGCGGGATTCGGCGGCGGCTTGGCGCTGCATCGCGGCCAGTTCCTGGCGGCTCGGGTCGCAGCCCTCGCGCCGGTAGAACTCGGCGATCTTGTCGGCCATCACGGTGTCGATCTCGGCGGTGCGCTTGGAGAACACGGCGAGCAGCTCGGCCGGGACGCCGGCGATCTCGGCCTGTCCGTTGACGATCGGCTCGAAGGCAACGCCGTAGCGGTGGGTGAGCTCGGCGCGCAGCACCGACTGGTAGAGGCCGCCGAACGTGCCCTGGTGACGCTTGAGGAAGCGGGCGTCGAGCGCCAGCCATCGATCGTCGGCGGTCTGCACCTTGGCGGAGATGACGAGGTGGGTGTGCAGCTGCGGATCGTCGGCGCGGCTGGTGGTCTGACGGAACGCCGCCATCGTGAGGCCGTGGGTGTCGGGGTGCATCCGCATCCCGTTCGAGCGGACACGGGTGGTAGCGCCGAAGCGCTCGAGGTAGTCGGCCACCGCTCGCACGGCGACGTCGTGACACTCGGCGAACCCGTCGTCGCCGGTGAGCGCCCACAGCACCGACAGCGACTTCGGCGCCGACAGCGTGGCGTCGAACCCGGCGACCGCTCGGATCACCTTGCCGTTCGACAAGGTGCGGTCGACGAGCGGATGTCCGAGCGCAGCCCCGGTGACCGGGTCGCACCCCGACAGCAACGCCTGCAGCGCCTCCGTCGTCACCTCGCCGTGCAGCCCGAGCCGATCGGCCTGATTCCCGAGCCACTGTCCGGGTAGCTCGCCCGTCGCCTCGGTGAGGTAGCGGGTGTAGTAGCCGGCCGTCGTCGCCGCCGTGGCGGCGTACAGGGTGGTGACTCGCATCATGGCCGGGACTCCCCGCCCAGCGCGGGCACTTGTCTGGTTTCGTACTTCGGGCTGGCCGGGAAGGGGTGCATGGCGGTCAGCTCGCGTGCGCGGGGTGGGTCGCGGTGACTCGACTTGGGCTCGTTGGCATGTGCGGCGGACGGTTGCTGATGTCAGCTCGCACGGTGGAGCCCGTCGGTGGGGACTGTTGCGTCGGCGAGTCGGACGACGCGACCAGTGGTGATCAGCACGTCGAACGCCCAGCGAGGGACACGCATGCAGGTACCGAACCGCAGCACCGGCAGGCCGGAGGTGCCGCCACTGTTCAGGTACTCGTGGGCGAGCTCGTAAGCGTGCGAGAGGCAGATCCGCATCTCTGCGGCCGCCTCCTTGATCGTCAGCAGCGTGTGAGCCGCCTCGACCCGCTCAACGCTGGTGCTGGGAGTCCCCAATGCCGTGTCCATGGCCCGGGATGGTGCGCTTCAGGCATCCCGGAGATGCTCCCGACGGTGTTCCCGATCCGCAGAAATCGACAGGGATGTTCCCGGCAATGTTCCCGATCCAGTTCCCGATTCCGCCAGGGGCTCCCTGGGAGCTCCCGAGTCACCTCCCGGTAGGACTCAAGTCATCCCGGTCGAGATCTGACGATCAATTCACGGATCTCGCCGGCCTCGAGGTCGCGGTCGTCGATGAGGTCCTGTGCGCTGCGACCACGGGAGTCGGTCGCTGCGGGGTTCGCACCGCGCTCCAAGAGCCGCGCGAACGACGGCGCGTTCCCACTGTGCGCGGCGGAGAGCAGCGGCGTCCGTCCGCTCCCGTCGAGAGCTTCGATATCGGCGCCAAGCTCGAGAAGGAGGTCGATGAGGTCGACGTCATCGACGTCAGCGATGCACGCAATCCGATGGAGCACCGTCTCCTTCTCCCATCCAGCGACGGCAGCGATGTCGGCCCCTGCGTCGACGAGCCGACGGATGACCGCTCCGCTCGAACCCTCTTGGTTGACCGTGCAGAACAGCGGCGGGTAGCCGGGCGGATTCGGATTGGCGCCGGCTGCGATGAGGCGCTCGGCGAAGCGCGTCGATTGCTCGCGGGTCGAGTCCGCGTACGCGGCTTCGGTGAGCAATGACCACTCGTCGTTCACGTGGTTGGGGTTCGCTCCAGCCTGCAGCAGCGCATCGACACACGACTCATGTCGAAACTGAACCGCCAGCATCAGAGCCGTGTCGCCGTGCGCATCGGGCGTTTCCGTCCCGATCGATCGCACCAGGGCGGCGATTGCCTCGGCATCTCCGCGACGAGCCGCGCGGTGGAGCTGTGTGTACCCGTGCGCGAGTCGCGAGCCGACGGGCGCGCCGAGCTCGACGAGCCGGTCAGCCAGAGCGTCGAACTCGTTCGCGTCGGCGTACGTCAGGGCAGACCACCCATCGTCTGCGGTCCAGCCCACGTCCGCCCCCGTCGCGACGAGCAGTTCGGCTATCTCCACACGATTGTTCTCCGCTGCAACGGCGAGTGGAACTCGACGTCCCTTTCGTTCGTTTGGGTCAGCGCCGGCGGCAAGGCTGCTCCGCACGCTGTCGACGTCCCCGAGCCTGATTGAACGCGCCAGCACGCGAGCCGGCGCCCGATCCCCTTGGGCAGCCCCGCTCAACGCTGAACCCCCTCGCTCGACTTGGGAGCGAACCGGACGTGGTCAAGGTCGGGAAACTCGAAGTTGTCCGTCCATGTGTGAACGTCGACGTCGTGTAGCTGCCCTGCCTTTGTGAGCAGCACCATGCCTCCAATGCCTTCTCCAGCGTCGTCCAGCACAACTGCGTCGATGGGAAACACTCCGACGCCAACAACATTGGCCGTTTCAACGCTGTGCACGAAGCCGATCGAGGAACAACCGCATTCACACGACCTGTCCACCAGGGGTGCCGCTTCGAGCTGGGTCCTCAGCTCCTCCGCCAACTCGACGTCGAACGACAACCAGGCGCGCAAGACTGCCAGTTCGCGGTCGGTGAGTGGCCGGGGCATGCCACGAGCATTTCACACCGTCATTGCGTACCAGTGAGCCAATTCTGCGATGCGGAAGCGGTGGTAGCCAGGCATCCGGCGCACCGGCACGAAGTAGTGGCTTGCAGAGCGTCGCCGGGCGATGCATCTGCCTTCGTTCGCTGATCGTGGGAGAATTCCCCAGTGTCCGCCGAGGTCAATGCCGCATCGCTGTCCACTCTTCGGGAGAAGCTGAGAGCGGTGACGAACGAGTATCTCGCCGCCGATGACGCTGCACGACTGTGCGCACTTGCGCGTCCAGCGGTTCGCCTGACGCACGGTGAGCGAGAGTCTGAGACGCACCTCGGCGGAAGCGCACGACTGGAGCCGGGGCAGGTATGGCCGAGCCTCGATGGACGCTCGTTGGCGCTCCTGGTCGTGCTCGACATGGAGCAGGTCTCACGCTTTGTCGTTGACGTTGAACTCCCAGCCGAGGGTTACCTGAACTTCTTCTACGACGCCGAGGAACAGTCGGTTTGGGGATTCGAGCCTGACGACAACAGAGCTTGGCGGGTGCTCTACGCCGCTTCGGCATCCGCCGTTGAGGTCGCGCCGCCGACGGACGCGCCATCCTTTCCAGTGATCCGGTTGGTCGCCGAGCAGGCTCTCACGCTTCCGGGCTGGGAGGAACCGGTCGCAAGCCCACTCTTTCCGGCCCACGCTCCTCCTCGCAAGGGGCTCCTCGGGCGCAGAACGGACAAGAAGGATCAGGCACGCCGCGATGCCTATTTCGCCGTCCAGGACGCTTGGCGGATCGGCGAGCACCCCGACCACATCGGGCACCAGATTGGCTCAGTGTCACACTTGTCTGCGTCCGGGGGTTTGGCTCTCAGACTGGGTGACCTTCGTGGTCAGCATCCTTTCTGCCGGCCCTCGGACGCGGGAAACCGGCCGATGTGGCTTGATAGGAGCGTGGCATCGCCCCCACTGAGGTGTGCCCACCGGCCGGTCCCGTTGCTACTTCCACACGATGTGAAAGGTGACGAGGACATGGTGACATTCGGGATCGACGCGCACAAGCGCACCCACACGGTCGTCGCGGTCGACGATGTCGGCCGCCAGCTCGGGGTCAAGACCACGACTGGCACGTCCAGCGACGACCACCTTGGGTTGGTGCGCTGGGCGGCCCAGTTCGATGGTCAGCGACGGTGGGCAGTCGAGGACTGTCGGCACCTGTCACGCCGGCTCGAGGCCGACCTGCTACGGGTTGGGGAGGTGATCGTTCGAGTACCACCGACGTTGATGGCCCACGCTCGTGACGCGGCGCGCACCTACGGCAAGTCCGATCCGATCGACGCGCTCGCGGTCGCCCGGGCGGCATTGGCGAACCCGGACCTGCCAACTGCCCGGCTGGATGGCCCGGCTCGCGAGCTGCGGCTGCTGGTCGATCACCGAGAAGACCTGGTCGCAGAGCGCACACGGTGCATCAACCGTTTGCGTTGGCACCTCCAGGAGCTCGACCCGACCTGGGATCCGCCAGCCCGCCGGCTCACACGCGTGAAGCACCTCGATGCTGTCGGGGCCCGCCTGGCCGGCTTCGAAGGACCGGTCGCCCGGATCGCCGCCGAGATCGTTGTCCACGCCCGTCAACTCACCATGCGCGAGACCGAGCTCGAGCGCGAGATCACCGCGCTCGTCGGCGAGCAGGCACCGACATTGCTCGCGCTCGTCGGTGTTGGCGCGCTGACCGCGGCCAAGATCGTCGCCGAGACCGCTGACGTCACCCGCTTCAAGAGCAAGGACGCATACGCCCGTCACAACGGCACCGCCCCGCTGCCGGTCCGGTCCGGCAACCGCGAACGCCACCGGCTATCACGCACCGGGAACAGGCAACTCAACACCGCGGTTCACCGCATCGCGATCACACAGATGCGCTGCCATCCCGACGCCCGCACCTACCTGGACCGCCGCCTCGCGAACGGCAACACCAAAACCGAAGCACTACGAGCTCTCAAGCGACGCCTCTCCGACGTCGTCAACCGAAGCCTGGTCGCCGACGCCCAACCCCACAACTTGCCGCGACTTGCATCGCGCAGGCTGCTTGACATAGGAGCAAAGGATGGCCGGTCCTGCAACAGGGTCCGATCTGGCGTGAATGCGATCTGGTTTCTCAGGGATACCCACTTGGCACCTCAGAGCAGTGGAGCGCAGCCGGGCGGGCTGACGTTCGGGATACCCAGGAGGACTGGCAGCTGCTGCTGCAGGTCGAGTCCGACGACGCTGCCGGATGGATGTGGGGCGATGTCGGAGCGCTGTACTACGCGGTCCGCTCGAGCGAGCCCGCTCGCGCAAGTTCGACCACGGTTGGATGATCCTCCAATGCGGTTAATCGTGGTCGACCATCGAGGCAACGCGCTCCGGCCGCTCCCAGCACGGCCGTCGGGCGCAAAGGCCCCCGATCAGAGCGTCACCATGCTCTGACCGATCATTTGGTCGAGCGATATGAAGACGGATTGCCGTCACCCGCACCCGGGAGCGCCACGACATACCCTGAGGTCGTGAAGGATCTGCGCGCGCTACCCGACCGTGTCAGATCGACGGCGATCGTGTTGGACAACGGCGAGGTGATGTGGCCGTTCGACGCTGCGGTGGAAGCGATCACTTCGGTGGCGGCCGCTGGCGGATTGGTGCTCGGGCTGGACCTGAGAAGCGATGGCCCTCAAGTGGAGCGTCAAGGACTCGCAACCGAGGTCCCAGTCGCCGAGTTCACACCTTCGGGCAATGGAGCAGACCGGATCGACGCCATGAACGAGGCACTCACCGCGCTTCGATCTCCGATGGTCATCGACCTGGTCGCGGACGGTTACGCCTGGGTCCTGATCACGTGGACCAGCGACCTGAGATGATCAAGATCAGATTCCCCACCGCCGATCGGCGAGCCGGGCACTGTCGTTAGGCCTGGAACCGACTTGCGAATCGCTCCCCCTCTGGCGCAGACTGGTCAAGCCTCGGGCAAGCGCCCCTGGAAGTGGACCCGGTTGCCTACCGGAAGGGTAGGGGAACCGGGTTCTGCGCTATTCGGCTTGCGATTCGCGTCGGGCGGACGCATACTTGGTGTTGCTCACGGCCAGCGCTGTGGGAAGTGGACCCGGTTGCCAACCCTTTGGTTGGGGAGCCGGGTTCTGCGCTTTTCAGACCTCGATGATCTGGGTCAGCTTCGTGCCGAGGAGATCCGACCAGCGAGGCCCGGCGCCCACGCTCCAGGCCACGCCGTCGGCGATCCAAAGCAGCGGCTCGTCGACTCCCCGCCGGTGCTCGAACACGAGGCGCGGCGCTCGTTGACGGTGTCGATGGATCGTGCGCTCGTCGTCCACGTCGTCCTGGCGACTCTCGATGACGAGTCGATCGACCGATCGCAGCTGCAGCGCGCCCACGATGTAGGCCAGGCAGCGCGTGCGTGCCTGGAACTCGGTGACGCCGTGACGGCGGCGGCAGACCACGACGAACGACTCGATCGTAAACGCAGCGAACGTCTCCAGCAGGACTTGTCGCCGCGAGTCGAGCTCTGCGTTGAAGTGCACCCGAGCTGCTCTTCGTCCCGGCCAGCGTGCCCACATCGGCGCGCATCGCCGGCATGTCGTGAGCCTGCACCAGCACGCACGCCATGAGGTAGCGCTGGCCGCGGATCGACTCGTCGACGAAGGCGTCGGTGGGGCGGAACCGTCGGCTCACTTGCCATCTCCCTTCAAGATCTCGCCGAGGCCGGCAGCGACTGCTTGGTCGGCGGTGGCGAAGGCGTGGGCGTAGACGGCGA
>JBAOHQ010000004.1:0-1051931 GCA_037045185.1 Ilumatobacteraceae bacterium
CTATTCGCCGGAAAAGGAGCATTGCCCGCCATGCGTCTGGCGCCCGTGGGAGTTAGAGAAGGGGACCGTGCTGATTCACGGCGGCTTCGAACTCGCTGATCGAGGAGTTCTACGCGATCTGGAAGTTGTTCTCAGAGGACGGCTACGAGGTCATCGCATTCGAGGGCCCCGGCCAGGGTGGAGCGCTGCGCAAGCACCGTCTGGCGTTCGATCATGCATGGGAAAAGCCGACTGGCGCCATTCTGGATTACTTCAACCTGTCCGATGTTACCCTGCCGGGATTCTCGATGGGTGGCGACCCTCGGCGCCTGCGGGCCGCGGCCTTCGAGAAGCGCATTCGCCGGGTGATCGTCTTTCCGCCAGTTTACGACTGGATGGAGAGCGCGAGCGGCTTCGCGCGAACGCTCGTCGACTGGATGATGAAGTGGGAAGGGCTGATGCGCAGGAGTGTTCTGATGAAGATGCGGATGCCGGCGATGGAACACGTGATCGACCCACACCCTGTTCATCACGCAGAAAGACGATCCGCTGGATGTGGTGCGCTGGCAGATGTCCATGAACAAGGAATTCCTGCACTCCGATCGGGTGGATCAGGATGTCCTCCTGCTGGGTGGGGAGAGAAGACAGCTTCCAGCCGCCCGTATTGTTCCACAAGCAGTGGAAGGCGCTTACCGATGCGCGGTCCGTCACGGGCCGGCTGTTCACCGAGGCGGAGCAGGCTGCCAACCACTGTGGCATGGGCAACCTGGGCCTGGTCGTGGAGGTGATGCTGAAACCGGTGGATGGGAGGAGAAGAACCGGGAGGCCGCGGTTCGAGAAGCGGCAATGGCCTAGAGGTCGTTCGTCAGCGGAAGGTGAGTCGGGGTAGTATGTGCGCGGAGCGAAGGGTGCCCGCCCTACGAATTCTCAGCAGTTCGTGACTACCCCTTCAGGGCCTGTTCCATCAGGTCGCCGAGCTGGGTCGGGTTCAGCGCCACGACCGCGCCGGCTGGCTTCCAATACCTTCATCTTGCCGGCGGCCGTGCCCTTGATTGCCGGTGACGATCGCGCCGGCATGGCCCATCTTGCGGCCGGCCGGGCGCGGTAACGCCGGCGATGTAGGCGACGACTGGCTTGGTCATATGGGCCTTGATGCAATCCGGCCGCCTCTTCTTCCTGCGTGCCGCCGATTTCGCCGATCATGATGACGCCCTTGCGTTTCGGGTCGGCTTCGAAGGCCTCGAGGCAGTCGATGAAGCTGGTGCCGGGGACTGGATCGCCGCCGATGCCGACCACCGACGACTGGCCGAGCCCCTTGCGGGTCAGCTCATAGGTCGACTGGTAGGCGAGGGTGCCCGACCGGCTGACGATACCGACAATGCCGGCAGGGCGACTTCCGGCGGGTTGAAGCCGATGTTGGCCTTGCCGGGGCTGATGATGCCGGCGCAGTTGGGGCCGAGCAGGCGTGTATTCGGAAAGTCGCGCTTCAGCAGGTTGTAGACGCGCGCCTGATCGTGCATGGGAATGTGTTCCGTCACGCAGACGATGAACGGCCACGCCGCCCGCCGCCGCGTCGAGGATGGCGTCCGCCGGCGACCGCCGCCGGGACGATGATGAAGGCGGCGTTCGGCGCCAGTCTTGCGCGGACCGCATCGGCGACGCGTCGCGTAGACCGGAATGCCCTCGACATCCGTGCCGGCCTTCTTCGGGTTGGTGCCGGCCACTATCTGGGTCCCATACGAGCCTTGTTGCGCAGGCCGTAAAAGCTGCCCCTGCGATGCCGGTCAGACCCTGGACGACGACTTTCGTGTTCTGGTCAACAAAGATCGCCATGCTTCACCGTCCTTCCGCGAGTTGCGACCGCACGGCGTGCTGCGGAGAGCATGGTCTCTTCGCTGATTTGCAGCCTGCGTCGCGATTCATGCTGTTTGAGAATGGCTGACGTCCCTCGACCGCGTTGGTGCCATCAATGCGGATGACCAGCGGCGCTCGCAGCTCGACCGCCTGGATCAGCGCCGCGACAATACCGCGAGCCACTTCGTCGCCGCGGGTGATTCCGCCGAAGATGTTGATCAGGATCGACCTTGACCTTCGTGATCGGTGTTGATGACCGTCAGCGCGTTGGTCACGACCTCGGCATTCGCGCCGCCGCCGATGTCCAGGAAGTTCGCGGCGCTGCCGCCCACCTGCTGTGACGGTGTCGAGCGTGCTCATGGCCAAGCCCGGCGCCGTTGGCGATAATGCCGACCGTGCCGCTCCAGACCGATGTACTGCAAGGCCTTTTTCCTTGGCCAGCTTCTCGCGCTCGTCGCCGGCTGCCGACAGCTGACGACCTGGAAGGCGTCCCATTCCGGGATGGCTGGCTGCGCGGCGCTGTCGTCCAGACGAGACCTTCGCGTCCAGCGCGTAGACGCGGCCGTCGGTCGACAGGATGAGCGGGTTGATCTCGACGAGATCGGCGTCGCCGTCGTCGAAGGCAGCCGGTACAGCTTCTGCAGGAGGCGCGACCGCGCCGTTCGACGGCGATCCGGGTTCGAGGTTGGCGGCAGTCGACCCAGGCGCGGGCGACGGTCGCGGCGTCCAGGCCATCGACCGGGTTGATGCGGATGAGCGGCGATGTGCGTCAGGGTCTTCGGCTGGCGACCTGCTTCGATGTCGATGCCACCGCGCGCCGAAAGCATGCCCAGATACTGCTTGGCGCTGCGATCGAGCGTGAAGGAGGCGTAGTACTCCTTGGCGATGTCTGACGCGCTCTCGACCCACAGGCTGGCGCACGACATGGCCCTTGATGTCCATGCCGAGGATGTTGCCCGCGTGGAAGCGCACTTCTTCGGCTGTTATTGGCGACCTTGATGCCGCCCGCCTTGCCGCGACCACCGACCTGCACCTGCGCCTTGATCACCACCGGAAAACCGATCTGGTCGGCGTGCGCAGACGGCTTCATCCACCGTCTTGGCGATGTTGCCGGTGGGGACGGGGATGTCGAATCGGGCAAAATACTGTTTGCCCTGGTATTCAAATAAGTCCAACGAAGGCCTCCTTTGGCACAGAATTGCTGCTGAGAGCATATGACTGGCTGAATTATCCTCCATCGACCGGGGGTTCGCAAAGACACAAAGCAAGTGCGGAAATGAGCGGGAGTTCCAGGTCTTCTGTCTTGCAAGGCGCCTGATTGGTCGATAGGCTTGTGACATGATCCGCAGAAGCCACTTTCTCCCACTCGCCCTTGTCGTGCTCCTTGCCACGGCAGCCCTGCGCCTGATCGGTCTGACCAGCTACCCCCCTGGCCCGCACTATGACGAGGCCGTCAACCTGCTGGTCATCCGCAGCATCGTCTACGGCGGGGCGCGGTTTTTCCCGATGCTGGAAGCGTATCAGGGACGGGAGGTGCTGTACTTCTATCTGAACGCGCCCATGATCGCCTTCGTTCAGAACAGCATGTTTTCCATTCACCTGACCAACGTCTTTGCCGGGCTGATCACGACGGCAGCCACAATCGGGCTGGGACGGGTGATGTTTCCCGGCCGGCGCGGTCTGGCTGATCGGGCTGGTCGCCGGCCTGCTGGTGGCCGTTTCGTTCCCACAGGTCTGGCTGGGGCGACAGGCCTTTCGGGCGGTGACGCTGCCGCTGATGCAGTCGCTGGCGCTGCTGTTCCTGTTCCGCGGGCTGCGCACGCGCCGCGCCGTCGGCTGGTTGATCGCGGCCGGCCTCTTTGCCGGCGGTGCGCTTTACACCTACAACTCGTCGCGATTGTTCCCGGTATGGCTGGGAATCGCCCTGCTGGCTCTGCTGCTGAGTGTACGCTTTGACCGGCGCACGCTTTGGCGCGTCATGCTGTTTGGCGCGGTCATGACCGTGACGGCGGCACCTATGCTCGTCTACGCCTTTCAACGGCCCGACGTCTTCTTCGGCCGTCTGAGCGAAGTGACCCAGGCGGAGCAGTCGATTACGCTGGGAGAGAGCATTCTGCTGCACGGGCAGATGTTCTTCCTCAGGGGCGATCCGTACTATCGCTACAACATCCCCGGTCAGCCGTACTTCAGCCTGCCGGAAGGGTTTCTGCTCATGGCGGGTCTGGCGGCGGCAGCGCTGGCCCTGATCCGGCGCGTTGATCCCGTTGTGCGCGCCGGTCTGCTCCTCATCCTGCTCTCGCCGCTGATGGTCATTCCCAGCGTGATCAGCGTGGGTGGACTGCCTCCGAGTCACATGCGTTCGCTGGGCATGGTCCCGCTGATATTTCTGGCGCCGGCCCTTGGCCTGGAGCGCGTACTGGATTGGTCAGGGCGGCGCTGGCCCGCAATCCCGTGGCGACGCTACGCGCCGGTGGCGTTTGTCGCCGTCCTGGTGGTGGGCAGCGCGTTGGTTGGCATCCACTATTTCGAATGGGCGGCCCGCAATGACGTTTTCTTGGAGACTGATGCCGATCTGAGTGCGGCGGCACGGTGGGCAGTGGAACACGTGCAGCCTGGCGAGCGCCTGTACATCGCCGCGCGCGACAAGGGACACCCGACCGTGATGATCGAGCCGCTTCCGGAGATCGCCTGGCTGGGCACGGACAGTTTCTTTTTACCGCCGGCAGGGCAGAGCGGCCTGTACCTGTTCCCGCGCAGCGCGCCGCCCCAGCCGGAGTGGCTGCCGCTGCTGGAGCCGGGCCGCATTGATGGTCTGCCGCTGGCGCCCGATGGGCAGCCGGCATTCTTTGCCTTTCGGCTGGCGGGCGAGGCGCCAGATTTATCAGCCGATGCCCCGGCCAACACCTATTTGCGCTTTGTCGAGCTCAATGCGCCGGCCATCCCTGCCGGGGAAAGCGTTTGGCTGACCACCGCCTGGCAGGTGATCCAGCCGCCGGACGTCGGGGATTTCACGCCGCTGATCCAGATCGAGGACCAGCATGGAACCGTCTATGCGCGGAGCGACGCCTACATGGCGGGCACCGACCTCTGGCGGGCGGGCGAGACTCTGTTCCAGCAGGTACACGTCGACATCCCGCCGTTCACCGCGCCGGGCGAGTATCGGGTGCGCGCGGCGTGGGTGGGGCGCGCGGCCGATCGCTATGCGCCGTACCTCAACGCTGATGGATCGCAGGCAGGCATCTGGGCCGACATCGGCTCCCTACACGTCGATCGGACGGCAGCGTTTCCGTCGCCACAGGCTGTCGCAGTTGAACATGCCGTCATGCAGGATCTCGGGCCGGTTCGCTTACTGGGCTTCGATGGAACGCTCGACGAGCGGCGGCCCGGACGACAGTCTGCCCCTGACGCTGTACTGGCAGAGCGCTATCTTCCTCCAGTATTCCCGCTGGAACTGCGTGTCCTGCTGCGGCCTTTGGACGGATCGGAGCGCGCGGGTGCTGTGGGCCGGGCAACCGGCAGACGACCGCTATTCGACCGACCAGTGGGCGGCTGGCGAGATCGTTGCCGACCGCGTGCGCTGGCGGATTCCAGCTGGAGATGCCGGCCGGCGATGCCGCAATCGTGCTGAGCGCCGGCAGTCAGGAGATCGTGCTGGGCACCCTCTCCATCGCCGATCTGCCGCGCCTGTTTGAACCGCCGCCCTACGAAATGCCGTTCAACGTCACGTTTGGTGGCCAGATCACGCTGTTGGGTGCGACCCTCGACGAGGACGCAGAGGCGATCCGGCTGACCCTGGTCTGGCGTGCGGAGCGCGAGATGGCACAGGATGTCAAGCTGTTCGTCCATCTGCTCGATGCTGCCGACATCATTCTGACTCAGGTGGATCAGATGCCTCTTGACAACACGTATCCGAGCGAAGCCTGTGGGTGGAAGGTGAGATTGTCGTCGATGAGATCACTCTGCCGGCGCTACCAGGCGGAACAACCCTTCGATTGGGGTGGTACGACCCGCAGAGCGGGGATCGTCTAGCGGCGTCCGGCGAAATGACCGAAGGTGCGACGGAATCATTAACAGTTGATTTGGAACATCATATTCCATAGCACAGGTTGTGTTATAATTGGCAAAATCATCATATCTTAAGATCGACAGGATATGATGAGCTTATTGTAGTCCGACGCTGAGTGAATTTGTCCTATGCGGTGCACCATTTCAGTTCCTCAGACGCAGTTCTATGAGACGTATGACGTGAGCGAAAAGGGTGGCGTTGTCATCGGACGGTCGGATGAGGCTACCCACTATCAGCCGGATGTCGATCTCGCCGAGTGCGCGGGACGTGAGAAAGGGGTTTCGCGGCGTCATGCGGCGATCGTTGAGTATCGCGGTGAGCTCCATCTGATCGATCTTCGGTCCGTCAATGGCACGTTTCTCAACGACCAGGTCCTGTCCCCAGATCAGCCCTATCCCCTCGGCGCAGATAGCCACATTCGTCTCGGCACCTTGGAAATAAAGATGACAATTGGATAAATCTATAGTGTAAACATAAATTGGGTTGTGGTAAAATTTCGCGGTTATTGCGGATGTCGGACATAGAAGAGCAAAAGCGAAAGCCATGGCGCAAAATCAACTACGATTTAATGGATCGGTATGGTGTAACCTGGACATCGCGTTGCGGAACATGGATCAGTTGCTTCGGCCGCATCGCCCAGCCGCTGGGCTTGACCATCATCGAATGGTACATCCTGCGCGCGCTGTACGAACGGGATGGCCAGCATGCTTCCGAATTAGCGCGTGCCGTTGGCCGGGCCGCCACTTCGTTCACACCCAATCTGGACAAACTCCAGCAGAAGGGCTTTGTGGAGCGTCGCCCGGATCCCGCCGACCGGCGCGCGGTGCGCATTTTCCTCACGAAGAAGGCGCTGGATATGAAGAGCGATCTGGTGAAGAGCGCCAAGGAGCTTGACCAGCGGATCCGCCAGTTGTTCAACGACGACGAGTTCGAAACCTTTCACAAGGTAGTGGCACAGCTTCAAACGCTGGAGCCGGACTACAGCGAGCCGGAACCTGAACCGGTGGCCGCGCGCGGCAAGCGCAACGGCACCAAGCCCTAGTTAATCCTTTTCACCCTCGCCTCAATCTTCCATGAGAACCAGATCGCGCTCCGAAGCCCCCGCTCGGAGCGCGTTTTTGTGTTGTGCCAGGGCATCGCTGCCAAACAGGACATAGCGCACCAGCACAATCTGCGTTTGCTTCTGACAGAAATCGATGATCGTATGGAAGGCAATCGGGGCGGCCAGTTCCACCGGGTAGCCGAACACCCCGGTGCTGATGGCCGGGAAGGCGATTGACGTGATGCCATTCTCCAGCGCGACCTCCAGACTGCGGCGGTAGGCGCTGGCCAGCAGGCGCGGCACCTGCGCATCGCGCGGGTCGTAGATCGGGTCCGACGGTGTGGATGACATGACGCGCCAGCAGCCGGTAGCCTTTGCTGATCTTGGCATCGCCGGTGTCGCAGCCGCCGAACGTCCGGGTCTCGGCCACCAGTTCCGGTCCTGCCGCCCGGTGAATTGCGCCGTCGACTTCGCCGCCTCCGAGTAGGCTGTTATTGGCGGCATTCACGATGGCGTCCACCGTCTCTCGGGTGATGTCCCCCTGCACGAGTTCAAGGACTGTTCGATTGATCTGGAGGCGCATCCTCAGTATCCTTTGCAGGTGCACTTTTTGCTCCTCGATTATACCGAAGTGAAGACCATGGAACCGATGACCCCCGCGGATGGTTCAGGCGCGCCTTGACCAACTGGCATTTGGCACGCAGATCCACTTCTTCGAGACCACCACCGCCACCAGCCAGCAAGCCGCGGACAACATCGGCTGCGCCCTGGCAGATCGTCAAGTCGATATGCTTTCTGGTGAAGGATCAGCCGATCGTCGTGCTGACCAGCGGGGATCAGCAAGGTAGACGACCGCAAGATCGCGGCGCTCTACAAATGCGGGGCGCAAGGCCGTCAGCGCCGCCAACGCCGAACAGCTGGTGGCTGTCTTTGGCTATCCGCCGGGCAGCGCGCACCCTGCCGTTCCCGCACCGCTCACCGAACATCCACGCGTGCATTGACGAGACCCTGTCGCGCTGGGAGCAGCTTTACGCGGCCGGCGGTGCGCACAACGCCATCTTCCCGATCACCCTGGCGCAACTCCAGGCCGCCACGGGGGGCAAAGCTGACCGATGTGGCGAAGGGGAGAGGATTGAGGGCTGAGGTTCCCACGCCCTCGCGGACTGGGCGGCTGAGCAGGCGCAGGATGGAGACCAGGCGCTCGCGCCAGTCATCCAGGGCCGGCAGTTCGACAGCGGTGCGCGTGACTTTTGTGTCTGGCCCGAGCAGATCGTCGGAGCCGCACGCGGTCGATCTCCCAACCAAATAGGGCAGTTCTGACCTCGATCACGCCGCTGCGATGCAGGAGGGCGGTTGCGCCGGAGGTCTGGGCCAGCAGCTTGATGGCCGATTCTGGTAAAAAGCAGCCCTTCGACGGCCGGCGGCAGCGCTCCGAAGCGGTCGGTCAGCTCGTCGCGCATCTCGTCCACCTGGTCCGCCGCCGTCAGGCCGCCGATGCGCCGGTAGAGCTGCAAGACGCAGCGACATGTTCGGGGATGTAGTCGGTCGGGCAGGTAGGCGGGCAGCGGCAGGTCGATGATGCACGCTGTTCTCGCTGATGGATCGGCGCGAGCGGCGTGCCGTCGCTGCCCGTGCACCTGCTCGCGCTTCAGATTCGCGCACCGCCTGCGGCCAGCATCTGCGTGTACAGGTGCAAGCCGATGGCGGCGACATGCCCCGTCTGCCGCGTGCTGAGGATGTCGCCCGCGCCGCGCAGTTCGAGGTCGCGCATGGCGATCTGGTAGCCGGAGCCGAGGTCGGTGTACTCGGCGCAGCGTTTCCAGGCGCGCGCGCGCCTCTTCGGTCAGGCGATTGTGCGGCGGGTGGAAGAAGTAGGCGTAGGCCTGCTGCGCGCTGCGCCCGACCCGCCCGCGCAGCTGGTACAACTGCGCCAAGCCGAACAGATCGGCGCGGTCGACGATCAGCGTGTTGGCGTTGGGGATATCCAGCCCGCTCTCGATGATCGCCGTCGACAGCAGAATGTCGTACTCGCCGTTGGCGAACTGCTTCCATCACGCGCTGCAAGCAGCTGTTCGTCCATCTGGCCGTGCCCGATGACGATCGCGCGCTTCCGGCACAATCTTCTCCAGCCGTTCGCGCAGCGCGTCGATGGTCTGCACGCGGTTGTGCACGACGAACACCTGCCCGCCGCGCTCCATCTCGCGCAGCACCGCCTGGCGCACCAGCCGTTCGTCGAACGACGCCGACGTGCGTGATCACCGGCAGGCGATCTTCGGGCGGCGTCTGGATCATGCTGATGTCGCGCACGCCGGTCAGCCCCATGTAGAGCGTGCGCGGGATCGGCGTGGCCGTCAGCGTCAGGATGTCCACCTGCGTGCGCAGCTTCTTGAAATGTTCCTTGTGCTTGACGCCGAAGCGCTGTTCCTCGTCGATGATCACCAAGCCGAGGTTCTTGAGCTGTCACATCGTCCTGAATGCAGGCGGTGCGTGCCGATGATGATGTCGATCTCGCCGCTTTCCAAGCTGCTTGATGCGCGCGATCTGCTCCTCGCTGGCGTGCGGAAGCGCGAGAGCATGTCCACCTTGATCGGGAAGGCGGCCAGGCGGCTGGCTGAAGGTCTCGTAGTGCTGCTGCGCGAGGATCGTCGTCGGCACCAGCACGGCCACCTGCTTGCCGTCATTGACCGCCTTGAACGCCGCCCGCAGCGCGACTTCGGTTTTGCCGTAGCCGACATCGCCGCAGACCAGGCGATCCATCGGGTGCGGCTTTTCCATGTCCGCCTTGACATCACGCACCGCGCGCAGTTGATCTTCCGTCTCCACATACGGGAACGAAGCTTCCAGTTCGTGCTGCCAGGGCGTATCCGGGCTAGAACGGCGTGGCCGGGCGCGCTGCGCGCGTGGCGCATACAGTCCGAGCAGTTCGCGCGCTTCGTCCTCGACCGCCTTCTGCGCCCTGCTCTTGATGCGGATCCAGTCCTGCCTGGCCGAGCTTGTTGAGCGTCGGCGGCTGGTCGTCCGGCCCGACGTAGCGCGTCAGCCGGTCCGCCTGATGGATGGGCACGAACAGCGTATCCGTCGCCGCCATATTCGATCAGCAGGTACTCGCGCTCCACGCCTTCCAGCGTGCGGCGGCGCATGCCCGGCGAAGCTTGCCCGACGCCGTAATCGATGTGGACGACGTAATCGCCTTCGTGCAGGTCGGCATAGGCGAGTTCGGGCGTCCTGGCGCGGCGCACGGCGCTTGCGGCGGCGCGGTTCGGGGCGGCTCCAGCCGAAGACCTCGGCGTCCGTGAACAGGTGCAAGTCGCCATCGCCGGCGCGCAACCGCCAGCCCTCGCTGCATGCGCGCCTTCGACAAACGTGACCGATGTGCGGCGCGGGCGGCTCGAGCGATCGACGCTCGGTCTTGGCCGAGGCACGCCGATTCCTGCTCCTGCCAGAGTTTCGCTCAGGCGGGCGGCCTGCGTCGTCACGGCGATCACGCGGTCGCCGTCGTTGCGCAGCTTGCGCAGCTGGGTGAGCATGGCTTTCAACTGCCCGCCGAAGCGCAGTCTCCGGCGCGATCACGCCCTCGAAGCAGTTCCCGGGTGTCGTCCGTCAGTCTTCGGCGTGTACCGAGATAGCGCCAGCGTGCTGGCCGCGCAATGGCCGCTTCCAGCATCGCCCACGCCGAGGTAGGGCTGCGGGTAATCGGGCGGCGAGCGGCCTGCGCGGCGATCTTCTGGCGCGCGCGGTCTCTGACGGCCTGCTCTTCGATGCTGGTCACGGCGTCGCGCAGCTCGCCGCGCATCATCCACCAGGATGAGCGCGTTATCCGGCGCGTAGTCGAGCAGGCTGACCGGGTTGCGATAGAGGTAGGGCAGGTAGTGCTCGAGGAAGGGGAAAGCCGCCCCGGATCGACAACGGCGTCTTCGTCGCGCCTGTGGGACTGGTGCACGTCCGCCACGGTTTCCGGCAGGCCTTCGAACCACGAATGCAGCGACTCTGCGATGGCCGCGGCGTCTGCCCGGCAAGGACTCGCGTGCCGGGGTGATCACCAGCCGGTCGATCTTGCCGGCCGAGCGCTGCGTGTCCGGCGTCGAAGGTGCGCAGGCGGATCGATCTCGTCGTCGAAGAAGTCGATGCGGACCGGCGCGTCGTAGGGCCAGCGGGTAGATGTCGAGGATGCCGCCGCGCCGCGCTGAAGGTGCCCGGCTCGATGACCATCGACGCCTGTTCGTAGCCCATCGCCACCCATCGCGTGACCAGCCCTTCGATGGCGTGGCGTGTTCCAGGGCGCAGCACCATCGAGCGCTGACGGAAGACGCTGGACTGGAAGCGTGCGCTGCATCAGCGCCCGCGCCGACGTGACGATGATCGGCGGCAGAGGCGTCAGATCAGCGTCCTCGGGCGGCATCATCAGGGCCGCCAACGTCTCCAGACGAGCGCGGATAGCGGTCTCGCCCCAGGCGTAGCGCGCTCGTAGAAGAGCGGGGCGGGCTCGGAGAAGCGATAGATGCCTTCTCCAGTGCCTCGCCACACCGGCAGTTGTTCCGAGAGGTTGTAGGCGCGATCAATGCGCGCCGTGATGACGATTGTAGCGGGCCGCGCGAGGCATTGGCCAGCGCCGCTACGCACGAAGGGTCGAGACGAGCGGATGGCGCCCAGCGCAGGCGTCTCTTTGGCGGCAATGGCGCGCAGACCGGCGCGAAACGGCGCCAGGTCGCTCAGGGGACTCGTACCAGACCGGACAGGTTGAGCATGGCCGACACCTTACCTTTATTAGGAACTCTTCAGGCTGCTGCGCGGCGGGTTCCTGCGCCTGGGCCCCGCCCGCGCCGTTGTAGCGGTTCATCGCGGCATCCATGCCCAACTTCAGCCAGGTCTTCGACGGCATCCGCCGCGCGATCCACCAGCTCCAGGGCGGTGATGGCGTCGTCACCCTTGAAGGGCATGAGGACGAAATCGGCCGGGTTGATCCGGCCCGGTGGGCGCTCCGATCCCGGTACGTACCGGCGGGATTTCCTCCTGGGTGCCCATCCGCTCCATGATGTGTTTCATCCCCTTCTGACCCGAGGAACGGCCGGTCTTGCGCAGACGCAGCGTCCCGAAGGGGATGTCCAGCTCGTCGAACAGGACGATGATGCGCTCCGGGGGGATCTTGTAGAAGCTGGCCAGCGGCGCGATCGAGTCGCCGCTCAGGTTCATGAAGGTCATGGGCTTGGCCAGGATGCAGCGCAGCTCGGCGATCGTTCCGTGGGCGGTCTGCGCTTTGTGTTCGATTTTCGAAAGGCTCAGCCCATGGCGTTTCGCCAACTGGTTCGATGGCCATCCAGCCGACGTTGTGTCGCGCATGATGGTAGCGCGCGCCGGGGTTGCCCAGGCCGACAATAAAGGCGTAAGTATCCCGCCATTGCCTATCCCATCAACTTCCCAAGTACGGCAGGAAAAAGACGATGAAGTCGACCGATCATCTGGCACACCCAGGCTGCCGCCAGCCCGTTGCGCTCGCGCACGTAAGCGTAGATTAGGTTCGTCAGCGTCAGCACCACGGTGATGATCATCACCACCGGGAAGGCGCCGACGTTGAGCATAGGCAGGAACAGCACGATCGACCAGACAGGCTGCTCAGGCATGCCGATGACATCCAGAACGAGCGGTTGGTTTGCATCAACCCTCGAAGAACAGTGACTCGGCCAGCGGTTGAGTGAACAGCAGCATGCTCAACACCGCGCCGGCGGTGAGCAGCATGGGCGCGTCCGCCGCGCCGACCGTGAACATGCGCTGCGCCGTCGTCGAAAGGGTGGCGCCGCCGACCAGCAGGATCGGCGTGCCGACCAGCAGCCCAAAGCCGACGCCCCAGGCGAGGTCTTCCGGTTCCGTCCGCTCGATGCGCGTGGTCGTGCCGAAGAGCCAGGCCAGCACGCCAAACAGAGCCAGCAGCGCCCAGACCAGGACATAGCGGAAGTCGCATCGACCTGCAGCCGTACAGCCCGATCTGCGCGGCCTCGCGCACGATCGGCATCGGCATCTCCTCACGCTCGTCCCACTCGGCCCCGGCCGGACGGATGACGTCCTCGGCGAAGTCGTGCACCCACTTCTGGAGTTGGAGTTGGTCCTCATTGAGCCCGAAATCGGCCATGTTCATCTCACCTCGAACGACGGGCGTACCAGCCAGGTCGGTGCGGTACGCGAAGTTACCTCCCGGTAACTCTACTCGTGGGTAACAGCGTTCGCAAGGGCGACTCTGCCTACCGTCGGGCGCCGCGATCTGGGACAATGTCGACCGTCCCACACCCACAAGGAGTCCCCCATGCGCCGTTTCACCGTGACCGTCCTGGCAGCGACCGCCGGATTCATCGGCCTGGCCGCCGTGGCCGCGGTGGGCCAAGCCAGCGCCACCACACCGCCCGCGACCCCCACGGCGACGGTGCCAGCGGCGGACACCGTGGCAGGTGCGATGCTGCGTCCAGTGCTGAGCTGCGTGGAAGTGACCGCTGACGGCACCGAGGTCACCCTGCCCGACCTGACCAGCATCACGCTGCCCGACCTGTCCAGCATCACGCTGCCCGACCTCACCAACTTCACGTTGCCGGATTTCTCCAAGCTGACGCTGCCAGACTTTTCCAAACTGACGATCCCGGGTCTCACCGACCTGACGCTGCCCGACTTCAGCGGCATCTCGCTGCCCGACCTGTCGCAGTTCACGATCCCCGACCTCTCCGGAATCACCCTGCCGGACCTGTCGAGCATCTCCCTGCCCGATCTGAACGACGCCGATCCCGCCGATCCCACGGTCACCCAGAGCCAGCCGGTGATGCCGCGCAACGGCATCTCCGGCTCGTGCCAGGTCGGCCCCACCACCGCGGTCGATCCCTTCGAAGCCGACGCCAAGCCGGTGCGCGGGCCTGCCGGCGACTGGGCGATCACGGTCACCATCAACCCAGCCTCGCTCGACGCGGTCAATCGGCTCGCAGCCGCCTGCTTCGCCGGCGACGCGACCTGCCCAACCAAGCAGTTGGCGATCGAGGTGGGCGGGATGATCGTCGCCCACCCGACGGTCCAGGCACCCGCTCTCGACGGTGAGCTGCAGATCTCCGGCGCCTTCACCGAGGCCGAGGCCACGCTGCTGGCGGCGCAGATCAACGGCTGAGGCCGCTCGCCCACGCCACCGGCTACGACAGCGGGACTGCCAGCAGCGGCTTGGCGATGGTCTGGATCAGCAACTTGGCGCCCGGCTTGTACAGGTGCACACCGTCCCACCGGTAGCCCACGCTGTTGCTGATCGCCGGATTGGCGCACCATTCCTTGGGGCCGGGCATGAACGTGACGTGCTCGGGATCGCTCTCGGCGACGTCACGCATCAGCCGGTTCAACCGGGCGACACGCTCGTCGTCGCCGCGCTCGGGAATCAGCGGGACACCCTTGGCCTCGACCGGGCGCATACAAGCGATCTCCAACAGCACCACCTTGGCGCCGGCGCCGGTGAGGGCGGACACACCCTGGCGGAGCCCGTCGACGAACCGGCTGTCGAACTGCTTGGTGCCGAAACGAATGACGCCGTCGGGCGTCCTGACATCCATCACATCCCAGGCGCCGATCATCACCACGGCGAGTTGCGCCCGGTTCTTGCGGGCCGCCGCCGCCCAGGCTTTGTCCCATCCCTTGCACGTGACGAACCGCCGCGTCGAACCGTTGCTGCTGACACCGACCCCGGAGTCATAGACGCTGCAACCCGACTGGGCGCCGTGGCTGAACTTGAACTTCGAGCCGAGCCCTTTGGGCAAGTTGACAAAGAAGCTGTGGGCCTGCGAGTCGCCGACGATGACGACGCGCCGAGCCTTGCGGCTCACCGGCGCGGTGGTGGTGGTCGTCGTCGTGTCGACCGAGTCCGCGGCGCGTTGGCCCGCCTCCGAGCCGTCCGGCGGACCGGCGCCGCCCGCTGCCGCACCCGGGTCGGCGCCGTCGGGACCGAGGATGGCGTCGAGGTCCACCGAGAGATCGTTGGTCTCGTCCACGGCGAGATCGAAGGTGGCTGCGCGGGTCCGATAGAACTGGCCGAGCGGCAGCAGGACCACCGCAGCCACCACTGACGAGGCCAGCACGGTGCGTGAGCGCTGCGGTGCGGGCGTGGTGGCCCACCACCGGCCCAGCGCCCCACGGCGAACCGGTACCTCCACGACGCGGTAACTCAGTTCGTTGACCGGAATCGTGACGATCATCGCCAGCACGAAGCGCCATCCCGACCCGCCATCGGCGCCGCAGATCCGTGAGATCGGCCAGCTCCACAGGTACAGCCCATACGAGCGCTTGCCGACCTCGACCAACGGCCGCCACGACAACGCCTGGCGCCACACCGCGGATCGTGGATGCACGGCAACGAGGACAACGACCAGAGAGGCCACGGACACGGCCGGCAGCGTGAGCACGTAGGTGGTCCGATCGGTGACCCGACCGAGGACGAACGAGGCGCCCACCACCCCAATGGCCACCGATCCGACCAGGTCGAGGCGCGGCAACGGGTCCCCGGTGACACCGTGCGAGCGCCGCCACGGCCGCCACACGAAGGCCGCGGCAGCACCGAGGAGCAGCCCGGAGCAGCGGGTCAGGGTGGACAGGTACAAGAAGTTGACCTTGCTGTCGAACTCGCCCACCACCGCCGCCACAGCGGTGCCGACCATCACCACACCTGCAACCGTCACCAGCAGGGGCGCCGGTGACGAGCGTCGCCGGGCGAAGACGGTCGCCAGGCCGACGAACACGAGCGGCCAGATCACGTACCACTGCTCCTCGACAGCGAGGCTCCACAGGTGGCGCAGCAGCGGCGCCGACGAGGCGAAGTACGGGACGTCTCCGGAGATCTGACCCCAGTTCGCGAGGTAGAAGATCGACCACGGCAGGTCGCGGCGCATCTGCGAGTGCTGCTCGGTGGACCCCCACAGGGCGGCCCACAGACTCACGGCCACCAACATGGTGAACAGCGCGGGAAGCAGGCGACGCCAACGGCGCATCCAGAAGTTGCCGAGGTGTACCCGCCCGGCGCGCTCGCGCTCCTCGATCAGCAGCGTGGTGATGAGGAACCCGGAGACGACGAAGAACACCTCGACACCGAGGAACCCGCCGTGCATCCAGCCGAACCCGGCGTGGTAGAGGATGACCCCGATCACGGCGACGGCGCGCAGCCCGTCGAGCGAGGGCTGGTAGCCCATCGAGGCTCTGACCCGATCGGTCATGACGGTGCGGGTACCGCGTGTGGATCGACGGAGTCGACTGCGCCGGCGGGGATCAGCATCGCCGCACACAGTACGGCAGCGACGAGGAACGGCGCCCACGTTGCAGCATGGTCGAACAGCCAACCGGCGCCCGGCGGACCGAGGATCCGGCCAACGGCGGCCGCGGACTGCTGGTACCCCATGGCCTGGCCGCGCTGGCGCATCGGCGAATGGTCGGTGACCAGCGAGGTGAGCGATGGCGAGGCCATCCCCTGGCCCACCGTGAGCAGCAGCAGGGCGACCACGAGGACCACCCACCGTGTCGAACCGGCGGTCACGGCCAGGCCGGCGGCCAGCAGGACGAGCCCGGTGAGGTACGTGCGCCTGGTGCCGAAGCGCTCGACGAGGCGCCCGTACAACCCGCCCTGCACCACCACCAGGACCAGCCCGATGCACAAGAAGACGACCGCCGCGCCGCTTTGGGTCAGGCCGAAGCGGCGCTCACCGAGCAGCGAGAACGTCGCCTCGAACGCGGTGAACGCCACCGTGGTGACGAATCCGACGAGGGCCAGGCGGCCCAACGTCGGGTTGAGCGCCCGGCGGGCGGAACCGCCGGGGTGCTCGGCGCCGGTGGCGTGGGTCTTCGCCGTCTCCGGAACCCGGATCCAGGCGGCGACGGCGTTCGCCGCAGCGAGCGCACCGGCGACGTAGAACGGCACGTGCGCGCCGCCGAGCGACGCCAGCCCGCCGATGGCCGGGCCGACGACGAACCCGACCCCGAACGCCGCGCCGAGGAGACCCATCAGGCGCGGTCGGTCAGACGGCTCGGCCAGATCGGCCACCGCCGCCTGGGCGACCGCCAGGCTGCCACCCGACCCACCGTCGATGATCCGCCCGGCGAACAGCAGCCACAGGCCGTTGGCCGCGCCGGTGAGCACGCTGCCCACAGCGGTGCCGAGCAGCGAGATGACGATGACCGGTTTGCGCCCGATGCGGTCGCTGAGCCGGCCCAGCAGCGGTGCGGCCAGGAACTGGGCCAGCGAGAACGCGGTGAAGAGCATCCCGACGGTCAACCCGCTGGCGCCGAACCGCTTGGCGTACAGCGCCAGGATCGGCACGACGATGCCGAAGCCGATCAGGTCGAGCGCGACGGTCGTCCAGATCGGCCAGAACCCCTTGGGCAGCGGGCGGCGAGCGGGTCTCCCGCGGGATGCGTCGGTGGGCTGCACAACCCTCCGTTCTACCGGCCGTTGGCGCCGGGCGGGCGGATCAGCGCCGAAGCGTGGTGCCGGTCCTGGTGGTCTCGACGGTCCACCCGTCGGCCTGCAACTCGCCACGCAGCCGGTCAGCGGTGGCGAAGTCCTTGGCGGCGCGGGCCTGGTCCAGTGCCTGGGCCGTGGCCTGGGCCTGGGCGGGGACGGCGGACTCCCCGTGCAGCTCGAGCCCGACGGCCCTGGCGATCTCGCGCACCGCCGCGGCCAGCGCCTCGGCGGCCGCCTGGTCACCGGCGTCGGCGGCGGCGTTGGCCCGGGTCACGGCGTCGAACATCAGGCCCATGGCCCCGGTGGTGTTCAGATCGTCGTCCATCAGCCGGCGGAACTCGTCGAGCACCGATTCGTCAGCGGCCGCGGTGCCATGGGGGAACCGGCGGGCGATGCCGTCCACCCGGGCGACGGCCTTGGCCGACGCGTCGAGGTTGTCACGGCTGACGGTGACGGGCCCGCGGTAGTGAGCCTGCAGCAGCAGCATCCGGTAGGCCCGCGGGTCGTACTGCTGGGCCAGCTCCACCAGGCTGTCGACGTTGCCGAGGCTCTTGGACATCTTCTCGCCCTCACCGTCGACGATGAACCCGTGATGCATCCAGTGCCCGGCGAACCGCTTGCCGAGGGCCACGGCCTGGGCCCGCTCGTTCTCGTGGTGCGGGAACCGCAGATCCTGGCCGCCGCAGTGCAGGTCGAAACCCTCACCCAGCAGGTCGAGGCTCATGACGACGCACTCGCTGTGCCAGCCCGGGCGGCCATCGCCGAACGAGGCCGGCCACGCCGGTTCGCCGGGCTTGGACAACTTCCACAACGCGAAGTCGGCCGGGTGGCGCTTGTTGCCGGCGCCGAACACCTCGCGCTCACCACCTCCGGCCAGCATCTCGTCCAGGCTCTGGCCGGCGAGCAACCCGTAGCCGTCCACCGTCTCGACGGCCAGGTACACCCCGTCGGCGGTGACGTAGGCGTGGTCGCCGGCGATCAGTTCCTCGATCATCGCCACCATCTGGTCCACGTAGTCGGTGGCGTGGGGCACGTCGGTGGGACGCTCGACACCGATCGAACCCATCGCCTCGAACCACAGGGCTTCGTAGGTACTGGTGATCTCCTGCCACGGCACCCCATCACGCGCCGCTCGCTCGATGATCTTGTCGTCGATGTCGGTGACGTTGCTGACCAGGCGCACCGTCAGACCGCTCCAGGTGAGGTAGCGGCGGAGGATGTCGTAGACGAGCGTGGCCCGCCCGTGGCCGATATGCGGGGGTCCGTAGACCGTGGGCCCGCACAGGTAGATGCTCACCTGACCGGGTTGGCGGAGCGCCAAGGGGCGGACCTGGCGGGAGGCGGTGTCGTACAGGCGCAGCATCGGCGACCAGCCTAGGAGTGGCCGCCGCTGCCGACGTGGTGCGTTTCCGGGGGACGCGCCAGACTGGTCCGGATGATTCGCAAGCCCCAGCTCACCTCCACCTGGGCGAGAGCCGTCGTGCCCGTGGCGGCAGGGATCGGGTTCTTCGTCCTGCTCGGCCTGGCGCTGTGGGCGGTGGCGGCGCTGACGTCGCGCAACCCGAACGAGACCAGCGATCTGCTGGCGAACCGCACGTTTCGCCGGGCCCACGTGAGCACCTACTCGGCGATCATCGCCAACGACGGGCCGGTGCTGTTCCCCGACCTGATCGGCACCGACGGCGACCTGTCCGTGGTGCTCGACCACACCGGCGCCGACGAGAAGCGCGGCTGGCAGCTGTACATGGCCTATCCGGCAGACCGCCCGATCTCGTGCAAGGTGGAGCAGGTCCGCGGCACCCGCACGTTCCGTGACTGCGACGGGCGGACGATCCCGGTCGAGCAACTGCACCTACCACCCCGTGGGATCCATCCGACGGTGTTCGACAACGGGATGATCGAGCTCGACCTCACGGCTGATCCGCAGCCGTCCGTTCCAGCCTCCACGTCGCCATGACTCCGGAACCTTCCTCCGGTGGTGATCGTCTCAACGACATGGAACGTCGCGCCTTTCTCGCCCTGCTCGCCTCACCGGCTGTCGCCGCGCTGCTGGACGCCGTTCCGGCCGGCGCCGCCGGGATCCGGCCCGGCGCCGTTCCCCAGCCATCGAACCCGGGCGCCACGCCACCAGCGGCCACCGACCCGCTCGCCGCGGCGTCGGCCATCGGCCACCTCGCCGACTCGCTGTACGCCGCGTTGGTGGCCGCCGACCCCACCGCCAACATCATCATCTCCCCCACCAGCATCGCCGTGGCGCTGCTGATGGCGCTGGCCGGCGCCCGCACGCAGACCGCCGACGAGCTGGCCACGGTGCTGGGTGTCGCCGATCAACGCGCCATCCCCGAGTCGTACCGCGCCCTGGCCGCATCGCTGGCGGCTGCCGATGCCGACGGCGTCACCTTCGACATGGCCAACTCGATGTGGACCCAGGAGGGGTACCGGCTGCTCGACGGCTACACGTCCACGCTGGCGACGAGCTATGGCGTCGAAGCCCGCCAGGTCGACTTCGTGGGTGACGCCGGCGGCGCACGCATGAAGATCAACGAGTGGGTCGACACCGAGACCTCGCACCGCATCCCGGAGCTGATCGGCGAGGGGGTCCTCAACGACATCACCCGGCTGGTGCTGGTGAACGCCATGTACCTGAAGGCCGCGTGGTCCCATGAGTTCAATCCGGAGCTGACCAGGAATGCGCCGTTCACCACCGGCGCGGGCACAACCGTCGACGCGCCCACGATGCCGATGACCGAGGACATCGACTACGCCGAGTCCGGCTCGTGGCGGGCGGTGCGGCTCCCCTACGTGGGCGGGCGGTTCGGGCTCGTCGTCGCCCTGCCCGGGCCCGGCGAGGTGACCGCCCCACCGGCGGCGCTGTTCGACGGGTTCTCCCAGCGGTTGGTCCGTCTCGCCCTACCGACCTTCGACGTGGAACTGGCCACCGACCTGGCCACCCAGGTCGCCGCCCTCGGAGCGCCCACCGCCTTCGACGAGGACAATGCCGACTTCAGCGGGATCACCACCGAGGAACCGCTGTTCATCGGCGCCGTCATCCACCAGGCGAACATCTCGGTGAACGAAAAGGGCACCGAGGCGGGGGCGGCCACCGCAGTGGCGATGATGGCCGGGGCAGCGCCGGGCCCGGCGCCCGAGCCCGTCTCGTTCGTCGTCGACCGCCCGTTCTCCATCGCCGTGCACGACTCGGTGACCGGCACGGTGCTGTTCGTCGGTCGGATCGCCGACCCGACGAAGCGGCGGCGGTGACTACACCCGGACGGCGGCGTTGTCGAGGATGCGCCCGACGAACTCCTCGCAGTGCTGTTCAAGCTTGGCCCGGTGCAAGGCCACGCCACCGAGCGAGTCGGCGCCGAGGCGCAAGACGGTGTCGTTGAGCTTGTTCACGCTCTTGCCCGAATTCAGAGCGTAGGTGCAGAACACGGCGGCCTGCTTGCCGCGCATCACCGGCAGGTGGGCGATGGCGCCAAGACCCCACGGCGCCTGACCGACCACGAACAGGCCGTGCACCCAGGTGCCGACGACGACGAAGTCAGCCCGCTGCACGGCGGAGTAGTCCGGCTCGCCGACCCGGTTCAGACCGGTGATCGTCCAGCCTTCGTCGGCAAGCAACCCGGCGATCCGTTCGCCCGCCTTCCACGTGTTGCCCGTCATGCTCTGGATCAGCAGCGCTGCCTTCATGGCACGATTCAATCACCTTCCGGCGGGGTGGTTCACGTCCGTCTGGAGCCGTGACTCCACGAGGGCCGCCAGGCGCTCGGCCCGAGCCTTGCGCACCTTGTGCAGCACGCTGATCACCGCGACCGTGAAGGTCGCGGTGATGATGATCGCCATCACCACGATGATCTTCTTGGGCAGGTGACCCGTTCCCAGGAACAGGTACAGGTCGGGGATGATGAACGCCACCAGCGAGCACAGCGCCCACAGCAGGGCGCGCTTGTACTGGCGGTCGACGAAGCTGATCACCATCCGCGGCGTGGTGATGGCGTCAACCGTGGCCGAGGCGACGTCGATGGCCAGATACACCCACGGGTTCAGGCCGTAATCCCCCAGCACTGCCCAGGCGATGATGGCCCGGACCAGCGACCAGCCGATCGCCAGACCAGCCCAGGTCAGGCTGAGCATCCGCCGCCGGCGCAGCGTGGCTGCGCTGTGCTGCGGCCGCGACGTCACGGCGTCATTCAAGCAGGCCCGAACGACCCAGGTCGGGTGCTACAGCTTCTTCAGCGGCGCCCAGGCCAGCGCCAGGTGTTTGGTGCCCACGCCGCGGAAGCGGATCGTCGCCTCTGCCGTGTCACCCGTGCCGCGGATCTCGATGATGACACCCTCGCCGAAGGCCGGATGCTCGACGTCGTCGCCCACGCGCAGGCCGAGTTCCTGGGAGTTCGCCGGCCGGGGCGCGGCGGCCTTGCGCCCGGCGGAGATGGCCGCGTCGACGATCCGTTCGCGGTGCGCCTCGGTCCGGTCGGTGTCCCGCTGGCGGCGGGCGGACCAGTCATCGTCGCGGTCGCCGCGCCGGTAGCTGGGCACACCGCCGTAGCGGCGGCCGGCGGAACCCGGATCGCTGCCCCACCGGTCTCGATCTCGATAGCTCTGCCGGCCCGAGGCCGTGCGACCCGACGTGGCGCCGGCGTTGGCCACCAGATCCTCGGGGATCTCGTCGAGGAAGCGCGACGGCGGGTTGTAACTCGTGGTCCCGAACAGCTGGCGGCTCCAGGCGTGGCTGAGATGCAGGCGTTGCTGGGCGCGGGTGATCCCCACGTAGGCCAGGCGGCGTTCCTCCTCCAGTTCGGCCGGTTCGGTGAGGGCACGGCTGTGCGGGAACACGCCCTCCTCCATGCCGAGCAGGAACACCACCGGGAACTCCAGACCCTTGGCGCTGTGCAAAGTCATCAGCACCACCTTGTTGTCGTCGTCGAGCTCGTCGGTGTCGGCGACGAGGGCGACCTGCTCGAGGAACTCGTCGACCCGGGTGAACTCACGGGCGTTGCCCACCAGTTCGGCCAGGTTCTCCAGGCGTCCGGCGGCTTCCACGGACTCGGCGGCCTCCAGCTCGGCGAGGTAGCCGCTGTCGTCGAGCACCGCCTGCAACAGGTCCCCCGGCCCGTCACCGCCGTCGACCCTGGCCGCCAGATCGTCGAGCAGGCCGACGAACGAGGTGATGCCGCGCCCGGCCGGACCGCCGACACCGGCCTCGTCGGCCCGGCGCATCGCCTCGACGAAGGAGATCCCCAGTTCGCGGGCCAAGGCGTCGAGCTTGTCGATGCTGGCATCGCCGACGCCGCGCTTGGGGACGTTGAGGATGCGCTTGACGCTGACCTCGTCCACCGGGTTGACGACTGCCTTCAGATAGGCCATGGCGTCCTTGATCTCCCGGCGGTCGTAGAACCGGGTCCCACCGACCACCTTGTACGGCACCCCGAAGCGCATCAGCGCGTCCTCGATGATCCGTGACTGGGCGTTGGTGCGGTAGAAGACGGCGATGTCACGCCAGCCGAGGTGCTCATCGTCGTGCACCTGCTGCATGGAGCGCACCACCCAGGTGGCCTCGTCGCCCTCGTCCTCGGCGTGGTAACGGACGATCTTGTCGCCGCTGCCCTTTTCGCTCCACAGCTGCTTGTCCTTGCGGCCAGGGTTGTTGGCGATGACCGAGTTCGCCGCGTCGAGGATGGTCTGGGTGCTGCGGTAGTTCTGGTCGAGCACGATCGTGGTGACTGCGTCGAAGCTGTCCTCGAACTGGGTGATGTTGCGCAGGTCGGCGCCGCGGAACTTGTAGACGCTGTTGTGGACCACCATCCCGCCGGCGATGTAGTGGTGGGTGGGATCCACCTGCAGGTCGTAGACCGGGCCGCCGTATGGCTCCACCGTGACGGCGTGGATCGGCTCGGCGCACAGCTCGTCGCCGCGGCGGACCAGCACGGTCATCCCCGGCTGCAGGTCTGCCAGCGCGGTGTTCTCGAAATCACCGGGCCGCCCTGCCGGCGCCTTGTGGTCGGGCGTGCCCACCACCTCGGCGTCGCCGGCGCGCACGCGCACCATTGGACCCTCGTAGTGGCCCACCTCGACGTGGGCAACGACACCCTCGGCCAGATGGGGCGGGGCGGTCCCGCACAGCACGCGATCACCGACCTCCATCGAATCGATCCGCCGCTGGCCCTGAGGCGTGTCCACCAGCGTGCCGGGTGTCAGGCACTGGTCCCCGTCGCCGACGATGGTGATGTTCTCATGGTCCCGGGAGAGCGCCAGGGCGATCTCGTTCTGGGCCATGTTGGTGTCCTGGTATTCGTCGATCAGGATGTGCTGGAAGCGCTGCTGGTAGTGGGCCAGCACGTCGGGGTGCTGGCGGAACAGCTCGACCGTCTTCACCAGCAGGTCGTCGAAGTCCATCGCCCCGGCCTTGTTCAGCCGGGCCTGGTACTCGGTGTAGATCTCGGCGTGCTTGCGTTCGAAGATGTTCGCGGCCCGCTCGGTGGCCTGCGCCGGCGAGACCAGCTCGTTCTTCCACAGGCTGACCTGGCCGTGGGCGGCACGTGGCGGGAAGCGCTTGGCGTCGAGCCCGAGGTCCCGCACCACGTAGCCGGCCAGGCGCTGGGCGTCGGCCTGGTCGTAGATGCTGAAGTTGCGCGGGAAGCCGAGCAGGTCGGCGTGGGCCCGCAGGATGCGCACGCAGGCGGAGTGGAACGTGCACACCCACATGGCCTTGACCACCGGGCCAACCAGGGAGGCGACGCGGTGACGCATCTCGTCGGCGGCCTTGTTGGTGAAGGTGATCGCCAGGATCGCTGTTGGCGGGACACCCTCGTGGATGAGGTGGGCGATGCGGTGGGTGAGGACCCGGGTCTTGCCCGACCCGGCCCCGGCCACTACCAGCAGCGGCCCGCCGCGGTGGACGACGGCGTCGAGCTGGTCGGGGTTGAGGGAGTCGAGGTCGAGCGGGTCCGGCATGGCCCCGCCATCCTACGGAGGGGGTGCGCGGGGTCAGCCGACGCGGATCGGCAGGCGCCGCGGGCCGCGGATCTGACCGACGCTCCAGCGCACCTCGTCGGGGTCGGCCAGGCTGAACGTCGGGAACCGGTTGACGAACTCCTGGACGGCGACGCGGACCTCGAGGCGGGCCAGGTTGGAGCCCAGGCATCGGTGGATCCCCAGACCGAAGGCGGCGTGGCGGTTCTCCAGCCGGTCGATGAGCACCTCGTCGGCACGCTCGAATGCCGCCGGGTCCACGTTGGCCGCAGGGAACGGGAGCAGCACCCAGTCGTCCACCTTCAGCGGGCAGCCGCCCAGGACGTGATCCTTGGCCACCATCCGGGCCATGGTCACGGGGGCGTAGAAGCGCAGGAACTCCTCGATCGCCGAGGGCCACAGGTGGGGTTCGGCCTGCAGGCGGGCCAGGTCGGCAGGCGCCTGGGCGAGGTGCCAGATGCCGGAACCGATGGCGCTCCATGTGGTGTCGATCCCGGCGAGCAGCAACAACACCATCGAGCCACGGACGTGCTCGCGGGTCAGCGGCTGGTCGAAAATCGTGGCGTTCAGCAGGAACGTGGTCAGGTCGTTTCGCGGGTTGGCCTGGTGGTCCTCGATCTGGACCTCGAGGTATGCGTCGAGGCGCTGGAAGGCTTCCATCCGTTGCGCCGGATCGACGTTGACTCCTTCCAGCACGTCATGGACGAAGCCACGGAACACCTCGGAATCCTCGACCGGGAAGCCCAGCATCCGGGCGATCACGGTAACCGGGATGTGTTGGGCGTACTGGGTGGCGGCGTCGACGACCATGTGCTCGCCGGGCTCGGGCTGCATGGCGTCGAGCAGGTCGGTGCACAGCGTCCGGACGTCGTCCTCCCACGGTTCGATCTGCTTCGGAGCGAACGGCGGGAGCAGCAGTCGCCGGGCGTGGTGGTGAAAGGGCGGGTCGCTGGTGATGGGTGGCGCCCCGCCCACGGGTGCGGTCGCCAGAATCGTCGACGTGCTGACGACCACGCTGCGGCTGGTGTAGTGCTCGGTGTCGTAGGCGATCTGGCTGACCAGCTCGTGGGTGGTGGGCAGCCAGGCCCCGCCGTAGCGGTCCGTGTGGGCGACCGGGCAGCGCTCGCGGAGGTCCGCCCAGATGGCGTGGGCATGCGGGTTGTAGGTGGGATCGGCGTGGTCGAAGTCGGTCGCCCACTCATCGACGGGCCCGTAGATGGTGGTCATCCGGCTTCGCTGTCGTCGGTGAGGGTGATGGCGAACTCCGGGCAGTTGGCCACCGCCAGCCGAGCCTTCGACGCCAGGTTCGGCGCGACGGTGCCGTCACCGATCACGACGGCGGTCCCGTAGTCGTCGACGTCGAAGATCTCCGGCGCGAGCGCATAGCAGCGGTTGTGCCCCTGGCACAACCGGGCGTCGACCTGGACTCGCATGGCCGGACTGTACCCGACCCGGCTCCCCGAGGCTCGTGGCCCGCGGTCCCGCTCGGCCACCGTGGTCACCGTGGTCACCGTGGTCACCGTGGTCACCGTGGTCGCCGTGGTCACCGTGGTCACCGAATATCTCACCAGCCGAGATGTTCGGTGACCACGGCGCGGATTCAGCCCTTGGCCCCGACCGTCTGGATCTCTCGGACCGCCAGGCGTAGCGGGGCGCTGGTCTCGATGGGGTCCAGGGTGCCGCCCGTGCCATCGGTAGCGGTCCACGACACTCGCCACACCAGTGTCACCGTGCCCACAAAGGCGTAGCCGCCGCCGGTGAACTTCGGGATCGAGGGCACGTCCGGAGTCCACGCACAGCCGCTCTGCTTCGACGTGGACGAGCCCCACAGGCCGCATCGCAGAACGGTTCCAGACCCGGTATCGACCCGGATGGACTCCGGCCGAAGGGTGACCGTGGCCGACAACCCGGGGATCGACGCGGTCGCCGACACCGGGGCAATGGGTGTCACCCCGAACCAGGTCTCCAGGTTGACGATGAGCTGGTCGGTCGGCGGGGCGCTGGCCAGTCGCGGCGAGGGCGCCCGAGCCGTGGCCTGCGAGTAGGCGTCGGCGGCCAATTCCTTGCCGGTCTTGTCCGCCACCCAGGCATCTTCGGAGACGCCGTTGCAGGTGCGGTTGTACGACCGGTACCGCCGGCCGGAGCTGTCGTACAACTCCCCCAGGGCCAGTTGGGAGATCAGCGAGGTCCCGGGCTTGGGCTTGAGCCCCGCGGGCGGCTTGCCGGCGAAGATCGTGTAGGTCCACGGCGTGCACGAACTCGGTTTCGCCGGCACGGGCGTTGGTTTCGAAGCCGGCTTCCCGCCGCTCTGGCCCCCAACCTCAACCGACGCCGAGTTCGATCCCGAGGACGCGCCAGCGCCGTGGCCCGCCCCACCGACGCCGCCCTTTCCTGGCATGGCGGCGACAAGGGCGACCACTAGGACGCGGGCGAACAAAGGTCCTCCCCGTCCACAGATTGGGTCTGGGTTTCGCGAGACACAAGCCACCGATCACCTACGAGAACTAGTTCGTGGTCGATGAAAACCGTCACCACAGACGAATCAACGACCGGTGCCGTTCCAGATGGGGAGGAGGGGCCAAGCATTACGGCGGCGTCAAAGACGCAGGACGTCGCCACTGCCGCTGACTGCGTCCTCCGCGCGACAGACAGAACGACTGCATAACTCCTGTTGTCGCCCGGTCGAAGGTGATTCCCGGTCCGCCGAAGATCTGTCAGGTAGGCGGTCATCGTGGTCAACGCGTCGCTCGAAGGCGCTAGGAACAGCGATGGATCACACTCGTTCGGGGCTTCGACACAAGCTCGGTACGCCAGCAGATAGTCCTGAATTGCCTTCTCGATCTGGTCGTCGAGGGGGAGTGTGGAGGTGGTGGTCGGGGCGGTGGTGGTGCTCGTTGACGTGGATGTCGACGTCGACGAGTTGGGGGATGGGGTGGTCGGCGGTGTGGTCGGGAGCACGGTGGGCGGTGGCGCGGTGGCGGGAGTCGATGGTGGCGGTTGGGTCGGTGGGGTCGTCGAGCCCGTGTGGCGCGGGGCGGGAGTGGTGGAGCCGGTGGAGCCCTCGTTGCCACACGCGCACGTGACCATGACCAGGGCCAGAACTGCCAGACAACCTCGTACCGATGTCATATGACCTCTCTCCGCGGTGACGTGGTGTCATTGTTCACGCTCATCAAGTGGACATCAAGGGGCCGTTCGCGGCAGCCACGGCACCGGTAGGGTCGTGCCCACATGGACGTGATGTCGCCAGGCGACCTGGAGAAACGAGCAGCCTTGCGCTCGATGAAGCGGGTCGCCACCGGGTTCCTGCTCGGTGCGGTGGTGATCTTCCTTCTCGCCCGCTGGCAGCAGGACCATCACTCGTGGCTCGGGTACGTACGGGCGTTCGCCGAGGCAGCCATGGTGGGCGCGCTCGCCGACTGGTTCGCGGTCACGGCGCTCTTCCGCCACCCGCTCGGCATCCCCATCCCGCACACCGCCATCGTCCCCAAACGCAAGGACCAGATCGGCCGTTCGCTTGGCGAGTTCGTCCAGGACAACTTCCTGACCACCGAGGTGGTCGACGCTCGCCTGGCCAAGGCCCAGGTGGGCAAACGGCTCGGCCACTGGTTGGCTCAGCCGGACAACGCGGCCAAGGCCGGAGAGGGCATGGCCGACGCGCTCGGTGGCGTGCTCGAGGTGCTCGACGACCGCGAGGTCGGCGGGGCACTCGAGCAACTCGTCGAACGCCGTGTGCGAGCCGTCCCCGTCGCCCCGGTGGTGGGCCGCGCCATCGACCTGGCGATCGAGGGCGGCCACCACGGGCGGCTGCTCGACTCGGTTCTCACGGGGCTCGGCAGCTTCCTCGATGACAATCGGGCGACGTTCCGCGGCAGGCTCGAGCGCGAATCGCCGTGGTGGGTGCCGGAGTCCATCGACGATCGGATCTTCAACAAGATCTACACCGCGGTCCACAGCTTCCTCGACGACGTGACCGCCAAACCTGATCACGAGGTCCGCACCGCGGTGAACGAGCGCATCGTCGCCTTCGCCAACCGGCTGCGCACCGATCCGGAACTGCTGGCCAAGGGCGAAGAGCTGAAGAACGAGATCCTCGCCCACCCCGACGTGCGCGCCTGGTTGCGGTCACTGTGGGGCGAGCTGAAGGCCGGCGCGCTGTCGGCCACCCACGATCCGGCAAGCGAGTTGCGCCGCCGGATCGACGACTCGCTCACTCAGCTGGGTGGGCGGCTACACGACGACGCCGACCTGCAGGCCAAGGTGGATGGGTGGGTGCAGCGCGCCGCCGGCTACGTGGTCACCCATTACCAAGGTGAGGTCGCCGACCTCATCGCCACCACGGTCCAGTCGTGGGACGGCAAGGCCACCGGCGAGCGCATGGAACTACAGGTCGGCCGAGACCTGCAGTTCATCCGGATCAACGGCACGATCGTCGGCGGGCTCGCCGGGCTGGTGATCTACGCCGTGTCGCAGTGGTTGTTCTGACCGCTCAGCGCGCGTCGGCACCCGGCTCGGCGAAGGCGCCACGGATTCGGTCGACGGCCAGGCTCTCGTAGTCGGGATGGGTCATCACCCAGAACCGGTCCTCACGAACGGCACGGACCACGAGCCCGGCGACCTCCGACGGCAGCATGCCCACGACGATGCCGTCACGCAGCGCCGCAGTCATGCCTGCGGTGACCGGGTTCGTGCTGTCCGGCGGCGGGGCCCCGAGTGACTGATCCCAGCGGTCCTCCATCAGGTTGGTCTTGATGAATCCCGGGCACACCACGCTGACCCCGATCGGCTCGTTCAGGGCCTGCAGGTCGCCACGCAACGCCTCGCTGAGACCCACCACGGCGTGCTTCGTCGCCGTGTAGGGCGCATACCCGGGCATCGCCAGCAGGCCGGCCATCGAGGCCGTGTTGACGATGTGCCCCTCGCCCTGATCGCGCATGATCGGCAGGAAGGCGCGGATCCCGTGCACGACACCCATCAGGTTGATCCCGACGATCCACTCCCATGCGCTGGTGGGCCCGGTCCACGGATCGCCCCGGCCGACGACGCCGGCGTTGTTGCACACCACGTGCGCCGCGCCGAAGCGTTCCATCGCTGACTCGGCAAGCGCCTGCACCGAGGCCTCCGAGGCCACGTCGCAGCGAACCGGCAAGACCTCGGTCCCCGCCTCGCCGAGGGCCACCTCTACCTCGCGTAGGCGGCGCTCGTCGAGATCACCGAGCACGATCCGCATGCCCTCGGCGGCGAAGGCCTCCGCGAGCCCGCGGCCGATGCCGCTCGCCCCACCCGTGATGACCGCCACCTTGCCTGTGAGCTCCCCTCATGCCCCGGAGAGTACGTGCCACTACCCTGCGAAGCGATGTCGTACCGGTATCTGTGGACACCGTTGCAGGTCGGCCCGGTGGCCACCAGGAACCGCATCGTGTTCTCGGCGCATCTCACCAACTACGCCAGGGACGGCAAGCCGACCGAGCAACACGCCGCGTACTACGCCGCCCGCGCCGAGGGCGGCGCCGGGTTGATCATCACCGAGGAACACTCCACGCACCCCACCGACTGGCCGTACGAGAAGCTGATCCACGGCTTCCACCGCGACGTGATCCCCGGCTACCGGCGGATCACCGACGCCGTCCACCGCCACCGCGTGCCGATCTTCGCCCAGATCAACCACAACGGCGGGCAGGCCAGCAGCATGTTCAGCCGGCTGCCGGTGTGGGCGCCGTCGGCGGTTGCCGATCCCCTGTTTCGTGAGGTGCCCAAGGCCGTCACCCAGGCCGAGATCGACGAGATCGTTTCTGGCTACGCGCTGGTGGCCGAGCACTGTGCCGAGGGCGGCTTCGACGGCATCGAGTTGCAGTGCAGCCACAGCTCGATCGTGCGTGGGTTCCTGTCCCCGGCGACCAATCGGCGGACTGACGACTACGGCGGCGCGCTGGCCAACCGGGCCCGGCTGCTGCTGGAGCTCGTCTCCGCCGTACGCCGGGTCATCGGCACACGCCTGGCCCTTGGCGTGCGGATCTGCGGCGACGAGCTCATCGACGGCGGCACCACGATCGACGAGGCCGTCCACGTGGCCCGGCTCGTCGAGGCCAGCGGCCAGGTCGACTACATCAACACCTCGATCGGTGTGGCCACCGCCAGCCTGTTCATGATCGAGGCCAGCATGCACGTGCCGCCGGGCTACGCGATGTTCATCCCCTCGGCGATCCGCACCGCCGTCGACCTGCCCGTGGTGGGCGTCGGTCGGTTCAAGGACCCGCTGCAGGCCGAGCGAGCGCTGGCGGAGGGCCACTGTGATCTCGTGGGCGTGGTCCGTGGCCAGATCGCCGACCCCGACTTCGCCCGCAAGGCCCGCTCCGGAGCGTCTGACGAGATCCGCCTGTGCCTGTCGTGCAACCAGGAATGCGTCGGGCGGATGGGCCTGAACCGCTGGCTGGGCTGCATCGAGAACCCGCGCACCGGGCGGGAGTCCGAGCCCCGTGCCGGGGTCACGGGCGCTGGGCGTTCGGTCGTGGTGGTGGGGGCCGGGCCGGCCGGGCTGCAGGCCGCCATCGCCGCGGCGCGCCGCGGTCACCGGGTCACCGTGTACGAGCGCAACGCCGAGGCCGGCGGGCAGGTGCGCATCGCCGCCGGTGTGGCCAACCGGGCCGAGCTGGGCGACATGATCCGCAACCAGCTCAGCGAGTGCCGCCGCCTCGGGGTCACGATTCGCTTCGGCGCCGATCTCTCCGCGGCCGACGTGCTCGCCCTCGGCGCCGACCACGTGATCGTCGCCACGGGCGCCACGCCACAGCGACCGTGGTGGGTTGGCGGCGACGCCACCAACGTGGCCGACGTTCGCGAGGTGCTCGAGGGCGGCGCCGACCCGTCGGGCGCCGTCGTGGTCATCGACGAACTCGGGTTCCACCAGGCCACGTCGGTGGCCGAGGTGCTGGCGGCTCGCGGCTGCGCAGTGGAGATCGTCACCCCTGGCATGGTCGTCGGCCAGGACCTGGGCATCACCCTCGACATGGAGAACTGGTGGATGCGTGCCGGCGCGGCCGGAATCACCCAGTCCACCGACCTCGTCCCGATGGGCTTCGACGGCACCACCCTCACCCTCCTGCACCACCCCACCGGCCAGACCGTGGAGCGTTCACCCGACTGGCTTGTCCTCGCCGTGGCACCGGCGCCGGCCGAGCAGCTGTATCTCGAGCTGAAGTCGGCTGGCGTCGTGGTCGAGCGAGCCGGCGATTGCGTCGCCCCCCGGCGGGCGCACGCCGCGATCATCGAGGGCGAGCGGGTCGGCTCCGCCCTCTGACCGCCCGGGCCCGCCCCGTGGGGGAGGGACGCGGGGGCGGAGCGGGGCGGGTAACCTCGCCTGCGCGATGATTGCCGGACCGTTCTCCTTCATCGGTGACATCACCGATCGCCTCGGAGACTGGGCGGCGAACTGGTGGTTCATTGCCGTCGTCCTGGCCATCTCCCTGATCGACGCGGTCATCCCGGTCGTGCCCAGCGAGACAGCGCTGATCCTCGCCGGGGTTGCCGTCTCCACCGACTCGGCGCCGTACCCGCTGTGGGCAGTCATCGTGGCCGGGGCAGCGGGCGCGTTCCTCGGGGACAACCTCGCCTACCTGCTCGGCCGGCGCTTCGCCGGCGCGTTCGAAGCGGCGCGCCGCGTCACATCCGAAGTTCGCCACCCGCCTGAAGTGGGCGGAATCCCAGATCATCCGCCGCGGCGGGCCGCTGCTGATCACCGCCCGGTTCATCCCCGGCGGGCGCACGGTCCTCACCATCGCCAGCGGGATCACCCGCCAGCGGCACCTGCGCTTCGCCGCCTGGGTGCTTGCCGCCGCGGTGATCTGGGCCACGTTCTCGGCGGGACTGGCCTACGTCGTCGGCCGGCCGTTCAAGGACAACCATGCCGCTGCGTTCTGGGTGGCGTTCGGAACCGCGCTGACGATCAACCTGGTCATCGAGCTGATCCGCCACCGGCGCAACCGGGCCCGGCGAGCCGAGGCGGTGACGCCGTGATCGCAGTGATCGTGGTGCGCGACGGGGTGCTCCCCGCCGGCGCCGTCGAGGCCGTTGCCGAGTGCGCCGGGCGGGCCGTGCTGATCGGTTCGGCAACCACCACCGCGGCCGAGCAGCTCACCGGGTACGCCACCGAGCTCGTCCTCGCCGAAACGGACGCCACCCGCCCCGGCGCCTGTGCCGGCGCGCTGGCGCCGCGCCTGGCGGGTGAGCCCATCGTGGTGCTGCCGGCCAGCCCCGACGGCAGGGACCTGGCGCCGCGCCTCGCCGCCCTGCTGCGCCGCCCGCTGCTGGCCAACGCGGCGCGCATCGAGCCGCACCTCGTGATCACGGTCCGCGGCACGCACATGCAACGGCTGTCGCCCGAGCCGGCCTTCGTCGCCACGCTGATCCCCGGCGTGCGCGGCGCTCTGGCGAACGTGACCACCCCGCCCACCGTGACCACGCTTGCGGTGGACCTCGAATTGCCCGGCGGGCCACCCGACGCCACCTGCGTCGCCGTCCTGCCGCCCGATGCGGCCACCATCGACCTGGCCGAGGCGAACCGCATCCTCGGCGGCGGGGCCGGCCTGGACAGCGCCGAACGCTTCGCCCAGCTGGCCGCCATCGGCGCGTCCATCGACGCCAGCGTCGGCGCCACCCGGGTCATCACCGACCGGCACTGGATCGGCCACGAACGCCAGATCGGCACCACCGGCGTCGTGGTCCGGCCCCAGCTCTACGTGGCCTTCGGCGTGAGTGGCGCCGTCCAGCACACCAGCGGGCTGGGTCACCCCGACCACGTGATCAGCGTGAACACCGACCCGCACTGCCCGATGATGCAGATGGCCGACCTGGCCATCGTCGCCGACGCCAACGCGGTGGTCGGCGAGCTCGTCGCCCGGGTGACCCAGTGAGCACGACCGACGCCGACGTCATCGTCGTGGGTGGCGGACCGGCCGGCTCCTGCGCCGCCCTGGTGGCCGCCCACGCCGGGCTGCGCGTGATCCTGCTGGAGCGCGGCCCGTTCCCCGGCAGCAAGAACATGTACGGCGGCGTCGTCTACCCGCGGATCCTCGACCAGCTCCTGGGCAACTGGTGGGAGCAGGCGCCGGTCCAGCGGTGGATCACCCGCCGGGCCACCATGATGCTGACCCCGACCCAGGCGATGAGCGTGGACTACCGCTCCCAGGCGTGGGGCTGCCCGCCGCACAACGGGGCCACCGCGCTGCGTCCCGACTGGGACCGCTGGCTGGCCGGCCACGCCGAGCACGCCGGTGCACAGGTGGTCTGCTCCACCACGGTGACGGGTCTGCTCCGCGAGGGCGGGCGGGTGGTGGGTGTGCGCACGGATCGGCCCGACGGGGACCTCACGGCCCCGCTGGTCGTCGCCTGCGACGGGGTCAACAGCTTTCTGGCCAAGGAGGCCGGGCTGTACGAGCAGGGCCACGCCGAGCACTTCACCGTCGGGGTGAAAGAGACGCTGAGCCTGCCGAAGGCCACCATCGACGAGCGCTTCAACGTGCCGCGACCGCGACGGTGTCGACATCGAGATCCTCGGCGGAACCAGTGGCGTCAACGGTGGCGCGTTCATCTACACCAACCTCGAATCGATCTCGGTGGGAGTGGTCCTGAAGGTCCCCAAGCTCGCCGCCCAGAGCCGCCGGCCCGAGGAGATCATCGCCACGCTGAAGGAGCACCCGGCGATCGCCCCGCTGGTGGAAGGCGGCGAGCTGCTGGAGTACTCGGCCCACCTGATCCCCGAGGCCGGCCTGGCGATGATGCCGAAGATGGTCGCCGACGGGCTCCTTGTTGCCGGCGATGCGGCCGCGCTGTGTCTCGCCGCCGGGATCTGGTTGGAGGGCGTGAACTTCGCCATCGCCAGCGGCATGTACGCCGGCGAGACCGCAGTCGAGGCCGTCGCCGCCGGTGACACCAGCGCCGACGGTCTGGGCGGGTACCGCCGCCGGTTGAGCGAGACCTTCGTGCTGCGTGACCATCGCAGGCTGCGCCGCGCCCCGTCGCTGGTGCTCAGCGACCGCGTCCAGCACCTGTACCCGCAGATGCTGGCCAACACCGTCGAGCGCATGTTCCGGGTGGACAACCCGGCGCCCAAGCCGGGACTGCGGCGGATCGTCACCGAGGAGCGCAAGCGCGCCGGGGTGAAGCTGCGCAACCTCGCCGCCGACGCCTGGACCGCAGTCAGGACCTTCGGATGACGCCTCGCTGGAACACCCTGCCGTTCACCGAGCGGATGGACACCGTGGAGTTCCGCGTCCACGAGCGGCCGCACATCGTCGTCGATGCCGCGATCTGCCGGGACTGCAGCGTCCGTGGCTGCGTGGTGGCCTGCCCGGCCAACCTGTTCGTCCCCACCGCCGACGGCGGCATCGTGTTCAACTACGAGCAGTGCTTCGAGTGCGGCACGTGCTACCTGGCCTGCAACACCGAGGGCGCGCTGAGCTGGAGCTATCCGGAGGGCGGGCACGGCGTCGTGTTCCGGCACAGCTGATGATCGCTGCCTGCCTGAAGTGGCTGGAGTCTGCCGAGGCGATCTCGCCCGCCGACCAAGCGGCGCTGGAGCTGGCCCTGCGCCACGGCGAGCGCTCGGGTCAGCCGGTCATGGCCGTCACCCTCGGTCCCGCCGCTGCGCGACGGGCTGCTCGCGACGCCCTGGCCAGCGGGGCGCATCATGCCGTGCACGTGCTGACCAACGGCGCCACGCCCAGCCGGGAGACCGCGGTGGCCCTGTCGGCCCACCTCCAGCAGGCCACGACGGTGTGGTGCGGCGATGCCTCCGCCGATCGGGGATCGGCCAGCGTCCCGTCGTTCCTCGCCGACCTGCTGGGCGTCCAGCAGGCCCTCGGCGTCATCGCCGTCGAGCTGGCATCCACGCCGATCACGGCCACCCGCCGCCTGGACGGAGGCCGCCGCGAGGTGTTGCACGTGACCGGCCCGGCGGTGATCTCGGTCGAGGGGGCCGCGGCGCGCCCGCGGCGCATCGGGCTGCGCTCGCAACTGGTCGACCGCAGCGCCGACCTCATCACCGTCGCCGGGCCGCGCCCGGCGCACGTGGGGCCGCCGCTGGTTCCGTACCGGCCACGCCCGCAGCAGCTGGCGGCACCGGCGGGAGCCACGGCCAGGGAGCGGATCGGCGCCCTGCTCCGCGGGGCGGCGCCCACCAGGCGCGGCGAGCTCGTGGAACTCGATCCGCCAGCGGCGGCCGAACGGATCCTCGCCGCGCTGCGCGGGTGGGGCTACCTGGGTCCGGTGACCGGTGAGTGACCGTCTCGGGCAGGCCACGTGGGCCGAGCTGTGGTCCATGCCCCGCCGCCCACTCGTGGCCATCCCGGTGGGTTCGTGTGAGCAGCACGGCCCGCACCTGCCGCTGGACACGGACCTGCGCATCGCCACCGCGCTGGCCGAGGGTCTCGCCGCGGCGTACGGCCACGGGGAGATCCTGGTCGGCCCGGGCCTCACCGTCACCGCCAGCGGCGAGCACGCCGGCTTCCCCGGCACGCTGTCGATCGGCAACGAGGTCATGGAGCAACTGGTCGTCGAGCTGTGCCGCAGCGCCGACTGGTGTGGAGGCATCGTGCTGGTCAACGGCCACGGCGGCAACGCCCTGCCCGTGCAGCGCGCTGTACGCACCCTGCTGGAGGAGCGCCGCAGGGTGCTGCCGTGGTGGCCGCACGTCGACGGTGGCGATGCCCACGCCGGCGCCACCGAGACCTCGCTGATGCTGGCGATCGCCCCCGGGCTGGTCCGCTGGGACCGCATGGAATCGGGTCGGATGGCGCCGCTCGAGGACCTCGTCGGCGAGCTGCGCCGTTCGGGGATGCGCGCCGTGAGCCCCAACGGCATCCTCGGTGATCCACTGCGCGCCGACGAGGTCCACGGCCGGGCGTTGCTCACCCGCCTCACCATCGACCTGGTCGCCTCCGTGGACGAGTGGTGGGTGTAGATCGCTTCCGAGTGGACCCCACCTACCGGCGCATCGCCGACGGGTCGGTCATCCTCGGCGGTGCACCGCTGCGCCTGTTCCGTCTCTCCCCCGGCGGCCAACGAGTCGCCGCGGCCATCGAGCGTGGCGAACGCCTGGCGGGCGCCCACCGGCCACTCACCGATCGGCTGAGTGACGCCGGGGCGATCCAGCCCGAGCCCGCCACCGGCCCGTTCACACCGGCCGATGTCACCGTGGTGATGCCCGCCCACGGCGCGCTCCCGCTCACCCCCGCCGACCCCGAGGCGTCCGCCACCATCGTCGTCGATGACGCCAGCGCACCGGCGCTCACCGCCCCCGCCGGCGTGACGGTGATCCGCCGCACGGTGAACGGCGGGCCGGGTGCCGCGCGCAACACCGGCCTGGCCGCGGTGACCACCCCGCTGGTCGCCTTCGTCGACACCGATGTGCGCGCCGCACCCGGGTGGATGGCGGCGCTGCTGGTCCACTTCGCCGACGAACGGGTCGCCGCCGTGGCCCCGCGGGTGCGCGCCGAGCCCGGTGACGGCCTGGTGGCTCGGTACGAGCAGGGCCGCAGCCCGCTGGACCTCGGCCCGCTCGCCGACCGGGTCCAACCGGGCGGGCGGGTGAGCTACGTCCCTGCCGCGGCCCTGGTGTGCCGGGTCGACGCGCTGCGCGGCGTGGGCGGGTTCGACGAGGGTCGCAGGGTGGGCGAGGACGTGGACCTGCTGTGGCGCCTGCACGAAGCCGGCTGGCGATGCCGCTACGAGCCGGCGTCGGTGGTGACCCACCGGTCACGCCCCACCGTCCGGGCGATGCTGCGCCAGCGCGCCGACTACGGCTCGAGCGCCGCCCCGCTGGCCGCCCGCCATCGCCGCGCCGTGCCAGCGCTGCGCCTCAGCCCGTGGACCGCAGCCGTGTGGTGCCTCCTGGCGGCACGGCGGCCGCTGCCCGCCGCGGCCGTGGCCGCGGTCACCGGCGCGCTGCTGCAACGCAAGCTGCGCGGCATCCCGGCGTCCACGGCGTGGACACTGGCCCTCGGCGGGCACGCCCGGGCGGGTGTCCCGATCGCCGCGGCGCTGCGCCGCACATGGTGGCCCGTCACCCTGGCGGCGGCGGTGACCTGCAGGCGGGCGCGCGTGCCGGCCGCTGCCGCGGCGTTGCCGCTCCTCACCGGCTACCGCCGCACCGACCGCAGCGTCGCGCCGCCCGTGTGGCTGGGCATGGCCGTGGCCGACGACGCGGCCTACGGGTGGGGGGTCTGGCGCGGGGTTGTGCGGACACGCCGTCTCGATCCGCTGTTGCCCGACTACCGTTCGGCCCGATGACGCTGCGCCTCACCGTCGACCGCGCCGCGTGGATCGATCGTGTCCGGCGCGTCGCCACCGGGATGCCCGGGCTGATCCCGGTGGTCAAGGGCAACGGGTTCGGCTTCGGTCGGGCGACCCTGCACCCCATCGCCGCCGAGCTCGGCACCGACGTGTGCGTGGGGACCGTGTTCGAGCTCGACCACATCGCCGACGGCATCCGCCCGGTGGTGCTGACCCCGGCCCGTGCCGTGCCCGGCGACGTTCCACTGGGGACGGTGCTGACCGTCGGTTCCGTCGCCGACGTCGACGCTCTCGGCGGCTGGCACGGGGTGGTGATGGTGAAGCTGCGCTCGTCGATGCGCCGCTTCGGCGCTGATCCCGCGGAACTGGACCAGGTGGTGCGAGCCGTGGCCGCTGCCGGGTGCGCCGTCACGGCCTTCGCCGTGCACCTGCCGCTGGCCGGCGACGACACCGCCCGCCTGGCCGAGATCGAGGCATGGCTCGATCACCTCGATCCCGGCACGCCGCTGTGGGTGAGCCATCTCAGCCCGGAGTCCTTCGCCGGGCTCACCCGCCGGCACCCGCGGCGGACGTTCCGATGCCGCGTCGGCAGCGCCCTGTGGCACGGCGACAAGGCCGGCCTGCACCTCGGCGCCGACGTGCTCGCCGTCACGCCGGTACACGCCGGGGACAGCGCCGGATACCGCGGCTCGGTGGTTCCTGGCGATGGCCACCTCGTCACCGTCGGCGCCGGGTCGAGCCACGGGGTGGCGGCGCTCGCCGACGGGCGCAGCCCCTTCCACTTCGCCCGGACCCGGCTGGCGCTGGTCGAGGCCCCGCACATGCACAGCAGCACGTGCCTGGTTCCCGCCGGTGACCCGCTTCCCGCCGTCGGGCAGTGGGTCGACGTCCAGCGCCCGCTGATCACCACCACCGCCGACGAGGTGTACTGGACATGAGCGAGCCCGCCGCCGACCGGGTGATCGACCTCGACGTCAGCCGTGCTGTGGCGCTGATCGGGGTGGCGCTGATGAACTACCAGGGCTACCTGATGCTGCTCAGCGGCGAGCCGGTGGGCCGCTCGGTCGTCAACCACGCCCTCGACCCGTGGCGAGGCCCGCTGGCAACCCGGTTCGCGGCGACGTTCGTCGTCGTGGCCGGGATGGGCGTGACGCTGATGACCAACCGGGTCCGGCGCTCCGCGACGCCCACCCAGGTGGGCGAGATGCGCTGGGTGCTGGTGCGCCGCGGCCTGCTGCTGTACGCCTTCGGCGCACTGCTGGAGTGGGTGTGGAACGGCACGATCCTGTTCTTCTACGGGGCGTACTTCATGCTCGCCGCACTGCTGTTCACGCTGCGGGCCCGCTGGTTGGTGACCATCGCCGCCGCCGCCGCGGTGTCCGGCCACGCCATCGCCTGGTGGGCCGAGGACCATCAGGCCACCTGGCTCCTGCAGCCAGGGCCGCGCTCGCCACGCGGCCTGCTGCTCAACACCTTCGTCAACGGCACCCACCCGCTGCTGCCGTGGCTGGCGTTCTTCGTCCTCGGGATCCTGCTCGGGCGGATCGCCCCGTGGAGCGCCATCGCCCGCCCGCAGATCGCCCTCGGCGGCGCACTGGCCGTCGTCGCCTCCTACGCGCTGCGCTCGATCAACCCGGGCAGCCGCCGGTGGTCGACCGAGCCGTACTCTCGCAGCCTCGTCTACACGCTGGGTGCGGCCGGCGCGGCCGTCCTGGCCATCGCCGTGGTCGGCGCGGTGGCCAACGCGACGCGCTCGGCGGCGGTCACCCGCGGCTTGGCGGCGGCCGGGCGGATGACGCTGACGATGTACATCGGTCACGCCCTGTTCTTCAACCTGGTGGTCACCGTGTGGCGGTGGGTCCGCCCGGCGGGGCTGGACGTGGCGGCCGCCCTGGCCATGGGCTACTGGGCCGTGGCGATCGTCGCCGCCGCGTGGTGGCAGCGGCGCTGGGGCATGGGTCCCGCCGAACGCGTCTTATCGCGGCTTCGGCGGTTCCGTCGCCCGCTGAGGCGGATCAGCGGCCCGGGCTCACACGTCGTTGAACGTGTTGCACTGCCGCGGGTCCTGCGTGTCGAAGCCACGCTGGAACCACTGCTGACGCTGCGCGGCCGACCCGTGGGTCCACGAGCTGCGGTCGATGCCGCCCTGGGTCTTCATCTGGATGCGGTCGTCGCCCACACCCTCGGCGGCCTTCAGCGCCTCGCTGATCTCGTCGGCGTTGTCCAGCAGGCCGCGGCGGGCGACGTCGCCCACCCACGCACCGGCGTAGCAGTCGGCCTGCAGCTCCAGGGCGACCGAGTAGCGGTTGGCGTTCGACGGGTCCTGCTGCTGGGCCTGCTGCACCTGGGCGTTGGTGCCCAGGACGTTCTGCACGTGGTGCCCGTACTCGTGGGCGACGATGTACTGCTCGGCCAGGTCACTGGTCTGGCCGACCAGCATCGTCTCCAGCTGCTGCATGAAGCCGAGGTCGAGGTACACGAGGTTGTCGAGGCGGGCAGTAGAACGGCCCGGTCTGCGACGTGGCCTGGCCGCACCCGGTGTTGACCCCGTCGGTGAACAACTTCGTCTTGGTCATCTCGTACTGGCGGCCGAAGAACCGCGGCAGGGCAGCGGTCCAGTAGTCCTGGACGTCGTTGGTGACACCGCAGACGATCTGTTCGAGGTCACTGCTGCAGGTGCCGTTGGCCACCTCGCCGCTCTGGTCGTTGCTGACCGTGCCGACGGCCTGCTGGCTGCGGCCGAGGATCTTGGGCAGGAACATCGCTGCGAGCAGCAGCAGGATGGTCATCAGCCCGCCGCCCGCCTTGGTGGGGAACGGGAGACCACCGCCACCACCGCCGCCGCCACCCGGCAGCGGGAAGGGGAACCCTCCGCTGCCGAATCCTCCACCTCCACCGCCCTGCCCGCGCACATCGTCGATGTTCGAGGCGTCGGTGCTGCGAATCTTGGTCATCTGACACGATCCTTTGCTTGAACGTCACGCCAGCCTAGGAGCTGGTCACGCCTGCGTGGTTGCTCTGTCCCCGCCTGGCCCGGTTCAGCCCGCGGATGGCCACGGCGCCGGCGCCGACGAGCGGCCCCTTGTCACCGAGCCTGGACTGGACGATGCGCGCCGAACGGCTGAAGGTGAGCCGGGAATGCTCGGTCAGCGCGTCCTGGGCGCTGTGGAAGAAGGTCGCCCCGAAGCCGAACGCCACGGGCCCGCCGCACACGACCAGGTCGATGTCCAGCAGGTTGCAGACCGAGGCCATCGCCACCCCCACCAGCTTGCCGGTGCGCTGCATGATCTCGTAGCTCGGCTCGGTAGCCGGGCGGCCGGTGATCGACTCGATCGAGGCGCCCGACGCCTCGCTCTCCAGGCAGCCACGCGAGCCACACGAGCACCGCCGCCCGTTGGGCTCGACGATGATGTGGCCGATGTGCCCGGCGTTGCCCGAGGCCCCGTCGACGAGCTGGCCGTTGAGCACCACGCCCCCACCCAGGCTGGTGGACACCACCAGGGCGACGAAGTTCTCCCGGCCGACGGCGGCGCCCAGCCATCCCTCGGCAAGGGCCATCGCCCTGGCCTCCAGCTCGATGTGCACCGGGAGGCGCAGGACGGTGACCAGCCGCTGGCGCAGCGGGAAGCCGCGCCACGCCGGCACGTTGACCGGCGAGATCTGCTCGTGATCACCCGACACCGGGCCGGCGGTGGCGATCCCGATCGCCCGCACCCGAGCGTCATGGCGCTGCTTGGCACGGTCGAGCAGCGGCTGGAGCATGTCGACGAGTTGGTCGAAGAGCGCCTCGGCGTTCAGGTGGTGGTCGATCTCCAACCGATCACGGTCGATCAGGTCGCCCTTGGTGGTCACCAGTCCGGCGGCGATGGTGGTCCCGCCGATGTCCACCGCCAACAGCACGTCCTGGGTGGGCTTGGCCGGCCCGAGCGGCTCTGCCGACTCGTCGGCCGGCGCCTCGGGCGCGGCGGGCGTGACCGCTTCCGACTCGTCGGCGGAGCGCTGGCTCGCGTCGCCGGTCTCGGGGTGCTGGTCGGTCATGAGGTCTGCTCGACTCGCCGGGCGCCCTCGATCAGGTTGATGTCGTACAGCACCAGATCCAAGGCGTCGGCGCTGACCATGCCGGAGAACCGCTGCGGGTTGGCCGGCGTCACACAACTGCTCAGCGGGTTCAGCAGCGTCCACGGGGTGGGGTGGCAGAACTGGACCACGCTGTACCGCTGCCCGGTGTACCCGGGCGCCGCCACCACGCGGTGCACGCCCGTGGGGATCACGCCGTTGGTCAGCCGTTCCAGCATCATCCCGGTGTTGATGATCACCTGGCCCTCGGGCGCCACGGCGTCGACCCAGGCGCCGTTCACCAACACCTGGAGCCCCGGCGCCGTGGCCCGCGGCAGGGCGGTGATCAGGTTGATGTCACCGTGGGAACCGGCCCACACGTGGGCATCGCCCGGTGACTCGGCCATGGGTGGGTAGCGGATGGCGCGGGTCAAGGTGGCGCCGTTGGTGGTCATCTCGTCGAACAGCGACTCGTGGCAGCCGATGGCCTCGGCGATCACCCGCAGGAAGCGCCGCTGGAGGTCCTCGATCACCCGGTGGAACCCGGTCAGCACGGCGGCGATGCCCGGCACCGCAGCCTCCGGCAGCACCTGGGGACCGTAGCGGTGCGGGTAGCGCTGGCGCAGCGGGTGGCCGACGGGCAACTCGGCGCCCCAGTTCAGCATCTCCTTCCAGTCCGGGGCATCGCTGGAGGCCGCCGTCTCGACCAGCAGGCCGGTGTAGCCGGTCTGGCCGTGGCTCTCCGGGGCGACGAAACGCTGCTTGACCTCGTGGGGTTGCTCGAAGAACTCGGCGAGCATGCCGTAGGCCTGGTCGATCATCCCCTCGGGCAGATCGTGACGGGTGTAGACGAATCCGGTGGCCAGGCTGCGGCGCACCCCGTCGACCACGGCACGGCGCTGTTCGGCGGTGCCGCGTTCGAACACGAGCAGATCGACGTCGAGGATGTCACTCATCGAGCCCACCGTAGCCAAGCGCGCTACAACAAGGGTCGTGAAGACCGACTGGAACCCCGTGCTGCGCGGCGAGTTCGCCAAGCCGTACTGGGCGACGCTGCGACAGTTCGTGGCCGACGAGCGGGCCAGGAGCGTGGTCTACCCGCCGGCTGCCGAGGAGTTCGCCGCGCTGCACCTCACCCCGCTGGCCGAGACCAGGGTCGTGATCCTTGGCCAGGATCCGTACCACGGCCCCGGCCAGGCGCACGGGTTGTGCTTCTCCGTGCGCCGCAGCGTGGCGCTGCCGCCGTCGCTGGTCAACATCTACAAGGAGCTGCGCACCGATCTGGGGATCGAGCCCCCAGGTCACGGGGACCTCAGCTCGTGGGCCCGCCAGGGCGTGCTGCTGCTGAACACCACGCTGACGGTGCGCGCCGGTCAGGCCGCCTCCCACCAGGGCAAGGGCTGGGAGACCTTCACCGACGAGGTGCTCGCGCGTGGTCAACGATCACGCCCGGCACGTGGTGTTCATCCTGTGGGGCGCTGCCGCGCGCAGGAAGCAGGTGCTGGTCGATCGGCGGCACACGGTGATCGAGTCGGCTCACCCGTCGCCGCTGTCGGCTACCAACGGGTTCTTCGGCAGCAAGCCGTTCAGCCGCGCCAACGCCGCCCTCGTGGCCGCCGGCCAGGCACCCATCGATTGGGGGGCGGCGGGGTAGGTTGCGGGCCGTGGGAACGCCGTGGACCAAGCGCGGCCGGGTGCAGCGCTGGCGGGACCGGCACCGGGCGGTGGACGCGGCCTTCACCCTGCAGGAGAACCTGCGCGATCACCGCACGACGAAGAACGCCGCACTGGTTGCCCACTTCGGGTTCCTCTCGCTGTTCCCACTGATGCTGGTGCTGACGACCGTGCTCGGGTTCCTGCTCCAGAACCGCCCGCACTGGCGGGAGCGGATCCTCAACTCGACCGCCCAGCGCATCCCGATCATCGGCCCCCAGCTGGCCCAGAGCCCGGAGCGGTTGACGGGCAACGCGGTGGTCTTGGTGATCGGGCTGCTCACCACGCTGTGGGCCGGTACCAGGGCGTTCATGGCGATGCAGACGGGACTCGACGACATCGCCGACGTACCGCTCGACGAACGATCCAACGCGGCGCTGGGACGGTTCCGGGCGCTGGTCGGCATCGGCCTGATCGGTGGCGCCCAGTTCGCCACGGCGGCGATCACCGCCCTGGTGGGCGTCAGCGGGTTGGCCGGGCTCAGCAAGGTGCTCCTGGTGCTCGCCGCGGTGGCGGTCAACGTGGCGGTCGTCCTCGGCACCTACCGCTGGCTGTGCACCCGCCGGGCGCGGTGGCGTGAGCTGCTCCCTGGCGCGCTGGTGGCCGGGACCACCTTCGCCGCCCTGCAGGTGCTGGGCACCACGCTGGTCAGCCGGGCGATCAGCAAGGCGTCACCGGTGTACGGCACCTTCGCCACGGTGATCGGCCTGCTGTCGTGGCTGTCGTTGCACGCGCTCGGTGGCCCTGCTGGGCGCGGAGCTGAACGTGCTCATCCACTGGCTGCGCACCGGGCAGGCCGAACCGACCCCGGTTCAGGGCTGAGGGGTCTCCTCGGCGCTGGGCAGCGGCGGGTCGCCTGCCCCCTGCACCGACTGGTCCACGTCGATGCAGTTCCCGGTCATCAACCCGGAATCCGGCGAGAGGCAGAACACGATGGCGTTGGCCACCTCCCACGGCTTGACCAACCGGCCCATCGGGCGCTCTGCTTCGGCCAGCTCCAGCCAGTTCTCGGGCGAGCCGTCCAGCGTGGTCTGGGTCACGTGCTCGGACTCGGTGTCCATCCACCCGGGGCTGACCTGATTGACACGGATCCGGTGGCGCATCAGGGCGAAGGCCAGGTGGCGGGTCATCACCGACAGCGCCCCCTTGGAGATGCTGTACGCAGCCAGCTTGGTGTGCCCACCGTGGCCCGACACGGAGCCGACGTTGACGATCGAACCGGTGGCGCCAGTGGCGATCATCAGCCTGGAGGCGTGCTGGATGAGGAAGTACGGGGCGCGCACGTTGACGGCCATCATCTGGTCGAAATGCTCCGGTGAGTCCTCGAAGATCGTCGCCCGGCTCACCGAGGCGGCGACGTTGACGACACCGTGCACCGTTCCGAAGCGCTCCTGGCATGCAGCCACCACCCGTTCCGGCGCGGTGACGTCGGCGGCGTCGACAGGAACGAACACGCTGGGCACGCCGGCGCCGCTGAACTCGGCGGCCAGGCGCGTGCCACGGTCCGCCGAACGGCCGGTCAGCACCAGCCCGCTGGCCAGGCCCTGGTGGATGAGCCGGCGGGCCACCGCCTCGCCGAGACCCTGGGTGCCCCCGCTGATGATGGTGATCATGACGGGTCCAGGCCGTCGACGGCGACGGAGCGTCCGGTGCGCAGCGACTCCACCGCGGCGTCGGCCAGCACCAGGGCCCGCAACCCGTCGATCCCGGTGGGGCTGGGCGGCGTGCCGGTGGTGACGGCGTGGACGAAGGCGGCCACCTCGGCCAGGTAGGCCGGCATGTATCGCTCGAGGAAGAAGTTCATCAGCGGCGGGCGGTGGTAGCCGTCGGCGGTGGCCACCTCGGCGGTGGACTCGTACATGTTCTCGGCCCTGGCCATGCCGGCCGAGCCGTGGACCTCGATGCGCTGGTCGTAGCCGTACACGGCGCGGCGGCTGTTGCTGATCTGGCACAGCTTGCCAGAGGGCGTGCGCAACGTGACCGCCACGCTGTCGATGTCGGGGACGCCGGCAATGGCCGGATCCACCAGCACCGAGCCCAGGGCGCTCACCTCGCTGGGCTCCTCGCCCAGCAGGAAGCGGGCCATGTCGAAATCGTGGATGGTCATGTCCCGCAGGAGGCCGCCGGAGCGGGCCAGGTACTCCAGCGGTGGCGGGCCTGGGTCACGGGAGATGATGGTGACCATCTCCACGTCGCCGATCATGCCGCCGTCGATCTGGCGGCGCACCGCCCGGAAGTTGGGATCGAAGCGGCGGTTGAAGCCCACCATCAATGTGGCCCCGGTGCGCTCGACGACGGCGAGGCTGTCACGGACCCGTTGGCGGCTGAGGTCGATGGGCTTCTCGCAGAAGATCGCCTTGCCCGCCTGGGCGCTGGCCACGATCAGGTCGGCGTGGGTGTCCGTGGGCGAGGTGATGAACACGGCGTCGATGTCGTCGGCGCCGACGATGCCGTCGATGCTGCGGACCGCCGCGGCGTGTTCGGCGGCCAGCGACTGCGCCGCGGCGTCGACGGCGTCGGCCACGGCGACCAACCGAGCATCCGCCGTTGCGGCGATGGCCTTGGCGTGCACCTTGCCGATCCGCCCGGCGCCGAGCAACCCGATCCGGATCGTCACTGGCCGGTCTCCGCCCACTCGACGAGGACGCGGCCGCCCTCGACCCGGCACGGGTAGGTGCGCAGGTTCACGGTGACCGGGAAGACCTTGGCCTGGCCGGTGGTGTAGTCGAACACGCCGCCGTGCTTGGGGCATTCGATGGTGTGCTCGCTGACGAAGCCCTCGCACAACTTCACCCGCTCGTGGGTGCACAACCCGTCGGTGGCGAAGTACTCGTCATCGGGTGAGCGGTAGATCGCCACCTGCTGGCCGGCGAGTTCGACACCGATGACGTCTTCGGTGCGCACCTCGTCCGCCGAACACACATCCACCCAGTTCCCCATCTCCGTCCTTTCCCGATGGCGTTGCGCCGCGCCGTTGCCGCCCCCAGAGTATGACGTCGAATTCCGCCGAAACTGCTGGCTCGGAGGCCTGTGAACCACATCCTCACGCTCACCTGTCCGGATCGCCCGGGCATCGTCCACGCCGTATGCTCCGGGCTGCTGGACGTGGGTGGGAACATCGTCGAGAACGCCCAGTTCAGCGAGCCGATCACCGGGACGTTCTGCATGCGCCTGGCGTGCGAGACCGCTGAGCACGACCCGGTGGTGGTGCGCGACGCCGTGCTGGCCCGGCTGGCCGACCCGGCCGCGCAGGTCACCGTGCGCGCCGAGTCCACCAGGCCGCGGGTGCTGATCATGGTGTCGAAGTTCGACCACTGCCTGGTGGACCTGCTGTATCGCTGGCGCACCGGTGCCCTGCCGATCGACATCCCGGTCATCGTCTCCAACCACCCCGATTGCGCCCTGGTGGCGGCAACCCACGGCATCCCCTACGTGCACCTGCCCATCACCGCCAGCACCAAGGCCTCACAGGAGGCCCAACTCAAGGCGTTGATCGAGAGGCACGAGATCGACCTCGTCGTGCTGGCCCGCTACATGCAGGTGCTCAGCGACGACCTGTGCGCCCACCTCAGCGGCCGGGCCATCAACATCCACCACTCGTTCCTGCCCGGCTTCAAGGGGGCCAAGCCGTACCACCAGGCACACGAGCGCGGCGTGAAGCTGGTGGGGGCCACGGCGCACTTCGTCACCGCCGACTTGGACGAGGGTCCGATCATCGAGCAGGACGTGGCCCGCGTCAACCACGCCCACACCGTCGAGCAACTGGTCAGCCTGGGCCAGGACACCGAGCGGGCCGTGCTCAGCCGGGCGGTGCGCTACTGGGCCGAGGACCGGGTGCTGCTGGTAGGCAACACCACGGTCGTCTTCACCTGAGGGCGTGCCGGTAACGTCGGGCGATGCCCACCGATGCCGGTGACGTCACCGCGATCACCAACCTGCTCTACACCTACGCCGAGCGGATGGACGCCGGTGACTTCGCCGGGGCCGCCGAACTGTTCCGCCACGCCACGATCAAGCTGGCCGGGGACGCCGTCGTCGACGCCGAGGCGATCCTGGCGATCTGGGAGTCCTCGGTCCGGCGCTACGCCGACGGCACGCCGCGCACCAAGCACGTGACCACCAACGTCATCGTCGACATCGACCCCGCCGGCGACACGGCACGGACGCGCAGCTACTACACCGTGCTCCAGCAGACCGACACCCTGGCGCTGCAGCCGATCATCGCCGGGCGCTACCACGACACCTTCGAACGCCACGACGGCGCCTGGCGATGGGCCGAGCGGGACTACTCACTGGTGGATCTGGTGGGTGACCTCAGCCAGCACCTGACGATGACCCTCCCCTGATCGCCGGGACCCTCCCACCGCCACGCCGTGGTCACCGGATCCCTCGCCTGGCGAGAGATTCGGTGACCACGGGGTGCGGTCAGAGCGAGGGGGGCGGCAGGGGGACGAGTGGCGAGGCCAGGGGGAGCGTGAAGCCGATCTCGGCCCCGCCACCGGGGGCATTGCGGGCGAAGACGGTGCCCCCGTGGGCCTCGGCAACGCTGGACACGATGGACAGCCCGAGGCCCGAACCGGGCAGGCTCCTGGCCGCCACCGCCCGGTAGAAGCGCTGGAAGATGCGCTCGTCGTCGCCGGGCGCCAGCCCCGGGCCGTGGTCGCGAACGCTGATCCGCCCGTTGCTGATCGACAGGTGCACGGGGCCACCGGCGGAGAACTTCACGGCGTTGTCCACCAGGTTCTGGACCGCTCGCTCGACCCCGTTGATCCGCACGTTGGCCACGGAGGCGTCGGCACTCACGTGCACCTCGCGCCCGCTGCGTCGCTGGGCGCGTTCGGCGACTCGCCCGGCGATGTCGGCCAGCACCACCCGCTGGGGAAGCTCGTCGGCGGCTCGATCGGTCGCCAGATCGACCAGCTCGTTGACCAGCGTGGTCAGCTCACGGGTCTCCAGGTCGAGGTCATCGAGGATCTGCTTGCGTGACTCGTCGGGCAGTTGCTCGAAGCGACGCAGCACGGACACGTTCGTGCGCAGGCTGGTCAGCGGGGTGCGCAGTTCGTGGCCGGCGTCCTGGACCAGTTGGCGCTGCGCCGCCCGGCTGGCCCCCAGCGCGGCCAGCATGCCGCGCATCGACTGCCCGAGGGTGGCCACCTCGTCGCGTCCCTCGACGGGGATGTCCGGCTCCAGCGAGCCGGTGTCGGCCACGTGCTGGGCGGCATGGGTGAGCTGCTGCAACCGCCGGGTGATGTGCCGCCCGAGCCACCAGCCGAGCACCATGGCCGCGCCGATGGCGGCCAGCACCGCCAGCAAGGTTCGCCTGGCGATGTGGCTGAGCGACTGGTTGGTCTCGGTCAGCGGGCGAGCGAACTGCACCGCACCCCCACCGGCGATCGGGACGGTCAGCATGCGGAAGTCCTCGCCCTGCACGTCGACGGTGCGCCGGACCCGCCCGACACCCGACGCGGCGACACCGAGCTCACGGTTGTTCACGGGCAGTTCCTCCGCCGTGTTGCGGCAGATCGACCCGTCGGCCAGGAGCACCTGGACGGCGATGCCGCGCAACGGGCCGCGGCGGACATCGCCGTCGCCGTCTGTGTCGACCACCCCGGTGCACCGCCCGGCGATGCGCACGTTGGAGGCCACGTTCAACGACTGATCCACGGAGTTGAGCAGCTGCGCTCTGGTGGTGCGGTACGAGGTCACGCCGATGGCGACGCTGGCCGCCGAGGCCAACGCCGCCAGGGCCAGGATGATCTTCAGCCGCAGGCTCATTCGAGTCGGGCGGTGTAACCGACGCCGCGCACGGTGTGCAGGAACTTCGGCTCGCCGTCGAGCTCCAGCTTGCGCCGCAGGTACGACATGTACACGGCGAGGTTCTTCGAGTCGGGGCCGAAGTCGTAGCCCCAGATGCGGTCGTAGATGGTGGAGTGGTCGAGGACGATCCCCTGGTTGCGCAGCAGCAGTTCCAGCAGCTGGAACTCGGTCTTGGACAGCTCCACCTCACGGCCGGCGCGCCACACACGCCTGGCCTGATTGTCGAGGACCACGTCACCGAGGCGCAGGTCGTCGGGCTGCTCAGCGTCGGGCTCTGGCTGGGTCCGGCGCAGCAGCGCCCGCAACCGGGCGAGCAGCTCGTCGAGGTCGAACGGCTTGGGCAGGTAGTCGTCGGCGCCGGCGTCCAGGCCGGCCACCCGGTCGGCGGTCTCGGTGCGCGCCGTGAGCATCAGGATCGGCAGCCGTTTTCGCTCGGCACGCAGGACCCGGCACACGGTGAGCCCGTCGACGTTGGGCATCATCACGTCCAGCACGGCAACGTCGGGCTTGGCGGCCTCGATCTGGGAGAGCGCCGCGGCGCCGTCGGAGGCCTCGACAACGGAGTAGCCGACGAGCGACAGCGCCCTCGCCAGTGATTGGCGAATGGCGCGGTCGTCGTCGGCGATCAGAACGGTGTACATCGGAACTCCATTGTGACCGGCCCGAGGACGGGGGGAGGGACTCCCGGGCCGGTCATCAATGGTTGCGGCCGGGATCAGCCGTTGGCCGGCGCCGGCGGGGCGGCGTCGTCGCCGAGCGGGTCGCCCAGCGGGTCGCCCAGCGGGCCGCCCATCTCGTCACCGCCGGACTGCATGCCGTGCTTGCCGCCACCGCGGCGGTCACCACCGTGCTTGCCGCCGGGGCGGCCGAGCGGAGCGTTCTGGGTCTCGTTGACCCACGCCGTGATCCGGGCCGTGGCAACAGCCAGACGGGTATCGGCCTGCACCTGGGTGATGGTGCCGGCGGTCACCTTGGCATCGAGGGCCGTCTTGGCGTCGGCGACGAGGGCGTCGATGACGGCCTGGCCGGTCTTGCCCTTGGCGACGGCGATCTCGGCCACCGTCTTGCCGCTCTGGATCTCGGTGCGCAGCTCGGCGGCGGTCACGCCGACGACCTCGGCGGCCTTGGTGATCGCCGCGCCGCCCATGCCCTTCACCGGGCCGGCCGCGATGAGTGCGGCGACGACCTTGTCGGCCTGCTCCTGGGTCAGCGTGCCGTCGTCCACCAGCGGCTTGAGGACGGCGTCGAGGCGGGCCTTCATCGCCGCGTCACGGGCGGCCTCGGCGGCGGAGGCCGTGGTGCCCGAATCGCCGGGCGTGGCCGCCGTGGTGGCGTCGGTCGCCGCAACGGCGGAGCCGTCCGACGGGGTGGTGACCGGCGTGGTCTGGGCGGCGCTGGCCGACCCGCTGGCCTCGAGGATCAGTCCGGCTGCCCCGCCGGCCAGGAGGCCTGCGGTCATGCCCACTGCTGCGATGCGCTTGTTCTTGTTCATGGGGTTGTGTGCTCCTTGATGTCGGGGGTATCGATCGGGGTGCACACATCCTGGACAACCTGTGCTAACGGCTCGTCCGAGATCGGTAAGAGTTGGGTGTGAGGCCCTCAGCGGGCGTCGAAGGCCTCGATCAGCTTCAGCAGGGCCTGCTCGATCACCTCCGGCAGCGCCGGATGGATCCAGATCTGCCCGACGGCCAACTCGTCCACCGTGGCGCCGAGGTGCATGCCCTGGATCAGCAACTGCACGGCGGTGGCCGCGTGGTAACCGATCATGTGGGCGCCCAGCAGGGTGCGGGTGCGCCGGTCGCCGACGAGCTTGACGTAGCCGTCGCAATCCTCCAGCGCCCATCCGTAGGCGGCGCCGGAGTACGGGTGGGTGACCACGTCCACGGCGTCACCGTGCTGGGCCCGAGCGGCTGCTTCGGTCAGACCCACCGCACCGATCTGCGGGAAGGTGAAGACGCCGTGCGGTGCGGGCCGGTGGTCGAAGTGGCGGAGGTCGTCGGGATGGCTGAGGTTGTGGCGCACGACGCGGGCCTCGCCGTTGGCCATGTGCTTGAGCTGGTGCCGGCCGTTGACGTCGCCGAGGGCCCACACACCGGGGGCCGAGGTCCTCCCGGCGTCGTCCACCACCACGGCGGAACCGCGCACGTCCACCCCGGCGAGGTGAGCGTCGAGGCGGTCGCCGTTCGGTGTTCGCCCGGTGGCCACGAGCAACACGTCGCCGACGACGGCGCGCTGCTGGCCGGCGACGTCGATGCGCACCTCGATCCCACCATTGCCGTGCGCCACGTGGTCCAGGTGGGCCGAGACGATCACCTCGAAGCGCCGCCGGGCCAGTTCGGTGAACGTCTCGGCGATCTGGCGGTCTTCGGCGGTGAGCAGCACGTCGCTGCGCTGGATGATCGTCACGCGCGAGCCCAACGCCCCGAACATGTGGGCCAGCTCGCAGGCGATGAAGCCGCCACCCACCACGACGAGGTGCTCGGGCAGGGCGTCGATGCGCATGATCGTGTCGCTGGTGTGGAACGGCACGGTCGGGCCCATCGTCGGGTCCAGACCGCGGACACCCTCGGGCAGGTGCGGGCGGGCACCGGCAGCGATGACCACCTGCGCCCCGCGGATGCGTGACCCGCCCACCTCCACGGTCCGCTCCCCCACGAAGCGCCCCTCGCCGGTGAAGACGGTCACGTTCTCCAACCCCAGGCGGTAGTCCCGCCCACCGGTGGCGATGGGATCGATGCGCCCGAAGACGCGGTCACGGATGGCCGGCCAGTCGGCGCCGTCCACCGTGGCGTGCACGCCGTATCGCCCGGCGTGGCGGGCGGACTCGGCCACGTCGGCCGTGTACACCAGCATCTTGGTCGGGATGCAGCCGCGGTTCAGGCACGTCCCACCGAACACCGGATCACGTTCGACGATGGCGATCCGCCAGCCGTCCATCTCCGGGCCGATCAGCGAGTTGCCGCTCCCGGTGCCGATGATGACGAGGTCGAAGTCCTCGATGGCGTCGCCCGCCTGGCTCACCGAGGGACCTCGGACCACGGCCGGTCCTTGTCCAGGCGGGGTTCGCCGGGAAGCCCGAGGACCTGTTCACCGAGGATGTTGCGCATGATCTCCGACGTCCCGCCCTCGATGGAGTTGGCTCTCACCCGCAAGAACGCATAGCGCGGCCCGAAGCTCGTGGCACTGACGTCGATGGCCTCCGGGCGGCGGAAGGTGTAGTCGTAGCCCACCTGGCCCTCCATCCCCAGCAGGTCGACGATGAACGCGTACATCTCCTTGTTCAGCTCGGCGTAGGCCAGCTTGGACACCGACCCCTCCGGCCCGGGGTTGCCGACGGCCATCGCCTCGCCGGCGCGCTGGTTGGTGAGCCGGCCGACCTCACCCTTGACGTACAGATGCATCAACCGGTCGCGGTTCACCGGCGTCTTGTGGTGCGGGGCGATGTCCTCGGTCCAGATGCGCATCACCTCGGCGGCCAGCCCGCCGCGGGGAACCTCGGTGGCCGAGCCGCTGCCGCCGATGGAGGTCCGCTCGTTCATCAACGTGGTCAGCGAGGCCCGCCACCCCTCCCCAACGGCGCCGATCCGGTTGGCGTCGGGGATGCGCACCTCGGTGAGGTAGACCTCGTTGAACTCGGCCTCGCCGGTGATCTGGCGCAACGGCCTGACGTCCACACCCGGGGCGTGCATATCGACCGCGAAGTAGGTCAACCCCTTGTGCTTGGGCTGGGTTGGGTCGGTGCGGGTGACCAGCATGCCCCAGTCGGCGATGTGCGCCAGGGTGTTCCACACCTTCTGGCCGTTGACCACCCATTCGTCACCGTCACGCACGGCCTTGCATGCCAACCCGGCGAGGTCACTGCCGGCGCCCGGCTCGCTGAACAGCTGGCACCAGAACTCCTCACCGGTGAACATCGGCCGCAGGAAGCGCCGTTTCTGCTCCTCGGTGCCGTGGGTCACGATGGTGGGTCCGGCCAGGGCGATGAAGAACGTGCGCGCCTCGGCCGGGCGGGCGCCCGCGGCCAGCAGGCGCTGCTCGACGTGGCGGTTCAGTTCGGGCGGCAGGCCCAACCCGCCGTGACCGACGGGGAAGTGCACCCAGGCAAGGCCGCGGTCGTAGCGCGCCCCACGGAACACGATGTTGTCAGTGCTGGTGGGCGGGAAGTCCGCCAGTAACCCGTCGATGAGCTCATCGACGTGGGCGCGGTCAGGCGAGGTGGCAGCACTGGTCATGCCCGGCATTGTGCCCCATACAGTGCAGCCATGGCGAAGGAGGAACCGTTCATCGAGGTCGTCGACGGCCCCACACGGTGGCGGTTCGAGGCGGACTTCCTGCGGTCCACATGGACCTGCATCTGGGGTCGCGGCTGCCAGGGGATCCTCGATCATCCCGCGGAAGACCTGCAGCAGGGTTGCTGCTCGGTGGGCGCCGAGATGGGTGACGCCGAGGAGGCGATGACCGTGTCGGCCACCGCGGCCGCCATCCCCGAGGACCGCTGGCAGTACCGCCACGCCGTCGACGCCCACGACGTGTTCAGCGACGCCACCCGCACCAACACCAAGGTGGTGGACGGGGCCTGCGTCTTCTTGAACCGACCCGGGTTCGGCGGTGGCGCCGGCTGCGCGCTGCACCTGGCGGCCGAGGACCTCGGCGAGTCCCCGCTGGACTGGAAGCCGTCGGTGTGCTGGCAGCTGCCCGTCCGGGTCGACTGGGACGATCATCCCGACGGCACCGAGACCGCCACCGTCCGGCGCTGGTCACGGGCCGACTGGGGAGCAGAGGGGACCACGATGGCGTGGTGCTGCACGGAGGCGCCCGAGCCGTACTGCGGCGACCAGCCGGTGGTCGAATCCCTCGCGGCCGAGCTCCGTGGCATCTGCGGCGACCGGGTGTACGAGGCCGTCGCCGTCCGCCTGCGCGGCGATCGCCGCTGACCGGCTGGCTGCGCGCCGGCTCAAGCGGGCCGGTTCAGCCGGCGGGCGGATGTGCCGTGCGGGCCGCCAGCCGCCGCTGCATCTGCTCGTCGGCCGCTGTCGAGCCGTCGTGGAACGAGCCGAACCACTTGTCCAGCGGGATCACCCCGTCGGCGTAGTTGACCTCGAAGTACTTGTGGTGCAGGTAGTGGGCGTAGCTGTGGGTCTGCACGGCGAAGCCGCCCACCTCGATGCGCTCGAAGCCGGTGTGCCCGGGCATCGGCATCAGCCCGGCGTGGAAGACGTGGTACATCGCCTGGGCCGGGTGCGAGGGGATCAGCCAATGCAGCAGAACCCCGCTGAAGTACGCCAGGTGCTCCACCGGATGCATCGCCAACCCGGACCACGGGCCGACGTTGGTGTTGGTGTGGTGCAGGTGGTGGACGTGCCGGTAGAGCCAGGGCACGTGGATCAGCCGGTGGATCGCGTAGAAGTGCACGTCGCGCAGGATCGGGACCAGCAGGAACAGGGCGACGAACCACACGGGATGGCGCGCCCAGGTCAGCCAGGGAATGTGCCCGTTGGCGAACATCCACATCGTCACCACCTCGAACGCCGTCCATTGCGGGACCCCGCTGACCAGCGCCCAGAACACGTTGTCCCTGGTCTGGTTGCGGAAGCGGAAGAAGTCGGTGCCGGTGGCCAGCCATCTGCCGTTGAACTTGAAGCGGTTGCCCTGCGCCTTGCGGATGTACAGCCACCAGTGCGCGCCACCGAACCAGACGAGCACCAGTGCCAGGTTGCGCAGCAGGATCCAGGTGATCCAACCGACGGAGAGCTGGCGCATCGTCGAGATCGATGGCGTCAGCCACCACCAACTCGCCGCGGCGATGCCGAGCACCGGCAGGTTCCAGCCGAGGATGAAGCCGGGGTAGCCGAACAGCCACTTGGCGAACGCCACCGGTTGTGGCGGGGCGACGAACACCGGCGGGTAGGTCACGGGGGCCGTGGGGGACCAGTCGCCCCGCTTGTTGCGTGTGCCGTACCGCAGATCGTCCACCGTCGCCTCCGGCCAGCAGCGTACAAATCACGGCGCGTAGTCTCGGGCCCCATGACCGACGAACGCCCGCAGACCAGCCGCCGTGACCGTGACACGCTGCGCGCCCAGCTCACCTCGTGGCTGGCCACCCGGGTGGACGATCCGGTCATCGGCGACCTGTCCATCCCGGCCACCAACGGGATGTCCAGCGAGACCCTGCTGTTCGACATCACCTATCGGGACGCGAATGGCGCCCCGGTGGACGAGCGGTGCGTCGCCAGGCTCCCACCCGACGACGACGCCACCCCGGTGTTCCCGCGCTACGACATGGAGATGCAGTTCGAGGCGATGCGCCTGGTCGGGGCGCGCACGTCCGCTCCCGTGCCGGCCTGCCTGTGGCTGGAGACCGACCGCGCCCACCTCGGCACGCCGTTCTTCGTCATGCGCCGAGTGGACGGGACGGTCCCGCCGGACCTGATGCCGTACACCTTCGGGGGCAACTGGCTGTTCGACGCCTCCCCAGCCGAGCAGCGCCGGGTGCAGGACGCCTCGGTCGTGGCGCTGGCCGAGGTGCACCGCATCGCCGCCGACGATCCTGCCCTGCGCTTCATGGACCGCCCGAGCGACGGCCGTTCGGCGTTGCGCGCCCACGTGGACGGCTGGCGTGACTACCACCATTGGGTGATCGCCGACGGCCTCGGCTCACCGGTGTGCGCCGAGGCCTTCGCCCATCTCGAGGCCACCTGGCCGGAGGAGACCGAGGCCCGGCTGAGTTGGGGCGACTCGCGCATCGGCAACATCCTCTACGCCGACTTCGATCCCGTCGCGGTGCTGGACTGGGAGATGGCCGGGATCGCCCCACGCGAGGTGGACCTCGGCTGGATGGTGTTCCTGCACCGCTTCTTCCAGGACCTGGCGGTGTCCTACGGGATGCCGGGCCTGCCGGAGTTCATGCGTGTCGACGACGTCTGCGATGTGTACGAGCGGGCCTCGGGGTACCGGCCGATCAGCCTGCACTGGTTCATGGAGTACGCCGCGGCCCGCCATGCGGCGATCATGTTCCGCATCGCCCGCCGATCAGCGGCCTTCGGCGAGACGCCGATGCCCGACGACCCCGATCTGACCATCCCCCACGCCGGTCCGCTGCGCGAGATGATCGCCGGCACGTACTGGGATCGCCTGCCCTAGCCGCACGGAGCGCGTCTTACACTTGGCGGTGATGACCGCAGGTCCCCCACCCATCGTGTTCAGCGCCGACGACTGCCGGCTCGACGAGTTCATCACCCTGGTCGGCCAGGAGGTTCCCGCGGCGGACTATCCGATCGCCGACAGCACCGACACCGGGGCCGTCGTCTACGACGCGGCGCGCGTCCGCCCGCACGTCGCCAGCGGAGCTGCCGAGGCCGAGATCGTCAAGGCCCTGTCTGCTGGGCCGGGGATCGTCGTCATCCGCCACGCCGTCGATCGGGACATCGTCGACCGGGCCACCACGGCGTTCCGGCGGATCATCCAGGACGAGCGCGTCGCCCACGGCGCCAGGGGTGATCACTTCGGCAAGCCGGGGGCCAACGATCGGGTGTGGAACGCCCTGGAGAAGCTGGCCGTGGAGGATCCGGACACGTTCGTCGCCTACTACTCCAGCGACATGATCGCCCTCGGGGCTCGGGCCTGGTTGGGTCCGGCGTACCAGATCACCTCACAGGTCAACGTGGTGAACCCGGGTGGTCAGGCCCAGGCGCCGCACCGTGACTACCACCTCGGGTTCATGACCGACGAGATGGCCGAGCGCTACCCGCGCCACGTCCACCGCTTCTCCGCGGCGCTGACGCTGCAGGGCGCGCTGGCTCACGGCGACATGCCGGTGGAGAGCGGGCCCACCAAGTACCTGCCACACAGCCACAAGTACGAGCCTGGTTACCTGGCGTGGCGCCGCCCGGAGTTCGCCGAGTACTTCGAGCAGCACTACCTGCAGGTGCCCCTGGCCGCCGGCGACCTCGTGTATTTCAACCCGGCGCTGTTCCACGCCGCCGGGTCGAACATGACCGCCGACGTCCGCCGGATGGCGAACCTGCTGCAGGTCAACTCGGCGTTCGGCCGGACGATGGAGAGCGTGGACCGTGAGCGGATGAGCCTGGCGATCTACCCGGCGCTGCAGCGAGCCCACCGCCTGGGTATGCCCGACGCACTGCTGGACAACGTGATCGCCGCCAGCGCCGAGGGCTACGCCTTCCCGACGAACCTGGACCTCGATCAGCCGGTGGACAGCCTGACCCCCGACTCTCAGGCCGATGTGGTCCGCCGGGCGCTGTCCGCCGGGGCCGGTGTCGACTCGCTGGCCGCGGACCTCACGGCGCACGCAGCTCGCCGGCGCACCCACTGATCCCGGCGGGACCGCTCAGGTGGCTTCGGCGTCCACGTCGGATTGGCCGAGGTAGCTGTCCAGCAGTGACTCGCTGGCGCGCAGTTCGTCCGCCGTGCCGGACAGCACGATCCTGCCACCGCTCATCACGTAGCCCTTGGACGCGGCACGCAGCGCCACGGCGGTGTTCTGCTCGACCAGCAGCATCGGGACCTCTGCGCTGATCTGGCGCAGGGCTCGGAACACGGTGGAGACGATGGCCGGCGCCAGGCCGAGCGACGGTTCGTCGAGCAGCAAGAGGCGCGGCGCGCCGACGAGCGCCCGGCCGATGGCCAGCATCTGCTGCTCGCCCCCGGACAGCGCCCAGCCGCCCCGGCCGCGTAGCGGGGCCAGCAGGGGGAACAGGTCGAACACCGCGTCGATGGTGAACGCCCCGGCGCGCCGCCCGCTGGCCGCCCTGGCCACCTGCAGGTTCTCCACCACCGACAACGTCGGCCAGATCCGCCGCCCCTCCGGGACGTGGACGAGCCCGGCCCTGGCCAGGCGGTCCGCAGCGGTGCGTGAGCAGTCGGCGCCGTCGAAGGTGATCGAACCGCTGAACGGTTGCAGGCCGCTGATGGCCCGCAGCGTGCTGCTCTTGCCGGCGCCGTTCGGCCCGAGCAGGGCGACCACCTCACCCTGCCCCACCGTCAGCCCGACACCGCGCACCGCGGCGATCGGGCCGTAGCTGACGTGCAGGTCGCGGACCTCGAGCAGGGCGCCGGCACTCACGGCTCACCGTCCGCACGACCGAGGTAGGCGTCGATCACCGACTGCTCCCGCCACACGGACCCGGGGCGCCCGTCGGCGATCACCGTCCCCAGCTGCATGACGACGATCCGCTGGCACAGGGTGTCGAGGAAATCGACCTTGTGGTCCACCACCAGCAGGGCCATCCCCGAGTCACGGAGATCGGCGAGCAGCGTTGCCAGATGAGCGGTCTCGGCAGCGTTGAGCCCGGCCGACGGTTCGTCGAGCATCAGGATCGCCGGCTCGGCGACGATGGCCCTGGCCAGTTCCAAGAGACGCTGCTGGCCATAGGTCAGCGAACCGGCGCTGGACTGGGCGACGGCCCCGAGACCCACCCGTTCGATGGCCGCATGGGCGGCCGCCCACCGGCCTTCTTCGACGCGCAGCATCGCCCGCCGGCCGATCAGCGCCGCACCGAGCCCGCAGGCGCGCCGGTCGGTGCTGCCGAGAGCGACGTTCTCCAGCGCGGTGAGCGCGGCGACGTTCTGCGGCGCCTGGAAGGCGCGCGCCACCCCCCTGCGGCGCACCAGCCGTGGCCGCCCGAGCGGCATGGGGGCGCCGTGGATGCGCAGCGAACCGCTCGCGGCGACGAGCCCCGTCAGGGCGTTGAGGAAGGTGGACTTGCCCGAGCCGTTCGGACCGGTCAACCCCACCGCCTGGCCTGACTCGGCGCGCAGCGAGACGCCGTCGCAGGCCAGCACGCCGCCGAAGGCGACGCGGATGTCGGCTGCAACCAGCGCGCTCACGTGGGCACGCTCCGCCTCAGCCGTGCTCGCACCCAGCGCAGCGCCCCGACCAGGCCCTCGGGCATGGCGATCATGACCACGACGAGCACGACACCCCAGATCACCTGCGTCCACTGCTCCAGGCTGGTGAGGTACAGCGGGATGAACGTGTAGAACCAGGCCCCGATCAACCCTCCCCACATCGAGTGCAGGCCGCCGAGGATCAACGCGACGAAGATCCCGATGCCGAGCTTCAGGCCGAACGTGTCCGGGGTCCCGACGCTGCGGGTGTGGACGAACAGCGAACCGGTCAGCGCGGCGAGCGACGAGCCGAGCACGAACAGCACGATGCCGGGGCGAGCCGAGTCGATGCCCAGGGTCTCGCTCACCGTTGGGTTGTCCCGGGCGGCGATGGCCCGGCTGGCCAACGACGAGCGCTCGACCAGGGCGACGACGAGCAGGACGAGCCCGAGCGCGGCGAGGATCACCCAGAAGTGCCGGTCAGCGCGTGGTGGCCGCCCAGCCGAACAGGTCGATCTTCTTCGATCCGCTGATCTCGGCGCTGGACTTGCCCGTGAGCCGGGTGACTCGCTGGAACAGGAGCAAGAAGACCTCGGACAGCCCGAGGGTGGCCACGGCGAAGTAGAAGTGATGGGCGCGGCGGACGAGCACGGCGAAGGCCAGCGAGATCACCGCGGCGATGACCACCGCGGTGGCCGTTCCCACCAAGAAGTTGTGCCTGCTGGTGCGCGTCGCCCAGTGCGACACGTAGGCGCCCAGGCCGTAGAACGCGGCCATCGAGAAGGCGAAGCGCCCACCGATCCCGAAGACGAGGTAGAACGAGGTCGTCACTCCCCCGAGCAGCAGCCACTCGTTGAAGTGCGTCTGACCGGAGGCCCGGTCGACCTTGCCGAACATGCCCGGTACGTGCAGGTGGGCCCCGAACTGGAAGTACAGGGCGATGAGGGCGAGGACGGCCGCGATCGCCAGGTAGTGGTGCTGGCGCCAGACCGGCGGCCGGTTGCTAGAGCCGGGTCGCATGCTCACGCTGCCCGAACAGCCCCTGCGGGCGGATGGCGATGGCCACGATCATGAACACGAACGGGAACGCCTCGGAGTAGTCGGTGAGGACGTAGCCGCCGAGGACCCGCTCGATGAGGCCGATGGCGATGCCGGCGATGATCACACCGCCGACGCTGCTGCTCCCGCCGATCACCATCGCCGCGAAGGAGTTGAGCATGATGCCGAAGCCGATGTTCAAGTCGATGGCGCCGAGCGGGGCGACGAGCAGGCCGCACAGCCCGGCCAGCGCGGCGGAGAAGCCGAACGCCGCCATGGACAACCCGCTGGCGCGCACGCCCGCCAGCTGGGCCATCTGCCGGTCGGCCGCAACGGCGCGGACCTGGCGTCCCCAACTGGTGCGGGCGAAGAACACCATCACGGCGGCCAGGACCACCAGGGCCACACCGATGACCAGCAGGCGGTGGTGGGTGATCGCCGCGCCGAACACCGAACTACGCCCGGTGAACGGGCCTTCGAGACGCTTCGGGTCGGTGCCCTGCCAGATCCCGGTCAGCGAACGGATGGCCAGGGCCAGGCCCAGCGTGGCGATCACGACGACGTGCACCGACTTGCCGCGCAGCGGGGCCAGCGAGACGCGCTCCATGGCCACACCCACGCCGAACATCAGCAGCACCGCAACGGCCACGGCCGGGACGTAGGCCCAGCCGTGGCCGTTGATCAACCACACTCCGAGGTAGGCGCCCAGGGTGATCAGGTCACCGTGGGCGAAGTTGACGATTCCCGTCGCCTTGTTCAGCACCAGCAGGCCGACAGCCGCCAGTGCGGCAACGACGCCGTCGGTCACCCCGCTGGCGAGGAGCGCGACGAATCGTTCCATCCGACGGGAATCGTCCGGGTCGAACCGTCAGCCGGCGAGCGCCTTGCCGTCGGCGTCGAGGTCGTAGGACTTCTCCGTCTTGACGACCCCACCGCCGAAGCTGGTGACCACCATGTGATGGGCCAGGGCGTGCGACCCGCTGTCCGAATAGGTCTGGCACACGCCGTCCCAGTGGGTCGAGGCGATGCCCTCGGCCACCTTGGCCGGCGCCGTCGAGCCCATCCGGGCCACGGCGTCGACCGTGAGGTAGACACCGTCGTAGGTGACGGCAGCCAGGCTGGTCATGCCCTTCTGGTACGCCGCCAGGTAGGCGGCCGCGGTGTCCGGGGCGTCCTCCAACGGGTTGCAGTCGGCCAGGGCGACCATCGCGTTCTGCGCCGTGGGCGACAGGGCCTGGTAGATCAGCTCGGTGCTGGTGCTGCCCACCAGCTTGACGGTGGCCGACAGGCCGTTGTCGTCGACCGCCTTGGCGAAGGCCAGCGTGGGCCGCGGGAACTGGGCCAGCACGACCACGTCGCCGCCCTTGTCCTTGATGGTCGTCACCGAGTTGGTGAAGTCGGTCGCGTCCGTGGCGCTGTCGGCCCGGCCGATGACCTCGACGCCCGCGTCCTTCAGGATCGGCTCGGCGGCACCGCAACCCGACACGCCCAGTTGGGTGGTCACGCACTCCAGCCAGGCCTTCTTGAACCCGGCGTCGACCACGTACTTGCCCCACACCTGACCCTGGGTGTCGTTGACCACGCGCAGCATCCACGACAGCTCGGAGTAGTTCTCGCCGCCCTGCAGCGCCGACGCCGTGCCAACGGGCCACAGGGTCGGGATACCCCCCTCGGTCACCAGGCTGTTCTTCGACATCTGGCTGCTGGAGCCCTGGCCGATGATCACCGTGGGCTTCTTCTCCTGGGCTTCCAGCACCTTGGCCTCGAATGCCTCGGCGCTGAAGTCCGTGGGGATCCGCTCCAGCGTGACCACTTCCTTGCCACACTTGTCGTTGATCTCCTTGACGGCCATCTGCGAGCCGTTGAAGAAGTCGTCGATGGCCGTCGGGCTCTCGCCCTTGACATCGGTCAGGTGCACGATGCTGATCGGCCCGGCAGCCGCTGCCGAGCAGAGGTCCACCGCCGCGGTAGCGGTCGTTCCACCGGCAGCCGTGCTCCCTGCGGGTGGCGTGGTGGCGCCGGCGACCGACGCACACCCAACGGACAAGACGGCGGCACCCACCGCCCATGCGGATTTCCTCATGTGGTCCCTCCCAGAACGCGCGATCGCCCCCACGTGGGCGATCGCCATGGTTTATCAACTCTGCAGTCGGCGAGCCGACCCGAGGTGTCTGGCACACTGCACCCATGACCGAGCTGCTGTACCTGCGCGACGCCTACCTCACCGACTTCGAGGCGGCGGTCACTGCGGTCGACGGCCAGCGGGTCGCCCTGGACCGCACCGCGTTCTACCCCACCGGCGGCGGGCAGCCCCACGACGTGGGCACCCTGGCCGGGTCCGAGGTGAGAGAGGTCCGCAAGGAGGGCGCCGAGGTGTGGCACACGCTCGACGGCGCCGTGCCGGCAGCCGGGGACGTGGTGCAAGGCTCGGTGGACTGGGAGCGCCGTCACCGGCTGATGCGCACCCACACGGCCATGCACGTGCTGTGTGGCGTGATCTGGAACGAGTGGCGGGTCCCGGTGACCGGCGGCAACATGGAGCCGCTGTCGGCGCGGATGGACTTCGAGTTCGACCCGTTGCCCGACGGGTTCGCCGCCACGGTGGAGGACCTGGTGAACCGCGAGCTGCGCGCCGACCGACCCATCGAGGTCCGCTTCCTGCCACGCGCGACACCGCGTTGGCCGACGAGGACCTGATCCGCACCAAGGTCAGCCTGATCCCCGAGTCCGTGGCGGAGATCCGGGTGGTCGACATCGTCGGGCTGGACAAGCAGGCCGACGGCGGCACGCACGTCCGCCGCACCGCCGAGGTGGGAGGGTTCCGGGTCGTCAAGACCGAGAGCAAGGGCAAGGGCAACAAGCGCCTGCGCATCGAGGTGGTCGACCCGTAGTGGTCGACGCGTAGTGGTCGACGCGTAGCGCCGCGGGATGCGGGCGTCAGCGGCGGTGATCGCGAACGCGCGGCAGGCCGGCGACCTCGATGCGGCCCTTGCCGGCGGCGATGCGCTGGGTGCCGTAGATGCTGCGGTGGCCGGAGCAGACATAGGCCACCACGCACCCGACGGCGAAGGGCACCACTGCGCCGGCGCCGAAGATCTCGGCGCCCATGATCGTGCACGCCAGCGGGGTGTTCGAGGCGCCGCCGAACACCGCCACGTAGCCCACCGCGGCCAACAGCGCCACGGGAAGGTGCAGTGGCGCGGCGAGCGCCGCGCCGAGGGTGGCGCCGATGACCAGCAACGGCGTGACCTCGCCGCCCGGCAGGCCGCAGCCGAGGGTCACCGCGGTGAACACCAGCTTGAGGGCGAACACGGCGAAGCCCAGCCGGTCACCCTGCAGGGCGCCGTCCACCAGCGGGAGCGACAGGCCCAGGTAGTCGCTGCCGAACAGGACGAACAGCCCGACGATGCCGATGCCGCCGATCACCTGTCGAAGCGGCGGCCATCCGACCCGGCCCACCAACGCCTGGATCCGGTGGGCCAGCTCGGTGAAGGTCAGCCCGACCACACCGAAGGCGACGCCGGCGATGGCCACCTTGGCCACCAGGCCGGCGGTCAGCGCGGCCACCACCGGCGCCCGGGGGGCGTGGTGGTACCCGAGCCCGCCAACCACGAGGTCGCCGACGATCGACGCCGCCAGGGCGGGCACCAGGGCCTCGTAGCGCACCCGGCCGATGGCTTGGACCTCGAGGGCGAACACCGCCCCGGCCAGGGGCACCCCGAACACCGCCCCGAACCCGCCTCCCAAGGAAGCGATGAGCAGCAACCGCCGGTCCGACGGCCTGAGCCGGATCACCCGGGACAGGCCGTCAGCCAGGCTGCCGCTCATCTGCAGGGCGGTGCCCTCCCGACCGGCCGAGCCGCCGAACAGGTGAGTGATCCACGACCCGATCAACACCATCGGCGCCATCCGCCGCGGTACCCAGGTGGTGGGTTGGTGGATCTCCTCGATCAACAGCGAGTTGCCCTGCGCCGCTCGCCCGCCAAGGTGGTGGTACGCCAGGCCGATGACGAGGCCGGCCACCGGCAGGAGCCACACCAACCAGCCATGGTCGAGGCGGAACGAGGTGACCCGGTCGAGCCCCTCGAGGAACACGTACCCGGCGAGCCCGGACAGCACTCCCACCGCGGCGCCCAGCACGACCCAGCGAACCAGGTGGGCGGTGATGTTCAGCTGCTCGTTGAACGCCGCCCACCAGCCGGGAGGCGCTGCGGGTTCGGCCATCGGACCATCGTGCCAGACCCGGCACAATGGGCGCATGACTCGCCCGCTGCACGAACACCAACTCGAACTGCACCGCGGCGGCCGCGCTGCCTGGCTGACACCGGCGATCTCGCTGCTCATCGTCCCACCCTCCGGCAGCGCGGAATGACCCAGCCCGGCTGCCTGTTCTGCCGGATCGTCGACGGATCCGAGCCGGCACACGTCATCGTCGACGACCAGCACACCATGGCCTTTCTGGACACCCGACCGGTGTTCGTCGGGCATGCGCTCGTGGTCCCCAAGGCACACGTGGGCACGTTGCTGGACCTGCCGGCGGAGCTGATGGCGCCCTTGCTCACCACCGCCCAACGGGTGGCCGCGGCCATGCCCCTGGCCGTGGGGTCGACCGGCACGTTCGTGGCGATGAACAACGTGATCAGCCAGAGCGTGGCGCACCTGCACCTCCACGTCGTGCCGCGTCGCAAGGGCGACGGGCTGCGCGGCTTCTTCTGGCCCCGCCAGCGCTACGCCGCCGGCCAGGCCGAGCAGACCTGCCAGCTCCTGCCGCGGCGCGCTGGCCCAGATCGGCGACTGACCGGCGTACCCCCCGGGGTAGGCGTACACTCGGTCCATGGAACTTCCTGAAGACACGGTCGCCGATCTGGTCCGCAGGCTGCGCCGCGTCGAAGGCCAAGTCCGGGGTGTCCAGCAAATGTTGCAGGAACGGCGTGACTGCCGGGAGATCGTGACCCAGCTCACCGCGGCGAACAAGGCGCTGGAGCAGGCCGGGTTCGTGCTCGTCGCCGCCGGCCTCACCTGGTGCCTGGCCGACCCCGAGCGGTCTGCTGCCGAGGGCTACGACCTGGCCGACGTGCAGAAGATGTTCACCAAGCTCGCCTGAGCGGGCGGGGTCATGGCTTTGTCGCTGCGCTGCGCCGTGGTCGGCGCCGGGCGGGTGGGCGACGCGCTGTGCAGCGCGCTGGCGGACCTCGACGGTCCGTTCGGACGTGGGTTCGACGGCGTCGCTCACGACGGGTTCGTGTACGAGGCGGTCCTGCTCGCCGTGCCCGACGGGCGCATCGGCGAGGCCGCCGCGCTGATCCCGCCCGGGCCGCTGGTGGGGCATTGCGCCGGGGCGGTCGGGTTGGCCGTCCTGGCCGGGCATGAAGCCTTCGGCGTCCACCCGCTGATGACCGTGCCCACCAGCGGTGCGGTGTTCGCCGGCGCCGGCGCGGCGGTCGCCGGGTCCACCCGGCGGGCACTCGAGTTCGCCGTGGAGCTGAGCGGCGCGCTGGGTATGCGCGCCGTCACCATCGCCGACGGCGACCGCGCCGCCTATCACGCCGCGGCGTCGATCGCCTCGAACTTCCTGGTCACGTTGGAGGACGCGGCCGAACAGCTGATGCGCACCGCCGGCGGTGACCGCCACCTCCTCGGCCCGCTGGTGCGCGCCGCGGTCGAGAACTGGCTGGCCGATGGCGGCCAGCAGGCCCTCACCGGCCCCATCGCCCGCGGTGACGAGGCCACCGTCGCCAGCCAACGCGCCGCCGTGGCGCAGCGGACCCCGCACCTGCTGGAGTTGTTCGACGCGATGTGCGCCGCGACGAGATCACTCGCCGGCAGGTAGACATGGCGCCGTGTGGACGGTGCTACGGCGCAATGCTGACATCCGCAGCCTGTTCACCGCCCAGCTGATCTCCTTCATCGGCGACTGGTTCGCCTATGTCGCGTTCGTCGGACTGGTCCAGGACCTCAGCTCCAGCAAGCTTTTGGTGTCGCTGGTGATGGTCGCCCAGGCCCTGCCGGCGTTCGTGGTGTCACCGCTGGCCGGGGCTGCGGCGGACCGCTTCGACCGCAAGCGGATCTGCGTGATCGTCTCGGCCGGTCAGGCCGTCGCCGCCGCCGGGCTGCTGGTGGTTCGCTCGTCGGGCACGCTGTGGCTCGGCTATGTCTGCCTGTGCCTGATCTCGGCGCTGGGGGCGTTCGTCGGCCCGGCGGCCCAGGCCGGGCTCCCCAACCTGGCCACGTCGCCGGAGGAGTTGCGCGTCGCCACGCTGATGTTCGGGTCGCTGTGGGGCACCACGCTGGCCTTCGGCGCGGCCATCGGTGGATGGGTCGCCGCGGTGTTCGGCCGTGATGCCGCGTTCGTCGCCAACGCGGCGTCGTTCGTGATCGCTGCGGCCCTGGTCCTCGGCGTCCGCCGGGCGATGCAGGAGCACCGCGACCAGGGCAGCCGGCAACGGATGCGCCCGCTGGCCGACATGGCCGAGGCGATGCGCTACGCCCGCCGTGACCACGTGCTGCTGTCACTGCTGGCCAGCAAGGCCACCTTCGCCGTCGGCTCGGGCATCGTCGGCCTGCTGGCCACGATGGCCACCGGCCCGCTGCGCGGCGGTGACGGGGCGACCGGCCTGCTGATCGGCGCCCGCGGCATCGGTGTGGCCCTCGGACCGCTGATCGCCGCCCGCCTGGCCGGCCCGTCACTGGCCCGGATCCTGCTCATCTCCGGCAGCGTCGGACTGGGCTTCGGGGTCTGCTACCTGGGGCTCAGCCTGGCCACCACCCTGTGGGTGGCCGCGCTGCTCGCCTTCCTGGCCCACCTCGGCGGCGGGGCCCAATGGACCCTCAGCACCTACGGGCTGCAGCGCCGCGCCGACGACACGGTGCGCGGCAGGATCATGGCCGGCGACTTCGCCCTGGCCACGCTGATCATCTCGCTGTCGAACCTGGCCGCCGGCAAGCTGGCCGACGCCGCCGGTGTGCGCACGGCCATCGCCACCTTCGCCATGCTGAACCTGCTCGGCGCAACCCTGTACCTGGTGGCGACGCGCCGTCAGCGCGCCCTGCTGCGCGCCGCCGAATCCGCCGCGGCGTGAACCACCGGGCGGTGGGCCTGCGATAGATCGGGTATGACGCTCATCGAACCCGTCCGGCCCGACGTCAGCGCCTGGCCGGCGCCGCCACCGGGTGCGCGCCGCCCGGCGCCGCGCACCCGCCGATCCAGGCTCGCCCTGGTCGCCGGCACCGCGGCGGCGCTGGCGTCGGCGGTCTGGCTGGGCAATGCCGCCGCCGTGATCGGCACCGCCCTGCTGTTCGCGCTGTCGTGGCCGCTGGAGCGCCTGTGGCGTCGCCATCCCGTGCCGGTGCGGCGCTTCGGCGTGCGCACCGATCTGGCCTACGCCGTGCTCACGCCGGCGCTGCAGGCCGTCGGGTTCGCCGCCGGGTACGTCGTCGGCGTGCTCTCACTGGCCTGGCTGCCGGCGCTGACGCTTCGCCCGCTGGTCGAGACGCTCCCCGGGGCGGCGCGCACCCTGCTCGGCGTGGTGCTCTTCGACCTCGTCATCTACTGGACCCACCGCCTCTCCCACACCGTCGCGCTGTTCTGGCGGTTCCACGCGATCCACCACTTCGTCGATCCATCTCGACTGGGTGTCGGGGTTCCGCAACCATCCGCTGGACGGGGTGTTCATCGCCCCCGCCGCGGCACTCCTGGTCGGCGCAGGGTTCGACGGCGCCTTCGTCGGGGTGCTTGCCGTATTGCAGTTCGTCGTCGGGCTGTGGGCCCACCTCAACGTCCGCTGGCGGCTGCGCCCGCTGCACCGGGTGATCCTGACGCCTGACTTCCACCACTGGCACCACGCCAACGAGCCCGAGTCGCACAACAAGAACTTCAGCGTCCTCCTCCCGGCGTGGGACCTGCTGTTCGGCACCTACTACATGCCGGCGGCGCGCCGGCCGATGCGCTACGGGGTCGACATGGCCGTGCCGGATGGGCTGGTCGGCCAGCTCCTGGCGCCCGTGCGCGGTCTGCGCCTGCGCCGCCGCCGGCGGACCTCGGCCACCGGTTGAGCTGGCACGCTGTGCAGGTGAGCCGCGCCTGCCGACGCCGAGCTGATCGCCGCTATGGCCCGCGGCGAGCACCGTGCGCTGGAGGATCTGTATCACCGCCACGCCCGGTGGATCCTCGAGCGCCTGCACCGGCGCTGCGCAGATGCCGATCTCGTCGACACCGCCCTGCAGGACACGTTCATCTCGGCCTGGCGCAGCGCGGCGCGCTACCGCGCCGCGCGGGGGAGGTGGGGGCCTGGCTGTGGTCGATCGCCGTGCGTCGGTTGATCGACCAGTTGCGCCGCCGGCGGGCCCCGCTGCCGGTGCCCACCTGGCCGGAGCCGGAACCGCCGCCGCCGGCCGGCACACCCGCCGCCGAACTGCTGGCCGGGCTACCGGCAGACCTGCACGCGGTCGCGACGGCCGTGTACATCGATCAACTGACCACCGCCGAGACAGCGACCCTGCTGGGCATCCCCCAAGGCACCGTGAAGTCCCGACTGTCACGGACCAGGACCCTGCTGCGCGACCAGCGCATCGCACACCCCGAGGAGGCACGGTGAACGACGGCATCGAGCAGCGGCTGACCGACAACCTGGCGATCGTGATCGGCCAGGTGGTGGCGCCGCGGCGCAGCGTGGTGGAACGCGCCCTGCTCCGTGTCGGGGTGCCCGAGCGCTGGGCCCGCCTGGCCGCGGCAACGGCTGCGCTGCGCTGGGCGTGGGTGGCGGGCGTGCTGGTCGTGCTGCTCATCGCCGGCGGGGTGGGTGACGCCGGCTGGCAGTCCGCCGACCGACTGGTGGTGCTGCTGACCCTCGCCCCGCTGGTGCCGGTGGTCGCGGTGGCGGCGACCTACGGGCCGTCGACGGATCGCTCCTACCCGGCGCTGGTGGTCACGCCGAACGGCGGGCTGCGCCTGCTGCTGATCCGCGCCGCCACCGTGCTGGTGGCGGCGGTGATCGTGTCGCTGCTGGCCGCGGTGCTGGCGCCCGCCGGAGGCTGGATGCGCCTCGGCTGGCTCCTCCCGTCGGTCACCACGACAGCCACGACGCTGGCGCTGGCCACCCGCCTCGGCACGCGCCGGGCGGCCACCGCCGTGGGGGCCGCGTGGGCGACGATCGTCGTCGCCGTCGCCCGCCTCGCCGATGACGCCGTGGGCGCGTTCCGCCTGCCCGGGCAGATCGCCTGCGCGGTACTTGCCGTGGTGATGGTCGGCGCCGTCGTCAGCGGGCGGCGCAGCTTCGGTCGGTGGCTGCCGTCATGAGCGGCGTGGTCTGCGCGTTCCGCGACGTGTCGCTGCGCCGGTCCGAACGGTTCACGCTGCGCGTCCCGTCGCTGGTGATCGGGCCGGGGCTGACCGTGGTCCGTGGCGCCAACGCCAGCGGCAAGAGCACCCTGCTGCAGGTGCTGGCCACCGCGCTGCGCCACCACCACGGGACCGTGACCATCGGCGGGCGGGAGGTCGCCCCAGCCCAGGCGCGGCCGTCCGCGGCCGACGACGCTGCCGTCGGGGCCATCCGCGCCGGCCTCGGCTACCTCCCCCAGGGGGACACCACGGCCACCAGGACCCGTGTGTTCGACCACGTCGACGTGCTTGCCGTGGCCCGTGACATCGCCGCCTCCACCCGGTCCCGCCAGGCGCAGGTGGCGGGGGCCCTGGCGGCGGTGGGGATGGCCGGGCTGGCCAGCGAGCGCTGCGGCCGCCTGTCGGGCGGGCAACGCCGCCGGGTGGCGCTGGCGGGCGCCTTGGCCGGGCGGTCCGACCTGCTGGTGCTGGACGAGCCCGACGCCGGGTTGGACGACGAGTTCCTGGCCAGCCTGGCCACGGTGCTGGCCGACCGGGCGGGGCCCGCCACCGTGGTGGTCGCCGTCCACCGTGACGACTGGCTGGCCGGAGTGGCGCACCGCGTGGTCACGCTGGATGCGGGCGTGCCCAGCGCGGTGTAGCCGCCGTCAGCCGGTGCTCGCCGCGGCGGCCACGAAGGCGGCGACGCAGCGGTCGATGTCGTCGTCGGTGTGCGCCGCCGAGAGCTGGACACGGATCCGCGCCTGACCCGTCGGTACCACGGGGAAGGAGAAGGCGATCACGTACACGCCGTCGGCCAGCATCGCGGTCGGCGATGCGCGTCGCCCGGCGGGCGCCGTCGTCACCGGGGAACATGACCGGCACGATCGGGTGGGTGCCGGGGAGCAGATCGAAGCCGGCAGCGGTCATCTCGGCACGGAAGCGGGCGGCGTTGTGCACCAGCCGGTCACGCCCCTCGGCCGAGGTGGAGGCGATGCGCAGCGCCTCCATCGAGCCGGCCACGACGCTGGGCGCCACGGCGTTGCTGAACAGGTACGGCCGGCTGCGCTGGCGCAGCAGGTCCACCACCTCCTGCGGGCCGGCGATGTAGCCACCCGATGCGCCACCGAGCGCCTTGCCCAGCGTGCCGCTGACCAGATGTCGACGCGCTCGACCACCCCGAACAGCTCCGGCGTGCCCGCGCCCGCTGGGACCGACGAAGCCCACGGCGTGGGAGTCGTCCACCATCACCATCGCCTGGAACTCCTCGGCCAGATCGCAGATCCCCGGCAGGGGGGCGTAGGAGCCGTCCATCGAGAACACGCCGTCGGTGACCACCACGATGCGGTGGGCCCCGGCGCCGGCGGGCGAGGTCCAGCTGGGCGCGCAGGTCGTCGAGGTCGGCGTTGCGGTAGCGGTAGCGGGCCGCCTTGGATAGGCGCACACCGTCGATGATCGAGGCGTGGTTCAGCTCGTCGGAGATGATCGCGTCGCCGTCGCCGAAGAGCACCTCGAACACGCCACCGTTGGCGTCGAAGCACGACGAGTACAGGATCGCCGCCTCGGTCCCGACGAAGTCGGCCAGGCGGTGCTCCAGCTCGACGGTGCTGCGTCTTGGGTGCCACAGATGAACCGCACGCTGGCCATGCCGAAGCCGTGGACGTCCAGCACGGCGCGGGCCGCGGCGACGACGTCGGGGTGGTCGGCCAGGCCGAGGTAGTTGTTGGCGCAGAAGTTCAGCGCGCCACGCCCGGCGGTGGAGATGTGCGCCGCCTGCGGGCTGCTCAACGCCCGTTCGTGCTTGTACAGGCCGGCCTCACGGATCCCCGCCAGCGTGGCGGTGACCTCGGCGCGCAGGTGCTCGAACACGTCAGCTCCAGTCCATGACGACCTTGCCGCACTGCCCGGAGCGGGCGGTGTCGAAGGCCTCGGCCCAGCCCTCGGCAGGGAAGGTGTGGGTGATCACCGCGGTGATCGCGGCACGCAGTTCGGCACTGGTCTGCAGCATCGAGCTCATCGCGTACCAGGTGTCGAACATCTCCCGGCCGTAGATCCCCTTGATGGTGATCATGTGGGTGATGACCTTGCCCCAGTTGATGGCGTAGTCGTCCTTGGGCAGGCCCAGCATGGCCACTCGCCCGCCGTGGTTCATGTTGTCGAGCATCTCGCGCACGGCCGTGGGCGCGCCGCTCATCTCCAGGCCGATGTCGAAGCCCTCCTTCATCCCCAGGGCCTGCTGGGCCTGGCGGATGCTGGTGGCGGCGCTGTTGACCACCAGGTCGGCGCCGGCCCGCTTGGCCAGGGCGAGGCGGTAGTCGGACAGATCGGTGACGGCCACGTAGCGAGCGCCGGCGTGGCGGGCGATGGCCGCGGCCATCACCCCGATCGGGCCGGCGCCGGTGATCAGCACGTCCTCGCCCACCATCGGCCACTGCAGCGCCGTGTGGGTGGCGTTGCCGAACGGGTCGAAGATCGCCCCGAGCTCCGGCGAGATGGTGTCCGGTTGCACCCACACGTTGCCGGCCGGGATCACCACGTAGTCGGCGAAGGCGCCGTCACGGTTGACGCCGATGCCCCGTGTGTTGATGCACACGTGCCGGCGTCCGGCGCGGCAGTTGCGGCAGTGCCCACACACCACGTGGCCCTCGCCGGAGACCCGCTGGCCCACCGCCAGTCGTCCACCGGTGGACTCGGTGACGTCCTCGCCCAGCTCGACGATCTCGCCGTAGAACTCGTGGCCGAGGACCAGCGGCGGCGTCACCGTGCTGGCCGACCACTCGTCCCACTGTTGGAGGTGCAGGTCCGTGCCGCACAGCCCGGCGCGCAGGACGCGGATCTTGACGTCGTCGGGTCCGGGGACCGGCTCGGGGACGTCGATCAGCTCCAAGCCGGGACCGGCGGTGACTTTGGCCAGGGCGCGCATCTCGTCGGAGCGTAGCCCTGGGGCTGTGCGAGGATGGGCCGATGACCCTGGGTGAGATCAACGACGGGTTCGCCACCGACCAGCTGACCCACTCGGTGCAGGCGGCCACGATGGCCGAGGCCGCCGCCGACGTGTACCGCGCCGAGCGCTTCGCGCCGCCGGTGCGCCAGGTCGTCGCCACACCGAGGTACTGACCCGTCGTGAGCCAGCCCATCCGGCCCGGCATCGAGATCACCGAGATCGCCGCCGGCCAGACCCATGCGATTCGCCAGGCCGTGCTGCGTGACGGCACTCCGTCAGGCATCGTCGACTTCCCCGAGGACCATCTGCCGGGCACCTTGCACCTCGGCGCGCTGGTGGACGGCGTGCTGGTGGGGATCTCCACGTGGATCGTGCGCCCGCTGGACGGCGAGGCCGCGGTCCAACTGCGGGGCATGGCCACCGCCGGGGCATCGCAGCGCCGGGGCATCGGGTCGGCGCTGATCCACGAGGGTGTGCGGCGCACGGTCGCCGCGGGGTACCGAGTCGTGTGGGCCAACGCGCGAGACAGCGCCGCCGGGTTCTATGCCCGCCACGGGTTCGTGGTGGTGGGCGACGGGTTCGTCACCGCCGACACCCAGCTCCCCCACCACCTGATGGTGAGGCGCTGGTGAGTTGGGTCCCGGTGATCGATCTCGGCGGGAGTACGGCCGAGGTCGCTGCAGCGATGGGCGAGGCCTGCCGCCGGGTGGGGTTCCTCACCGTGACCGGCCACGGCGTGCCCCAGTCGGTGGTCGATGCGGCGTGGGACGCCGGGCGGGCGTTCTTCGACCTGCCACTGGCCCACAAGATGACCGTCGCCATGCCGTCCCCCGGGTCCCCGTACGGGTACTCGCCGATCCGTGGTGAGACGCTGGCGCGCAGCCTCGGCCAGGACACGCCACCCGATCTGAAGGAGTCGTTGGCCATCGGCCACGCGCGGCCTGGTGCCCGGGCCGGCAACGGCCGCGGAGGAGTGGGCGTTCAGCCCGACGCTGTGGCCCGACGACGTGCTGCCCGCGCTGCGCCCGGCGTGGGAGGCGTACTTCACCGCGATGGGTGACCTCGCCGCCCGGCTGATGCGGCTCGCCGCTGTCGCCCTCGGGCTCGAGGCCACGCACTTCGACCCGCTGATCGACCGTCACGCCAGCGCGATGCGAGCGCTGAACTACCCGGCTCTGGACGGCGCCGCCCGGCCGGGCCAGCTGCGCGCCGGGGCGCACACCGACTACGGCACGCTGACGATCCTGGCCCAGCAGGACCGCCCCGGAGGGCTGCAGGTCCAGCGCCCGGACGGCTCGTGGGCCGATGTCCCGGCCGTGCCGGGCGCGTTCGTCATCAACCTCGGCGACGCCATGGCTCGCTGGACCAATGACCGCTGGGTGTCCACGATGCACCGCGTCGTCCTGCCGCCCGCCGACGCCGGCCCGGCCGCCCGCCGGCAGTCGATCGCCTTCTTCCACAACACCAACTGGGACGCGGTGATCGAGTGCCTGCCCACCTGCCTGGACCCCGGCGAGACACCGCGCTACCCACCCGTCGCCGCCGGCCCGCACCTCATGTCCAAGTTCCAGTCCACGGTGGTGCCCTACTGATGGCCGAGGAGGAGATCCCGCTGGCGGGTGGCATGGGGTCGGGCGGCGCCGTCGTGCGCGTCGGGGACACCGTGCGGCGCCCGTGGCGGGCGCACAGCCCGGCCGTGCACGCCCTGCTGGCGCACCTGGCCGCGCAGGGGTTCGACGGGGCGCCGCGCTTCCTCGGCGCCGACGACCGCGGCCGGGAGGTCCTCACCTACCTGGACGGCGAGGTCGGGCTCCCGCCCTTCGCATCGTGGACCGCCGCCGACGACCTCTTGGTGTCGGTAGCCGATCTGCAACGGCGGATGCACGCCGCGGCACGCTCGTTCGTCCCACCGGCTGATGCCCACTGGGATCGGGCCAACCTGCCCGGCGCCGGGCCTGGCGACATCGTCTGTCACAACGACCTGTGCGTGGAGAACGTCGTCGTGCGCGGCGGCGGGGCCGTGGGGTTCATCGACTTCGACTTCGCCGCCCCCAACGACCCGCTGGTCGACATCGCCATCGCCGCCCGCCACTGGATCCCGTTCCGCGCCCCACAGGACCTCGACCCCGGCCGGGCCGGTGTGGATCAGGTCGCCCGCTTCCGCCTGTTCGGCGACGCCCACGGGCTCACCGCCGACCAGCGCGCCCAGGTGGTGAGCGCCGGGCTGGACTTCCTCGACCGGGCCCTGGTCTCGATGCGCCTCCGCGCCGAGCGCGGCGAGCCGGCCTACGTGGCGGTGTGGGAGCAGGGCTACCCGGCCCAGAACCGACGCTCGTTCGACTGGCTGACCGCCCACGCCGCCCACCTCACCACGTGATCAACACCCACGTGATCAACACCACGTGATCAGCCGTCCTCGTCAGCCCGACATCACAGCCTGATCACGTCGACCCGCAACGTGATCGGCCGACGTGATCAACCCACGTGATCAGCCGACGTGATCAACCCACGTGATCAGCCGACGTGATCAGTGATGGTGGGCGGAGGGGCGATCGGGGTTGATCACGTGGGGTCAGGCGAGGTGCAGGCCCACGGCGGTGAGGGCGAGGGTGGGGGCGTCGGCGGCCAGCAGGGATTCGGCGGCGGCCAGCTCGGGGGCCAGGAACCGGTCGGGGCCGGCCCCGGGGACCGCCTGGCGCAGGGCCGCCAGCACCGCGCCGGTGGCGGCAGCGGGGGCGGCGACGGGGGCGCGCAGCTCGATGGCCCGGGCGGCGATGCACCACTCGACGGCCAGGATGCGCCGGACGTTGCCGACCACCCGGCGCAGCTTGCGCACCGCGCCCCAGGCCATGGACACGTGGTCCTCCTGCATCCCCGACGTGGGCAGCGAGTCCACCGATGCCGGGGCGGCGAGGCGCTTATTCTCGGCGCACATCGCCGCCGCGGTGTAGTGGGCGATCATCATCCCGCTGTCCACGCCCGGGTCGTCGGCCAGGAACGGCGGCAGGCCGTGGGAGCGGGTTCGGTCCAGCATGCGATCCATCCGCCGCTCGGCGATAGCCCCGATCTCGGACAGGGCGATGGCCAGGAAGTCGGCGGCGAAGCCGAGTGGCGCGCCGTGGAAGTTCCCGCATGACTCCACCCGGCCATCGGGCAGCACCATCGGGTTGTCGATGGCCGAGGCCAGCTCCCACTCCGCCACCCGCCTTGCGTGGTCCAGCGTGTCGCGCGCCGCTCCATGGACCTGTGGGGTGCAGCGCAACGAGTACGCGTCCTGGACCCGGTCGTCGTCGTGGCGGTGGCTGGCGACGAGCGGTGACCCGGCCAGCATCGTGCGCAGGTTCGCCGCGCTGATCGCCTGGCCGGGGTGCGGGCGCAGCGCCTGCAGGTCCGCGGCGAAGGGCCGATCGGTGCCCAGCATCGCCTCCACGGTCATCGCCGCCACCATGTCGGCCTGGCGGGCCAGGACCGTGGCGTCGTGGACGGCAAGGCACAGCATCCCGAGGATCGCGTCGGTGCCGTTGGTGACCGACAGCCCCTCCTTCTCACGCAGCACCACGGGCGCCAGCCCGGCGCCGGCCAGCGCGGTGGCGCCGTCCAGCTGACGCCCGTCGACCACCGCCAGGCCCTCGCCCATCAGCACCAGCGCGGCGTGGGCCAGCGGGGCCAGATCACCGCTGGCCCCCAGCGAGCCGAACTCGGGGACCACCGGGACGATGCCGTGATTGATCAGGTCCACCATCCGCTCGGCCACCACCGGGCGAGCCCCACTGGCGCCGAGGGCCAGCGTCCTGGCCCGCAGGAACACCATCGCCCGCACCACCTCGTCCTCCACCGGCGGGCCCATCCCGGCGGCGTGCGAGCGTACGAGCGCGGCCTGCAACGCAGTGCGGCGGTCCTCGGGGATGGACACGTTGGCCAGCGCGCCGAACCCGGTGGAGATCCCGTACACCGGCTCGCCGTGGGCCAGGTCCTCGACGATCCGTCGGGCGGCGTCCATACGCTCGATCGCCCCCTCGGTCAACCGCACCGTCGCCCCGCCGCGGGCGACCGCGCAGACGTCGGCGATGGTCACCCCAGGCCCGTCGAGATGGACGACCGGCGCTGTCATGACGCCACCGCCCGGACCCCGCCGAGCACGTCGCCGAGGCGGTCGGCGGCTTCCACCACCTGACGTTTGGCGTCGGTCAGCTGCCGGCCGCGCAACCGGTGCGACGGACCCACCACCGACACCGCCGCAACCACCGGCCCACCCACGCGCACGGCGCAGGCCACCGCGGTGATGTCCGGTTCCACGGCCCCGCGGCGCACCCGTGCCCCGTCGTGGCCGGCGAGCGCCTCACCGACGGCCGAGCCCGCCAACGGCACCGCCCGCCCGGCCCAGCCCACGTGGCGGATCGCCCGGGAGCTCTCCGCCGTGGCCAGGTACAAGGCGTTCGGTCCGGAGGCGATGGCCAGGTACGCCGATTCGCCGGTGTCCGCCGCCAGGCTGTCGAGGAACGGGCGGGCGGCGTCCACCAACGAGGCCGGTGACTCGAGGCGAGCCACCGCGCCGGCCACCCGGCGCAACGCGGCACCGGGGCTGAACAACCCGGCATCGTCACGCTGCACGTAGCCACGATGGTCGAGCGCCCGCAGGTGACGTAGCGCGGTGGTGGGCGTCAGCGCTGTCGCCTGCGCGACGGCCGTCAGCGTGCACGGGGCTGCGTCGACTACCGCCTCCAGGACGTCCAGCACCCGGCCGATCGAACGCGGGATGAAATCGGGGCTCGCCTCGGTCATCCGCCGATGTTGTCACCAGATGACATCAATTGTCAACGCTTGACACCAACCGCACGAACGCGGGACACTTCCGGGATGACTGCCCGACGCCTCGTCGCCCCTCGCGGCACCCACCTCGCCTGCCGCGGCTGGCAGCAGGAGGCCGCCTTCCGCATGCTGCAGAACAACCTCGACCCGGAGGTGGCCGAGAACCCCGATCAGCTCGTCGTCTATGGCGGCACCGGGCGGGCGGCGCGGCAGCTGGGAGGCACTGGACGCCATGCTGCGCACGCTGACCACGCTGGCTGCCGACGAGACCATGCTGGTGCAGAGCGGCAAGCCCGTTGGCGTGTTCCGCACCCACGAGTGGGCGCCGCGGGTCATCATCGCCAACTCCAACCTGGTGCCCGAATGGGCCACGTGGGAGGAGTTCCGCCGCCTCGAGCACCTCGGGCTCACCATGTACGGGCAGATGACCGCCGGGTCGTGGATCTACATCGGCACCCAGGGGATCCTCCAGGGCACCTACGAGTGCTTCGCCGAGATCGCCCGCAAGCGCTTCGGGGGGACGCTGGCCGGCACGCTCACGGTCACCGCCGGCGCAGGCGGGATGGGAGGCGCCCAGCCGTTGGCCGTGACGATGAACGACGGTGTCGTGCTGATCGTGGACGTCGACCCGCACATGCTGCAGCGCCGCGTCGAGCACCGCTACCTCGACGAGATCGCCCCCGACTACCAGGCCGCCGTCCGCCGGGTCACCGAGGCCGCCGCGGCGCGGATCCCGCTGTCGGTCGGGTTGGTGGGCAACGCCGCCGACGTCCTGCCCCGGCTCCTGGCCGACGGTGTGGCCGCCGACATCGTCACCGATCAGACCAGCGCCCACGACCCGCTGTCGTACCTACCGGTGGACCTGACCCTGGCCGCCGCCGACGAACTGCGGCGCAGCGACCCGGCCGAGTTCACCCGCCGGGCGCGGGCCTCGATGGCCACCCACTGCGAGGCGATGGTCGGGTTCATGGACGCCGGCGCCGAGGTGTTCGACTACGGCAACAGCCTGCGCGCCGAGGCCCGCCTCGGCGGCTTCGAGCGAGCCTTCGACTACCCCGGCTTCCTGCCCGCCTACATCCGCCCGCTGTTCTGCGAGGGCAAGGGTCCGTTCCGCTGGGTGGCGCTCAGCGGCGACCCGGCCGACATCGCCGCCACCGATCAGGCGGTGCTGGACGAGTTCCCCGGCAGCGAGTACGAGCCGCTGCACCGCTGGATCCGCATGGCCGCCGAGCGCGTCGCCTTCCAGGGGTTGCCGGCGCGCATCTGCTGGCTGGGCTACGGCGAGCGCCATCGCCTCGGCGTGCGGTTCAACGAGATGGTGCGCCGCGGTGCGCTGTCGGCGCCCATCGTCATCGGCCGTGACCACCTCGACAGCGGGTCGGTGGCCTCGCCCTACCGGGAGACCGAGGACATGCTGGACGGTAGCGATGCCATCGCCGACTGGCCGCTGCTGAACGGGCTGATCAACACCTGCAGCGGCGCCACCTGGGTGAGCCTGCACCACGGCGGCGGCGTGGGCATCGGCCGGTCGATCCACGCCGGCCAGGTGAGCGTGGCCGACGGCAGCGCCCTGGCTGGCGCAGAAGCTGGAGCGCGTGCTGACCAACGATCCGGGGATGGGCGTCATCCGCCACGTCGACGCCGGGTACTCCGCGCGCCGCAGAGGTGGCAGCGGCCCGCGGGGTGCGCATCCCGATGAACGAGGGCCCGTGACCGTCCAGACCATCCGGATGATCGGCGACCCGGTACTGCGCCGGGTGGCGCAGCCGGTGGACCCGGCCGAGATCGCCACGGCCGCGGTGCAGTCGCTGATCGACGACCTGGTCGAGACGATGCGCGCCGCCAACGGCGCCGGGCTCGCCGCGCCGCAGATCGGTGTGTCCAGGCGGATCGTGGTGATGGAGGTGACCGACAACCCACGTTACCCGTACAAGCCGCGCATCCCGCTGACCGTGGCGGTGAACCCGGAACTGCTGCCCCTCGACGGCGAGACGGTGGAGATCAACGAGGGCTGCCTGTCGGTGCCGTTGCGCGGTGACGTGGTGCGCCACGTGAACCTCCGCGTCCGCTACCTCGACCGCCACGGCGTGCCCCACGACGAGGTGGTCCGTGGCCTCACGGCCGGCACCTGGCAGCACGAGTGCGACCACCTCGACGGTGTGCTGATCGTCGACCGCGTCGCCGACACTCGCTCGCTGGCCACCTGGGACGAGTTCAGCCGCCACCAGCGCGACGCCTTCGTCACTCGGATCACCGAGTTCGTCGAGCGAGTCGGGTCGTAGGGCATGGCCCGCACGATCTGGTGCGAGCACGCGGTGGTGGACGACTCGGTCCACCACGGGGTGACGCTGACGATCGAGGGCGGGACCTTCACTGGCGTCGCGCCCGACTCCGCGCCTGGCGGCGGCGTCGAGCAGCGCCGTGGCCTGACGTTGCCCGGGTTGGCCAACGCCCACAGCCACGCCTTCCACCGCGCCCTGCGCCACCGCACTCACGGCGACGGGGGCACGTTCTGGTCCTGGCGGGAGCAGATGTACGCGGCCGCCCAGCGGCTGGACCCGGACACCTACTTCGCCCTCGCCAGGGCCACCTTCGCCGAGATGATGTGCGCCGGATTCACCTCCGTCGGCGAGTTCCACTACCTCCACCATCAGCCCGACGGCCGCCCGTACGCCGACCCGAACGCGATGTCGAACGCGGTGCTCGCCGCGGCCAACGATGCCGGTCTGCGCATCACCCTGCTGGACGTGATCTACCTTCACGGCGGCCTCGGCCCCGATGGTCACCAACCCCTCGCCGCCGGGCAGCGGCGGTTCTCCGACGGCAGCGTCGAACGCTGGCGGGGGCGCGCCGAGGCGCTGCGGCTGTGGCCGACGCAACGGCTCGGGGCCGCGGTGCACTCCGTGCGCGCCGTGGACCCCGCAGCCATCGCCCAGGTGGCCGAGTGGGCCGACCGCCACCAGGCCGTGCTGCACGCCCACGTCAGCGAGCAACCCGCAGAGAACGACGCCTGCCGCAGCGTGTTTGGCGCCACCCCCGCCGAGGTGCTCGATCGCTGCGGGGCGCTGGGCGAGCGGTTCACCGCCGTGCATGCCACACACCTGACCGACGCCGACATCGCTCTGCTTGCCGGGCACGGCAGCGTCGGTGTGCCTGTGCCCCACCACCGAAGCCGACCTCGCCGACGGCATCGGCCCAGCCGCAGCCCTGCACCAGGCGGGTGTCGCCCTGTGCCTGGGCACGGACTCGCAGGCGTCGATCGACCCGTTCGAGGAGGCCCGCCGCGCCGAGCTCGACCAGCGGTTGCGCAGCGGATACCGCGGCACTCTGGAGGTGACCGCGTTGGCGGCGATGATTGGCCCGAACGGGCACGCCTCGCTGGGCTGGAACGACGCCGGCAGGCTGGCGCCCGGCTACCGGGCCGACCTGGTGACCGTGTCGCTGGACGGGCCGCGCCTCGCCGGCCACGGCCGTGACCACCTGCTGGCCGCGGCCATGTTCGCCGCCGCCGCCGGTGACGTCAGCGAGGTGACCATCGACGGCCGTGACGTGGTCCGCGCCGGGCGCCACCTAGCCATCGACGTCGCCTCCGAACTGGACACCTCGATCCGTCAGATCATGGGGCGATGACCGCGGCCGGGCCCACCACGGTGGTGGACAACATCGGCTGCCTGGTCACCAACGATCCAGCGCTCGGTGACGGCCCGCTCGGCGTGGCCCACGGCGCCGCGGTGGTGATCCAGGACGCCCGGGTCATCGCCGTCGAGCCCGCCGGCGCCGCGGCGGACCGGCGCATCGACGCCAGTGGTGGCTGCGTGCTTCCCGGCTTCGTCGACTCGCACACCCATCTGGTGTTCGCCGGTGACCGCGCCGAGGAGTTCACCGCAAGGATGGCCGGTCAGCCGTACACGGGTGGAGGGATCCTGGTCAGCACCTCGGCCACCCGCGCCGCCACCGACGAGGCCCTGCGCGCCCTGCTCGCCGGGCGGGTCGCCGAGGCCCGGCGCGCCGGGACCACCACCGTGGAGATCAAGTCCGGCTACGGCCTCACCGTGGACGACGAGCTGCGCAGCATCCGCCTGGCCGCCGAGGTCACCCCCGAGGTCACGCTGCTGGGCGCGCACCTCGTGCCGGCCGAGTTCGCCGGGCGGGCCGACCAGTACGTAGACCTGGTGTGCGCCGAGATGATCCCCCGGGCGGTGGGCACGGCCCGATGGGTCGACGCCTTCTGCGAGGTTGGCGCGTTCGACGCCGAGCAGTGCCGCCGGGTGCTCACCGCCGGGCGGGCCGCCGGGCTCGGCCTGCGGTTGCACGGCAACCAGTTGGGTCATGGGCCCGGCGTGGCGCTGGCCGTGGAGATGGGCTGCGCCTCGGTCGACCACTGCACGTTCCTGTCCGACGCCGACATCGACGCGCTGGCGGGCTCGCCCACCGTCGCCACGTTCCTGCCGGCCACCGACTTCTCGACCCGCCAGCCGTACCCACCGGCGCGCGCGGGTGGTCGACGCCGGCGCCACCGATCGCGCTGGCCAGCAACTGCAACCCAGGGTCCAGCTACACCACGTCGATCCCGTTCTGCATCGCCCTCGCCGTGCGGGAGATGCACCTCACCATCGAGGAGGCCGTCGCCGCGGCCACCACGGGCGGCGCCGCGGCCCTCCGGCGCGCCGACGTCGGCCACCTCGGCATCGGCGCCGCCGCCGACCTCGTCATCCTCGACGCACCCAGCTACCACCACCTGGCCTACCGCCCGGGCGTGCCCCTGGTGCGCACCACCCTCACCGCCGGCATCCCGTCGTACCCGTAGCCGGCCCCACCTCCCCCGTGGTCACCGAACATCTCGGCCACCGAGACAAACGGTGACCACGGGGCATGGTGGGGCACGAATCGGGTGGGGGAACGCGGGCCCGGCGGGCGAGACTGGGCGGGTGAGCGCCACCGCGGTCTCCCCCACCGCCATCACCATCCCCCACCACCTGTTGCCCGTCGACGGCCGCTTCGGCTGCGGGCCCTCGAAGATCCGCCCGGAGCAGGCCCTGGCCCTGGCCAAGGCCAACGCCACCCTGCTGGGTTCCTCGCACCGCCAGGCCCCGGTCAAGCACCTGGTTGGCCGGGTGCGCGCCGGGCTCACCGACCTGTTCGGCCTCCCCGGCGGGTGGGAGATCCTGCTGGGCAACGGAGGCGCCACCTCGTTCTGGGACGCGGCCACCTTCGGGCTGATCCGCCAGCGCAGCCAGCACGCCGTGTTCGGCGAGTTCTCGGCGAAGTTCGCCGACGCCGCGACCGCCGCGCCGCACCTCGGCGAGGCCGTGGTGGTGCGCAGCGAGCCGGGCACCCATCCCACCATCACCGAGGCCCACGACGGGGTCGACCTCGTCGCCCTGACCCACAACGAGACCTCCACCGGCGTGGCCATGCGCCTGGCCAGACCGGCGGGTGAGGCCATCGTCGCCGTCGATGCCACCAGCGCGGCCGGTGGCCTGCCCTGGGACCCCGCCGAGGTCGACGCCTACTACTTCGCCCCGCAGAAGTGCTTCGCCAGCGACGGCGGGTTGTGGCTGGCGGCCTGCTCGCCGGCGGCCGTCGAGCGGATCGAGCAGATCCGCGCCACCGGCCGGTGGATCCCGGCGACGCTGGACCTGCAGATCGCCCTCGACAACAGCCGCGCCAACCAGACCTACAACACGCCGGCGCTGGCCACGCTCGTGCTGCTCGACGAGCAGATCCGCTGGATGCTGGACCACGGTGGGTTGGCGTGGTGCGCCCAGCGCTGCCGAACCAGCGCGGCCACCATCTACGGCTGGGCCGAGGCCAGCCCGTTCGCCACCCCGTTCGTGGCCGATGCGGCGCAGCGCAGTGACGTCGTCGCCACGATCGACCTCCTCGGCGTGGACGCCAACGACGTGTCCGCCGCGCTGCGGGCCAACCACGTCGTGGACACCGAGAGCTACCGCAAGTTGGGCCGCAACCAGATCCGTGTCGCCCTGTTCCCGGCCATCGAGCCCGACGACGTCGCCCAGCTGACCCGCTGCATCGATTACGTCGTGGGTGAGCTGACCGGCGCCGGCGCCGCCGGGCTGCGCGGAGACCGCTCGGCGTGAGCGTCGACGAGGTGCTGTCGACCGCCTTCGACGGCCTGGCGGAACTGCACCGGCCGATCCTGATCCTGGCCCTGCGCGGCTGGTTCGACGCGGCCGACGTGGCCAGCGATGCACTCGACGCGCTCGGTGGCCGAGCGGGTCACGCCGGTGGTGGCCAGTATCGACCCCGACCCGTTCTTCGACTTCACCCAGGAGCGCCCGCAGGTGGAGATCGACGAGGACGGCGTGCGCTCGATCCGGTGGCCCGCCAACGAGTTCCGGCTGATGCGCCGGCCCGGGGAGTCCCACGACGTGGTGGTGCTGGCGGGCGTGGAGCCACACCTGCGCCTGGCCACCTTCGCCGCGTGCGTCATCGAGGTGGCCACCCGGCTGCGCTGCGAGGCCGTCGTCACCGTCGGCGCCGCGGCCGACGCCATCCCGCACACGCGCACACCGGCCGTGGTGGGTAGCACCACCAACCCCGCTCTCGCCAGGGCCCTCGGCCTGGGCCGCCCGCAGTACCAGGGCATCACCGGTCTGGTGGGTGTCCTCCAGGAGCGCCTGGACCAGGTCGGGTTGCCGGCCATCTCGCTGCGCGTCGGGGTGCCGCACTACCTGGGCAACGCCAAGCACCCGCGCTCGTCGGCCGCGCTGCTCAACCAGATCGGCCGGATCCTCGGGGTCACCCTGTCCACCGAGTCCCTGGACGAGCAGGTCGAGCGCTGGCGCAGCCTGCACGACGAAGCGGTCAGCGAGGACCCGGGGGCTCTGGCGTACGTCGCCGGGTTGGAGCAGAACTACGACCGCCGGGTCGAGGCAGCCGCCGAAGGCGCCGACATCGCCGCCGAGTTCGAGAAGTTCCTGCGCGACCAGAGCCCCCCACCAGGCGAGCCCAGCGGCTGACGCCTACGCCGTGCGGAACCGGCCGGTGGACGCGCGCACGACGAGGTCGCCGTGGAAGAGCAACTCCCTGGCGCGCTGGGGCCGGCCGTCGATGCGGGCGATCAGCGCGGCGACGGCCGCCTCGGTCATCGCCCCCAGCGGCTGGCGCACGGTGGTGAGCGGCGGATCGGAGAAGACCAGCAGCGGGTTGTCGTCGTACCCGACCACGGACACGTCGGCCGGCACCGACAGGCCGCGGGCGCGCGCCGCGCGGATGGCGCCGAAGGCCATCAGGTCACTGGCGGCGACGATGGCGGTGACGCCGGCGTCGAGCAGGTCGGCCGCGGTGGCCGCTCCCCCCTCGACGGTGTAGAAGGACTCGGCGACGAACTCCTCCAGGCCGAGGTCGGCGACCGCCGTGGCGTAGCCGGCCAGGCGTCGTTGCACGGGCACGTAGCGCCGCGGGCCGACGATGCAGCCGATCCGGCGGTGTCCCATCTCCGCCAGATGGCGCACCGCGGCGCTGGCGGCGTGGGCGTCGTCGCAGGACACCACCGGGGCGTCGATGTCGATCACCGCGCCGTTGACGAACACCATCGGCATCCCGTGCTCGTCGAGGCGGCGGTACATGCCGTGGTCGGCGGTGGTGTCGGCGTTCTTCCCGGACACCACGATCAGGCCGCTCATGCCGCGGTCGAAGAGCATCTCGATGTGCTCGTCCTCGGTCACCCCGTCCTCGGTGGCGGTGCACAGCACGGTGGTGAACCGCCGCCCGTTCAGCAAGGCCGCCAGGTGCTGGGCGATGGCCGGGAAGACCGGGTTGTTCAGCTCCGGGATGAGCAACCCCACCAGCCCGGCCCGGTTGTGACGCCGCTCCGGTGACGCCGAGTAGCCGAACTTGGCCAGCGCCAACAGCACCTTCTGGCGGGTGTCCTCCCCGACCCCAGGGCGGTTGTTCACCACCCGCGACACGGTCGCCTCGCTGACCCCGGCATGATCGGCGATGTGGCGCAGCCGTGGGGTCATGGCCCCGCACCCTAGTCCTGCAATTTCTTGCAGGAACACTTTTCAACGCGCTGCGGAACGTGGTACAACCGACGCTGTACGGTGCAATCACCGGACCTGGCATGGCCAGCGACAACCAAAGGGGCACACCCGTGCGAATGCGCAACACACTGGCCGCAGTCGCCTTGATCACTGGCACGGTGGTCATTGCAGGCTCAGCGGCCTCCGCCACCACTCCACCCACCGGCGACACCACCGCGGCCACCGCCGCGCCACCGCCGCCCACCACTCCCACCACCGAGTACGCCCCGCCCACCCGTGGCGGCGCCGACTTGGTGGTCTGGGCCGACGAGACCCGCAAGGCGGTGCTCGATCCCGTCGCCGCGGCCTTCGCCACGGCCGAGGGCATCAAGGTCGACGTCCAGTTCGTGCCGTTCGACAAGATCCGCGACAACCTCTCCAAGGCCGGCCCCGCCGGTGAGGGCCCGGACATCATCGTCGGTGCTCACGACTGGCTGGGCCAGCTGGTGGCCGACGGTGCGGTCGAGCCGATGGAACTGGCCGATCCCGCGGCCTTCAGTGACGTGGCCGTCAAGGCCTTCACCTACGACGGCAAGGTCTACGGCCTGCCGTACGCCATCGAGAACATCGCCCTGATCCGCAACACGGATCTGGTCCCCGAGGCCCCGAAGACCTTCGAGGACCTGGCCAAGGTAGCCCTGCAGTTGAAGGCCGACGGCAAGGTGGACGTGCCCCTGGCGATCCAGCAAGGCCCCGCCGACCCGTACCACAACTTCCCGCTGTACACCATGACCGGGGCCAACGTCTTCGCCCAGAACGCCGACGGTACCTACGACCCCACCAAGCTGGGTCTGGACACGCCTGAGGCGCTGCAGTCGGCGAAGAACTTCGCCCAGTGGTCCAAGGACGGCTTGATCAACAAGGACGTCAGCTACGACATCATGATCGACAGCTTCGGGTCCGGGAAGGCGCCCTTCGCCATCACCGGTCCGTGGGCAGTGTCCGATGGCGAGCGCGGCTTCAAGGTCAAGGGCGTCAAGTACGCCGTCGAGCCCATCCCGCCGCTCACCGCTGACGGCCCCACCCCGCACGTGTTCGTGGGTGTTCAGGGCTTCATGATCTCGTCGTTCTCCAAGAACAAGGATCTGGCCAAGAGCTTCCTGATGGACTACGTCAACACCAAGGACGTCCAGGTCGAGCTGTTCAACAAGGGTGGCCGCCCGCCGGCCATGACCGCAGCGTTCGACGCCGTCAAGGCCGACGTCGACGTCCAGGGCTTCGGCGCCGCCGGTCAGGCCGGCCAGCCGCAGCCGGCCATCCCCGCCATGGGTTCGGTGTGGGACGGTTGGAAGGACGCCTACTCGCAGATCTTCACCGGTGTCGACCCAGAGCAGGCGTTCAAGGACGCGGCCACGGCGATCCGGGCCAAGATCGCCGGTAGCTGAGCAACTCGTGAGGTGACCGAGCGGACGGGGGACTGATCGTGAACGCAGACGCAACAGAACCAGTCACCCCGGCCGCTCGGCCCACACCAACGAGTCGGAACGACTGGGGGCCCGGCGGCCCCCAGTCGTCGCGTCCGGACGGCTTCGGCACCATCAAGACCGGCGGGCTGATCGCCAAGCTGGTCCTCATCGGCCTGGCCGACGCGGTCGGGCTGTGGGCAATCATCCGGATGATCAGCCGCCACGAGTGGACCTTCGCGATCCCCACCATCGTCGCGCTCGGCCTGCTCAACCTGATCTACCTCGGTGGGCGGTTCACGGTCCCGGGCAAGTACCTGTTCCCCGGCACCGTGTTCCTGGCGGTGTTCGCCATCTATCCCGTGGGCTACACGGTCTACAACTCGATGACCAACTACGGGACGGGCAACAACCTCAGCAAGTCCCAGGCCGTCACCCAGATCCAGAACAACTCGATCGGCGCCACCACCGACGCGGTGCGCTACAAGCTGCAGGTCCTGGCCAAGGGCTCGCCCACCGGCGAGTTGGCCTTCCTGCTGATCGACGCCGACGGCAAGGCGGCCCTCGGCACCCGTGACGGCACCACCCCAGTGGATGCCGCCGCGCTGGTGAAGCAGGGCACGCGCACCACCATCGAGGGGTACTCGGCCCTCAACCTCGGCCAGGCCAACAGCCGCAAGGCCGAGATCAATGCCTTCAAGGTGCCCTCACCGGTGGGTGAGATCAGCAACGACGGCTTCACCGCCGCCTTCGCCAAGACCCAGGGGCTGACCTACGACGCGGCCACCAACACGGTGATCGACGCCGCCAAGAAGATCACCTACCACGAGCAGGACGGCTACTTCGTCGACGACACCGGCAAGAAGCTGCTGCCGGGGTGGCGGGCCTTCGTCGGGCTGGCCAACTACCAACGGCTGAACTCCGACAGCATCCGCGGGCCGTTCGTGCGCGTGTTCCTGTGGACCCTGGTGTTCTCGGTGATGTCGGTCGTCACCACCTTCGCCCTCGGGCTGCTGCTGGCCCTGGTGTTCGCCAACGAGCGGATGAAGGGCCGGCGCTACTACCGGTTGGCGATGATCGTTCCCTACGCCCTGCCCAGCTTCATGACCGCGCTGGTGTGGAAGGGCATGCTCAACGAGCGCTACGGCATCATCAACCGGTTCTTCCATCTCAGCGTCCCGTGGCTGGACGGCCAGTGGGCGCCGTACTTCTCGATCCTGCTGGTCAACCTGTGGCTCGGGTTCCCGTACATGTTCCTGGTGTGCACCGGGGCCCTGCAGGGCATCCCCAGCGACTTGAAGGAAGCCGCGGTCGTCGACGGCGCCACCGGGTTCAAGGCCTTCCGGCGGATCACCTTCCCGCTGCTGCTCATCGCCGTCGCTCCCCTGCTGATCGCCTCGTTCGCCTTCAACTTCAACAACTTCAACATCGTCTACCTGCTGACCGAGGGGCGGCCGTCGATCCCCGGCAGTGACGCCGGGCGCACCGACATCCTGATCACGTACATGTACAAGCTGGCCTTCGGTGGCGGGAGGGGCGCCGACTACGGCTTCGCCTCGGCCGTCAGCATGCTCATCTTCGTCATCGTCGCCGGCATCAGCGCCTTCAGCTTCCGGTTCACCAAGGCCTTCGAGGAGATCAAGTGAGCACGACGCGCCTCGACACCAGTTCGTTCCAGGGCAAGAGCGGGACGCAGCGCACCAAGAAGGGCTGGTTCTTCGACACCGGCTGGCGCCACGTCGTGGCCATCCTCATCACCGTGTTCGCCCTGTTCCCGGTGATCTGGGTGGTGTCGGCGGCCTTCAGCGGCGGGGGGCTGCAGTCACAGTCGCTGATCCCCGACAAGGTCACCCTGAACAACTACCGCACCCTGGTCAGGCAGCCGTTCTGGACGTGGATGCGCAACTCGATGATCGTCGGGTTCGTCACCGCCTTGCTCACCGTGTTCCTGTGCGCCTCCGCGGCCTACGCCTTCAGCCGCCTGCGGTTCAAGGGCCGGCGCGGCGGGATGATGTTCCTGCTGCTGATCCAGATGTTCCCCAACCTGTTGGCCGCCGTGGCGCTGTTCCTGTTGATGCAGCGGGTCAAGGGCCTGTTCCCGGCCATCGGCCTGGGCACGTACTGGGGGTTGATCCTCGTCTACCTCGGCGGTGCGCTCGGGGTGAACACGTGGCTGATGAAGGGCTTCTTCGACACCCTGCCGCGGGAGTTGGACGAGAGCGCCAAGGTGGACGGCGCCACCCACGCCCAGATCTTCTTCCGCATCATCCTGCCGCTGGCCGCGCCGGTGCTGGCGGTCATCGGGCTGCTCTCGTTCGTGGCCAGCCAGAGCGAGTTCATGATGGCCGATGTCATCATCCAGAACAACGAAGCCCAGCGCACCGCCGCGGTGGGCCTGTCGCGGTTCGTGCTGGCCGGGTTCGCCAACAACTGGGGGGCCTTTGCCATGGGATCGCTGATCGTGGCCGTCCCGGTGCTGGTGCTGTGGCTGTTCCTGCAGCGCTACGTGGTCTCCGGATTGACCGCTGGAGCGGTGAAGGGCTGATCACGTGATCCAACTCACCGCCCATCACGACGGCTCCGAGCGCTACGTCAGCCACGTCGCCCCCCAACTGGGCGAGACGGTGACGCTGTGGTTGCGGGTCCCACGCCACCAGGCCGCCGACCACGTGTGGGTCCGCACCGCTCCCGACGCCGAACCGCGCTGGGATGCGGCCGTCGTCGACCGCGCCACGGCGCACGAGACGTGGTGGCGCGCCGACGTGCCGATGACGAACCCGGTGATGCGCTACCGGTTCCTGCTGCACGGCGGGGCAGCCGGGTACTGCTGGGTCAACGCCGCGGGCGTGTTCCATCGTGACGTCACCGACGCCAACGACTTCTGGCTGACTTCGGCCGCGCCACCGCCCGCCTGGCTGGACACCGCCGTCGTCTACCAGATCTTCCCCGACCGCTTCGCCAGTTCCGGCGCGCCGCGCCACTGGCCCAGTTGGGCGGTCCCGTCGGGCTGGCAGGACCCGATCGACCCCGACTGGCGGGTGTCCACCCGGCAGATGTTCGGTGGTGACCTGCCCGGCATCCAGGCCCACCTCGACCACATCGTCCACCTCGGCGCCACCGTGCTGTACCTCACGCCGTTCTTCCCGGCAGAGAGCGCCCACCGCTACAACGCCCAGGCCTTCGACCGGGTGGACGATCTGCTCGGCGGCGACCAGGCGCTAATCGACCTCGTCGCCGGCGCCCACCGCGCCGGTCTGCGCGTGGTGGGCGATCTCACCACCAACCACACCGGCGACACCCACGACTGGTTCCACGCCGCTCAGAGAGACCGGGCCAGCACCGAGGCCAGCTTCTACTTCTTCGACGGCGACGGCCCCGAGGACTACGTGGGCTGGTTCGGCGTCAAGACGCTGCCCAAGCTGGACCACCGGGCCCCGGCGCTGGCCGGGCGGATGCTCGCCGGTGCGGACTCGATCACCGGGCGGTGGTTGCGCCCGCCCTACGACCTCGACGGCTGGCGCATCGACGTGGCCAACATGACCGGACGCCACGCCGACGTGGATACCAACCACGCCGTCGCCACCACCATGCGGGCCACGATGGCCGAGGTCCGCCCCGACGCCTGGCTGGTGGCCGAGCACTGCTACGACGCCTCCGAGGACCTGCGCGGCGACGGCTGGCACGGCACGATGAACTACGCCGGGTTCACCCGGCCGGTGTGGAGCTGGCTCGGCGACCAGGACCACCGCCTGCAGGTGATGGGGTACCCGGCCGCCCGCCCGTCGCTTGGCGGCAACGCGGTGCGCGACACCATGGTGGAGTTCGTCGCCGCGATGCCGTGGCGCTCGACGCGCGCCAGCCTCACCCTGCTGGGCTCGCACGACACGGCCAGGTGGCGCTCGGCGGCCGGGAGCCGGGCTCGCCAGATCGCCGGGTTCGGCATGCTGGCCACCTACCCGGGCGTGCCGATGGTGTACTACGGCGACGAGGTCGGCCTGCGGGGCGAGCACAGCGACACCGGCCGGGCGCCGATGCCGTGGTCGGCCGAGGCGTGGGACGGCGTCACGCTTGACGCCTACCGCAGCCTGATCGGCGCCCGCCTGCACTCCACGGCGCTGCAGCGCGGCGGGATGCGCTGGCTGTACGCCGCCGACGACGTGCTGGTCTACGCCAGGGAATCCGCCGACGACACCGTCGTGGTCCAGGTCTCCCGCGGCCCGCACCCCACCGTGGAACTGGACCTGGCCGCGGCCGGGATCACCGGCGAACTCGCCGTGGTGTTCGGCCGCCTCGAACACGGCCCGCACCAGGCACCCGGCGCACAGCGCGTTCCCATCTCGGCCGACGAGGCCTGCGTCAACATCTGGAGGAGCACCCATGGCTGACGTCGAACTGGACCAGATCTCCAAGATCTACGAGAACGGCTTCCGGGCGGTGGACGGCTTGTCGCTGACCATCGCCGACGGCGAGTTCCTCGTGCTCGTCGGACCGTCGGGATGCGGCAAGTCCACGGCCCTGCGGATGGTGGCCGGGCTGGAGGACATCAGCGAGGGCGAGCTGCGCATCGGCGGGCGGCGGGTCAACGAGGTCCTGCCGCGTGAGCGGGACATCGCCATGGTCTTCCAGAGCTACGCGCTGTATCCGCACATGAGCGTGGCCGACAACATCTCCTTCGGGCTCAGCCTGCGGCGCATGCCGAAAGAGGAGATCAACGCCCGGGTCACCAAGGCCGCCGACATCCTCGGCCTCACCGACTTGCTGCAGCGCCGCCCGAAGATGCTCTCCGGCGGACAGCGCCAGCGCGTCGCCATGGGTCGGGCCATCGTCCGTGACCCGCAGGTGTTCCTGATGGACGAGCCGCTGTCCAACCTCGACGCCAAGCTGCGCGTCCAGATGCGCAGCGAGATCGCCCGCCTGCAGCACGACATGGGCGTGACCACGATCTACGTCACCCACGACCAGATCGAGGCGATGACCATGGCCGACCGTGTCGCCGTGATGCGCAAGGGCGTGCTGCAGCAGGTGGACGCCCCGCACGAGTTGTACGACCGCCCGGCCAACCTGTTCGTCGCCGGCTTCATCGGCAGCCCGTCGATGAACATGCTCGAGGCCACCATCGAGCGCGACGGCGAACGACTCACCGCCGTCATCGGGCCGCACCGCCTGGCCCTGCCCGCCGCTGCCGTGGAGGCCTACCCGGGCGTGGCCGGCGAGGTGGGCGGCAAGGTGATCATGGGCATCCGCCCGGAGTTCTTCGTCCACCCGGCCTCGGCCCTGCCGGAGGACCAGCAGATCACCGTCGTGGCCCGCACCGTGGAGTCGATGGGCGCCGAGGTGCACATCCATTTCGAGGTCCCGGTGCCCCCCGTGGACACCGAGGACACCCGAGAACTGGCCGAGCACGACGAGACCGGGGGCATCCCCGGCGGCGGCGGAACGATGGTGGTGGCGCGCGTCGACGGAACGGCGCGGGTGTCGATTGACCAGAACGTGACCCTCGGGGTGCACACTCATCGGTGCCACTTCTTCGATCGCGCCTCTGGAGCCCCTCTGCGGTGATTGCCACCACACCCTCGAAACCCGCCCCAATCCTCACCAGCTACCTCGACGCCAAGGCCAAGCGGATCCGCGCCACGCCGGCCGCCCTGGAGGGCGTGCGCGCCGCGCTGGGCGACGCCGGGCAGGGCCGTGACCGCGCCCTCGACGTCGTCGTCGCCTGGGACGGCGTCCTGCCTGCCCTGCCGAAGGCGGTCAGCGTCGTGCTCGAGTCCGGCGTCGAGCACCCAGACAACCGCGCCGCGGTGCCACTCGGTTACCACACCCTCACCCGCTCCGGCCAGGCCATCGGTACGGTCATCGCCGCACCGCGCTTCGCCCCCGCCGCCCGGCCCGGCCGGTGGGGAGTGTTCCTGCCGCTGTACGCCCTGCGCCACCATCACGACACCTCGCTGGCGAACTATCACGACCTGGGGGCGCTGTTCGAGTGGTTGCACTGGCGCGGCGGGGACACCCTGCTGACCCTGCCGCTGCTGCCGATGTATCTCGACGAGCCCGCCGACTGGAGCCCGTACTCACCGGTCAGCCGGCGGATGTGGAACGAGCTGTACGTCAACCTCGAGGCCGAGGGCGCCCCGCCAGCCACCGAGGCGCCGCTGCCGGTCGACGACCTGCTCGACTACCCGGTGCTGCACCGTTTGCACACCGCCCGCCTCGATGCCCTGGCCGAGATCCGCTGGCACGACGCCGCCCTGCAGCGCTTCGTCAGTGAGCACCCGCTGGTGGCCAAGTACGCCGCCTATCGCGGCGCCCAGGCCCGGCTCGGGCGCAACTGGCGCACCTGGAAGACGGCCCCTGGAACGCTGCCCTCGGCGCGAGACGTGGACCCGGTGGTGCAGCGCCGCCATCTCGTCGGTTCGTGGCTGGCAACCCGCCAGCTGACGGAGGTCGCCGACGCCGCGGCCGGCCGCGGCCAGAGCCTGGCCCTCGACGTGGCCCTCGGTGCCCACGGCGACGGCTTCGACGTGTGGAACGAGGGCGACCTGTTCGTGCCCGGCGTGTCCGTCGGTGCTCCGCCCGACCCGGTGTTCGTGGGCGGCCAGGACTGGGGTTTCCCGCCGGTCCACCCGGCGCGCTCGCGGGCCACCGGCCACCGCTACTTCCGCGAGACCATCCGCCATCACCTGCGCTTCGCCACACTGCTGCGCCTCGACCATGTGATGGGCCTGGCCCGGCAGTGGTGGGTGCCCCACGGCCACGCGGCCACCGACGGCGCCTATGTGAGCTACCCGCTGGACGAGATGCTGGCGATCACCTGCCTGGAGGCCGCCCTGGCCGGCGCCGTGGTGGTGGGCGAGAACCTGGGGATCGTCCCGCCGGCGGTGAACCAGGGCCTGGCCGATCACCACCTGCTCGGCATCCATGTGGCCGGCGACGTCCTCGGCGCCTACGGAACGAAGCGGTCGATCCGCTCGACCCGCCACGAGGTGGCCATGCTCACCACCCACGACGGTGTGCCCTTCGCCGGGTGGTGGAACGGGCTCGACGTGGAGCGCGCCTTTCGTCATGGCCTGATCGACGAGGTCACCCGCGAGCGTCGGCTCACCCGGCGTGTCGACGAGCGCGCCGGGGTGGTGGGGCAGATGGCGGGCGAGGGGCGGCTGCACGACCCGACCAGCCTGGGCGCCACGATGGTGGCCGTCGCCGAGGACCTCGCCGCCCAGGACGCCACGATCGCCATCTTCAACCTCGAGGACTTCTGGCTGGAGGACCGCCCGCAGAACACACCGGGGACGTTCCAGGAGGAACCGAACTGGCGGCGCACCGCGGCGTTGACCCTCGACGACCTGCACCACGATGCCGGCATCGACGAGACCTGCCGGCGGATCCGCACCGCCCGGGCGCAGTCCGCTGCCCGCCGCGGCTGACCCGTCGCGCCCGGCCACGTCGTGGCACAGGTCCGCCGGTTCCTGGCCACGGCGCGCCGCGGCCAGGCCCGCCACCGGCCCAGGCTGAACTCGGGGATGCCGGTGAACGCCGCGGCCATCAGCCGCCGCGTGGGCCGCGGTCAGCCGGCTGCCACGTCCAGTTGGGCCTGGGTGATCCCGCAGCGGAACCCAGCCTGGCGGAGCAGTTCGTTCACCGGTTCGGGCCGCGGCGTGCTGGCGATGCCCATCGCCAGCAGGTCGGCCTCGGGGGTGGTGGCGATCAGGTCGTCGGTGGCACAGCGGGCCACGCCGGGGGTCACCCCGCCCTTGGTGGTCGAGCGCGTCGTAGAACGCGCCGGCCACCAAGCCCGCTGGCCGTTCGGCCGGGCCGGGCGGCAGCGTCGTGGTGGTCGTGGTCGACGAGGTGGTGGGCGCCGCCGTCTCCCCCGGCGCCAGCACTGGCGTGGTGGTGGGGATCGTCGTGGTGGTGGTCGTGGTCGACGTGGTCGACGTGGTCGTGGTGGGGATCGTCGCCGGGGCCTCCACCGCCGACGTGTGGGTCACGGCCTCGGCCACCGGCCGGCGGTGCTCCACCGCCCGGGACACCATCACCCCGCCGATGACGGCGGCGATCACCCCGCCGGCCAGGGCCGGGAGGTGCCGGCGGTCGATGCCGCCGGACCACGCCGCGGCGGTATCACCGAGCGCGCAGCAGGCCACGGTGATCAGCGGCCGTCAGCAGCGGCGGCACCACCACCAGCGCAGCGAGCAGGGCGACGGCGATGTTGATCGTGACCACCATGCCGAAGTCGGCCAACAGCGGCAGGGTGGAGAACATCAGCACGGCGAAGCCGCCCAGCGTGGTGAGCGCCGAGACGAAGAACGCCCGGCCGGTGCGTTCGGCGGCCACCCGGTTGCTGTCCTCCGGTGTCAGGCCGCGCCGCCGTTCCTCGAAGTACCGGTCGACGAGCAGGATCGAGAACTCGGCGCAGGTGGCGACCACGAGCGGCCCGCCCACGGTGGTGAGCGGGCTGAGGGTGATGTCCAGAACGCGCACGAGCACCGCCGAGGTGCCGACGGCCAGCAGCACCGGGATCATCGTCAGCAGGCCGCGGACCAGGCTTCGGTAGCGCAGGATGACGAAGGCGGCCACCAGCAGGACGGCGACGATGGTCAGCTCGGCCCGGTTGGCGGTGATGTTGTCCAGCAGACCCACGCCCACCACCGCCAGCCCGCCGGTGGTAGCACTGCTGCGCAGCGGCAGCGGGGCGGCGCCCTGCGCCGGGCGGGCGATGGCCGCCTGGACGTTGTCCAGCACCACCGAGCGGCGCTCCAACGACGAGGGGCCGACCTGGAACAGCACCTGGGCGGCGCCGCCGCTCTGGCCCACGAGCGACTCCTGGATCACCTTCGGGGCGACGCGGTAGGCCTCCAGCATGTCCAGGCCGGTGGGCGCCAGCGTGGTGGTACCCGGCACCTCGGTCAGCCAGCCGACCGTGGTGGCCAGGCTGGACGCCTCGGCCAGTTCGGGGTTGTCGGCAAGCGATCGCTCGACGAGGTCGAACACGAACGCGCCCATCTGATCGGTGAACACGCCGTTGGGCACGGCCGACGCGTCCGACGGGAGCGTTGCCGTGGGGTCGACCCCTGTCTCGATGAACACGCCCAGCGTCGAAGCGAACCCGGTCTCGTGCTCCAGCACGCGGACGTTGCGAACCGATTCGCTGGACGGGTTGGCCCAGTTGATCGGGTCGCTCTCGATGCGCGTCCCGCCCTCCAGGGCGACGCCCAGCACCGGGATCCCGACGGCCAGGACCACCAGCGGCAGCACCGTCGCCTTCGGCAGCCGGCCGAGGGTCTGGACCGTTCGCTCGACCCAGCTCACCGTGGGCGCCTTGGTGGACGGCGAGCGCCGCTCGCGGGCGCCGATCAGCGCGGTGGGCACCACCAGCCCGGCCACGAGCAGGGCGACGATCCCCAGCGTCAGCAGCACACCGAAGTCCTGCACCATCGGCACCTTGCTGATCTTGACGACGAGGAAGGCGATCGACGCGGCGATGGTGGCCGACAGCAGCGGCGGGCCCATGTGGCGCATCGTCTCGGCGAACGGGTTGCGCTCGTGGTCCAGCCAGTGCTCCTCCTCGATCCGGTTCTGGATCTGGATGGCGAACTCGATGCCCAACCCGATCAGGATCGGCAGGCCGGCGATGGTGACCAGCGACAGCTTGGTGCCGGTGAACCCGAAGAGCCCGAAACCCCAGGCCACGCCGATGGCCATCCCGAGCAGCGGGAGCAGGCGCCAGCGGACCTTGAAGGCGACGATCAGGATGACCATCATCACCAGCACGGCGATGCCGCCGAGGACCATCATCCCGCCCTGCAGGTAGTCGTTGATGTCCGTCAGGAACGTCGGGGTGCCGGTGGCGATGACCGAGGCGTTCTCGAACTGGTGCGTGGCCAGGGCCGCCTTGACGGCGCTCGAACCCTGCGACAGCACGTCCAGCGAGGCGTTGCCGGTCAGCACCGCGGCGAGGATGGCGTGGCGCGAATCGGGGATGAACGCCCGCAGCGACCTGCGGATCTTGAGTTGGTCGACCGCCGGAGCGGTGATCGACCCGTCGGCCGCCGCGGTGAAGCCGTCGTTGCCGAACAGCAGGAACTTCACCCACTCGGGGTTGTCGAAGGACTGCGCCCCCGCCGCGCCGAGGCGGGCCAGCGTCAGCGCCGAGTCGGCGTCACGCAGCTTCTGGGCCGCTGGGTCCGGTTCCCGTTCACGGGTGCGATTGAGGATGTTGACGGCCACGCCCTTGGTGACGATGTCCTGGGTCCACTGCAGCAGGCTGACCGGGGTGATCACCGCCTGGATGGCCGGGGATCCGGCCAGGTCGGTCTCCATCCCGGCGAAGGAGGCGATGTTGCCCGCGGTGAACAGGTCGGCCACCGTCTTGCCCTCGGGGGCGGTAAACAGCACGACCATGTTCTCGCCGCCGAACAGCGTCTGGTAGCGCTCGTTGTCCCTGGCCACCTGGGACGCCGGATCCAGGTAGCTGTCCTGCCCGGTGGCGAAGCCGAGCTTGCCCAGCCCGATCGCCAGCAGCGCCGTGACGATCAGCACCCCCGCCATGGTCGCCAGCGTGCGCCGACCCAGCCATTGCCCCAACCTGCTCCACATGGCGCTCATCCTCCCCGACAGCGATCCGATCGTAGAACCGCAACGGCCCCTTTCCGAATCCGCCGACGGGCTGTAACGTCCGTTCCATCGTTGCCAGGCAGGCGGCCAGGCGACTCCACGACCCGGGGAGGGTTCATATGATCACATCAAAACTCCGCATAGCGCTCGGCGTCATGGCTGGCGTTGCCACGTTCGCCGCGGCAGCCACGCCGGCCTACGCGATCCGCTTCGGCGTCGCCGATAGCGGCGAGCACCCCTACGTCGGCCTGATGGTGGCCTTCAAGAACGGCGCACCGCAGTGGCGCTGCTCGGGCACGCTGCTCAGCGACACCGTGTTCCTCACCGCCGGGCACTGCACCTCGGGCGCCGATCACGTCGAGATCTGGTTCGACGAGCACGTCATCCGCCGGTCGGAGGACCCGGTCAACGGGACCTATCCGTTCGGTCCCGGCCAGGCGTCGGGTACTCCGTTCACCCACCCGCAGTTCACCGATGCGGCGTTCTACCAGTTCGACGTCGGCGTGGTCGTCCTCGACCGCAACGACAGCGGCGTGACTCAGTACGGCAAGCTGCCAGCGCAGGGCGCCTGGGATCCCTATCTGGTCCCCGGCGGCAAGAAGGGCAAGACGGCCGAGCCGGTGGGCTACGGCCTGCAGTGGTCCAGGCCGGACAACAACCCGCACCCGTCGACCGCGAACCTGGACCGCAAGAAGGCCAACACGCGGATCATCGGTGACAGCTACGGCGGCAACACGGGTCAGGGCACGTACATCATCTTCTCCGGCAATGCCGACACCGGCGGGACGTGCTTCGGGGACTCCGGCGGCCCGATCTTCATGGGCACCAACAGCAAGGTGGTTGGCGCGGTGACCTCGTTCGGCAAGAGCCCGACGTGCGGCGGCCAGGGCGGCGGGTACCGCATCGACCAGGCCGACGACCTGGCATTCATCAACAGCTTCCTGGGCTGACCAACCCGTCGTACGGACGCGAGCGCAGGGGGCGGCGCCGATCGGCGCCGCCACCTCGGCGCGTCAGGAACCGATGGCGGCGAACCCGGTCTCCAGGTCGGCGAGGATGTCCTCGATCGTCTCCAGCCCGACGCTGAGGCGCACCAGGCCCGGGTTGACGCCCGAGGCCACCTGCTCCTCGGCGGTCAGCTGGCTGTGGGTGGTGCTTGCCGGGTGGATGACCAGGCTGCGCACGTCACCGATGTTGGCCACATGGCTGTGCAGGCTGAGGGCCTCGACGAACCGCTGGCCGTCCTTGCGAGCTTGCTCGGCGTCGGCCGACTTCAGGTTGAAGGCGATGATGCTGCCGTAGCCCTTGCCGCCGCCGTACTGCTTCAGCCGGGCGTGCCACGGGCTGGACTCCAATCCGGCGAAGGCAACGCTCTCCACGGCCGGATGGTTCACCAGATACTGGGCCACCTGGTCGGCGTTGGCGAAGTGCCGCTCCATCCGCAGGCTGAGGGTCTCCAGGCCCTGCAGGATCAGGAAGGCGTTGAACGGCGAGATGGCCATGCCGAGGTCACGCAGCAGCTGGACGCGAGCTTTGAGGATGAACGATCCGTGACCCAGCGCCGGCCAGTAGGCCAGGCCGTGGTAGCTGGGGTCGGGCTCGGTGAAGTTGGGGAACCGACCGCTGGCGCCGAAGTCGAACCGCCCGGCGTCGACGATGGCCCCACCGATCGAGGTGCCGTGGCCGCCGCAGAACTTGGTCAGGCTGTGCACGACGATGTCGGCGCCCCACTCGATCGGGCGAACGAGGTACGGGGTGGGCACGGTGTTGTCGACGATCAGCGGGATGCCGTGGTCGTGAGCCACCGCGTCGACGCCTTCGATGTCCAGCACGTCGTTGCGCGGGTTGGCCAGGACCTCGCCGAAGAAGGCCTTGGTGTTGTCCTGCACCGCGGCCGCCCATTGGGCCAGGTCGTGGGGATCGTCGACGAAGGTGACCGAGATGCCCAGCTTGGGCAGGGTGTGGTGCAGCAGGTTGTAGGTGCCGCCGTACAGCGACGGCCCGGCCACGATGTGGTCACCCGCTTCGGCCAGGGTGAGGATCGCCAACGTCTCGGCGGACTGGCCGCTGGCGACGGCCAGGGTGCCCGGCAGGCCGATGGCCGTGGTGCACCCGCCCTCCAGCGAGTTGACCCGGGCCTCCAGCGCGCCCTGCGTCGGGTTCATGATCCGGGTGTAGATGTTGCCCACCTCGGCCAGGGCGAACAGGTTCTGGGCGTGGGCCGCGTCACGGAACTCGTAGCTCGTGGTCTGGTAGATGGGCACGGCCCGTGCCCCGGTGGTGGGATCGGGCTCGCCGCCCACGTGGATCTGCCGTGTCTCGAAACCCCAGGAGTCGCTCATAGGGACGACACGCTACCCCACCAATTCCCGACCAACCAAGTCATATTTCACCCCTGGCTGGTCGGGCGAGTGAGGTCAGCCGCCGGAGACGTCGGCGACCTTCTGCTTGCCGGCGCCGAGCCAGGGCATCATGGCGCGCAGCCGGGCGCCCACCTCTTCGATCTGGTGCTGCTTGCCGGAGTCCTGGAGGTCCTTGAAGCGGTGGCGGCCACCCTCGCTCTCGGCGATCCACTCCTTGGCGAACTTGCCGGATTGGATCTCCTTGAGGATCTTCTTCATCTCCAGCTTGGTCTTCGGCGTCACGACGCGCGGGCCGCGGGTGACGTCGCCGTACTCGGCGGTGTCGCTGATCGAGTAGCGCATCCCGGCGATGCCTTCCTCGTACATCAGGTCGACGATCAGCTTCACCTCGTGCAGGCACTCGAAGTAGGCCATCTCCGGCTGGTAGCCGGCCTCGACCAGGGTTTCGAACCCGGCCTGCACCAGCGCGGTGAGCGCCGCCGCACAGCACGGCCTGCTCACCGAACAGGTCGGTCTCGGTCTCCTCGGTGAAGGTGGTCTCGATCACCCCGGCGCGGGCCCCGCCGATGGCCTCGGCGTAGCTCAATGCCAGCTCCTTGGCCTGGCCGGTGGCGTCCTGGTGGACGGCGATCAGGGCCGGGACCCCGCCGCCTTCGGTGTAGGTGCGGCGCACGAGATGACCTGGCCCCTTGGGGGCGATCATGATCACGTCCACGGTCTTGGGCGGGCGGATCCGCTTGAAGCGGATGTTGAACCCGTGGGCGAAGGCCAGCGCCTTGCCCTTGCGCAGGTTCGGCTTGATGAACTCGTCGTAGGTGGCCTTCTGCTCGGTGTCGGGCATCGTCAGCATGATCACGTTGGCCCACTTGGCCGCGGCGGCGATGTCCATCACCTTCAGCCCGGCGGCCTCGGCCTTGGCCTTGGACCTCGACCCGTCACGCAAGCCGACGACCACGTCGACGCCACTCTCCTTCAGGTTCAAGGCATGAGCGTGGCCCTGGCTGCCGTAGCCGATGATGGCCACCTTGCGGCCGCGGATGATCGACGGATCGGCGTCCGCCTCGTAGTACATGGTTGCGGCCATTTCAGCCAGCCTTTCCGTTGGGGTTGCTCACGGCACGCAGGCGCGCCGCTCGGTCGAGTTTGGGGAGTGCGACACGGCCAGTGCGCTGCAGTTCGACGATCCCGTAGGCCGCCAGGAGCTCCTCGAAGTCGTCGAGCTTGCCAGGGTAGCCGTCGAGCGACACGGTCACCGCTTCCGCGCCCACGGCGAGGATCTTGCCCTCGAAGATGTTGACCAGCTCGATGACCTGGCCGCGCTGTTCGGCGGAGGCCCGCACGGTGGCAAGCAGCAGCTCACGCTCCACGCTGCGCCGCGGGTCGAGCTCGCTGATCTTGACCACCTCGATCAGCTTGAACAGCTGCTTGGTGATCTGCTCCAGCGGGGTGGACTCCACGTCGACGACGATGGTGATCCTGCTGAACCCGTCACCCTCGGCGGGCGCGACGGCCAGGCTGTAGATGTTGAAATCACGCCGGGCGAACAGGCCGGCCACGCGGGCCAGCACGCCGGGGCGGTTCTGCACCAGCACCGACAGGATGTGGTACCGCTCGAGTTCGGTGGCGCTCACTTCAACATCTCCTTGTTCTGGAAGTGCGGCAGGATCAGGTCGTCGTTGTTGGCCCCGGCCGGGACCATCGGGAAGACCTTCTCCCGGGCATCGATCCGGAAGTCGACGACGACGGGGCGGTCGTCCACGCTGTTGGCCTTCTCGATCGCCGGCTGGACCTCCTCGGGGCTGTCGACGCGGATGCCGACGCAGCCCATCGCCTCGGCCCACTTGACGAAGTCGGGCAGCTCCGGCGACAGGTACACCTCGCTGTAGCGCTCGTCGTAGAACATCTCCTGCCATTGGCGAACCATGCCGAGGTAGCTGTTGTTGAGGATGGCCACCTTCACCGGGATGCGCTCGACGCTGGCAGTCACCAGCTCCTGGGCGGTCATCTGGAAGCAGCCGTCGCCGTCGATGGCCCACACCGTGCGGTCCGGGCGACCCACCTTGGCGCCGATGGCCGCCGGGACGCTGAAGCCCATCGTGCCCAGCCCACCGGAGTTGACCCAGGTGTACGGCTCGTTGAACCGCCAGTACTGGCTGGACCACATCTGGTGCTGCCCCACGCCACTGACCAGGATGGTGCCCTCCGGGGCGTGGTCTCGCAACTGCTCGAGGCAGAACTGCGGCTTCAGCGCGTCGCCCGGCAACGAGGCCTCGTAGGCCAGCGGGAACATCTCCCGCCACCCGCTGATCCGGCTCTTCCACGCGCCGGTGTCGGCCTGAACCTCGCCGGCGGCCTTCATCGAGCGGATGACCCGCGCGATCTCCTCGATGACGTACTTGCAGTCACCGACGATGGGCACGTCCGGGCGGCGGACCTTGCCCTGCTCGGCCGGGTCGATGTCCACGTGGATCACCTTGGCGTCGGGGGCGAAGCCGTCCACCTTGCCGGTGATGCGGTCGTCGAAGCGGGCGCCGAGGGTGATCAGCAGGTCGCTGCGCTGCATGGCCGTGGTGGCCGCGGCGCTGCCGTGCATGCCGGGCATGCCCAGGCAGAGGCGGTGCCCGTCGGGGAACGCGCCGCGGGCCATCAGCGTGGTGACCACGTGGATGTCGGTCAGCTCGGCCAGGTCCAGGAGCGCCTCGGCGGCGCGGGCCTTGAGGATCCCGCCGCCGACGTACAGCACCGGGCGCTCGGCGGCCATGATCAGCTTGGCCGCCTCCTTGATCATCCGCCCGTGACCCTTCACGTTCGGGCGGTAGCCGGGCAGGCTGTCGGCGACCTCCTGGTCCGTGGGCCAGTGCCACTCCATGGTGTTGACCAGCACGTCCTTGGGGACGTCGACCAGCGTCGGGCCGGGGCGGCCGGTGGTGGCGATGTGGAACGCCTGGCGGATCGCCAGGGGCAGGTCGTCGGCAGTCATCACCAACTCGTTGTGCTTGGTGCAGCTGCGGGTGATGCCCACGGTGTCGCACTCCTGGAAGGCGTCGGTGCCGATGGCCTTGGTGGACACCTGGCCGGTGATGCACACCATCGGGATCGAGTCCATGTAGGCATCCATCAGCGGCGTCACCATGTTGGTGGCCGCCGGGCCGCTGGTGACCATGGCGACGCCGGGACGCCCGGTGACGTGGGCGTAGCCCTCGGCCATGTGCCCGGCGCCCTGCTCATGGCGCACCAGGATGTGGCGGATCGGGCTGTCCAGCAGCGGGTCATAGGCCGGCAGGATGCATCCGCCGGGCAACCCGAACATCACTTCGGTGCCCTCCATCTCGAGGGACTTGATGAGGGCCTGGGCCCCGGTCATCTTCATCTGCTGGCTCCTGTGTGGCGAGGTGGGTGGGGGAACGGTCCGGAAAAACCAAACGGCCTCCCGGTTGGGAGGCCAGACGCACGCGAACGATGTGGGCGCGCGTCTACACGATGAGTACTACGGGCGAGGTCGGCAGCGAGCGCATCGCCATGTAGTCAACCAGGTACCGTCGCCCCCCGCAACCCAGGCGCCGCCAGCGTCCGCCAGCGCCTTCACGTCACCGCATGAACCGAGGGGTTCGTTCATGCGGTGACGCGAACGTGGCGGGGGTGTCGTCGGCTGCCTCTCAGGCGCCGATGACACCGCCGTCGGCCTTGCGGATGACCACCGTCGCCGAGCGGGGGCGGCCGGTGCCATCGGGCCACGTGCTGACTGCGCCCGGCTTGTCCGCCGTGGGCTCGCCCCACGAGGCCGACGCCTCGCCCGGGTGCTGGACGTTGACGAACATCGAGGTCCGGTCGGGGGTGGTGTGCAGCCCGGTGATCTCGCAGCCACGCGGGCCCACCAGGAAGCGGCGGATCTCACCCGTGGTCAGGTCGGCGGCCAGCAGCTGGTTGTTGCCGATCTTGTCGTAGCCCTTCTCGGAGGCGAGTTGGGCCGAGTTGGAGACGTCGGTCTCGATCCACAGCCGGCCGTCGGGATCGGCCCACAGCCCGTCGGGTGAGCCGAACATGTCGCCCGTGATGGTGACCTGGTCGTCGTAGCTCGGGTCGCCGGCCAGGACGAACACGTCCCAGGCAAAGGTCGTGGCGGTGTGGTCGCCACCGGCCTCGGCCCAGTGGACGATGTGGCCGTACACGTTCTTCGATCGCGGGTTCACCGGGTTGGCGCCCTGTGTGCCGTTGGTCAGCGAGACGTACAAGCCACCGGTCAGCGGGTTCTGGGCGATCCACTCCGGCCGGTCGAGCTTGGTTGCGCCCACACGGTCGGCGGCTTCACGGGTGCGGATGAGCAGGTCGGCCTGATCGGCGAACCCGCCGTTCTTCGACAGCGAGCCCTGCCCCCACACCAGCGCCAGCCACTCGCCCGAGCCATCGTCGTTGAACCGTGCGACGTACAACGTGCCCTCGTCAAGCGGGCTGGCCTTGGCCGCGACGGCGTCCTTCCACGGCGTGGAGGAGACGAACTTGTAGAGGTACTCGCCGTCCTGGTCGTCCCCGCTGTACACGACGGCGACACCGTTGGTCTCCGTCACCCAGGCGCTCTCGTGCTTGAACCGGCCGAGGGCGGTGCGCTTGGTGGGCAGGGATGCCGCATCGGCCGGATCGATCTCCACGACCCAGCCGAAGCGGTTGGGCTCGTTGGGGTTCTTGGCCACGTCCCAGCGGGGGTCCACGGTGTGCCACGGGTACTCGGACTCGTTCGACACCCCGTAGCGCTTGAGGGCCACCGGGATCTTGTACTCCTCATCGGCGGTGCCGAAGTACTGGTGCCAGTTCTCCTCGCAGGTGAGGTACGTACCCCACGGCGTCATGCCGGCGCCGCAGTTGTTCAGCGTGCCCATCGGGCCGTTGTTGGACACCATTGCCTCGACGTCGAGGCTCACCGGGCCGGAGTAGGCGACCGGCGTCGTCACGGTGATCCGCCGGTTCAGCGGGCTGTCCACCGTCTTCCACGACCCGTCGGCCAGTTCGACCTCGATCACCGTGACGCCGTGCGCCTGCAGCGCCTTGTCGACGGATTCGGGCGTGACCGCGGCGCCGCCGTCGGCAAAGAGCATCACCAGGTCGGTGTACTCGTGGTTGACCACCAGCAGGCCGTGGGCGTTGGGGTCCTTGCCCTCGATGGGGAACAGGAACATGCCGTCGTGGTTGGCGCCCACCTGCTGGGCCTGCTCGGCGGCGGTGTTCGATCCGTCGGGCTTGAACGCCGGCCCGCTGGACTGCAGCGGCGTCCCCCACGGGATGAGCACCTGGGCGACGTACCCCTCGGGGACCACCACCGCGTCGGCGGTGCTGGGTGCGACAGCAGCGAACCCGAGCACCGTCGACGGAGCCGTTGTCGCCGGACGGGCCACGGGCCACACCGGGCGACTCGCCACGGCCGGCGCCGTGCGTTGCGCCGTGGCAAGACGGTCACCGAACAGCGTGGTGGCCATGGCCCCGATGCCGCCGGCGAGGACCGCTCGGCGCCCGACGCGCCGGCCGATGATGTCGGACAGCGCGGTGGAGTCGCTCGGGTTGCTGCTCGTCCAGACGGAGTCAGGACGATGAGCGGGGTGACGGTGCGCGTTCATGTCCGGAAACCTATGGAGGTCACGTGAACGCCCGACCGGCGGCCGATGAACTGCGATGGTCGAACTGGCGAAACCCAGGCGACGCCTACCGACCTGCACGCGCAAGGGTCCCGACTCATCCGAGCGGGACCCTTGCCGGACCATCATCGGACGCAGCGACCGCGGGTCAGAAGAATGCGCCTCCCAGCGCCCGGACCCAGTTGTAGTACTCGTCGGCGGTGCGGTAGCAGGCGTAACGCAGCGGGTTCAGCGAACCGTATCGAGCCCGGCACGACGCGTACATGTTGCTGCGGAACTCGTTGTCGCAGGCCAGCCGACCGTAGTAGCCGCCGCCGTAGTAGTGGTAGTGGTAACAGAGGTCGTGACGGTCGCAGGAGCTGTGGAAGTCCCACCACGGCCCGCTGTCAGGTGAGAAGCTGCAGCCGTTCTGGTACGCGCCGTGCTGCGGGGCAACGATCATCGTCGGTGTGGCCCCAGCCGCTCCGACCGCTGACGCTGTGGACGTCGACGCCGCAGTCAGCGTGAACACGGCAATCACCGTCGTGACGATCACGGCAAGTCTGTTTCGAGTATTCATCGTGGTTGACCTCCTCTGGAGCTGTGCTCAGGACCCCCAAGTGAGCCTGACTCCGGAACAGTCGCGCGCCGGCGGTCAATCAGCAATGATTCGGGTGGATAAGAAAATTCACTATCGAGTCCCGTGAGACGAGCACGCCGATGACGAGGAGAACGATCGAGCAGACCCGCGCCCTGCTACTGGAGACTGCCATCACAGTGATGCAGCGCGTCGGTGTCTCGGTGGGCGTCACCCACATCAAGCTGAACGACGTCGCCAGAGAGGCCGGCTTGACCACCGGGGCGGCGTACAAGTGCTGGGACAACCAGGAGCGGTTCCACCATGACCTTGCCGTCGCCACGCTCGCCTGGCGGGCACGCCAGACCATCGCCGACACGGTGGAGGCGATCCGAGACCTCGTCGACTGCCATGCCCCGTGGCAGGAGGTGGTCCACGTCGGAACGGAGCGGTACCTGGTGACGTCGCGCAACGATCCGAGCTTCGTCGCCTCCATCGCGCTGCGATCCGTCGGCAGCACCGAGCACGACCTGGCCGAGGCAGCACGAGATCGCCTGGCCAGCGCCCTGGCCAGCTACTCCGAGCTGTACGAGACGATGTTCCTGGTCTACCGACGGGAGCTCGTGGCCCCGTACACGCTGGACCACTTCGCCCGGACCGTGGCCTGCCTCTCCGAGGGCTACGTGCTGCAGGAGCTGTCCGGCCACGCTCACCCCACCGTCGAACGGCGGTTCGACGACCCGGCGATCGGTCACACGTGGACGCTGTTCGGATGCGTGATGGAGCACACGGTCTGCCAGATGACCCGACCGATCGGTACCGGCAACGGATCGACCGGGTAGCCCGCGCCACGGGCCAACACATCGTTCAGTTCGTGAACGAACTCTAGGGTGGCCCCCATGACTACTCCCCCACCACCCACCATCGCGCCCGCGAACGGCAGGCTCGGCGTGCTCACGGTCGGCCTCGGCGCCGTCGCCAGCACGTTGATCGCCGGCGTCGAGTTGGTCAAGCGCGGTCAGGGCAAGCCCATCGGCAGCCTCAGCCAGATGGCCACCATCCGCCTCGGCAAGCGCACCGACCACCGCAGCCCGCTGATCCGCGACTTCGTGCCGCTGGCCACGCTGGACGACATCGTCTGGGGGGCGTGGGACGTGTTCCCCGACGACGCCTACGTCGCCGCAAGCCGGGCCGGCGTGCTGGAGGCGGGCAAGCACATCGAGGCCGTGTCCGACGCGTTGCGTGAGATCCGCCCGATGCCGGCGGCGTTCGAGCGCAAGTACGCCCGCAACCTCGATGGCGAGCACATCATGGAGGGGTCCGGGAAGCGGGGCATGCTGAACCGGATCCGTGAGGACATCAACCGGTTCCGCGAGGACAAGCAGGTGGACCGGGTGGTGATGATCTGGTGCGCCAGCACCGAGATCTTCATCGAGCCCGGCCCGGCGCACATGAGCATCGAGGCCCTCGAAGCGGCCATCGACGCCGACGACGAGACGGTCTCCCCGGCGATGCTGTATGCCTACGCCGCGCTGCTGGAGGGGGTGCCGTTCGCCAACGGCGCGCCGAACCTGGCGGTCGACGCCCCGGCGCTGCGCCAGTACGCCACCGACCACGGCGTGGCCATCAGCGGCAAGGACTTCAAGACCGGCCAGACGCTGATGAAGACGGTGCTCGCGCCCATGCTGAAGGCCCGCCAGTTGGGCCTCCGCGGCTGGTACTCGACGAACATCCTCGGCAACCGCGACGGCGAGGTGCTCGACGCCCCGGAGAACTTCAAGACCAAGGAGGAGTCCAAGCTCGGCGTGCTGGAGGACATCCTCGAACCCGCCAAGAACCCCGACCTGTACGGCGACGTGTTCCACAAGGTCACCATCAACTACTACCCGCCTCGCGGAGACAACAAGGAAGGCTGGGACAACATCGACATCTTCGGGTGGCTCAACTACCCGATGCAGATCAAGGTGGACTTCCTGTGCCGGGACAGCATCCTCGCCGCCCCGCTGGCGCTGGACCTGGTGCTGTTCATGGACCTCGCCCAGCGCGCCGGGCTCGGCGGCATCCAGGAGTGGCTCAGCTACTACTACAAGAGCCCGCAGACGGCGCCGGGCCTGTACCCCGAGCACGACCTGTTCATCCAGCTCACCAAGCTGAAGAACACGCTGCGATGGATGATGGGCGAAGAGGTCATCACCCACCTCGGGCGCGAGTACTACACCGAGATCTGATCCCCTGGCGGCTCAGCCGCCGGCGACCGCCGGGATGATGCTGACGGTGGCGCCGGCGGGCACCGCCGTGTTCAATCCGTCCAGATAGCGGACGTCGTCGTCGGCGACGAAGATGTTGACGAACTTGCGCAGCGCCCCCGCCTCGTCGAGCAGACGCTCGTTGAACCCGGGGTTGGCGGCCTCCAGGCCGGCGATCACCTGGGCCAACGTGGCGCCCTCGACCTCGACGGTGGACGACCCGCCGGCGAGGGGGCGCATGGTGGTGGGGATTCGAACGGTCACAGCCATGGGCGAAATCCTACCGAGTCAGTCGGGATTCGCACCGGCCCACACCGCTGGCCTGCGGGCCGACCACGGCTGGGCCGCCTCGAGCTGCGCGGCCAGCCGCACGAGCAGCGGCTCGGCGGCAAAGCCCCCCACCACCTGCACGCCCACGGGCAACCCGTCGGCTGTCCAGTGCAGCGGCAGGCTCACCGCCGGCTGTCCGGAGGCATTGAACTGAGCGGTGAACAGCAGCAGTTCGAGGACACGGTCGTTGACGTCCGGGCGAGCCGGGTCGATGTAGCCGATGGGCGGCGGCGGCTGGGAGATGGTGGGGGTGACCAGCACGTCGAACCCTGCCGAGCCGTCCTGGGGATGCCACCACGACAGCATCGAGCGGCTCCAGGCGTGGATCGCCGTCAGCGCGGCGATGTACTGCGCAGCCGACACGGTGTCGCCGAGGCCGGAGTACAGCAGGTTGTGCGGTTCGAAGTCGTCGGCGGTGACGGGCCGCCCGAACAGCTGCTCGAGCATCCGCCGGTCGGCGCTGGCCGAGCACATCACCACCGTGCTGAATGCGGCGCCGAACTGCTCGTCGCTCAACGCCGCCGGCGCGGCGACCTCGACGTGATGCCCCAGTGACTCCAGCAGGCGCCCCGTCCGATCAACGGCGGCCACGCACTCCGGATGGACGGCCCGGTCCATGGTCGGCCCGCTCCACACCCCGATGCGCAGCCGGCCCGGATCGACGCCCACCTCGGCGGCGAGGGGCCTGGTGAAGGGAGGGGCGGCATACGGGTCGCCGGGCTCGTAGCCGGCCATCACGTCGAGGACGGCCGCTGCGTCGCGAACCGTGCGGGTGACCGCGCCGTCGGTGACAGAGCCGGCCCACGCCTCGCCGATCACCGGACCGGCGCTGACCCGGCCGCGGGAGGGCTTCAGCCCGACAAGCCCGCACTCCGACGCCGGGATGCGGATCGAGCCGCCCCCGTCGCCGGCATGGCCGACGGCCACGACACCGGCGGCCACTGCCGAGGCCGACCCTCCCGACGAGCCGCCGGTGGAGTGGTCCGTGTTCCACGGGTTGCGGCACGCGCCATAGGCGAAGGACTCGGTAGAGATGATGGTGCCGAACTCGGGCACGTTCGTCCGCCCGATGGCAACGAAGCCGGCGCGGCGCAGCCGCCGGTACAGGAACGAATCGGCATCGGCGCGATAGCCGGCGTTCTTCAGCAGGCGTGAACCCAGGTGCATCGGCTCACCGGCCATCGCACAGCCGAGGTCCTTGATAACGATCGGCACCCCGCCGAAGGGCGCATCGCCCGTGACGGCGACGGCAGCCTCCGCTCGGGCTCGCTCGAATCGGGGGTGGATGATCGCGTTGAGCTGCGGGTTCAGGCGCCGGGCGGCGTCAATCGCCGCATCGACCAGATCAGCGGCGGAGACGTCGCCACTGCGCACCAGCGCCGCCTGCGCAACGGCATCGAGCTCGAGGACTTCGTTGGGGCCAGCCATCGCCGTACCGTACTTCAGGGCCTGTCGTAGGCTGTCGCCCGTGCGTGTCCTGGCCGCGGCCGACAAGTTCCGCGGCACGGCCACCGCCGCCGATGTGGTCCGGGCGATCGGCGAGGCCTGCTGGGAGCTCGGTCACGACTGTGTCGAGATCCCGATGGCCGATGGCGGTGAGGGCACGCTGGCGGTGCTGGGTGGGGCCAACCGCACCTCCACCGTGACCGGGCCCCTTGGTGACACGGTGCGCGCCGGATGGCGGCTCAGCCGTAACCTGGCGGTGATCGAGATGGCCGCGGCATCGGGGCTCGACCTGGTCGGTGGGGCGGTGGCCAACGACGCCATGGCGGCCACCACCACGGGCACCGGGGAGTTGATCGATCAGGCCCTCGACGCCGGGGCGAGCACGATCATCGTCTGCCTCGGCGGGTCGGCGACGACCGACGGCGGCCTCGGCGCGGTGCGGGCCATCACCGCCCCGGCCCGGCTCCGCCGGGTCCGGTTCCTGGTGGCGTGCGACGTCGAGACCCGATTCACCGATGCCGCCCGCGTCTTCGGGCCGCAGAAGGGAGCGACACCGGCGCAGGTCAAGCTGCTGACCGCCCGGCTAGAACGCCTCGCCGACGTCTACCGCCACGACTACGGGGTCGACGTCACCCGGATCGACGGCGCCGGAGCGGCGGGCGGGCTGGCCGGCGGGCTGGCCGCGCTGGGTGGGCGACTCGTCCCCGGCTTCGACCTGGTCGCCGACGAGTTGGATCTGCACGACGAGGTGGCGGCTGCCGACGTGGTGGTGACCGGCGAGGGCTACCTCGACGCCCAGAGCTTTCACGGCAAGGTGGTGGGCGGGGTGCAGCGCCTGGCGACGGCTGCGGGCAAACCGGTGGCCGCGGTGGTTGGCGGCGCCAACAGCGAGGCGCGCCATCGGATCCGCCACGAGAGCCTGGTGGAGCGCTTCGGGAGCGAGTTGGCCTACGCCGAGCCGCTCCACTGCGTCCGCCGCGCCGCAGCGATGCTGCTGGGCGCCGGCGACTGGCGGTAGGCGCCGGTCAGGTGCCGTCGGTGACGTCCGCCGAGGTGTCGGCGGTGGTGGACTCTCGTGCTGCTCTTGCTGGACGAGGCGCACATCTTGGCCAGGGTCTTGCCGGCCTTGTCGTTGCCAAGGGCGACCACGACACCGGTGGTGGCGGCCAGCTTGGGGTCGGTGGCGTAGGCAGCCGGAAGTTCCTTGGGGTCGGCCGCGCACATCGCCTCGGCCACGGTGGCGGCAACGGCCTCGGCCGCCGTGTCACCGGAGACGTAGTAGACGATCGTCTTGTCGATCTTGGTGCTCGTCGACACCGGTTCACCGGTGGTGAAGCCCTCGTCCTTCAGCAGGTTGCTGGCCAGCTTGGCAACACCAGTGGAGTTGGAGGCGTTGGCCACCTGCACGGTGGCGCCGGTCTTGGTGCCGGCGGTGGCGCCGCCCCCGGTGTCGCTGGTGCCGGGAGGCGGGGTGGTGGCCCCTCCCGCGGGCGTGGTGTCGTCGACGGGCGGATCGGTGTTCGGCAACGTGGCCACCGGCTCCGTCGTGGAGGGGTCGTCGTCGGTGATCTTCTTCAGCACCAGCAAGCCGAGCAGGACGGCGACAGCGGCAACCACGATGGCCACCGTGGATCCCATCGGCATCCCGGACCTGCTGCTGGTGGGTCGACTCGGCTGATCGGCGCTCATCGGTGGGCTCCTTCGTGACGTGTTCAGTGTCCGGTTGATGTCCCGTCGGCGGCAGTGCCGTCGAGTTTGGCCCGGCGTCGCCGGTCACGAATCCGTCGGAGGCGGCGAACCACCAGCGGATCGAGATCCAACGCCGCCGGGTGGTCGATCACCCGGCTGAGTTCAAGATTGTAGTCTTCCACAGAACACCCAAACCGCGCCCTGATGGTGTCGTGCCGGTCGCTGGACTCGGTGAACCAGCTTCCTTCGAACTGAATCATGGCACGCGCCCGCTCGCCGAGGGGGGTCGCCCCGTCAGGGTGGGGCGGCGCAGCGGGATCCTGGGGTGAGGTCACCCACCTAGCCTGCCGGTTACGGGGGTGTAATTACAAGCGCGTCGAGCGGATTCCTTGCGGGCGCCCGGCCCCACTGGCGAGCGACGTAACGTCTCGCTCATGGAACGGCCGTATCTGATCGGTGTCGCCGGCGGTTCGAGCTCGGGCAAGACCACCGTCAGCGAGCGCCTGGCCGAGCTCGCCGGCGACGACGCGGTCTCGCTGGTCAAGCTCGACTCCTACTACGTGGACACCCCGCACCTGCCCATCGAGGAGCGGGCCACGCTCAACTACGACCACCCCGACGCCTTCGACTGGCAGCTGCTGAACGACCACCTTGCCGCGTTGACCGCCGGGGCCAGCGTGCCCGTGCCGATCTACGACTACGTCCATCACCGGCGCAGTGACGAGGTGCGCACCGTCAGGCCGGCACGGATCCTGGTGGTCGACGGGATCCTGATCCTCTACGACCAGGTGGTCCACGAACGGTTCGACCTGAAGGTGTTCGTCGACACCGAGGCCGACATCCGCCTCATCCGCCGTCTGGAGCGGGACGTGGCCGAACGGGGGCGCACCGTCGAGAGCGTCATCCACCAGTACCTGGCCACCGTGAAACCATGCCACGAGCAGTTCATCGAGCCAAGCAAGCGCCACGCCGACGTGATCGTTCCCCACGGCGGGATGAACGCGCCGGCGCTCGACGTGCTGTTGGCCAGGGTGCGCGAGGTGGCCGAGGTGTAGTCCAGCCACCCCCGGCCGTTGCGGCATCGTGCTCGACCGGCCTACGGTGGCGAGATGCCCCGCCGCCCCTCCCGGTTGTTGACTGCCCTGCTCGCCACGACCGCACTGGTTCCCGTTGTGGCAGCAGCCTCCAGCGCGCAGGCCATCCGCGCCCCGCGTGCCGGTGGGCCTGCGCTGAACGTCGAGGTCGTCGCCTCCGGGCTGAGCATCCCGTGGGATGTCGCCCCGTTCTCCGGGGGCCTGCTGATCACCGAGCGCTCCGGACGGATCCTGCTGCGAACCACAACCGGCGAGGTACGCCGGGTGAAGGCGTGGATGGGTGATCTGTGGGTCTCCGGGGAGACCGGCCTGATGGCCATCGAGGCCGACCCGAACTTCGCCAAGAACCGGCGGATCTACACCTGTCAGGGAACGACCGACCGAGACAAGACCGTGCAGGTGGTGGTCTGGACCCTCAACTCGGCGATGACGGCCATGACCCGGCTGAAGGATCCCTTGATCGGCAACATCCCCGGAAGCAGTGGCCGCCACGGCGGCTGCCAGCTTCGTTTCGATCGCAACTGGTACCTGCACGTCGGCACGGGCGATTCCGCCGTGGGGACCGTGCCCCAGAACAAGTGGTCGCTGGGTGGCAAGACCCTGCGCGTCAGCCGGTTCACCGGCGCCGGGGTGACCGGCAACCTGACCAGCGGTGACCGGCGGATCTTCACCTACGGTCATCGCAACGTCCAGGGCCTGGCGCTGGCGCCGAACGGGGACATGTACTCGGTGGAGCACGGCACCGATCGGAACGACGAGATCAACCTGCTGCAGCGCGGCAACTACGGCTGGGATCCGGTGCCCGGCTACAACGAGTCGCGCCCGATGACCGACCTGTCCAAGTACCCGACCGCCATCAGCGCGGTGTGGTCCTCGGGCCTCCCGACGGTCGCCACCAGCGGTGCCGCGTTCTTGAGAGGTGCCCAATGGGGCGCCTATGACGGCGCCCTGGCGGTCGCTTGCCTGAAGGACAGCAAGCTCCGCATCTTCAAGATCGTCGATCGCCAGGTGGTTCAGGACTGGACGCCGGCCGAGCTGAGCGGGACGTACGGCCGCCTGCGGGCGGCCGAGTTCGGCAAGGATGGCGCGCTGTACGTGACCACCAGCAACGGTTCCAACGACAAGGTGCTGCGGATCACCGCGGCCTGACGGCCTGTGCAGCACCCATCGGACCGACGGTACTCTGACCCCCGCGCCGGGTTAGCTCAGTTGGCAGAGCACTTGACTTGTAATCATGAGGTCGTGGGTTCGATTCCCACACCCGGCTCCAACGGACCCCCAGCTCGCGACAGACGTTGACCGGCGGCCCGCGCCACAGCGACTGAGCGCGCTGGAGCGCCCACCACGCCTGCGGGCAGCAACGCCACGGCTGTCGCCGACCGCTCGCTCGCGTCGACATCAGGCGTTAGCGTGAGGCTGATGTCAGCAGAGAAGCCCTCGTCGGTGACCGGACGCCGAGATCTGCTGCGTCGCGCGGTGACAGCAGGCGCCGTCGGCTGGACGGCGCCGGTCATCTTGACGTCCGCTGTCGCCCACGCCGGCGTGTTCTCACCGAAGTGCGCGCCAGGGACTGTCGGGGCGAGCGCGTCATTCGTGCGGACCGCGTGTGACAGGACGTCCGCCACGCTGCAGATCACGATCACGTTTTCGGGGCTGTGCCCGTGCGGCGGCGGCGCCTTCTGGTGCACCCGGAAGAACTCCCCGACTCCGGCCGTGACTGGGACGACCTCGTCCTTGGCATTCTCGGTGACCCTCGCAGCCGGGGGGACGATCACGATCACCGGAAAGGTCGCGCTCGGGTGCATCGACCGTGACAACGACCGGCAGTACGCCGTGTACGACTGGTCCATGACCGCCAGCGACAACAACCAACCCTGCAATCAGACGACGAACACGATCACCCAGCCTGTGCTCTCCAACCGCACACTCGTCACGCAGGCGACCTGCCCGACACTCACAGCGGCAGTTGCCGTGACGGCGACTCGTGTCGCAGTCCCCGGCGCCGTCCGCCCCGCGTAGCCGGCCCGTCCGCGGGCCCGTGGGGCTGCGAACGCATCACGGCGTGTCGCCGGCGCCGAGCCGTGGGCGTCGTGGAGTGGGCCTCGGCGCCTGATCGCCGCAGCACCGTCTACTGTGTGGCCCACGCAGGGGACGACCGAGCGGGGGCAGCATGGGCGGCAAGTCGAGATGGCGGTTGGCATTGGCGGGGGCCATCTGCGCGGGCCTCGGCGCGGTGACCACCGGCGCCGCCACGGGACGGGCGGCTGGCCGTCACGTGTCAGTGGTCGCCGGCGGCGAGATCATCGCCGAGAGCCGGTTCATCAACTCCGGGTTGCGCTGGCGTCAACCCGGCGAGCGCTTCAACTACGGCCCGGTCTTCGCCCGGGTCGCCGGCATCATCCGCGAGGCGGATCTCGGGATCTGCCACGCAGAAACCGGGTTCGGCCCCCCGAACGGCTACTACGGCTTGTCGGGGCGTGCGCCGAACGGCGGCGGCAGGCTCACCGGCCCCTTTGAGTTCGCCGTCGGCTTGGCCGGGGCAGGGTTCGACCGATGCAGCACGGCCTCCAACCACGCCTACGACCGCCTGACGACGGGCATCCGCACCACGCTCGACGCGCTGGATCGGGTGGGCATGAGCCACAACGGGACGGCCCGCTCCCCCGAGGAGGCCGACCCGGCAGGGTCCATCGTGAAGGTCCAGGGCGTCAAGATCGCCCACCTGTCGTTCACCACCTTCTCCAACATGCCCCGCCCGATCGAGCGGTGGAAGATCAACTTCACCGGCACCGCGTCCAACGTCGCGGCCAAGGTCAACGCTGCCCGGGCGGCCGGTGCCGAGCTCGTGATCGTCAGCCTGCACACCCGCCCGGAGCTGGTCTTCCGCCCGACGCAGAGCCAGCGTGACTTCGTCAAGCGACTGCTTAGCCTGGCCAAGATCGATCTGGTCATCTCCCACGGCCCACACGTGATCCAGCCGATGCAGATCATCGACGGCACACCCGTGTTCTGGAGCGTCGGCAACATGAACTCGGGCATGGGCGTCTCCGGGCACTTCGTCGACCCGAACACCCGCGACGGGTTGCTGGCCAGGGTGGTGTTCGACGAGGACGAGAGCGGCCACTTCCGCGCGATGGCCGAGCCGATCCTGATCTGCGCCGAACCACTCAACCGGATCCTGCACGCGCCGGTGCGTGAGCTGGCCTCCGGCGCGGCGATGTCCGACACCGTGCGCTCCCAGATGACCCAGTGCGTCAAGCGTGCCCGCAAGATCGAGCCGCGGGTCACCTGACCCGTCGCCGGCCTGCGCAGCTCAACTCGTCAACGACCCGCCGTTCAAGGCGATGGTCTGCCCGGTGATCCACGACGCCTCGTCCGAGGCGAGGTACACGCAGGCGTACCCCACGTCCTCCGGGCGGCCCAGCCGGCCGACCGGGATCGCCCTCGTCAACCCGGCCGTCACCGTGGACGACTCGTCCGACTGCGCCGACGGCTCGCGCTCCATCATCCCCAGGGCGAGGGTGTTCGCCGTGACGCCCTTGCGGGCACACTCCATCGCCAGGTGGCGCATGAAGCTGATCCCCGCGCCCTTCCCCGCGGCATACAGCGCCACGCCGATGTTCTGCCCGTGGGTCCCGGCGCCCGAGGAAATGGTGATGACCCGCCCCCAGCCCCGCTCGCACATCCCGTCCACCGTGGCCTTGACGCAGTTGAGGATGCCGTACAGGTTCACGTCGATGTAGGCGTTCCACTCGTGACGGTTCATCTCCCGGAACTGCACCGCACGCATCGTCGGTGGAATGCCGGCGTTGTTCACCAAGATGTCCACCTGGCCCACCGCACGGATGGCATGATCGACGGCGATCTCGTCGGCCACGTCGAAGGCCACCGGATGGGCACCCTCACCCAGCTGCGCGGCGGCCACCTCGGCGCGCTCGGTCACCAGGTCGTTGACCCAGACCTGCGCGCCGCGCTCCAGCAGTGCGGCCGCGATCCCGAATCCCACACCACGTCCGGCGCCCGTGACCAGCGCCGCCCTTCCCGTCAGGTCGAACACACGGCGAGCCTAGAGGTGGGCTGCCGTCACGGGTGAGCCGGGGCAGGCGCGAGCAGCTCCTTGCGCAGGGCGACGACCTTTGGCGACGGCTCGGCAGCGGACCACGAGTCGGCGCGCAGCGCCCGCTGGTACGCCTCCCACTCCTGGCGAACACCGGCGCGGTCACCGCGCTGGGCATGGGCGCGCATCCGCAGCGCCACCAGCTCCTCGTGACCCGGCAGGGCGAGCAGGCCCTGCTGGGTGGCCCAGAACACCCCATCGATGTCACCGCGATCGAGATAGACGGTGGCCAGATCCACCGCTGCGTTGGTGACCAGCAGGATCAACGCCGAGGTGATGCCTTCGCCGTCGGGCCACAGGTACGCCGTCTCGGCGAAGGGCATGCCGCGCACCAGCCCGAGCGCCTGGCGTCAGCGCGTCCACGGCACCCGGCGTCCGCGGCTCACCAGAGTCCGCCAGGGCCCCGGCCAGCACCTCGGCGTCGGTAACGACCCGCTCGTGCAGCGGGAGGCGGTCCCCGGTGCCACGGCCCGCCCACTCGGCGCCGTCCGGAGCGGCGGCCACACGGGCCAACGAACGGCGGGCATCACTGACCACATTGGCAAAGGTGGCGTCGCGCACGTCCACGTCCCACAGGGCGGCACGGGCCTGGCCGCGCCCGCTGCGCTGGCGATGCTGGGTGAGCCACACGACCAACTCGAGCGCCTTGGAGCGCTCGAAGGCGACCGTCGATCCGTGGTCGTCCTCCACCGACACGGGCCCGAGGACCCGCACCAGGAACGTCCACCCAGCGGGTACCGGCGCGCCGCGATCGGTGGCCTCGACGACCGCCGGTGTCTCGTCGGAGGTGACCACCAACGTCGGCTCGGCGTCGGCGATGACCTCGGCGATCTGGTTCACGTCCGCCGACGACAGGTGCAGTGCGGTGAACTCGATCCCCACTGGATCGAGCCGCCAGACGCCCTCGTCGACGGGCCGGATGCGAGCTGCCGCGGCCTCCACGGCGCCGTCGACGACGACGGCCACGCCCCGACCCCCCGGTATGGTCAGGGCCCGCAACCGTTCGGTCAGATCGGCGTCGACCTGCTGGCCGAGGCCGATCACCACCACCGGTTCGTTGCTCCCCGTCGCCACCCGCCGGGCGCGCAGCCGGAACGTCGTCGCGTTGGAGGCGAGCGGGGCGAGGTGCTCGGCATGAGCCTCGGCCAGTGCCACCGCGTCCTCCAACCGCTCGCAGATGGCGGACCGTAGGAGGTCGAGGTCGGCGACCTCGTCCAAGCCGACCGTCACGAACTGGACGGGCTCGGCCAACGGGGACAGCGCGACCGACGCGGCGATCGCCCGCAGCAGATCGGGTGACCGCTCGACAGCGATCAGGCCGAACGCCTCCAGATCGACGAACACGTCTCCCTCGATCGAGGCCCCCAGGTGAGCAAGCGCGGGGCACGGCTGCGCCGAGCGGCGGGCGTCGTCGGCCAGCACGTCCAGCGCCACACCAGCCGGGGCGATCCACGCCTTGCGCCTGGTGTCCGCCCGCCAGAACCGCGAGACCGGCGTGGCCGCCACGTCGAGCAGCAGGGTCACCTCCCCGGAAGGGGCGAGCAGGGCCACCCTGACCTGAGCCTGCTGATCGGCAAGATCACCCGCCGCAGCACGCAGGGCCAGGTCCAGCCGAGCGACGCGCTCACTGTCCCCGGCGGCACGCAGGCGTTGCTCGGTGGCGGCATCCTGCTCGTTCACCGGACCGGCCAACCGCTCGCCGACCACGGCGCGGCGCAGCCTGGCCCGGCGGCGGTTCTCCACGACGGCGATCGCCCCCGCGGCCACGAGCCCGGCGCCGCCGAGCCCGATCGGCAGCATGCTGGGCGCCGAGTCCGAGGAGGCCGGCGGAACGAATGCCGGCAGCGTGTCCTGCTGGGGGACCGTGGCGGGCACGGATTCCGGCGGAACGGTGAACGGCGGGTGCGTCGTGGGTGCCGTGGCGGGCGGGGTCGTGGTGGGCGGGGTCGTGGCGGGGGGCACCGTCGCCGGTGCGACCGATGGGCTGGCGATGATCCCCGTGTCGCTGGCCGCCGAACCGCCGTCGGGCGGTGGTGCGTCCGCGGTGGCGGCCTCCACGGGCGCCACGCCGAACATCACCGTGTCGCCGGGGTGCAGCATTGCCGGGTCGTCGTACCCCAGCCGGGGAACGTTGAGGGCCATCAACGTGGGGACGTAGGGCCAGGATTTCCTTCTCGCTGACCTCGTGGCCGGCCTGGGTGTCGAGGTGATCCTCGGCGATGGACCAGTAGCTCTCCCCCGCGGTGACCAGATGTCCCTGCCCGCGCCGGCGCTGGCGGTGCGGGGGTGACGGGTTCCACGGGTGCTGGCGGCGCGCCGGCAGGGTGCACGCTCTCGGGCAGGAGCAGTTCCCAGCCGGGCTCGATGAGCGCGGCCGTGACGAACCGGTGACCGTCGCTCATCACCCGCCCGAGGTTCAGCCGGGTGATCTCGGCGGCCATCTCGTCGGCTTCGCCGCGGGGTGCGTACTGCTCGGCGATCGACCACACCGATTCGCCGCGCCTGACCACATGCGTGGACGGCCCGCTCGGTGCCGGGGGTGCGTCCGCGCCTCGCTGCACGACGGGACCCATCCGCGGCTGCACCACGGGCGCCGTCGGGCCGTGGCGACCGGTCGCCGTCACGCCCCGGGCCCCCGCCACCGGGACGATGGCCAACAGACCCACGGCAATCCATCGTCCGAGCCGCCCGAGACCGAGCAGCGAGCGGCGGCGAGGCGAAGGCATCCCGTGGCGAGCCTGGTAGACGAGCTCGGCGACCACCACGACCGCCAGGACGGCAAGGCATGCCCAGGCCAGACCAACCCGACGCGCACGAACACGTCGACGAGTTGGTCGCTGGTGTCCAGGCCGTCGCCGAGCGAGGACCACCAGCGGCTCAGGCCGCGCCGTGACCACGTCCACGGCGGATCCATGCCCGTGAGCGGCGATCCGCTGCCCAACCGCCGAGCGCGACACCGCCATCAGGGCGACCGGGATCCCGCCGAAGGCGGCGACTGCCACGGCGAGCGCCCACAGGCGGCTCGCCACCGATCGGCCGGGACACGGCGCGTTACCCGCCGGCACGGTCGAACCCCATCACTGCGGTGGCCGACGCCGTCCCGACGGACGCCCTGCCACCCGTGGTCACCGACACCGTGACGGTGACCCACGTCCCGTTGACGCGCACCGACGTGACCGAGCCGGAGTCCCCCGACCCCGACAGCAGGCGCGCCGACGGCGGCGCGGGCGGCCGACACGGCGCGGCCGGCGTCGATGACCAGCCGGCCCTGGCGGGCGGCGCGCTCATCGACTTGCTGGGCGCCGGGCGCGCGCCGCCTGGAACGCCACGGCGGCGGCCTGGGTGCGGTCGTTGAGCTGCTGATCGACCGTGGCCGAGAGCCAGATGAACGCCCCGGCCATGAAGACGAAGGAGAACGTGAGTGCGGCCACCGTCGCCGACCCACGGTCACGGCACGCGGCCTCTGCCCGGGCACGGGACGGGGACCAGCTCATCGCCGGCCCGCCGCACGGTAGGCGTCGATCGTCGCCGTCGCCGTGGCCCGCATGGTCCGCGGCTGGGGTGCGAGCAGGCTGAGGTCCGCGGCGGGCGGGCGGCAGCTGACAGTGACGGTGACCGAGCCGCCTGGCGCCCAACTGGCAGCGCTCACCGACACCGAGGCCGCGCCGGCGCAGGTGCCCTTGGCCAAGGTGAGCTGGGCGGTCTGCTGGGCGGCGCGCAGCCCGGCGGCGGGGGTTCGCTGCCGCGCCGCGGCCTGGGCGGCGGCCTCGCTGGCGGCACGGACCTGAGCGCCGGCGTCCACCTTGCGGCCCAGCCACAGGATCATCAACGCCAGGCCGATCATCACCGGGAAGAACAGCACCAGACCGAGGACCTCGCCCGAGCCACGGTCGTTGTCGGGACGATCGCCGCTCACAGTGGCGCCCACCCCTCCGCGGGCACGGCGACCTGCACCACCACGTCCCACGACGTGCCGCGCAGGATCCCCGGAGCGCTCCCGCGCACCACGACGACGACGTCGGAGGCGCCGCGTTGCACCGTGACGCTGACGCCGGTCAACGTCCCGCTCAACGCCGCCCGCCCGGCACCGGCGGCCTGCCCCGCCGGCATGCCGTCACGGGCCACCATCATCGCCGTCTGCCGGGCGACCACGCGGACCTCAGTGGCGGCGTGATTCCACATCGCCGCCTGGAAGCCAAGGAACATCAGCACCACCGTTACCGGCGTCAACAGCACGACAGCCAGGGACACCGCGCCCCGATCGGCGGCGCCGGCTACTTGGTGTTCACCGAGTTCGCCGCGCTGCGCACCTTCGACCAGATGATCGCGGCGATCGCTGCCACAGCAGCGCCAGCGGCGACGAACCACAAGACCTGCTCCAGCGAGACCGCGCCGCGGTCGCGCCGCGGGCCGGCGGTGTCGTCCACGCTGGTCAGGGTGCGCAGGCGGCCGTAGATCAGGTGGGTGATTGCCTGGATGGTCAGCATCGGGTCCATGGGGACCTCCTTGTGTGGTGGTGGGTTCGACGGCGGCGTGCATCACAGCGCCAAGGCCGGGTAGATGACAGCGGTCATGATCAGCAGGGACATGCCGACGAGCGGGACCGTGATCCGTCCCGTGCGGACGCGAGCCTCGGCTTCCTGCTCGGCGGCCAGTGCGGCGCGCAGCGTGGCGCACTTGGCGGTGAGGCTGCGGGCCACCGGCGCGCCGGCCACGGACCCCAGCGCCGCCGACGCGGAGATCTGCTGTAGCTCGGTGAGGCGCAGGTCATCTCCCAGCGCGGCGAGCGCGGACACCAGTGATCGGTTCGCCGTCTCGGCCGCCAGGATCCGCTGGCGGAGTTCGGAGAACAGCCGGCCGTCACCGGCCAGCGCAGCCTGACGCAGCGCACCCTCGTTTCCCACGTTGCCGGCCAGCAGCATGGTGACCACGTCGAGATACGAGGACAGCTGGTAGCGCAGGTCGTGGCGGATCTCGGCGGCTCGCTGGCGCATCGACACGTGCACGAGCCATGGCGCGACCGCCGCGCCGCCCAGCGCCAGGCCCAGCGGGACCAGCACGTCGCGGCCCAGCGCGCCCGAGACCTGCAGGATCACGACCAACGCCGCCGGCCCGAACAGCCCGGCGACGCCGGCCCCGACCAGCATCGCCGCGTGCGTCTCGGGGAGGCGCTGCACCAGGCGCAGGTCGGTCAGGACCTCGTCGCGGAACTGCGCCCGGCTGCCCGCCACGCGGGCGACGACGCCACCGCGTCGCGTCGGCACGACCGGAGGGACGGTCCGGCGGCCGAGGTGGGCCACCATCCGCCCGAGTGGGGGCCGCGGGACGGACAGCCCGTTGACCACCACCCAGATCCCGGCGCAGCACACCGCCGCGGCGAGGATGAGCCGAACGGTGGTGGTCATTCGTCCGGTCCCACCGTGAGGAAGCGGCCAGGACGGGGGAACCGTGACAGCGTGGCCACCCGGGCCAGCAAGGCGACGTACCCGGCAATGATGGCGGCCAGCACGACCTGGCCGTTGGCGCTGTCGTAGGCGTCGAGGTAGTCGGATCGGGCGAAGACGAACAGCCCGCCCAGCAGAGCGCACATGATCAGCGACACCATCAGCACCTGATGGCGCATCGGGGCTCGCTCGGCCTCGACGATCCGCCGGCGATCGGCCTGGCTGCGTGCCTGGTCGGCCAGCGCCGACAGGACCTGCTCGGTTTGGCCGCCGCGGGTGACCGCGATCAGCAAGCCCGTGGCCACCAGATCACCGAGCGGGTCGTCGAGCTCGTCGGCGAAGGCCCGCAACGCCCACTCGGCCGAGCGGCCTGCGGAGAGCCTGGCGTACAGGCGGCGGACGAACTGGCGGATCTCCGGCGCACTGCTCTCCACCGTGGCGCCGATCGCCCCGATCGGTTGGCCGGCCGCCTGCAGCACGTCACGGACGTTCTCGATCCACGACGCCACGGCCTCGACCCGCTCGGGGGTGTCCCGCTGGACGCCGCGCTGGCGGTGGCCCAGCCAGGCTGCCGTCACGGCCCCCGCGGCCACCAGGGCAGGGGCCAGCCACCCGGAGAGCGCATAGACCAACGCGCCGCACCCCAGCCCGACCGCGGCCGGCCGGGCATCGAGTCGCCTCGAGGCCGAGGGCCGCACACCGACACGATGCGTCGGGTGCAGCCCGGACCAGACCAGGGTAATGCCGCAGACCAGCATCGCGGCCAGCAGGGCCACGAGCAGTTGATCGGAGTTCATCGCCACGCCCCGGCGAAGGCGTCGTTGGGGACGAACAGGGTCTCGTCGATCCCGGCCATCCGCAGCCGGCGAACGTGGCGCTGCTCCAGCGGGGCCTGCTGGACCAGCGCCCCGGTCTCGTCGAGACCCCACACCTCGGTGGAGCGCACGCCACCGTCCGGCCCGCGCCCGCCGAACTCGACGATGGAGGTGACCCGCCGCTGCGGGGCCTCGTTGGCGGTGTTGCGCACCAGGTCGATGTGCACCACGAAGTCGATGGTCTCGGCGATCAGCGACCAGACGGCGTACTCCGGCAGCTTGGTGTTCGACTTGGCCACGTAGAACGCCAGCCGGGCCAGTACCGCCTCCACGGTGTGGGCGTGGATCGTGGCCAGCGAGCCGCGCTTGCACATACTGGCCACGTCGAGCATCTCCAGCGCCTCGTCCTCCACCAGTTCGCCGACGACGACGCGGTCGGGGTTCAGCCGGCGGGTCAGTTCCACGAGTGTTCGGGCGGTGATCTCGCCGTGACCCTCGGTGTTCGCCTGGCGGGTGAACAGTGCCGGCGCATCGGGGTGACGATCGTCGTCCTCCAGTCGCAATTCGAGCAGGCCCTTCTCGATCGTGACGATCCGTTCACCCGGGGGCACGGCGCCGAGGAGCTCCTTGAGCAGCGTCGTCTTGCCGGCGCCCGGCCCGCCGGAGACCAGCATCGTCATCCCCGCTCGCACTCAGCGCGTCGAGCTGAGGCACCAGCCAGGTCGGGAACATGCCCCGCGCCGCAAGCCCGTCGAGCCCGATCTGGTGCACGGTGAATCGGCGGATGGCGATGCGCGGGTGCGTGGAGACCCCGGCGCGGGTCTGCCCGCCGAGCACCATGACGACTCGCGAACCGTCGGGCGCTTGGAGGGTGACCATCGGGCTCTGTTCGTCGAGGCGGGCCTCGGACACCCCCATAGAAAGGGTCAGGCGGTTCTGGTAGGCGGCGAGGTCGTCGTCCGACGCCCACAATCGCCCGACGGCGATCTTGCGCCCGTCGGAGTAGGACACGAACGTGGAGGCGGCCGAGTTGACGTCGATCTCCTCGACCGCCGGGTCACGCATGAACGGCTCGAGCGGCCCGGCGCCCAGCGTCTCGGCGTAGGCCGCGGCGCGCAGCCGGCGGTCGGCGTCGTCGTCCAGCGGGGACAGGCCGCGGGCCAGGCGGTCCTGGTTGATCGCGGTGATTTCCTCGGCCATCCACCGTCCCATGAGCAGTTCGAGCCGGCCACGGTCGGAGCGCAGCGCTGCATGCCTGGCGCCCAGCTGGCCACCCGACGCGTCCTGCAGGGTGTCGACGAGACGCGACGCCAGGCGTTCGGTCAAGCGGCGGACGTCGGCGTGCTCAGCCATGGCGCTGCCATCCGAGAAGGGGGTGGCCGTGGAGGGCATCGCCCACCTCGGCGGCCACCGCGTCGCTGAGACGCTCGACCGACGCCCACCACGCACTACGACGCAAGCGTCGTGGCGAGCCCGGCCGCCCGGCGATGACGGCCGCGGCCCACGGGTCGTCGGCGATGGCAACCACCGTGGACACGCCGAGGAAGGTTCGGACTTCGTCGATCCCGTACGGGACGGTGCCGTGCAGGGCGACGATGGTCGGCAGCGAGCGCATCGTCAGCAAGGCGCACCGATCGGCCAATCGTTCCATGCCGAGCGCCGCTGCCGCCGGGGACCCGGCGTGCTGGACATGACTCACCACGACCACCCCCGCTTGGGCGACGGCGGGCGGCAGGGTGCCGCCGACGCGGCCGACGTCGGCGACGAACACCCACTCGTGGGCGGACATCACCGGCAGCATCGGCGTCGCCGCGGCGACCACCGCGCCGCACTCCGCCGGGCGGACCGGCGCCACGAGCACCGCCAGCCCGCTCGGGGTGCGTTGGGTGTGCTGGTCGATCGCGTCGAGGCGCCCGGGGTCACCGCTGGCGACCACGTCGGACAGTCCGGGCTGGCGCGGTGTCCCCAGCCACGCCGCCGCACAGCCACCCGACGGATCGAGCTCGACCAGAACCCGCTCGTCGCGCGGGGCCACGCGCCGACCAGCCCGATCGCCGTGGTCGACGTGCGGTCACCGACGACGGCGACGAGGCTCACGGCGCCGACCCTGGGGCGAGCAGGACGAGGCGAACCTTGGCCGCCGCGGCCACGGTTGCTGCGGCCTCGACGGGGACCTCGACGGACACCGACACCTCGCCGGTGACCGGGTCGGCGGTGCCTGGAAGCCCGACGACTCGGCCGGATACCGGGGCAGGAGCGCCGGCCGAGTCGACGGCGCCAGCATCAATGGGGAACACGAGCTGGACATCGCTGCGCTCGAGGAGGCCGACCGGGAGGGCACCCTGCGGGAGCACCACGGCCACGACCGCGGCACCGGGCGCGACCAGGGAGTTCGACTGCAGGTTGGGGCGTTGCAGCAGCGCGCCAGCCACCATCCGGACCGAGGCGTACTGGCCGATCACGGCGCCGACGTCACCAGCCGGCACGACCTCCAGGCTGGGGTCGACCGAGAGCTCGACCGTACGAACGTCGTCGGCGGTCAGCTGCTGGCCGGCTGGGATGTCGCGCACCAGTTGGAGGACCGGGACGCGCTTGTTGGCGGTGGAGAAGATCATCAGGATCGCGCCGATGGCGAACAGCGAGAGCAGTGTCCCGGCGAGAATGCGGATCCGCGAGCGACTGGAGGGCCGGAACCCGACCGTCCCGCGGCCGGCAACCCGGTCCGCTTCGTCACGTGTGGCCGTCGACACTGCCGCGCTCACCCCCGTTTCGCCCCCAAGGCCGGTGGCGAGACTGTAGCGACGGCCAGATGGTCCGTAAAGTGCTCGTTCGCTCACGCTGCGCGAGGTGGACGATGCTCACACCTCCAAGTGGACAGTGAGAGAGCCGCTCCGGCAGCGGGTGCCTTGTCTAGTGTCACAGCGTGCTCGCCTGGATGGATCTGGAGATGACCGGACTCGATCCAGCGCGCCATGTCATCGTGGAGATCGCCAGCCTGATCACCGACGACGACTTGAACGTCATCGCCGAGGGACCCGATCTCGTCATCCACCAACCCGCGGAGCTGCTTGCCGACATGGACACGATCGTGGTGGAGATGCACACCCGCAGCGGGCTGTTGCGCTCGATCGCCGCGTCGACGATCGGGTTGGCCGAAGCCGGGGAGGCCACGCTGGCATTTCTTCGTTCACACATCGAGGCCCCCCGCACGGTGCCACTGTGTGGGAACTCGATCGGGATGGACCGCCGGTTCCTGAGCGCCTACCTGCCCGACATCGAGAACTTCCTGCACTATCGGAGCATCGACGTGAGCAGTGTGAAGGAGCTGGCCAAGCGGTGGTACCCGCGCCGTCTGGCTGCCCGCCCGCACAAGACCGGAAGCCACCGGGCGCTCGACGACATTCGTGAGAGTGTGGCCGAGTTGGCGTTCTACCGACAGATGTGTTTCATGCCGCCCGAATCGGCTGAGTCCGCGGTGGTTGACGGGCCCGCAGCCAGCGGAGTGCCTCCGCGTCCGTGACGCGGCCCTCGGTCGCCTCGTCGATCACGGCGCGCAGCAGGCTGAGCTCGTTCGACGGGCTGATACCCAGCTCCAACGGATTGGCGGCGACGATGGAACGGCAGGTCGCGCAGGAGGTCGACGCCGACGGCAAGAAGTACTGGCCGGCCATGGGAACCGCCACGGCGCCGCACAGGGTTTCCCGACGGCGGCCGTCGGGTCGCACGCTGGTGCGCATGGCGTGGGTGCGCCGATCACGATGCCCCCATCCACCGCGCTCGTAGCCGGAGCCGTACCACACGTCGCCGGCAATCTGCCCCGGCAGCGAGCGAACCGTGCGCACGTGGCGCAGCCCATGGCGATGCTCGTACGCCCGCTGCTTGCACGCATCCCGGCAGTACAGCCGCGGCCGTCCCGGCCGCCGAGCCGTCATGAACGGCACCGCACACCACGAGCACGGACGCCCTGGCGCCACCAGGTCGTCAACACCGGGCGCCGCCCACCCGGTACCGGCGGGTGCACCAGGAACGCCCTGCGGATCACTGGTCTTGTTGTCGACCCCATCCCGCAGGGGCGCCGGCGTTGGTTTGAGTTCCATGGCCGATGGATACAGCACGGGTGTCACAACGTTGCCTCGATGCACTGTGCCGTGCGCAGCGGCCCCTGGCCCAGGCCGCCCCCACCGGCCCTCCCGGCCCCCGGCCCTCCCGGCCCCCGGCCCCCGGCCCCCACCGACACTCCCGAGCGCGCCCATCCCCACCCCCGCCCCCGTCACCGCCACCATGCCGAACCGTCAGTGACGAAACCGCAATCCCCAACACCCCTCCCCGCCCCTGGCGAATCGTCGGTGACGAACGGACCAGTTCGTCACCGACGATTCGAAAAGGGGCTCGGGGCGTGGAGTTTCGTCACTGACGGTTCGCCAGGTGGCCCTCGGAGCACGGTCGGCACGAGTTTCGTCACTGACGATTCGCCAGTCGGCCAAGCGGAGCACGGTCGGCACGAGTTTCGTCACTGACGGTTCGGCGACGGCGTGTATGCCGACGGGTCGCGGTGGGTGGCCTCGGGGCTCCGGGTTAGGGCGGTGGGGGTACGGGTCAGGCCGTTGGCGGGTGGTCGAAGGCTGCGGAGACGGCGGCCAGCATGCGGGCCGAGCACCCGGCCATGTTCACGGGAGGGGCGACCTCGGTGGCGATGAGCTGGGCGATCCGGCGGAACTCCGCGGCGGCCAGGGACCGTTCGGCATCGCAGCCGTGGTCACCGCCGCTGGATGGGCCGGACGGGTTGGACAGGGCGACCGGTCGGCCGGCGTCGCCGCCACGGGCCACGGCCGCTTCGAGTGGGATCGATCCGAGCAGCGGGGCGCCGATCTCGTCGGCCAATGCCTGGCCGCCGCCGCTGCCGAACAGCGGGTACGTCGTGCCGTGCTCACAGACGAACCCGCTCATGTTCTCGATGACACCGAGAATTCGCAGGAAGCTGCGCCGGGCCATGTCCGCTGCCCGCGACGCCACCTTCTGGGCGGCCAAGGCCGGCGTCGTCACCACGATCAGATCGGTGCGCGGCAGCATCCGGGCCAGGCCCATCTGCACGTCACCGGTGCCGGGGGGCATGTCCAACAACAGGTAGTCGAGATCGCCCCACTCGACATCGCGCAGGAACTGCTCGACCGCCTTGGCCAGCATCAGCCCACGCCACATGAGCGCCGTGTCCTCGTCGACCATGAACCCCGTGCTGACGACCTTCAACCGCCCGGCGCCCACCACCAGCTCGTTCGGACGGATCAGCGGTTTGTCCCGCCCGTCGACCTGATGGGCCTCCAGCCGATCGGACAGCCCGAGCAACCGCGGGACCGAGAACCCCCAGATGTCGGCATCCAACACGCCAACGATGTAGCCCTGCTCGGCCAGCGCCGCAGCCAGGTTGACCGTCACCGAGCTCTTCCCGACCCCGCCCTTGCCGCTGGCGACGGCCAAGACCCGGCACGACGGCGGTACCTCGGTGTCGGGCGCCCGGTCACGCGCCGCCCACCTCGCCTTCGACATCACCTCGGAACGCTCGTCGGGCGTCATCTCGCCCCACTCGATACGCACGTCCGTCACCCCAGGGTGCACGGCGACGCGCGTCTCGACGTCCCGCTTGATCTGGGCCCGCAGCGGGCACCCACCGATCGTCAACTTCACGCCAACGCGCACCACCCCATCGGCGCCGACCGACACGCCCGGCACCATCCCGAGGGTGACGATGTCGGCCCCGAGCTCGGGATCCACGACGGACCGCAGCAGGTCCAGCACCTCCGATTCGGAGGGCGGGGAGGGAATCACGGACCCCAGTGTACGGTTGGTAGTCGGTACAATCCCCGAACGCCACCCCCCTCCACCCACCCCGCCTCATCGAGGAGAACGCCGTGATCACTCTCACCGACACCGCAGCCAGCAAGGTTCGCCAGCTCCTCACGGACGAGGGCGCGCTGGACATGGCGCTCCGCGTCGCCGTCACTCCCGGCGGGTGCAGCGGCTACTCCTATGAGATGTACTTCGACGGTGACATCGCCAGCGAGGACCACCAGGCCACCTTCGGCGAGGTCGGCAGCGAGGTCAAGGTGGTGGTCGATCCGGCCTCTGCCGAACTGCTCCAGGGGGCGACGCTCGACTACAAGGACGGCCTGAACCAGGCAGGGTTCTCGATCAACAACCCCACCGCCACGCGCACCTGCGGCTGCGGGTCCAGCTTCAGCTAGCGCCCACGCGGGCGAGGACCTCGCCCAGTTCGGTCGCGTCCCACACCGCATCGAGGCGGTCGACGATCACCCCGCCCGGCTTGGTCGCATACACCACCGGCTCGTAGTCCAGCTTCAGCGCGGTGACGGCTGGGGCCACCGTGGACGCCAGATTGTCGGTGTACACCTCGGCGTGGACCACCGCGAACGATGACGCCAGCCCTCCGCTCTTGGCCGCAGCCACGAGGAACTGCAGACCGGGGGTGCATGCCCCGGTGGAGCAGTGCGCCGGGGTTCCGATCATGTAGAGCACCGGCTTGCCCGAGGCGATCGCCTGGGTCAGGGTCATGCTGTGGAACGGGCACGGGGCCGGCTCCAGCGTGCAGTACGGCTCGACGCCGCGGTGGTTGTCGGCGGTGGGCGTGTCGAACCCGGCGAGCGTGGCCCCGAGATACGGAACCACGACATCCTTCGGATCGAACACCTGGAAGGCAGCCTCCACCTTGCCGCCCACGTCGACGCGCATCGTGTAGGTGCCGGGCTTGGCGATGGTCACCCGCGGGGCGAAGTACGGCACCGGCAGGCCCTCGCGCCGCACCGGGACACGGAACTGACCCACCCGTGCACCGCGGTCGTCGACCACCTCACCGGCCAGCGTGCCGGGGAGGTTCTGGACCATCCCATCGGTCGACGCCAGCGACATCGCCAGGCGGACCTCGCCGGGCACGAAGAGCGGCGAGGTCGAGAAGCGCTGGACGAGGTTCAACGATGAGGCTGCCAAGGCGCCAAGATCAGGCACACCCGTCCCGGCCGTGGCTTGCGGTTCTGCGGACTTCTTCGAGTCGGACCCGCACGCCGCCAGCAGCCCGGCCGCCCCCAGGATCAGCGCGGTCCGACGGGAGACGACGGCGTCAGGGACCAGCCTTGAATCGTTCATGGCCATGCTGGCTAAGGTACCGGCCTCCGTGAGCGAATTGACCTTCACCCTCAATGGCGCCACGGTCGTCGCCGACGACGGCGCGTCCCTGCTGGACGTCCTGCGCAACGACCTGGGGACGCTGTCGGTCAAGGACGGCTGCAGCCCACAGGGCCAGTGCGGGTGCTGCACGGTCTGGGTGGACGGCCAGCCGCGGGTGGCCTGCGTCACCCCTGCAGCCCGGGTGCGCGGCCGCTCGGTCACCACACTCGAAGGCCTCGCCAGTGCGGACCGGTGGGCGGAACGCTTCGTGCGCCACGGCGCCAGCCAGTGCGGGTTCTGCACCCCTGGCATCATCATGCGCCTGGCCGCGATCCCCGAGGCCGAACGAACCCCGGCCAAGGTGCGCAACGCGCTGCTCGCCCACCTGTGCCGATGCACGGGGTGGCAGACCATCGTCGAGGCGGCGACCGGCGAACCGGGTGCCGACGGACACCCCGATCGGGACCTCGACGCGGCGGCCCGGCGCGCTTGCCTCGAGGGTCGATGGCCGCAGGCCGTCGGCACGGCGGTCGCCTGCGGTTCGTGCGGGTTCGCCTGCGACACCGCCCCGCCCGAGGCGCGCCATGCTCGGCGAAGCAGCAACGGTCAGTGGCACGTCGCCGACACCACCCAGCACGCCCGCGCAGCGGCCGGAGCGGTCCAGGGGCGCCGGACCACTGCGCCGGTGACGTGGCCGATCGAGCTACCCGCCGACGACTTCGCCCGCACCCTGCAGACCACCTGGGTCGAACCGGCCTACCTCGAACTGGACACCTCGTGGGCCGCCCCCGGCGGCGCGCCGGCGACGGCGCTGGCCAACGCCGGCGCGTTCGGTGGCAAGTGCGACGCCCTCGTCGAGATCGAGGCGGCCCGCCTGGCAGGAGCCAACGCAACCATCGATCCGAGCGGCACTGCGGTCGTCGCCCAGTTCTCCCGTGAGGACAGCGTTCGGCTCGGCCCGAAGCGGCCGCCGCTGGCCATCGGGTTGCGCGCCGACGGCACCGGCGTCGTGCGCGTCGCCAGGACGCCGGGCATCGCCGCGACCATCGCCGCCGTCGCCCCTGCCCTCACGGTGGAGGAGGTCGATGTCGTCGGACCCACCACGTCGGCCTCGCTGCGCGCCGCTGGGTGGGCCGAGGTCACGGCCTTCCTGGCCGAGCCCGACGCCGAGGGCTGGTGCCACGTCACCGCCCCGAACGGCGCCGAGGCCGCGGCCCGGATCACGATCGGCGGCGGCGTCGAGGTGCGCGTCCGCTGCGGAGCACCCCTCGATCACACCGTCCTGCGCAGCTATTGCATCGGGGCCACCCACCAGGCGCTCGGGCTGGTCCGCAGCGAGGCCATCGCCGTGTCGGAGGCGGGCGAACCCCTGGACCTGACGATCCGCAGCTTCGGCATCATCCGGCCCACCGACATGCCGGCGGTGACCGTCACGATCGAGCCCGACGATGGCGAGCCCGTCAACGGCAGCGACGCGGTGTTCGCCGCCGTCGCCGCGGCCGCCTGGATCAGCGAGGGCCGTCCACCCCGCTGGCCTACGATGCGCTCATGAGCAAACCCGTTGGTCCGTACACACCCGCCGTCCGCGCCGGCGACCTGATCGTCGTCAGTGGCCAGCTCGGCCTGGTCGACGGCGCCATCGTCGGCGGCGGCGTCCCCACCCAGACCGCCCAGGCGATCGCCAACCTGAAGACCCATCTGGCCTCGATGGGCGCCTCGATCGGTGACGTGTTCAAGACCATGTGCTTCCTGACCGACATGGACAACTTCGAGGCGTTCAATGCGGCCTACGTCGACGGCTTCGGCGAGCACCGCCCGGCGCGCAGCACCGTGGCTGTCGCCGGCCTCCCGATGGGCGGCCTGGTGGAGATCGAGGCTTGGGCCCACGTCCCACTAGGGTGATGGTCGTGCCCGGTGTCGTCGCCATCGTGATCGTGCTCCTCGTCCTGCCCGTGCTGGTGTGCATGGGCTCGGCGGCGATCGCCGCGGGCCTCGGCTGGTCGCTGAACCGTGACGCCGAGGCGCGTCACGAGGGCAGCGAACTGCTCGACCTCAACGTGTGACCCGACCGTCGTGAACCAGCCATCCCAACCGGGGATGCATCTGCACGATGCGTCGACCGAAGTCCTCACCCAGGCGATCCTGCGCTACGCCGTCGACCGGATGCGCATGGATGCCCCGCTGGACGGGCCGCGCACCATGGCCGAGCTGCGGGCGATGGCCGGTCACACGGTCAACCCGCGGGGCATCGGCGGGCTCGAGGCCCTGCGCGTGTTCACCGACGTCCTGGCGCCGGCGTGCATCTCGGTCGATCACCCGCGGTTCCTGTCGTTCGTGCCCGCGGCCCCGACGGAGGCCGCCGTGCTGTTCGATCTGGTCGTCGGGGCGTCGAGCATCTACGCCGGATCGTGGCTGGAAGGGGGCGGTGCCGTGTTCGCCGAGAACGAGGCGCTGCGCTACCTCGCCGACCTGGCCGGCCTGCCCCCTGAGGCCGGCGGCGTGTTCGTCAGCGGCGGCACCGCCGGCAACCTCAGCGCCCTGATCGCGGCACGCTTCGCCTGGCGCCTCCGGGCCGGCGGGCGCCACGACCGCACCCGCGGCCTCATCCTGGCCAGCGCCGGGGCGCACAGCAGCATCGCCTCGGGGGCGCGGGCGATGGATGCCGATGTCATCGGCGTCCCCGCCGACGATCACGGCCGGCTGACCGGCGCTGCGGTCCTCGCCACCCTCGACGGGATGTCGGACGACGACCGGGACCGCCTGTTCGTCATCGTCGCCACGTCGGGCACCACCAATGCCGGGGTCGTCGACGACCTCCAGGCGATCGCCGACGCGGCGGAACGGACCGGCGTGTGGATGCACGTCGACGGCGCGTACGGAGGGCGCGGCGCTGGCCGCACCCAGCGTGCGTGGCCGCTTCGCCGGCATCGAGCGCGCCGACAGCTTCATCGTCGACCCGCACAAGTGGATGTTCGCCCCGTTCGACTGCTGCGCGCTGCTGTACCGCAACCCGGCAATCGCCCGCGCCGCGCACACCCAGCACGCCGAGTACCTCGACGTCCTGCACGCCGACAACACCGCCACCGCCCCGGAGTGGAACGCCAGCGACTACGCCCATCACCTCAGCCGCCGGGCCCGCGGCCTGCCGTTCTGGTTCAGCCTGGCAACGCATGGCACCGCGGCGTACGCCGATGCCGTCGAGCACACCCTCGAGGTCGCCCGCCAGACCGCCCGCCTCGTCGAGGACCGCCCGTACCTCGACCTCATCATGGCGCCCGAGCTCAGCGTCGTGCTGTTCCGCCGCGCCGGGTGGGACCGTGACCAGTACCAGGCGTGGAGCGACGACCTGCTGCGACGCCAGATCGCTTTCGTCACCCCCACCGGATGGCGCGGCGAGACGGTGCTGCGGCTGTGCATCGTCAACCCGCTGACCACCGTGGACGACATCACCCTGGTCCTGGATTCGCTGGCGTGATCGAGCCGCGCGTCGACACCGTCCTGCGCCGCGGCCTGCTGGTGGCCACGATGGACGACGACCGCCGGGAACTGCCGGGCGGGTGGGTGGCGATCGACGGCGGCCTGATCCACTCCCTTGGCACCTACCGCGACCCACCTCCGCCGGCCAGGGAGAGCATCGACTGCTCCGACTGCCTGATCACGCCGGGGTTGATCAACACCCATCACCACCTCTACCAGAACCTGACCAGGGCGTTCCCGCCGATGACCGGCAAGCCGCTGTTCGGCTGGCTGCAGACCCTGTACCCGCTGTGGCGGGCCATCGACGAGGAGTCGGTGTACGTCAGCACCTTCGTCGGCCTGGCCGAACTGGCACTCAGCGGGTGCACCACCTCCACCGACCACCTCTACGTCCACCCGCGCGGCGCCGGCGACCTGCTCGGCGCCGAGATCCGCGCCGCACGGGACCTCGGGGTCCGCTTCCATCCGACACGCGGCTCGATGTCGCTGGGCGAGAGCACGGGCGGCCTACCCCCCGACGACGTCGTGCAGGACGACGACGAGATCCTGGCCGAGAGCGAGCGGGCCGTGACCCGCTGGCACGATCGCAGCCATGGGGCGATGACCCGGGTCGCCCTGGCCCCGTGCAGCCCGTTCAGCGTGACCGAGGAACTGATGGCGCGCAGCGCCGAGCTGGCCGAGCGGCTTGACGTGCGCCTGCACACCCACTTCGCCGAGAACAGCGAGGACGACGAGTTCAGCGTCGCCCGCTTCGGCTGCCGCCCGACGGAGTACCTGGAACGCACCGGCTGGTGCACCGAGCGCACCTGGGTGGCGCACTGCGTCATGCCCAACCCCGACGAGGTGGGCAGGCTCGGGGCGGCTCGTGTGGGCGTGGCCCACTGCCCGAGCAGCAACATGATCCTGTCCAGCGGGCTCTCCCCCGTCGCCGCGCTGCGCCATGCCGGGTGCCACGTGGGCCTCGGCGTCGACGGGTCCAGTTCGGCCGACAGCGCCTCACTGTGGATCGAGGCCCGCCAGGCGATGTTGGTGGCCAAGCTGCGCGACGGCGCCGCCGCCGGGTCGGGGCGCACCTCGCTGGAGATCGCCACGCGCGGCGGGGCGGCGTGCCTTGGGCGGCTGGGCGAGCTCGGGGTCCTGACGCCCGGAGCGGTCGCCGACGTCGCCGTGTGGAAGCTCGATGGCCCGGCCTTTGCCGGGGCCGTCGCCGACCCGATCGAGGCCTGGGTCCGCTGCGGCCCGTCGTCGGCCTGGCACACCATCGTCGGCGGCCAGCGCATCGTCGACGAGGGCCAGATCACGGCGGCACACCTCACCGAGCACCTCACCACCCACGCCCTGCACGCGGCGCGCATCCAGCGATTGGTGACGTGATCACCGCCTTTCTGGCGGCCTTCGGCCCGGTGTTCCTCGCCGAGCTGCCGGACAAGACGATGTTCGCCTCGCTGGTGCTGACCACCCGCACCCGGCGGCCGCTGGCGGTGTGGTCCGGCGTGGCCGCAGCGTTCTTGATGCACGTGATCCTGGCGGTGGCGGTGGGCTCGCTGCTGCGCAAGCTGCCGACGATGCCCGTGCGCCTGGGCATCGCCGCGCTGTTCATCGCCGGTGGGCTGTTCATGCTGCGATCGGCCGGTGCTGCCGACGAGGACGCCGACGGCGCCGACGGGCCGGCACCGCACAGCTTCGTCCGCGTGGCAGTGACGGCGGCCTCGGTGGTGGGCCTGGCCGAGTTCGGCGACCTCACCCAGCTCACGACCGCGGGCATCGCCGCCCGCTATGGCCAGCCCGTCGCCGTGGCCGCCGGGGCGTGGAGCGCGCTGCTGTCCGTGGCCGCCCTGGCCGTCACCGCCGGGCAGTGGATCGTCAAGCGGGTCCCGTTGCGCCTGATCCAACGCATCGGCGGTGTCCTGTTCGTCGTGTTCGGCATCGTCACGGCGATCAGCGCGTTCAGCTAGCGATCCGGTCCCTTCGGGGACTTCACCGTCGCCCACAGCCACAACAGACCGATGAGCACGGCGATGATCGCCACCCCGCGCACCAGCCAGCGGATCGTGCCGATCACGGCGCTCAGCACCAGCCAGGCGATGACGGCGACGATCAGCCAGCCGACGATGGTGGAGGTGACCGACCTGCGAGGTGGTTGCGGCGGAGGGGCCATCAGCCCAGGTTAGGACCAGCGGCTCTGACCGAAGCGGTAGCCCACCGAGCGCACCGTCTGGATCAGGTTGGCGTGCTCCTCGCCGAGCTTGGCCCGCAAGCGGCGGATGTGCACGTCCACGGTCCTGGCGCCGCCGAAGTACTCGTAGCCCCACACCCGGCTGAGCAGCGTCTCCCGGGTGAACACCTTGCCGGGGCTCTGGGCCAGGAACTTCAAGAGCTCGTACTCCATGTAGGTGAGGTCCAGCGGGCGGCCCTCGATGGTGGCCTGGTAGGTCTCCAGGTTCAACGCCAGATCGGCGTAGGCGACGGTCTCCCCCGCGGCCGGCGACCCCGTGGCGCGAACGAACAGGTGGCGCAAGCGGGCCTCGACCTCGGCCGGATGGAACGGGGTGAGGCAGAAGTCCTCGAACAGGTCGCCGTGGGTGTCCAGCTCGCCCAGCTGCGCGCCGCCCACCAGCACCAGCACCGGCAGCTCCGCGGACCGGGCGCGCACCGATCGGCACAGCGACCATCCGGCCTCGACGGAGGCGTCGGACTCGAGGGCCACCACGACCCCCGACCACTCGTTGGCGGTGAGGTCGTCGGCGCCGTCGATCCCCTTCCAGCGGAACCCGGCCAAGTCCAGTGTGCGGGCCAGCTCCGGTGACGGCGCCGCGGGGAACACGGCCAGCAGGTCCATGACCAGCACGCCTACAGGGCCCTCAGGTAGCGGTCGATCTCGTAGCCGCTGACATGGGTCTTGTAGGCCCGCCACTCGGCCCGCTTGTTGCGCAGGAACCACTCGAAGATGTGCTCACCCAGCGCCTCGTGGACCAACTCGCTGCGCTCCATCACCCGCAGGGCGTCGGCCAGCGACGCCGGCAGCGTGTCGATCCCCAGCTTGGCCAGCGCGGCGTCGTCCATCTCGAACAGGTTGCTGTCGGCCTCCGGGGGGAGCTCGTAGCCCTCACGCACGCCGCGCAGCCCGGCCGCCAGGATCACGCTGAAGGCCAGGTAGGGGTTGCACGACGGATCGGGCGAGCGGTACTCCAGGCGGGTGGCGTTGGGGTTGCCGCGCTTGGCGATGGGTACCCGGACGAGGCCGCTGCGGTTGTTGCGCGCCCAGCTCACGTGCACCGGCGCCTCGAAGCCCGGCACCAGTCGCTTGTAGCTGTTCACCGTCTGGTTGGTGACCGCGGTGATCTCGGCCGCGTGGCGCAGCAGCCCGGCCATGAACGCCTTGGCCACCGCAGAGAGGCTGTACGGGTCGTCCTCGGCGTAGAAGGCGTTGGTGTCGCCGTCGAACAACGACAGGTGGACGTGCATCCCGCTGCCCTGCACGCCCTCCAGCGGCTTGGGCATGAACGTGGCATGCACACCCTGGCTGGCGGCCACCTCCTTCACCACCAGGCGGAAGGTCATGATGCTGTCGGCCATCGTCAACGCATCGGTGTGCCGCAGGTCGATCTCGTGCTGGCTCGGGGCGTCCTCGTGGAAGCTGTACTCCACCGGGATGCTCATCGTCTCCAGCGTGCGGATGGTCTGCTTGCGCAGCGACCCGGCCACGTCGGTGGTGGTGAGGTCGAAGAAGCCGCCCTCGTCCAGCGGCACCGGGCGCTGGTCGGGCGTGGGCGGAGCGAAGTAGAAGAACTCGATGTCGGGCGAGACGTAGAAGCTGTACCCGGCAGCCTGCGCCGCGGCCAGGTTGCGGCGCAGCACCTGGCGCGGGTCGCCAGCGAAGTCCGACCCGTCGAGGCAACGGATGTCACAGAACACGCGAGCCTCGGTGGCCTTCGGGTCACCCCAGGGCAGCACCTCGAACGTGTTCGGGTCAGGCACGGCCAGGACATCGCTCTCCTGGATGCGGCTGAACCCGTCGATCGACGAGCCGTCGAAGGTCATCCCGTCCTCCAGCGCGCTCTGCATCTCCGCCGGGCTGATGGCGAAGCTCTTCAGGTTGCCGAGGACGTCCGTGAACCACAGACGTACGAGCCGCACACCGCGTTCTTCCACGGTGTGCAGCACGTAGTCACGCTGTTGTTCGAGCATCGAACCCACCCTCCCATGCTATGAGCGAGAGCGACGATGCTCCGCCGGGCGGCATCGCCGCCGATTGCCTGCTCAGCCGCAGACGGTTTCGAGGATCAGCCGGGTCACCGTGTACGGATCGCAGTTGGCGTTCGGCCGACGGTCCTCGGCGTAGCCCTTGTGGTCACGGGCCACCTGCCACGGGATGCGGATGCTGGCGCCGCGGTGCGACACGCCGTAGCTGAACTTGTTCCACGGCGCCGTCTCGTGGGCGCCGGTGAGGCGGCTCTGGATGTCGTCGCCGTAGTTGGTCACGTGCAACTCGACCTTCTTGCTCAGCGACTTGCAGGCCGCCTCGATGGCCGCGTAGTCCTCACGCATCGCCTTGGTGGAGAAGTTGGTGTGCGCGCCGGCGCCGTTCCAGTCACCACGCTTGGGCTTGGCGGCGAAGCTGATGACCACGTCGTAGTCCTCGGCGATGCGGTGCAGCAACCAGCGGGCCACGTACATGTGGTCGCTGACGGTCAGCGCGTCGGCGGCCCCGATCTGGAACTCCCACTGGCCGGGCATGACCTCGGCGTTGGTGCCCTCGATCATCAGGCCGGCATCGATGCACGCCTGGGTGTGCTCCTCGATGATCTCCCGGCCGACGACGCGGCCTGCGCCCACGCCGCAGTAGTACGGGCCCTGCGGCTCGGGGACGCCACCGCCGACGGGAAAGCCGAGCGGCGTGCCGTCGAGGCGCATCATCGTGTACTCCTGCTCGATGCCGTAGATCATCTCCTGCTTGGAGTACTTCTTGGCCGACTTCTCGCAGGTGGCCCGGGTGTTGGTGGGGTGCGGCTTCAGCGTCTCGGCCAGCAGCACGTCACACAGCACGAGCACGTTGTGCCCACCGCGGAGCGGATCGGGGCAGGTAAACACGGGACGCAGTACGCAGTCGCTGTGGTCGCCGGTGGCCTGATTGGTGGACGAGCCGTCGAAGCCCCAGATCGGAGGCTGCTTGCCATCGGCGAGGATCTTGGTCTTCGAGCGCAGCAGAGGCGTCGGCGTGGTGCCATCGATCCAGATGTATTCGGCTTGATACGGCACAGGTCGTCCTTTGTTTCGGGAATATGACCAGGGCATCCAACCGGTCGGCCGTATCCGCGCCGTTTCTCGTTTGTGAACGCTGTGTAAACCGCGCCGGACGGTGGCGCGTGCGAGACGGGAACCGGGCGGCGTTACGGTGACGTCCAACCGCCATGAACCGTCGCCGTTTCCTCTGCCTCGCCGCCCCCGTCGCCCTCGTCGCCCTCGACGGCGGCCGGATCGCCCGGGCCACCACGCCGTCCACGCCCCCGGCGCCGTCCACGCCCGGCACCGGCGTCGTGTCCCCGACGATCCCGCTCCCCGTCGATCCGGCAACTCCGGTGATCCGCCTGACGTCGGAGGGTGGCTTCGTTCCCCGCGGCTGGGACTTCTCCGCCCCGCCGATGCTGCTGATCACCGCCGGCGGCGACGTGTACCGCAGCGGGGCGATGACCGCCGAGTTCCCCGGCCCGCTCCTGCTACCCATCGACCACCAGCGACTCACCCCTGCCGGGGTGCAGAAGGTCATGCGCGCCGCCGACCTGGCCGGACTGCTGGCGCCTCCGCCCGACTACAACGACGTGGACTTCCAGATCACCGACGTCGCCACGACGGTGCTGACGATCACCACGGGCGCCGGCGCCGTCAGCCACGCCGCCTACGCCCTGGGCATCAGCCCGGACGGCAGCGGCAAGGAGGTCACCCCGGCGCGCCAGAAGCTCAAGGCGTTCGTGGACGTGCTGGCCACCCTCGACTCGCTGGTCGGCGCCGATCTCTCCGCGCCGACGCCGTTCGAGCCGACCGAGTACCGGATGGTCGCCTTCCCGGTGAACATCGCCGACTATGCCGGCAACGACCCACAACCCGTGGTCAAGGACTGGCCGGCCGGCACGGGCGTCACCCTCAGCACCGCCGACCAGTGCACCCGGGTGGCCGCGGACCAGGTGGCGGCGTTGTTCGCCGACGCTTCGCAGCTGACGTTCTTCGCCGAGGCGGGCACCACCTACCAGGTGTTCACCCGCGGCGTGCTGCCGGGAGACGCGACCTGTTGACCGGCTAGGGCTGCGTGCCCAGCGTTTTCACCTGTTTGTTCACTTCGCCGCTGATCAGGCTCTGCTTGATCCCCTGGAGGATGTCGTGGCCCTTGGCCCAGTCGGGTTCCCCCTGCTTGAACAGCGGCGGAACGAGGCCGAGGCCGCCCACCGAGTTGGGGTTCTTCTTGATCGCCTCGCCCAGCTTCTTGGCCATGCCGACGTCGAGCGAGGTCTTGATGTCGTCCTTCACCGCGTCCACCAGGCCGCTGAAGTTGCTCAACACCTCGGCGAAGCTGATCTGCTGGGCCAGCGCCTGCAGCAGCTGGCGCTGGCGGGCCATCCGCTGGAAGTCGCTGTCGGCCTTGCGGGTGCGCACGAAGCCGAACGCCTGGGTGCCGTTCAGCACCACCCGGCCCGGCCCGATGGTCTCGCCCACCTGGTACTTCAGGCAGTCGAAGTGGCCGTGGGGCAGCGGCAGCGCCTTGGGGATGTCGACGACGACCCCGCCGAGGCTGTCGATCAGCTTGACGAAGGCGCACGAGTTGACCATCACGTAGTCGTCGATGGTGACGTCGAAGGAGTAGGAGATGCCCTCCAGCAAGGCGTGGATGCCGGGGAGTCCGTCGCCGCGCTCGTAGGCCTTGCGCATCGTCCGGTTGCCCATGACGTAGCTGTTGATCGCGTTGGTGAGACTCCCCGCCTTGTCGGTGTACCCATTGGGGAAGATGACGCCCATCGGGCTCTTCGGAGGGAATCGCAGGTGGGCCAACCCGCGAGGGATGGACACCACGGCGCTGCGACCGGACTTCTTGTGGATGAACGCCAGCATCATCGTGTCGGTGCGGATGCCGGGACGCTTGAAGCCGGCATCGCTGCCCAGCAGCAACACGGTGTGGACCTGGTCCGACAGGTCGTCCTTGGCTGCGGTCACCTTGGTGACGCCCTTGGCCTGGTTGAACATCTCGGTGACCACGGTGCGGGCGTCCTCCAGGCGGAGCACGCCGAACACGGTCGGCACGGCCAGCACGCCGACCGACAGCAGGCCGCGCGACAGGAACCCGAGCCGGGCCCGGTAGGCCACGGTCGGCGCGGTGAACAGCACCGCGACCACCCGGGCCGCGAGGGCGGCGGCACCGACCACCCCGAGCCAGCGCAGCGTGGTTCCGCTGTTGACGAACCCGGTGAGGTCGTTGCGGTTCTTGACCACCATGCCCAGAGCGAACACCGGGGCAACGACCCCGGCGATCAACAGGGCGGCGCCGATGGCCGGTGAACGCCGCCAGATGCGCCCGCCGGGGACGATCAGCACCCCCAGCACGCGGCCCCAGTTGTCGTGGGCCCGCTGGCGCGCCTCTTGGTACCGGGCCTGCTCCTCGGCGGACCGCGGCGCGCGGCGCATCAGTGGCGCTCGTTCCTGCACGATTTCGCCGGTCACAATCGACGGATTCTAGTCTCGGTAGCCTCGCGATGTGTCGCGCTTGCGAGTTGCCCTTGCCCAGTTGAACCCCAAAGTCGGCGACCTGGCCGGCAACGCAGCCAGGCTCATCGAGGCCTACGACCGGGCCGAGGCGGCGGGGTGCGACATCATCGCCTTCCCCGAGCTGTCGATCACCGGCTATCCACCGGAGGATCTGGTGCTCAAGCCACGGTTCGTGGCCGACAACGAGGCGGCGATGCGCCAGGTCGCCGCGCACACCAGGCGCTGCGTCGCCGTGGTGGGGTATGTGGCCGCGGACCGGGACCTGTACAACGCTGCGGCGGTCTGCGCCAACGGCGAGGTGCTGGGCACCTACCGCAAGCGACTGCTGCCCAACTACGCCGTGTTCGACGAGGCCCGCTACTTCACACCCGGCGCCCACAGCGACCCGCTGGAGCTGTACGTCATCGGCGGTGTCAAGGTGGGCATCAGCATCTGCGAGGACGTATGGAGCCCCACCGGCCCGCTGGCCGAGCAGGCCGCCGGTGGCGCCGAGGTCAACATCAACATCAACGGCTCACCGTTCCACCACGGCAAGCTGGCCAGCAGGGAGCGGATGCTGGCCACCCGGGCCGCTGACGCTCATTGCGCGCTGGTGTACGTGAACCAGGTGGGTGGGCAGGACGAGCTGGTGTTCGACGGGGGCTCGATGGTGTTCGACGGCGAGGGCGCCCTGGTCGCCCGGGCCGGACAGTTCACCGAGGAGCTGCTGATCGTCGACCTCGACGTGGAGCCGGTGTACCGCACCCGGCTGCTCGACCCGCGGGGCCGGAGGACCGAGAGCGAGATCATCACGGTGGAGGTGTCCGACACGCCGATCAGCGCCGACGCCCCACGGCTACCGGTACGCCTCGCCGAGCCACTCGACGCCGACCAGGAGATGTACGACGCCATCGTCCTGGCCACCCGTGACTACTGCGCCAAGAACGGCTTCACCGACGTGGTCATCGGGCTGTCCGGCGGCATCGACTCCACCCTGGTGGCCTGCGTCGCCGTGGACGCCCTCGGCGCCCAGCATGTCCACGGCGTGTCCATGCCGTCGCGGTACTCCAGCGACGGCAGCAAGGACGACGCCCGGGCCCTGGCGGGCGCGCTGGGCATCGACTACCGCACCGTGACCATCGAGCCCGCCTTCCAGGCGTTCCTGGACATGACCGCCGAGTCGTTCCAGGGCAGGCCGGCCGACCTGACCGAGGAGAACCTGCAGAGCCGGATCCGCGGAACCACGCTGATGGCCCTGTCCAACAAGTTCGGCTGGATGGTGCTCACCACCGGCAACAAGAGCGAGGTCGCCGTCGGCTACTACACCCTGTACGGCGACAGCGTGGGCGGCTACGCCGTCATCAAGGACGTGTTCAAGACCACGGTCTACGACCTGTGCCGGTACTACAACCGGCGCGGTCGGGCGGGAGGTCATCAGCGAGGCCGTCATCACCAAGCCGCCCTCGGCCGAGTTGCGCCCCGACCAGCGCGACGACCAGAGCTTGCCGCCCTACGAGGTCCTCGACCCGATCCTGCGGCTCTACGTCGAGGACGACCGGACCACGGCCGAGATCATCGACCTCGGCCATGACCCGGCGACGGTGAAGCGGGTCACCCGGCTGGTGGACGTGATGGAGTACAAGCGCCGCCAGTCCCCCCTCGGCGTGCGCCTCACCACCAAGGGCTTCGGCCGTGACCGCCGCCTTCCCATCACCAACGGCTACCGCTGACGCTCGCCTCACCCCCACGTGATCAACCCACGCGATCAACCCACGTGATCAGCACACGTGATCAGCACACGTGATCAGCACGTATCGCCGCTGCGACGACCAAGGCTGATCACGTGGAGCGCGAGCGGGCCGGGCGGGCGAAGGCCACGACCGCCCCGGCGGCCAGCACGGCGGTGAGCACGGCCGGGCCGTCGATCCCGAGGTGCTGGTACAGCCTGGTGGCCGGGATGGCAACGAGGGCCCGGCCGAGCGTGGTGGCCGACACCACCCAGGCCAGACCGCGGGCCGCCGAGCCGGGGACCAGTTCGGACGCCAGGGCGATGCCGCTGACGATGGCGAATTCGAACATGACGATGGCCACCACCACGGCGGCGAGCCCGAGCGGTAGCACCCGCTGGGCCGCGGCGAGGGCCAGCGCCGCGGGCACCATCGCCGCGGCGCCCACGGCCACGCTGCGCTCCTTGCCCCACGCATCGGTGCGATGGGCCGACGTCAGCGATGCGGCGAGCTTCCGCGGCGCCGAGCCCGAAGCTCACCACCGCCAGCGTGGTGGAACTGAAGCCGTGCTGGTCCTGCAGCCAACTGCCGAAGGTGACGAACAGCGCTTGAGCCCCGGCGGCCAGCAGCAGCATCCCGCCCACGACGACCATCCCGCTTCGGCTGATCCGCCCGATCCGGACACCCACCGGCCGGGCCTCGGCGGTGTGGTCCTCGGGCAGGCGGTGGCGGAGCACCCCGGCCATCACCACCACGACGACGGCCGCCGCGGCGTAGGCCCAGCGAGGCGAGGCAACGCCCGTGATCAGACCCATCAGGCTGACCCCGACGAGCAGCCCGAGGGCCCACGAGGTCTCGGTCAGGCCCACCACCCGCGACCGCCGCTCGTAGGCCACATGCCCGGCGATCCACGCCCCGAGGCCGATGTCGTACACGCTCTTGGCCCAGCCGAGCAGGAACAGCCCGGCGGCGAAGGCCACCAGGTTGGGTGCGCTCCCGGCGGCACTGGCGCCAGCAGCCACGCCGACCAGCCCCCACCACATCGCCCGGCGCGGCGCCAGCCGGTCCACGAGCCGACCGGTGAGCGGGCTGAGCAGGCCCGACGTCTCCCCCACGGCCACGGCCACGCCGATCTGGCCCAGCGTCACGTGCATGCCCCGGGCGATGGCGCCGAGGAATGGTCCACTGAAGCGGTAGGCGGCGTTGCCCGTGAGCCGCCCGAGCGTCACCGCGGTGACGTTGGCGCGGACCTCCGGCGCGAAGGAACGATCCAACCGGCGGCCGAGCACCGCGGAACGTTAGAACCAGTCGGGCGCGGCGGGCGACCACACCCGTATCCTGTTGCACCCGTGGCCCTCATCGTCCAGAAGTTCGGCGGCACCTCGGTCGCCGATCCCGACCGAATCCGCGCCGTTGCCGAGCACGTGGCCTTCACCAAGAGCCACGGAAACGACGTCGTCGTGGTGGTCAGCGCCATGGGCAAGGCCACCGACAACCTCATCGCCCTGGCCGACAGCGTGTCCAAGACCCAGCCCGGCCGGGAGATGGACATGCTGCTCACCACCGGTGAGCGGGTGTCGGCCGCCCTCACCACGATGGCCCTGCACGCCCTCGGCGTGGACGCGGTCAGCTTCACCGGCAGCCAGGTGGGGATCATCACCGACAACGCCCACCGCAAGGCCAAGATCGTCGAGGTCAAGGGTGACCGGGTCCGCCAGGCGCTGGCCGACGGCAAGGTGGCCGTCATCGCCGGGTTCCAGGGTGTCAGCACCGACAAGGAGATCACCACCCTCGGGCGCGGCGCCAGTGACCTCACCGCCTCGGCGCTGGCCAAGGCACTCGACGCCGACGCCTGCGAGATCTACACCGACGTGACCGGCGTGTTCACCGCCGACCCGCGCATCGTCCCCCAGGCCCGCAAGCTGCAACGCATCGGCTTCGACGCCATGCTGGAGATGGCCGGCGCCGGCAGCAAGGTGCTGGCCCTGCGCAGCGTGGAGTTCGCCCGCAATCACAACGTTCCCCTGCACGTCCGCTCCAGCTTCACCTGGGAAACCGGCACGTGGGTCACCGACGAGGAGTCAACGATGGAAGAGCCGATCATCTCCGGTGTCGTCACCGACGTCAGCGAGGCCAAGGTCACCATCGTGGCCGTCCCCGACCGGCCGGGGATCTCCGCCGCGCTGTTCGAGCCGCTGGCGGCGGCCAACGTCAATGTGGACATGATCGTCCAGAACACGAGCCATGACGGCACCACCGACATCAGCTTCACGATGCCGAAGGCCGATCTGGACAGCGCCGAGTCCGTCGTGCGCCGCGTCGCCGCCGAGGTCGGCGCCAAGGACGTAGAGAAGGACGGGGCGATCTGCAAGCTCAGCCTGGTGGGCGCCGGGATGAAGAGCAGCCCGGGCATCGCGGCGCGCATGTTCCGCGTCCTGGCCGATCTCGACGTGAACATCGCCATGATCTCCACCTCGACCATCCGCATCAGCGTCGTCATCGCCGCCACGGACATGGAACGCGCCGCCCGAGCCCTGCACACCGAGTTCGGCCTGGACAGCGGCACCGCCTACGCCGCCCCCCTCCCCGACCGCAAATAGCCGCCCACCCCTTCGTTCATGTCACCGCATGAACGAAAGGTGCGTTCATGCGGTGACATGAACGGGGGAGATGGGGTTCACAGCGACACGAGGTGATCTGGTGCGGCCGTGCGTGGCACACTCCACGGATGGCTCGGCGAGTGCATCACCTTCCCTGGCGGGCTGCCGGGCGAGCCGCCGAGCGCCAGTCGGTGGATGCCGTGCTGCGTCAGGCCGGGTGGGCGTTCGGGCACCGGGCGTCACCCGATCTCGACGAGTTCGTGGGCAGTGGCGACCGTGACCTGACCCAGATCCTGCAGGTCCTGGCGCTGGACCTCGACCACCGTTCGACGGTGATCGAGATCGGCGCCGGGATCGGGCGGATGACCGCCGGGTTCTCCTCCCGCTTCGGCAAGGTGATCGCCTGTGACCTCGACGCCGCGTTCTTGGAGCGCTGCCGGGAGACCGTCGCCAGGTACGGCACGGCCGAGCACCTCCAGACCGTGCACGTCATCGACGGGCGGACGCTGGTCATCCCCGACCGCACCGCCGACCTGACGTTCAGCTCCTTCACCCTGCAGCACTGCGCCGAGGACGAAGCCCTGGCCCTCACCCGTGAGGCCGTGCGCGTCACCAAACCCGGTGGCTGGGTGGTGCTGCAGTACCGGGCATGGACCACACCCGACGTGATGCTGGCCCCGGGAGGCCGGGTGGCCAGGGCTGCCTTCCACCTGCCCGGCCTCGGCGAGCAGTTGGCCCGGCGCAAGCTGGCCGCCCGCCTCGGCTGGCAGGCCAACCGGCTGACCCCGAACGCCGTGCTGCAAGCGGCCGGCGAGAACCTCGATCAGATCCGCCTGATGCGCGGCCCGCGGCGGATCCCCTTCGACGTCACCGGCGCGATCGACGCCGTGCTGCCCGATGGCGACGCCAGGCACTGGTGGCTGGTCGGTCACGTCCGGCCGGCTGGCTGATCGGGCACGGGAATTCCGGCCACCCGCCGACACGCCCCCGTTAGCCTGGCTTGCCATGAAGATCGGAGTTGTCGGCGCCACTGGTCAGGTCGGCACCGTGATGCGCACCATCCTGGCCCAGCGGAACTTCCCCGTCGAGGAGATCCGCTACTTCGCCTCGGCCCGCTCCGCCGGCACCACCCTGGCGTGGGGCGACGAGCAGATCGTCGTCGAGGACGCCGCCACCGCCGACCCGACCGGGTTGGACATCGCCCTGTTCTCCGCCGGGGCGACCTCGTCCCGTGAGCTGGCCCCGACGTTCGCCGCGGCGGGTGTGATCGTGATCGACAACTCGTCGGCTTGGCGGATGGACCCGGACGTCCCGCTGGTCGTCAGCGAGGTCAACCCGAGCGAGATCCACCACGCCCCCAAGGGCATCATCGCCAACCCCAACTGCACCACGATGGCGGCGATGCCGGTGCTGAAGGCGCTGCACGACGAGGCCGGGCTGGAGCGCATCGTCGTCGCCAGCTACCAGGCGGTCAGCGGCAGCGGTCTGGCCGGTGTGGACGAGTTGGACAAGCAGGTCCACGAGGTGATCGACAACGCTCGTGCGTTGACCCACGATGGTGAAGCCGTCACCTTCCCGGCCCCGCAGAAGTACGTCGCCCCGATCGCCTTCAACGTGGTGCCCTATGCCGGCAAGTACGTCGAGGACGGCTCGCTGGAGACCGACGAGGAGCAGAAGCTGCGCAACGAGAGCCGCAAGATCCTGGCCATCCCCGGCCTGCGGGTCAGCGGCACCTGCGTGCGCGTCCCGGTGTTCACCGGCCACTCGTTGGCCATCAATGCCGAGTTCGCCCGACCCATCAGCGTCGAGCGGGCGGTCGAGTTGCTGTCCAGCGCGCCCGGCGTCGTGGTGCGGGACATCCCCACCCCGCTGGAGGCCGCCGGCAAGGACCCGAGCTACGTGGGGCGCATCCGCCGGGACGCGGGCGTCGACGGTGACCGTGGTCTGGCGCTGTTCGTCAGCAACGACAACCTGCGCAAGGGCGCGGCGCTGAACGCCGTGCAGATCGCCGAACTGTTCCTGTAGGGCTGCGGGGCTCCCGCCGCAGGGCCGTTAGAGTGCGCCGATGCGCTGGATCGCCAAGGCTGCGGCGCTCCAGGCATTGGACCGCCTGCCGGGCGGCGATCGCGTCCACTACTTCGTCCAGCGTCACGTCCAGCACGGCCTGCCGATATCCGACCGCAAGCTGCGCCGCAAGTTCGACGCGGCCGCCGGCCATCTCGACGCCTTCCTGGCCCGGCGCCCCGGGACGGACCCGGCGACCATCACCGCCTACGAGTTCGGCGCCGGATGGACCCAGGCGGTGCCCCTGTCACTGGCTGCGCTGGGCGTCGGTCAGCAGGTGCTGCTGGACATCCGCCCGCACCTGCGACTCGACCAGTTCAACCACGGTGTCGCCCGCCTCAACCACCTCCGCCCGGAACTGGAGCAGGCCACCGGCCGCGCCATGCGAGACCTCGGCGGACCGTTCACGTCGCTGGCCGAGGTGGAGGACCGCCTCGGCATCGTCTACCGGGCGCCGTGCGACGCCCGGTCGACCGGGCTCGACTCGGGATCCGTCGATCTGGTCACCAGCACCGTGACCTGTGAGCACATCGCCGCCGACGTCTTGACGCCGATCTTCGCCGAGTGCCACCGCATCCTGCGCGGTGACGGGGTGTTGGCCTGCACCATCGACCTGCAGGACCACTACGCCAACTTCGATCGGTCGATCACGAGGTACAACTTCTTGAAGTTCTCCGAGCGCACCTGGTCGCTGGCCAACCCGGGGTTGCACTACCAGAACCGCCTGCGGGCCTCGGACTACCTCCGGGCGCTGGACAACGCCGGGTTCGACGTGGACGTCACCTCCCGCGGATTGCCCGACGACCCCACCCAGTTGGGGATCAGCCGGGTGGCGCCGCGCTTTGCCGGCTACGAGGCCGAGGACCTGGCGACGTTCAGCCTGCGACTGTCGGCCACCCCGCGCCCGGCCGCCTGAACCCGCTGACCGTCCCGCACGGCCGGGCCGGGCCGGCTACGCGCAGGCGCACGGGCTGGCCGAGCACCGCGGGCAGCCGGAGGCGTACCGCTCGATCGCCTGGGTCAGGTCGATGTCCATCTGGTTGGCCAGTGACGCCACCCAGGCCAGCACGTCGGCGAACTCGTGGCGCTGCTGGTCGGCGGTTCCCTTGCGCACGGCCTGGGCCAGTTCCCCCAGTTCCTCGGCCAGCCAGGCGACGGTGCTGGGTACGCCGCGCCTGCGGTCACGGTCACCGTAGGTGGCCTCGATGATGCGCTGCAGCTCGGCCAGGTCCATGGCCACGCAGCGTAGGCTCCGCTTCGTGCCGGACCCCACCGTCATCGACCTGAACGCCGATCTCGGTGAGTCGTTCGGGTCATGGTCGATGGGCGACGACGCAGCGCTGCTGGCGGTGGTCACCTCGGCCAACATCGCCTGCGGGTTCCATGCCGGCGACCCGACCACGCTGCTGCGCACCTGCCGCGCTGCTGCCGAGCGGGGCGTGGCGATCGGCGCCCATGTGAGCTACCACGATCTGGCCGGGTTCGGCCGCCGATTCGTCGACGTGCACCCCGACGACCTGGCCGCCGACGTGCTGTACCAGATCGGCGCGCTCGACGGCATCGCCCGCGCCTGCGGCACCCGGGTGAGCTACGTCAAGCCGCACGGCGCGCTGTACAACACCGTCGTCCACCACGATGCCCACGCCGCGGCGGTGGTCGACGCCGTCGCCGCCTGGACCCCCGAACCCCTGGCCGTGCTGGGACTCCCCGGCTCGATCCTGCTGGCCCGGGCCGAGGTGGCCGGCCTGCCCGCCGTGACCGAGGCCTTCGCCGACCGGGCCTACACCGCCGACGGGCGCCTGGTACCGCGCTCGCAGCACGGGGCCGTGATCACCGACGCGCCCGAGGTGGCCCGACGGGCGGTGCAGATGGCGGTCGAGCAGCGCGTCACGGCCATCGACGGAACTGTCGTCGAGGTGGACGGTCGCTCGATCTGCGTCCACGGCGACACGCCCGGAGCGCGGCTGGCGGCCACCGCCGTGCGCGCCGCGCTGGAGGGCGCCGGGGTGGCGCTGAGCGCGTTCGCCCATCACGCCCTGCCGTGAAGCTGCTCCCCTGCGGTGACCGGGCCATCCTGGCTGATCTGGCCGACGCCACCGAGCGGCGGCGGCTGGACGCGGCCCTGCGCACCAGCCCGCTGCCGGGCGTGGTCGACCACGTCCCGGGCGCCACCACCGTGCTGGTGCGGGTCGAGTCCCCCGACCGTCTGCAGGGCGTCGCCGACCGGCTGCGGGCGCTCGACCTCGCCGCCGACACCGGCGCGCCCGACGGACCGCTGATCGAGATCCCCACCCGCTACGACGGCGACGACCTCGGCGCCGTGGCCGGGGCGCTGGGCGTCACCGTCGGCGAGATCGTTCGCCGTCACACTGCGCAGATGTGGACGGTGCAGTTCACCGGCTTTGCCCCCGGCTTCGGGTACCTGACCGGTGATGCTGGTGGGCTCCACGTCCCCCGCCGGGCCTCACCGCGCCCGTCGGTACCGGCTGGCGCCGTCGCCCTGGCCGGTGAGTACACCGGCGTCTACCCGCGCCGATCGCCCGGTGGCTGGCAGCTCATCGGTCGCACCGACCGGCCGATGTGGGACGACGACGCCGACCCGCCGGCGCTGCTGACCCCGGGGACCCGGGTGCTGTTCAGGGCGGTGAACGGGTGAGCCTGCGCGTCGTTGCCGCCTCTGCCGGGACCAGCGTGCAGGGGCTGGAACGCTTCGGGTACTCGGCGGTGGGGGTGTCGCCCGGCGGGGCCACGGACCGCGGCGCCCTGCGCCTGGCCAACCGCCTGGTGGGCAACCCGCAGGACGCGGCGGGGATCGAGGTGCTGCTGGGCGGGCTGGTGATCGAAGCCGGCGAACGGACGGCGGTCGCTGTCACCGGCGCGGCGGTGACGGTGTCGGTGAACGGGCGCGTCACCGCGTTCGGCGCGCCGCTCGCACTTCAGCCAGGTGACCGGCTGGCGCTGGCCACGCCCGCCTCCGGGCTGCGATCGTTCGTGGCGGTGCGCGGCGGAGTGCGCCGCGCCAGGCCCTTCACCACCGACGCGCTGCATGGGGGCATGGAGCTTCACGGCGCCGGGCTGGCGGTCGGGCCACTGGCGTCGTCGGACCTCGTACCGCCGTCGCAACCGGCCGAGGACGTGACCCTGCGGGTCGTGGACGGGCCGCGCCTGGACTGGTTCGCTCCCTCGGCCCTCGCCGCGCTCGGTTCCGCCGCGTGGCGGGTACTGCCCGACAGCGACCGGGTGGGCGTGCGCCTCGAGGGACCGGCTCTCGAACGTCGCCGACCAGGTGAACTGCACAGCGAGGGGGTGGTGCGCGGCTCGATCCAGGTGCCACCGTCCGGTGCTCCGGTGGTGCTGTTCGCCGACCACCCGACGACGGGTGGCTATCCGGTGATCGCCGTCGTCGTCGATGCCGACGTGGATCGCCTGTCGGAGGCCAGGCCCGGGGCGATGGTCCGCTTCGCTCGCCGGGCCGTCGGCTGGCGTTGACCGCAAGCCTGACGGTCATCGCGCTCGGCGAGCGACGCCATGCATCCCACCGCGAGATCCGCGGCGGCGCGGGGACTCAAGCGGCTGGACAGCCCGTATCGTCGGCTGAAGCGACGCGTCGTCAGAGCGGTGAGGCGCTGGTGAGCTTCTGGGGAAGCTGGGCGGCCAACTGGCGAGCCTGGTCGGCGTGGTCGTTGTCCGCCTCCACCTCATAGCTGTCGGCGCGCATCGCCCGGACCGAGGCGAAGTCACGTCGTCCGCCGGTCATGGAGTGGGCGATGAACCCGGTGACGGCGCCCCAGAACGCGCCGAAGAGCGCGCCGACGAGCAGCGGCTTCCAGAACTGGTTGCCCTTGACGAAGATGCCGAGCAGCCAGCCGATCAGCAGGCCGAGGAACGCGCCGCTGAGCAACCCGCTGAGCGCAGCCTTGGCCTTGGTCAGCCGTCCGACGACCTGCTCGACGGTGTGCAGGCCACGGCCGACGATGCGCAGGTGCTGCACGGCAAAGCCCTTGTCGGAGAGGAAGTCGACCAGGCGTTGGGCATCGCTGTAGTCGGCGTAGGTGCCGATGACCGTCCCGTTACGAATGCCGGTCGGGGCGCTGAACTCTTGCATTGGGATGCGTCTCCTTACGTGTGGACCACCGGGCGTCTACCCCGCTGCCCTCCATCGAAACACGCCGCGACCCCTGCCGTCCACGACCCAGACCTGACCGGGCACGCGGCGGACCTCACCGCCCCGGGTTCACCAGCCGAATCGAGCAGCGACGAGGTCGGCGGCGCGGGAGGGAAACTCCGGCCACCCCGGCTCCAGACGGGTGCGCGCCAGCTCGAACAGCTGGCGACCCGCCGCCTCGACCGAGGAGGCGAGCGCCGCACTCAGGAGGTCGCCGAGTTGCGGGTAGGCGTCCTCGAACCGGCGCAGCGGGTCGAAGGCGCTGGCTTCTACGGCGCGCTGGGGCGCCAGGCGGGCGCGGATGGCATGGCACAGGCACGTCACCGCATGCGTGCGCACCAGCGCCCCCGCCGAGACGACCTCGCCCCGCCGGGCCCGACCGACCCCGAGGTACAGCTTGGCCAGGAACAGGCTGACCTCGTTCGCCGCGTCGGGCGCCGAGGGTGGGTGGCCGATCCGCAGGTCGCCGCCATCGAGCACGACCTGGCGGTGGGGATCACGGATCTCCCAGGGTGACCCGGCGCCGAACTCGTAGACGACACCGTCGTCGTAGAGCACCACGCCACCGTCACCGTGTTCACGGGCACGGAGCACGATCCGGTCGGGGGAAGGCAGGAAGGGCCACTCACGGCGGATCTCGTCCACTCGATGAGGCGCGGCGAACAGGTTGAAGTCCAGGTCGGACCACTCGTCACGGCGCGTCGAGCCGCCGTCGGTCGCCGAGCCGAAGAACACCAGACTGGTCACGCCGTCGGTCTGGCGGCACCGCTCCACCAACCGGCTGCGGTGCTCGTCAAGGTTCATCGCAGGCAACCTACTGGCGGCGCCGGCTTCCTCGGATCACGGATGACGGTGCTCGACCAGACCCACGAGGTTGCCTTCGCTGTCACGGATGAAGGCGTGCCACTCGTCCGTGCCTGCCGGCCCCAACGTGGCGTCGTCATGGTGGAAGATCGGATGCGGCTCGCTGACGATCGTCACGCCGGCATCCCGCAACCGCTCGACCTCGGCCGCCAGGTTGTCGACACCGAAGTAGACGGTGGCGCTGGGCGCGCCGCGCTCCAGGAGCAGCCGGATGGCGCCGTCGGTGAAGAACAGCAGGCCCGGCGGTTCGAAGGACGCTGCTGGCGGCTGACCCAGCAGCATCTCGTAGAACGCCCGCGCCCGATCGAGATCATCGGCGTGCTGGGCAACCTGCATCACTCCCACGGCTCGTCTCCATTGTTAGGGTAGCTACGATTCCTTAGCTACCCTAACAATGGAGGAGGCGCGATGCAAGGACGACCGGTCGACGGCGAAGCCGTCGCCGCGGAGCTCAACTCGGCGGCCATCCACCTGCTCCGGGGGATGCGCGCCACCGACCGGCAGTCGGGGCTGTCCGCAGCACGGCTGAGTGCGCTGTCGGTGTTGGTGTTCGGGGGACCCTGCACGATGAGCCAGCTCGCCCGAGCCGAGGACGTCTCGGCGCCGACGATGACCAGAATCGTCGACGCGCTGTGCGAACTGGGTCATGCCTCGCGGCGTCCGCACCCGGACAACAGCCGGATGGTCGTCGTGACGGCAACACCCGCAGGAGAGGCGTTGATGCGCGCCGCTGCCAGCCGGCGGTTCTCCACCATCGCCGCAGCGCTGACAACCCTCACGCATACGGACCAGGCCACGATCGCTCGGGCATCCACCCCCCTGCGCCGATTGGCCGACGCATTGACAAGCCGGGACGCAGCGCCGACGACGCGTGAGGCCGGGTCAGCCCGTCGTCGCCACTGAGCTGGCGCCTGCTCACAGCGGGCGCGGGATGGCCATGGGGTGGGCCGCCCCGAAGGGCCTCCCGGGCGTTGCGCTCGGGATGCAGGGCTCCAACACCGCATGGGCTGCAACCGCGATGATCGACACCGACCGCAGCCGGATGACCCTCGTGATCACCAACGACGGACGAACCAGCATGTTGCGCGCCACAGCCCGCCTTGCAGCCGAACTGCTGCTCGGTCATCACCACTGACCACCAGCGAACGTCGCCAACACAGCAGGCTGCCGTGGTCCAACCACCACGCGCCGGTCAAGGCTGCCGTGCGGATCAGGCAGCGCCCGCCGGTCCTCCAGCTCGGGCAGGACGCCGTCGACCGGGTCGTCCAATCCGAGCAGCCCCTCCTCGACGAGTTGGAGCGCGGCGACGGCCTCGATCGGCTTCGGCACCGACGCCACGCGGAAGCTCCGTCAACGTGGCGCTCCTGGTCCCGGTGTCGCTGCGGCGGCGATCTCTGCCTGTCGCCTCGCGACGAGCTTGGCGACAAGGTCGGGAGATAGCGGGTTGTCATTGGTGAACTTGAGCGCCCCCTTCGACGCGTCGTGTCCTTCGAGCTCGGCCGGCGACATCGCAGACAACACCGTTCCGCTGTGCGGCAGGTAGGTCAGGTGATGCTTGGCCTCCGAGAACCCGGCGACCAGCTTGCCGCCGACCCGGAAGGCAGGAGAGCCGTACGACAACCCTTGCTCGGCGTCGGCGAGCAGCTCGAGCAGTGTGCAACGGAGCTCGTCGAGCGTGCGGGATGTCGCCTCGTCGAGCCCGGCGAGGTAGCGGTCGACTTCGTCACTCGACATTGGGCACCTCTCGGCGATTGGGAACGGGTGATGTGCGGCCCAGGACGCACTCGAACGGTACCTCGTCCGGAGGCACGACGGTCCGCGTCCAGTGCGGGCCGACCCTGAGGCGGCGTTCGGCCGGTCGCTTGCGATGGCGGTGCAATGCCGACACGAGCAGGTCGGTCATCTCGACGTCGCGTCGGTTGCCGGTCTTGGTCGGGCCGATGCCGAGCGGGGCCCGCCGTCGGCGCGTCTGATCGAACGGTCGAGCGTGATCGTTCGCCGCTCGACGTCGACCCGCTCCCACCGCAGGACGTCCATCTCGCCGGGCCGGGTGCCGATGCTCAGCAGGCGACGGAGTAGGCGTTTCGGGGTCGCGATCCTGTTCTCGTCGGCGCCCGTTGACGGCACCAAGCGACTACCTTCTGCGTACGGGAGAAGGACGGGGTATCCGAGCCTTGACAAGGACGAGGGCAGTGGAACCCTTCGGTCAATGGTGCCGTGCTCGCGAGCAGCATTCTCGGTGTCACTTGCGGTCGCATCGTCGTCGTACTCAGTCGGGGCCCAACACCACGGGACTCGACCGGTCCGATCGAGATCCGTCACAAACACTCCGCCTGTTGTCTCGAGCGATCCGCCCCCTACTCGATCCGAATACCCAGTCGATGCAGAGTGGCGGGCGGAGTTCAATGCCTCGGTGGCGGAGGCAGTTGGCGTCGTGGAGCGCTCGGCCCGAGAGTCGTCGCGTCGGCTTGAAGCCTGCATGCGGAACAAGGGCTTCGACTTCAGCATTGGGGAGCCTGTCGGTCCTGGGGCGGATCGTCGAGTTCGAGAGCGAGGCGCTTTAGCCCCCTGACAAGGTCTCACTGGCTGACCCGACCTCGGTCGTGGCGTTGGGACGTGTACGGCCATGTTGGATGCGTCGAGACCGTCCGGTGTGACTTCGCCGTTGGGCGCAGCAACGAAGACGCGGTTGTCGACGTCCACGAACGCGGCTTGCCGAAGCCTGTCTCGGCTGTCCGATGAACGCATCGCCTGGATTTTCGACATGCTCAACGCCGGCAATATCGCCCACGCACGCCGCCGGTTGATCGTGTTCTTCCACACTGCGCCGACGCCGAGATCCCGAGCTCGCGCGACTCGCTCGCACCATCGACCGGTCGCGCACCGAGGCACCCAGGTCCTCGCCTACCACACCACCGGCCAGGCCTCGAACGGACGCGTCGCGAACGTCCACATTTTCGCCGAGAAGATCCGCCGCAACGCTCACGGCTTCGCCGACCACGACCGCTACCGGAACCGCCTCATCGGCCGACTCGGCATCAAATGGACGACCGTCCCAACTCGCGGAATCCGAGGCCGTCAACCACACTCCGTCGCGTAGAGCCACTTCACCAGGGAACGCTGGTGGGCATCTCCCCGTCGAGCGGACGGGTGGTTATGACGCTTGTTGGTACTGCTTTTCCCACTCTACGGGTGGGGTGTGGTTGAGGCTGGAGTGCAGCCGTTTCGAGTTGTACCAGTTGATCCAGCGGAAGATCGCCCGGCGGGCCTCGGCGCGGGTGGCGAACACTCGACCCTGGATGCATTCACGCTTCAGTGATGCCCAGAAGGACTCGGCGACGGCGTTGTCGAAACATGTTGCGACGCGGCCTACCGATGGTCGGAGTTGGTGGGCTTGGCAGTAGTCGAGGTAGTCGTTCGACGTGTACTGCGATCCGCGGTCGGCGTGAGCGATGACGCCGGCGACGTCACCGTGACGGGCGGCCACGGCCATGGCCAGTGCGTCGAGGACGAGTTCGGTGCGCATGTGGTCGGCCATCGAGTAGCCGAGCATCCGGCGCGAACCGAGGTCGAGCACCGACGCGAGGTACAACCAGCCTTCACCGGTCGCGATGTAGGTGATGTCCTGGCACCAGGCGACATCAGGCTTGCCGGGAGTGAACGCCCGGCCGACCAGATCGGGGATCGTGTAGCCGTCGGGGCCGGGGAATGTGGTGCGTACCCGGCGACGGATGCACCGGCCGGCCATGGCGTGCAGGCGCATCAGGCGCCGCACACGCTTGACGTTCACCACGACGCCGCCCTGGCGGAGTTCGCGATGCATCCGTGGCACGCCGTAGTTGCCGTCGGAGGCGTCGAAGATCTCGCGCATCAACGCGACCAGATCGGCTTCGGCGACCTCACGCTCGGTCGGCTCGGCGGCCTCGCGGGCGCACCAGTCGTAGAATCCCGACGTCGACACGTCGGCAACCTCGCACGCCTTGGTGACCGGGAACCCGGCAGCCTTCTGGTCGGCGACACACGCGTAGCGGCTCACGATGTCGACTCCTTCACCCAGAAGGCCAGCGATCGTTTGAGTAGATCGCGCTCCATCCGCAGCTGCGTGTTCTCCGCACGCAATACGGCGTTCTCGGCTCGCTCATCCGCGGTGACGCCCGAGCCAGCGGAGCGTTCCCGACGGGCCTTGCCGACCCAGTTCCCCAGCGTGCCCTCGATCACTCCGATCGACCGAGCAACATCAGCGATCGAGCGGCCTTCGTCAAGGACCATCGCGACCGCATCACGCTGGAACTCGAGCGGATACTTCGACGGCCGCCCTGTTCGTTTCTTGTTGGACATGGACTTCCTCCTATACGAGGTGTCCGCCCAACGGGGGGATACTCATGGATGACATTGACAGCCCTGCTCGATCAGCCACTGAAACTCGAGGCGTTCACCGATAGCCCTGATCCGCCGGATCGACGGCTCGTCACGGCTCGCCAGATGCGCCAATCAAACGATCCCTTCTCAGGCGCTTGCGCGACTCAGGATTTCATCCTGCAAACGTGCTACTCGTTGCGGCAAATCGACGTAGCTCTCAAGTGATCTTGCTTGCACAGCAACTTCTATCCTGAGAAGCCCCAGGTCGAGATCCACTCCATCTCGGCACTCTCGATCGATTAGCGCAACATGTTGCTCCTGCTCACTTGGTTGCGGAGTAGGCCATTCGCGAGATCGCAGGTCACCAAGATGATAAACGCCCTGCACGCCCTTCTCGGATAGGCACTGCGACCATGCAGATATGAGCCGCTGTGCTTCATCCGATGCCAACATAGAAGAGTTTCCCTCTACGGTCACTTTGTTCACTATTGCCACGAGGCCACTAAGTTCTGCATACCTGGAAACAGACCCATAGACAGCCTCGAACGCCTCACGTTGACAGCCCGATCTAGGGATTGTGACATCGCCCAATACGTTCCCCTTGGGGTCCCTATAGGCGATTGTCTCGTTCCCGTCGCCAAGGAGCGCACGTCGAAACGCAGGTCCGTCCTCCGGTTGACTCGGCTCGATCGACTCCGATGGAGCTATGGCATCGGATGAGAAGCTGTAGCCGTAAACATCACCATCACGCCGCGGACCGGTGTAACGAAGGGTGAGTTCATCCGGAGACTTCGTCAGAACGTCCTTCGCCGTGTTCACGACGAAGTCGAACCCAGATCTAGACATACATGTCTGGATCTGGACCCCGACAAGACTGCTGGTCAGAGCGGAAACCTGTTCTATTCGATTCCAGACTGCAGTAGTCGGCAAGTCATCGATTCCGCTAGGAGCAGCTCTGTTCGAGTCGATCTCTCTGGGAGCGGAGCTGCTGGCTTCCCTTGAGCTATCAACCTCAGATGCGCCCGAATGGTTTGAGCAGCCTGTACCAACGAGAGCAGTAGTGAGCGCCAGCGACATGAGTCGAGCGCCGCCTAGCATGAAGTTCTGGAGGTACTCGCGAAGCTCATCAGTCCACTGGTGCGAAGATATGTGTAGTCACTATTTCCCACCGTTACTAGAATCTTTGGCCCGGTGCATCCGGCATAGGTCCAGATGTAGATGTTTGTTGAACTGAAGCCGTTGTGAGCGAATCGCGTATTCGGCGTCTGCCCGTCCGGAGTTCCGATAAGGAATCCATCACTGTACCTGTCGACCCCACTCGATCGAAGATATCCATCGGGATCATTTGTATACTTAATTAGGGGTGTACCAGCTGCACCGCGACGGCAGAAGGAAATGTTTCCTGGAACGTATCCCATTCCGCATGTATTGCCATCAGGTTGATCATTGCTACCCCACGAAGCCTGTAGGAAGCCCGCAGCAGGTACTGCCGCCAAGCCGAACAGAACTATTGCCACCACAACGAAAGTTAGTCTCGACTTCACGTCATCCTCGTCTTCTAAACGCCACGTCATCCTCATCTTTTAAACGCGAGGACCGCGATACACAATAGTCCTGAATCCTGAATTGTCAAGGAGAAGTGCCTTGAGGCTCGTAGGGCTTGTCGAATCTGAGAGCGTGTTCGTAAAATTGTGCCTGCGTGTGGGGTGGATTGCCGCGTGTTGGGTGGCTCGGTGGGATAGATTGGATTGATGGAGCCTGAGCCTGCTGGGATTGTCCGTTCGTGGGGGACATCCCATGGTGATCTGACGGATTTCGAGTGGGATCTCATCGCCGATCTCGTGCGGCCGTGGTCGGGGAACGGCGAGATGGGACGCCCCTCGACGGTCGATCGCCGTCAGGTCGTCAACGCGATCTTGTACGTCTGCGCGACCGGATGCCAGTGGCGCGCGCTGCCCGCCCACTACCCGAACTGGAACACGGTGCACCGCTTGCATCTGCGCTGGTCGCGCGACGGCACCTGGGAACGCATCGCCGACCGGTTGCGTGGCCTGGTGCGCGAACAGGCCGGCCGTGACCCTGACCCGTCTGCCGGTGTGGTCGATGCCCGCAGCGTCCGCGGCGCATCGACCGTGACCGGGCTGACCAGGGGCTACGACGCCGGCAAGAAGATCTCCGGGCGCAAGACGTTCGGGATCGTTGACACCAACGGACTGCTCCTGGCAGTGCACGTGATGCCCGCCAGCACCAGCGACAACCAGGGCGGGATCACGGTCATCGACCTGCTCCGAGCCAAGACCAAGCGCTTCGCCAAGGTATGGAACGACGCCGGGTTCAAGACCACCTTCACCCGTCACTGCCGCCACCACCACATCGCCGCCGAGACCGTCAACCGCATCCACCCCCACGCTTTCGTTGCCCTCCCACGACGCTGGGTCGTCGAACGCACCTGGTTCCGGCTGATGAACAACCGTCGCCTCCAAATCGACCATGAACGCGACCCCAGCGTCACCGAAGGCTTCATATGGGCCGCCCACAGCAGACACCTCCTCCGCCAACTCGCCCCCACATGACACGCGAAACGCGCTGGAGAAACATTCGCGACAGCCACTGAGGTGTGGGACGGCCCCCACGCCCCCACGATCGGCCCTGACGACGCGCTCGACATGCTCGCCGCCGGCTTCGAACGGTGCCGCAACGAGCAACTCGCCCTCGACAGCATCGCCCCGACACCACTGGAGATGTGGAGCACCGCCGACCTCCTCGCCGAACGACAGCGAGTCCACGCCGTCCTCAACGAAGCACCTCGCGACCGCGCCACCGACCTCGCCGCGCTCGCCACAGCCCGACACGAAGCGGCACGCAACGTCATCGATCGGCGCCTGGAGGTCGCCAAGCTCGAATGCCGTATCCGACCCTGGCGCGAGCGCCGCCAACCAGACCACGACCTCGCCCACGCACACCTCCGGCTTGACGAAGGCGAACGACGGGTTGAACGCCTCGACCACGAGATCGCCGGACTCGAAGCCAGCCAACACCGACGCGCCAGCCACCTCGCCGCCCACGCTGCCGACGCGGTCGAACTCGCCGAGATCGACCGCGTGCTCGGCCGCCGACTCCACGACCAGATCGTCCGCGTCGTCAACGACCCACCCGCCTACATCACCAAGACCCTCGGCACACGCCCTCCCAGCGGCGAACTCGACCGCCAATGGGTCACAGCCGTCATCGACATCGAGCGCTACCGCCAAGACCACGACATCACCGACCGCCGCACCACCCTCGGCACCCAACCACCCGCCAGCGACACCTTCGCCCGCCTCGACTGGCAGCGAGCGAACTGGGCGATCGACGACGCCCGCGAACGGCTTGTCCCGACGGCGCCGTCGGCCGCGCGCCCGGCACCCCAGCCACGAGTTCCGAGTCTCGACATCGGCCTGTGACGCTGACCGCGGCTCCGGACAGCCCTGTGCGAAACCGTCATTGAAACTTGTTCCAAAACAGCATTGATGACCGTTCCAAAACGGGAATCCCCAGCTATTCGCTGATACGGTGTTCGACATGGCTCAGCCGGCAGGGACCACCAGTTATCGCCCTCGGCTCCTCGACGCCCGGCTCCGCGAGCTGCTCGGCGCCGTACCGGCGGTGTTGATCAACGGGCCTCGTGCCGCAGGCAAGACCACGACCGCGCGTCAGACACGCGGCAAGTGAGGTCCGCCTCGATCAGCCGATTCAGGCAGAAGCATTCCGCGCCGATCCCGACAGCGGCGCTGTCGGGTCGCCCCGAACCTGTCCTCCTCGATGAGTGGCAGGAGGTCCCGACCGTGCTCGGCGCGGTCAAACGAGCCGTCGACGACGACCCGAGGCCGGGGCGGTTCATCCTCACGGGCAGCGTCCGCGCGGAACTGGAACAGGACGCCTGGCCCGGCACCGGACGCCTCGTACGCCTCCAGATGTACGGCTTCACCCAACGCGAGCTGCTCGCAACCGGGCCGCTCCCGGACCAACCCGGGTTCCTCGAACGAGTCGGCCGCCTGGACCCGGGTGTATTCGCTCGGCCAGCCGCACCGCTCAACCTCCGCGACTACATCGACTTGGCGGTGCGTGGTGGCCTCCCGCTCGTCGCGCTGTCCACCAGTCCCGCTGCTCCAGCGCTGCTCGATGACTACGTCGACCAGCTGCTGACGCGCGACAGCTCGACGTTCATCGGTGACCGCGACACGGTCCGTTTGTCGCGCTACTTCGAGGTGCTGGCCGCGAGCTCAGCCGGGATCCCTGAGCACAAGACCCTCTACGACGCAGCCGGAATCGATCGACGAACAGCGCTCGCCTACGACGCCTTGCTCGAGTCGTTGTTCGTGGTCGAGTCGGTGCCGGCGTGGTCCGACAACCGTCTCCAAACGTTGACGCACACGGCGAAGCGGTATGTGGTCGATAGCTCGCTGATGACCGCCGCACTCGGGGCCACCACCGAGACGATCATCGACGACGGCAATCTGCTCGGCCGAACACTCGACACGTTCGTCGCCGCGCAACTGCGCAGCGAACTTGCCGCGGTTGGTACACGTGCGCGCGCGTCTCGCACCTGCGCACGAAGAGCGGCCGTGAGGAGGTCGACATCGTGATCGAGTTGCCCGGTCGACGAGTGTTCGCGTTCGAGGTCAAAGCGGGCGGAGCGATCGGTACCAACGACGCCAAGCACCTCTATTGGCTGCGAGACCAGTTGGGGGATCGATTCGTGGCCGGGGCAGTGCTGCACACCGGCCCCGACGCGTACCAACTCGGCGATCGAGTGATGGCGCTCCCCGCCTGGGCGCTGTGGGCCTGACGACGGCCGCGTCCGCGAGTCTGTTCGGCGACCCGACTCCCAAGCGTCACTACGATCGGGGACGGAAGTAGCACCATGTCGACGCACGTGACCCTCCCCTGCCGACGTCAACCGGATCGACGAGACCGGTTAGGTCTGGGCGTTTCTCGATCGGAGTCGCGTGCCCGACGCGGTTCGCCCCGGTGCGGTCGTGGTCGCCGGCGATGACGACCACCCGGTCGTTGCCGAAGTCATCGACATCGTCGAAGGCCCGTTCGGACGCAAGGTCGTCCACCTCGACGTGTTGGGCCCTGCCGAAGTGTTCGCCGAGGCGCTAGCGACTGCCGGCGTCGAGCGCCGCTGAAGCTGGCGCTCGTCTGGTCGACCGTCGCCGGATCGCCTGGGTATAGGAAATTCTCCATAGCCTGAGGTCATGCCGTCGCCTTGGGCGTTCGATCTAGGGGCGCTTCCACCGCACCCTGGTGATGTGCTCCGCGAGCGGCGCATCAACCTCGGCCTGACGCTTGCGGAGACTGCAGCGCTCTCGGGCATCGCTCAGGGCGACAGCAGCAAGATCGAGAGCGGCCGCCTCGACCCACGCTGGTCGACGATCAAGCGGCTCGCCGACGCGCTCGCGTCTGTCCAGGAACCGAGGACCACGCTTGCGAACGGCGGCTACCGCCGGACGACGCCGGATGTGTCGGGCCTCGAGCCGTGGCAGCCAAGCGGCACGGCAAGGCGTTCGATCTAGCGTGTGTCGGCGATCAACGAGCCGAGGACGGCGACGTGGTACATCACGACTCCCTCGGTGCGGTGGCGGTAGCGCTTCACGACCATCTCGAGGTCCTTGTGGCCGAGCAGGTCGGCGACCTTGCGGAGCGGGACGTCGGCGTCGACCATCAGCGAGGCGACGGTGTGGCGCATCTCGTACAACGACAGCGACGGCACGTCGGCGCGTGCGCAGATCTTCTTGAAGTCGCGGCGGGCGTGCGACGGGTCGACCGGCGTGCCGACTTCTGACGTGAACACGAGGTCGGCCCAGCGAGGATCGGCCGTCCAGTGCGGGCCGACCCTCAGGCGGCGTTCCGCCTGCTGCTTGCGGTGCCGGTGCAGCGCCGACACGAGCAGGTCCGTCATCTCGACGTCGCGCCGGTGCCGGTCTTGGTCGGGCCGATGCCGAGCGGGGCCCGCCGTCGGCGCGCTTGATCGAACGGTCGAGCGTGATCGTGCGCCGCTCGACGCCGACCCGCTCCTACCGCAGGTCGTCGATCTCGCCGGGTCGCGCGCCGATGCTCAGCAAGGCGACGAAGTAGGCGTTCGGGGTCGCGATCCTGAACTCGTCGTCGTCGGTCGATGTCAACACGGCCATGAGCGACACGTACTGCTCGCGCGTGAACGACTCCTTCGCCTTTGACTGCTTGTAGACCGACGGTGCGTCGGGATCGGTGGCGGAACGGTCGTTCGGCAGCTTGGCGATCCGCGCCGGGTTCCCGGTGATGTACCGGCGGGCGATCGCCCATTCCAGCATTTCGCCCAACATCTGCTGGTCGTCCCGGCAGCTCGCCCGGGCTTGCGGCTTGCCGCCCTTGCCGCCGGACAGCGCCTCGCGACGCAGCCACCCCTCGACCTGGGCGACGGTGAGTTGATCGAGTTGGCGACCGCCTATCCGGGCGGCGGGGCCGATGTGCCGCTCGACTCGCGGTCGCAGGCGCAGGATCGTCCCCTCCTCCTTCGTGCCCTCGTTCCGCTCAAGGTTGGTGAGCCACGCACGGGCGAGGTCGGCCACCGTCATCGACTTCTGGCGCACATCGACGTCGGCGTCCTGCTCGCGCCGGAGCTGACGCAACTTGTCGGCGACCGCCTTGCGGGTCGGCCCGGTGATCTTCTTCCGGAGACGCTCGCCGTTCGGCCGACACCGACGTCGACCCAGGCGATCACCGCTCCACGGTCACACCGCTGCCGCGCCGCGTGTAATCGCTTCGGTAGATCGAGCCCTCTCCGTGCGAGCGGGTCGTCGGCGTTCGCGGCATGGCGGGCCTCCAGTCGGTCGGCACCCACTGTACGCCCCCGAATGGCTCCCACAATGGCTCCCACGGGGCCTCTGGAACGACGAAACCCCTCGTCCGAGCTGCTCTCGCAGGCCCGTGACCAGGGGCTTTGTGGTCGGGGTGGGGAGATTTGAACTCCCGGCCTCCACGTCCCGAACGTGGCGCGCTAACCAAGCTGCGCTACACCCCGAATGGTGCCAGACGATGCTATCCGGCGGGTGCTGGAACTTGCTCGGTGGAATCCGCCTCGGCGGCACCGTCATCGGGCTCGTCGTCCGCGGAGTCGGCCGGGGACAGGATCTCCTGGACGGCGCGGCGCAGCTTCAGCGGGTTCAGAGGCTTGACCAGGTAGCCCTCGGCGCCGCAGCGCCGCGCCAGGTGGATGTCGGAGCGGCGGTCCAGCAGCATCAGCAGCGGCACATGCTCCAGCGCGCCGGCGCTCTCATCGAGGCGCAGCGCCATGGCGATGGCCATCCCGCCCATCGAGCCCACCTGCAGGTCGAGGATGGCGATGTGGGGTGTCCTGGCCTTCACCGCGCCGGCAACGGCCCGGCCGTCACTGACCAACGTGAACGAGACGTCGGGTCCGCCGAGTGCGGCGGCGACATCGTTGACCACGTAATCGGCATCGGCCGCTACCAGGATGTGCACGGGCCAGACGCTATCCGGTCCGGCCGAACAGGTGGAATCTGATCCGCTCCAGGGACTCCATGTCATGCACGTCGTGGGCCAACAGCGGCACCCACACCGCTCCGCCTGCCAGGTCGCCCAGCGCCGCGCCCACATGCTCACGCTCGTGGCGGGCCATCTCGTTGAGCCGTAGCAGGTTGTCGTAGGCCGCGCGACCGCGGGCCGTGCGCGGGACGCGCCCCGGGGGTGCTCCGAAGATCGGCGTGCACCGGTTGACCACCAGCGCGGCGACGTCGATGTCGCTCTGCGCCAGTCGCCCGGCGAAGAAGCGGGCCTCCTCCACCGTGTCGGCCCGCGGCGAGGCGACGAGGACGAACCGGGTGGCGGGTGACGTGACCAGCCCGCTGACCTCGTCGGCCCGGGCCCGGAACCCGATCTCCATCCCCTGGAACGCCTGGAAGAACGCCATCGCATCGGTGAGCACCTCACCGCCCACCGCCTTGCTGATGGAACGCAGGATGGGCTGGGTCGCCAGGTTCAGGACGCGCAACCCGCGGCGAGCGGGGAGCATGATCAGCTTGAACAGCGGATGGTCGAGGAACCGGGTGAGGGTCCGCGGCGCGGCCAGGAAATCCAGCGCGCTGCGCGTGGGCGGCGTGTCGACGATGACCACGTCGAAGCGCTCGTCGGCATACAGCGCATGAAGGCGCTCGGCGGCCATGAACTCCTGGGTGCCGCTCAGCGTGCTGGCGACGTTGCGGTAGAAGGGATTGGCCAGGATCCGCTGGGCCTGGTTGTCGTCGGCCGCGTACTTCAGCACCAGCCCGTCGAAGGTGCTGCTGGCGTCGAGCATCAGCGCCCACAACTCCCCCGGCGCGTCGAGGTCGAGGCGCAGCGGTTCGTTGTTGAGCTCCCCTGGCACACCGAGCGCGTCTGCCAGTCGGCGCGCCGGATCGATGGTGATCACCACGGCGCGGCGACCGATCTCGGCGGCCTGCATGGCGATCGCCGCCGCGGTGGTGGTCTTGCCCACGCCACCGGACCCGCAGCAGATGATGACGTCGGCGGTGGCCACCGTGCCCACCAGCGCGCTCACCTTGCGTCCACCAGGCGTTCGGCCAACGCGTCGATCCCCTCCGGGCCCAGCGCCGAGCCGTCGACCAGCGGGATGATCAGGCGCCCATCGCCCCACGCGTCGCCCAACGCCGAGATCTGCGCGGCGTGCATCGCCCGGCGCTCGTTGGTGAACGCCGCGGCCTGGCTCATCGGCGACCCCGTGCCTCCTGCGGACTCGTCCAGCATCGGGCCGCGGTCGACGGCGTTGACCACCATCGGCCCCAGCCGCACGTCGACCCGGTTGCTCAACAGGGCAGCCGTCTCCAGCACCTCACTGATCGGCGTGGCCTCGGGCAACGTCACCAGGCACACCTGACTGCGGCGGTGATCGGCCAGCATCTCGGCCACCTCCTCGGCCTGGGCGCGGATCGGCCCGCCACGGACCGCCGAATACAGGCTCGCCGGCGCCATCAACAGCGTCACGGCGTGCCCGGCGGCGGGGCCGTCCACCAGGATCAGATCGAAGTCTCCGGAGCGCTCCAACTGCTTGAGCTTGCCGAGCACGACGATGTCGTCGATCCCCGGGGCAGCGTTGGCCACCACGTCGATCACGCCGCTGTTGCGCAGCCGCTTGGCCACACGGTGCAGACCGTGACCGTCGAGGTACTCGGCCAGCGCCGCCTGGGCGCTGATCGAGATCGTCGGCTGGTCGGGCAGCAGCTCACCGAGCGTCGGCTTGCCGTCCAGATCCACGGCCAGCACACGAAGTCCCTGACGGAATGCGGCGCGCGCCAGAACAGCCGTTACCGTGGTTTTCCCGACCCCACCCTTCCCGGCTACCACAACCAGCCGGGTGGACGACAAGAACTGCAGCGGATTCACGCGCTTCGGAGGCACTCGTGCGCAGACTAGCCATCGCCCTTCTGTTCGGCTCGATGCTGAGCCTCGCCGGATGGCACCACGCCGGCGCCCAGAGCGGTGACGCAACCCCCACAGCGGGCCCGGCCCCGGTGGACGTGCTGCAGGTGTCCGGGCTGTTCGACGAGATCGTCGTCGACACCATCGAAGAGACCATCGCCCGCACCGAGACGAACGGCTCACAAGCGCTGATCCTCCAGCTCAACACCAAGGGCGCCGTGGTCTCCGACGCACGGATGGCGGAACTGTTCGAGCGCGTCGCCAACGCCAAGGTGGCCGTCGCGGTGTGGGTGGGACCGTCACGTTCGGCCCGTGCCTACGGCACGCCGGCGCAGCTGTTCGCGGTGGCCGACGCAACGGCGATGGTGCCGGGCAGCCGCCTCGGGCACACCGGCCGGATGCTGTCGGTGGGCGGCAAGCCGCTGTCGTTCGGCGCGGCCGCCGACACCCTGGCCAGCGGATCGATGTCGTTCAAGGACGCCAGAACCGCCGGGATCCTGAAGCTGAACACCACCGACGAGGGCGTGCCCACCGTGCGCAGCATGGTCGGGGCGATGGACGGCCTGACCGCCAAGGGCAAGACGCTGGCGACGCTGACGCAGGAGGTGGGCAAGGACGGCGCCGCGCAATCGAACAGCACGCTGGTCCGCTTCCTGCAGATGGGTCAGATCGACGAGTTGATGCACACGGTGGCCAGCCCGGCGATGGCCTACCTGCTGTTCGTCATCGGGCTGTGCCTCTTGGTCTTCGAGTTCTTCACCGCCGGGGTGGGCATCGCCGGCGTGATCGGCGCCGTGTGCACCGTGCTGGGCTGCTACGGCCTGGCAGCACTGCCCGTGCGCGGCTGGGCGCTGGGGCTGCTCATCGCCGCCATCCTGGCCTTCGCCGTCGACACCCAGGTGGGCATCCCCCGGTTCTGGACGGCGATGGGTCTGATCATGTTCGTGCCGGCCAGTTGGTTCCTGTTCCGCTCGCTGCCGGGCACCAGCCTGCGCCTGCCGTGGCTCACCCTGATCGTGGGCGTGGTCGGCGTGATGTTCACCTTCATCGTCGGCATGCCGTCGATGGTCCGCACCCGGTTCGCCACGCCCACCATCGGCCGCGAGTGGATGATCGGTCATCTGGGCACCGCGGTGGTGGCCATCGACCCCAACGGCGTGGCCGAGGTCAGCGGGGCGACGTGGCGGGCGCGCACCAACCGGGCCACCCCCATCCCGGCCGGCGCCACGCTGCGGGTAGTCGGCATCGACGGCGTCACGCTGGACGTGGAACCCCAGGAGGGCGCCGCCCGGGACTACCGCGAGCGCCGCCGCCAAGCACGCCACCCCCGACTCGGACAGCGCGGACCTGGCCGCCGCCGACCCGGCCGCCGCCAGCGAGGCGCCCGGCGCCTCAGGTGAGGTCGGGGCGCAGCCGGGGTCCGCCGATTCGTAAGTCGCCGCGCCGGCGGGTGATCCCTCTGGCGTCCAGCTCGTTCACCAGCGGCAGGGCGTACTTGCGTGACATCGACAACGCATCACGCAGCTCGGCCACCGTGAACCCGTCCGGGCGGGACGCGAGCAACGCTGCGGCGGCACGCTCGGCGAGGTCCAGCGCCACCGGGTGGAAGTAGATCCCCTCGCGCTCGAACAGCAGCGTGCGCCGCACCAGCTCACGCAGCGTCGCCCGGTCCACGCCGGCGGGCGCCGGCGGGGTGACGCCACCGGCGCGGAGCACCGCCAGCACCGGGTGATCGGCCAGCGGGTCACGGACCTCGGCCGGGCGCACCCGACCCCCCACCACCGTGACACCGCCCAGGCCGCCCAGCACGGCACGCTGGCGATCGTCCAGCGAACCCACGTCCAGGCCGAGGTCACCGGCGGCTGCGATGCGTTCCCGAAGACCGGCCTCGGTGGCGGCCAACGCCGCGGACGACACCACCCACGGGCCCACCGTCGAGTCCACCCGCCTCCCCGTCCACGCCTCCAGGTCGTCGGCACGTACCCAGCCGCGCTCGGCCACCACACGCTCCACCGTGCCGTCCGGGCAGGCCTTGGAGGCCGGGCGAACCGGCGCCACATCCAGCACCTCGCCACCGCCCACCGTCTCGTTGCGGCCCGACTCGCGCAGCACGTAGCGGTCACCGGCGACCAGCGGCAATGAGGTGGCCAGATGGATGCGGACCAACCCGCGCCCGCCGGGAGCGATCGACGCCGCGCCCAACACGCGGACCCGCACCGGGAACTCACCGCTGCCCACGTAGGCCGCATAGGCGCCGCGGCGGGACACCACATGATCGAGCGACCCGAGCACGTCCAGCGTGGCGTCGAAGCGCTGCGTGGGTCGCCACTGTCGGGCGACCACCAGCGCGTCGCCGCGGTCCACGTGGTCATGGTCAACGCCGCCAAGGTTCACCGCCAGCCGATGCCCCGGCGTCACGGTTCGCCGGCCGACGCCGTGGCACTGCAACCCGCGCACCCGCGCCGTTCGCCCGCCGGGCAGCACGTCCACGGTGTCGTCGATGGTGAGCGAGCCGCCCGTCAGAGTGCCGGTCACCACCGTGCCGCTGCCCCTGGCGGCGAACACCCGGTCCACCCATAGCCGCGGCCGGCCGCCGTCTGGTGGCTGCGGAGTGGCGGCCAGCAGAGCCTCCAGTGCGGCGCGCAGATCGTCGAGCCCGACGCCCGTGACGCTGCTGACCGGCACGAGCGGGGCGTCGGCCAGGAACGTGCCGGCCACCCGGTCGGTCACGTCCATGGCCTGCAGGTCGCGCCACTCGTCATCCACCAGGTCGGCCTTGGTGAGCGCGATCACGCCGCGGCGCACGCCCAGCAGGGCCAGGATCCGCAGGTGCTCCTCGCTCTGGGGCTTCCACCCCTCGGTGGCGGCCACCACGAACAGGCAGGCGTCGACCGCGCCCACTCCGGCGAGCATGTTGCGCAGGAAGCGCACGTGGCCGGGGACGTCCACCAGGCTCAGTTCGGCGCCAGAAGGCAGCACGGTGTGGGCGAAGCCGAGGTCGATGGTCAGGCCGCGGCGCTTCTCCTCCTCGAAGCGGTCGGGATCAGTTCCGGTGAGCGCCAGCACCAGTGAGGACTTGCCGTGGTCCACGTGGCCGGCCGTGCTGACGACCGTCATCGGCCACCCGTGACGTGCTGGACGGCCGCGGTGAGGGCCTCGTCGTCGGCCGGATCCACGCTGCGCAGGTCCAACAGGGTTCGCCCGTCACGGACACGACCGATGACCGGCGTGGCCCCCTCACGCAGCGCTGCCAGGAGGTCACCGTCGAAGGCAACCGCCGCCGACGGGACCACGGCGCCGGGCGCCGAGCCCGCACCGGGCACCGCCTCGGACTCGACGACGGCGCCCCCGGTCCGCTCGCCGAGGCGCTCGGCGCGGGCGCGGACCTCGGACAGGGGCGCGGCCGCCATCCGCCAGAACGGCACCTCGCCGACCACGGTGCGGCCGAGGTAGGCCAGGGCCACGTCCTGCAACGCCGCCAGCACATGCACCCCTGGGCGCAGGGCGCGCGCCAGCGGGTGGGCCGCGCAGCGCTGCACGAACTCGGCGCGCCCGGCGATGATGCCGGCCTGTGGGCCGCCGAACAGCTTGTCCCCGCTGAAGGTCACCAGCGCCGCGCCCTCGTCGATCGACTGGCGCACCGCCGGTTCCCCGGCCAACCAGGCCGGCGGCGGGCCGGACAGCCACGGGCAGTTGGCATCGATGAGCCCGCTGCCGAGGTCGGCGATCACCGGGACCGGCAGCGTGGACAGATCGGCGACGGTCGTGGACTCGACGAAGCCGTCGACCCGGTAGTTGCTGGGGTGCACCTTCAGCACGACGGCCACGTCGGCGCCGGCGCGGCTGATGGCCCGGCGGTAGTCGGCGAGGCGGGTCCGGTTGGTGGTGCCCACGTCCACGAGCGTCGCCCCGGACTGCTCGATCACCTCGGGCACGCGGAACGCGCCACCGATCTCCACGCTCTCACCTCGGCTGACGAGCACCTCACGCCGGGCAGCCAGCGCGGCCACGGCCAGCAGCACGGCGGCGGCGTTGTTGTTCACCACCATCGCCGCCTCGGCCGCGCACAACGAGGCCAGCAGGCTGCCCACACCGCGCTGCCGAGAGCCGCGCTGGCCGGTCACCAGATCCAGTTCCACGTTGGTGGGGCGAGCCGCGTGATGGACGGGGAGCGGGGCGCGGCCGAGGTTGGTGTGCAACAGCACGCCGGTGGCGTTGATCACCGGCCCGAGCAGCTGGCGGCGCCAGGCAACCGCGTCGGCCACGACGCCGGCCTCGGCGGTGGCGCCCCCGGCGATCGCCCGCCGGGCGAGGTCCACGCTGACCGCGTGGGGCAGCCCGGTGGCCGCCGACACCGCCCGCGCCAGGCGGTCGACACTGGGGGGCCGGGCGGACGTGGACATGGGACCCGAGCGTAGAGTGCAGCCATGCCCGACCCGACCCCGGCCGAGCCACGCCCCGACACCCTGGCCATCGACGTCGTCCATCTCGACACCGACCTGGCCCTTCCCGACTACGCCCACCCGGGCGATGCCGGGCTGGACCTGCGCGCCCGGATCGACGTCACCGTCGCCCCGGCCGGCGGGCGGGAGCTGGTGCCCACCGGCATCGCCATCGCCATCCCGCCGGGCCACGCCGGCTTCGTCCTGCCGCGCAGCGGCAACGCCCTGCACCACGGGGTCACCGTGGCGAACGGGCCGGGGTTGATCGACGCCGCCTACCGCGGCGAGGTCAAGGTCATCCTGCTGAACACCGACCCGCACCGGCCCTTCGAGGTCCGCCGCGGCGACCGCATCGCCCAGCTCGTCGTCCAGCGCGTCGAGCAGGTCCGCTGGAGGGTCGTCGCGGCCCACGACGGCGACGATCGCGGCGGCGGCTTCGGCCACACCGGCCGGGCCTGACCCTGGCGGGTCAGCGCCAGGCGAAAACGGGCTGTTCGAGGTGGTCGACGCGCAGCCCGACGTGACCGTCGAGGCAGACGCAGCGGAACTGCAGCAACACCGCCGCGGTGGGCGCGTGGAGCGTGGCGACGTCGGTGGGGAGCTGGACCACCGGGCGGTCGCTCTCGGGGATGGCCACGAACACCGGCGAGTCGTCGCGAGTGAGCTGTTCGAGGCCGATGGCGAACAGCACCTCCACCTCGTGCGGGCTGGGTGAGGGCACCGGAGCGTCGCCGCCCCACACGACCACCGGGGTGATCACGTAGCCGCTACGTGTCGGGTAGTCGTCGAGCATCCCGAGCACCTGATCCTCGGCCAGGCGCACGCCGAGTTCCTCGTCCAGCTCACGCAGTGCCGCATGCACCGCCGTCTCCCCGGGGTCAAGCCGCCCGCCCGGCAGGGCGAACTGACCGGCGTGCTCACTGAGCCGGGACGGGCGCAGGCACAACCAGAACGCGGCCCCGTGCTCGCCGGGAACCACGGTGAGGGCTACCGCGGCACGGCGACGTCCACCGGCGTCGATGGTCAGGCGCGGATGCCGCACCAGGTTGCCGGCCAGCCGAGCGCGCAGGGCGTCGTCGAAGGGGATCACCCGACGAGGGCGACGGGTGAGCCGACGGCGTCGGCACGCTCGTGGGACACCCGTTCGAGGAACTCCTTGAGCACTCGGTTGAAGGTGGAGGCGTGCTCGATCATGAACCCGTGCGCCGCCCCGGAGATGACCACCAGCTCCGATCCGGGGATCAGCTCGTTCATCTCCTCGCTGTCGGCGCGCGGGGTGAGGATGTCCTGGTTGCCCACCATGATCAGGGTCGGGACCTTGACGTCGCGGAGGTTGTCGGCCTGCCCGTCGTTCACCGAGATGATCGCTTTGACCTGGGCGGCGAAGGCGTGCGGCACGCGACCCATGGCCAGCGGCCCCAGCCAGCCGACGGCCGGCCAGAGCCGGCGGAACGAGCGTGGCCCGATCACCCAGCGCCCGGCGTGATGGGCCATCACGCCCATCCCCTTGGACATCGCCAGGTCGGCCCATGACTGCAGCAGCTCCTCACGCCACGGCACGTTGCGGCAGGCCGAGCAGGCCAGCACCATCGAGCGCACACGCTCCGGATGACGCAGGTACACCAGTTGGGTGATGGCCCCGCCCATCGACGCCCCCACCACATGGGCCCGGTCCACGTCGCAGGCGTCCAGCACGGCGACCGCGTCGTCGGCCATCTGCTCCAGGGTGTACGGCCCGAACGGCTTGTCCGAACGGCCGGCGCCGCGGTTGTCGAAGGCGATGACCCGGTAGCGCAGCATCAGCGCCGGGCGCTGGGCGATCCAGCCGTTCTTGTCGGCCCCGAGGCCCTGGATCAACAGCACCACCGGCGCGCCATGGCGACCGATGTCCTGGTAGTGCAGGCGGATCCCGTCGGAGGCCACTGCGTAGGGCATCAGAATCCTCCGAAGCCGTCGAGCAACCGCTGCAGGTGCGATTGGGTGGAGTCGGCCAGCTCCACCTCGGCGAGGGGGCCCTTGCGCTTCGTGGAGTGGCGGATCGGCGCGCCGATCTCCACCCGGGCGTCACGGCGGACACGGTGGGTCAGGGTGGCCACCGGCAGGATCGTGGTGTGCTCCAGCACCGCCGGCTGGATCAGCCGGTGATCCACCGTGCCGGCCTGCCGGCTGGCCTGTTCGGTGGTGCTGACGATGACGAGATCACCATGGGCCAGGGCGCAGCGCACCTCGTCGGGCCGGGCCAGGATGCCGCCGAGGCGGCGCAGCAGCGGCCCTGCCGGAGCGATGTCCGGACGCCCGGCGAAGCGCACCGGTCGCTTGGTCACCCGGGACAACGCCAGCGCGGCCATCAGCGGGGAGAACGAACCCTGGCGGTCGTTGACGACGAGCAGCGCGCCGTGGCGCGACGGCAGGTGGTGCACGCCGCCCACCATCACCCGCCAGCGCAGCCGGGCGAACGGGCCGACGACGTCGATGAACCGCTGGTCGCGGCCCCAGTCGTCGACCATGAACGGCGCCAGTAGCGGGCGCACCGGCCGGGTGATGGCCGAGGCCGCTGCCTCGGCCGCTCGCTGCGGGAGGCGGATGACCTGGGCGACCACTACGCCACGCTCCTCTCACCGTTGATGACCCGCACGACGCTCTCCCAGGCGTACAGGCGGTCGATGACCTCGGGGGTGGTCCGCTCGGGGGCCACCCCGAGCGCCTCGGGGAGCAGGCGATCGTCGGCCAGCCGGCCGCGGTGCATCATCTCGAGCACGTGGTCGGGGATGGGCACCCCGGCCAGATGGGTGATTCGCCGGACGGCCGCCCATTCGGGTCCGATCAGCGGGAGCGGGAACCGGTTGCCGCGGCGCGCCGCCTGGTACGTGGTGATGGCCCCGGGGGCCACCACGTTGACCGGGCCGTCGTAGCGCCGGGCCGCGGCGGCGACGAACGCCCTGGCCGCGTCCCGGTCCTGCACCACAGCGAAGGGTGAATCGGCCAGCGCGCTGAACGGCACCACCGGCAGGCGCAGCAGCCGGCCCAGTGGGCTGGGCACGTGCGGGCCGAGCACCGTGGCCAGGCGCAGCTTGGCGACGGACAGCTTGACGCGTTTCCCCACGGCCCTGGCCGTGCGCTCGATGTCTTCCAGCATCACGCCGTACTCGCTGGACGGGTCGAGCCGGGCCGTCTCGTCCGGACGGGTGGGCGCGTTGCGGTGGCGTCCGTAGACCTCGATGCCGCTGCGCACCACCAGGGCCTCCATCGCCGGGCACTCGGCGGCGGCGCCGACGATGGCCGTCGTGGCGTCATGGGTGAAGCGCCGGGCGATCTCGTGCTTGGCACGGGCGTCGGGCTCCCACACCGCGAGGTGGATCATCACGTGCGGGTTGAACTTCGTCACCTCGTCGACGATGCGCGGCCGGTTCTTCGGATCGATCAGATGGAACTGGGCCTTGCGCAGCCGCCGCCTGGGCGGGTCGACGTCGATCCCCATCAGTGACCCGACCCACGGCTCGCTCTCCAACAGGCTGGCAGTCAGGGAGCCGAGCTCACCGCCCATCCCACTCACCAGAACTCGTTGTCCGGCCATCAACCAGAATGTTACTCCAGAGTTAACTTGCGGACACGGTCGAGAACCGGATGTACACCTCGGACGACAGCGAGACCAGACCACCGCTGACGGTCATCGACGCGTCGGCGTCGGCCATCTTCGAGCGGGCCCCGTAGGCCATCGCCTCCATCGGCCCGCCGGCGTCCGGGCCGCCGCGCAGCGGTTCGTCGCTGATCGCCTCGACCTTGCCGAGGCCCAGACCGAGTGCCGCGGTGTAGGCCTCGGCGCGCTGGCGGGCGTCACGCGCCGCGTCACCCAGCACCTCCCGGCGCGCCGGGTTGTCCGGGTCGACCTGCCAGGCCAGGGTGCGCACCGTGGCGTGGCAGGCGCCCACCGCGTCCCGCAGGAGCCTGCCCACCTGGTCGAGCTGGCGCAGCGTGGCAGCCACGCCCGTGGTGGCCCGGTACCCCACGCTGACCTGGGCGTCCTTGCGCCACTCGAACTCCTCGGCGACGTTGACGCCTTCGGTCACCCAGTCCTGCTGGCGCAGCCCCAACCCGGCCAGCAGGTCGGCCAGCTGGTCGGACCACTGGGCCACCAGGTCCAGCGCGGCCGGCGCGTCCTTGGCCACCGTGGTGAGCCCGAGTGACACCACCACGAAGTCCGGCTGCACCTGGCGCGCCGCGGTCCCGCGCACGGTGACCGTGGCCATCAGTTCAGGCCGCGGGAGTCTTGCTTCAGTGCCGTGTCGACGCTGAGCGCCGCCGCCACGACCAGCGCGTTCAGCGGTTGGGGCAGGACGCGGTGGATCTGCACGACGTAGTTGTCGGCGGTGGTGAAGATCGTCTTGGCGATCCCCTCGAAGGTCTTGGTGATCCTGGCGACCTCGGCGCCGGTGGCGTCCTGGATGTTGAAGTTCCAGGCCCGCCAGTTCTCGGCGTTGATCGACCCGACGTTCTGGCCGCCGGCCTCCATCGTGAAGTGGATCTTGCCGAACACGTTGTCCTGGACGATGCGCCCGATCTCGTTGTCGTTGCCGTCGCTCACCACGATCTTGCTCTTCACCAGCTTGGCCGGGCGGGTGAGGCGGATGATGACGCGGCCCTGAGCGTCGCTGATCTCCAGCTTGTGGGTCAGGAACTGGTCGACGTCGAAGGCCAGGCGCACCAGCTTCTTGGCGGCGCTCTGGCCGGTCTGGGTGACCGAGGCGATGCGCTGGCCGTTCTGGTCGAACACGCCGTACTCGTTGCGCAGCTCGATCAGCTTGGCCTTCTGGTTCACCACCAGCACCGGCTCGGTGAAGATGGTCCCACCACCGACGAACGCGGCCTCACCGATCTGCGCCGAGCGGTACCGCCGGGCGTCGTCGCCGCGGACCTGCTGGCGGATGCGCTCGGGGTCGCCCTCGTTGCCAACCGTCATCGCCGAGTCGAAGCGGTCCATGCGCGGCGCCTGCTGGACGGGGTCGGTGGACTGGATGCCGTTGTCGCTGACGTGGTCGGTCCAGTTCTGACCGTCCCAGTAGCGGTACTGGTGACGCCCGGTGGGGTCGGCGTGCCACGCCGCGGGGTGACTGCTCATGAAGCGATTGTACGACCCCGCTCCGGCAGTGCCGGCGCAGATGGGATCACCGGAGCTCGTGGACGCCGAGGATCAACTCACGGGCGAAGGGATCCAGCTGGCGCTGGGCGATGCGCTCGGTGATGGTGATGGCCTGTGACGGGTTGTCCACCAGGCCGCTCCAGCGGATGTAACCGCCCAGGATCCCCATCAGCCGGTCGTCGACATTGTCGTTGTGGATGATCACCTTGGTGCTGCCTTCCAGCAGCCCGTTGAGCTCGGTGTAGAACGACTTCAGCCACACGCCGCTGTCGCCGATGCCGGTGAACGGGCGGTGCAGGTACGGCAGGTTCAGCTCTTCGTAGTTGTGCAGGTTGTGCGGTGCCGGGATGATCGAGATCAGGCAGCCGAACCCGTTCTCGCGCAGCCAGATGATCTCCTCTTGGCGACGGACACGGCGATGGTTCTCGCCGTACCCACCTGGCCGCTCGCACACGGCGAGCTTGTCCTTGATGATCCAGGTGAAATTTCGCGGGGTGATCCCCAGCGCCCACTTGCCACGCAGCCTCGGCGGCATCGCCTGGCCTCCTTGCCGTACCTCGCCGTGTCGCCGGACAGGCTAACTGGCCCGATGGACGTTGCGAGGCGTCGTCAGCCGAAGTCGTTGCCGGGTACGGGCCACGACACGCCCGCCACCCACCTCGCACGAGGCGGCCCGCCCGGCGGCCACGTCGAGGACGCGCCCGACGGTGGCCAGGTCAGGAGGATGGTCGGTGGTCAGCCAGCGGCGCACGGCGCGCCGCGCCAGGGCCTGCGGCGCGGCGGCGAGCGCGACGGCGTCGGTGGGGTCCAGCGCCTCGGCCAACGCGTCGAGCAGCTCGTTGTCGGCGCGGCTCACGTCGGCCTGGCGGGTCAGCAGCGCCGCCACGTCGCGCTGGGCGATGTCGTCCATCAGCGGGAGCAGTTCGTGACGGACCCGGTTGCGCCTGAACCGCGGGTCGGTGTTGCTCGGATCGACCACGACATCCAGGCCGAGCCGTGCGCACACCGCCGTGGTCTCCCACCGCCGCACGGCCAGCAGCGGTCGGCGCGGGCCTGGCGCCATGGCGGCAACACCCGCCGACGCGCCGCGCAGCAGGTTGAGCAGGACGGTCTCGGCCTGGTCGTCGGCGGTGTGACCGGTCATCACGTCGGCCGGTAGCACGGCGTAGCGGGCGGCGCGGGCGGTGGCTTCGACGTTGCCGCCGCGGAACGGGCCGATGGTCACGGCGCGGAACCCGGCGCCCAGCCGCTCTGCGGCCGCGGCCACCACCCCGGCCTCAGCGGCGGACCCGTCACGGAGCTGGTGGTCCACGTGAACGGCCACGGCCCGGCACCCGGCGTGGACCGCCAGAGCCAGCAGTGCCAGCGAGTCTGCCCCGCCGGACACCGCGCAGGTGACCTCGGTCCCCGGCGCCGGGAAGGTACACCGCGCCAGGAGGCCGGTGATGGTGGCGTCAGGCGAGGACACGGTCCAGCCACCGCTGCGGGGTGCGGATCTCGTCCATCGAGGGCAGGTCCTCGGCGGATCGCCAGCAGCGGTCGATCAGCCGCGGCCCGCCGGACTCCTCCACGGCGGCGATGAATCGGGCCCCGGCGGCGTACTGGTTCAGCTTGGCCTCGATGCCTAGCAGTTGCTGGACCACCCGGTTGACGGCGCTGCCCTGCTTGCGGCGCGCCTGCAGGATCCGCTCGAAGCGCGCCGCGTCGGCCACCAGCGGCCCGGCCGCACGGGTCATCACCACGTCACCGTGACCTTCGAGCAACGACATCAACCCGGAGATGCGGTCGATCACGGCGCGCTGCTCCGGGGTGGCCAGCACACCGGCCAGACCGTGGTCGCGCAGCTGCTGGCGGGTCTGCTCTCGGTCACGCAGCGCCGCGCCGATCGTCTTGGCCAGGATCTGCGGATCAGGATTGGCCAGGGCCAACGTCTGGCCGACGAGCCCAGCGAAGTAGTCACGCATCCATGGCACGCCGGTGAACTGGGCTCGGTGGGTCAACTCGTGGATCAGCACCCAGGTGCGGAACTGGGCCGGGTCGAAGCCGAAGCGCTGCTCCACGGCGGCGATGTTCTCTCCCACCAGGTACACCGCGCCGGCGCCCGGCCCCCCGTCCGGGTCCTGGCCGACGAGCAGGTCGTACTGACCGAGCACCCGGCGGCTCATCCAGCCGAGCAGCAACCCGACCTCCGTGCCGGTGATCCGCCGGGCCACACCCAGCCCCGGTGCGCGCCGCATGGACTCGGCGCGAGTTGCCAGTGGGGCGAGCAGATGCTGGAAGCTGCCGATGTTGGCGGCAATCCACGCTCGGCGATCGACGACGTCGAAGCTTGCCGACCCGTGGGCCGAGCGCAGACCGGTCGTGTCCTCGATCCGTTGCTCGATCTCGGGGATGACCTCGGACAGATCGGTTACCGGGGCCGGGACGGCGTGAGCGCCACGCCCGGCGACGCCGTTGGCGACTCGCTCGGCCAGGGCCCAGTCGATGATCGTCCGGGGACCGGCCACGGACGTGCGCTACTCGGAGCGCTGGCGCTTGGTGGGGTACTGCGGGCGGACGACCTTGCGCACGTATCCGACCACGATCTGCAGCACGAGCAGGATCGAGACGAGGAACAGGATCAGTCCGATCCAGTAGTGCCAGATGTAGGCAAGCATGGCGTCAGCGTAGCCAGCCGGCGACGGGCCCGGCGATTCTCAACCGATCCTGCCGTCACCGTCGAAGTCCTCGTCGAAGCACAGCTCGATCCTGGCCAACAGGCCGGGCGGGATCTCGTCGGAGCTGCACTTCTGGCGGATCACGGTCTTCAGTTCGGCGTGGAAGTCATAGGCCTGCAGGCAGTCGACGCAACCGGAGAGGTGGCCGGAGATGGACTCGTGAGCCTGCGTGGAGAGCTCGCCGTCAAGGAAGGTATGCAGCTCGCGCAGCGTCTCGTTGCAATCAGCCATGGTGCAGGTCCTCGGTTGGTGGCGGGGCGGAATCGCCGTCTGGTGAGCTCGCGGGCAGGATCAGACCCCGCGCGACGGCGAAGTCGAACAACCGCTTGTGCATCGCCTTTCTTCCCCGATGGAGCCGGGACATCACGGTTCCGATGGGAATGTCCAGCATGTCGGCGATCTCCCGGTAGCTGAACCCCTCCACGTCGGCCAGCAGCACGGGCATGCGGAACGAGTCGGGCAGGGCCTCGAGGGCTGCTTTAACCTCGTCGTCGGTGAACAGCTCGAACAGGGTGTCCTCGGCGCTGCGCGTGGACGGATCGAGGCGTTGGACACCCTGGTACAGGTACAGGTCGGGCGTGTCGCCGAGGTCGGTCTCTTGCACCCGGCGCTGCTTGGAGCGATACGTGTTGATGTAGGTGTTGGTCAGGATGCGGAACAGCCAGGCGCGCAGGTTCGAGCCCGCTTCGAAGGTGTGGAAGCTGCGATAGCCGCGCAGGAAGGTCTCCTGCAGCAGGTCCTCGGCATCGGCCGCGTTGCGGGTCATGCGCAGCGCCGCGCTGTAGAGCTGCGGGGCGAACCCCATGGCCTGCTCGGCGAAGTCAACGCGTTCGGCCATCGCCGTACCGTACCCGCCGGGTGACCCGGCACCCTCCGCTCAGCGGCGTGGTCAGCGGCGGTCTTGCAGCTTGGCCAGCAGGCGCAGCATCTCCAGGTACAGCCAGACCAGGGTGACCAGCAAGCCGAGGGCGGCGAACCACTCCATGCCCTTGGGCATCTGGCGGGCCGCGCCGCGCTCGATGAAGTCGAAGTCGAGCGCCAGGTTGAACGCAGCCAGGCCGGCGGCCAGCACGCTGAAGGCGATGCCCAGGCCGCTGGAGGAGTTCAGGAAGCTCACCCCGCTGCCGGTGACCAGGTGGATCACGAACGACACGAGGTAGAAGAGCATCAGCCCGGCCGTCGCCGCGATCACCGTACGGCGGAGGCGGTCCGTGACCTTGATGACCCGGGTCTTGTACAGCACGAGCATGACGGCAAAAACCGCCAGGGTGGCCCCGAGGGCCTGGATGACGATGCCGTTCTGCCAGTTGTTGTACGCCTTGGAGATCGCCCCGACGAAGAAGCCCTCGCCGAGCGCATAGATGGGGGCGAGGATCTTGGCCATCATCGGCTTGAAGCTGGCCCAGATCACGCACACCAGGCCGACGATCACACCGGCGATGGCCGCCATCGGGAACTTCGGGCTGAGGTCACTGGCGTCGGGCCCGGAGATCCACCCGACCGTGGCCGAGGCCAGGAGCAGCACCAGCAGCACGCCGGTCGCCGAGGCGGTGCCGGACACGGTCATGACCCGCGGATCCCAGGTGCTGACCGGTCCGTCGGTGATGGGCGGGATGGGTGTGGCGCGGGTAGCGGGATCGGGTGCGCCCCATCCAGCCTTGGCCGCTCGTTCGAGCGCCGCTTCGTTGAGCATCGGGTTGGGCATGTCGACCACCTCCGGGGCGGTAATGAACCAAACTGGTCGAGTGGACGTTATCGAGGCGCGCCGGTGTCGCGTACGCGATGATGTACCGCTGACGTTCGGGAGGATGTAGTGGGCTATCAACTTGGCGTCGATCTCGGCACGACCTACACGGCTGCTGCCGTGGGACGTGGGGGGCGCGTCGAAGCATGCACGCTGGGATCGATGAGCCCGGTGGTCCCGTCGGTGGTCTTGCTGCGCGCCGACGGCGAGGTACTGGTCGGCGAGCCCGCCGTGCGCCGTGGCACCGCCGAACCGACGCGGGTCGCCCGTGAGTTCAAGCGCCGCCTCGGCGACCCCACCCCGCTGGTGCTCGGCGGCACGCCGTACGGCGCCGAGTCGCTGATGGGCCACCTGCTCAAGGCGGTCGTCAAGACCGTGACCGACCGCGAGGGTTCGGCGCCCGATCGGGTGGTGCTGACCCACCCGGCGAACTACGGCCCGTACAAGCAGGACATGATGCGCGAGGTTGCCCGCCTGGCCGGCCTCGACCTGGATCACGTCACGTTCCTGACCGAACCGCAGGCGGCGGCGATCTCCTACGCCTCACGCAACCGCGTCGATCCGGGCGAGATCGTCGCGGTCTACGACTTCGGTGGCGGCACCTTCGACGCCGCGCTGGTGCAACGCACCGACGACGGCTTCGCGTTGATCGGCCGACCGGAGGGCATGGAGCGCTTCGGTGGCATCGACATCGACGCCGCGCTGTTGGCCTTCGTCGATGATCGCCTCGGCGGTCGACTGACCGCACTGCAGCCCGACGACCCGGCGGTGCAGTCGGCGATGCTCCGCCTGAAGGACGACTGCCGGGCGGCCAAGGAGGCGCTGTCGGGCGACACCGACACCACCGTCCAGGTCTCGGCCCCCGGGCTGGTCGAGTCGGTGCGCATCACTCGTGATGACCTGGAGGGGATGATCCGGCCGCGCCTCGGCGAGACGGTCGACGCGGTGCGCCGGGCCGTGGCCAGCGCCGAGATCGACATGGCCCGCGTCAGCAAGGTGCTGCTGGTCGGGGGGAGCTCGCAGATCCCGCTGGTGGCCGAGACGGTCCGCACCGTGACCGGACGTCCCGTGGCCATCGACGCCCACCCCAAGTTCTCCATCTGCCTCGGGGCCGCCGCCTATCAGCTGGCGTCGTCGGTGCTCATCACCCCACCGTTGCCCGCCAACGCCGCGGCGACCCAGCCGATCACCGAACCACCACGCCAGGCGTCGCCGAGCGCACCGGCGGCCCCGGCGGCCCCGGCGGCCCCGACGGCCCCGACCACCCCGAATGCCGCCGTCCCGACGGCTCGGGTCACGGCGACGCCGAGCCCGTCGACACCGCGCACCGGGTTGATCGCCACCGTCGGCGTGGCCGCCGCGGCGATCGTCGGGCTGGGTTCGTTCCTGCTCTTCAAGAAGGATTCACCCAAGACCGTCGAACCGCCGCGCACCGCTGTGCCGCAGATCACCGTGCCCGCCACGTCGCCGGCGACGACGCCGGTCAGTGCCCCTGCGCCGACGGCGCCCATCACATCACCTCCGGCCACACCACCACCCGCCAGTTCGCCACCGATCACCAGCCCGGTGAACCGGGTGACCCCGGCGGATCTCGCCGCGGCACTGCTGACCGCGGACGACCTGTCCGAGGGTTTCGCCGACACCGCGGTTGACGAGTCCGGCAACGACATCTGCGGCACGTTCCTGGCGCATCAGCCCATCGGCCACCAGTCGGCCTCCTTCGTCAAGGACGCCACCACCCCACAGCTCCAGCAGGTCAACCACACCATCGAGGTCTACGGCACACCCGCGGACGCCAGGGCCGCACTGGCCGACCAGGCCACCGTGGTCAACAACGAGTGCAACGGGTACACCGAGACCTTGAACAACGAGACCCTCGTTGCCACCGCGGTGTTCCTCGACGGCCCGCCGGCGCTGACATCGCTGCTGCCCCCCGGATGCACCGACATCCGCCTCGTCACCCTGACCTTCACCGGCCAGACCGATCCGACGTTCAAGATCCTCACCAACTACGTCGCCGTGCGCTGCGGCAACGTGGTGTCGGCTGTCAGCATCCAGGGACTCGCCGACGCCAACGGTGAGAACAGCGCCCTGTTCAGCGAGTTGAACACCAACGCGGTCCCGCCCATGGTGGCGCGCGCCGCCCAGACACCGTTCACGCCGGACTGACACGTGGCACAGCCCTCCTATCAGCTCGGCATCGACCTCGGTACCACCTACACCGCCGCGGCGATAGGCCGCGACGGGCACGTCGAGGTGTGCACGCTGGGCAGCGCGTCCACCGTGATCCCCACGGTGGTCCTTCTCCGGGACAACGGTGAGGTCCTCGTCGGCGAGCCGGCCGCCAGGCGGGGTGCGGCGGAGCCCGCCCGCCTTGCCCGGGAGTTCAAACGCCGGCTCGGCGACCCCACTCCGCTGGTGCTCGGCGGCACACCCTTCGGCGCCGACGCCCTGATGGGTCACGTCCTGCGGGCGGTGATGAAGACCGTCAGCGAGCGCGAGGGTGACACACCCGGGTCCGTCGTGCTCACCCACCCGGCGACCTATGGCCCCTACAAGGTGGAGATGATGGAGGGCGTGGCCCGCCAGGCGGGGATCGATCTGGCCACCCTGCGCCTGCTCACCGAGCCGGAGGCGGCAGCGATGTCCTACGCCTCTCGCAACCGGGTGGAGCCAGGCGAGATCGTCGGCGTGTACGACTTCGGCGGCGGAACGTTGGACACCGCGCTGGTGCAGCGCGACGACGACCGCTTCCGGTTGATCGGCCGGCCCGAGGGCATGGAACGATTCGGCGGCATCGACATCGACGCCGCCGTGATGTCCTACATCGACGACGAGCTGGACGGGGCGGTGAGCGCGCTCGATGCGGCCGACCCCGCTGTGCAAGCCGCCGTCGCCCGCCTGCGCGATGACTGCCGCAGCGCCAAGGAGACCCTGTCCACCGACTCCGACGCCACCATCACGGTTGCCGCCCCCGGGCTGCAGCACTCGGTCACGCTCACCCGCGCCCATCTCGACCGGATCATCCGCCCACGCCTGCGCGAAACCGTCGACACGTTGCGGCGGATGCTCGTCCATGCCGGGCTGAGCATGGACCAGGTGAGCCGCTTCCTGCTGGTGGGTGGCAGTGCCCAGATCCCGCTGGTGGCCGAGACGATCCGCACCGAGACGGGCCGCCCGGTTGCTCTGGACGCTCATCCGAAGTTCGCCGTCGCCATGGGCGCGGCCGGACTGGCGCCACGCCTGCCGCTTGCCGGCGCGACACGAACACGGGCCACACCCACCGTGACACCGGCGCCGACCGCCGTGCCGCCCGCACCGGACCATCCCGTACCGCCCCCGGCGTCGCCGCCGGTGCCCGCACCCGGCCGCGATCGGCGGGTGATCGGCGGGCTGTTCGCCGCGGCCGCCGCGGCCACGATCGCCATCGTCGTGGCCCTGTCGGGCGGCGGCGGCACGTCGAGCCCGTCCACGATCCCACCGGGCACCGCGACACCAGCGGCCACCGACGCGCCACGGGGATCGTCGCCGTCTCCGTCGGCCGTGCCCACGGTCGTCGACACCAAGCCCACCCTCATCTCGTCGGCCGACGCCATCTCCTCCCTGCTGACCCCCGGCGAGCTGGGCGGCGGGTGGGTGCAGACCGGCAACGGCACGGCCGGCTCGGCCCTATGCGGCGTCGAGGCCGAGGCCCCGAACCCCGGCGTCCAACGCAGCTTCGGTCGCGGCCTCAACACTGCCAACGCCCAGTCGCTGTTCAACACCGTGCTGGTGTTCCGCACCGCCGAGCAGGCCAGGGCGGTGCTCGACAGCCAGATCGACACGCTGACCAACGTCTGCCCGGGGTTCGTCGTGAGCACGCCGCAGGGCGCCGCGTCGCTGCAGGTCACCGTGCTGAGCGTGCCCAAGAGCGTCACGGCGCAACTGCCGCCGGCGTGCACCCAGCACGTCGCCTTCGAGCAGCGCCAGGTCCTGCAGGCCACCGGGGCCACACTCGACATCTCCGAGATCGAGGTGGTTCGCTGCGCGAACGTGCTCGTCGGGGTCAACGTGGTGATCTTCCCCACGGGTCAGCTGGCCGACTCGATCCCCGAACTGAACCGCGTCACACCACTGGCGGCGGCCAAGGTGGCAGCACTACCGCTCAGCAACTGACACGCCGGGGTGTGTGACGCATGACTCCCTCGGTATCGTGTCGGCAGAACGCCAGGGGCATCCGCCCCTGAGCCCGGCGCAGCATTGCGACGGGTGGCGAGAGCGAGGAGGTTGGCCTTGGCCAAAGATCGCGTCGAACGAGACGAAGAGGATCTTGTCCGCCTGTACCTCACTGACATCGGTCAGTACATGCTGCTCACCAAGGACGACGAAGTGCGCCTGGCCAAGCAGATCGAGGCCGGCAAGACGGCGATCGCGGAGCTCGATGCACTGGGCAAGGACATCACCGCCACCAAGAAGCGTGAGCTGCGCCGCGCCGCCAAGGAGGGCGAAGACGCCGAACGGGCCTTCGTCCAGTCGAACCTGCGCCTGGTCGTCTCCATCGCCAAGAAGTACCAGGCCAGCGGGCTGCCGCTGCTGGACCTCATCCAGGAGGGCAACCTCGGGCTGATGCACGCCGTCGAGAAGTTCGACTGGCGCAAGGGCTTCAAGTTCTCCACGTACGCCACGTGGTGGATCCGCCAGGCCATCACCCGCGGCATCGCCAACACCGGGCGCACCATCCGCCTGCCGGTTCACGCCGGCGACACGCTGGCCCGCCTGCAAAAGGCACGCAGCCGACTGGAGCTCAAGCTCGGCCGCCCCGCCACCCTGGCCGAGTTGGCCAAGGAAGTGGAGATGCCCGAGGACAAGGTGACCGAGGCCCTGCGCTTCGCCGCCGAGCCCCTCTCGCTCAGCGAGCCGCTGCGCGAGGACGGCGATGCCGAGCTCGGCGACGTCGTCGAGGACCGTTCGGCCGAATCGCCGTTCGAGGTGGCCGCCACCGCCCTGCTGCCCGACGAGATCAGCCGCCTGCTGGCCCCGCTCGACGAGCGGGAGCGGGAGATCCTCAAGCTGCGCTTCGGCCTCGACCGCGGCGAGCCGCGCACCCTGGAAGAGGTGGGCGAGCACTTCAATCTCACCCGGGAGCGCATCCGCCAGATCGAGGCCCGGGCGATGAGCAAGCTGCGCCACCCGTCCAGCGACACCGGCGCCCGCGACCTCCTCGCGGTCTGAGCAGCTGCCGGGCCGACGCGCCATGGCCGGCTACGTCCACCCGAGGTTCCAGCGCGATACCCGCTACCTGACGGCGCGCATCACCGCCGCCGGCGGGGACGGCTGGCCGGTGGAAGCGGGCCGGTACCGGTTGGTCGTGGCCAGGGCCTGCCCGTGGGCGACACGAGCAATCATCGTGCGCCGCCTGCTCGGCCTGGAGTCCGCCATCTCGATGGGTGCCTGCGGGCCGACCCATGACCCCGATTCGTGGACGTTCGATCTCGATCCGGGCGGGCTCGATCCGGTGCTCGGGATCCCTCGCCTGAAGGACGCCTACGAGCGAGCCCAGCCTGGCTACCCACGCGGGATCACCGTGCCGGCCGTCGTCGACATCCCGACGGGGGCCGTGGTCACCAACGACTTCTCGCAGATCACCCTGGACTTCATCACCGAGTGGGCGGCGTACCACCGCCCTGGAGCACCAGACCTGTACCCCGAACGCCACCGCCACGAGATCGACGAGATCAACGAGGTCGTGTACCGCGAGATCAACAACGGCGTGTACCGGTGCGGCTTCGCTGGCACCCAGCAGGCCTACGACGAAGCGTTCGCCCGCCTGTTCAGCGCGCTGGACCGGCTCAGCGACCACCTGGCGACACGCCGCTACCTCGTGGGCGACGCCATCACCGAGGCGGACATCCGGCTGTGGGTCACGCTGGCGCGCTTCGACCCAGTGTATCACGGGCACTTCAAGTGCAACCGCCACAAGCTCTCCGAGATGGCGGTGCTGTGGGCCTACGCCCGGGACCTGTACCAGACGCCCGGCTTCGGGGACGTCACCGATTTCGCCCAGATCAAGTCCCACTACTACGAGGTCCACCGGGACATCAACCCGACGGGTGTGGTCCCACAGGGCCCGGATCTGACGAGCTGGAACGAGCCCCACGGCAGGGACCGTCTCGGTGGGCGCCCGTTCGGTGCCGGGATCCCACCAGACCCGGTGGCCGGCGTCGTGCCGGGTCGGGCCGGTGAATCAGCCGTGGTGTGAACCCGCGGTGCTGGTCAGCTCTCCAGCTTGCACACCGTCTTGGCGTACTCCGCCAGCTTGTCGGAGGCCTGGTTGACCAGGGTGTTGCCGGTGAGTGCCTCGATCGCTGCCGTGTCGGCGGCGTTGGCCTGCACCTTGACCACATCGAAACTGTTGCGCTGGAGCACCTCGAAGAACTGCGTGCTCGTCGACAGCACCGTGGCAACCTCGGCCTTGATCTCGGCCGGCGCGTCGCTGGTCATGCCGGGCATGAGCTGCTTCAGGTCGGCGAAGGCCGCCTGCAGCTTGGCGGCGTCGGGCGGTACCGCTTCGAGCAGGTTGCCCACGACGTCGGATGCCGCCTTGTATTCGGCGACCTTGACGCAGTACGGGCCACCGGCCGCCGAGCCGCCGTCGCCGGCCGCCGTGGTGCCGGACGCGGGCGTGGTGCCGGTGGGGCTGGTGGCGGTGGGGGCGGTGCTGCCACCTGAGGCCGTGCTGCCGGCGGTGGCGGTGGTCCCCGCCGCTGCCGTTGTCTTGGTGTCCTTCTTGTCGTCGCCACAGGCCGTGACCAGGAGGGAGGAGACGGCCAAGGCCAGGACGAGGGACGACGTGCGCTTCATGGGCGGCGACGTTAGCGGACACACGCATGGTTCGGTCCTCGACTCTCGGTGGTGGCGACCGGCGGCGGCCAGCGCCGGCACGGCGCGAGGCGTTTTACGACAGCAAGGGCGTCCGCTCGGTCGACCGACGATCGCCGTCCGCCGTGGTCAACCGGCCAGGCGCTTGATCCGCTCGGCCAGTCCGGCGATGGACTGCAGCTCCCGGTCGAGCGGAGCGAACACCCGATCGTCGGCCACCCCGGCCACCGCGGCGCGCATCGCCCCCCTGGCGCGCCCACCGCGACGCCTGGCCGACACCCCGGAGATCCATCGGGACGCGCCCGCCACCACCACGCCCAACCCGGCGCCGGCGACGGCCAGCAGCGTGGGCAGCGGCACCGCGCCCACCTTCACCGTGGGGAGGTCGGGGAGCTGGAACCAGGCAACGACGCCGATCACCAGCAGCCAGAGCAGGCCAAGGACCATCGCCGCCGTGGCCAGTCTCTGGACGAGCCCGGCGAGTCGCCACCAGCGCGGCTGATCGTCGGGGAGGTGCGTGGTGGCCACGGCACGATCGAGCGAATCGGTGAGATCACCACGCCCACTCGCGGCCACGTCCGCCAGGCGCTGCTGCCAGGCCACCGGCACGCCGGCCCCGAGCTGCTCGACCACCGTGCGAAGCGCGCTGTCCACCTGCGCGGTGGCCATCGGGCTCGGGGTGCCCAGCCCGGTGCGCGGCACCACCGTCGGGCCGGTGATCCGCTCGGCGCCAGGGCGGCCGCGGCCGAGCCCCAGGCGGCGCAGCGGGTCGGGTTTGAGACGGCTGACCCAGCGGGTGGGAGGCCAGCCGGCCACCTGCGTGCTGGCCCGGCGGTGGTGGGCGGCCACCGCGGCCACGACCGCGTCCACGCCGGCCGCGGCGCACAGGGAGTCGACCAGCTGGTCACGGACGCCCGCCGACACCCTGGCGGCGCGGACCTCGCCGATACCGGCGCGGAGCTGCTGGCCCAGCCAGTCGAGGTCGGCGTCGAGGCGGGCCACGACGGCGCGGTGTTCGTGGACCCGTGCCGCCATCTCCCGGCGCAGCGCATCGTGGCCCTCGCCCGTGGCCGCCGAGGCGGCAAGCACCCGCACCCCGTTCGCGCCGTCGTCCATGCCGCCCTCGCGCAGCAGGCGGCGCAGGTCGGCGAGGGCCGCCTCGCGGTGCGCCGGCTCGAGCCGGTCGATCTGGTTCATCACCACCACGGTGACGCCCGCATGGTTGGCCAGGGCGCGGAGGTAGCCCTGATGCAGCGCAGCGTCGGCGTACTTCTGCGGGTCGACGATCCAGCAGAACACGTCGACCACCTGGGCCAAGCGGTCCACCTCGGCGCGATGGGCTGCCTCGATCGAGTCGTGGTCGGGCAGGTCGAGCAGGATCAGCCCGGCCAGTGCCGGGTCGACGACCACGTGGCGCGCCGGCACGTTCAGCCAGTCGAGCAGCGCGCCCGCCGGATCGCTGGACGGGTTGTCCACGAACACCACCGCCTGGGCCACCGACGTGGTCGGCCGGCGCACTCCCACCTGGGCCACCTCCCGGCCGGCCAGGGCGTTGAAGGTGGACGACTTGCCGCTGCCGGTGGCCCCGGCGAGAGCCACGACCGTGAACTCCGAGCCGTGGCCGAGCCGCTCGGCGGCCCGGTGGCGCAGCTCGCCCACCTGGCTGGCCAGCGCCGGCGGCAGGCGGCCGGCGCCGAGGTCGTCGATCTCGGCCAGCAGCGCCAGCCGTTGTTGCAGGCGGTCCGCCGCCTTGTCCCGCTGGCTCACGTCGTCACCCCGTCTCGCAGTGAGGTGGCCAGCCAACGCAGCCGTCCGCCGTACTCGCCGGAACCGGCGGGGGCGTCCACCGCGGTGTGGTACCGGGCGGCCTCGTCAGCCATCAGCTCGGCGATGCGCCGTTGCAGGTCGTGGCGGGCGTTGGTGGCCAGTGTGCGCACCGCCTGGTCGCCGAGTAGGGCTTCGAGCAGCTTGTGACCAACCGCCGAGCTGCCTCCGGCGATGGCCACCTCGGCGCCGGTGAGCCCACCGGTGTGGGCGAACACGCCCACCATGGTCACCAGCGCCACGCCGTTCACGCCGTAGGACAACGCCTTGGCGGCGTTGCGCTTGCCGGCGCCCTCGCGGCGCAGCGTCTCCAGCAACCCGCCCTGCCAGTCACGCACCAGCCGCTCCACCCGGGCGGCCAGGTCGGTGGACGGGCGGGCCAGGTCGGTGCGCTCGAGGCGTCCGAGCAACGCCTGACCGGCGGGGACCGAGCGCCACTGCGAGACCAGCTCGTCGATGGCCCGGGCGATCTCCTCGGAGACCAGCACCTCCACCCCGCTGGTCACGGCGCCCTCGAACTGGTGGGTGGTGGATGCCTTGCCGGTCAGCACCGAGGCGATCCGGTCACGCATCCGGCCGATCCGTGACTGCAGCTGGTGCAGCAGCTCACCGGTGCCGATCAGCTCGTGCCAGCGCGCCAGGACCTCACCGCGCATCACCTCACCGTTGGCGATGGCCGCGGTCAGCCGGTCGGTGGCCCGTTGGAAGGCCTCGTCGGCCCGGTCACCCAACCAGGCGCGCATCGCCACCTGATGGTCCACCTGGGCGGCGACGTGCTCGACGCGCCCCGCCAGATCACCGACCGTGCCCACCAGCGCCCGGCGGATGATCTCCACCCGGGCCTGCTGGTCCACCACCAGGGCGCTGAGCCACTGGCGCAGCGGCTGCACCGTGGCATCGGGGAGCAGGCCCTCGGCCGTGCGCGCCTGCTCGTCGACCACGAAGACCGGCGCCCCACCGAGTTCCTCACGGCCGAGCATCTCGCTGAGGTGCGGGACGATGTCTCCCGACGCGCCAGCCGGGACGCGGTTCAGCACCAGACCGATGGCCACGCCGCGCTGGCGGGCGCGGCGCAGGAAGTCCCACGGCACAGCGTCGGCATAGCGGGCAGCTGTGGTCACGAAGACCCACAGGTCGGCGGCGTCGAGCAGCTGGGCGGCCAGCTGGCGGTTGGCGTCCACCACCGAGTCGAAGTCCGGGGCATCGACGATGGCCAGATCCTCGGGCAGCGTGGTGGACTCGACCAGCTCGATCTGGGTCTGGCCGGTTGGCGTGCCGCCGCGCACGTGGGCCAGCCCTGGCAGGATCCGGGTGGTCTCGAACCAGCGTGTGGCGGTGGGGTGGTGGACCAGGATGGGCGAGCGGGTGGTGGGGCGCAGCACGCCGGCGCGACTCACCACGCGACCGATCAGCGTGTTGACCAGGGTCGACTTGCCGGCGCCGGTGGAGCCGCCCACCACCGCGAGCACGGGCGCGTCCACGTCGCGCAGGCGCGGCAGCACGTAGTCGTCCAGCTGGTTGACCGCCTGGTCCCGGCGCTGGCGCGCCTCGGCGGCGCCGGGCGATTCGAGCTGCAGCGGCGCACCGACGAGCGCGCCACGCAGCTGCTCGGCCACCATGACGAGGCTCTGCGGGTCGACGGGCGGCGGATCGGCGGGAGGTGTGGCGATGGGCATGAGCGTAGGGCGGCGGGTCAGCGATCTCGGCGACCGCGGCGGGCGTCGATCCCGTCCAGCAGGCAGTCGAGCCCGAAGCGGAACCGGGTGTCCGCCGTTCCCTGGTACAGCCTGCCGGCCAGCTTCACCGACACCGGATGCTCGGCAGGGTCGAGCAACCGGTAGGTGCTGCGCCATCCCTCGTAGGTTCGCTGGCGGGCGGTGGCGGGCTGGGCGGCGAGGGCTGCGTCGAGTGCGGCCGACCCGACGGTGAACTCGATCAGCGCGTGGTACGCGGCGGCGGCCACCGTCGGCGAGCAGCCGGCAGCGCGGAGTTCGGCCAGCATCCGCTCGGTCAGGTCGAACTCGTTGCGGTTCAGCGGCGGCCCGTTGCGAACCAGCTCGGCCAGCCGCGGATTGCCGACGTGGGCGGCACGCAGGCGGGCGCAGATCTCGGTGACGGTGGCCCGCCAGTCGGTCGACGGCGGTGGGAGATCCACGGTGACGGCCGAGAGGATGTGGTCGCCGACGGCGCGCATCAGGTCGTCCTTGTCGCGGAAGTGCCGGTAGAACGCGGTGGCGTCCACGCCCAGCGCCTCACCGAGTTGGGCCAGGGTCACCTCCTCGGACGACTGGCGAACCAACTCGGCCGCGGTGTCGAGGATCAGCTCCCGGCTCAGCCTGACACGCGCCATCGGGGCAGCCTAACGACGGCCCACTCATCCCCCTTCGGGATACAACCTGGCCCGGCCCAACCGTTCCAAGCAGACCTCGGCGCTCCACGGCAGCATCGTCGAGCCCAGCCGTGAGTCCCGGTACATGCGCTCCAACGGCAGGTTCTTCTGCATCGACTGGCCGCCACAGACGCGGATGGCCTTCGACGCCACCGCGGCTGCGTTCTCCATGACGGTGACGGCGGCGGCCCAGCCGGTGACGAGCTGCTCCTCGGTCGGGTCCACCGTGGCGTGATCGATGGCGTGGTACAGCAGCGCCCTCGACTGCTGGTGGAGCAGTTGCATCTCCGCCCAGCCGTGCTGCTTGATCGGATGGTCGCGGCGGGCGCCGGCCACCTGACCTGGCAACTCGCCGCGCAGGTACTGGGCGGTGACGTCGAGGATCCCACCGGTGAGCCCGAGGTACGACGGCGTCAGCGAGAGGAACATCCACGGGTAGCGCAGGGCCGCCTGGTTGTAGGCGCCGGCCGGCATCCACTCGTTGCGCTGCGGGACGAAGGCGTCCTGCATGAGCAGCGTGCGTGACACGGTGCCGCGCATCCCCAGCGGATCCCAGTCGTCGACGATCTGCACGCCTTCGGCATCCGCTGGCACGCCGAGCAAGCGGATCTCCTCCTCGCCTGGGCACTGGCAGGTGACGTTGTAGTAGTCGGCCGCGCCGGACAGCGAGGCGAAGATCTTGCGCCCGGTGACCAGCCACCCGCCGTCCACCGGAACCGCCCGGGTGGAGACGCCGGCGGTGGCCCCGGGGGCCAGCCCCTCGCTGAAGGGCTGGCTGTGGATCTTGCCCTCCTCGACCACCTGGCGGTACATCTCGGTACGGGTGACCTCGTGTCGCTCACGCTCGCCGGGCGTCATGTCCAGGTGATCGGCGATCTCGCCGCACCACAGCATCGTGGCGTTGTGCATGTTGAACGTGAGCGCGGTGGCGCCGCAGTACCTGCCCACCTCCTCGCTGACCCGGACGTAGTCGGCGTAGCTGGCGCCGGCCCCTCCGTAGCGGGCCGGAACCGTGGCCATGAGCACCCCGTTGGCCCGGAAGTCGGCGAAGTTCTCGAACGGGAAGCTGGCCTGTAGGTCGTAGCGGACGGCCCGCTGGGCGATGGTGGGGCCCATGACACGGACCCTGCCGACGAGGTCGTCGCGGATGGTGAGAGATGCTGAGGCAGCGTTCACGATCCGACACTCTGCGGGCTGTCCGGCTGTTTGTCAATGACGTTGACAACGACCCTGTCAGTCAATACCATCGCCCGTTGTGCCGTCGGTCACAGATGTCAGCCATCATGACGTCGCCTGGCGCGAGGCCGGCGACGGCGTACCCGTGCTGCTCCTCCACGGCCTCGGTGGGAGCCGCATCGCCTGGGAGCCGCAGCTGGCGGGTCTCGGCGAGTCGTTCCGCGTCGCCGCCTGGGACATGCCCGGCTACGGCGAGTCAGCGCCGCTCGCCGGCGAGACCACGTTCGACGCGTTGGCCGCGGCCGTCGGGCGGTGGGCGGACACGATGGACGTCGAGTCGTTCCACCTGTGCGGGATCTCGATGGGCGGGATGATCGCCCAGTACGCGGCGGCAGCGCATCCCGAGCGGATCCGATCGCTGACGTTGCTGTCCACCAGCCCGAAGTTCGGCCTCGACGGCACCGACCCCGACCAGTGGCGGGCCCGCCGGCTGGCGCCGCTCGACGCCGGCGAGCAACCGGCGGACTTCGCCCATCGTGTCCTGCGTGGCCTGGCCGGTCCGGCGCTGACCGAGGAGGCCTTCGACCAGCAGGTGGCGGCCATGCGGCGGATCTCGGCCGGCGGCCTGCGGCGCAGCGTGAACTGCCTCGTCCACCACGACAGCCGCGGCCTGCTGGCCTCGATCACCGCGCCAACGCTGCTGCTGGTTGGCGAGCTCGACGAGGAGACACCGCCCAGCTATACCGAGGCGCTGCATCAGCGCATCGCCGGCAGCACCATGCAGGTCGTCCCCGACGCCGGCCACCTGCTCAGCGCCGAGGCCCCCGACGCGGTGAACGACGCCATTGCCGCCCACGTGACCGCAGCGGAGGCTGGGTCGTGACCACCGAGTGGCGGTTCATCCAGGCGTTCGCCCAGCAGTTCCGACGGTGCGGCCTGCACGACGGCGAGACGGTGGTGGTGCTCAGCGAGTCCCAGAGCCGCGCCGAGTTGGTGGAGACCGCCCGGTTGGCGGCGCAGTCGATCACCGCTTCGGTGGTCGAGGTGGTGATGCCTACCCCGCGCAGCGCTCACCCGGTGCCCATCCGCAGCACCGGCGCCTCGCAGGCCATCGCCGGGAACCGCTCGGTCATCGAGGCCCTGCGGGCCAGTGATCTCGTGCTCGACTGCACCGTGGAGGGGCTGTTGCACGCCCCGGAGTTGGCCGAGGTCCTCGGCGGGCGATGCCGGGTGCTGATGATCAGCAACGAGCACCTCGACACCTACGACCGCCTCGGGTGGGACGAGGACCTGCCGCGGCGAGTGGAGCGCGGCCACCAACGGCTCCGTGCCGCGGCGACGATGCACGCAACCAGCCCGGCGGGCACCGACCTGACCGTGTCGCTCGCCGGGGCGTTCACCGCCGGGTCCACCGGGCTTACCGACGGGCCGGGATCGATCGCCCACTGGCCGGGTGGCCTGGTGCTGGCCTTCCCCGCCGCGCACAGCGTCAACGGCACGGTGGTGCTGGCGGCCGGTGACGTCAACCTCACCTTCGGCCGCTACGTCGAGTCACCGGTGACGTTGACCATCGACGACGACGTGATCGTCGACATCGCCGGCGACGGCCTCGACGCCGAGTTGTTCCGTGAGTACCTTGCCGCCTTCGATGACCGGGATGCCTACGCGACGAGCCACGTGGGCTGGGGCATGAACCCCGCGGCGCGCTGGGACGTGCTGGCGCTGTACGACCGCCGGGAACTGTGGGGCACCGAGGTGCGTGCCTTCGCCGGCAACTTCCTGTACTCCACGGGAGCCAACGAAACCGCCGGGCGGTTCACCGCCGGGCACTTCGATCTGCCGATGCGCCACTGCTCCGTGACGCTCGACGGAAGCCCGGTCGTCACCGACGGCCGGCTCATCGCCGATCTGGCCGAGCCGTAGTGCAAAGCTGATCGGCGCACGACCAACAGACCTTTGGGGGGAAACATGGAAGGTGCAGATACCGACGCGGTACGCCTCGGAAACAGACAACTGGGAACCGTCGACTGCGTCGCCCAATCACTCGCCGTCGGCCCGGTGTTCAGCGCCGTGCTGCTCGGCGCCTTGCTGTTCGGGCTGTCGGGCGGTGACGGGCCGTGGGCGGTGGTGATCACCTTCGTCGGCATGCTCGGCATCGGCTGGACGGTCAGCGAGTTCGCCAAGCGCTACGCCGGTTCCGGCACGGTGTACGAGTTCATTGCCCACTCGCTGGGCAAACGCATCGCCGTGTTCGCCGCAGGGGCGTACTACTTCGCCGTGTTCGCCCTGTCGGCGGTGGCGATCCCCATCGTCGGGGGCATCCTGCTGAAGCACTTCGCCGCGGCCCACTGGGGATTCGACTGGCCGTGGTGGCTGTGGAGTTTCGTGGTCATCGCGATCATCTTCCTGATCAACACCCTGGGTGTGCAGGTGTCGGTGAAGACCCAGCTGGTCGTGATCGTGATGTCGATCATCCCGCTGATCATCCTCGCCATTGCGGTGTTCGCCGACGGAGGACCGAAGGCCGACGCGGCGTTCGATCCGAACAACGTGTTCCCCAACGGCGGCATCTTCAAGGGCCTGCTGTTCGGCATCCTGCTGTACGTCGGCTTCGAGTTGTCGGCGGCGCTGGGCGAGGAGACGGCGAACCCGAAGCACTCCATCCCGCGGGCGGTGCTGGCCACGCTGGGCATCGTCACGGTCATCTACCTCGTCTCCCAGATCATGCTGAACGTCGGCGCCAGCAACGACACCGGTCCGGCGTTCGAGGGCATGGCTCAGGTGTACGTCGGTACGTGGCTGCGCATCTGGGTGGAGATCGCCCTGATCCTCGACGTGCTCGCCGTGGGCATCGGGTTCTGCCTGGCCGGGGCTCGCGGGTTGTTCACCCTGTCCCGTGACGGCCTGATCCCGAAGTGGTTCGGGACCACCAGCGCCCGCGAGCAGCCCCAGGGCGGCAACATCGCCGTCGCCGTGGTGGGTGTGATCTGCATCCTGATCTCGCTGGCCAAGTACGGCACCGATCAGGTGGCCGACGGCGTGCCGTTCCCTGACGTGGCGTTCAACGCCTTCCTGATCTGCTCGACGATCGGCGGGTTCATCATCTGCATCATCTATGCCCTGCTGTGCATCGGCGCACTGAAGGGTCAGGCCCGTCGGCCGGTGGACCTGCTGGCCGCGGTGGTGGGCCTGGGCATCGCCGCGCTCGGTGTGGCCGCCCAGTTCATCGACGGCACCGCGCCCGTCGGTGACGCCAAGTGGGGCATCTGGTTCTCACTGATCGCCCTCGGCCTGCTGGCGGTGTGGACCGTGACGGCCAGGCAGCGAGCCGTCGACAACGTAGGTCGGCACACCGTCCACCACGGCCACGAGGTCCCCCACCCCCTCTGACACCACCGCCTCCACCCGCCCGCATGGGCGCGAGAACTTCGGATTCACGAGGGTTTCGCGCCCATGCGAGGGCGTCGCCGTCTGCATGGGCGCGAGAACTTCGGATTCACGAGGGTTTCGCGCCCATGCTGGCAGGGCGAGCAGGGCGGGCAGGGCTGGCAGACTGGGACGCATGTCGGTAGGCGCCGGGCGATACCCGTTCTCGGCGGGCGGTGCCGTGCCGCCGCTCATCGTCGGCGGCGACGGCGTGTACTTGCGCACCGCCGACGGGCGCCGAGTGCTCGACGGCTGTGCCGGGGCAATCGTCGGCAACATCGGCTGGGGGCGACCCGAGCCGGCCGCCGCAGCGGCCACGGCGATGGCCGGTGGCGGCTACGTCGTGCCCATCTGGGCCACGCCACACCGACTTCACCTGATCGAGCAACTCACCAGCGGCTGGCTGCCCGCCGGGTTCGAGCGAGTCTTCCTCACCAGCGGGGGTAGCGAAAGCACCGACTCGGCGCTGCGCCTGGCGCGTAGCTACCAACTCGCCAAGGGGCGCCCGCAGCGGTGGCGGGTGGTGGGGCGTCACCCCAGCTTCCACGGGATGACCCTGGCCACGGTGGCCGTGGCCAGTCACGCCAGCCGGCGGGCCGGGTTCGAGCCGATGCTGGCCGACTTCCCCAAGGTGGCCTGGGACGACCCGGCGTCCGTCATCGCTCTGTTCGAGGGCCCCGACGCCCACACCATCGCCGGGTTCCTGGCCGAGCCCATCACCGGCGCAGCAGGTGCGTGCCTCACCGCGTCCAACGACTACTGGCGCACGGTGACCGAACTGTGCCGCCGCCACGACGTGCTGCTCATGGCCGACGAGGTGATGTGCGGCTACGGGCGCACCGGGCTGACGTGGGGCCACCAGCACTTCCCGTTCGAGCCCGACGTCATCGTGGGCGGCAAGGGGCTTGGCGGTGGGTACGTGCCCATCGGCGCCGTGTCCGCACACCGGCGGGTGACCGACGTGCTGGCGGCCAACGGGCTGATGTTCTTTACCTTCGGCGGCAACGACGCAGCGTGCGCAGCGGCCAGCACGGTGCTGGACATCCTTCACACCGAGGGTCTCGTCGAACGGGCGGCAGTCATCGGCGCGGTGCTCGGTGACGCGCTGCGCTCCGCCGTTGCCAGCCATCCGCTGGTGAGAGATGTGCGCGGCAGAGGCATGTTCTACGGCGTCGAGTTGGGCTGCGCGGCAGCCGACGTGATGGCTGCGGCGTTGGCCCGTGACCTGTTCGTCTACCCTGCCGGGACCGGCGCCGAGCCGGTTCCCCAGGCCGTGATGGTGGCGCCGCCGTTCGTCGTCACCGAGCCCGACATCGACCTGATCGTGACCCGCCTGGTCGACGCCCTCGACGCGGTCGCCCGCCTATCGTCGGCCACATGAGTGGTTCTCGGATCGTGGTGGTCGGCGCTTCGCTGGCCGGGTTGCGGGCCTGTGAGTCGCTGCGCCAGGAGGGCTACGACGGGCCCATCGTGCTGATCGGTGACGAGCCCCACGCGCCCTACGACCGCCCGCCACTCAGCAAGTCACTGCTCGCCGGAGAGTGGGATGCCGAACGAGTCCGGCTGCGCAAGCCCGAGGAGTTCGACGCCCTGGGGCTCGACGTGCGCCTCGGGAACCCCGCGACGGCGCTCGACACCGATCGAGCCGTGGTGACGGTGGCGGACGGTTCCACCATCACCTACGACGGGTTGGTGATCGCCACGGGCTCGGTCGCCCGGCGACTACCGGACCAGCCGGCCTTGACCGGGATGGCCGAACTGCGCACCCTGGCGGACTCGCTCTCGCTGCGCGATCGGTTGACCGCCGGGCACCGCCTCGTGGTCATCGGGGCCGGGTTCATCGGGCTCGAAGCCGCCGCCACGGCCCACGAACTGGGCTGCAGCGTCACCGTGCTGGAGGGCGCCCCCGCCCCGCTGATGCGCGCCCTCGGGGCGGAGATGGGCGCCGCGGTGGCGTCCGTGCACACCCGCCACGGCGTCACGCTGCGTTGCGGGGTGGCCGTGGAGGGGTTCGCCGACGACGGCCACCAGGTCACCGGGGTGGTTCTCGCCGGTGGTGAGAGCGTGCCGGCCGACACGGTGCTCGTGGGCGTCGGTGTCCGACCGGCGATCGACTGGTTGGAGGGCTCCGGTCTGGCCCTCGGTGACGGCGTGCTGTGCGACGAGACCCTGCGGTCCTCGGCCGAGCGGGTGTTCGCCGCCGGCGACTGCGCCCGCTGGACCAACCCGTTGTTCGGTGAGGAGATGCGCGTCGAGCACTGGACCAACGCGGCCGAGCAGGGCGCCGCGGCCGCGGCCAACTTGCTGGCAGTGATGCGCGGCGACACGCCCACGCCCTACCAGGCCGTGCCGTTCTTCTGGAGCGACCAGTTCGACAGCCGCGTCCAGTTCATCGGCCGGGCCCACGGCGACGACGAGGTCCGGGTGATCGCCGGTGACCTCGACGGCGACTTCGCGGCGCTGTACGGCTTCGGCGGGCGGCTGCGCGGTGCGCTCGGCGTGAACATGCCCAAGGTGGTGATGCCCTACCGTCGCCTCTTGAACGAGCGGATCTCGTGGGCCGATGCCCTGGCCCGCGCCAAGCGGTAGCCGCCTAAGGTTGGCCGCATGGCGTACTGGTACAACGTGATCACCAAACAGGTCGAGGCCGACCCGCACAACAGTCCGCTGTCCGATCTGCTCGGGCCGTACGACACCGAGGCGGCCGCGGCCGCAGCGCTGGAGACGGCCCATCGCCGGTCCGAGGCCTACGACGAGCAATGGGCCGACGACGATGACCCAACGGGCGACCGGAGCAGCGGCGGCTAACCGCCGGGTGGGCGCCGCGTAGGCTGACGCCATGTCCCATCTGTCCAACGTGTGGTTCTCGGTCACGGGCCTGCACGTCGCCAGCGGCGACGGCTGCTGGGTGACCACCACCGACGGCGACCGGTACCTGGACTTCGCTGCCGGTATCGCCGTCAACTCCACCGGCCACGCCCACCCCGCTGTCGCTGCGGCCATCGCTCAGCAGGCGTCGCGCTTCATCCACGCGCAGGTCAACGTGTTCAAGCACGACCTGCTCGAACCGCTGGCCGGGCTGCTCGACGAGATCACCCCGCCGTCGATCGACACGTTCTTCTTCGCCAACTCGGGCGCCGAGATCACCGAGGCCGCCATCAAGCTGGCCAAGCAGGCAACCAGGCGTCCGCACGTGATCGTGTTCTCCGGCAGCTTCCATGGCCGCACCCACATGGGCATGGCGATGACGACGTCGAAGACCGGCTACCGCGCCGGCCACGCGCCGCTGCCGGCAGGCGTGTTCGTCGCCCCGTACCCCGACCCGTTGGCCGAGGACCAGGCGGCCGAGGTGACCCGGGCCCTGGCGGGCTTCGACCACGTCCTCAAGGCGCTCACGGCGCCGGACGAGACGGCGGCGGTGATCCTCGAGCCGGTGCTCGGCGAGGGCGGTTATGTGCCTGCCCCGCAGGCGTTCATCCACGGCCTGGTCGAGCGGTGCCGCAAGGCAGGCATCCTGTTCGTCGCCGACGAGGTGCAAAGCGGCGCCGGGCGCACCGGCAGGATGTTCGCCGTCGAGCACTACGGCATTGAACCCGACGTGATCTGCATGGCCAAGGGCATCGCCAGCGGGTTCCCCTTCGCCGCCCTGGGCACCCGGCGTGAGTTGGACGACCGCTGGCCAACGGGCAGCCACGGCGGGACCTACGGCGGCAACCCGATGGGTTGCGCGGCGGCGATGGCCACCATCGAGATCCTCCGCTCCCCCGGCTTCCTCGACCACGTCAACGAGCGCGGCCGCCAACTCACCGACGGCATCCGCGGCCTGCAGGCCGAGCACGACGTCATCGCTCAGGTCCGCGGCCCCGGGCTGATGGTGGGCACCGAGTTCACCGATGCCGCTCGGGTGGCGGCCATCCAGAAGCACTGCCTCGAGGAGGGGCGGATGATCCTGATGAATGCCGGCACCTACGGCACGTGCCTGCGGTGGATGCCACCGCTGGTGGTGGACGAGGCCGAGATCGCCCAGGCGCTGTCGATCTTCGAAGCCGCGCTCAAGGCCACCGCGTAGCACCCCATGCCGCGCCTCGACGCCGAGCGGGTGGCCCTGTGGCGTCGCTGGTCGCGGACGGCGGCGGAGATCGAGCGACGGATCGATGTCCGCTTGCAGGCGCAGTGCGACGGTCTCCCTCTGGCGTGGTTCGAGGTGCTGTCCGCACTCGCCGCCAACGGTGGAACGCGCCGCGTTCACGAGCTGGTCGAGCAACTGGTCGAGGTGCCGTCGAGCTTCTCCCGTCGCCTCGATCGGCTGGAGGACGAGGGCTACGTCGAGCGTTGCGTCCCGCCGGGCGGGCGTGATCGGCGAGCGGTGGCCGTGCGGCTGACTGCGGATGGCCGAGCCGTGTGGCGCGCCGCGCTGGTGATCTTCCGCCGCGCCATCCAGGCCGAGTTCAACACCGTGATCACCGACACCGACCTGGTCGCCCTGACCCGCGTCCTCGGCAAGCTCCCCACCGCGTCCCCCGACCTCGGCTGACCGTCCGGTGACCCCGGCTCGAGTGTGGGCCGGCGTAGTTGTGCCGTTAGCACTCGACCCTCTAGAGTGCTAGCACTCGCGCATGGCGAGTGACAGCGCTGCTGAACTCGCTGTGCAACCGCTCAAGGCAACTACACCTCACTGTGGAGGACAGACATGGCAAAGATGATCGCATTCGACGAGCAGGCTCGTCGGGCGCTGGAAGCGGGCATGAACAAGCTCGCCGACGCGGTGCGCGTAACCCTCGGGCCCAAGGGCCGCAACGTGGTGTTGGAGAAGAAGTGGGGCGCCCCCACGATCACCAACGACGGTGTGTCCATCGCCAAGGAGATCGACCTCGAGGATCCCTACGAGAAGATCGGCGCCGAGCTGGTCAAGGAAGTCGCCAAGAAGACCGACGACGTCGCCGGTGACGGCACCACCACGGCCACGGTGCTGGCCTGGAGCATGGTGCACGAGGGCCTGCGCAACGTGGCCGCCGGCGCCAACCCGATGACCCTCAAGAAGGGCATCGAGGCCGGGGTCGCCGCCGCCGTCGAGAGCATCAAGGAGCTGGCCAAGGAGGTCGACTCGAAGGACCAGATCAGCCAGGTGGCCGCCATCTCGGCCGCTGACCCGGAGATCGGCCAGATGATCTCCGAGGCCATCGACAAGGTGGGCAAGGACGGCGTCATCACCGTCGAGGAGAGCCAGACCTTCGGCATGGAGATGGACCTGGTCGAGGGCATGCGCTTCGACAAGGGGTACATCAGCCCGTACTTCGCCACCGACATGGAGCGCATGGAGGCCGTCCTCGACGACCCGTACATCCTGCTCGTGTCGTCGAAGATCTCCTCGGTGCGCGACATGCTGCCCGTGCTGGAGAAGGTCATGCAGGGCGGCAAGGCCCTGTTGATCATCGCCGAGGACGTCGAGGGTGAGGCCCTGGCCACGCTGGTGGTCAACAAGATCCGTGGCACGTTCAAGTCCGTGGCCGTCAAGGCACCCGGCTTCGGCGAGCGCCGCAAGGCGATGCTCCAGGACATGGCCATCCTCACCGGCGGCCAGGTCATCAGCGAGGAAGTCGGCCTGAAGCTGGAGAACACCACGATGGATCTGCTCGGCCGGGCCAAGAAGGTGATCGTCACCAAGGACGAGACCACCATCGTCGAGGGCGCCGGCGCCGAGGATGACATCAAGGGGCGCATCAACCAGATCAAGACCGAGATCGACAACACCGACTCGGACTACGACCGGGAGAAGTTGCAGGAGCGTCTTGCCAAGCTGTCCGGCGGCGTCGCCGTGCTGAAGGTCGGCGCTGCCACCGAGGTGGAGCTGAAGGAGAAGAAGCACCGCATCGAGGACGCCGTCTCCACCACCAAGGCTGCCATCGAAGAAGGCGTCGTCCCCGGCGGCGGCGTGGCCCTGCTGCGCTCCCAGGCCGCTGTGCTGAAGGCCGCCGATGGCCTGTCCGGTGACGAGGCCACCGGTGCCCGGATGGTGTCCAAGGCGCTCGAGGCCCCGCTCAAGCAGATCGCCGAGAACGCCGGCATGGAAGGCGGCGTCGTCGTCGAGAAGGTCCGCAACCTGACCGGTAGCGAAGGCCTCAACGCGGCAACCGGCGTGTACGAGGATCTGGTCAAGATCGGCGTCATCGACGCCGCCAAGGTGACCCGTTCGGCGCTGCAGAACGCGGCGTCGATCGCCGCCCTGTTCCTCACCACCGAAGCCGTCGTGGCCGACAAGCCCGAGGAGTCCGGCCCGGCAATGCCCGGCGGCGGCATGGAAGACTTCTGAGCCCAGCGGCTCGGACGTCTCCGCGGACCAACCCGAACGGGGCGGTGGGCTGTAGCCCCCGCCCCGTTCGCCGTTGTCGCCCGTTCGGCTGAACTCAGCCGGTGGGTGCCGCGCCCGTGGCGATCTGCAGGTAGTCGCGGACCAGCTCGTAGCACATCGTCAGGACGCGGCCGTCGGGGTCCCAGAAGGCGTTGATCTCCTTGCACTCGGCGGCGCGGATGGTGATGCCCGGCTTGAGGGTCCACTGCCCCAGCGCACTGGACACGGCTTCGAGAATCCCCGAGCCCATCAGGTACGCCTGCTCGGTGGCGAAGTCGGTCGTGTCCTCGTAGGTGACCGGGATCGGATCGCCTGGCGGTGACCCCGCCGGGCGCAGCCCGTCGGCCAGCAGGCGGGTCCAGGCCCTGTCATTGCGGTGGGCCTCGTCCACACAGCTCTGGCGGCGCTCTTCGGGCAGCCCGGCGTCCGCCGCCGCGGCGAAGCGTGCCGGGTCCGCGCCGTAGAGCAGGCAGGCGATCTGGAAGCCGCGCTGAGCGCCGGTGCCGTGCTCGTCCCACCACGGGATGCTGTCGACGGGCTGGCCGGCGTCGGAGCGGAACCAACCGTCCATCGCCGCCATCAGATCCGTGGGCGGGTCACCCTGATCGGGCATCAGGATCAGCGTGGCCAGGCGGTCGACGGCGTCCTCCTCACGCCCGGCGATGGGGATGTCCAACTCGGACACCAGGGCGTGGCCCATCTCGTGGAAGGCAACGAACGCCAGGTTGCCGTCGACGTACTGCTGAAGCTGCGCCGAGTCCAGCGACGCCGGCGTGGTGGCGCCCGGCGGCGTGGTGGCCGACGGCGGCGTGGTGGCCGACGCTGTCGCCGCCGACAACGCGACGGCCAGCGCCGCCGCACCTGGCCCGAACGCCCTCCGGGCAGCGCCCCACCGTGATGATCTCATCAGTTCCCCCTCCGCTCGGCGGAACGATAGACCACGTCCACACGGGTGCCGGGTCGTCACCCGCCGCACACGTCAGCAGCTCAGCACGAGGTCGAGGCGGACGTCGTGGCCGTCCACCGGCAGCCGGTCGACGAGCTGCTCGGTGAAGCAGGCGCCCACCGTGAACGCTCGCGTGGCGCCCGGCAGGAACCGGTCGTAGTAGGCCCGCCCGTGGCCCAGACGCCACCCGTCGGCGGTGAAGGCCACGCCTGGAACGACCACGAGATCGATGGTCGCCGGATCGATGGGCTCACCCAGCGGCTCGACGATCCCGAACTGCCCGCGGCGAGTCCCGCCACCGGCGGCCACGGCGACGATCCCGGCGGGCTCGATACGTGGCAGGATCAGGGTCTTGCCATCACGGGCCAGTCGGGCGTGCAGGCCGTCGGTGTCCGGCTCGGTGTGCATCGAGTTGAACGCCATCACCACCTTCGCCGCGGCGTACTCCGGCAACGCCGCCAGTGCGGCCCACAGATCCACGCTGCGCAGCATCCGGTCGGGAACGTCGGCCAGCGCCTCGCCGATCAGCCGGCGGATCGATGCCTTGGTGAGCACCGCCTCAGTGTCCCACAGCGACCGCCCGACCACGCATCGCTGCGGGCCCACCTGGGCCGACGACGGTGCTCTACCATGCGCTCATGTCGATCGACCCAATGCTGTACCGCAGTGTGCTCGGACACTTCCCAACGGGTGTCACCGTGATTGCCGGGATGGATGGTGACGAGCCCGTCGGGTTGACGATCGGTTCGTTCACCTCGGTGTCGCTCGACCCGCCACTCGTGGGGTTCCTGCCGATGGTCAGCAGCGCCCGCTACGACCGCATCGCCACGTCCAACGCCTTCTGCGTGAACGTGTTCGGCGCCGGCCACGGTGACCTGTGCTGGCGCTTCGCCAAGCACTCGATCGAGCAGCCCTTCGAAGGCGTCGACTGGAAGCCCGCACCGTCGACGGGCTCACCCATCATCGATGGCGTGATCGCCTGGATGGATTGCACGGTCGAGGAGGTGGTGCCCGCCGGGGACCACTGGTTCGTGATGGGCCGCATCCAGTCGATGGAGCACGCCCACCCGGACACCGATCCCCGCCCGCTGTTGTTCTATCGCGGCCAACTCGGCACCTTCACCGGCATCTGATGACCGCACAGGCCCCGCGGGCGCTAGCCCTCGACATCGCCGCCGTCGTGGTGTTCGTCGTCATCGGTCGTCGCAGCCACCACGAGGACGGCGCCTTCCTGCCCGCCACGCTGAAGGTGGCCGCGCCGTTCCTGATCGCCCTGGCCGTGGCCTGGATCATCGGGCGCGGCTGGCGCCGGGCGCCGTGGGACCCGTGGACCACCGGGATCCCGGTGTGGCTGGTCACCGTGGTGGGCGGGGTGGTGCTGCGCCGCTTCGCCTTCGACCGCAGCACGGCAATGGCCTTCATCCTCGTGGCCTCGATCACGCTCGGCGCGTTCCTGGTGGGTTGGCGGGCGCTGGCCACGTGGTGGATCTCGCGCTCGAGCTGATCGGCCGGCCGACGGGCCGCGGTGTCAGAGGGCGGCGACGATCTCGGCCATCAGGTCACCGGCCTCGGTGGGGTTGAGCCCCACCTTCACACCGGCGGCGGCGAGGGCGTCCATCTTGCCCCTGGCGGTGCCCTTGCCGCCCGAGGTGATGGCCCCGGCGTGGCCCATCTTCTTGCCCTCCGGCGCGGTGACGCCGGCGATGTAGGCGCTCATCGGCTTGGTGACGTTGGCCGTGATGAACTCGGCGGCCTCCTCCTCGGCCGAGCCGCCGATCTCGCCGATCATGATGATGGCGTGGGTCTCCGGGTCGGCCTGGAACTCACGCAGGCAGTCGATGAAGTTTGTGCCGGGGACCGGGTCACCGCCGATGCCCACGCAGGTGGACACGCCGATGCCGCGCTGCTTGAGCTCGTACAGGGCCTGGTAGGTCAGCGTGCCGCTGCGGCTGACGATGCCCACGTTCGGTCCGGACGCGGTGGGCGGCTGGGCGATCTCGCCGGCGGTGATCCCGATGTTGCACTTGCCGGGGCTGATGATGCCCGGGCAGTTGGGACCCAGCAGGCGGGTGTTCGGGTAGTCGCGCACGAGGGTGTTGTAGACCCGGGCCTCGTCCTGGGCGGGAATGCCTTCGGTGATGCACACCACGAAGCCGATGCCGGCCTGGGCGGCCTCGAGGATGGCAGCCGGCGCGGCCTTCGGCGGCACGGCGATGAACGACGCCGTCGCCCCGGTGGCGGTCACGGCCTCGGCCACGGTGTCGAACACGGGGATGGCGCTGCCGTCGTCGGCCACGACCTCGGCGCCCCCCTTGCCCGGGGTCACGCCGGCCACCACCTGGGTGCCGTAGCTCTTGTTGCGCAGCCCGTGATACTTGCCCTGCCCGCCGGTCAGACCCTGGACCAGCACCTTGGTGTCGGCGTTGACGAAGATGGCCATGATTCAGGCTCCTGTGGCGATGGCGACGGCGGCGTGGGCCGCTTCCAGCATGGTGGGCTTGGAGATCAGCCTGTCGGCCGGGATCCCGGCGTCGGCCAGGATCTGGCGGCCCTGCTCGGCGTTGGTGCCGTCGAGGCGGATCACGATGGGGGCCCGCAGCTCCACTCGGCTCATCGCCTCGACGATGCCGTTGGCGACCTCCTCGCCGCGGGTGATGCCGCCGAAGATGTTGATGAAGATGCTCTTGACGTTCTCATCGAAGTTGATGACCCCGAGGGCCGCGGCCATCATGTCGGCGTTGGCCCCGCCGCCAATGTCCAAGAAGTTGGCGGCCGAGCCACCCACCTGGTTGACCACGTCGAGCGTGCTCATCGCCAGGCCGGCGCCGTTGGCGATGATCCCCACGGTGCCGTCGAGGCCGATGTACTGCAGGTCGTGGGTGCGAGCCAGCTGCTCGCGCTGGTCCAGTTCCTCGGTCGCCCGGAACTCGTCCCACTCGGGATGGCGGAAGGCGGCGTTGTTGTCCAGCGACACCTTGGCGTCCAGGGCGTGAACCCCGCCGTCGGGGCGCAGGATCAGCGGGTTGATCTCGGCCAGGTCGCAGTCACCCTCGGTGAAGCAGCGGTACAGCTTGACCAGCATGTCGGCCACCCCGTCGACCGCCTCGGCGTCGATGTTGGCGGCCCGGGTGGCCGTGGTGGCGGCCTCGATCGACAGCCCGTCCACAGGGTCGATGTGCAGCATGACGATGGCGTCGGGGTTGTCCTTGGCCACCTGCTCGATCTCCACGCCTCCCTCGGCGCTGAGCATCAACAGGTGCTGCTTGGCGGCTCGGTCGAGGGTGAAGCTGGCGTAGTACTCCTTGGCGATGTCGCTGGCGTGCTCGACCCAGACCCGCTTGACGACGTGGCCCTTGATGTCCATGCCGAGGATGTTGCCCGCGTGGTGGCGGACCTCGTCGGGGGTGGCCGCCAGCTTGATGCCGCCGGCCTTGCCGCGCCCGCCTACCTGGACCTGGGCCTTGATCACCACCGGGTACTGGGCGCCCTCGGCCGCGGCCACCGCCTCGTCGACGGTGTAGGCGACATCGCCCGGTGACACCGGGATGTCGAAGCGGGCGAAGTACTGCTTGCCCTGATACTCGAACAGGTCCACTTACTGCTCCTCTCGGGAATCCAGATGGGTCTCCAGCCAGGCGGCGATGCCCTTCAGGCTGCTGCCGGGGCCGAAGATCTCGGCGACGCCCTGCTCACGCAATGCCCTGGCGTCGGCATCGGGGATGACCCCGCCGCCGAACACCAGCACGTCGTCCAGCTCACGGTTGCGCAGTTCCTCGATCACCCGGGGGAACAGGGTGAGGTGGGCGCCGCTGAGCAACGACAGACCGACAGCGTCCACGTCCTCCTGCAGCGCCGTCTCGGCGATCTGCTCGGGGGTCTGGTGCAGGCCGGTGTAGATGACCTCGAATCCCGCGTCACGCAGGGCTCGGGTGATGGTCTTGGCGCCGCGGTCGTGCCCGTCAAGTCCAGGCTTGGCCACGACGACGCGATAGTGCCGCTTCACGAGATCTGCACTGTACGCCCGAACCCGAAGCCCCTCCGAATCGCGCCCGCCCCCGCCCCGCTGCCCCCGCCCCGCTGCCCCCTCCCCCTCCCCCTCCCCCTCGCCCTGGCCCCGCCCCGCTGCTCGTTCATGTCACCACATGAACGAACCCTTCGTTCATGTGGTGACATGAATGCGGCGGCGGCGAGGGGCCGGGCGAGGGTCGGTAGCCTTCAACCTCGCTATGGCAGAGGCACGAATCCCGGACAAGCCGTCGTTGGACGGCATCGAAGACCGCATCCAGCAGCGCTGGGCGGAGTCCGGGGTGTTCGCCTTCGACCATCAGGCGGCGCGGGAGCAGGTCTTCGCCATCGACACACCGCCGCCCACGGTGAGCGGGTCGCTGCACATCGGCCATGTCTTCAGCTACACCCACACCGACACCGTGGCCCGCTTCCAGCGGATGCGCGGCAAGGCCGTCTTCTACCCGATCGGCTGGGACGACAACGGTCTGGCCACCGAGCGCCGGGTGCAGAACTTCACGGGCGTGCGCTGCGACCCATCGCTGCCCTACGAGCCCGGGTTCCAGGCGCCGTTCCACGGCGACGTGCCGAAGGATCACCGGGCCGTTGCCGTCAGCCGGCCGAACTTCGTCGAGCTGTGCCGAGAGATCACCCACCTCGACGAGCAGGCCTTCGAGCACCTGTTCCGCACCCTCGGGCTCAGTGTGGACTGGAGCCTGCTGTACACCACCATCGGCGAGCGGGCCCGGCGGGTGAGCCAGCGAGCCTTCCTGCGCAACCTGGCCAGGGGTGAGGCCTACCAGCAGGACGCGCCCACGCTGTACGACATCGACGAGCGCACCGCGGTCGCCCAGGCCGAGATGGAGGACCGCGACGTCACCGGCGCCTACCACCAGCTGGCCTTCCACCGCACCGACGGGGAGGGCGACATCCTCATCGACACCACCCGCCCGGAGCTGGTCGCCAGTTGCGTGGCGCTGGTGGCCCATCCCGACGACGCTCGTTACCAGCCGCTGTTCGGGCGCACTGTGCGCACCCCGCTGTACGGGGTGGAGGTGCCGGTCCTGGCCCACGGCCTGGCCGAGCCGGACAAGGGCACGGGCATCGCCATGATCTGCACCTTCGGCGACGTCACCGACGTGACCTGGTGGCGTGAGCTGAACCTGCCGAGCCGGGCGCTGATCGGCTTCGACGGCCGCTTCGCCACCGAGGCCCCGGCGTGGATCACCGACCCGGCGGGCGTCGAGCGCTACGCGGCGATCGCCGGCAAGTACCCCAAGCAGGCCCAGGCAGCCGTCGTCGCCCAACTGGCCGAGACCGGCGAGATGCTGGGCGACGCCCGCCCGATCAGCCATCCGGTGAAGTTCTACGAGCGCGGCTCACGCCCGCTGGAGATCGTGGCCACCCGCCAGTGGTACATCCGCAACGGCGGCCGGGACACCGCGCTGCGCGACGCCCTGGTCAAGCGCGGCACGGAGATCGCCTGGCACCCCGGCTACATGCAGCACCGCTACGACAACTGGGTGGGCGGGCTGAACGGTGACTGGCTGATCAGCCGCCAGCGGTACTTCGGGGTGCCCATCCCGCTGTGGTACCGGCTCGACGCCGAGGGCAACGCCCGCTACGACGAGGTGCTGACGCCCAGCGAGGACTCCCTGCCGGTGGACCCGTCCACCGACTGCCCCGCCGGGTTCGGCGAGGCCCAGCGCGGCCGGCCGGGCGGGTTCGTGGGCGACCCGGACGTGATGGACACCTGGGCGACGTCGTCGCTGACCCCGCAGATCGCCGGCCAGTGGGAGGAGCCCGGTGACCTGTTCGCTCGGGTGTTCCCCATGGATGTCCGCCCGCAGGGTCACGACATCATCCGCACCTGGCTGTTCTCCACCGCGGTGCGCGCCCATCACGAGTTCGGCTGCGCCCCGTGGCGCCACGCCGCGCTGTCGGGCTGGATCCTGGACCCCGACCGCAAGAAGATGTCGAAGTCCAAGGGCAACACGGTGACGCCCATCGATCTGCTGGAGAAGTACGGCACCGACGCGGTCCGCTACTGGGCGGCCAGCGGCCGTCCGGGGGTGGACACCGCGTTCGACGAGGGGCAGATGACCATCGGCCGCAAGCTGGCGATGAAGCTGCTCAATGCCAGCAAGTTCGTGCTCGGCTTCGGTGAGCCACCGGCCGGGGCGGTCCCGTCAGCGCCGGTTGACCTGGCCATGCTCGCCCGGTTGAACGAGGTCGTTGCAGATGCAACAAGGGCGTTCGACGAGTTCGACTACGCCCGGGCGCTGGAGCGCACCGAGCAGTTCTTCTGGTGGTTCTGCGACGACTACGTGGAGCTGGTGAAGGGCCGGGCCTACGGCACTCAGGGCGCCGATGCCGCGGCGTCGGCCCAGTCGGCGCTGCGCACCGCGCTGGACGTGACCCTGCGCCTGTTCGCCCCGGTCATGCCGTTCGTCACCGACGAGGTGTGGAGCTGGTGGCACACCACCACGGTCCACGGCGAGCCGTGGCCGGCGCCGGTGGACGCCGACGGCGACGTCTCGATCCTGCCGGTGATCAGCGACGTGCTGGCCCACGTCCGGCGCACCAAGACCGAGGCCAAGCTGAGCCAGCGGGCCGAGGTGGAGCGCCTGCTGGTGGGCGGCACGCCCATCGCCGTCGCCGCGCTGCGCGCCGTGGAGGACGACCTGCGCGAAGCCGGCTCCATCGCCGCCGTCGAGTACGACGACCACGACGGCGCCGACCTGCACTGCGCCGTGACGCTGGCGGCCCCTGCCGGCTGACTACAGCGCCGAGTTCTGCACCTCGTCCAGCGAAGTCGCCCCGGAGCCTCCCTGCCGCCTGGGGCGCCGATGCGGGCCGGCACGTGGCGCGTGCTGGGCGCAGCCGGGCGTGTTCCCGGTACGGTGCAGGTGTGGGCATCACCGCGTGGCTGCGCAACCTGGACCCGGTGGACAAGGCCTCACTGCCGCTGTTCGCCACCACGATGGCCGCCGAGGCCGCCGTGCTGCGCACCAGGCCGCAGCGGGCCTTCGGGGATCTGGCCGACGCCGACTGGGAGACCCTCAGCGGGCCGCAACTCCCCGCCGACCCGCTGATCCCGGTGGGTTACGAGCGCCGGGACACCGTGGCCAGCCTCACCATGCTGGCCGGCAACATCGCCGTCACCTTCGCCGCCGCGGGCATCCTCGGGCGGCTCGACCGGGCCCTGTTCCGCCGGCGGCTGACCAGCTTCGGCGCCCGCCGCGGCGCGCTGGCCGTGGCGATGGTGGCCTGGGACTTCCTCTACTACTGGGACCACCGGTGGATGCACGAGGTGCGCCTGCTGTGGGCCAACCACGTCACCCACCACAGCAGCCAGCGCTACAACCTGTCCACCGCACTGCGCCAGCCGTGGAGCCCGTTTCTGACCGCCTGGGTCTTCGCCCCGATGCCACTGCTGGGCTTTCCCACCCGCACCACCACCCGGGCCGGGCAGCTCAACCTGCTGTACCAGTACTGGATCCACACCGAAGCCATCGACCGCCTCCCCGCCGCCGCCGAGCGGGTGCTGAACACTCCCTCCCACCACCGCGTCCACCACGGCGCCAACCGCCAGTACCTGGACCGCAACTACGGCGGGATCCTGATCATCTGGGACAAGTTGTTCGGCACCTTCGAGCCCGAACTGCGCCGGGTGAAGTACGGGCTGACGAAGAACATCCACACGTTCAACCCGCTGCGCATCGGCTACCACGAGTTCGTCGACATCGCCCGTGACGTGCGCCGGGCGTCGGGCTGGCGGGCCAAGCTGGGCCACGTGGTCGGCCGGCCGGGCTGGTCACCCGGGGGCTGACTCGGCCCCCTGGTAGGCGCCCGACTGCGACAGGTTGGCCACGCAGGTGATGCTGCCGTGGGAGACGTACCAGATCCGCCCGGCGTCGTCACGCAGCCGCACCACTCGCAAGGTGATGCGGTCCACCACCCCGGAGCACACGCCGAGATCGACCATGTCGCCCACCCCGAACTGGTCCTCGGCCAGCACGAAGAACCCGGCGATCACGTCACGGATCAGGGTCTGGGCGCCAAAGGCGATCGCCCCACCGATGATCGTGGCCGTGGCGATCATCCCGCCGATGTTGACGCCCACCTCGCTGATCACCGTGATGACCGCCACGGTCCAGATCACCCCGACCAGCGCGCTGCGCAGCACGCTGGCGATCGCCCGCTGACGGGCCTCGGCCCGGCCCTGATCGGCGCCGCGGATCACGATGGTGCGCCGCGTCGTGCGCGTGACCAGCCGGCGGACGATCACGGTGAGCACCATGGCCACCACCACGATCAGCACCACGCGCAGCGGCGTGAGCAAGTGCCACTCGTCGAGCCGCTTGATCCACAGCGGTGCCCCGCGGCCAGTCACCCTCATCGGCGCGGATGGTAGTCCGACCGGCCAACACCACCGCCGACCAGTAACCTGTGGCTCCCATGACCTGGCGTTGGCGTCCCCCCGATGAGCGTCCGGGATACCGGCCCCGGCACACCAACGCCCAGCGGCTGACCCTGGTCGCCAGCATCGTCACCATCGCCATCTGCCTGGCCGGTGGGGTGGGCTTGCTCGTCGCCAAGCACCTGCGTGAGCAGGTCCAGCTGGTCACCATCGACTCCACCACCAGCACCACCCGCCCACTGGCGAACATCGTGGTCAGCGATACCGATCCGCCCACCGGCGACACGCTGATCACGTCACCGGTGGGCACCTCGGCGCCGGCGGGCGCCGCCACCGAGCCCAGCGGTCCCAGCACCACGACCACCACGACCCCGCCCGAGCCCACCACGCCCGAGACGTACCCCCGCGTCGACCCGTTCGCCCGCAACTTCCTGGTGGCCGCCGCCGACAACCACGCCTGCGTGGACCCCGGCTCGCCGTGGGCCAGCGCTGCGGATCCCGACCGCCCGGCCAGTGACCGCAGCGACACCATCATGGTGATCCGCGTCGACCCCACCACCAACCGGGTGGCCGTGCTGTCGTTCCCCCGTGACCTGTGGGTGCGGATCCCCGGCCGGGGCAGTCAGCGGATCAACGCCGCCTACCGCACCAATGAGCCCGACCGGCTGATCCAAACCCTGGCGGAGAACTTCGGCGTCCCGGTGGACCACTACATCCAGGTCGACTTCTGCGCCTTCAAGCGCATCGTCGAAGCGGTGGGCGGGCTGGACATGTCCTTCGCCACCGGCATCCGTGACGATGCCACCGACCTGCGCATCGAGAACCCCGGGTGCCATCACTTCGTCGGCGACGAAGCCCTCGCCTACGTCCGGTCCCGGCACCTACGGCCACGCCTGCCCAACGGCAAGTGGGGGCCCGAGGACCCGGCCTCCGACCTGGCGCGCATCTCCCGCCAGCAGGACTTCCTGTCCCGCGTCCTGGCCAAGGCGCTGGACAAGGGCCTCTTGAACCCCAGTGTGGCCCGCGGCCTGATCGACACGCTGACCAAGGGCGACATCGTCATGAGCAGGCTGAGCGTCGACGATCTGCTCGGCTTCGCCGGGGTGTTGCGCAACGTCGACCCCAACCAGATCCGCCGCTACACCATCGAAAGCAAGGGCACGCTGATCGGTGGCGCTGCCGTGCAGGTGTGGAAGGACACCATCGACCGTGAATCGATGCAGGCGATCCTGCGCATCTTCCGCGGCGAGGCCCGCCTGGAGGCCACCCCGGCGCCGGGCCCGGCGATCAGCCCTCCCACGCCCTCGGCCACGCCCGGCACGGCGGGTGTTCCCGTGGCCACCTCGGGCACCGAGCCGCTGGACAACGTGTCCAAGGCCATCCTGCCCGAAGCCGGCGTGTCCTGCTGATCGCTCAGCGCTCGAACACCGCCGACAGCGCCGCCACCACGTCACCCGGCCCGCCGACGGTCACCAGCCGAGCCCCCACCGCGGCGGCGAACGCCGTGGCCTCCTCGGCCTCACCGTCGGGGGCGACGACGGCGATCTCGTCCAGGGCCCGCGCCGCGGCCAGCGCGTCGCCGTGCACCGTGGCCCGGCAGTCACTGAGCAGCACCGTCAGCCGCCGCCCGGCAGTGCTGCGATCCAGCTGCTGGCGGGCGGCCGTCAGGGCGCCGGCCAGGTCCGTGGTGCCCACGCCGCGCAGGCCGAGCAGGTCGTCCACCACCCGTGAAGTGGGCTTGGCCGTGCCCTGACTGCGCACGGCGACGACGTCCTTGGCGAAGGCCAGCACGCTGTGATCGTCCGGCACCCGCCAGGCCACCGCGGCAGCGGCCAGGGCTGCGGTGGCGAGCGGCGCGCCACCCATCGACCCGCTGCGATCGACCAGCAGGCACACCGCCAGCTCCGGGCGGTGCCAGGCCTGGACGCGCAGCCGTGTCGGATCCAGCCCCAGCCCGGCGCGCGTCTCCACCAGGGTGGACAGGCTGGCGTCGAGGTCCAGGTCGCTGCCATCGGCGCGGAACGGCGCCGTGCGCAGCCGGCCCACGCCGCGGCGGCGGGCCGGGCCGGACCGGGTGATGTCCACGAACAGGCGGGCGGCCAGCCGCCGGGACAGCCGGCGGAGGTGGACGTCGGTGGCCCCCGTGAGATCGGCCAGCAGCGCCAGCACGGCGTCGGGGTCCTCCTCCATCCCGCTGGCCACGGCGTCCTCGTCCAGCACACCCACCTCCGGCGAGACGTCCTCGAAGCGCGGGTGGTGGGCCAGGTGGCTGCGCGCCGTCGTGCGCCGCCTGGCCGATGCCACCGCGGCGTCGGCCTCGTCGCCCTCCAGCACGCTCGGGGCGGGCGGCGCCGGGTTCAGGGAGTCGGCGCCCCCACCGGGGCCGTCGCTTTTCCCGGATCGCCCTCGGCAACGGGCGGGCGCTCGAACACCTGCCACCACAGCTCGGCGATGATCTCCTCGGCGGTGCGGGTGGCGCCGTCACGGACCCGGATCCGCCCGGACAGCGCCACCGACGCGGCATCCAGCCCGAGCTCGGCGTCCACCGCTTGGCCGCGCATCGCCGCCAGGGAGAGGGCCACGGCGGCGGTGTCGATGGCGCCGCGCACCGACGAGCCGACGCGCACGTCGGGATGGGTGCGTGTCCGGCGCACCACCTCCACCACCTTGGCCAGCCACGCCCCGTCCACGTCGGCCGCCGGCAGCGCCTCACCGACGATGGCGGTCTCGTCGGCTGCGTCCTGGTAGCCGAGAGCCAGCCGGCAGACGCGGTCGTACACGGCGCCGGAGATGCGAGCCGTGCCCACCGCGTCGAACGGGTTCATCGCCGCCACCAGCCGGAAGCCGGGCGCGGCCTGGACACGACCCACCCGCGGGACGTGCAGCTCGCCCTCGCTCATCACCGTGATGAGCACGTTCAGCGTCTCCTCGGGGACCCGGTTGATCTCCTCCACGTACAGCAGCGACCCGGCCCGCAGGGCAGTGACCAGCGGACCGTCGACGAAGCCCTCCGGGTCGTAGCCGTTGGCGATGACCTGGGCCGGGTCGAACTGGCCGACCAGGCGCGCCGGGGTGAGCTCGGCGTTGCCCTCGACGAACTCGAAGCCCAGCCCCAGCTCGCCGGCCACGGCGCGCAGCATGGTGCTCTTGCCCGTTCCGGGCGGCCCCTCCAGCACCACATGGCGTCCAGCGTCGAGGGCGGCGACGAGCAGCTCGATCTCCCGCCGGCGGCCGACGACCCTGGACCCGACCCTGGCTGCCAGGCCCTGGTCAGTCATAGACGATCACGCCGCGGATGTTCTCGCCGTCGCGCATCGCCCGGTAGCCCTCGTTGATCTGGTCGTGGCGGTAGCGGCGGGTGACCAGCTCGTCCAGCTTCAGCTCGCCCTCGCGGTACATCGACAGCAGCCGGGGGATGTCGTAGCGCGGGTTCAGCGAACCGAAGATCGTGCCCTTCAGCTCCTTGTTCCACATCGCCAGCTCGAACAGGTTCACCGCCGAGTGGGTCTGGGCCATCGGGGCGACGGCGGTGACCACGATGACGCCGCCCTTGCCGGCCAGTTGCGTGCCGAGGGCCATCAGGTCGCCGTACATCACGCTCGGGCACATGATCACCTTGTCGGCCATCTGGCCCATCGTCAGCTCACGCACCGCCGGCAGGGCGGCCTCCATCGACTCGAAGGTGTGGGTGGCGCCGAACTCCATCGCCTTCTCCCGTTTGAACTCCACCGGGTCGACGGCGATCACCCGCTTGGCGCCAGCCAGCCTGGCGCCCTGCACGGCGTTGATCCCGATCCCGCCGACGCCCACCACCACCACGGTGTCACCGGGACGCACGTTGCCCCGCTCGGTGGCCGAGCCGAACCCGGTGGCCACGCCGCAGCTGACCAGGGCGACGGCCTCGAACGGGTAGTCGGGGTCGACCTTGATGACCGAGGCTTCGGCCACGCAGGAGAACTGGCTGAAGGTGCCCAGCTTGGCCAGCAGCTTGACGGGTTCCCCGCCGGCCAGGAAGTGGCGGTGGGTGTCGTCGGTGATCATCCCGCCAGACATGGTCCCGGCCCCGGCATCGCACAGGTTCTGGTGGCCCGTCGAGCAGTAGCGGCATCGCCCGCAGGCCGGCACGAAGCTGGCCGAGACGTGGTCGCCCACCTGCACCGAGGACACCCCGGGGCCCACCTCCACCACCACCCCCGCACCCTCGTGGCCACCCACGATGGGCAGCATCGGGGGCATCCCCATCTGGCTGAGCACCTCGGCGGGCAGGACCATGTCACCGGTCACCAGGTGCTCGTCGCTGTGGCACAACCCGGCCACCTTCCACTGCACCAGGACCTCACCGGGGCGCGGCGGATCGACCGTGATCTCCTCCACCGACCAGTCCTGACCTACCCCATGAAGCACTGCTGCGTTGGACTTCACACGCCCCCCGTCGTCGTCGACCTGGCAGCGAGCCTAGCGATCAGACGCAGACCGGGATCGGTCCGACACCCACGCTGAGGTAGTTGTTCACGTAGGTCGCCGGGCCGTTGACCACCTCGACGGCATCGTTGGCGCCAAGCCTGACGGTGATCGACACCCAGTCGCCGGCGTTGTCGAACACCTGCAGGACCACGGGGTTGTGGTCGAACACGGTGACCGGCATGTCGATGTGCCGGCCGTCGCGCCGCACGTCCTGGGGCGCCTGGGCGCAGCCGACGTACACGTGGAACACGGCCAGCGGTTGACGGCTGGGGACCTCGGTGCTGACGGTGACCGGCGGCGAGACGGAGCCGCGCCGGCCAGGCTGGGTCTTGGCGAACACCAGGGTGATCACGGCCATCACGGCGACGACCGCGGCGACCTCGGTCAACCGCGGTGGCCGGGTGGGGAGCAGTCTCCTACTCGTAGACGAGCACCCCACGGATGTTCTTGCCGGCGTTCATGTCGGCGTAGCCCTCGTTGATCTGCTCCAGGCTGTAGGTCTTGGTGACCAGGCCGTCGAGGTCGAGGTGGCCCTGCGAGTACAGCTCCAGCAGGTGGGGGATGTCCTTGCGGAAGTTGGCGCTGCCGAACAGCGAGCCGACCAACTGCTTCTCGAACACGGTGAGGAACACCGCCGGGATGGCGATGCTGGCCTCACCGGGGTTGTGCATGTTGGTGACGACGGTGCGCGAGCGCTTGCCGCTGAGCCAGAAGGCCTCACCGAGGGCGTTGCCGTCGCCGACGCCCATGCACATGATCACCTTGTCGAAGCCACGGTTGTACGTGCTCTTCTCCAGATCGCCGAGGGCCTCGCCGATGGACGAGTAGGTCAGCGTGGCGCCGAACTCCATGGCCTTCTCCCGCTTGAACTCCACGGGATCGATGGCCGCGATGACCTTGGCGCCGGCCAGTCGCGCGCCCTGGATGGCGTTGGCGCCGATGCCGCCGCAACCCACCACTGCCACCGCGTCACCGGCTTTGACCTCGGCGGCATACACCGACGAGCCCCATCCGGTGACCACACCGCAGCCCAGCAGGCAGGCCTTGTCCAGCGGGTACTCCTTGCCGATCTTCACGCACGAGGCCTCGTGGACCACGGTGTGATGGGCGAAGGTGCCCACCCCCACCCCGAGGGCGATGTCCTTGCCGCGGGCGTGGTGGCGGAACGTGCCGTCGGTCTGCGAGCCCACCGCCATGTTGGCGGCCATGTCGCACAGGTTGCTGTGCCCGGTGGCGCAGCTCGGGCACCGTCCGCAGGCCGGGACGAAGCCGAACACCACGTGATCGCCGGGCTCCAGCGAGTACACGCCCTCGCCCACCTCCAGCACCACACCGGCGCCCTCGTGACCGCCGATCAGCGGTGGCTCCGGGGTGATCCCGGCCATGTCACCGGTGACCAGATGCTCGTCGCTGTGGCACATCCCGCTGGCGACCAGCTTGACCAGCACCTCACCGCGCTTGGGTGGATCGAGCTCGATGTCCTCCACACTCCACGGCGTATGCCGTTCCCACAGGATTGCTGCCTTGGTCTTCACGGATCGGTCCTCTCTGCAACGACTGGCGGTGTGCGCCCGATGGCTGGACAGTAGCGTCGTCCGCCAGCGCGTACGCGGTCGGGCGCCGCTACGATCCGCACCCATGGAACCCACGTCCGAGACCGCCGCGACCACCGTCACCGACGACGAGCTGTTGGCCGACGAGCTGTTGATCGAGGAGATCTCGATCGACGGCATGTGCGGCGTGTACTGACCTTCCACGACCCCGGCGTGAGCAGCACAGGCGTGAGCATCACCCCGCTCGAACTACACCCGCAGGTCGCCCTGCGCCCAGAGCCCTTCGGCGCGCTGGCCTACCACTACGGCAACCGCCGGCTGGTGTTCCTCCGCCACCCCGACGTGGTGCGCGTCGCCAGGGTGCTGGCCGACCACCCCTCGCTTGACGCCGCGCTGGACGCCTGCGCCATCGAGCCCCGCCGCCGGCCGGCGTTCGTCACGGCCTTCGCCGCGCTCGCAGGATTCCGAGATCGTCCGTGCCCGCGCCACCTAGCTCGACGACGTCACTCGTCGAGGTGATGAAGCGGGGCCTCGACGCCCCGATCTGCCTGACGTGGGAGCTCACCTACGCCTGCAACCTGCAGTGCATCCACTGCCTGTCGTCGTCCGGGCGGCGTGACCCGCGCGAGCTGACCACCGCCGAGGCCCGCCGGGTCATCGACGAGCTCCACGACCTGCAGGTGTTCTACGTCAACATCGGCGGCGGCGAGCCGACGATCCGCCACGACTTCTTCGAGCTCGTCGACTACTCGATCGGCCGCGGCGTCGGGGTCAAGTTCTCCACCAACGGGTCACGGATCGATGCCGAGGTGGCCCGCCGGCTGGCTGCCACCGACTACCTCGACGTGCAGATCTCCGTCGATGGCGCCGACGCGGCGACGAACGACGCGGTGCGCGGCGAGGGCAGCTTCGCCATGGCCCGGGCGGCGATGGACCACCTGGCCGACGCCGGGTTCCCGCAGTTCAAGCTCAGTGTCGTGGTCACCCGGCACAACGCCGGCCAGCTTGACGGGTTCAAGCAACTGGCCGACACCTACGGCGCCCAGCTGCGCCTGACCCGCCTGCGCCCCAGCGGGCGCGGGGCCGACACCTGGCACGAGCTGCATCCCACCCAGGCCCAGCAGCGTGACGTCTACCGCTGGCTGCTGGCCCACGGCGAGCAGGTGCTCACCGGGGACTCGTTCTTCCACCTCAACGCCCTCGGTGAATCGTTGCCCGGCCTGAACATGTGCGGCGCCGGGCGGGTGGTGTGCCTGATCGATCCCGTCGGTGACGTCTACGCCTGCCCGTTCGTGATCCACGAGGAGTTCCGCGCCGGCAACGTCCGTGACGGTGGCGGGTTCGCCAGCATCTGGCGGGACAGCGCGCTGTTCACCGATCTGCGCCAGCCGCAATCGGCCGGGGCCTGCGCCTCGTGCGGAGCATTCGACGCCTGCCAGGGCGGGTGCATGGCGGCGAAGTTCTTCACCGGCCTGCCGCTCGACGGTCCCGATCCCGAATGCGTCGGCGCGGACACCGATCTGCTGCTGGCAGGCGCGGCGGCGTCACCTCGTCCCACCGTGGACCAGAGCTGGACCGGTCCGCTGACGCCGGTGCGGCTCACTCGTAAAGTGAGCGCGTGACCGCTGCCCTGGCGCTGATCCCCGTGGCCTACCTGCTCGGCACGTTCCCCAGCGCGGTGATCGTGGCCCGGGCCAAGGGTGTCGACATCCACCAGGTGGGGTCGGGCAATCCGGGGGCGTCGAACGTCGGCCCGGGTGCTGGGCGCCAAGGTCGGCGCGCTCGGTCTTCCTGCTCGACGCCCTGAAGGGCGCCATCCCGGCCGCCACCGGGCTGGCCCTGGGCAGCCGCCCGGGCTCGTACGCGCTGATCGCTGCCGCCGTGATCGGCCACATGTTCCCGGCCACCCGGCGGTTCCGCGGCGGCAAGGGGGCGGCCACCTTCGGCGGGTCGGTCCTGGTGATGTTCCCGCTGCTGGGCGTGGGGCTGCTGGCTGCCTGGATCGTGATCCGCAAGCTCACCGGCAAGGCCTCGCTGGCCACCCTGGCCATCATCGCCGGCCTGCTGATCGGTGTCGCCGTGCGCGGCACACCGGCCTGGGAGATGGCCGCGCTGGTCGCCATCGCCGCCGTCGTCCTGCTGCGCCACGCCGACAACATCAGGCGCCTGCTGGGTGGCCGCGAGCTGTCAGCCACCGGTCAGTAGCGCGAGACTGTCGAGCTGATGCGCCTGCTCGAACCACTCTCCCTCGGGGCGCGCGCCGCCGCGAACCGGGTGATGTTCGGCCCGATCGTGACCAACCTCGGTGACGACGACCGGCGGTTCACCCACCGGCACACGGCGTTCTACGAGCGGCGCGCCGCTGGCGGGTGCGGGATCATCGTGACCGAGGGCGCCAGCGTGCACCCCAGCGACTGGCCGTACGAGCGCGCCCCGCTCGCCGAGCGCTGCGCCGAGGGGTGGGCGCAGATCGCCACGGCGTGCCACGCTCACGGCAGCCTGGTGATCGCCTCGCTCGACCACGCCGGTGGGCAGGGATCGTCGGCCTACAGCCAGGCGCCGCTGTGGGCGCCGTCGCGGGTCCCGGAGGTGAACACACGCGAGGTCCCCAAATGGATGGAGGACGAGGACATCGCCGCGGTCATCGACGGCTTCGCCGCCGCGGCGCGCGACGGCCGGCGACGCCGGCTGTGACGGGGCGGAGATCAACGCCGGCCAGCACAGCCTGGTGCGCCAGTTCCTCAGCGGGCTGACCAACCAGCGCACCGACCGGTGGGGCGCCGACCGCCTGGCGATGGCCCGCGCCGCCATCGACGCGGTGCGCGCCCACGTCGGGATCGTGGGACTGCGGTTGAGCTGCGACGAACTGGCCCCGTGGGCGGGCATCACGCCGCAGGCCGCGCCGGCGCTGGCCGCGGAGCTCGCCCTGGCCGGGCTGGACTACGTGGTCGTCGTGCGCGGCTCGATCTTCTCGGCGGACAAGACCCGCGCCGACTACCACGAACCCACCGCGTACAACATGGACGTCGCCCGCGCCGTGCGCGCCGCGGTGCGCCAGGAGACGGCCGTGGTGGTGCAGGGCGCCATCGTCCACGCCGACCAGGCCGAGGCCGCGCTGACCGGGGACCCGGCCCCCGACGCCGTGGAGATGACCCGCGCCCAGCTCGCCGACCCCGACCTGGTGAGCAAGTTGGCCGGCGGCCGGGCTGCCGACATCCGCCCGTGCACGCGCTGCAACCAGACGTGCCAAGTGCGCGACGCCCGCAACCCGATCATCACCTGCGTGGGCGAGCCCTCCACCGGCCACGAGACCGACGACCCGGACTGGACGGCCTCAGACGACGAACCGCGTGACGTGCTGATTATCGGCGGCGGGCCGGCCGGGCTGGAGGCCGGGCGCGTCCGTGGCGCGCCCGTGGCCACCGGGTCACCATCGCCGAGCGTGCCGGCCGGGTGGGCGGGATGGCCGCCGTCGCCGGGCCGCACGCCGAGCTGGTGCGTTGGCTGGAGCGCGCCGCGGTGGCTGCCGGCGCAACCATCACCGTCGCCGCCACCACCGGGCACAACCCACCCGACGGCGCCGTGGTGGTGCAGTGCACCGGCTCGCGCCAGGGCCGCCCGGACTACGGCGTAGCGCCGGGAGCGCTGTTCATCGACGTGGCTGAGGTCCGCGCCGGGACCGCCGAGCTGCCCGAGGGGACCATCGCCCTGGTCGATCCGATCGGCGGGCCGATCGCGGTGGAGCTGGCCGACGAGTTGGGCCGGCGGGCGGTGCTCATCACCCCCGACCAGATCGCCGGCAACGAGCTGTCCCGCACCGGTGACCTGGCGCCCGCCAACGTCCGCCTGGCCCAGGCCGGGGTGCGCATCGAGCGTCGCAGCATCGTGCGATCCGTCGGCAACGGGTCGGTCACCGTGGAGGACCGGTTCAGCGGGCAGCGGCGGGTGATCGAGGTGGCCGCCACGGTGGACTGCGGGTTCCGCCTGCCCAGCGAACCCCTGCCGGGGGTGCACCTGTCCGCCGGCGACTGCGTCGCCCCGCGCACCGTCCACGAGGCCATCCTCGAAGGCCGGCGGGCCGCGGCATCCGTCAGCGGCGCCAACCGATGAACCAGCAGGCCCCGCCGCAGACACCGCTACCGGCGGCGGTGTTGTGGGATCTGGACGGCACCCTGGTGGACACCGAACCGTCGTGGATCGCCGCCGAGCACCGCCTGGTCCGCCAGCACGGCCACGGGCGCTGGACCGACGAGCTCGGTCACGGGATGATCGGGTTCGACCTGCGCGACTCGGCCCGCTACATCCAGCGCCACGGCGGAGTGAGGATGGCCGTGGACGACATCGTCCGCTGGCTGGTCGACGCGGTGGTTGCCGACGTCCGCCGGCAGACCCCGTGGCGTCCGGGAGCGCTGACCCTGCTGGCCGAGCTGCGCCAGGCCCAGGTGCCGTGCGCCCTGGTCACCATGTCGTGGCGCCCGCTGGCTGCGGCCGTGGTCGACAAGCTGCCCCCGGGGACGTTCGCCGCCGTCGTCACCGGTGACAGCGTGGACCGCGGCAAGCCGCACCCCGATCCCTACCAGGTGGCCGCCAGGACCCTGTGGGTGGAGCCGTGGCAGTGCGTGGCCATCGAGGACTCCCCGACGGGGATCGCCTCGGCGATGGCCGCCGGGTGCCGCACCGTGGCGGTCCCCAACCTAGCCCCCGTGGCGCCCCGGCCGGGCTTGACCATCGTCCGCTCGCTGACCGACGTCAACCTGGCCTTCCTCGACGGTCTGTTCACCAGGTCACGCTCCGGCTCACGGGCGACCTCGACGGCGGAGTTGCCCGTCGTCACCGTCGCCGGTCACTCCTTCAGCCGCCGCCAGCTGCTCATCGGCGGGGCCGCCGCGGTCGTTGCGGGCGCTGGCGTGTGGCTGCTGGGCGGCGACGAGGAACCACCACCGCCGCCTGACATCCCCATCGCCGCCTGGGTGCCGTTCTGGCAGCTCGATTCGGCCACGTCGTCGTTGCGCGCCAACTCACGGATGCTCACCACGGTCTCGCCGTTCTGGTACGAGGTCAACGAGGCCGGTGGCACCGGTCTGATCGCCATGAACGGCCAGGCCAACGCCGACAAGGCCAAGACGTTCGTCGACCTGGCACGCAGCCGCAAGCTGAAGGTCGTGCCCTCGATCGTCGACCAGTTGCCGGCAGGAGCGATGGCCGCGGTGCTGGCCGACGGGACCAAGCGCAGCGCGCACGTCGACGCCATCGTCGAGTTCGTCACCGGCAACGGCTTCGACGGCGTCGACATCGATTACGAGAAGTTCGCCTTCTCCGACGGGCGCAGCACCTGGGCGACCACCAAGCCGCTGTTCTCCCGGTTCATCGCCGAGTTGGGCGATCGGCTGCACCGCGCCGGCCGCGTGGTGACCGTGGCCATTCCCACCATCGAGGGCGACGGAGGCGACTCCGATCCCGGCTACTGGGTGTACGACTACCGCGAGCTGGCCAAGCACGTCGACCAGATCCGGATCATGGCCTACGACAGGTCCTTCGACACGCCCGGTCCGGTGGCGCCGTTGCCGTGGGTCCGTGACGCCGTCCGGGCGGCCAAGCGGGCGTCCGGCCAGCCGGCCAAGCTGGCCCTGGGGGTGCCGCTGTACGGCTACAGCTGGGTGACCAATCTCACCGGGAGCTGCCCCAGTGGGACCTCGACCGGGCGGATCTCGATCACCCAGCGCGGCTTGGCCGATCTGGCCAAGCGTCGTGACGCCACGCCGGTCCACGACGAGGACGTCGGCGAGTCGACGTTCTCGTACACCGCCGGCTTCCCCGCCGACAACCCCACCTGTCACCAGCAGCGCGAGGTGCACATCGTCACCGCCGCCGGAGCGAGGGCGCGCATCGACCTGGCCCGCAAGGAACGCCTCGGTGGGGTGTCGCTGTGGGCCCTCGGCTTCGACGGCGGGGAGCTGTGGGACGAGGTCCACGACCTGGCCCGCCAGGCAGCGTCGTCGGTGCCCCCCACCACGTAGCAGCGGGCGCGGCGTGCGCCACGGTCGCACCGGGCGTCCGTCAGATGTGCAGCGTCTCGGCCGCCCGCTCGGCCAGCAGCTCCACGGTGCGCCGGGCGTTGTCCAAGTCGATGGCCTGGTCGCCCATCGCCCCGTGGAGGAACCGTGCGTAGACGCCCTGGCTGATCACGGCGAGTCGCCAGCAGCTGAACGCCACGTAGTAGTCGAGCCCGGACACGTCACGGCCGGTCCGTCCCGCGTAGCGCTCGACCAGCTCGCGGTAGTCACCGAAGCCACCGGCGCCGTTGGCGTCGTTGGCCGCCAGCGTGGCACTGCCACTGTCCTGCCAGTACACCCCGAGGTAGCCGAGGTCGGCCAGCGGGTCACCCAGGGTGCACAGCTCCCAGTCCAAGATGGCGTTGATCCGCCCGGTGACCGGATCCGTCAGGCAGTTGCCGAAGCGGTAGTCACCGTGGACGATGGTGGCCCCCTGCTGGACCGGGATGTTGGCCCTCAGGTGGGCGCCGACCCGCTCGATGACCTCCAGGTCGTCGGTGCGGGTCTGCTCCCACTGGGCGGTCCAGCGCCGGAGCTGGCGGCCCACGTAGTCCTCACGCTTGGCCAGGTCACCGAGGCCGACGGCGTCGATGTCCACGTCGTGCAGCGCCGCCAGCACGTCGATCAGGTCACGGCCGGCCGCAGCGCGCACGCCCATGGCCAGCTGGCCGCCACGCTCGACGCTGTCCAGCACCACGCCGTCGACGAAGGACATCACGTAGAACGGGGCGCCGTTCACGGTGTGGTCCTCGCACAGCCCGAGCGCTCGCGGCACGGGCACACCCGACGCGCCCACGGCGGCGATCAGCCGGTATTCACGGCCCATGTCGTGCGCCGTCGCCAGGACGTGGCCGGTGGGCGGGCGGCGGAGCACGTATCGAGTGCCGGCGGCGTCGTCGACGGCGTAGGTCAGGTTGGAGCGCCCACCGGCGATGACGGTGTACTGATACGGGCCGCAGGCACCGGCGATGTGCCGATCAAGCCACGAACCGACACGCTGCTGATCGATGCCGACAACCTGATCCATAGGCGCCGAGCGTAGTGAGCACCGGCGAGGAGGGATCAGCCCGGGCGGCCGACGCCGACCGCCTTGCCCCAGTTCACCGAGGCGTAGCGGACCACATCACCGGTGCCGCGGCGCGTGGATCATCGACCCGCCGCCGACGTAGATGCCCACGTGGGAGATCGGCGAGTAGTAGAAGATCAGGTCGCCGGGCTTGGCGTTGCTCTCCGAGACGTGCGGGACGCTGGCGTACTGCTGGCCCGACTGATGAGGGAGGTAGACGCCGGCTCTGCCCCACGCGTACTTGGTGAGCCCGGAGCAGTCGAAGGCCACGCCGGGCGAGCTGCATCGCGTAGCGATACGGGACGCCGAGCTGGCCCTTGGCCGCCGACACGGCGACGCTGGCCTTGCCTGAGGTGGGCGGATCCTTCGGCGGCGGCGGAGGGGGCGGGGGCGGAGTGTTGTTGCCGCCACCGTTGTTGCCGCCACCGTTGTTCCCACCACCGGAGTTGCCGCCACCGGAGTTGCCGCCACCGTTGTTGCCGCCACCGGAGTTGCCACCGCCAGAGTTGCCGCCGCCGGAGTTGTTCCCACCGCCGGAGTTGCCGCCGCCGTTGTTGTTGTTGCCGCCGGAGTTGTTGCCGCCGTTCTTGCGTGGCTTGGTGGGCCTGCCCCCGGTGGAACCACCGCCGCGCACCGCCGCCGGTTTGGGTTTGGCCGCGGCGGCTGCCGCCGCACGCTCGGCTGCTGCCTGTTGCGCGGCCTCTCGCTTGCGAGCGGCCTCGATCTTGGCGGCGATGGCCGCCTCGATCGCGGCCTCGCGCCGGGCCTGCTCGTCGGCAATCGCCTGACCGAGCTCGGCGTCGGCCTGACGCTTCAGCTTGGTGTACTGCTGTTCCAGGCTGTCGAGCTTGGCCTTGCGAGCGTCCAGTGAGCTCACCAACGCCGCGGCCTGCTTCTTCTTGGTGGCCAACGACTTCTGCTGGGCGACCAGCCGGTCGACCTCGGCCGATGCCTCGTCGGCATCCTCGCCGCCTGCGTCCAGCGCCACGCGGGTCAATTCGTCACGCTGCTGGGCCTCCTCGAAGGACATCGCGTTGGCCAGCAGGGGGTTGGCAGTGGCCGATCCGCTGGACGTGTAGCGGCTGATGGCGATCTTGGTGAGCAGCGCTTCCAACTCGGCCAAACGGCCGGCCTGGCTACCGACCTTGGCCTCGAGCACGGCGATGTCGGCCTTGAGCTTGCGCTGCTGGCCGAGGGCCGTCAGGTAGTCCTCGTTCGTGATGTCGGACTCCGAAGCAAGTTTCTCGAGTTGGTCGACCACGTGGGCGACCTTCTTGCGTTCGTCCGACGTGCTGTCGGCATGGGCCGGCGTGGCGACGCCGATTGCCAAGCCGAACACCGCGCACAACCCGGCGGCGGTGGTCCGGCGGCGAATCGAGCGGCGTGTCTGGGGAACTTCGACGTCCTCGTTCATGATGGATGCACCCTAGCAAATGTTACGAACAGATTGCATTCGGAACGGAGCTGTCATCGAAGTTTTTTCTCCGACTCACTCCCATTCGATGGTCCCCGGGGGCTTCGAGGTGATGTCGTAGGCCACCCGGTTGACACCGCGGACCTCGTTGATGATCCGCGAGGACAGCGTGTCGAGCAGATCGTAGGGCAGCCGAGCCCAGTCCGCCGTCATCGCGTCGTCGCTGGTCACGGCCCTGATGATGATCGGGTGGGCGTAGGTCCGCTCGTCACCCATCACCCCGACGGAGCGGATGTCGGCCAGCACGGCGAAGCTCTGCCACAGCTCCCGCTCCAACCCGGCGGCGGCGATCTCCTCGCGCACGATGGCGTCAGCATGTTGCAGAATGGCGACGCGCTCGGGCGTGACCTCACCGATGATCCGCACGCCCAGGCCAGGGCCGGGGAACGGCTGGCGCCAGACGATCTCGTCGGGCAGGCCAAGCTCGTGGCCGAGGCGGCGGACCTCGTCCTTGAACAGGTCACGCAGCGGCTCCACCAGCGCCAACGTCATGTCCTCGGGCAACCCGCCGACGTTGTGGTGGCTCTTGATGACCGCCGCCGTGCCGTCACGCCCGCCGCTCTCGATCACGTCGGGATACAGCGTGCCCTGAACCAGGAACTGGGCCTCGGTCAGCCCTCCGGTGTTCTCCTCGAAGATGCGCACGAACAACTCGCCGATCGCCTTGCGCTTGGCCTCCGGTTCGGTGACCCCGGCGAGGCGCTCGAAGAAGCGGGCCCCGGCGTCGACGTGGATGAGCTCGATACCGAGGTTGCGGCGGAAGGTCTCGACCACCTGCTCGCTCTCGCCGCGGCGCATCAACCCGGTGTCCACGTAGACGCAGGTCAGCTGGCGTCCGATCGCCCGGTGCACCAGCGCAGCGGCCACCGAGGAGTCCACACCCCCGCTGAGCCCGCAGATCACCCGGGCACTGCCCACCTGGGCCCTGACCGTGGCGATCTCCTGGTCGATGATCGAGTCCATCGTCCACGTCGTTGGAGCGCCGGCGAGGTCCACCACGAATCGGCGCAGCACGTCCTGGCCGTGGGCGGTGTGGACCACCTCGGGATGGAACTGCACGCCCCAGATCTTGCGCTCGGCGCACTCCAGCGCAGCGACCGGGGCATCGGCGGTGCTGGCCGTGGCGGCAAAGCCCGCTGGAACCTCGGTCACGGCGTCGAAGTGGCTCATCCACACGTCCTGCGAGGCCGGCAGGTCCGCCAGCAGCGGGGACTGGCGGTGGGTGACGGTGAGCGTGGCCCGGCCGTACTCGCCGCGCATCCCCCGTCCGACGGTGCCGCCGAGCTGCTGGGCGATGAGCTGCGCGCCGTAGCAGATGCCGAAGATGGGGATGCCGAGCTCGTAGATCGCCGGGTCCAGCGACGGAGCACCCGGCACGTGGACGCTCTTGGGCCCGCCGCTGAGCACCAGCGCAGCGGGTGGGTCAGCGGCCAGCGAGGCTGCGGTGATGCGGTGCGACACGATCTCGGAGTAGACATCGAGTTCGCGAATCCGGCGAGCGATCAGCTGGGCGTACTGCGCACCGAAGTCGACCACCAGCACCGTGTCCGAGCGCGGGTGCGCAGGCGCGGAGGGCATGAGCCGATGATAGGGCGAAGGCGCCGCGGAACTTCCGAGGCAACGGTGTCATCGGCCGGGAAAGCTGCGACGATGAGCGGGTGCGTTCGCCGGTCCGGGTTCTTCTTGCCGCCATGCTGTTGACGATCACCGCCGGTCTGGCCGCGACCGGCTGCGCTGACGGTCCCCCACCCATCTCGCGGACCGCGCCGACCAGCCAGTTCCCCACCGTGGCCACCAACGACTTCCATCCGCAGGGCCAGGATCTGAGCAACTGCGGGCCGGGCGCCGAGCGCCCCGGGTGCGGCAGCAAGGCCAAGGGGGGATGGCGGATGGCGCTGGTGTTCGTCGCCCTGATGCTGGGCATCGCCGTGGTCGTCACCACGATCGTGCGGTCGGCACGCGCCCGGGGCAAGGCAGTGAACCGGCCCACCGGCGACTGGGCGTAGCAGTCCTGGCCGGTGGCCCGTGATCACGTCCGGTCGGTGACCAGCACGGCGCGCAGCAACTGGTGCAGGACCCTCGCCGTCGCGCCCCACACGGTCTCCCGATCCAGCTCGAAGAAGAAGATCGGGTGCTCGTTGGGTGCGGTCCCCCAGCGCTCCTCCCGGAACGTGTCCGGGCGGATCAGTTCGGGCAGCGGCACCCAGAACACGTCGTCGACCTCGGCGCTGGCCGCGGCGACCTCGGTGGCGGGCGGGACGGCGCCGATCACCGGCACGATGTAGCTCCGGCTCACCAGGGTGTTGAGCGGATCGAGCCGGCCCACCATCTCCACGAGCCCGGGTTGCAGGCCGACCTCCTCGGTGGCCTCGCGCATCGCCGCGGCCTCGAAGCTCTCGCCCGCGTCGAGGCGACCACCCGGGAAGCTCACCTCGCCACGGTGGCTGCTGAGGTGTGCCGAGCGTTTCGTCAACAGCACCTCGGCCGTACCGGCAGCGGCAGCGCGCAGCACGACCATGACCGCCGAGAGGCGGGAGTCGGCGAAGTGCGGCGTCACCGCAGCCGGGGAGTGCCGCCGCACGGCGCCAGTGACCTGGCCGAGGCCGAGCTCCCCGTGGGGCCACGGTGGCGGCTCCACCACACGGTGGACGAGGGGGCGGGGGATGTCCTGGGTCCCACCCGGTCGCCACGGGCCGGACGGGCGGGGCGCCCAGTCAGCTCCCGGGTACCCAGCCACTCTCGACCAGTTGGGCCAAGACGGCGGGCAGACCGGCGGTCTTCAGCTGGGCCATCACCTTGCCCGGCGTCTGCTCGCCACGCTCCCACTCGTTCCAGGCGGTGAGCATCTTCGTCAGGTCTGGGGCGGGTGGCTCGAACGACATGGGCTCACGCTATCGCTGCTGGTCGCGGGCGGCCTTGGCCGCCTTGGCGGCGCGCACCCCGCGCCCGGCCAGCCGCCCGGCCATCCGTCCGATGTTCGTCGCCCGGTCGTCGGGGAGGTCCCCCGGCGTGGTGGGCCGCGCCGCCTCGCGAGCGGCAGCGCGCGCTGGCGTCGGGTCAACGGTTCGGTGAAGTTCGTCCGCCACCAGACGAACCCGTGCACCGCGGCGATCATCCCGAGGATCATCCGCGACCCGCTCTCGCAGCGGATCCACGGCTGGGCGGCAGCGGCCGCGGTGAGGGCGATCAGCACCAGATCGGTGATCCGGTGGATACGGCGGGGCAGGACACGGAACGCCGCCAGCGGGCCGATGGTGATGGCCGCGTGCAGCATCAACACGGCCCCGACCACCGACGGCACCGCCGGTGTGGGGCTCTGCAGACCGGAGGCGACCACGGCCCCGCCGAGCAGGTACTCGACGAGCTGGTGCATCCAGAACGGCCGCTTCATGCCCGCCCGACGCTACCGGCGCCCAGCCGTGTCACGGGAGCGATCCGGACAACGACACCGGCCCCGAGCGCCGCACTCGTTGGGGGGTCGAGGGGCTCGGGGCCAGGTCGTTGTGGGGGAACTGTGGTAACGCCGTTCCCCCGGGATTCATTCCCGGTGCCGGGGAACTACATCATGCCCATGCCGGGCATGCCGCCACCCATGCCACCGCCGGGCATCGGCGGGGCCTTCTTCTCCGGCTTGTCGGCGACGAGGCACTCGGTGGTCAGCACCAGCGCGGCGATCGATGCGGCGTTCTGCAGCGCCGCCCGGGTCACCTTGGCGGGGTCGATGATCCCGGCCTTCACCAGGTCGGCCATCTCACCCGTTGCTGCGTTGAGACCCATCGAGCCCGTGGCGGACTCGATCTGCTGCACCCACACCGCGCCCTCGAGGCCGGCGTTGTCGGCGATCAACCGAGCGGGCGCCGTGAGCGAGTCGTACACCGTCCGAGCGCCGGTGGCCTCGTCACCGGTGAGGCCCTCGAGGACCGCGGCGACGGCCTTGCGGGCCCGCACCAGGGCGGTGCCGCCACCGGCGACCACACCCTCCTCGATGGCCGCACGAGTTGCCGAGACGGCGTCCTCGATGCGGTGCTTCTTCTCCTTCAGCTCCACCTCGGTGGCGGCGCCGACCTTGATGACGGCAACGCCGCCGGCCAGCTTGGCCAGGCGCTCCTGCAGCTTCTCGCGGTCCCAGTCCGAGTCGGTGTTGTCGATCTCGGTCTTGATCTGGTTGATCCGGCCCTTGACGTCGTCCTCGGACCCGCCACCGTCGACGATGGTGGTGTTGTCCTTGGTGATGATGACTCGCTTGGCCGAGCCCAGCAGATCGAGGGTGACGTTCTCCAGCTTCAGGCCGACTTCCTCACTGATGACCTGGCCGCCGGTGAGCACGGCCATGTCCTGCAGCATTGCCTTGCGGCGGTCGCCGAAGCCGGGGGCCTTGACGGCCGAGCTGTTGAACGTGCCACGGATCTTGTTGACGACGAGGGTGGCCAGGGCCTCGCCCTCGATGTCCTCGGCGATGATGACCAGCGGCTTGCCGGTCTTCATCACTGCCTCGAGGGCAGGGAGCATCGACTGCACGGTCGAGATCTTGGCGCTGTGCAGCAGGATGTAGGCATCGTCCAGCACCGCCTCCTGGCGGTCCTGATCGGTGACGAAGTACGGGGACAGGTAGCCCTTGTCGAACTGCATGCCCTCGGTGAACTCCAGCTCGGTGCCGAAGGTGTTGGACTCCTCGACGGTGACCACGCCGTCCTTGCCGACCTTGTCGATGGCGTCGGCGATGACCTCGCCGATGGACGAGTCGGCGGCCGAGATGGTGGCGACGGCGGAGATGTCACCCTTGTCGTCGACGTCCTTGGCCTGGCTCTGGATGCTCTCGACGGCAGCGGCGACGGCCTTTTCGATACCGCGCTTGAGACCCATCGGGTTGGCACCGGCGGCGAGGTTGCGCATGCCGTGGGAGACCATCGACTGGGCCAGCACGGTGGCCGTGGTGGTGCCGTCACCGGCGACGTCGTTGGTCTTGGTGGCGACTTCCTTCACCAGCTGGGCGCCCATGTTCTCGAAGGGATCGTCGAGTTCGACTTCCTTGGCGATGGACACGCCGTCGTTGGTGATGGTGGGGGCGCCGAACTTCTTGTCGAGGACCACGTTGCGGCCCTTGGGCCCGAGGGTGACCTTGACGGTGTCGGCGAGCCGGTTGACACCGGCTTCCAGGGCGCGACGCGCCTCCTGGTCGAACTTCAGCTGCTTGGCCATGTGGTGTCAGCAGCTCACTTGTTGACGATGGCCAGGACGTCGCGGCTGGTGAGGATCAGCAGATCCTTGCCCTCGACCGTGACCTCGGTGCCGCCGTACTTGCTGTACAGCACCGTGTCGCCGACCTTGATGTCCAGCGCGGTGTGCGAGCCCTTGTCGTCGCTCCAGCGGCCCGGGCCCACGGCCAGGACTTCACCCTGCTGGGGCTTTTCCTTGGCGGTGTCGGGGATCACGAGGCCCGACGCGGTGGTCTGCTCGGCGTCGTTGGGCTTGACGACGATGCGATCATCGAGCGGCTTCAGGTTCATGGGTGCAGCCTCCGTTGGCAGTTGGCACTCTTGTGGTGTTGGATTCGTTCGAGCAGCGTTAGCACTCTGCTCTGGCGAGTGCCAATGCTAGGCGCTCGGCCACGTCGTTAGCAACCGCAACCCGAGAGTGCTAACGCCCGCGGCGGGCGTCCCCGAGGGGGAGCTCGTCGACACCACCCATTGTGGTCGCCCGGTCACGGAGCTAATCTGCCGCGGCATCCGAAGGGGGCGCGCGGCGCCGGTCAGTGTGTGGGGAGCCTGGATGACCAAGATCCACGGTCGGCGCAGCCGGGCGGGGCGCGGGTGGATGAGCCGGTGGTGGCACGGGCAGCGGCCGCTGGCCGTCACCGGGCTGGTAGCGGTGTCGGGGATTGCCGCGATCGCCGCCCCGGCGCTGCTGGAACGGCCCACCGACCAGCGCGCCGAGGAGGTCGACGGGCGAACCTGGCTGGCTCTGCGGCGGGCCAGCGGACCCACGTTGGTGCTGGCCAACGGGATCTCCGGGCTGGTGGAGGCCCAGGCGACCAGCGCCACCGACCTTCCGGCGACGGTGCGCTTCGCCGGGTCCGACCGGCGCTTCACGTTGCTTCGTGGCGCCGATCAGGCCGTCGTCGTCGCCGACGGCACGCACCGTGCCTCGGTGGCCCCGCTGGAGCGCGGCGGGACGGCCGCCCTGGTCGATCAGTCGGTGCTGACCATCGGCGCCGATCTGGTCGTCCGGGCCATCTCGGCGAGCGGCGAGTTGCAGGCGCCGGTCACGCTGGAGGGCGCCGGCCAGGCCGTGCCCGGTGCCCAGCCGGTGGTCGACGGCCAGGGTGCGGCGTGGGTGATGCGCCAGTCGGGAGCGACCCGGCGGGCCGTGCGGATCGGCCCGGACGGCGTGGAGGCCTCGGTCGCGCTCGACGGCGCCACGTCGGAGCTGGTGGTGATCGACGGCCGCGCCGTGGCCCGCGCCGGGTCACGGCTGATCGGCCTCGACGGCAGGGACGGGCCGGCGGTCGGCGAGGCGGCGGTGATCCCCAGCGTGGCGGTGGCCACCGGTGGCGCCTGGGCAACGGCCACCGGGACCAGCATCGAGCTGACCGTCGCCGGCAGCTCGCGGCGCATTGGCACGCCGCGGCCGGTGACCCGCCTGGCCGTGTGGTACGGGGCCGTGTGGGCCTCCACCGACCGCGGGGTGCTCGACACCTCCGGCCCCTCCGCGGCCATGGTGCCCGGGATGGACGGCCCGACGAGCATGTTCACCGACGGTGGGCGGCTGTGGTTCGTCAACGCCACCACCGCTGCCGCGGTGGACCGCGACCAGCAGGTCACCGTGTTCCGGCTGACCGGCGTGGACCTCGATCTGTGCGTCGGCGATTGCTCGGCGGAGGACGCGGTCAGGTACGGCAAGCAGCACCTCGCCAGCACCACCACCAGCGCGGCCCCCGCCCCCGAGCAGGCCCCGCCGACCCCGCCGGCGCCAGCCCTGACCCTCCCACCGCTCGTCCCGCCGGCGGTGTCGACGACGCCGACGTCCAGCACCTCCACGACGACGACGTCCAGCACCTCCACGACGACGACCTCGACGACGGCTGCTCCGGCGGCGGCGGCCGTGGCGGAGTCGCCCGCCACCGATCCGCCGTCGCCGCCGCAGACCACGACGACGTCCGCGCCCCCGAGCCCGTCGTCGTCGAGTTCGCTCTCGCTCAGCGAGGCCACCCTGGCGCCGCCGTTCCCGCTGGACACCGAACCGGCCCCGGTCGACACCACGCCTCCTTCGCCCGCTACCGACCCGCCGGCGGGGTCCACGTCGACCGGGCCGGAGTCGACCACGTCCACGGCCCCGCCCGCACACGCCGGCGAGGTCACGCTGTACTTCACCGACGACTCCGACCCGCTGCTGGGCGGCACCACGACCGTGGCGTTCGGGTTCCGCGGCTCGGGGCGTGACTGCCTGGCCAACGGCGGGCAGGTGGCCGACGGCCACACCGTGGCCGAGGTGACCTGGGACGGATCCACCTCCGGTCACCAGCGAGTGGACGTCGACCTCGGCGCCGAGGCGCGGACCGACGTCGACATCGCCCCTGGCTCGATCCGTGTCACGGTGACCCTGTGCGGTCTGCGGGCGTCCATCGACCGCCATGTCTCCGGCGACCCGCCGCCCGAGCTCGACGAAATCTCGCTGGCCGGCGAGCCCGCCGAGCAGAGCACCGTCACCGCCACCGCGGCCTACCGGTACACCGACGGATGGGTGCCGTCGTCACGCTGGGCCTTCGGCCGCTGCGCCAGTACCGAGCGGATCGACGGCATCGACGGACCGACGGAGACCTCGGCCAGCCTGCGCTTCGAGGGCAGCGGCAGGTACTGCGTGCGCCTCACGGTCACGTTCCGCCGTGAGGGCGACCGGGCCGTTCGCTCCCAGTCACGCCGGGTCGACCTGGGCGTCACCACGGTGGACACCACGCCGGTGTCCACCAGCTCGACGGCGGAGTCCACGGTGGCGCCCACCGACCCGCCGGCCACGGATCCACCCGTCACCGACCCGCCGGCGAGCACCGCGCCGCCCACCACCCGGCCAGCACCCACCGATCCGCCGGCATTCACCGTGCCGACCACCCTGCCACCGCCGACCACGCAGCCACCGCCGACCACTCGGCCGCCATCCACCACCACACCCCCGACATCCACCACCACACCCCCGTCTACCAGCCAGCCGCCTACCAGCCAGCCGCCCGCCACCGGGTTCTGATCCGGCCAGCCGAGGAGCTCACGTGCCCGACACCGCCCGCCCCAGCCCGACTCGCGTGATCTCCGACGCCGCTGCCGCACCGGGTGGATCGTCGACGACCTCGACGGTGTCCGAGCGTGACATCGCCAGGTTCCGCGAGGGCTTCGGGCGCCTGGCCGGCAACATCGGCCAGCGCATCCACGGTAAGTCCGACCAGATCAGCTACGCCCTGATCGCCCTGCTCTCCGAGGGCCACCTGCTGCTCGAAGACGTTCCCGGTGTCGGCAAGACCAGCCTGGCCCGAGCGCTGGCCGAGTCGATCGCCGGGTCGTGGGGCCGGATCCAGTTCACCCCTGACCTGCTGCCCTCGGACGTCACCGGCACGTCCGTCTACCGCCAGTCGACGGGCGAGTTCGAGTTCCGCGCCGGGCCCGTCTTCGCCAACATCGTGATCGGCGACGAGATCAACCGGGCCTCACCGAAGACCCAGTCGGCGATGCTCGAAGTGATGGAGGAACGCCAGGTCACCGCCGACGGGGTGGCCCACAAGGTTCCCCGCCCGTTCGTCGTCGTCGCCACGCAGAACCCGGTCGAGTCCGACAGCGGCACCTACAACCTTCCCGAGGCCCAGCTCGACCGGTTCCTGCTGAAGATGGCGATGGGCTACCCGGACCCCGCCGCCGAGGCCGGCATCGTGATCAAGCGCCACGGCGGCCCGCCCGGCCCGCTGGCGCCGGTGCTCACCCGAGACGACGTGACCGCGCTGATCAACGTCAGCGCCAACGTCCGCACCGATCCGCAGGTGGTGCAGTACGCCGTGTCGCTGGTCCACGCCACGCGGGAGACCAGCGACGTCCGCCTCGGGGCCAGCCCGCGCGGCTCGATCGGGTTGCTGCGTGCCGCGCAGACCCTGGCAGCAGCCGAGGGCCGGGCCTACGTCATCGCCGACGACGTCAAGCGCCTGGCCGTGCCGGTGCTGGCCCACCGGCTGATCGTGGCCCCAGAGGCCCAACTGCGCGGCATCACCGCCGAGCGGGTCATCACCGATCTGCTCACCCGGGTGGCGGTGCCTGGCGGGCGAACGGCCTGAGCAGCGATGCGTCTGACGTCGCTCGGCGTGGGTGTGCTGGCCGGAGGGCTGGCGCTCACCGCTGCTGGCGCCGGGCTGGGCTTCACCGCCTGCCTGGCGGTGGGGGTGGTGTGCCTGGTGTTGGTCGGCGGGGCGCTGCTGTCGGTGGCCGGCGCGCCGAAGCTGAGCGTTGGCCGGCTGGCGTCGCCGCCGGAGGTGTCGCGCCATTCGCCGGCAACCGTGCAGCTCACGCTGCGCACGTCGGGCGTGCTGCGCCGGGCGACGCGCCTCATCGAGCGCGTCGACGGCGTCGACCGGGTGGCCGAGGTGTCAGGGCACGGCCGCGGTGACGTCTCGATCGCCTACCCGCTGGACACCTCGCGGCGCGGCGTGCTCGTCGCCGGGCCGCTCGTCGCCAGGCGCGGCGACCCCTTCGGCCTGGTCGTCGCCAGCACGCGCCTGGGCGGGACCTGTTCGGTGCGCGTCCGGCCGCGGCTCCACCACCTGCGGATGCTGCCGTCGGGACGGCGCCGTGACCTGGAAGGCCCCACCCGGGAGCGCTCCGAGGGCACGGCCTCGTTCCACCAGATCCGCGAGTACCAGATGGGCGACGATCTGCGCCGCGTCCACTGGGCCACCACCGCACGGGCCGGCACGCTGATGGTCAAGCAGATGGTCGACACCACCAAGCCGGAGCTGATGGTGGTGCTCGACAACCGGCGGATGGCGATGCCCGCCGCCGAGTTCGAGGAGGCCGTGGACATCGCCGCGTCGATGCTGCGCGCCGCCGAGCAGGAGGGATTCCCGACGACGTTGCTGTTCAGCGACGGGCGTGGCGAGTCGGCCACGTTCCCCGGCGCGGCGCCGGGCCTCGACGGCGCCGCCATCCCCCACCTCGACCGGCTCACCGAGGTCCGCCAGGCGGATGCCGACTCGCTGCTGGAACTCGGCGAGCAGATCCAGGCCAGGGGGCGCAGCCTCGTCTTCGTCACCGGCGAGATCACCAGCCCGGACGTGCTGGCCATCGCCAGGATCGCCCGCGGGTTCCTGCCCGCCTACCTGGTCTCGGTGGCCCACGAGCGAACGATGCCGCTCGTCGCACCGCCGGGCATGACCCCGATCCCGTGCGCCACGGCCGCCGGGTTCGCCGCAGCCTGGCAGGGTGGACGATGAGCCGTTCGCCGGCGCCTGGAGTGCCGATGCGGATCACCACCGGGGTGGCCCGCTGCGCGGCGGCGGCGCTGTTGATGTGGCGGGTGCTGGAGGTCAGGCCGCTGGTCACCGGAACGGCTCTCGGACTGCTCGGTGGCGCAATCGCCGCGTGGATGCTCGATCGGCGGCGACTGCGCCTCGCGCTGCGGCTGGCGGTAGCGGGGGCGGTGGCGTGGATCGCCGCCGCGGTGGCGGCCGGGTCGTGGCGCGGCCCGCTGGAGATGCCGCGGGTGATGACGACGTTCCTCAGCATCGGGCTCCCGGCCGGCGGCCTGCGTGGCCTGGCGCTGCTCGCCGTTGCCGTCACCCTGCCGGCCACCGCGGTCACCGTGTGGGGCGCCCTCGGCGCTCGCTCGGCCGCGTTCGTCGGGGGCCCCACCGCGGCGCTGCTGGCCGCCTCCCTGCTGGCCGCGCCACGGGCACTGCCCCTGCCCGCGGTCGTCGGCGTCTGCGCGGTGACGGCGGTGATGATCCTGGTGGACGCCCGTCGCGGCGACGAGCACCTCGAACCACTGGTCCCCGGTACCGACCATCGCCGCCAGGCACGCCGCGGACCCGCCGCGGCCGCCGCCCTGGCAGCCATCGCCGCCGGGGTCGCGGTCACGGCCGCCCCAGGTCCGCACCCGTTCGACCTGCGCCGCTTCGTCCATCCAGACGTCCTCCGGTTCGCCGACGACAACCCGCTGGCCCACGCCGCCCGCCTGCAGGTGGACCCGCCAGACCCCGCCGCCGACGTCGACGCGACGATCTCCGTCGACGGGCCGTCGCCCGGGCGGCTGCGCCTGGCCGTGCTGGATGCCTACACCCCGGAGGGCTGGACCCAAGCGGCAGGCTTTGCCGCGACCGGGCGGTGGCTGGCCCCCGGCCCGATCGTCGACCCACGGAGAGGCGCCTCCACCACCGTGACCGTCATCGACGGTCCGGGCGGCGCCGGCCTGCGCGGCGTGCCGACCGGCGGGACACCCGTCTCGGTGGACGGTGCGGATCACCTGCGCTACGCGGCGGACGCCGGGATCCTGCTGGCGCCGGGACGCATCCCCGCGGCGATCCGCTACCGGACCCGGACGGCCGGGGCCAGCGCGCCCGGGTCCACCGGTGACGCGGTGGTGGGCCGGGCGCCCGAGGCGCTGTTCGGCTGCCCCGGCAGCGCCGTCATCGAGGCCGCTGCCGATGCCTTCGCCGCCGTGTCCAGTGACCCGGTCCAGCGGCTGCGCGCCATCGAGTCATGGCTGAAGCTGAAGCGGATCTACGACCCTCGAGCGCCCGGCGGTCAGACCCTCGGCAGCGTCGAGCAGTTCGTCGGCCAGGACATGTCCCGCGGCAACATGGAGGCCTTCGTCACGGCGGCCGCCGTGCTGGCCCGCTGTGCCGGTGTGCCCGTGCGTGTGGTGGTGGGCTACCCGGCGCCCGCCGCTGATTCCGTTACCCCGTACCGGGCCCGACAGGTCACCGCGTGGATCGAGGCGCCCCTGGCCCGCCAGGGCTGGGTCGCCGTCGATCCCATCCCCACAGCCGCGGAGCAGCAGCGCCAGGTAGAACTGGCCCAGCAGCCACCGCCACCGCCCGCCGACAGCCCACCGGCCACGGCGGTCCGGCCACCGATCGACGTCGAGTCGGCCCCGCCGGCCGGCGCGCCGGCAGCGTGGTGGTGGATCCTCGGTGTCGTCGGCGGGCTGGGCGTCACCGGGCTGGTCTGGCTCGCGCTGATACCGCGAATCGTGAGGGCGCGGCGGCGGCGCACCGCCGCGCCGCCGGCAGCGGTGCTGGCCGGGTGGCGGGAGGTGACCGATCGGTTGGTCGACCGCAAGGTCCCGCTGCTGGCCCACTTCACGCCCAGTGAGACGGCCGCAGCCACCACCGGGCACGTCGGCGCCTCCGTCGCGGTGCTGCTCGCTCAGTTGGGCGTGCTCACCGATCGGGCCCGCTACGACGCCGAGTCGGTCAACCCGGATCACGCCGGGACCGGGTGGGCGCTGGTCGACGCGATCGAGGCCCGCCTGGCGCGCTCGGCCGCCGCCGCGGTGAGCCCGCTGCGCCACCCGATCCGCTGGCTCCGCCGGCTGGCCGACGCCTACGGCGAACCGGCCGGGCGGACCCGCTGGAACGCCACGCTGACCGCCGACGAACTGGTGGAGATCCCCGAGCTCACCGAGCAGATCGCCGGCGTCCACGTCGACCACGAGATCGGCGCCGGGTCGACCTCGGTGGTCTATCGTGGCCACCTGCTCGACGACGGCCGGGCGGTGGCCGTGAAGGTGTTCCGCTTTACCGTGGACCAGCGGCCCTTCGACCGCCAGCGCTTCGAGTGGGAGGCGCGGATCGCCGGGCTGGTCTCCGGGCACGTCAACCTGCCCGAGGTCTACGCGTCCGGGGTGACGGCGATCGGCCAGCCGTTCCTCGTCACCAAGCTGTACGGGCGGGGGACGCTGACCGCCCGTGTCCAGCGCGGCGGGCCGCTGTCGCCCGGCGAGATCGTCGCCCTCGGCCAGTCACTGTGCCTGGCGCTGGACACGCTCCATCGCAACAGCATCCTGCACGGCGACGTCAAGCCGGACAACGTGTTCATCGACGACGACGGCACACCGATCCTCGGTGACCTGGGCAGCGCCTGGGTGCGTGCCGAGGGCGGTCCGGCGGCGTCGATGACACCGCCGTACGCCGCGCCGGAGGTGTGGCTGGGCCAGCACACGTCGAAGATGAGCGACCTGTACTCGCTGGGGCTGACGCTGATGTTCGCCGCCACGGGGCGCAGCCCGATCGCCGGCGCCCCGCCCACCGCCGACGACATCGACAGCGCGTTCGGCACCGAGTTGTACGACTCGCTGCTGGAGATCGATCCACGCCGCCGGCCGCGCACCGCGCGGGACGCGGCCCGGCACCTCGGCGCCGATGTCGACGATCCGTCACTGGCGTGGCGCACCGCAGTGGTGCTGCCCACACCGACGCTCGTGCGCTAGCGAACCAGGAGCTCCACCCCGCACGCCCTGGCCAGCGTGACCACCGTGGTCAACGGCAGGCCCACCACGTTGCTGACGCTGCCCTCGATGCGCTCGACCAGTGCGCCGCCGGCCTCCTGCAGGGCGTAGGCGCCGGCTTTGTCCGCCACGTCGTCACGGCGCAGATACCACTCGATGGTGGCGTCGTCCAGCGTCACGAAGGTGACCAGCGTGGTGCACACCTCGGCGGTCACCAACCCGGCGCGGCGCACGGCCACACCCGTATGGACCGCATGGGTACGCCCGGACAGCAGGCCCAGCATGCGTCGGGCGTCGTCGAGGTCGGCCGGCTTGGCCAGGATCATCCCGTCCACGTCCACCGTGGTGTCGGCGGCGACGACGAGATCGGCGGGACCGGCGGGCACCGCGGTCACCTTGTCGATGGCCACCCGGCGGACGTAGTCCGGCGGGGCCTCGCCGGGTCGCTCAGACTCATCCACGTCCGGGCTGACCACGGTGATGGCGACGCCGAGGCGGCCGAGCAGCTCACGACGACGCGGCGACGACGAGGCCAGCACGACGGACGGACCCACGGTGTCGGCCAGGGTGTCGGCGGCGGCGGCGGTGTCAGCCACGGCGTCGGCCACGGTGTCGGCCACGGTGTCAGCCGCCGCTGAGCGCGAGGACGTCGCCGTCGTCGGGCATCGTGTCGTCGTCGAGATGGTCGAGGTAGCCGTCGGGGAGGGCAACGCGGATCGGCCCGTTGGTGTGCCCGCGGCGGATCCGCTCGCCTCCGGGCACCACCAGCAGCGACGGGTCCAACTCGCCCAGCAGGTCGTCCAGTTGGCCAAGCGACGACACCATCGCCAGCCGGCGGCGGATGTCCCCGCCGACCGGATACCCGGTGAGGTACCACGAGGTGTGCTTGCGGAAGTCACGCATCGCCATCTCCTCACCGCAGTGGGCGGCCAGCATCTGCCCGTGGCGAGCCATGATCGTGCGCACGACGCCGAGATCCGGAGACGGCGCCACGGGCCGGCCGGACAACGCGTCGAGCAAGTGGCCGAACAGCCACGGCCGCCCGAGGCAGCCACGGCCGACGACGACACCGTCGCAGCCCGTCTCGGCCATCATCCGCACGGCGTCGGCGGCCTCCCAGATGTCGCCGTTGCCGAGGACCGGGATCTCCGCGACCGCGGCCTTGAGCTCGCCGATCATCGCCCAGTCGGCGTCACCGGCGTAGTGCTGCTCGGCGGTGCGGGCGTGCAGGGCGACGGCGGCGATGCCCTGATCGGCGGCGATGCGCCCGGTCTGGACATGGGTTCGCAGGCTGTCGAACAGCCCGACGCGGAACTTCGCCGTCACCGGGATGCCGAACGGCGTGGCGGCACGCACCGCAGCCCCCAGCACGGCGGCGAGGACTCGCGGCTTGGCCGGCACCGCCGCCCCACCACCCCGGCGCGTCACCTTGGCCGCCGGGCAGCCGAAGTTCAAGTCGATGTGGTCGACGCGACCCTCGTCGCCCAGGCGGGACACGGCCGCCCCCACCATGTCCGGGTTGCTGCCGTACAGCTGCAGGCTGCGCGGCGACTCGCCGGCGCCGAACTGCACCATCCGGTCGGTCTTGGCGTTGCCGTACACCAGCGCCGTGGCCATCACCATCTCGTTGACGTACACCAGTCCCGGACCGAACTCACGGCACAGCGAGCGGAACGGCGCGTTGGTCACACCCGCCATCGGCGCCAGCACCACCGGCGCGGCAAGCTCGATGGTCCCGATGCGCATCAGCTCACGGTACCGGTCAGACGAAGTCGAGGCGCAGGTTCGGCAGGGCGCCGATGGTCAGCGGGGTCGGCCCGTCGGCGCGCAGCCGGTGCCAGCCGGCGGCGGCGATCATCGCCGCGTTGTCGGTGCACAGGGCGCACGACGGCAGGAAGCAGCGCATCCCGTCGCGGTGGCAGGCCTCGGCCAGCTCGGCGCGCAACGACGAGTTGGCCGCCACCCCGCCGGCCAAGACGATGCCGCGCGCCCCCACCTGGGCCGCGGCCCGGCGGGTCTTGGTGACCAGCACGTCCACCACCGCAGCCTGGAATGAGGCGGCGATGTCGGCGGTGGCTGCGCCCGGGTGGCCACGCACGAAGTTCACCACCGAGGTCTTCAGCCCGCTGAAGCTGAAGTCCAGACCGTCGTTGGCGCCCTCGCGGGTCATCATCGCCCGCGGGAAGGCGACTGCCCGGGGGTCACCGTGACCGGCCAGGGCGTCGATGGCCGGGCCGCCCGGATAGCCGAGCCCGAGGTAGCGGGCAACCTTGTCGTAGGCCTCCCCGGCGGCGTCGTCGATCGTCCGCCCGAGCAACCGGTACGTGCCGTGGTCGAGCATCTCGATCAGCATCGTGTGCCCGCCCGACACCAGCAGCACCACCAACGGGAACTCCAGCGTGGGGTCCTCCAGGAACGCCGTGTACAGATGCGCTTCGTGGTGGTTGACGCCGACGAAGGGCACCCGCCAGGTGAGCGCCAGGGCCTTGGCCGCCGAGACCCCCACCAGCAGGGCGCCGATCAGCCCGGGGCCCACGGTGCAGGCCACGGCGTTGATCGAGTGTGGGCCGAGCCCGGCTTCGGCAAGGGCCCGCCCGATGACCGGGTTGATCGATTCGAGGTGAGCCCGGCTGGCCACCTCGGGCACCACACCGCCGAAGCGGGCGTGGATCTCCACCTGGCTGCTGACCACGCTGGACAGCACGTCGACGCCGTTGCGCACCACTGCCGCGGCGGTCTCGTCACAGCTGGTCTCGATGCCCAGCACGATCGAGGCGTCGTTCACGGCCGGGCCTCGGGAGCGAGCGCGCCGAGGAGCGCTGTGAAGCCGGGCTCCTGCACCCCGTGACGCCACATCACGAGCGCTGTCCTCGACGTCTTCGTAGTAGTTCTTGCGGATGCCGGCGGTGGTGAAGCCGAACGACTCGTACAGCCGTTGCGCGGCCAGGTTGCTGACCCGCACCTCGAGGGTCATCGCCAGGGCGCCGCGGTCGCGCGCCGCCCAGGCCAGTTCGGCCAGCAACCGCCGGCCGACACCGCTGCGGCGGTGGGCTGGGCCGACCGCGATGTTGGTGACGTGAGCGTCGTCCACGGCGAACATCAACCCGGCGTAGCCGGCCAGCGTGCGCCCGCTGGTGGCCGCCAGGTAGCAGCGGTCGCCGGAGCTGCGGACCCGGTCGAGTTCGCCACGGAAGACCGCCTCCGACCACGGCTTGGGGTAGGAGACCCGCTCGATGTCCATCACCCCCCGCAGATCGCGCCGGCGCAGCGGGCGGATGGTGAGCGAGCGCGGGGCGAGACCCAGCCTCACGACGCGGCCTCCCGGGTGGCCCAGTTGATCTGGGCGTCGGGCGGGCGCAGGTACATGGGCGTCAGCGGCATCGCCTCGCCGTGGTGGGCGCTGGCCAGTTGCAGCAACGTGGTGGCCGATGGGTAGGCCAGGAAGCGGTCAGCCACGTCGGCGCGCAGCTGGTGGCGGAGCTCGTCGGCGTGGCGGACCGCCCCGTCACCGGCGAGGACCAGTTCGTGGCCCGTGGCGCGGCAGGTCGGCGATGACGTCGTCGAGGGTGCCCACCTGGGGCTCGGTGATCCGCTGCAGGCCGCCGTGGACCGGAACGTAGAGCGCGTGGAACAGCTCACCCTTGCGGGCGTCGAGCACCGCGGCGACGGGACGCTGGGAGTGTCGCAGGGGGAAGGCGACCAGGTCCAGCGAGCAGGCGGCGAAGGTGGGCACGCCGAGCGCCACGGCCATCGTGGACGCTGTCGCCAGACCCACGCGCATGCCGGTGAACAACCCGGGACCCACGTCGGCGGCGATCATCGTCACCTCGCTGAGGTCCACCCCGGAGGTGCGGCACAGCCAGTCGATCGCCGGCGCCAGGGTCTCGGCGTGGCGCCGCCCGCCGCCCACCTCGACGGAACCGGCGAGACCCTCGGCGGAGCCGATGGCCACGCTGACGTGATCGGTCGCGGTCTCGATGGCCAGCACGTTCATGCCAGGTTCACCGCCTGCTCCAGCGCATCCCAACGTGTCGCCCAGGCTCGGCCGACCGCCTCGATCGTCACCTGGCGGGCCCCGTCGTCGGCCGGATCGGCCAGCAGGGTGACGGCCAGGTGATCGCCCAGTGCCGGCGCCACCACGTCACCCCACTCCACCACGACGACGCCGTCGTCGAGTTCGCCCAGGCCGAGATCGGCGAACTCGTTGCGCGTCTCCAGGCGGTACACGTCGGCGTGGTACAGCGCCAGGTCGCGGCCGGCGTAGCCGTGCAGGAGGGCGAAGGTGGGCGAGGTGATCGGTTCATGAACGCCCATGGCCCGACCCACGCCCTGGGCGAACGCTGTCTTGCCGGCGCCCATTTCCCCGGCCAGGACGACGACGTCGCCGGCCGTCACCAGCCCGGCCACGGCCGCGGCGAGGCGCGCCGTGTGCTGCGGCGAGGTGGAGCGGACCCGGATCATGGCGGGTCAATCCTACGGAGCGGTCAGCGCCGGGTGCCCAGGTAGGTCCGTGGAATGCGCGCCGAGATCGCGGCAGGTGATCTCGTAGGCGATCGTGCCCAGGCGCGTCGCCCACTCTGGCGCCGTGACGTGCTCGTCGCCCTGGGCGCCGATCAGCACGACGTCGTCGCCGATCGACACCTCGTCGTCCGCGCAGTCCACCATCACCTGATCCATGGTGACGACGCCCACGATGGTTCTCCGGCGCCCACCGATCAGGACCTGCCCGCCGGTGGGGAACAGCCGCCGGGGGACTCCGTCGGCGTAGCCGAGGGGCACCGTGGCCACGGTGGTGGGTCGGTCGAAGGTGTGCCGCAGCCCGTAGCTGATGCCGTCGCCCGGACACACCCGCTTGACCCACGACACCCGGGCGCGCAGCGCCAGCGCCGGGTGCAGCGCAGCGGCGAGATCGTCGACTCCCGGCCCGGGCGAGATCCCGTAGACGGCGATCCCGGCGCGCACCATCGTCCACCGAGCCCGTGGGTGGGCCAGGGTCCCCGCCGAGTTGGCGGCGTGGATCAGCGGCGGGTCGTGCCCGGCCGCGGCGAGGGCGCCGAGGACCGCGTCGAAGGCGTCGAGTTGCCGGTCGGTGTACGGGTCGGCGGGTTCGTCGGCGACGGCGAGGTGCGTGCACACGCCGGCCAGGCGCACCGCCGGCGAGCCGAGGATGTGGTCGGCGAGCGCGACCGCATCGGCAGCCGGGGCGCCGACGCGGTGCATCCCGGTGTCCACCTTGAGGTGCACGGGATGGTCCCGGCCACCGGCGGCGGCGATGTCGGTGACGGCCTGGGCCGAGTACACGGTGAGCGCCAACGTGTGCTCCAGCGCGTCGGGCACCTCGCTGGCCGGCTGCTGGCTGAGCACCAGGATCGGCGCGCTGATCCCAGCCCGGCGCAGCACCACACCCTCGGCCACCAGGGCCACGCACAGCCCGGCGGCCCCGGCCTCCAGCGCGGCCCGACCCACCTCGACCGACCCGTGCCCGTACCCATCGGCCTTGACCACGGCCCACACCTCGGCATCGCCCGCCGCCTGGCGCAGGACCTCCACGTTGTGGCGCACCGCGTCAAGGTCGACCTCGGCCCACGCCCACCGGCTCACGGCCGCCCCCGCGCCCGCACCCACGCCTGCCCGCCCCCCGCATGGGCGCGAAAACCTCGGGAATCCGAAGTGTGCGCGCCCATGCTGGCGGGGAGCGGCCGCGGCGGGGCTGCATGGGCGCGAAAACTTCGGGAATCCGAGGGTTTCGCGCCCATGCTGGCGAGGGCGAGGGGGAGGGCGGCGATCAGGTCGGAGGCGACCACACCCACCGGCGGGAGGTGATCGAGGGTCGAGGCGTGGGCCCAGGCGCCGAGGAACGCGGCGCGCTCGGGCCAGCACCCGGCGGCCAGCAGGGCGGCGATGATCCCGGTGAGCACGTCGCCGCTGCCGGCGGTGGCCAGCCGCTGATCGCCGTGGGTGACCAGGGTGACGTGCCCATCCGGCGGGGCCACCACCGTGGTAGGGCCTTTCAACAACACGACCGACCCCGCCCGGCCGGCCAGCTCGCGTGCCGCGGCGATGCGGTCGTCGCCGGGTCGCGCTCCGATCAGCAGGCCGAACTCGCCGTCGTGGGGGGTCAGCACCGTTGGTGCGGGGCGGGCGCGCAGCAGGGCCAGGCCGGCGACACCGAGGGTGCTGACGGCGAACAAGCCGTCACCGTCGAGCACCAGCGGGCAGGCCGCCGCGGACACGAGGTCGAGCACCGAGCGCACCGTGTCCGCCGATCTGCCGAGCCCCGGCCCGACGGCCACGGCGTGCACCCGGCCGAGATCCGCCAATGCCGCGTCCGCCCACTGCCCGGCCGGCAGCGGGCGCTGCACCACCTCCACCGGCGCGCCGGCCACCACGCCGGCCGGGCTGGACAACTGGACCATCCCGGCGCCCGCTCGTTGTGCCGCGCCCGCACACAGCACGGCAGCCCCCGTCATCGTGTCCGACCCGGCGACGATGCGCAGCGCCTGGTCCCACTTGTGGGCACCCGGGGAACGCTGGGGCCACACCCCAGCCACCTCGGCGTCGTCGCCGAGGACCACATCGGTGTGCGCCCACGAAAGGCCGATGTCGGCGACCTCGATCTCCCCGGCCAGCTCGGCCCCGGGACCGATCACCAGGCCAGGCTTGAGCGTGTGGAAGGTCACCGTGCGCGTGGCCCGCAGCACCCTGCCGCCGACCATGCCCGTGTCGGCATGCACCCCGCTCGGGATGTCCACCGCCAGCACCGGGATGCGCCCGACGACCGGCGGGGACCACGAGCCGCGAAAGCCGGTGCCATATGCCGCGTCGATCACCAGATCTCCGTCGGTGATCAGGGCCGGTGCGCCGTCGGCGGGCACCACGGTGACCAGCACGCCGCGCTCGGCCAGGCGCCGGGCAGCGACGCGGCCGTCGGCGCCGTTGTTGCCCGTGCCGGCGATCACCACCACTCGCCGCCCGTACCCGCCACCCAGCATCGCCAGCGCGGTGCGGGCAACGGCAGCACCGGCCCGCTCGATCAGCACCGCTACGGGTACGCCCGCCGCGGCATCGATGGCGCCCATCTGGGCCGCGGTGTACACGGGACGCATCAGCGGGGCCCGGTGGCGACCACCATGGCGATGGCCACGGCATCGGTGTGTGTCAGCGACAGGTGCCAGGTGTCGATACCGCGCTCGCCCGCCAGGCGCTGCGCCGCGCCGCTGACGATCAGCGACGGCGCCCCGCTCTCGGCTCGGCGGACCCACACGTCGTGGAAGCCGAACGCGCCCAGGCCGAGCCCCATCGCCTTCATCACGGCCTCGCGAGCGGCGAACCGGGCGGCGAAGCCGGGCGCCGGGTCGGCGCGGCCGGCGAGGTCGGCCAGCTCGCCATCGGTGAACAGCCGGGTCCGCATCGTGGGCGTGCGCGCCAGCGAGTCGCGCATCCGCTGCACGTCACAGGCATCGACACCGATGCCGCGGACGGTACCGCCGAGGTTCACGACTTCCAGAGATCGGCCATGTCGCTGATCGGCGTGATCAGCAGATCGGCAACCGGCAGCTCGCCGAGCAGCGCGTCACGGAAGCTGGGTTCGGTCTCCGACACCCAGTCGACCAGCCGGTCGTAACGCCGGTCGTAGCCCTGCAGGACGCCGCGCATCACCTCGGCCGGCAGCCGGTCGTGGAAGCGCACGTGCAGCAGGGTGATCCCGGTGCAGGCGCCCGCCTTGACCTCGGGGACGAAGATCACCGTCCGCCCGTCGCTGCGACCGCGAGCCACCAGGACCTCACGCTCGTTGGCCACCCGGCGCTTGGTGCCCACCAGGAGCGGATTGCGCTCCACCCGGCTGGCCACGTCACGGCTGAGCCCGTCACGCTCGACGATGGAGATCAGCGCGCCCTCGGCCGGGTTGCCCTCGATGCGGTAGCGGGTGGATCCCACCACGGACTCGACCGCCGGATCGAGATCGGCGAGCACCTTCATGGTGCGGAAGCTGAGGACGTCACGGCCGGCGCCGGCACGCAGCGCGGCCTGCACCAGGGCCCGGTCGAGCACGCCCTCGTCGCTGCGGCTGATCCCCACCGTGACCGTCTTGGCCTGGTGCTTGATGGCGTCGATGGGCCGGGTCAGTTCGTCGACCGCCCGGGTCAGGGCCAGGCTGAGGTCGTCGATCAGGGCGCCGGGTGTCGCCACCTTGCCGGTCTCGCGCTGGAAGTCGTCGAGCGGGTTGGCGCTTTGCACGTCGCGCAGCATGGTGACCACCCGCAACGCGGTGGAGGCCTCGAGATGGCCGTCGTAGCCGCCGCTGCGCAGGATGTCGAAGAACCGCTCGGCGATCGGGTCGATGCCGCCGTGGACGGTGGCCAGCACCGAGGAGCCTTCGGTGGAGGCGGCGATGGCGTGCTCGATCAGTTCGCGGGCCTCGCGCAGCGGGCGGGCGGAGTGGTCGATGGCCAGCGCGGCCTCGTAGCCGAACAGGTGGCCCACCATCGCCGACAGCACGAAGGCCAACTCGGTGTGGACCTCGGGGACGGTGAGCACCGCGGCCGCCGCGGCGAAGCGGTCGTCGCCCTCGGTGGCCACGACGATGGGGGTGGCCTTGTGCGCCTTGTAGATGGCCACTTCCTTGGCCACGTCGTCTGCCGTGCTGCCGTGCAGGCCGGCGGCGCACACCAGGATCAGTGGCTCGGAGGACAGGTCGATGTGCTTCTTGTCCTCGGTGACGTCGCAGGCGATGGACTTGTAGCACAGCTCGCTGAGCTTGATCCGCACCTCGTTGGCCGCCACCGTGTTGGCCCCGTTGCCGACGATGGCCCAGTAGCGCTTGGACGGGGCCAGCCGGTGGGCGGCGTCGGCGATCGACGGGCGGCGAGCGAGGACCTGACGCATCGCCTCGGGCACGGCGCGCAACGAGGTGAGCAGCGCGCTGCGCCGGGCGTCGGACCCCACGCCGGCGGCCTCGGTGACGGCGCAGGCCAGCAGGACGCCGGCCGCCACCTGGGCGTAGAACGCCTTGGTGCTGGCGACGCTCATCTCCACGTCACGGCCGTCGCTGGTGTACAGCACGCCGTCGGCCTTGTCGGTCAGGTCGCTGTTGCGCCGGTTGACCACCCCGATCACCGCAGCGCCACGACCGCGCACCAGGTCGACGGTGCGGTTCGTGTCCGTGGTGGTCCCGCTCTGGCTGACGGCGATGATCAGCGTGTCGGACATGTCGAGCTTGAGGTTGAACCCGCTGAGCTCCGTCGCCGTGATGGCGTCGACGTCGAGGGCCCCGTCGCTGAGTTCGTCGAGGATCCGGGCCGCACTGCGCCCGGCGACGGCCGCCGTGCCCTGACCGATCACGCGCACCTTGCGGATCGACCCGTCGGCCAGGCGCCGGGCCACCGAGGCGGGGAGGGCGATGGCGCCCACGTCGGCGCGCAGCAGGTCGCCGTGGTCGGCGATGCGGCCGCGCAGGGTCTTGTGGAAGCTGGTCGGGGCCTCACTGATCTCCTTGAGCAGGTAGTGCGGGGCCTCGCCACGATCGATGTCCCTGGTGGTCACCTGGGCCGTGCTCACGTCGTTCAGCGGTCAAGGGGATGGGCGCGCCGTCATACCCCTGGCGCACCATGCCGTCGAGCTCCCCCGCGTGCCCGGCGCGCAGCACGAACACCTGGCCGCGGCTGCCGGTGTCAGACGGGGTCTCGCCGTCGAGACGCACGTAGTAGGGGGTCTCCTCGACCACCCCGTACGGCTCACTGGCCACGAGGTACACGTCCTCGGCAAGCCCGACGTAGAGCGCCTGGCCGCTGCCGCGCAACGCCAGGTACACCTCGTCGGGGCGTTCGGCGGTGGCTGCGGCGATGGCGACGCTCCCCTCGAACTCGGCGACGGTGCGGCGGAAGGCCTCGGCCGGGTCGATGTCCGCCAGCGCGCCGTGACGGGCCATCAGCGCCGGGATGACCTTGGCGTCGGTGGTGATCGGCCCGGCGATGCGCAGCTGATGGTCCACCTTCAGGTCGGCGTGGTTGTCGACGTCACCGTTGAGCACGGCCACGGCGTACGGCGCTCGGGCGCCGCCGGTCTGCTCGGCCTCCTCGCTGTTGACCGGGTGACAGTTGGGTTCGCTGATGATGCCCACGCTGGCCCACCGGGTGTGTCCCAGCACCGCACACGTCGCCGCGTCGTGGCTGAGGGCCAGGCGCAGCAGATCGTCACCGGCGATGGCGGCGCGCAGGGCGCGGACGTTGTCACCGAGTTCACCGATCTCGGCCGCGGCCTTGTAGACGAAGCTCAGGCAGGCGCCCGTCACCCGCACCGAGTTGTTCTGGAACAGCGGGTCCTGGCCGCGCTCGGCCAGCGCCCGGGCCAGGGTGGGGTCACCCTCTGGCAGCCCGTGGTTCCAGACGAACACGTGGATGCCGGCCGAGTCCCGGCCGCGTACCTCCATCCGGTCGATGGCCGACAGGGCCTGCTGGATGGCCAGGTAGCCGGCCAGCGCCTGGCGCTGCGGTTCCCGACCGGCGAACGCGTCCACCTCTGCCGCGGTGCGCAGCCGGTCACGGCGGATGGCCCACAGGGCGTCGCGCAGCGCCAGCAGCTCGGCATTGGCGGCCTCCAGCTCGTCCGGGCTGAGCGCGTGGGGGGCCTCCAGCTCGGCCTCCCTGGCCGCCACACGGGCGTCGAGCTGGTCGAGGCGGGCCGTCATCGAGGCGACCAGCTCACGGCGGCCGGCCAGCGTGACGACGCCGGGCACGCCCTTCAGTGCGGCGTCGAGCCCGGCCAGGATCCTGGCCGCGTCATCCAGCGGCGCGCCGACGGCCCGGTCGAGTTCGGCGACCACGTGCGCCGCGTCGGGCGCCGGTCTGGTCGAGGGTCTGCCGAGGATCGCCACGATGCCGCACATATGACGAACAGGTTACGCGGCGTCGTCCCCCGAACGGCGGCGGGTCGGTGTCAGTGCACCACCACGGTGGCGCGGGTGGCGGCGTGCAGCATCCAGCTGGTGACCGAGCCGATCAGCGCGGCCCGGATCGCCCCGCTTCCGCGGGCCCCGAGCACCACCAGGTCGGCCTCGTGGGCGGCGATGGAGAGGGCGTAGCGCGGATCGGCGAGGACGAAGCTCGGCGTCACCCTCCCCTGCGGGTCGAGCGCTGCCAGCGCCTCACGGAACTGCCGCTCGGCGTCGTCGACTTCCCGCGGATGGTGCTCGCGCACCACGTCCTCCTGCAACCACGGCGCCAAGGCGAACGCCCCGAGCACCGTGATCGCCACGTCGGGAGCGCAGAAGTCGAGCGCCCAGCGCACGGCGTTGGCCGCGTGCTCGGACTGATCGAAGCCCACCACCACCCGCGCCGTGGGTTCCGTGCCCGCATCGCTGGGGATCACGGCCACCGGAACGGTGGCGTGGTTGACGCACCGCTGGCTGACCGACCCGAGCAACGCTCCGCGGAACCGCCCAACGCCGCGCCCGCCAACGACCAGCAGCTCGGCCCCGGCGGAGGCGTCGAGCAGCACCCCGGCCGGGCTCCCCTCGGCCACCGTGGCCGTGATCGCCATGCCGCGGGTGTCCACCGCGGCGATCTGGCGTTCTAGGCGGCGCAGGTACGACTGCTCGACCTCGAACATGTTCGGCACCAAGACGGCGCCGGCCTCGACCGGGATGGTCGGCACGCTCCAAGCGGTGACGGCTGTGAGCGCGATCGGCCGATCCACCGCCTGAGCCACCGCCCAGCGCAGCGCGTGCTCTGCGTCCGCCGACCCGTCCATGCCAACGATCCAGCTCGACATACCTCCATTGTGCCGCCGGATCGGCCCACGCGGCCAGCGCAGTAGCCTTCGGACATGAGTCAGAACCTGCGCGGCTACACGAACTCGTTGTACGCCTTCGACCACGTCCTCAAGTTGACCCCGGCCAAGGCGCTGAACCGGAAATCACCGTGCGATGGCTGGACCGGCCGTGACGTGGTGGCCCACGCCATCGGCGGCGTGCAGTACGCCCTGGCAGCGGCCACGGGTACCAAGCCGCCCGCGAAGATGCCCGTCGTAGCCGACGACTATGTCGCCCAGTACGTCAAGCTCCGTGACCGCACCCTGGCCGCGCTGGATCACCCCGACGTGCTGCACACCGTGTCGGAGACCTTCTTCGGGCCAATGCCAGTCGACGCCTTCATCGGCATCATGGGCGCCGACCTGGCCGTCCACGCCTGGGATCTGGCGCGCACCGCCAAGGTGGACGAGCGCCTCGACCCAGCCCTGGTCAAGGCCACCGTGGCGACGTGGAAGTCGTTCCCCGAGGCGATGCTGCGCTCGCCGGGGGTGCTGGGCCCGAAGGTGGCGTCGGCCAAGGGCGCCGACGCCCAGACCCGTCTGCTGAACTTCCTCGGGCGCGTCGTGTAGTCCTGCCAGGGCTCAGGCGAAACGCCGCCGGACGATGTCGGCCAGGTCGTCACAGACCTGGGTCGCGAGGTCGTCCGTTGCGGCCTCCACCATCACCCGGATCAGCGGTTCGGTGCCACTCGGGCGCAGCAGGACGCGGCCCTCGCCACCCAGCGCCCGCTCCGCCGCAGTGATCTCGGCAGCCAGTTCGGTGGCGATGTCCGGGTGGCGGCGAGCGACGCGCACGTTGACCAGCACCTGCGGGTAGGAGGTCATCACCTCGGCGGCCACCTCGGCCAGCGGGCGGTGGTGTTCGGCGACGAACTGTGCCAGGTGGAGCCCGGCGAGCAGCCCGTCACCGGTGGTGGCGTGCGCCGGGTAGATGATGTGCCCGCTCTGCTCGCCCCCGATGGAGTACCCACCGGCGTGGAGCGCCTCGAGGACGTAGCGATCCCCGACGGCCGTGGTGACCACCGAGATCCCGGCGGCGGCCATCGCCCGGTGGAAGCCGAGGTTGCTCATCACCGTCACCACGACGGTGTCGTCGGTGAGCTCGCCGTGCTCCTGGAGCTGCAGGGCTGCCAGGGCGATCAGCCGGTCGCCGTCCACCCGGTTGCCGAGGTGGTCGATGGCGATGACGCGATCACCGTCGCCGTCGAAGGCCAGCCCGACATCTGCGCCGTGGTCGACCACGGCCCGGGCCAGCGGGCCGGTGTCTGTGGCCCCACAGTGGTCGTTGATGTTGCGGCCGTCGGGCGAGGCATTGATCACGTGCACCGTGGCGCCCAGTGCCGCCGTCACCTGCGGCGCGGCCTCGCTCATCGCCCCGTTGGCGCAGTCGAGCACCACCGTCAACCCGCTGAGACACCCGGCGGGGAACGACCGGGTGAGCTCGGCGACGTACGTCTCCAGCACCCCTGCCTCGTTCATGTCACCGCATGAACGGACAGTTCGTTCATGCGGTGACATGAACGAGGTGGGAGCGTCGGGGGGCCGGGGGGGCGGGGGGGCAGGTGGGACTCGATGGCCTGTTCGGTGGCGTCGGTGAGTTTGTGGCCACCGGCGGCGAAGAACTTGACCCCGTTGTCGTGCCACGGATTGTGCGAGGCGGTGATCATCGCCGTGGGCACGCCGTCGCGAGCGCCGGCCGCGGCCACCGCAGGGGTGGGCAGCACACCGGCCAGGCACACCTCGGCGCCGGCGCCGGCCAGCCCGTCGGCCACGGCAGTGGCCAGCTGCTGGCTCGATTCGCGCGGGTCCCAACCGACGATCCACGCGCCGCCGCCCAGCACCTGTGCCGCGGCGCGGCCGAGCGCGGTGGCGAACTCGGGTGTCAGCTCGGTGAGCGTGTGGCCGCGCACACCGTCGGTGCCGAACTGCAGTGTCATCGGGGCGCCGAAGGGCCCGACCAGCGTCTTAACGCTTGGTGTACTGCGGGGCCTTGCGGGCCTTCTTCAGGCCGTACTTCTTGCTCTCCTTGCGGCGCGGGTCACGCGTCAGCAGGCCGGCCTTCTTCAGCGCCGGGCGGGCCTCGGGGTTGAGCTCCACCAGGCTGCGGGCCACGGCCATGCGCAGCGCGCCGGCCTGGCCGGAGATCCCGCCGCCGTGCATGGTGGCGTCGATGTCATAGGCCTCTTCGCTCTCCACGACGCGCAGCGCCTCGGTGACGACCATCCGCTGCATCGCGGTGGTGAAGTAGGCGTCGAACGGCTTGCCGTTGATCGTGTGGGTGCCGTTACCGGGCCGCAGGCGGGCTCGGGCGACGGCCTCCTTGCGGCGACCGGTGGATTGGGTGAGGGGCTTGGTGGCCATGTTCGTGGTTCCTCGATCTCAGAATCAGCGGGCTTTGGCCGCGGAGAGTTCCATGGTGGCGGGCTGCTGGGCGGTGTGCGGGTGCGTCGGCCCGGCGTACACCTTCAGCTTCTTGATCATCTGCCGGCCGAGCGGACCCTTGGGCAGCATGCCGGCCACGCTCTTGCGGATTGCGTCGGACGGCTTGCGGTCCAGCAGGTTGGCGTAGCTCTCCTGCTTCAGCCCGCCCGGGTACCCGCTGTAGCGGTAGACCTGCTTGACGTCGGCTTTGCCCTTGGACATCACGACCTTGTCGGCGTTGACGATGACGACGTGGTCACCCATGTCCATGTGCGGGGCGAACACCGGCTTGTGCTTGCCGCGCAGGACGCGAGCCACCTCGGTGCACAGACGACCGAGCACCAGACCATCGGCATCGATGACGTGCCAGCTGCGGGTGATCTCACTTGCCTTTGGGGAGTACGTACGCATCTCGAACCTTTTCGACCTCAACCTCCCCGCGCACCGCGCAAGGGAACCGTGAAATGATACGGGCAGGAGCGGCCATCGACAAACGGCGTGTCATCACGCCGTGGCCGCAGCGGGCCTGACCGGCGCCGGATAGCCGACCTCCCACAGGCACAATCCGTGCGGCGGGGCGATCTGGCTGGCTGCCGACCGGTCCCGGCCGACGAGGATGGCGCGCACGTCGCCGGGCGTGATCTGGCCCAGACCGACCCGCACCAGGACCCCGACGATGCTGCGCACCATCTGGTGGCAGAAGGCGTTGGCCCGGATCTCGAAGCGCAGCAGCCCTGGGCGTTCGTCGTCGGCCACTGGCGACCACCCGGCGCTGAGCACGTGGCGGGTCATGCTGGGCGGTGGCTGATCCGCTGGCGCCGTCGGCCGCCGGCAGAAGGCGCTGAAGTCGTGCTCGCCGATCAGCGCGTCGCATCCGGCGGCCATCGCCCACAGGGCCAGCGGCTGGGCGACGTGCCAGGCCCGCTCGGCGGTGAACGGGTTGGGCGCCGGGCTGTTCAGCACGTGGTACCGGTACTGCCGCCACACGGCGCTGAAGCGGGCGTCGAACCCCGCGTCCTCGGTCCAGGCGACGTCCCGCACCACGATCGACGGGCCGCACAGCCGGTTCAGCCGGTGGGCGAGGTCGGCGAGGTCGGTCTCCCCGGGCAGGTCACCCGACACCACCTGACCCCAGGCGTGCACGCCGGCGTCGGTGCGCCCTGCGCCGGTGAGCTCCATCGGGCGTCGGACGACCCGCTCCATCGCGGCGCCGCAGGTCGCCCATCACGGTGCGCACGCCGACGTTCTGGGCGAAGCCGTGGAACGGCGCCCCGTCGTAGGCGATGGTGAGGCGGGCGCGGCGACCGGATGACTGCGAGGCCAGGCTCACCCGCCCAGCCTACGAGGTGGTCAGCGGGCCATGGGTCGGCGTGCGGTAGCGGTTCAGCGCCTGGCCCTCGTCGATCTCGCGCAGGATGCGCCCGATCGACAACGCCGGAGGGCGGCCGAACTCGTCCTCCATGAGGAACGTGTAGCGGTCGAGCTGGCGCTGCGCCTGGCCGAAGCTGCCCTCCAGGCAATAGACCGTCAGCAGGGCGCGCTCGGCTGCCCTCACGCAGCGGATCGGCGGCCACCAGGCGCAGCGACGAGTCGAGCGCCTCGGCCACCGCGCCCGTGGCGCAGGAGGGCGTAGGTCAGGGCCTCCAGGAAGTGGAACTGCAACTGGGACAAGCGGTTGCGTGCCTCCAGGACCCACTCGTCGTACCAGCCCGGAAGCAGCGAGCGATGCAGCAGCGTCCGGGAGGAGTCGACCAGGTGGTCCTCCCCGGACATCAGCGACCACCCGGATGCCTCGAACTCACCGACGTCGACGACCACGTCGGGCGCGAGCTGCAGGCTGGAGCCGGCTTGTTCGATGAGCCGCCGACCACGGTGCCGGGGCAGCCTCCACAGCGACGATCGCAGGTTCGCCGCGGCGCGCGTCTCCAGCTTGTCCGGCCACAAGCGCGCCGCGATCGAGCATCGATCGTGGGGTCCTCGGTCGAGCCCGAGGTAGGCAAGCAGCCGCTGGGTCGACTCGGGCACGCTCAGCGCCGCCGATCCGATCGTCAGCGAGAAGCCGCCCAGGAGGGACAGGCGGACCATCGGTGGCCCGGCCGGGTCGATCGGCGCACCGGTGACCTGGCCGGTCGCGAGGCCGCGGTGCGGGTCGCCCGTCGCAACGTTGATGCCTACGACAGTCACTGCGTTTCGTCACCCCCTCGTGGCGTCGAGTTCGTCGATGCTCCAGGTGCCCGGCCGCGTGGCACGAGATCCCAGGTCTACACCAGCCGCGTCACGGCTGCGTCACGGTCGGCACCGTGCCGCCCGCTGTGCGTGACATCGACTTGTGAGCAACGAGGCGCCGGGACGGCGCCGTGATACAGCAAGTCCAGCGGAATCTCCACCGGCGCGTGCCGCCGCTGGTGACGCGACGGTGACTGGGTGGCGTCGCCGTGACGACGCTGCGGTGACACCGCCGGGCAGACACTGCGGGGGATGCGTCGCAGCACCCCGTTCGGACCGGCCCGTGGCTGACTATCCAGCGCTTGCCGACGCCGTCGAATCGGTGGCTCACCTGCTGCGTGAGCACGTCACCAACTCGGGCGAACCCGTCATCGCCGGGATCCAGATCGACCTGCGCTCACCGCGGCGAGCTCGAGCTGGCGACCACGACGGACGTCGTCTCGGTGTGGCTGTACCACCTCGAGGTCCAGCCCGACCAGCGCAACGCCCCAGCCGAGCGCGTCGCCCCGGACGTCCGCCGCAGACCGCTGCCGCTCGATCTGTACCTGCTGATCAGCCCGGTGCACCAGGACCCCCGAACGGCGCAGATCCTGCTGGGGCGCATCGCCCAGGTCGTCGACGATCACGCCCGGCTCCCCGAGGCGTCCCTCAGCGGCTCGCTGGCCGGGACGGCCACTGCCCTGCGCCTGCGCCTCGGCGCCATCCCGCCCACCGACGTGGGCTCGTTGTGGCTCGGGCTGCAGACCAATCGGCGGCCCGGCCTGGTCGTGATGGTCCAGGGGTTGACCGTGGACTCCCACCTGGCCCCGACGCAACCGCCGGTCGTGCTGTCCGAGTCCGGCCGGTACGCCCAGATCGTGGCGGTGGGGTGATGGTCCTCACCCGCCATCAGCAGACGACGTCGCTCGACTACACCGTGGTCGACGATCGCACGGCGCGCCGGGTGGTCATGGCGACGCTGCCGCTGGTCGAGGAGGGGACGGGCGCCCCGCTGGCGGCGACCGTCCGCTCGCTGACCGCCGGGGTGGCCGCCAAGGTCGTCGCCGGCTTGGTGGTGCTGTCCGGATCACCGTCACTGACCCTCCCGATCACCGTCGAACTCGACGTGCAGATCCCGCGCAGCGCCCGGCGGCGGGTCTCGGCGGTCGTCCCTGCCGGCCCCCTGCCCGCGCTGCTGCCGGCGCTGCGCGCCGAGCCGCCGACGGTCTCGCTGGCGGGTCTCGTCGCCGACCGCCTCGCCCCCTTCGCCCCGATCCCTGCCGCCGACCTGGTCATCACCGCCCTGCTCGGCACGCCCGCGCTGGTCACGCTGCGCGCCCCGCTGGCCTTCGACCACGCCGCAGCAAGCCCCGTGTCCACCCGATCGCTCACGGCAGTGGGCGCTCCGGTGGCGCTCGCCCAGGCGGCAGTCGCCGGGCAGCAGACCATCGAAGTCACCGCGCCCGCCCCCTTCGCGCCCGGGCGAGCGGTGACGGTGGGAGCGCCGCACCAGGCCGACGTCGTCCGCATCGTGGCCGTGTCGGGCACGTCGATCACCCTGGCCCACGCACTGCGCCGCTCGGCCCCGGCCGGCGCCCCGGTCACCGCCGCAACCATCGGCGCTCCCGGCGCGACCCAACCGCTCGCCGTCGCCGCGGCGGCGGGTCACGGCGTGGTGCGCCTGGCCGGGCCGCTCGCCGGGGCCGTGCTCGAAGTCACCGATCCCTCACCGTCGCGCGCCGAACTGGTCGCTACCGGCGCCATCTCGGCGGCCGACGGCCGCTGGCGCCTCGACGGGGTCCCAGGCGTTGGACCGCTGACGATCACCGTCACCGCCACCGGCTTCCCCGCTACCGCACTCACCCATCACCCCGACCACCACCGCACCCCGAACGTGGTCGACATCGCCATGTGAACCGACGTCCCGTTCCCCGACCACGGGCCCCAATCCCGCCCACCCGACCACACAAGGAGAGCCATGCCTGAGTACCTCGCACCAGGTGTCTACGTCGAGGAGATCTCGTCGGCGCCACCGCCGATCGCCGGCGTCGGCACCAGCACCGCCGGATTCGTCGGGGTGACCAGCCGCGGTCCCGTGGAGGGCCGCCCGCAGCTGGTCACCAACTACGGAGAGTTCGCCCGGATCTACGGCGGGGCGCTGCGCGCCCCGACCACGTGGGCACCCGGATGGGACCAACTCCCCTACGCCGTGCGCGGCTTCTTCGCCAACGGCGGCCGGCGGCTGTACGTGATGCGCGTCGCCCCGGCGACGGCCAGCGCCGCCAGCCAGGCCCTAAGCGGCGGCCTGACCACCCGGATCGTCCTGCCGGTGCCGGCGGCCACGGACACGATCGTGGTGCCCACGCTGCTGGGCATCCACACCGGATCGCTGGTCCAGCTACGGATGGTCAAGAACGGCATCACCACCACGTCGGCGTCGCTGACGGTGAACGCCCTCGACCGGGCGACGAACACGCTGACCTTGAGCGCCGACGTCCACGCCACGATCGAGTTCGAGCCGCGCTACACGACCGTGCTCACCGACGTGGCCGGCCCGGCCAGCACCACCGGGCGGGCCACCGGCACCGGTGGCGCACCGCCGTGGGCTGCCGCAGCGTCGTTCCAGCTCGCTGCCTCGTCGGTGGGGTCGTGGGGCAGAGCGGTGCAGCTGGCGTTCAGCCACACCTCGGCGGCGCGCACCGTGGTCCGCCACACCCTGGTGCCCGGCGGGAACACCCGGGTGCCGGTCGTGTCGGCGAAGGGGTTCTACGTGGGCGCCTGGGTGCTGCTCGACTTCGACGACGGCGTCACCGGGCGGATCTACCGTCAGGTGACGGCGATCGACGGCGACGTGTTGGTGCTGTCGGGCAACAACTTCGCCGCCGGCTCGCTGAACCCGGTGGCACCCCTCACCGAGACCGTCGTGTCCACCTGCGAGTTCACGGTGAACGCGACCTACACCGATCCGGTGGAGGGTGGCGTCGTGACCGAACGCTTCGACGGCCTGACCCTGGCCAACGTGCCCGGCCGCTACTACGTCGACCAGCTCTCCCGCTCGGCACTGATCAGCGTCGACACGTCGGTGGCCGTCACCGGTACCGATCCGATGCGTTTCCCGTCGGCGCCGAACGGGTCCAGCCAGGCACTCGGGACCGGGGGCTCGGACGGGACCGCGGCGCCCACCGCCACCGAGGTGCGCGGCACCAGCCTCGGGCCGAACCGCAACACCGGGCTGCTGTCGATGGAGGACATCGACGAGATCGCCATCCTCGCTGCGCCCGGTGTCACCGACGGTTCCGTGCAGTCGTCGCTGGTGGAGCAGTGCGAGCGGTTGCTCGATCGCTTCGCGGTGCTCGACCCGCGGCCGACATCGAGCGGCGGGACCCCGTCGCTCCAGGACATCCAGGACCACGCCCAGGAGTTCGACACCAAGTACGCGGCCATCTACTACCCACGGATCCGCGTGACCACCCCGTTCGGCGCCGACCCGGTCGCCATCGGCCCGAGCGGGCACATCGTCGGGCTGTACGCCCGGGTGGACAACACCCGCGGCGTGCACAAGGCGCCGGCCAACGAGGTGCTGCGCGGCATCGTCGACTTCGAGGTGCTGGTCACCAAGGCGGCCCAGGAGATCCTCAACCCGCGGGGTATCAACGTGCTGCGCGACCTGCGATCCGATCGCCGCGGCCTGCGCGTCTACGGGGCGCGCACGCTGACGAGCGAGGCCGATTGGCGTTACGTCAACGTCCGCCGGCTGTTCATCTACGTCGAAGAGTCACTCGACGAGGGGACCCAATGGGCCGTGTTCGAACCGAACGACGAGCGCCTGTGGGCCCGCATCCGCGAGAGCGTCAGCATCTTCCTCACCGGCGTGTGGAAGGACGGCGCGTTGATGGGCACGAAGCCGGAGGAGGCGTTCTACGTGGTGTGCGACCGCAACACGATGAGCGACGACGACATCCTCAACGGCCGGCTGATCATGGAGATCGGGATCGCCCCGGTGCGTCCCGCCGAGTTCGTCATTCTCCGCATCGGCCAGTGGCTGGGCGGTTCGTCACGTCAGGAACTGTGAGAGGAGCTGAGCCATGGCTACAGGAGATCGGGTCGACCCCTACCCCGGGTACAACTTCCGGATCGAGATCACCGGTGCGTCCGAGGGCGTCACCGCCTTTCGCGAGGCCACCGGGCTGATGTTCACCATCGACCCCGTGGAGTACCGCGAAGGCAACTCCCGGGACCTTCACGTCAAGAAGCTGTTCGGCCTGCGCAAGTACGCCAACATCGCCCTCAAGCGAGGCTTCACCCAGAACAAGGAGCTCTGGGCGTGGTACCGCAACGTCGTCAACGGCGTCGCCGACCGCCGCAACGGGGCCATCGTGCTGCTCGACGAGGAGCACAACGACGTGCTGCGCTGGAAGTTCTACGAGGGCTGGATCTGCAAGTGGGAAGGTGCGGCGATGAACGCCACCGCCAGCGAGGTCGCCGTCGAGAGCATCGAGATCTGCGTCGAGAAGGTCGAACTGGACTGAGTGCCGGGCCCCGACGATGAACCCGACCAGCGCCCCAGGTGTGACGATCGACATCGTCGAGCCGCGCCCCGACGCCTCGCCGGTGCGCGCCGACACTGCCGGCTTCGTCGTCGTGTGCGAGCGCGGCCCGATCGGCGTCGCCGTGCCGGTGACCTCGTGGGCGTCGTTCACCGCGACGTTCGGTGAGTTCGTCCCCAACGGCCTCGGGGCCTACGCGCTCAAGGCGTTCTTCGACAACGGCGGCCGCCACGCCCTGGTGGTGCGTGTCGCCGCGGTCGAGAGCGTCACCGCACTGGATACCGGTGCGGTGCAGCCCGCCGACCGCCGCTCGTCGGTGCTGGTCGGGCTGACCGGCGTCGTAGCGGGCGCCGCGGCAACGCTGGATGACGGCTCGCTGCGGGTGACCAGGCTGGTGACGGCGATCGATCCGCCGACCCGCACCGTCACCTGGGACAGGCCGCTGCACCCAGACCTGGCCCTCGCCGCGGGGCCGGCGATCAGCGTCGGGCGCGGCACCGCGATGGGGACGCTGCACAGCCCGGCCGGGGCGGCGGTGATGACCGTGCGGGCCTCCACCCCCGGCGCGTGGGGCAACCGCCTGACGGTGACCACCGCGCCGGGGCGGCGTGCGGCCACCACCAGCCGGATCGACGACGTGTCGTCCCCCGTGGCCATCGCCGTGCGTTCCACCGACGGCTTCGATGACCGCTCGGCGATCACCGTGTCCCAGCCAGACGGGGTCGGTGGCGTCCGCCGCGAACGCGCCATCATCGGTCGAGTCGACCGCGCCGAACGGGTCCTGTGGCTGGAGGCGCCGCTTGCCGGCCCGTTCACCTACACCGGCGCCTTGAACATCGAGTCGTCCTCGGTCACCCTGGCCGTCGCCGAACGCGGCCGGGTCGGCGAGGTCCACCCCGACCTCACGTTCGTGCCGGGACACGCCCGATTCGCCGCCACCATCCTCGAACAGTCCCGAGTGGTGCGGGCCACGGTGGTGGGTGGGCCACTGGCCGACGATCCGGCCCTGGGTCAGACGGCACTGCTCGACGGCGGACGCGACGGAACCGCCGGACTGCGCGTCGACGATCTGCTCGGCTCGTGGGGAACCGCCACGGGGCTGGCCGTGCTGGACGACACCGACGAACCAGGCGTGGTGGCCATCCCCGACCTGGTGGGCGAACCGACGCCACCGGTGCTGACCGACCCGGTACGCCCGGACACCGATCCCTGCCTGCCCTGCCAACCTCCTGCCGCGCCGCCACTGGCATTCGCCGGAGCGGTGGTCGAGGCCTCGGCGCGGTTCACCGGCGAGGAGATCGCCATCGCCCAGCGAGCGACGGTCGAGCACTGCGAGCGTCACGGCGACCGCGTCGCCCTGCTCGACCCTCCCGACGGGCCGGGCCCGAGCGACCCCGCCGCGGTGCGTGAGTGGGCCGGCACCTTCGACTCCTCGTTCGCCGCGTGCTACACGCCGTGGCTGCAGGTCGTCGACCCCCTGCGCGGCCCTGCCGCAGCCGCCCGCCTGCGACGCGTGCCACCCAGCGGCCACGTCGCCGGCTTGATCGGCCGGGTCGACGCCGAGGTCGGTCCGTGGCGGTCACCGGCCAACCGCGCCCTGGCGTGGGCGCACCGTACCGACGCCGTCATCGGGGACGCCGCCCACGCCACGTTCAACGGGCGCGGAATCAACGCGATCCGCTCCCTGCCCGGCCGCGGCCTCGTCGTGTGCGGGGCGCGCACGCTCTCGGCGGACACCTCGGTGGTCTTCCTCAACGTCCGCCGGCTGATGATCTACGTCCGGCGAGTCCTGCGCGCCAGCCTGGCCTGGACCGCATTCGAACCCGCCGACGCCGTGCTCGACGGGCTCGTCGGGCTGCAGCTCACCGGGCTCGGCGAGGACCTGTGGCTGGACGGCGCCCTGGCCGGGGACACCGCGGCGGAGGCGTTCATCGTGCGCACCGGTCTCGGCGACCGGGCCAACGGCGAACTCGTCGCCGAGCTCGGTGTGGCCGCGGCCCGCCCGGCCGAGTTCATCGTGGTGCGTGTCGAGCGCACCGTCGAGCGTCTGGAACTGCGTGAGCATCCCGAGCGGAGCCGGCCATGACGGTGACGGCGTTCAACTTCTCCGTCCGCCTGATCGAGACGGCCAAGCCGGCCTCGGCAGTGATCCAGACCGTTGGCCCGGCGCTCCCCAACGGGTTCAGCGAGTGCGTCGGGCTGGACGCCACGATGCAGATCGAGGAATACCGCGAGGGCGGGCGCAACGACGCGGTGCTCAAGTTCCCCGGGCACATCAGCCACTCGACCATCAAGCTGCGCCGCGGGATCGACCGCACCGCGGAGCTGTGGCGGTGGCACGAGGGGTTCATGCGTGGCGCCGGCAAGCGACGCGACGGGATCGTCGAGCTGCTCGACGACAGCGGAAGCGTCGTGCGGACGTGGCGGTTCAAGCGCGGCCTGCCCGTGCGCTGGGCAGGGCCGACGCTGATCGCCGGGCAGAGCACGGTGGCGGTCGAGGAACTCGAGATCAGCCATGAAGGCCTGTTCGTGACCACCGGCGGCGCGGTCGCCGAGCTGGCTGGCGCCATCGCATCGATCGTGGGCGGCTGAGATGGACATCCACATCGATCGCCTGTCCACCAAGGTGACCGCTATCGACCCGCGCGGGGCGCTGTCGCCAGACGTGCTCGACACGATCGTCACCCAGGTGCTCGCCCGCCTCGAGCGGCGCAGCGCCACCCAGCGCAACGCCGACGACGACACGGCGCTGTGGACCTCGGTGCGCAGGACGAGCTGATGGCCACGTTGTCCCATGCCCGCTTCGAGCGCCTGGCCTCGCCGTCGGCCACGACCGGGACGGTGCTCTCCGTCCCGTTCAACCCCACGGAGTACACGCTGTCGAAGGCGAACCAGTGGGCCGAGGTCCCGATCCCGGGGCTCGACTCACCCATCGTCCAGTTCGTCCGCGGCCAGACCGAGACGCTGTCGCTCGAGTTGTTCTTCGACTCCACCGAGGACGGCACCGGCGCCACGGCCACGCCGGTGACCGACAAGACCGATGCCTTCTACGACCTGATCAAGATCGACTCCGACACCCACGCCCCTCCGGTGCTGCTGTTCAGCTGGGGTGGCCCGACGTTTCCCGGCAGGACCCGCTCGGCCTTCCGCTGCGTGGTCCAAAGCGTCAAGCAGCAGTTCACGCTGTTCTCCCCACAGGGCGTTCCCCTGCGCGCCAAACTCACCGTGGAGCTGCGTGAGTACAAGACGCTGACCCAGCAGCTCGACGAACTCAATCTCAAATCGGCGGACCACACCAAGGCCACCGTGGTGACTTCGGCCGACGACATCACCTCGATCGCCACCCGGGCCTACGGCGATCCCCGGCAGTGGCGGCTGATCGCCGAGTCCAACGGGATCGTCGACCCGCTGCACATCACCCCCGGCACCGTGTTGCGCCTCCCGAGGGCGGTGTGACCATGACGACCGCAACCGACGTGATCGCGCTCACCGACATCGCCCAACCGATGTTCGCCCCGGCATTCCGCCTGGAATACCACGGCCGCGGCGCGACAGCCGGCGCCAAGCCGGGTCAGGGCATCCCGCCCAGCGTGCTGCGCGACGTCGTCGAGGTGTCCTACGTGGACAACGTGGAGCGGGTCGACTCGTTCACCCTGCAGATCAACAACTGGGATGCCGCCAAGCCGGCGCGCGAGGCGATGAAGTTCGTCGGCTTCGGCGCCAGCGAGGACCTCTGGAAGGTTATTCAACCCGGCAACCTGCTGAGCCTGCTGTTGGGCTACACCGGGCGTGCCACCGATCTGCGGCGGATGACACAGGCGTACGTCACCTCGCTGGAGGTGGAGTTCCCGGAGGCCGGATACTCCAAGCTCACCGTGCGCGGCCTGAACGTCCTGGACCGCCTGCGCACCAAGCAGTACACGTGGGCCTGGCCCGACGACGCCAACTCGCCCATCACCGACAGCGAGATCGCCCTCGACCTGGCCCGCCAGCCGGACGGCCCGCCGGGCCGACCCGGCCTCGGGATCGAAGTGCGCGTCGACCCCGCGGCAGCCGGCAAGGAGGCGCCGCGGACCTACGTGATGATGCACAACCAGTACCCGATCGTGTTCCTGATGCAGCTGGCGCGGCGCAACGGCTACGACATCCTCCTGCTGCGCGACGGCCCGGACCTGCCGACCTATCTCTACTTCGGCCCGGCCAGGGCGGTGAAGGACCGGACGTACCGGCTGGAGTGGGGCAGGTCGATCACCTCCGGCAAGGCCACCCTGTCCACCGCCAAGCAGGTCAAGAAGGTCACCGTGTGCGGATGGGACCGGGTGGCCAAGAAGCCGATCATCGGTGAGGCCACCATCGACAAGGACGGCAAGGACCTGCACAGCAGCGTGCGCGCCCTGGCCGCGGCCAACGGGCGCGAGGAGATCGTCACCGACGAAGCGCACGAGACGCAGCGGGCCGTCGACGAGCGGGCCAGGAACCTGCTCCTCGAAGCCGCAGGGCGGCAGGTGGAGTTCGAGGGCGTCACCGTCGGGCTGCCCGACCTGCCGCGCCGGGCGGGTCGTGGAGCTGAGCAAGCTCGGCGTGCACCTCGACGGTCGCTACACCATCACCGAGACCACCCACACGCTGAACGACAGCGGCTACCGCACGGCCTTCAAGGCACGCCTCGAAGGGCCGCCCCGATGACCACCCAGCACTTCTACGGGGTGTACCCGGCGGTGGTCACCGACGTCCAGGATCCCGCCGGCGAGGGACGGATCCGGGTCAGCTTCCCGCATCTGGGTTCCACGCAGCGCAGCGCCTGGGCGGCGCTGGCCACACCCATGGCCGGCAACGACCGCGGCGTGTGGCTCGTCCCCGAGGTGGGCGACGAGGCCGTCGTGTCTTTCGAGTTCGGCGACGCCAGCCGGCCGGTGATCCTCGGGTTCCGCTGGAACGGGGTGGACCGGGCGCCGTCCACGGCGGTGCCGCGAGCGGCTGATCCGCAGCGTCAACGGCCACACCATCCGATTCCTCGACGCCTCACCGACGAGCGGCGGCAACACCGGCGGCATCGTCATCGAGGACGCCTCCGGCAACCAGATCGTGATGACCAACGGCAAGGTCACCGTGCGCAGCGTGGGCATCCTCGAACTGGAGGGGGCCACCGTCGTCATCAACAGCATGGGACTGCGCCGGGTCGTGTCCCCCACCCCGAACCCGATCTAGGACGAGCGATGACCACGATCGACATCCCCGTCTCCGAGGCAATCCAGCGAGCACTGGACCTCCCGCCGTGCGAGGCGATCAAGATCCCCATGCCCACGCCCCTGAAGGTGCAGCTGCCCAACGGGCTCACCCTGCAGGCGTTCACCGACCTGTCCAAGGGGATCCCCAACGACTGCTCGATGACGTTCAACCTGATGCTGCAGCTGGCGCCGCTGCTGGCGGCCATCGAGTGCCCGATCCGGGTGCTCAAGGTGATCGACAAGCTCAAGGGCGTCCTCGAAGGCCTGCCGAAGCTGGACTTCGGCAAGATCCCCGAATGCATCGACGCCATCGTCGAGCTGGCGCCGTGCATCGCCTCGATCGCCGGGATCCCGAAGATGGCCACCGACGTGCTGTGCCTGATCCGCAAGGTGCTGAACTGCATCCTCGGGCAACTGCGTTCCATCCGCGATCTGCTGGGCGGGCTGCAGCTGCGGTTCGCCGCCGCCGAGGGCAACGACGATCTACTCGCCGTGCTCGAGTGCGCCAAGGAGAACGCCAACACCCAGCTGGCCAACGTGACCCAGGCGATCGAGCCGGTCAGCGCCGTGCTGAACCTCGTCGGGCCGTTCCTGGAGATCGCTGGGCTGCCGAAGATCTCGCTCGAGTCGCCCGGCGCAGCGCCCGAGGACCTCGCCGGCCTCGACGCCGTCGTCGACGCCCTGCAAGCCGTGGTCGATGCCATCGACGCCGTGCCGGGGGTGGACTGTGGCTGACCGGCGTGAGTTCCTCGGCACCGGCGTCGCCTTCCCGGTGCGCATCGGACCCGGCGGCGGGCTGATGTGGTCGGCCGGCGAGTCGCTGGTGGCCGAGTCGATGTGGCAGCTCCTGGCCACCGCGCCCGGGGAGCGGTTGATGCGCCCCCAGCTCGGATGCGGGATCCACGACCTGCTGTTCGCCAACGACACGGCCGCGACGGAGGCCGCCGTCGCCCACAACGTCCGCCAGGCACTGATCAGCGGGGAGCCGCGCATCGACGTCCTCGACGTGCGCGTCGGCGGTGACGGTGACCTCGGCAACGTCGTGACGATCAGCATCGACTACCGCATCCGCGAGAACAACGCCGTGCACAATCTGGTCTACCCGCTCTTCGTGACCGAGGGCCAGCGATGACCGCGGCAGCGTCCCGACCCCGGCGAGGTGACCCATGCCGTTGACCGCCCCGAACCTGGACGATCGCCGCTTCGACGACCTCGTCGCCGAAGCCAGGGCGCTGATCCCGCGCTACACACCGGAGTGGACGAATCACAACGAGTCCGACCCGGGCATCGCCATCATGCAGCTGTTCGCCTGGTTCACCGACCTGCTGCTGTTCCACGTCAACCAGGTGCCGGAGCGCCACTACGTCAAGTTCCTCCAGCTGCTGGGGATCCAGGCCAAGCCGGCGACACCGGCCCGGGCCGACCTCAGCTTCGTCACGGCCAAGGCCGACGTCGACGTGGTCGTGCCGGCGGGCACCCAGGTGGCCACGGCCGGTGGGGAGGCCGGGCCCGTCGTGTTCGAGGTCGACGAGGGCTTCACCGCGATCGGGCCGCGCCTCGCCGGCGCCCAGGTGTACGACGGGATCTCGTACCGCGACGTGTCGGTCGCCGTCCTGGGCGGGGCCGCGGTGGAACCCTTCGGCGCCCACGCCCACCCCGACAGCGCCCTGCTCCTCGGGTTCTCCACACCGGCCCCGTTCACCCGCAACCCGATCACGCTGACGTGCTACGTCGACCAGCCCAAGGGCGCCGTCGTCGTCCAGGCCGGCAGTGCCCTCGATCAGGTCGCTCCTCCGGCGCAGTTCGCCTACGAATTCTACGACGGCTCGGCGTGGAACACCGCCGGCCTGCAGGTCGACGACACCAGGGCGTTCACCCGCACGGGACGGGTGGTGCTCCTCGGCGCCGGCACCCGCTCCGTCCAGGCGGCGGTGGGCGCGGCGACCACGCCCCTGCACTGGGTGCGCATCCGCCTGGCGGCCGGCGGGTACGAGCGGGCGCCACGCCTGGCGTCGATCGCCCTCAACACGGTGGCCGCCACCCAGGCGCTGACGCTGCGCGACGAGGTGCTCGGTGGCAGCGACGGGATGCCCGACCAGGGTCCGTTCGTGCTGTCGGGCGTGCCCGTGGTGACCCGTGACCGGCCCGACGAGGCCCGGCGGTCCGACGGCACACGTGTCACCGTGCGCAGCGTCCTGCTGGAGATCGACGAAGGCGCCGCCGGGTTCGAGCCGTGGCAGGAAGTGGACGACTTCGGCGCCTCTGGGCCAGACGACGCCCACTTCACCTGCGATCACACGACCGGCGAGATCCGCTTCGGCGACGGCCGTTTCGGGCGCATCCCGGTGGCCAACCCGAGCCTGCCAACGTCGAACATCGTCGCCAGGCGGTACCGCGCCGGCGGCGGCGCGGCGGGCAACGTCGGGGCCCACACGATCACCGCGCTGCAGACCGCTGTCCCGGGGATCACCACCGTGACCAACGCCCGCTCCGCCGTGGGCGGCGCCGACGAGGAGACCGTCGACGACGCCAAGCGCCGGGCCCCATCGCTGTTGAAGGCCGGCGATCGAGCCGTCACCGCCGAGGACTTCGTCGCCCTGGCCCTTCGGTCGCCTGCCACCATCCGCCGCGCCGAGGCGCTGGCGCTGCACCACCCGGCCTTCGCCGGGCTCGACGTCCCCGGCGCCGTCACCGTCATCGCCGTTCCCGACGCGCCCGGTCCGGCGCCGGCGCCCACCGACGCCACCCTCGCGCTGCTGTGCGCATTCCTCGACCAGCACCGCCTCTTGACGACCGAGGTGTTCGCCGTCGGCCCCACGTACCGCCAGGTCCGCGTCGTTGCCGACATCGTCGTCCAGCCGAACGCCGACCTGGCAGCCGTGCAGCGCGATGCGGCCGAGCAGGTCACCCGCTGGTTGCACCCGCTGACCGGTGGGGACGACGGTGGCGGATGGCCCTTCGGTGGGGCCATCTACTCCTCCAGCCTGTTCCGTGTCCTGCTCGCCGTGCCCGGTGTGGCCAGGCTGCGCGACAACCAGGTGGAGGTCATCCTCGACGGCGAACGCCAGACGTTCTGCCGTGACGTCGAGCTCAACCGCGGCGAGCTGATCGAGGCGCTGGCCCCCGACATCAGAGTGTCGTACCGGTAGGCCGCGATGACCTGGTTCCTGCTCGACCGCCGAACCGGCTGGCGGACCGACCGCGTCCTGACCACGCATTGCGCGGTCGGTGACGACATCGGCCTGGCCGCCATCCCCGGGTTCCCCCAGCCCCTCACCGACGCCAGCGGGACCTTCGGCGGGCTGACCGATCCCACCGGGGTGGCCACCGGGCCCGGCGGCGACATCGTCATGCTCGACGCCGACGGCCGCCGGGTCCTGCGCTTCGATCCGTGCGACGCTGCGTTCCACGAGCTGGACTGCCTGCCCGGGCGTGGAGCGCAGTTCAGCGACGTGGCCATCGACGACCACGGTGACCTCCTGCTCGCCGAGCGCGGCGCTCGCCGGGTGGTGGTGCTGTCGGCCGACGGGCGATACCTGCGCCAGGTCATCGCTCCACGCCAGGTCACGGCCACCGGGATCGTGGTGGCCCGACCGACGTGGACCATCCCGCTGTCGGGCGGGCCGGCCGAGCCTCGCTGGCCGGCGGGAACCTGGGATCCCGTCGCCCTGACCACCGGGCGGGGCCGCCGGTTCGTGGCCGACGAGGCCAGCGGGCTGATCCACGTCTTCGACGACTCCGGGGCGGCATGCCTGGTCACCGACGGGAGCGGCAACGGCCTGAGCGGCCTCGTCCGCCCGAGGGCCATTGCCGTGGACACCCAGGGGACGATGTACGTGCTGCAGACCGGCGCCACCACCGTGCGGGTCATCGGCCCCGACGGCGTCGGGGTCGCCGAGGTGACCACGCTCGACGACCGCCGGCAGCGGTTCTGCCCGGTGGCGGTGGCGGTGAGCCCGAGTGGCGAGCTGTGCGTCGCCACACCAGGTGGGTGCCTGGCCGTCGTCGATCAGGGCACCGGCTGCACGCGCCGGGCCGAGGTCGGCCGGCGGGCCGTCGTGCGCGGCTTGGCGTTCGATCGTCACGGCGACGCGGTGGTCACCGATGCCGGCAACTCCTGCCTGGTGCGCCTGATCGGCGGCGGCGGGTACGAGCGGGCGGGGCGCTTCGTCACGACGCCGCTGGACGCTGGGGTGAGCGAGTGCCGCTGGCACCGCGTGGCCCTGGAAGCCGACGTCCCCGCCGCAACGGCGGTCCGTATCGCCACGCTCACCGCCGACGTTGCCCTGGACACCGCCGAGCTGCCACCGCCCGATGACGAGCGCTGGGTGACGAGCGTGGCGTTGAGCGGCGCGCACTGCGGCCCATGGGACGTGCTGGTCCGCAGCCAGCCCGGCCGGTACCTGTGGGTCGCGGTCGAGCTCAGCGGAGACGGCCGCGCCACGCCGCGGATCGGCCGAGTGGAGTGCCACGCACCGCGCCACTCGTCGATCACGCTCCTCCCCCCTGCGTTCCGGGCCGAGCCGAGCAGCGCCGACTTCCTCGACCGCTTCCTGTCGATCTTCGACACCGTCCGCGCCACGGTCACCTCCACGGTGGACCGCACGCCACAACTGCTCGATCCAGCAGCGGCACCCGCCGGTGGGTGCGGCGAGCCAGACTTCTTGACCTGGCTCGCCGGCTGGGTGGGCATCGCCGACCAGGAGCGATTGCCGGTCGAGCGGCGCCGCCGGCTGGTCGCCTCGGCCGCCGCGCTGTACCGCCGGCGGGGCACTCCCGACGGAGTCGGCCGCCATGTCGCGCTGTTCTGCGGAGCGCGGGTCAGGGTGCTGGAGCACTACCGGCTGCGGAGGTGGGCGATCGCCGGGCACGGCCGGCTCGGTGACACGAGCCAACTGTTCGGCGCCGAGATCGTCCGCCGCCTGCAGCTCGACCGGTTCTCCCGGCTCGACGAGGCACGCCTCGACGGGACCGACGATCCGCGCCACGATCCGTTCCTCGTCCATGCCCACCGGTTCACGCTGTTCGTCGACGCGGCGCCATCGGCCGATCCCGAGCGCGTCGCCGAGCGCGCCGAGCGGATCCTCGCCCTGGCCAAGCCGGCCCACACCGCTGGTGACATCGCCGTCGTCCAGCCCCGGATGCGCGTCGGCATCCAGGCGATGGTCGGCCTCGACAGCGTCGTGGCCGACACCCCACTCCCATCCACGACCGGCACGGTCCGGCTGCGGCACGGCTCGGTGGTCACCGGCCGAACCGCGGCCGGCGCCGGCGCCCTGACCACGTCGGCCCGCCTCGGCTCGACGTCCACCCTGACCTGACCCGACTCACGATACGGAGACCGACGTGACCTGTTCCTGCGCACATCCCGGACGGCACGAATGCCCGAGCTGCGGGCCCACCCAGCTCGCCCGCAACACGTACTTCACCGGCAAGCTGCTGCTCGAGCGCGACTTCACCGACGAGCAGTCGTACTTCCTCGGCAAGCACCGCCGCCATCACCGCAACCTGCACGGGACCGGCATCGTCTGCGGTCTGCACGTCGACCAGCACCCCAACCCCGACTGCCGCGACCAGTTCGTCATCGTCCAGCCGGGCGACGCGCTCGATTGCTGCGGCAACGAGATCGTCGTGACCCATCCCGAGGTGGTGGCCTTCCGCGACCTGGTCGAGCAGCAGTGGGCCCGCAGCCACGTTCCCACCGAAGCATGGTCCGGGAAGCACACCGTGCAGTTGTGCGTCAGCTACCGGGAGTGCGCCGCCGAGAACATCCCCGCGGTGTACGACGACTGCGGCTGCGACGACACCGGCTGCCGCCCCAACCGGATCGTCGACAGCTACGAGTTCGGCGTGGTCATCGACCCAGAGGTGGTCGACCGCCACCTCCGCCCCGTGCTGACACGTGACGGGACGATCGCCGCGGCGAACGCGGTGGCCTTTGCGGTGGACGGCGACCGCCACCGCCGGTACGTCGCCACCGGCGGGCCATCGCCCACCCTGTTGGCCGTCGACGCCGACGGGGCGACGATCGGCATCCGCGGCCTGCCGGCCGAGCCGTTGGATCTCGCCGTCAACCACGACGGGACGCGCCTGTACGTCGCCCTCCGCCAGAAGGCCGCCGTTCTCGTCCTACCCTTCGACGACCTCGCCGATCCCGGCGTGGCGATCACCCTGCCGGCCGCGCCAGCAGGCGACGTGCGCCTCGCCGCCCGACCCGGCGGCGGGATGGTCGTGCTCGACGCCGCGGCCGGACGTGTCCACGCCGTGCCCGCCGCGGTGGACAGCGGGGCGACGACGGTGGAGGGCAGCGCCCCCACGGGTGTGACCCCGGCAGGCGTCGCCGTGCTCGCCGACGGGTCGGGATGGCTGGTGGCCAACACCGGCGACGGCACCCTGACCCTGGTGTCGGCAACCGACGTCACCACCCCGACCGCGCTTGCCGTCGGCGGGGCACCGTCCCAGGTGGTCGTGCTGGCCGCCACGGCGCTACCGCGCTTGGCCGTGCTCGACTCGACGGCCCGCACCGTGTCGTTGTTCGATCTCGACGTCAGCGGGCCGGCGTTGAACGCCGTCGGTTCGGCCCTGACCACCGTGGACCAGCCGGTGGCGATCGGCGGGTCACCGGGTGGTGGCTGGCTGGTGATCGTCACCGCCTCGGCCACCGGCGCCGGCGCGGTGTCGACCGTTGCCGCCAACGATCTGGCCGCCGGCGCGGCGACCCTCGGCGCCAGCGTGCCGGCAGGATCCGTGCCGCGGTGGGCCGCCGCCGGCGACGACGCCGTGTTCGTCGGCTTCCTCGGTCAGCCCGCCACCCCACGGCTCGGCGGACTGGCCGTGTTCTCCGCCCGTGACCACGACTGCGTCGCGCTGCTCGATGGCGGGCCGTGCCCGGGTTGCGACGTGGCCGACTGCATCGTGCTGACCACCATCTCCGGCTACGCCCCCGGCGCCGTCGTCGACACATCGACGCTGAGCGGCGGCGACCGGGTGATCGTGCCCAGCGCGTCGGCGCTGGCGGCGGCCGTGCGCTGCATCGCGGCTCGCTCCGGGGGCGGCGAGGGTGAGGTCGGCCCGCAGGGTCCGCCCGGCCCCCCGGGCCCGCCCGGGCAGAAGGGCGACCCCGGCGAACCGGGGACGCCAGGTACCCCAGGTGCGCCCGGCGCGCCCGGCGCGCCTGGCACCCCGGGTACGCCAGGGGCTCCGGGTACGCCCGGCGCGCCTGGCATCCAGGGACCCCCGGGCGAACCGGGCCCGCCGGGCACGCTGCCGCTGGTGGAGCTGCCACGGATCAACAGCATCAACTGGCGGCACCGCGCCACACTCGGGCGAACCGTCGCCGGGCGACTCCGCGAGGACGGACTGCTGATCGGCTTCACCGAGGCGATGGACGCCTCGACCCTCGACGACATGACCATCACCGTCTCCGTGCAGGTCGACGAGGCAGTGGCCGGCGTCCCTGCGTACCACTGGGCAGCGCTGCGCGGCGAGCTTCGCCCGTTGACCGTCGTGGCCCAGTGCGGCAAGCCCATCGAGGTGCTCTCCGAGGATCCCAAGCCCGACGAAGTGAACGGCGTGCGCTTCCGCCCCGTCGAGATCTTCCCCCGCGGCCGGTACCTCGTCACCGTCCGCGGCGACCACGTCCTGGCACTCAAGCCCGGACCGCGGATGGACGGCACCGAGGGACCACGGGCCCTCGACGGCAATCACCTGGCGCCCGGGCTCCCGGACCGCTGCCCCACCGGAGACGGCATCGAAGGTGGCGCCTTCGAGAGCTGGTTCACCCTCGGCTGACTGCGAAAGGTTCGACCATGCATCACTCCTACACCGCTTCACCCACCGACGCCGGCGCGACAGCGCCAGCCTGGGCGGCCAGCCGCGCCCGGTACGCCGGCCAGCAGGCGCCCGGCACCCGGCCCGTCACCGCTGGACACCCGTCCGGCTGCGCCTGCTCGGTCTGTGCCGGGCTGAAGCCGCTCACTCGGCCGAGGTTCTTCGCCGGTCAGATCCTGTACGACACCGACCTCAACGATCTCGAGCGCTACGTGCTCGACAAGAACCGGCTGCACAACCGACACCTGCACGGGTGGGGGGTCGTCTGCGGGCTCGAACTGGTCTGCGACCAGTGCGGCGACGACGTCATCGTTCGGCCCGGCTACGCCATCGATCCGTGCGGCAACGACGTGATCGTCGGTCAGGCCGCGGTGGTCGGCGTGCTGGCAGCGATCGAGGCCTGCCGAGCAGCGGAGCGGTCCGCACCGGTGTGCGAGCCACCGTCGTGGACGCCGCCCACCAGCTGCCCCACCGACGAGCACTGGTGCGTCACGCTGCGCTACCGCGAGCGCCCGATCCGCCCCGTCGCTCCCCTCGCCCCGGCAACTTCCACCGGCTGCTCGTGCGGGGGGCAGAGCTGCGGGTGCTCGAGCGGCGCCCGACCCGTGAGCGGCTACGAGTGCACCTGCGGGTCAGGTGGCTCACGCAACGCCGCGACCTGCGGATGCACCCCGCCGGCGGCCTCCACCAACCGCCCGCCGGGATGCGAGCCCTCGGTCATCAGCGAGGAGTTCGAGCTGGACGTGTGCCGCAGCGACGGATCGTGTGGTGATCTCCGCCAGCGGCTGGAGGGCACGATGCCGATGCGCATCGCCCACTGCGTGACGGAGCTCCAGAAGGTGATCAACGCCCACGTCGGAAAGAGCCAGCAGAAGCAGTTGCTGAAGATCTCGCTCGGCGACTCGGCCGCTGCCGGGTCGGCCACCGCCAGTGACGCCATCTGCGACATGTACACCGCGGTGCTCGAGCTGTACACCAAGGACCCGCTGCGCACCCAGTGCGTGCTTCCCAAGGAGCTCGACCTGGTCAACTGCGAGCCTCGCGCCGAGGGCGAGTCAGCTGCCGGGTACCGCGGCCGGATGGAGGTGAGCACCCAGGCGCTCGTGCTGCTGATGGTGAACTACCTGCGCGACTGCGTCTGCCACACGCTGCTCCCGCCGTGCCCCACCGACCCATGTGACGACCGGATCCTCCTCGGCTGCCTGACGGTGCGCGACGGCAAGGTGGTCGACATCTGCAACCTCGACTGCCGGCACTACGCCGGCTCGTTCGTCACCCGCAACTACTGGTTCCCGATCGGGCCGGTGCTCGGCTGGGCGGCCGCCAAGCTGTGCTGCTTCCCGCTGGTCGGGCGACGGTTCGGAACGAAGCGCACGGATCTGTTCGCCGGCGCCGACCCCAAGCGCACGTGGCGTTCGGCGCTGATGCGCAACGAGTACGCAGCCCCCCGGCGGTGGCGCTCGAAGGCCGCTGACCTGCAGGACAAGCTGGAGACCCGAACGTTGAAGGCCACCTTCGACAAGGGGCCGAGTGCCGTCAAGCGGTTGATCAAGCGGCGCCTGGAGGACCGCTGATGGCCGCCAACGAGACCACCAAGGTGCGCTACTTCGAGCGCCAGTTCCTGGGCGCGGCGGACATGCAGGCCGACCAGCAGTACCACCGGGACGCGCTGCGCCGTCATGACCTCGGCCCGCACACCTGGGGACTCATCGTCGGCTTCGAGCTGCAGGAGATCCCGGTCCCCGCCGACCCGCAAGCCGTCGACGTGGTCATCATGCCCGGCCTCGCCGTCGACGGGTACGGCAGACATCTGGTGTGCTTCCATCCGACGCGGCTGGATCCCGCCGACTTTGCCGCGTTCCACACCGAGGCCCTCCAGGACGTGTGGATCGGCTACGCCGAGGACACGACGCGCCAGCTGGACAGCGACTGGTTCGACTGCGCCGACGACGGCCAACCGACTCGGACGGTCGAGGGCTGGTCCGTGCGCGTCACCCCCGTTCCGCCGACCGACGACGGCATCCTCGTCGACGGAACGCCGGCTGCCCCGGCATCGGCCCCGGTCTCGGGTCGGCCAACGGTCGCCGACGACCGCTCGGTTCCGTACCAGGAGTTCCCCGACGGCGTCGGCGGCGGTCGGTGGCTGCTGCAACTGGGCAGCGTGGTCTGGGACGGCGTCAACCGCCGGTTCAAGCCGGCCGGGGGATCCCTCGCCAGGGGCCGCCGCCACGCCGGCCTGGTGGGCGCCCATCTGCTGGCGCCGTCGGACACCTTGCGGGTGGCACGGCGCACGACGCCCGCGAACGTGGACGCCGCCGACTTCGCCACCGTCGACGGCCGGCTACGGGTCACCGGGCGGATCAACGCCGAGCGGGAGGTGTGGGTGGAGGGTGACCCGCTGCGCTTCACCTACGACGCCGGCGACCAGGAGAACGTCCAGCTCACCATGGTCCGCCGGCGCGGCAGCGGCGCCGGGCACGAGCTACGGATCCGTCTCGGCGAGCCCGGCGCGGCCACGACGGCCCTGTCGGTGGGCGCCGGCGAGGCGGCCGCGGCCACCGAGGTCCTGCGCGTCCAGGCCGACGACGTCGCCGTCATCCGCACCGGTTCGCTGCGGTTCGGCTCGACGACCCGGCAGATGATCGACCTATGGAGCGACGGCGGCCATCAGTACGGCCTCGGTGTCCAGCCCGGGACCCTGTACGAGCGCACGGCCGGCGACGTCGTCTGGTACCGCGGCGGGACGCACTCGAACACCGCCCGGGACGCGGGCGCCGGCGGGCAGTTGCAGATGCGCCTCGACACCAACGGCAGCCTGCACTTCGACGATGCCGGGACGCGCATCCGCCAGATGCTGAACCTGTGGCAGGAGTCGTACGGCATCGGTGTCCAGGCCTCCACCCTGTACCAGCGCAGCGGCGCCGATTTCGTCTGGTATCGCGGCGGGAGCCACGCCCCCGGCCGCTCCGAGACCGGCGGGGCGACGATGGCCATGCGCCTGAACGACGCCAACCACCTGCAGGTGTTCGGTGACGTGTCCAGCAGCGGGCGGGTCGTGGTGGGCGCCGGCGGCGATCAGGAGGTCCGCACCCGCCACGTGCGCGGCAAGCAGGCGGGCAACGACGGCCTCGATCGCCTGTTCCTGAACTACGACACCGGGCTGGAACGTCGTGGTGGGCCGCGAGGGGTTCAACACCAGCAACCTGCGTGTCTCCGGCTCGCTCGTCGTGCTCGGCCCGGACGTGTCCAGCGTCGTGACCACCCGGGTGTACGACATGGCCGTTCGCAACACCGCCGCCGGGGTGGCCACCTGGTCGATCAACATCGCCGGTGACTTCACCGGCGTCCCGACGGCCTTCGCCGTGCTGCGCGGGTTCAGCCTGTTCGACAACGGAGGCAACCTGGCCTTCGAAGGCTTCGGCCACGTCCAGGACGACCGGGCCATTCCCCAACACGTGATGGTCCGCGTCACCCAGGTCACGGGCAGCACCATCAGCGGTCGGTGCTTCTGCTCGGAGTCCGACGAGACGCTGCAATCGGACAACACCGTGCTCTTCAGCGTGGTGGCCATCGGAAGGAAGGTGTGATGATCCCCGTCAGCTCCCTCGAAATCCGCCTGGCCGAGCTGCGTGCCGAGTTCGCCGCGGGTGACAAGGCGATCCGTGAGCTTCGACGGCCGGCGCGAACAGCTCCTGGCCACGATGATGCGCATCGGCGGCGCCATCCAGGTGCTCGAAGAACTGCTCGACCCAACTCCCGCGGCCAGCGGTGCGGCGTCCGGCGCGCCTGCCGGGAACGTCTAGGGCCGGCGTCGATGGCCCGGGTGTCGGCCGGCGCCTGTGCGCTGTCGGTGCAGGTCCCCGACGAGCGCTCGGCGACGCTGATCACCGCCCAGCTCGGTGCTGGGCTCACGTCGCTGCCGATGGGCCCTGTCGAGCTGGACGAGCTCGACCCCGGCGCGGTGTGGATCATCCGAACCCTCGACGTAGTCGCCCACGTGGCGTTGGACGAGGTGTGCGACGACGCTGCGGCGCAGGTGGGGATGGTGATCGCCGACTCCATCGCCAAGGCGGTGGCATGCGGACCTGGCGGCGACATCGTCCGGTTCCCGTCGGCGGCCGAGTACGTCGGTGAGTTCGCCATCGCCTTGGTCGAGCACCGCGCCGAGTCGTGGGTGTTCGGTGGCCTCGACGGTCTCCGCCGGCTGACCCCGGCCGCCGCGGTGGTCACGGCCAGCGAGGCGCACGGCGTGGCGGTGCTCGACGTGCTGGCGCATGTGCGCCGGGCCGGCGTCCTCGACCGGGTGATCGGGCGGGACGCCGCGGCGTCGGCCGCCCGGCTGTGGTCGGCCCTACGAGCCCAGGCGCGACCCTCGGCCACGTCGCCGGAGGACGTCGACCTCGCCGTTGGTCTGCTGATCCAGCGACTCGCCGAGCGCAGCGGCCCCGGCGCATGGCCAGCCCACGCGGTGGCGCTGGACGTGGTCGTCGAGCTCGTCCAGCGGGGAGCGGTGGTGGTGACCGCCGAGGTGCTCGCCGCCCTTGACCGCGTCCAGGCCGCGGTGAGCCCATTGGCGAACCAACCGGTGGCCGAGCGGGGACCGAGCGGTCTGAGCCCGATCCGCCGGGCCCGGCGCCAGGCGCCGGCCGATCACGCTCGGTCCGACCGCGGTGGGGTCCCGGCCACGATCGTCGAGGTCTTCGATTCGCCCGCTGCCGCGGTGTTCACGCTGCTCGAGGCGATGCAGCGGGCCGCGGTGCGCTCGGGGACCGACGAGCTGTCCGTGTCCGAGCGCCGTTCGGTGGCCCGGGCGCTGCTGGGGGGCGTGCCCGCCGATCGAGCCATCACCCTGGCGTGTGGCGGGCAGCGGGACCTCGGCGGTGTCGACCTCGACGAGGCGACGGCCAGGATCCCCGCCAGCGCGCCATGACGGAAGGGCCGAGGTCACGACCCCCGTCCCCGTCGACGCCGTGGTCGATGTCGTACCCGCTGGCGCCGACCACCCGGGGGTGGCGATCGTCCGTGACCCACGGACCGGTTCCTGGCTCACCGCCGGGACCTCCGCCGACGACGCCGTGGCCCGCTGGGAACGGGTCCACCGAGCCTCGCTCCACCTGCAGGCCCCGCCCGCCAACTGGCGTGACGCCGCGGCCGACGTGGCGTGGCTGCTCGCCGGCGAGCCGGTGCCCACGGGCGCGCTGCTGCTGGCCCACTGGAGCATGCGCCGGTTCACCGCCGGGCTGGCGGGCTTCCACCAGTCACCCGCCGGCTACGTCGTCGAGCGGCTGCTGGCCAGGCGTGGCGAGATCTCGGTGGACGCCCAGGCGATCACCGTCGAACTGGTCCGCCCGCCGCTGCACGTCGTGCTGGCGATGGCCGGGCGCGATGCCTTCGCCCTGCGGGTGCCGTGGGTGGACCTGCCGATCCTCGTGCGGCACCGGTCATGACGGCCTGGCTCGATCGTGAGCTGACCTGGCTCGATGTGGCCCTCGACCGCCTGGTGGAGCGGCAGCGGAACGAGGGCCGGTATCAAGGCGACGACCACTACCGCGGTCGCTTCGTGGCCCCGACCTTGGCGCACGCCGCGCTCGCCGCGCGGCGCAGCTCCGCCGGCGACGACGAGACGGTCGTCGAGGCCCGGCGGGTCCTGGACAAGGAGATCGCCGACCTGGTCGAGGCGGGCGCCGATCTCGACGCCGTCCACCCCCTCGCCGGGATCGCCGCCAGCTTCGAGCTGACACCGTTCGAGCGGCTCGTGGTCCTGGCCGCCGCGGCGGTCGATCTCGACAGCCGCTACGCCCCGGTGTTCGGGTTTCTCACCGACGACCCCGCTCGCCGCCGCCCAACGGCCGGGCTGCTGATGGAGCTGTACGCCGGATGCGGGCCAGGCGCGGCTGCGCTGCGCTCCAGCTTCGCCGCCGGCGGGCGCCTGGCGCGTTGGGGGTTGATCGAGCTCGTCGGCGACCCAGCAGGGCTGCTGGCCGATCGTGAGGTGCGCACCGGCGAGTGGATGGTGACGCGCCTCGCCGGACTCGGCGGGATCGACGACGTCGACGGGGCCCTGCGCATCGCCGAGGGTCGCGCCGAGCCGCTTGCCCCGGGTGTCCATGTCGCGCTCACCTCCGACGAGCTGGCCGCCGTGGCTGGGCTGGTGGGCGGGCCGTGCTACGTCTTGGACCTCGCCCTCCACGACTGCGACGGCATCGGCTCGATCCGCCGGGCGGCGCGCCAGTCCAGGGCCGACCGCATCCCCCTGGTGCTGGCCGGCGGCGCCCAGCCGGCTGCGGCGCGCCACCGACCGATGGACCGCGTCGTCGAACGGCTCGTCGAACGCCTCGCCGACGACCTCCCCATCGTGGTGGTCACCGAGGCCCCGACCCCACCGCGCTGGGTGCGCCATCGCCTCGCCCCGATCGGCGCCACCGAGCGCGCCGCCAGATGGCGGGTCAGGCTGGCCGAGGCCGGCCTCGGTGCGTCGGACATCGATCCGCTGGCCGACAGCCACGCCCTGAGCCTGACCCAGATCGACGACGCCGTGGCCTTCGCCGCAACCAGCGGGGTGTCCGCCGCCGAGGGCGCCCGCCTGGCCAGCACGCGGATGCTCACCTCGCTGGCCAGGCGCGTCGAGTCACCGGCATGCTGGGACGATCTGATCCTGCCCGAGGCGGTGCAGGCCCAACTCGCCGACGTCGCCGCGGCGATCACCAACCGCCGCCGGGTGCTGGACCGCTGGGGCTTCGGCCGGCGGGCGGGGGGCCGCGGCCTGCACGTGCTGTTCAGCGGCCAGAGCGGCACCGGCAAGACGCTGGCCGCGTCGGTGATCGCCGGCTCGTGCGGGCTCGACCTGTATGTCGTCGACCTCGCCCAGGTGGTCGACAAGTACCTCGGCGAGACCGAGAAGCAGCTCGACCGCGTCCTGGGGGAAGCGGTGCAGGCCAACGCGATGCTGTTCTTCGACGAGGCCGATGCGCTGTTCGGCCGGCGCGCCGACGTGAAGGAAGCCCGCGATCGCTACGCCAACCTCGAAGTGGCCTACCTGCTGCAGCGCATCGAGAGCCACGACGGCGTCACGGTGCTGGCGACCAACCTTGGCCAGCATCTCGACTCGGCCTTCGCCCGGCGCCTTCACCACCGCGTCGAGTTCCCCCTACCCGACGCCACGCAGCGTCGCCGGCTGTGGCGGCGGTGCGTCCCACCGGAGGCGCCGCTGGCCGATCCCGGTGATCTCGATCGCATCGCCGACCGCTTCGACCTGACTGGCGGGTCGATCCGCAACGCGGCGCTGAGCGCGGCGTTCCTGGCGGCGGGTGAGGAGGCCATGATCGAGCTGCGTCATCTCGCCCTGGCCACCGTTCGCGAGCTGACCAAGTCCGGCCGGGCCCCGACGCGCGCCGAGCTCGGCGAGCTGCAGGCGCTGCTGCCGCCGGTGCGCTGATGGGCGGGACGGCGCCGACCACGGCTCGCGTGGCCCCGACCACGCAGACGATCACGTTCGAGCCCGAGGTGGTCGTCGGGAGGGTCCCGGTGCGCCAACCGCAGCGCCCCGGGAACCAGGCCGTCGCCGCCGAGATGTTCGACGACCCACTCGCCGGCGAGGACTACCTGACGCCCGGCGAACTCGGGCTGGTCGCCACCGCCGACGGTGGGCTCACCGTGCAGCCGCCACCACGGCGGCGCGCTGGCCCCGACCCGCCGCCCGACGCCGGGCTCGACCCCGGCGTCGATCGCCACCCGGGCACGGCGCCAGGGACCGTACCGCCGGGCGCCACGGCCGCGGCGCCGACCGGCCAGGTGACCACACCGCCCCCACCCGGCGCCGCCACCGTTGACGGGCAGGGACCTGCCCCGGCCGCTGACGGCCAGTCGCCGGATGCGGCAGCGCCCATCGACGTGGGGACGCAGGGCATCGACGGCGGCTCGCCGGCGGTCCCGCCGGCGGTGACCACCCCGGAGCAGTACACCGCCGCAGCCACGGCCGGCGCCAACGGGCTGCACCGGCCGGCGTCCGGTCCGAACCCGGCGGGCCGGGTGTTCGGCGCCGGGCGGCGCCGGCTGACACGCCGGGCGGCGACGCCGACCGATCCAAGCCGGCGGATGCCGCGCCCGCGCCCGGTGGACCCCGTGGAGATCGACCCCGTGCCGAAGGCGACCGAGGCGATCCTTGCCGCGCTCAACGCCCGACTCCCCGACCTCGCGCTGCCCACGCCGATGCCGTTGCCGTCGGGCGTGGTGCCGGCCGTGACGATCAACGACCAGGACCGTGATGCCCTGGTCGCGTCCGGGCAGTTGAAGGCCGAGGACTCCGATGAGCTGCCCAACGAGCCCGCCGTCACCCAGCGCGCGGCGACCGACCGGCAGCGGCGCCGGACGGCTGCCGACCAGGCCGCCGCGAAAGCAGCGGAGGTGACTCCGATCCCCAGACCGCTGCAACCGCCGGTGCTCGTGGACATCCGCCCGATTCCGCCGCGGCCTCCGTCGAAGGAGGAGCTGGAACAGGATCGCTCGCTGCTCACCAACCTGCTGTCACAGCTGCTCGCCGAGACAGCCGCGGAGGCCAAGACCGTCGTCGACGCGGCACGCAGCGCGGCCTACCCCGACGGGATGCTGACGCTGACCTACCCGGACAAGTGGGCCGACGAGCTGACCCCACCGATCGAGACCGCGTGGAAGGCCGAGTTCGAGCGGATCCAGAAGGCCGCGGGCATCGCCGACGACCGGCTACGGGCGGCGATCGACCAGCGCCGGCGGACCCTGGTGGAGCAGAAGAAGAACCGAGCCAAGGAGACCGCCGACCTGGTGTCGTCCACCGTCGCCGTTGCGACAGCGGAGGCGGAACAGGACACCGCCAAGGCCGAGGCCACCAAGCAGCGGCTGGAGGCCCAGCGCGTTCGCCGGCTGCAGGCCGCGCTGACCTCCCACGACCCGGCGCTGGTGGAGGCGCTGGTCACCGAGCGGATGGGGATCATCGAGCGCGACACCTCGCGCGCCGTGCTGTCCCACGAGAACGGCGCCACCCGGCGCAAGGGGATGATCGACTACTTCACCAAGCTGTACCAGGACGCCTATCGCGCCGCCGACGAGCAGGCCCAGACCAAGACGTTCAGCGACGGATCCCACCACGCGCCCATGGCCGCCGACGGGCGGCCCTGGCTCGATGTGGCCAACGAGTCCCTGACCACGGCGACGACGGGCCTGAAGACGAAGACCGACGCGGACTGCAAGAAGCTGGTCGACGACAGCCGCACGGCTGGGCTCGACGCCAGGTCGGCGCTGCGCGACTGGGCGGCGACGCGGCTGAAGAAGGAGCGCACCGAGGACGAGCGCCAGCAGCAGCGCACCGCGGACGCCAGCGCCCAGGTCGCCGCCGACATCCAGGCAGGCAAGGACCAGGAGGCCGCAGCGGCGCGCGACGCCCTGCTGCAGGAGGTCCACTTCGCAGCCATGGCTCACCAGCGGCTGGCCATGACCGAGGCCGACGAGCAGAAGCTGCACGTCGACAAGCTCGACGCCGACAAGCGCGCCTTCCTGGAGAACTACCTGAAGGTCGGCGACGACCCCGCCGACCCGATGTCCGCGGTCGCCGTGGGGGTGCGCGCGGCCTTCGCCTCCAAGCACGTGCCCGAGCTGATCCAGACGTTCAAGAACCACGTCGACAAGGAGCGCCCCACCGAGCCGAACGAGATGCGCAAGCTGGCCCTGCTGCTGGACTTCGACGCCGACCACTTCGCCCACGAGCTCCACGAAGCGTTCGAGTACACCTGGGGGACCGACGAGGATCGGGCCTATACCGCGCTGGAGAACCTCGATGCCCAGCGCTCGTACCTCGTCGAGCATCTCTACGCCGACAACTACGGCGAGGATCTGCGCACCCGGATCGCCTCGGAGATGGGCGGCAACGAGAAGAAGCGCGCCATGGCGCTGCTCGACAACGACAAGAAGGCTGCAGCATCGGCGATGATCGCCGAGTCGAACGGGTTCTTCGTCAAGGACAAGCAGCTGGCGCTCGACGCGATCCGCCTGTTGCCCCCCGGCCAGGCCGACGAGCTGCGCAGGACCCACCTGGCCGAGACCGGCAACACGCTCGACGAGGACCTCACCGCTGTGATGGCGGAGGTGCAGTGGACCAAGGATGGGCGCGCCGTCCAGGGCCACCGCGGGCTGGACGCAGCCAACGCCCTGCTGGAGTTGAACGCCCTGAAGGGTGACCAGCAACCCGGTCAGCGGGACACCCCGAAGATGATGCTGCTGCAGGCCAAGGCCGACGCCATCGAGTACGACATGGCGCTGCGCGCCCCGGATGGCGCCACCGACCTGGACAAGATGACCAAGGTCTACGACCGGATCCGCAAGCGGGTCACCGACGATCCCGCGCACCAGGCCTGGACCCAGGCGCAGATCGAGGACGAGGTCCGCCGGCGGATGCAGTACGTCGAGACCCAGTACGGCGCGTACGTCGGGCCCAAGGTGGGCGGCAAGGGCGGCTACGAGTCCGTGCTGCGCAAGACGATGGCCGAGCAGCTCGTCGGCGGCGACAAGTTCCACGCGGCGATGTCCCAGTTGGAGGTCGATCGGGTCAAGCAGCGCGCCGCCGGCCTGTCGATCACCACACACGGCATGTACGCCGCCGACGACGAGGTCAACGCCGCCCAGCAGGTGATCTGGGACGACGCCCTGGAGCAGACGAAACGGGAGCAGCGCGACGAGATCGACCGCCGGGTCCAGGCCTCGATCGACGCCGCCAACGCCACGAAGGATCCGCTGAGCCCGGCCGAGGTTGCCGCGGAGCGGCGGCGGATCACCGAGGCGCTCACCGAGCCGGTGGCCAAGGCCCGCTACGGCGAGGTCAAGGCCTCCTTCGGGGCGCTCTATGCCAACGCCTGGGGCGGCGACAAGGACAAGGCCCTGGAGACCATGCTGGTCGACGTCACCCAGTGGGGTGGCGAGACCGAGGCGATGTGGCGCTTCCAGCAGGGTGGTCGGCTGAGCATCGCCCAGAACGTCCGGCTCAGCGTCAAGGGCTGGGGGATGGACGACGACCAGGCGACCTCGGCGACCAAGGGACGCACCAAGCAGGAGCTGGACGACGCCCGCACGGAGTACCTCGGGTACACCCACGGCGCCGAGACACTCGACGACCGCCTGATGAACGAGGCCGAGGGCCGGACCAAGTTCGACCTCACCCAGAACCTCAAGGGCCCGCCGCACACCGACGAGGAGGTCCTGGCCCGGATGCGCGAGCGCATCGACTACGAGCGCGACACCTACTTCAAGGGCCGCCCCGATGAGCGAGCGGCGGTGGTGGGCGGGGAGCTGCACGCCCTCGAAGCCCAGTACGCCATCGCCGCCGAGCGGCTCGAGGCGCTGAAGCGAGCGCGCCTCGCCGGCGACACGGCGCAGGTGGAGCGACTGCAGGCGTCGATGTTCCGCTCCTCGGAGAACGTCTTCCAGCTGGCCGACGACTACCGCCAGACCGTCGACCGGTACACCGAACGCACGGTCCAGATCGTCGGGCTGGTGGTGGCCGTGGTGGCCGGGGTGGTGCTCGACGTGGTCACCCTCGGCGCGGCAACACCGTTCGAGCTGGCGGTGATGGCCTCGATCCTCGGCACGGCGGCCGCCATCGCCACGAAGCAGTCGATCCTCGGCGACGCCTATACCAGCCACGAGCTCACCAAGGACCTGATCATCGGCGCGGTCGACGCCGTGGCCGCCGGCTACCTGTCCCGCCTCGGCGACATCATGCTGTCGATCCCCAAGCTGGCCAAGGTGTCCCGGTCGATGGTGAAGGCGGCCAAGGCCGAGCTCGAACTGCTGCGCAAGTCACACTCGGCGATCAAGCGCTTCGCCGTGTCGTTGGTGGAGAACGCCGCCCAGGCCTCACCGAGCGCGGTGGTGGGCAACGTGATCGAGCGCAAGAACTGGCGCGGCGATCCGGTGAAGAACATCGTCGGAGGGATCGGCCAGCAGGTGGGAACCGGGCTGGCGCTGGGCACGCTGATGCACGGCGCCCAGTCCGCCACGGGCAAGGTGGTCTCGGCCGGCAAGCGCGGGCTGGGTGTCCTGCACAGCAAGGTGTTCGGTGAGCCGTCACTCGGGTTGGCCGAGGCCCGCCCGATCGCCGAGGTGCAATCGGCCCGCCAGGCCCTGGAGACCCACGGGTCGCCGGCGGAGCGCTCGGCCGCCTTCCACCAGTTCCAGGAGAGCTACCCGACGGCGACCATCGACGACTTCGCCATCGCGGTGGCCGACGGGCACGTCAAGCCGGCACTGGACGCCAACGGCACCGCCCGGTTCCATGAGCAGGCCAGAGCCGAGCTGGCCGGGCGGCTGACGCCGGCAGAGCGAGCCCGCTTCGCCGACGTGCCCATCGAGGTGCTCAGCGGCGCCGAGTTCACCGCCCGTACGGGCTCGCTGGAGCGCGGCCAGGCGGCGGTCCTGATCCGCGACGGCACGCCGGTGGTGGTGCTGCGCGAGGGGGCGCCGCTGAGCGCCCTGCGCGAGGAGGGCATCCATCTCCGCCAGCTGGCCGACCCGGCCAACGCCGCCAAGCTGCCGCTGCTCGACGAAGCCCGGCTGGCCAACTGGAAGGACCTCAGCCTGGAGGAGCGGGCCGCGTCGTGGCAGGCCAAACTGGATCTGGAGATCGACGCCCAGCGCCAGCTGATGGCCGAGTTGGAGGCCGAGGCCGCGGCGGCCGCCACCCCGCGTGAGCGACAGCAGCTCGCCGCCCAGCTCGATCGGGCCAAGGCGGCGTTCGAGGTGCTGAGCGGCCGCCGGGATCAGCTCGGTGATCTGCTCACCGCCGGGACCGACCACAGCAGCTCGGTCACCCCACCACCGTTCCTCGACGAGCCGGCACGGCTGTTCGCCAAGAAGGCTCGAGGCACGATGCCCGAGGAGGTCGTCGCGCTCCGCCGGGAGATCGCCCGGCTGCGGCGGCTGCTGGGCGAGTGGATGGGGTGGCAGGCCGAGGGCAAACTGTCCAAGGCGAGCACCCGGGCCGACTCGTGGCTGGAACGACTTGCCGAACGGCTCCGGGCCGGCACTGTCCGGCCCGACGACCCGGAGATGCTCGCTCGCCTGCGGGCCATCGCCGAGCCACTGAACGACGTCCACGACCGCCTGCGCAGCGCGACGACGAAGGTCGGCAACCTGCTTCAACGGCTCCGCAACTGGGGTGCCCGAAATCGCGGCAACAAGGACGTGACCCTGCTGCGCAAGCTGCTCGAGGGCGATGCCCGCGCCCTGCTCGACGATCTCGAGTCTGGGCGGCTGCACCCGGACGACCCGGAGCTCACCCACAGGATCGAGGCGATCAGCGACCCGCTGGACAGCTACCAGGGCCGGCTGGACAAGGTTGGGCGACGAGACCTCAACGACGCCATCGCCGATGTCGACCAGCGCATCATCGAGGCAGGGGAGTCACGCGACAGCATGGAGGTCACGCTGACCGAGCTGCGCACGGGGGGCGCCGATCAGGCGCAGATCGACGCGCTGACGACCTCGATCGCCGACCGCACCGCCAAGCTCACCGAGCTGCGCAACCTGAAGCGTGACCTGCGCTTGGCCCACCAGCGGCTGGTTGCCGACCCCAAGGCGGACGCACGCATGACCCTCGCCGCGGTGAAGGAACAGCTGGCGCGGATGGACCGCGCCGACGAGACGCTGCACATCCCGCTGACGGACGCCACGGACAAGGCGATGGTGATCAACGACTTCCGTCGCCGCACCGCCCCGCTGCTCGGCTATCCCGGTGGCGAGCATCTGGTCAACAAGATGCTCGAGCTGCTCGCCACCAGTGACGAGCTGGTGCTCGGACAGTCACCGCGCAGCTCCGGCAAGGGCGCGGCCGCCACGTCGACGATGCAGCGCCGGGTGCTGGAGGCACTGGCAGCGGGCAAGTATCCCCCGGAGTACGCGGCCGAGTTCTACCGGGCGATGAGCGACGATGGCTGGCCGCGGGCCCCCGACGGTCGGGCGTGGGAGGTGGACCACGTCATCGAGCTGTGGGCCGGTGGGGCCGACGACATCAGCAACTACATGGCCCTCGATCCCCGCCTGCACAAGCTCAAGTCGCAGATCCTCACCGACTTCCGCAACCAGTACCGGCGCGGCCTGAAGCGGCTCGACGCCGACATCGAAAGCCGCGACACTGACCTGCCGATGCTCGACTTGTCCGACGTGCCCAGCCAATGATCGAGCCGCCGAGCGAGGCCGCATCCGGCGACATCGTCCTGGTGCTCGGCCACGATCGCCCGTTCGAGGCAGTCGACGGCTACCTCCGCCGCTGCGGGTGGCGCCCCGCCGATGCCGGCGCGCCGGTGACGCCACCGCTCGTCGCCGGGCAGCCGGAGCTGACCACATGGCGGCTCGGGTCGGCGGTGGCCACGCTGGAGTTCAACCCGATCGTCGAACTGGGCGTGCTGCGGATCTGCGGGATCGACGCCACCACGGCAGCGGGACTGGCCGGCGCGATCCCGCACTGCTCCGTCGCTGACGTCGCCGCCCTGCTTCGCTGTGGCCGCGACGACGACGTGGCCCGCGGCCTGTTCGCCGCCGAGGCGCTCGATGACCCGCAGCTCGCGCCGTGGATCACCCGCCTCACCGGCCACCCACGGCCGTTCATCGCCACGCTGGCGGTCCGAGTCCTCGCGGTCCTAGGCGGCCGAACGCCGTGATCGGAGGTAGCGCTCGAGGGCCACGAAGCTGGCACGGAAGGCCCGCGTGGCGCCGGCGCGCATCACCGGAACGAAGGGCCTGAACCACGGCTTGGGGGCGATGGCCATCCGGTAGTCGATCCGCGTCTGGCGGTCGCCCACAGCGTGGAACCGGGCGCGCTCCACCATGGCCGTGGCGAACGAGCGCTTCATCTCCACCACCGTGAACGCCCACTCCCGTTCGGGCGCCCAGGCGACGAAGACCTCGTCCACGGTCAAGCCACGGACCTCGATGTGCCGGGTCGAGCCGACACCGCCGAAGGGGGTGCTGGTGTCCCGGCACTCCCGGCAGCCGGAGAACCACTGCTCCCAGCTGCGATTGTCGGTGAACGCGGCCCACACCTCGGCAGGTGTCGCCTCGACGGTGGCCGTGAAGTCCAGGCGCACCGGGGCCGTGTCGGCGAACGACGCCGGCTGGGGCTCGAGCCGGCTCACGCCCGCCCCCGACGCGTCCGGCCCTGCTTGGGCGGGAGCGAGGACGCGTAGCTCACGCCGCGCTCCACCCAGGCTGCCAGCTGGCGCGTCCTGGCGAGATCGGCAGGCGCGACGCGCAGCCAGCCGCGCATCGGGCGGCCGTGCATCTCCATCGGTTCGGCTGCGGTGCGGGCTGTCAATCCGTCGGCGTCGGCCGGGTCGACGCGCACCAGCGCCCCACCCTGTCCGCTGGCGGCGACCGCCATGTGCCCGTTCACCAGGAATGCCAGCCCGCCGAACATGGCCATCTCGGTCACGTCGGGTCGTTCGCCCAGCAGGTCACGGATCCGTTCGGCCAGGTCACGGTCATACGCCATTCCCCGAGTCTCCTACACCGCGCCCACCCCGCCCGTCGACCACCACCCCGCGCCCCCCGCATGGGCGCGACAACTTCAGATATCCGAGGTTCTCGCGCCCAAGCACGATCACCGCCGCCCGCATGGGCGCGACAACTTCAGATATCCGCGGGTTGCGCGCCCAAGCGGGTGGGTCAGGCGCCGAGGCAGGCGGGGTGGCCGACCACGATGCTGCGGATCGGGGTCTCGGGGGTGGGCTCGGCGGTCGAGTCGGCGCCCTCGGGGCGTTCGAAGTAGGCGAAGAACCGACCACCGTTGGCCCCGTACAGCGCGCCCGTGTCACCATCGGTCTCGACGGTGGAATCGGGCAGCACCTCCAACCATTGGGCCCATGTCATCCCCTGGGTGATGACGTTCTCGAAGGCCACGGGGACGGCCGGCTGCGCTGCCGGATCCGCCGCGGGCAGCACGGCGTAGCCGGAGAACACCCCGTCGGGGTCGGCGTCGGGCGGGGTCGGGGCGACCGTGATCTCCACCTGCAGGTCGCCGTTCGGGAACCGCCACGTCACCAGGCGCGGGCCGCCGCAGTCCTTCTGCGGGTCCGGCGGCAGGCCAGGGTCCTCGGCCGGCGGCCCGAGCAGCGCGGTGAGCGCGGCGACCGCGTCGGCCGCCGGCGTCCCGAAGGTCACGTCTCCGATCGCGTCGCCGCGCAGCAGCACCGGCGTGGCCGCCGGCACGGTGTCGGGTGGCACGGTGTCGGGTGGCACCGTGTCGGGTGGCACCGTGTCGGGTGGCACCGTGTCGGGTGGCACCGTGTCGGGTGGCACCGTGTCGGGTGGCACCGTGTCGGGTGGCACGGTGTCGGGTGGCACCGTGGCCGCCGGCACGGTGTCGGGTGGCACCGTGTCAGGTGGCGGTGTGGTGATCGGCGGGTCGGTGGCGACCGGCTCGGTGGGTGGCGGTGGGGGCGGCGTGGTGTCCGGCGGGTCGGTGGGCGGCGGCTGCGTGGGCTCGGTGGTGGGCGGCGGAGGTGTGCCGCACAGGCACACGGCGATTCCCGTCGCCTTCGACCCGGACCGGCCGGCGCCGCCGTCATAGGTCACCAGGTAGGCCGCGGCCGAGGCCACCGCCGCCGGGTACAACCCTTGGCGGCCGCGCACGTCGACGGGGGCGCCATAGATGTCGGCCACCTCGCCGGCCGTGGTTCCCAGATCGATGCCGTCCACGGTCACCGGCGCGTCGGGTTGCACGCCCACCAACACCCGGTCGCCGTCGAACACGTAGGTCACATCGCCGACGCGTAGCTGGCGCAGCCCGCCGAGATCCCACAACCCGGGGTGCTCGGTGGAGTCGTTCCACGACGGCAACCCGTCGAGCTCGGCGGCGAGCTGGTCGTACGACTCGCCCAGCACCGCGGGCCCGTACCCACTGGCGGTGAGCAGCACCAGCGGCGGGACGGTGTCCACCGGCGGCAGCGACGTGGTGGTCGTGGTGGACGTCGGCGTCTCTCGCGGCACGCACAGGCACAAGATCACCGCGGCAACCGTCGAGCGGTTGCGCTCCGGGTTCCCGTCGTAGGTCATCAGGTACCCGGCCGCGGTCTGGCGTGATGCCGTGTACAGCGCCGTGCGGCCCTGCACCTGGGTGGGCTCGCCGTACAGCTCCTTGACATCGGCGGACGTGGAGTCGAGGGTCACCCCGTCGACGGTGATCGGCCGGAACGGCTGGATCCCCACCAGACGCTGGTCGTCGGCGAAGTAGTAGTACGCGCTGTCGTAGGTGATCCGCGTCAGGTTGCGCAGGTTCCACAGACCGGCCACCTGGCGCCCGTCGTCCAAGGCCGGGAACCCGTCGAGCACGCCGGCCAGGTCGTCGTATGTCGCCCCGAGCTGCGCGGGCCCGTAGCCGCTCGGGGTGAGCAGGGTGACGTTCGTCGGTTGTGCCGTGACCACCCCGAGGCGGCGCTCTAGCTCGGACGTGTCGTCGGCGGTCACGAACAGCCCGCCGGTGGCGTTGGCGATGCAGGCCAGCTGCTCGGACAGCCCGATGGTCAGCCCGACCGTGGACACCGTGATGTCCGGGTACTTGTCCTTCAACGCCCGCGCCGTCGCGCAACCCTCCGGCGGGGCGCAGGTCTCCTCACCGTCGGTCACGATGATCACCGTGCCGCGCCGGTCCGGCAGCGACAGCACCGCACGCTCCATCGAGCGGGCGATCGGGGTGAAACCGCTGGGCTCGATTCCGTTGATCTTGTCCACCAGGCTGGCCCGGTAGTCCTCGTTCAGGGTGCGCACCGCAGACAGCGTGCGGATGTCCTTGCAGCTCTCGTCGCGGTCCTCGTCGCGGTTGCTGCTGCGCGTGCCGTAGGCGATCAGGCCCACCCGGGTGTTCACTGGCAGCGAACGGACCACGGCCACCGCTGCCCGTTTGGCGGCCGTCATCCGGTTGGGGGCCACGTCGCGCTTGCCCATGCTGCCCGAGCCGTCGACGACCACGACGAGGTCTCCCGGGGTCTGCTGGGGCGGGCTCTGCGGCCGCCCGCCCACCTGCCGGCCGGCGTCAGCCAGCGGGACCCCAACAGCGGTGACCAACCCGAGGCACGCCAGCGCGACCGCCGATCGTGCCCGCACACTGGAACTCACGATCTGCACCACTCGGAGCACGGCATCCTCCTGTCGTCGACGCCGCTCTCGCGGACCCGGACGCCCCCGGAGCATAGAGACCACCGCGGCCGGGCGGCCCGCGGCCCCGGGCCGTACCATGTGTGCCGTGGATCACGCCACCGATGGGCCGACGGCCGGGCCCGGCGGCGACGCCGGCATCCTGCGTGTGGACGTCCTCGACACCCATGAGCTCGGCGCCGACGTGCTCGCCGAGCTCCGCATCATGCTGGAGCAGGCGTTCGACGGCAGGCTCGACGACCACGACTGGGCGCACACGATGGGCGGCACGCACGCCGTGGCTCGTCTCGGCGCCGACGTGGTGGGTCACGCCGCCGTGGTGCCACGGCGGATGCGGATCGCCCGCCAGGCCGTGCATGTGGGCTATGTCGAGGGGGTCGCCGTCACCGCAGCGCACCGTCGCCGGCGGATCGGCCAGCGGGTGATGGCCCCGCTGCACGACATCATCCGCCACGAGTACGACCTCGGCTGCCTGTCGGCGGGTGATGACGTGGCCCACTTCTACCGCGCCCTGGGCTGGTGGCAGTGGAAGGGCGCCACCTGGGTGGACACTCCGCAGGGCACGCTGCGCACCGCCGACGAGGATGGTGGCATCTACGCCCACCCGGGCCGGCTGAAGCTGGACCTCAACGCCTTGCGCTTCGAGGACCTCACCAGCGACTGGCGTCCCGGCGACGTCTGGTAACCGCCGTATGGGCGCGATTCCCTCGGCTATCCGAAGTCTTCGCGCCCATGCGGGCCTGGAGGCCGGGAGCGATGGCCGGGCGAGTGCCGCCCGAGGTGTGCGTCAGCCGCGCTGGCGGGAGCGGTGATCGAGCCACGACAGGGCAGCAAGCACCACGAAGGCGAGCGACAGGGTCCAGCCCACCCAGGTGATGTCGGGCTTGCCCTTCTCGTGAGGGATCAGCGGGATCAATGCCGCGCAGGCCACGGCGGCGAAGACGAAGAACACGGCGCGCTTGTCCATCAGTTCAACACCTCCACCAGCCAGTAGGTCAGGATCGCGACCGTGGCCGAGCCGGGAATGGTCAGCACCCATGCCCACAGCACGCGGCGGGCCACGTTCCAGCGCACCGCGGACATCCGGTTGGCCGACCCGACACCCACGATGGCGCCGGTGATGGTGTGCGTGGTGCTGACCGGGATGCCGTTGTGGCTGGCGAAGAACAGCGTCGCCGCCGCAGCAGTCTCGGCGCACACCCCGCCCATCGGCTCCAGCTTGGTGAGCTTGGTCCCCATGGTGCGCACGATCTTCCAGCCGCCCATCATGGTGCCGAGGGCGATGGCCGCGTGGCACGACAGCACGATCCACAGCGGGAGGCCGTCGGGGTTGTCCAGCACGCTCTTGTCCAGGTGCTTGGCCCCGATCAGCAGGGCAGCGATGATGCCCATCGTCTTTTGCGCATCGTTGGCCCCGTGACCCAGGCTGAACGCCGCCGCCGACAGCAGCTGCAGGCCGCGGAACGTCTTGTTCACGGCGCGCTTGGCACGGATCTTGTGGACGATCCACATCACCACGATCAGCAGGGTGAAGCCGAGGAGCAGGCCGATCAGGGGCGAGTAGATGATGAACACGCCCGTCTTCTTCAGCGTGGTCAGGCTGACCACGTGACCACCGGCCTTGGCGATGCCCGCCCCTACCATCCCGCCGATCAGGGCATGCGACGAGGACGAGGGCAGCCCCATCCAGGCGGTCAGCACGTTCCAGAAGATGGCCCCCATCAGCCCAGCAAAGACCAGCCCGATGGAGATCACGTCACTGGAGACGATCTTGGCGATGGCGTTGGCCACCTCCAGCGGAAGGACCAGGAACGAGATGAAGTTGAAGAACGCCGCCCACAGCACGGCCTGCCACGGCTTCAGCACCCGGGTGGCCACCACCGTGGCGATCGAGTTCGCCGCGTCGTGGAAACCGTTGACGAAGTCGAAGATCAGCGCGATCGCCACCACGAGGACGACCAGGGTCATGGCCACGTTCTGTCCTACGCGTGCTTGACGCCGATGGCCTGCACCACGTCACTGGCGTCCTCGATGGCATCGATCGCCGACTCGATCGCCTCGACGATGTTCTTCCAGCGCAGGATCTCCAGGGCGTCGTGCTGACCGCTGAACAGCTCGGCGACCACGCGCCGGTAGGTGCCGTCGGCCTCGCTCTCCAATCGCTCGATCTCGTCACCCACCTCGGCAACGCCCTTCAGGTTGTGCAGGCGTGACACCAGCACCTTGTTGGCGTCGGCGGCCCGAACCAGGAGGTTGAACTGATCGGTGACACCGGGGATCATCGTCTGCACGTTGTGCATCCGCAGGTGATCGGCCACGGCGCGCATCTCGTCGAGCACATCGTCGAGGTGGTTGGACAACTCCTGGATGTCCTCCCGATCGAACGGGGTGACGATCGAGGTCTCCAGCAGGTTGCGGATCTTCCTGGTGACCTCATCGCCGGCCCGCTCTGCGTCGAGGATGGCGGTCACACCGGCTTCGGACACCGGCAGGTTGGAGGCCAGGGCAGCAAGCGCCGCCGCGGTGGACGCGATGTAGTCGGCCTGCTGGGCGAAGAGCGGGTAGAAGGACTCGTCCCTCGGAATCAGGCGAAAGCGCACGGCAGGAGACTACGCGCCGGCATGAACGTCAGGAAAACGGAAGCTGAACGGAGGCTGAACTCAGACGAGTTCGATGCGCGCCATGGGGGCGTTGTCGCCCTGGCGCGGGCCGAGCTTGAGGATGCGCAGGTAGCCACCGTTGCGCTCCATGTACCGCGGGGCGACGTCGTTGACCAGCTTGTGGGTCATCTCCTTGTCGCCCAAGTACCCCTGGATCTGGCGGATGCGGTGAACCCGCATGCTGCCTTCGTCCTGGGCCTTCTTGGCCTTGGTAATCAGCTTCTCGGCGATCGGGCGCAGGGCCTTGGCCTTGGCCTCGGTGGTCACGATCACCTCAGCGGCGAACAGTGACGCGGCCAGGTTGGCCATCATCAGTTTCTGGTGTGCGGCGTCGCCACCGAAGTTGCGGGCACGGCGTGGAGTTGCAGGCATGGTCGTTCTTCTTCTTTCTCAGCCCGCTCAGCCGCGCAGCGTGAGGCCGCGCTCGTCGAGCTTCTGCTTGACCTCGTCCAGGCTCTTCTGCCCGAAGTTGGTGATGTTCAGCAGGTCGTCTTCGGTCTTGGTGAGCAACTCGCCCACCGTGTTCACCTGGGCCCGCTTGAGGCAGTTCCGCGGACGCTCGGACAGGTCGAGGTCCTCGATCGGCAGGTCCAGGTCCGGGCTGCTCACGGCAGCGTTGGTGACCTCGCCCAGCTCCAGGCCCTGGGGCTCGTCGGAGAGGTTGGCCACCAGGTCCACCAGGCTGCGCAGCGTGGCGCCGGCCGAGGCCAGCGCTTCGCGCGGCGTGATCGAGCCGTCGGTCTCGATGTCGATGACCAGACGCTCGAAGTTGGTGCTCTGCTCCACACGGGTGGGCTCGATCTCGAACATCACCCGGCGCACCGGGGAGAAGATGGCGTCGATCGGCACGACGCCGATCGTGCGGTTCTGGGTCTCCCGGTCGCTGGAGAGGTACCCCCGGCCACGGCCCACGGTGAGGTCCACGGCGAGGCGGCCCTTGCTGTTCAGCGTGGCGATGTGCAGGTCACCGTTGAGGATCTCGATGTCGGCCGGGCACTTGATGTCGGAGGCCTTGATCTCGGCCGGGCCACGCACGTCGAGACGGAGGACGACGTCCTCGTCGGCGGTGGAGGTGAGCACGATGTCCTTGATGTTCAAGATGACGTCGGTGACGTCCTCGGCGACACCCTGGATGGTGTCGAACTCATGCAGGGCCTCGTCGAAGCGGACCGCCGTGATGGCCGCGCCGGGGATGCTGGACAGCAGCGTGCGCCGCAGGGAGTTGCCGATGGTGTGGCCGAAGCCCGGCTCCAGCGGGCCGACAGCAAAGCGCTGCCGAGTGGGGTGATCCTCGCCGAGAGCTTCGACGGTGGGGCGCTGGATGACAAGCATGGTGCTTCCTCTGGTACCTGGTGACGTGACGATGACTTCGAGAGACGATTACTTCGAGTAGAGCTCGACGATGAGCGACTCACGCACGGGCACGTCGATGTGCTCACGCTGCGGGAGATCGCGCACAGTGACCTGCTTGCCGCCGTCGCCGGTCTCCAACCAGCCGACGACCGAACGGTCGAGCACGTCGATGTTGTGCTGGATGACGATCATCGCCCGGCCCTTGGGGGACAGGCTGATGACCTCACCCTTGCGGACTCGGTAGCTGGGGATGTTGACCCGCTTGCCGTTGACCTGGATGAGCCCGTGGCTGACGAACTGGCGGGCCTGCGGGCGGGTGCTGGCCCAGCCGGCGCGGTAGACGATGTTGTCCAGACGCTGCTCGAGCAGGCGCAGCAGGTTCTCGCCGGTGGGGCCCTGCAGGCGCACGGCCTCTTCGTAGGTGTTGCGGAACTGACGCTCCAGCACACCGTAGATGTACTTGGCCTTCTGCTTCTCCTGCAGCTGGGCCAGGTACTCACTGCCGGCGTTGCGGCGGCGGGTGCGCCCGTGGGCGCCGGGCGGGAATGGGCGGCGCTCCAGGGCCTTGCGGCCCTTTTCGTTCTCGAAGATGTTGGTGCCCAGGCGGCGGCTGACGCGCACCTTGGGGCCGGTGTAACGAGCCATGATCAGGTCCTACGGCGCTTCGGCTGACGGCAGCCGTTGTGGGGGACGGGGGTGACATCCTTGATCGAGGTGACCTCGATCCCGGTGTTCTGAATGCTGCGGACGGCGGTGTCGCGGCCGGAGCCCGGCCCCTTCACCTGCACCTCGACACGGCGCAGGCCGTGCTCCATCGCCGCCCGAGCGGCCTTCTCGGCTGCGGTCTGGGCGGCGAACGGGGTGCTCTTGCGCGAGCCCTTGAAGCCGACGCCACCAGCCGACGCCCACGAGATCACGTTGCCCTCGGTATCGGTGATCGACACGATCGTGTTGTTGAACGAGCTCTTGATGTGCACGACGCCAACGGAGACGTTCTTCCGCTCACGCTTGCGGGGGCGACGACCGCCCGGCTTCGGCTTGGCCATTACTTCCTCACAGCCTTCTTCTTGTTGGCGACGGTCTTCTTCGGGCCCTTACGGGTACGGGCGTTGGTGTGGGTGCGCTGGCCGCGGACCGGCAGGCCCTTGCGGTGGCGGACGCCCTGGTAGCACTGGATCTCGATCTTCCGCTTGATGTCCTGGGCCACGTCGCGGCGCAGGTCACCCTCGACGGTGAGGTTGGCGTCCACCCACTGGCGGATGCGGTTGACCTCTTCTTCGGTCAGGTCACGCACGCGCTGGTCGGCATCGAGGCCGGTCTCGGCGCAGATCTTCTGAGCCGTCGGCTTGCCAATGCCGAAGATGTAGGTGAGGGCGATCTCCAACCGCTTCTCGCGGGGGATGTCAACGCCGGAAATACGAGCCATGGGAAACCTTGCGTGCCTTTTCTCAGCCCTGACGCTGCTTGTGCCGGGGGTTATCGCAGATGACCATGACGCGACCGTGCCGCCGAATCACTTTGCACTTGTCACAGATTTTCTTCACGCTGGGACGGACCTTCATGGTTCTCTCTGATCACTTGTATCGATACGTAATCCGACCTCGGGTGAGGTCGTACGGAGTGAGCTCTACCTGGACCTTGTCGCCTGGGAGAATGCGGATGTAGTGCATGCGCATCTTCCCGGAGATATGCGCCAACACCCTGTGTCCGTTTTCGAGCTCGACACGGAACATGGCGTTGGGCAGACTCTCCTGAATCGTGCCTTCGAGCACGATGGCGTCATCTTTGGGCTTCGGCAGAGGGGCCTCCTCGAACGGTGGGGTAGGGGCCGAGGTGGAGGATGCGCACGCGCAACTGCCTCCAAGGCCGAGGAGCAATGCTAGCGGCCGGGATCGGCAAACGCCAATGGCCCGCGACGATTCCCTACCGATCGTCCCGGCACCGCCCGAACCCTAGCAACCCGCCCTCGCCGGGTCACGGATTTCCTGCACCCCCCTCCGGTCCGTGAGCCCCGGGCGTCCCCCGGCGTCCCGCTGCTCACGGATGGGGTGGGAAGGCGCCGGCGGGTGTCAGGCGACGGTCCAGCGGTCGTGGTTGGTGCAGGTGTTCTTGACGTCGCAGTAGAAGTCGAAGCTCCACGTGCCACCCTCCCGACCCACGCCGCTGTGGCGGCTGCCGCCGAACGGGGCGCGCAGGTCACGGACGAAGAAGCAGTTGACCCACAACGTGCCGGCGACGAGTTGGGCGCTGACGCGCTCGGCGTGGGCCTGGTCACCGGTGAACAGCACGCCGGCCAGGCCGAACTCGGTGCCGTTGGCCAGGGCGATCGCCTCGTCCTCGGTGTCGAAGGTCTGCAACGTCAGCACCGGACCGAAGACCTCTTGGGTCAGGATCTCGCTGCCCGGCCTGGCGCCGACGAACAGGGTGGGCCGGTAGTACAGGCCGCCGAGATCCGTGTTCGGGCCGCCACCGATCACGGCCTGGGCACCGTCGGCCTTGGCCCGCTGGACGAAGCCGTCGATGCGCTCGAAGTGCTCACGGCTGACGTTCGGGCCGATGTCGGTGGCGAGATCTCGCGGGTCTCCCTGGCGCAGGGTTGCCGCCCTGGCGACGAAGCGGTCGAGGAACTCGTCACGGATGCTGGCCTCGACCAGCAGGCGCACGCCCGCCAGGCAGACCTGGCCGGCGTTGTCGTACTGCTCCACGGCGTTGGCCACGGCCGAGTCGAGGTCGGCATCGGCGAACACGATCATCGGGCTCTTGCCGCCCAGCTCGAAGCTGCACGGCGTGAGGTTGGACGCTGCCGAGGCGGCAATCAGCCGGGCGGTGGGCACGGAGCCGGTGAAGCTGATCCGGCTCACGTCGGGGTGCCCGGTCAACGCCGGACCGACGTCTTCGCCAGAGCCCTGCACCACGTTGAACACACCGGGCGCGAGACCGGCCTGTGCCGTGATCTCGGCGAGGACGCCGGCGGTCAACGGGCTCCACTCGGCCGGCTTCAGCACCACCGTGCACCCGGCGGCCAGGGCCGGGGCCACCTTCCAGGTGGCCAGCATCAGCGGGGCGTTCCACGGCGTGATCAGGACGGCCACACCGCTGGGATCCCACGACACATGGTTGGTGTGGCCGCGCGTCTCGAACGGCGGGTGACGGAGATCGTTGACCAGGTAGTCGGCGAAGAAGCGGAAGTTGTGAGCGACGCGTGGCATGACGCCGCGCAGGTGGCTGCGCAGGAGGGCGCCGTTGTCGGTGGTCTCGACGATGGCCAGTTCGTCGATGCGCTGCTCGACCAGCTCGGCGATGCGGTGCAGCACCGCGGCCCGCTCGGCTGGGGTGGTGGACGCCCACGCCGGGAACGCCGCCTTCGCCGCGGCCACGGCGGCGTCGGCCTCGGCGGTACCACCCCGCGCCACCTGGCCGATCACGGACTCGTCGATGGGTGAGATGTCGTCGAAGGTGGCCGGCTGGGAGACCGACGGCACCCACTCGCCCCCGATCCAGTGATCGGTGGGGACGGCGTGCCCCGCTACGTCGACACGGTGCTGTGGCATGGAAGTCCGATCTGGGTGATTGTTCGTATCCAAACGATACGCGAGCCCAGCGGCCAGACCTTGCGGATGAAGTCGTACAGGTCGATCGACACGGCGCCGGTTGTCTGGTCACGGACGATTCCGCGCCGGTAGCGGTACTGTCGGCGCGGTGGCCTCTCCGTTCTCCACCGACGACGATGCCGTGCTTCGCCAGGTTGAGCGTGACGTCGCCACCGCGTTCGCCGGCAAGCCGTTCGACTTCGCCGCGCTCCTCGCTGTGTCAAACATCTTCCGGGTCGCCACGGCGGTGCGCCACCACATGGAACGGTTCGTGCTCAAGGACCATGCCCTTGGTTGGAGCGCGTTCGTCGTGCTGTTCGTCCTGCGCGTCTGGGGACCGCGCGAGCCCCACGAGCTGGCCGTCGAAGCGGGGGTCACGCCCGGCACGCTGACCGGCGTGCTGTCGACACTGGAGCGCCGAGGGCTGGCCGAGCGCCGCTCCCATGCTACCGATGGACGCCGCCTGCAGGTGCGCCTGACCCGCGCCGGGCGGCGCGCCGTCGACCAGATCATGCCGGTCTTCAACCAGCACGAGTCGCAGGTCACCGCCAACCTCACCGACGCCGAACGAGCCCAGCTGTCCTCGATGCTCCGCGCCATCCTGCGCACCCTGGACGAGGACTGAACCCACAGGAGATCCGATGCCGACCCCGAACCCAGTTCCTCGTCTTCCCGACGATCTCGACTACGTACGCACCACCGACGTGTTCGACAACACCACCGTGCCCGCCGGCCTGCTGCGCGCCCACCGTGTCGCCGACGGGGTGTGGGGACGCCTGGTCGTGCACACCGGCACCGTGACGTTCGTGTTCGAGGACGAGCCCGACCGGCCCATCGCCGTCCCCGCCGGTGAGGCCCAGGCGATCCCGCCCGGCCGCCATCATCACGTCGAACTCGGCGGGCCGGCGACCTTCGCCGTCGAGTTCCATCGCCTGCGCACCTCGCCCACCCCCACCCCCGGCACCGAGAGCACGGCGCTCTCCCCCACCGACCCGGCTGCCGAGCACTGACCCAGATACTCCGCTCGACAACGCGAGCCGCCGCGCCCCAAGCCCGGCGGAGACTGGGGGCGCGGCGGCGATCGTTGGGCCACCTCGTGACGCGGTATCACGTCATGGTGACCACACCCTGCAGAGCGACAACGGAGCCGTCGCCCAGCTGCGATCCGTCGGCGATGGCGGCGGCCACCACGGCGGCGGCGAAGGAACTGCCGCTCCACCCGGTGGCGGTGCCGTCGTCCTTGCGGACCCCGACGAGACCTTCACCAATGGCCGAGAAGTGGCCCTCGTTGGAGAACGCCGAGCGGCTGCCTGCGGGGTCCACCGACTGCACGTCGTACAGCGCGCCCGGGGTGCAGGTGACCGGTGCGGCGCACAGCGTCGGCTCGAAGGCCGGCTCGGTCAGCTTGCCGAATGCCCGGGGCATCTGGGCGGGCAGGAACGGCGGATACGGGCCGGGCTCGTCGGCCAGATGGTTGCCCACCGCGGCGCTGGCCGGCTTGCCGCCGCTGACCGAGTACCACTCGATCATCGCCGCCTGGGTCACCAGCCCGGAGGTGGCCAGCGGGCAGGCGTACGAGCCCACCGACACGTTGAGGGCGTCGAAGGCCACCGTGGTCCCCACCAGCCGGCGCATCGCCAGCCAGAGCTGCAGCTCGTCGGAGCCGTCGGTCAGCACGCTGGGCGAGGGCCGCTTGGCGTCGCCGACGAATTCGTCGAGGGCCACCGGGGTCACCCCAGCCACCGTGATCTGGCTGTTCGGGCGCTGCTGGGCGATGACGGTGGCGACGAACTTGCCGTGGCCGCGCATCGCCTCGGAGGTCTCGTCGCCGTCCAGTCCGGTGGCCGGCTTGATCCGCAGCTTCATCCAGTCCGGGTCGCCGGCGCCGGCGTTGAATCCGGTGTCGATCACCGCGATCTGCTTGGGCGAATCCAGCCCGCCGTCGACCGTCGGTGCCGGCGAGCCGAGATCGGTCGGCGGGTTGGCCGACGAGTAGCTCCAGTGCCCGGCGGGGATCACCAGCGACACCGGTGCGGCCACGACGCCCTGCTCGCCCAGCGTGGCGGCCAGACGCAGCGGATCGGTCCCGTCGGCAACGACGTACGGGAACAGGTGGGCCTCGTGCATGGCGGCCAGAGCGGAGTCGTCGAGGTTGGCGACATCGTCAGCCGTCGGTTCGGCCAGGCCCAATTCGCCCGCCTGAGCCGACAGGTCGGCTGTGGCCACCACGAGGTCCTTGCGGTACACACATTGCGGCTCCGAGCCCAGATCGAACGGTGGCACCGTGCTCGTCGGGGGTGGCGCCGCCGGCTGCGTCGGTTCGGGCGCGGTCGGGGCCGTCGTGGTCGTCGTGGTGGTGGGTTTCGGAATCGTCACGATCGTGATCGGCGGCTTGGGGATCGTGAAGGTCGGCTTGGGGATCGTCACGATCGTGATCGGCGGCTTGGGGATCGTGAAGGTCGGCTTGGGGATCGTCACGATCGTGATCGGCGGCTTGACGATGGTGAACGATGGCTTGACGATCGTGAAGCTCGGCAGGGTGATCAGCTGCGGGTCGGCGGCCGCCTCGGCGGTGGCCAACTGCGGGGCGGACTCGGCGCTGGCCATGGAACGGGCAGCACCGACGACGCACCCACTGACCAGGATGCTCGCAGTGACGGCGATGCGAGAGGTGAAGGACACGGGTTGCTCCAGTCGTGGGATGGATGTCTGCTACGGGACACGGGAACGACCCTCAGAACCGGGCGGTGATACGCGAGAATGCGCGGCGATGGATCCGGCAGAAGCTGGCGCAGCAGAGCTGGTCGAACGGCTGCGCGGGGATCCGGTCGCTGCCTACGACCAGTTGCGGGCTGCCGCCGCCGTGGCGACCGGCGCCGCCAGGGCGATCCTGCTACGTGGCGCCGGCGACGCGGCGCGCTGGGCCGCCGGCCACGACACCTCGGAACGGCTGCTGCTCGAGGCCTGCGCCGCCGCCCAGCAGGCGGGTCGTGACGATCTGCGGCGCACCGCCCAGCTCACCCTCGCCGGCACGTTGTACCTGGCCGGTCGCAGTGCCGACGCCTTCGCCATGCTGGGCTCGGCGGCCGACGGTGCTGACCCAGACACCGCGGCAAAGGTCTCCTTCCAGCGGGCGACCATGATGGCCCGCGAGGGCCGCACCACCGACGCCATCGCCGCCTACGACACCGGGCTCTCGCTGTTCGCGCAGAGCGGCGATCGCTACATGGAGGCCGCGACGCTGGGCAACCGGGCGTTGCTGCTGCTCGATCTCGGCCGGGCGACCGATGCCGAAGGGGACCTGCGTCGGGCCCGCGGCCTGTTCGCCGGGCTCGGCGTGCACGCCTCGGCGGCGTGGATGGAGCACAACCTCGGGCGGGTCGCCGGGCGAACCGGTGACGTCCCCACGGCGCTGAACCGGTTCAGAACCGCCGAGCAACGCCTCACCGAGCTGGGCATCGATCCCGTCGAGGTCCAGGTCAACCGGTGCGAGGTGCTGGTGCAGGCCGGCCTGTACGCCGAAGCCGAGGCGGTCGCCGTCAACACCGCCGACCGTCTCGCCGCCTCTGGTCAGCGGCTGGAGTGGGCCGAGGCCACGCTGTCGGTGGCTGCCGCGGAGCTCGGGCAATCCCGCCTGCAGGACGCGGCGGACTCCGCGGCTCGAGCCCGCGAAGCCTTCGCCGAACAGGATCGCCCCGGATGGGCGCTGCAGGCCGACGTCCTCACCGTCGCTGCGCCGGACGCCTCGCTGCCGGCCATCGCGCGAGGCGCGGCGGTGGCGACCCAGCTGGCCGATCTCGGCCAGCTCGTCGCCGCCGCCCGGGCGTGGTCGCTGCTGGCGGCCCACGACCCGCACCGCGCTGCGGAAGGAATGCGCTCGCTGCCCCTCGACCTGGCCCGGGCGCCGTTCGAGGCGCGCCTCGCGGCCCTGATGGTGGACGCCCGGCGTGCCGACGCGGACGGAGCGGTGGGCGAGGCGATGCGCCTCACGGCCCGGGCCGTGAGGCTCGGCGAGGCGCAACGCCTGCACCGCGCCGCGGCCGACCTGCGCGCCGCCGTCAGCGCGGAGGTGGCCATGGTGGCCGAGCTCGGTCTGGCGATCCGCGTCCGCCGTGGGAACCCCACCCAGGTGCTGCAGTGGGTCGAACGATGCCGTGCGGCATCCACGGAGGCTTCGCCACGGATCGGATCGGAGGGCACCGCCGAGCGGATGGCCGAGCTACGCGCCGCGCAGGTGGCCGCACGCTGCGCCGCGCCCGCCGACGTACCCGCCCTGCTCGCCCGCCAGGCCGCCATCCAGCGGTCGCTGGTCACCCGCCAACGCGAACTGACCCCCAGCGCCCCGCTGCAGGCTGCCGCGGCGCGGCTCCGGCCGGGACAGTTCGACGGGGTCACCGTGGTCCAGCATCACGCCAGCGGCGGCAGGCTCGGGGCCGTGGTGGTGCACGCCGGTCGGAGCAGACTGCACGAACTTGGTGAGTCCAAGGAGATCCACCAGCATCTCGCCCACCTGGCCCGGGCCTACCGCCGCCTCGCCCTCGGAGACGGCGACGCCGGTCCGGTCCTGCGGCGGGCTGCGGCGCTGGCGCCGTTGCTGCTCCCTCCCCTGCCTGGCAGCGCCGAGCGCGTCGTGATCTCCCCGCTGTCGGCTCATCTGGCCGTGCCGTGGGCGGCCCTCGACGCGCTGGGCGACCGGGAGGTCAGCGTCACGCACCGCCTCGGCCGCTGGCTCGAGAGTCAGGCGGCGGCCAGCAAGGCTCGCCCGGCGCGGGTGGCACTCCTCGGTGGACCGGACCTCACCGCAACCCCGGCCGAACTCGCCGCCGTGGGGGCGGCGTGGACCGCCACCCCCGGTCGGACCGAGGTGCTCGCTGATCCGCAGTCGTCCGTGTCGTCCACCCTCCGGGCGTTGGCGACCGCTGATGTCGCCCACCTCGCCTGCCACGGCGAGCGCCGCCGGGCCGATGGGCGCTTCGCCCAACTGCGCCTGTGGGACGGTGACCTGCTGGCCATCGACATCGAGGCACTCCCTGCGGCGCCGGGGTTGGTGGTGCTGGCTGCGTGCGAGGCGGGCGTGCTGGAGGCCCTGCCCGGCGACGAATCGGCCGGGCTCGCCCAGGCGTTCATCGCCGCCGGTGCGCACACCGTCATCGCCCCGACCACGCTGCTGCCCGACACGCCGCGCACCACCGCGCTGTTCGGCGCACTGCACCGCGTGATCGCCGGCGGGCGACGCCCGGCAGCAGCGCTGCGCGACCTGCGGGACAGCGAGGCCGACCCGGGACAGCGCGCCGTCGCCGCGTCGGTGGCCTGCATCGGCTGGGGCTGACTACGGCTGCTTGGTGGTCACACCCTGCAAGGGCACCACGGCGCCGTCGCTGAGCGGCTGCCCGCCGGCAAGATGCGCCGAGATCACCGCCGCAGCGAAGGACGACCCGCTCCAGATCGAGGCCGTGCCGGCGCCGAGGCGCACGCCCACCACGTTCTCGCCGATGGCCGAGAAGTGGCCACTGTTGCTGAACGCCGACTGCTTGCCGTCGGCATCCACGGACTGCACGTCGTACAGCGCGCCCGGCACGCAGGTCACCGGCGCGGCGCACAGCACCGGGAGGAACGCAGGCGCGCTCCCCGGGCCGCCGGTGAGCGGCATCTGCGCCGGCAGGAAGCGCGGCGCGGACTCGCCGGGTTCGTGGTTGCCGACGGCGGCACTGACCGGATGGCCAGCGGTGGTGGAGTACCACGAGATCAGCGCCGCCTGGAACGCCAACGCGGACTCGGACAGCGGGCAGCCATAGGCGCCCACCGACAGGTTGAGCACGTCGAAGGCAATGCCGGTACCCAGCAGGCGTTGCATCGCCATCCACACCTGGAGCTCGTCGGAGATGAACCCGATCCCGGCTGGCACCGGCCGGGATCCGTCACCCGTGAAGCGAGCCGGGTCCACCGGGGTCAGCCCGGCGACGGTGATGCGCGTGTTCGGGCGCTGCTGGGCGATGAGGCTGGCGACGAACTTGCCATGACCCTGCAGGACGCCCGTTGCCTGATCGCCGTCCACCGCCGATGCCGGCTTGGCCCGCATGACCAGCCACTTCGGGTCCTTCGGCCCGGCGCTGTAGCCGGTGTCGATCGAGGCCACCTGGGCCGGCTTGGACAGTGCGCCGGTCACGTTCGGCGCCGGGTCGGACAGGTCGACCGCGGCGTTGTCGCCCACGAACGTCCAATGCCCGGCCGGCATCACCATGGTCACCGGTCCGGCAGCGATGCCCTCGCCCACCAACTGGCCAGCGACGGCCAGCGGGTCGGCGCCGTTGACCACCGCATAGGGGTAGATGTGGGCGTTGTTGAGGCCGCGCAACGCTTGAGGGCTGAGATTGGTGACGTCCTGGCGCGTCGGGACGGCGAGTCCCAGCGCACCCAGGCGAGCCGTGAGATCGACGGTGGAGATCAGCAGGTCACGGCGATACACGCACGCCGGCTCGTCCTCGAACGGGTGGTCGTGATCACCGTGGACGGTCGTGGTCGTGGTGCCGATGGTGGTCGTCGTCTCGGCGACGATGCTGCTGGTCGTGGTGGTGGTGGTGCGCGGCACACGGGTCGTAGTGGTGGTGGTGGTGCGGGGCACACGGGTCGTGCTGGTCGTGGTGGTGGTGCGCGGCACCCGCGTGGTGGTCGTGGTGAGCCGGGGCAGGGTGATCCGTGGAATGGTTCGCAGCGTGGAGGTGCTCTGGCGTTGCGTCGCCTCGCCCTGTGACACACGCGACGTCGGAACGGCCTCGGCCCCGTTCATCGCCCCCATCAGGCCGAACGCCACCAGGCCGACGACGGTGACGATCAGCCGGCTGGCCCGTGGACGCTCGGCGGGCGAGCCATTCATCGGCCGGCCACCTGGACGAACTCGGTCACGACCGTCGAGTCCGCCAGATCGAGGCGCAAGCGGAACGGCCGGACCGGCACCTGCACGGCGGTGAACTCACCGTCGTCATCCACCGTCACGCCGATGTGCGGGCCGTCGTGATCGATCGCGATGCTGCCGCCCGACCACGGCCGCACCGAGCCGGCCAGCGCGCCCTCGTACACACCCATCTCGATGGTCAGCGCGTCCAACTCGAACCTCCACTCGTCGAACTCGGCACCGGACTCGCTGCCGCGCACGGCCTCGCTCACCAGGTCGTCGACCAGGCGCAGCTCCGCCAGTCCGGCATCGGGCGACGCCCAGCGGACGAAGGAGTACTGGCTGGCCAGCAGCGACTCCGGCACCGGGTCCGTCGCGTCATAGGCCACACGAAGCAGGGTCGTCAGCTCATCCACGGCCTCCGTGGAGAGGTCGTCGTGGTCCTGCTCGGTCATCTCGCACCTCCTTCGTGCTGATCGGATGCGCCTGCCGTGAACGACCCCGGCACCCGCCCGGTGATACTCACAATCCGCGGATGCCTGGCCAGGTTGCGCAGGCACCGCTGGCGGGTGGGGCCGATGCTCGGTACGGGCATGCCCAGCGCAGCCGAGATCGCCTGGTAACTCGGCGGAGGGTCCTCGGCCAGGAGGCGCAACAGTTCCTGGCAGGACCGGCCGAGGCTGGCCAACGCCTCGCTCACCGCCTGGACGGTCTCGTGGCGCATCAGCGCCGCGTCCACCCCCTCGTCACCATGGTCCGTCGGCTCGACGGCGTGGGTCAGCACGATCCGCGAGCGGGCCTTCACCATCCGCAGGCACTCGTTGCGTGTGGTCGACGCCAACCAGCCGGCCAGCCGCTCCGGCTGGCGGATCCGCCCGAGGTGCTGGAACAGTTTCAGCCACACCAATTGGACGATGTCTTCACGGGTCGAGCGGTCCAGCCCAAAGTTGGCCGACGTGGCCCACAGCAGGCGGACGAACCGATCCTGGATCTGGCGAAACGCGGCATCGTCATGCTGCGCACGCCTCAGCAGGTCGGCGTCGATCACCTCTGGCACCGCGCCACTGTAAACCGCGGCAGCCCCCGACCAGCGGGCGTGGGCACCGGCCGATCCGACTATGATCGTTTGGACCCAAACGATCACCGGAGGTCACGGCATGGGTCACGTCGTCGGCGCAGCCATCGTCTCGCACGTTCCGCCCATCGTCGCCGCGCCCGACGTCCTGGCGGAGATCTACGGCCCGAGCGGGACGACGCTGGTCGGCGGGCTGCACCGCATGCGCCGGGAGAAGCTCGATCACCTCGACATTGACACCGTCGTGGTGTTCGACAGCCACTGGTTCACGACCGTGGAGCACATCATGACGGCCCACCGTCGGCGCGCCGGGCTGTTCACCAGCGAGGAGCTCCCCCGCGGCATGACCCAGATGCCCTACGACATCCCCGGTGACCCGGAACTCGCCGAGGCGTTCCAGGCCGCCGGCCAGCGCGACGGGCGAACCCGGGTGCTGGCCTGTGCCGACCCGCACCTGCCCATCCGCTACGCCACCACCAACCTGCTGCCCTTCCTGCAGGGCGACGAGGCCTGGGTGTCGGCCAGCATCTGCCAGACCGCCGAGCCCGCCGACTACCTGCTGGCCGGGGAACTGCTCGGTCAGGCCATCGCCGGGCTCGACCGCAACGTGGTGCTGCTGGCCAGCGGTGGCCTGAGCCACCGGTTCTGGCCGATGAGCCAGTTCGACCAGCACGAGCACGCCGACCCGATCCACATCCGCTCGGACGAGGCCCGCGCCGCCGACGAGCACGTCCTGGCCCTGCTCGAGGCGGGTGATCACGCCGGTGTCATCGACTACTACCCCGAGTTCCGGCCGTTCTTCCCGGAGGGGTTCTTCGGTCACTACCTGATGATGGTGGGGGCCATCGGCGGGCGGGCCTGTACCGCACCGGGGACCCGCTTCAGCGACTACGAGTCCTCCGCCGGCACGGGCCAGGCGCACATCTGGTTCGACGGGCCGTTCGCATGACGCGCAAGCCGCGCGTCGCCATGACGACCTGGCGGCGGTTCATGCCCACGTTCCTGAACGAGCGGACCGACCTGTACACCCTGGGCGCCGAGTACCCGCAGGCGGTGCTCGACGCCGGGGGCTTGCCGGTCCTGCTCCCGCACCACGACCCGGCCGACGCCCTGGCGGTCCTCGACGGGTTCGACGGGCTGGTGCTGGTGGGCGGTGACGACATCGACCCGTTGCGCTACGCCGACACCGACCACGGCGTGTCCAAAGGGGTCAGCCGTTCCGCCGACGACAGTGATCTGGCCTTCGCCACGGCCGCCGTCGAACTGGACCTGCCACTGTTCGCCATCTGCCGCGGCTACCAGGCGCTCAACGTGGCCATGGGTGGCACGCTGCACCAGGACGCCACCGACGACGACGGCCTGCACCGCCCGATCAGCGACGTCCCCGCCGACGTGCTGGCCGAACGCCACGAGGTCCGCATCGAGCCCGGCTCACGCCTCGCCGCGGCGTACGGCGAGACCCATCACCGGGTGGTCAACAGCATCCACCACCAAGCCGTGGAGCGGGTGGCCCCGGGGTTCCACGCCGTGGCCTGGGCGCCCGACGGCACCATCGAGGCCATCGAGCCCGACGACCCGGCGGCCCCGATCCTGGCCGTCCAGTGGCACCCGGAGAAGATCACCACCGAGGGCGACCACACGCTGTTTCGCTACTTCGTCGAGACCCTCGTGCGCCGCTGACCGGGCGGCCTCCGCAGTCGTTAGGGGCCTAACGACTTTCGGCTGCCTGCTAGTTTTCGGCGCCATGGGGAACCGACGTCTGCGTGTCATGTGGTGCGATCTCAACGGCCTGAGCCACGGCCGGTACGTGCCCGAGCGACGCATCCACGATCACGGGCATCACGCGGTCACCACGCTGACCATGACCATCCAGCGGGACATCTTGCAGGTCGACGGCTATGGCGCCGACGTCGGGTTCGGTGACCTGTCGACGGTGCCGCTGCCCGAGACGCGCCGCCCCGGGTGGGAGGCGGACACCGATGTCGTCATCGCCGACCTCGAGTACGAGGGCAACCCGCTGGTGCTCTCGCCGCGCACCGCGCTGCGCAACGCGGTCGAGTCCTGGCGGTCCCTCGGCTACGAGCCGATGCTCGGGTTCGAGATGGAGTTCTACGTCATGGAGCCCGACGACTCGGCGGCCGGCTGGCGCCCGCTGACGCTGCCCGGCCACCGCGTGTACGGCGTGGGCATCGGCGGCGACAGCACCGGGTTGACGTTCGATTTCTTCGACGCCGCCGAGACGTGCGAGCTGGAGCTAGAAGGGATCATGGGCGAGTTCCATCCGGGCCAGATGGAGCTGAACATGCGCTTCGGTCCGGCGCTGGAGAGCGCCGACCGAGCGTTCATCTGCAAGGAGATGACCCGCGAGCTCGCCGCGGCGAAGGGCTACAAGGTCACGTATCTGGGCCGCCCGCATCCGCAGCTGGTGGGCAGCGGGCTGCACATCAACTTCTCGCTGGTGCCCATCGCCGGCGGCGGCAACGCCTTCGACGACCCCACGGGTGACTACGGGCTCTCCGCCATCGCCCGCCACAGCCTCGGCGGGCTGATCGCCCACCACGAGGGGATCGCCGCCCTGTCGGCGCCGCTGGTCAACAGCTACAAGCGGCTGACGCCTGGCCTGCTGGCCGGTTACTGGGCGAATTGGGGGCTCGACAACCGAGTCAGCACCTACCGCATCCCGTGCGAGCGTGGCTGGGCGACGCGCATCGAGAACCGAATGCCGTGCGGGACGGCCAACCCGTACCTCGCTGCCGCGGTGATGCTGGAGGCCGCGCTGCTCGGGGTTCGGCACGAACTCGACTGCGGTACGCCACAGGTGGGCGACGGCGACACCGAGCCGAACACCGACCGGCACACGCCGCACACCCTGGCCGAGGCGATCACCGCCCTGCAGGCCGACACCGAATTGTGCGCCGCTCTGCACCCCGACCTGATCAAGGCCTACGTGACGATCCGCCAGCACGAGGTGGACGCCTACGACAACACCGGCCTGGGGTGGTCACCCGAGGTGGTCACCGACTGGGAGATGCAGCAGTTCCTGCCCTTCTACTGACGGCATCGGGTCGGCGGGCAGACGTGATCAGGCCCGGGTGACCGACACCGGCATGCGCTTCATGCCACCGATGAAGTTGCTGCGCAGCCGGTCGATGGGCCCGTTGACGCGGGCGTCGGCGATGCGCGGCAGCAGCTCCTCGAACAGCACCTTGATCTCCATCCGGGCCAGTTGCGCGCCGAGGCACAGATGCGGGCTCATCCGCCCGAACGCCACGTGGTCGTTCGGGGTGCGGTGGATGTCGAAGCGATACGGGTCGGGGAACTGCTCGGCGTCGTAGTCGGCCGAGTGGAACCAGATCACCACCTTGTCCCCGGCCTTGATCTGCCGGCCGCGCAGCTCGGCGTCCTGCATGGCCGTGCGCCGGAAGTGCATCGTCACGGTCGTCCAGCGGAGCATCTCCTCCACGGCCGATTCCATCAACAGCCCGCCGTCGGCGCCGATCGAGTCACGCAGTTCCGCCATCTGCTCGGGATGCTCGATCAGAGCTCGCATCCCCCCGGCCATCGTGTAGCGCGAGGTGTCGTTGCCGGCGCTGACCAGCAGGACGAAGAAGTTCTTGAACTCCCGGTCGGTCAGTTGCTCACCGTCGATGGTGGGCGCCAGCAGGCGGGAGATCACGTCGTCGGTGGGTGACTCGCGCCGCATCCTGGCCTGCTCGTCGGCATAGCGATACAGATCGAGCGCCGCAGGCGAGCGGAACGGGATGTGCTTGAACTGGTCGGTGTCGCTCATCCCCACCGGGTGGTCGGTCATCTCCGGGTCGAAGTTGCCGAGCAGCGCGTCGCCGCGCTCCACCAGCCACGGCCCGTCGGCGTCGGGCACCCCGAGCAGGCGGCCGAGCATGCGCATCGGCAGTTGCTTGGCGATGCGCTCGGTGAAGTCGAACTCGGTCCCTTCCGCCAGGGCCTCCTCCACCACGGCGCGGGCCAACAGGCGGATCGCGTTCTCGTAGGCGTAGACCTCCCGCCGGGCGAAGGGCTTGGAGACCAGCCGGCGGTATCGGGTGTGCTCCGGTGGGTCGTACTCCAGCATGTTGCGGCGGGCGTGGAAGTCGTCGCCCTCGATGTCTTCGAGGGTGACCCCGTGGGCGTTGGAGAACACCTCAGGCTGTTTGCTCACCGCCAGCAGATCGTCGTAGCGGGTCACCGCCCAGAAGCCGCGCTCACCGGTGGCGCACTCCCACCAACTGACCGGGTCGTCACGGCGGAGCCGGTCGAAGGTGGCGTACGGGAAGCCGTGTCGGTAAGTGTCGGGGTCGGTGATGTCCGCATCGGCCGGACCGAGATCGCCCTTGACGACGTTGCTCATGACAGGTTCCTGCGTTCCAGCGTGGTGCCCTGACGCCATGAGGTCCCCACCTCACGCCAGTAGCCACCGATCATCTCGCCAGGCGCCAGCCGGGTGAGTTCCTCGACCGGCGAGTCGTACACCGCCAGGGTGGCGTCGCCCGAGTAGCACGGTCCCACCTCGGCGTCCACGCCGCGCATCGTCACGATCTCGTGCAGGCTGTCGGTGCCGTCGCTCTCGATCGCTGGCATCACCCGGTGATGCAGCATCGGCAGGGCGTTGACGAACCCGGCGTCGTCCGACGTGCCCGTGATGGTGAACGTGGCGTCGATGAGCCGCCGCCCGTACGCCGCGCAGGTGGCGCCGAAGCGCCCGCCGGGCGCCAACCGCGGGCCGGCCTTGCCCACCCGCACGGCGCGGGTCAGGTACAGCTCGCCCATCTTCTTCGGATAGCCCTGGTGATGGCCGCGAACCATGGCGAAGTCCTTGTCCACCCAGATGTAGACGCAGCGGCTGTAGTGCTGGCCGCGGTACTTGCAGCGGACCACGACGAAGGTCTCCATGTACTGGCTGCGCACGGGGTCCATCAACTCGTTGAAGTCGTCGCTGCAGCTCTGCCAGTCGGCCCAGATCACTGCGACCGCGCCAGGGTCGTCGTCGGCCGGTTCCAGCGGGGCGGGCAGGAGCTCGGCCACGGCCGCCGGATCCGTCCGGTACTCGATGGTCAGCATCTGCCCGCTGTAGTGCCACGGCGGCGCCGGCACCAGCGACGACGCGCCCGTCGCGGTGCGCGGGAACATGAACCCCTTGGTCATGAGTGGTCATCCTAATCATTTGGAACCAAACGACTTTCGCTGCACTAGCGTGCGGTCTCATGGCACGGTTGGCGCGCATCTTGCTGGACGGTTCGATCACTCCCGTCACCCCGGACGGCGACGAGTTGGTGGCCGGTGACGGCCGCCGGATCCCCGAGGCCGACGCCACCTACCTCCCGCCCAGCGAGCCGTCGAAGATCCTGTGCGTGCACCTCAACCACATCAGCCGGGTGCACGAGTTCCAGATCACGCTCAGCGACACCCCGACCTACTTCCAGAAGCCGGTCTCGGCGCTCAACGGGCACCGCGGCCACGTCGTCCGGCCAGAGCGCTGCAAGTGGCTGAACTACGAGGGCGAGGTGGTCATCATCATCGGCCGCCCCTGCCGCAACGTGTCGCCCGCCGACGCCGGCGCCTACATCGCCGGTTACTCCATCGGCAACGACTACGGCCTGCACGACTTCCGTGACACCGACAGCGGCTCGATGCTGCGGGTCAAGGGCAGCGACACCCTGTGCCCGGTGGGCCCGGCGATGGTGACCGACTGGGACTTCCACGGCAAGTCGATCCGCACCCTGGTCAACGGCGAGGTCCGCCAGGACGGCAACACCGACGAGATGACCTGGGACATGCACTACCTCGTCGCCGACCTGGCCCGGAACATCACCCTGTTGCCCGGGGACATGATCTTCAGCGGCACCCCGGCGATGAGCCGCCCGGTCCAGCCCGGTGACGTGGTCACCGTGGAGGTCGAGGGCCTCGGGGCGCTCACCAACACCATCGTGACCGGTCCCACCCCCATTCGTGACGACGTCGGCGCTCAACCCACCGAGAGCGAAGAGGTGCTGAGCACCGCCCTCGGCGGCGACTGGGAGTTCCGCGGCATCCGCCCGCCCCGCCGCTGACCCACCCCGCCGCTGACCCGCCCCTCGCCCCTCGCCCCACCGCATGGGCGCGCAAACTTCGGGAATCCGAAGTACTCGCGCCCATGCAACCCGGAGACCCGCCGGCGCCCGCCGCATGGGCGCGCAGACTTCGGGAATCCGAGGGTTCCGCGCCCATACGGGCGGGCGGGCTGGGGCGGGGCGCGTACACTCGGGGGTGCGTTAAGCGGGTCCGGTGAGGCCCACACGCGAAGGAGTGCACGGTGTCCAGGACCGTACTGAGTGCCGACGACGTCGGCAGGGCGTTGACTCGCATCGCCCACGAGATCGTCGAACGCAACCACGGGCTCGACCATCTGGTCACGATCGGATTGCAGCGAGGCGGGGTGTGGGTGGCCGAGGCGCTGGCCGACCGGCTCGGTGAGATCGGTCGGCGCCCACTGACCGGGTCGCTGGACGTCAGCTTCCACCGCGACGACGTGGGCCTGCGGCCGATCGTGCCCGGTCACGTCACCGACATCGGCTTCAGCCTCGACGGCGTCACCGTGGTCCTGTGCGACGACGTGCTCTACACCGGGCGCACGGTCCGCGCCGCCCTCGAGGCGTTGAACGAGTACGGCAGGCCGCGAGCCGTCCAACTCGCCGTCATCGTCGACCGCGGCCATCGCGAGCTGCCCATCCGCCCCGACTACGTGGGCAAGAACCTGCCCACGTCGAGCTTCCGAGTCGGTCACCGCCACTCGCGACGGGGTGGTGATCGAGTGAAGCATCTGCTCTCGATCGAGGACCTCTCCGCCGGCGACATCCACGGCCTGCTGGAGCTCACCGATCACATGGTGGAGATCGGCCAGCGCCCGATCCCCAAGGTGCCGGCGTTGCGCGGCAAGAACGTGGTCAGTCTGTTCTTCGAGGACTCCACCCGCACCCGCACCAGCTTCGACACGGCGGCCAAGCGGCTCAGCGCCGACACGATGAACTTCGCCGTGTCCTCCAGCAGCGTCAGCAAGGGCGAGAGCCTGCGCGACACGGTGGAGACCATCGCGGCCATGGGTGTGGACGCCTTCGTCGTGCGCCATCGAAGCAGCGGGGCCCCGCAGCTGATCACCCAGTGGTGCGCGGCCAGCGTGATCAACGCCGGCGACGGCTGGCATCAGCACCCGACCCAGGCGCTGCTCGACGCCTACACGATCCGCACCAGCCTGCGCCGCCACGACGGCTTCGACGGGTTGACCATCGCCATCGTCGGCGATGTTCGCCACAGCAGGGTGGCCCGCAGTGACGTCCAGGCGTTCACCGCGCTGGGCGCCCGGGTGATCCTGGTGGCGCCACCCACGCTGCTCCCCCCGGCCGTTGACCTGTGGCCGGTGGAGATCAGCCACGACCTCGACGCCGTGGTGGCGGAAATCGACGTGCTGTACCTGCTGCGTGTCCAACGCGAGCGGATGGACGACGGCCTGCTGCCCACCATGCGCGAGTACTCCTCCCTGTACGGCCTCACCGCCCGGCGCGCCTCAGCGCTGCCGGCCCACGCCCTGGTGATGCACCCGGGGCCGATGAACCGGGGCATCGAGATGGTCGTCGACCCGGGCGAACTGTCCGGATCGGTGATCCTCCACCAGGTGGCCAACGGGGTCGCCGTCCGCATGGCCGTGCTGTTCAGCCTGCTGGGCGCCGGCAACGATCTGAAGGGAAGCGCGTGACTCGCATCGTGATCACCGGCGGCGAGACCGTCGACCAGACCGGGCGGCGGCGGGCCGACGTGGCCGTCGTCGGCGGGCGCATCACCGAGGTGGGCGACATCACCCCGGCCGGAGGCGACACGGTGCTGGACGCCACCGGCTGCGTCGTCAGTCCCGGCTTCGTCGACCTCCACGTCCACCTGCGCGAACCCGGCCGGGAGGAGGCCGAGACCATCGAGACCGGCAGCCGGGCCGCAGCGCTGGGCGGCTTCACCGCAGTGGTGGCGATGCCGAACACCGACCCGGCCCAGGACAGCGTGGCCGTGGTCGACTTCGTCCGCCGCCAGGGCCTGCGCGCCGGGCTGTGCGAGGTGATCCCGAGCGGGTGCATCACCGTCGGCAGGATGGGCCAGACGCTGGCGCCGTTCGCCGAGCTCGCCGAGGCCGGCGTCCGCCTGTTCACCGATGACGGCAGCGGGGTGCAGGACCCGCAACTGATGCGCCGGGCGCTGGAGTACGCCGGCCCGCTGGGGATCACCCTGGCCCAGCACTGCGAGGTGGCTGCGATGACGAACGGCGCGGTGATGCACGAGGGCGCGTGCTGCTCCCGCCTTGGCGTCCCCGGCTGGCCGTCACTGGCCGAGGAGCTGATGGTGCACCGTGACATCGAGCTGAGCCGCCTGACCGGCAGCCCGATCCACCTGCTGCACCTGTCCACGGCGCGCAGCGTGGACCTGGTGCGCGCCGCCAAGGCCGACGGGCTGCCCGTCACGGCCGAGGCCACGCCGCATCACTTCACCCTCACCGACGAACGGTTGAGCGGCTACGACGCCGTGTTCAAGGTGAACCCGCCGCTGCGCACCGCCGCCGACATCGCCGCCATCCGCGCCGGCCTGGCCGATGGCGCCATCGACGCCATCGCCACCGACCATGCCCCGCACGCCCCGGAGACCAAGGAGGTCCCGCTGGACCAGGCGCCCCCCGGCATGCTGGGCCTGCAGACCGCGCTGGCGTTGAGCCTCACGTACCTGGACATGCCGCTGGAGGACATCGTGGCCGCGCTGACGTGGAAGCCGGCAGCCATCGCCCGCGTGGCGGATCGCCACGGCCGGCCGATCGCCCCGGGCGAGCCGGCCAACCTCACCGTCTTCGATCCCGCCGCCAGGTGGACGGTCGTCCCGGCGAAGCTGGCCAGCAAGAGCCGCAACACGCCCTACGCCGGGATGGAGCTGCGCGGCACGGTCCGCCACACCGTGCTGGGCGGCCACCCCGTCGTCGTCCACGGCGCAGCCACACGCTGAGCGGGTCTACGCTCGGGCCATGAGCGAGCCCGTCACCAAGGTGCTGTTGTCCGACGACGAGATGCCCACCCAGTGGTACAACGTCATCCCCGATCTGCCCTCGCCGCCACCACCGGCGCTGCACCCCGGCACCCTGGCCCCCGCCGGTCCGGAGGACTTCGCCCCGCTGTTCCCGATGGCGCTGATCGAGCAGGAGGTCACCGACCAGCGCTACGTGGACATCCCCGGAGGGGTGATCGACGTCTACCGGCTGTGGCGGCCGAGCCCGCTGTTTCGCGCCCGCCGCCTCGAGCAGTTGCTCGATACCCCGGCGCGCATCTACTACAAGTACGAAGGCGTCAGCCCGAGCGGCAGCCACAAGACCAACACCTCGGTGCCGCAGGCGTACTACAACCACCAGGCCGGCGTCACCAAGCTCACCACCGAGACCGGGGCCGGGCAGTGGGGCACGGCCCTGGCCTTCGCCACCGCCCAGTACGGGATGGAGTGCGAGGTGTGGCAGGTGGCCGCCTCGTACCGGGCCAAGCCGTACCGGCGCACGATGATGCAGATCTGGGGCGCCACCGTGCACCCAAGCCCCAGCGAGGTCACCGAGTACGGGCGGTCGCTGCTGGCCAAGGACCCGGACCACCCGGGCAGCCTGGGCATCGCCATCAGTGAGGCGGTGGCCATGGCCGTCGCCGATCCGAACACCCGCTACGCGCTGGGCAGCGTGCTGAACCATGTGCTGCTCCACCAGACCATCATCGGCGAGGAGGCTCTGCTGCAGCTGGCCAAGATCGGCGAGGTCCCCGACCTGCTGGTGGGCTGCACCGGAGGCGGCTCGAACTTCGGCGGCCTGGCGTTCCCGTTCCTGCGCGAGAAGCTGGCCGGGACGATGAACCCCACCATCCGCTGCGTCGAGCCGGCGGCCTGCCCCAGCCTCACCAAGGGCGAGTACCGCTACGACTTCGGCGACACCGCCGGCATGACGCCGCTGATGAAGATGCACACCCTCGGCCATGACTTCATCCCCGACCCGATCCATGCCGGCGGCCTGCGCTACCACGGCATGTCCCCGCTGGTGTCGCACATCTACGAGTTGGGCCTGTGCGAGGCGATCTCCATCCCGCAGCGGGAGTGCTTCGCCGCGGCTTTGCAGTTCGCCAAGACCCAGGGCATCGTCCCGGCCCCCGAGCCCACCCACGCCCTCGCCGCGGCCATCCGCGAGGCGCTGGCCTGCAAGGAGTCGGGTGAGGAGCGGGTCATCCTCACCGCGCTGTGCGGCCACGGTCACCTCGACCTGGCCGCCTACGACGCCTACCTCACCGGAGCGATGGTCGACCTCGACCTCTCCGAGGAAGCCGTCGCCGACGCGATGTCACGGGTGCCGGTCGTCGCCGGCTGACACCAGCCGGAACTGACCGGCCGGCGCCCGCGGTCAGCGGCGGCGGGACATCACCGTGGTGGTGAGCCGCAGGAACACCTCGTCGGGGGCCGCCGTGCCATCGACCACGGCGAGCCGGCCGGTCTGCTCGTAGAACTCGATCAGCGGGCGGGTCTGGCGCTCGTACAGGTCGAGGCGCTTGTCGATGGCCTCGGGCGTGTCGTCGTCACGGTATTGCACGTCACCACCGCACACGTCACATAGCCACGGCGTGTGCTCCCGTCCGGTGGCCACGTAGTTGGTCCCGCAGTCGCGACACACCCGCCGGGCCGACAGGCGGCGCAGCACCAGCTCGCGGGGCACATCGAGATCGATCACCACGTCCAGCGGATGCGCGGCGGTGATCTCGTCGAGGGCGATGGCCTGGGGGACCGTGCGCGGGAACCCGTCGAGGATGTAGCCGCGGCCCCTGGCGTCGTCGTGCGACAGGCGCTCGCGGACGACGCCCACCATGATGTCGTCGCCCACCAGGCCGCCGCCGTCCATCACCTGCTTGGCCATCCGGCCCAGCTCGCTGCCCTCACGCACGGCTGCACGGAGCATGTCACCGGTGGAGATGTGCGGCACGACGAAGTGACGCGACAGCCGCACGCACTGCGTTCCCTTACCGGCGCCCTGGCGGCCGAGCAAGATCAGTCGAGCACCGGGGAGCACGAAGCGACCCTTACGACCGGAGTGAGGTGAGCGGCCTCACTTCAAGAAGCCCTGGTAGTTGCGCTGCATCAGCTGGCTGTCGATCTGGCGCATCAGCTCCATCGCCACACCGACGGCGATCAGCACGGTGGTGCCGCCGAACTGGAATCCCTGGACGTCGAAGACCCACAGGACGATGTACGGGGTGATCGCCAGCAAGGCGACGAACACGGCGCCCGGCAGGGTGATGCGGTTCACGGCCTTGGCCAGGTAGCGCTCGGTCTGGGGTCCTGGGCGGATGCCGGGGATGAACCCGCCCTGGCGGCGGATCTGGTCCGCCTGGCGGATCGGGTCGAAGGCGATCGAGTTGTAGAAGTAGGCGAAGGCGATGATCATCACCGTGAACAGGACGATGTAGGGCGCCTTGCGGTCGTTGACCAGGTTCTCGGTGATGAACTTCTGCACCGAGGCCCGCCAGCCGCTCCCGCTGTTGGAACCGAGCAGGTTGCTGAGCAGCACCGGCAGCATCAGCACCGAGCTGGCGAAGATGATGGGGATCACCCCGGACTGGTTGACCTTCAGCGGGATGTAGGTGTTCTGCCCGCCGTACATCCGCCGGCCCACCACCCGCTTGGCGAACTGCACCGGAATGCGCCGCTGGGCCAGCTCCACCCGGACGACGGCGATGATGATGCCGATCGAGACCATGATGATCAGGACGAAGGGAACCCAGCTCTTCTCCTTGAGGATCGAGTAGAAGCTGAACGGCAGGCTGCTGACCACCGAGGCCATGATCAGCATCGACATGCCGTTGCCGATGCCACGCTGGCTGATCAGCTCGCCGATCCACATCAGCAGGGCGGTGCCGGCCACCAGGGTGAGGATGACCAGGTAGCCACGCGGCCACATCCCCGCAGGCAGCAGGCGGATGTTCGGCACGTTTGCCGCCGCGCCGAAGAAGGCGTTGCCGCCGCCCCGGCCGAAGATGAACGTCAGCGCCGTTCCCTGGAGCACGGCGATGGCGATGCCGAGATAGCGGGTGTACTGGGTGATCTTGCGCTGGCCGACCGCGCCTTCCTTCTGCAGCTTCTCCAGCTTGGGGATGACCACACCGAGGACCTGCATGATGATGCTGGCCGTGATGTACGGCATGATCCCGAGGGCGAAGATCGAGAAGCTGGCGAAGGCCCCGCCGCTGAACAGGTTCAGGAAGCCGAGCGCGCCGTTGTCGTTCTCCAGGGCGTCCTTGAACCGCTTGATCTGATCCTGGTCGAGACCAGGCACGCGGATGGCAACACCAAGGCGGTACAGGGCGACCATCGCCAGCAGGAACAGGATCTTGTTCCGCAGATCGTGGACCTTGAACACGTTCTTGATGTTCGACAGCACAGAGGCTCGCTTCCTGAGGAGTGCGTGAGACGCGGGGAGGTCAGCGGTTGGTGAACTGGTTGCCCGTGACGGGAGGGCGCCCTTGCTTGTACGGCAACGGCACGATCGTGACACTACCGCCCGACGCGGTGATGGCCTCCTCGGCCTTCTTCGACACGGCGTGAACCGTGACCGACACCGTGGACGTGATCTCGCCGCGGGCCAGCACCTTGACCAGGCTGCCCTTGCGCACCAGTCCACGCTCGACGAGCAGGTCGATGGTGACCTCATCGGCCTCCAGCGCAGCGATCTGGTCGAGGTTGACCGCGCTGTACTCGACGCGGAACGGGTTGTTGAAGCCCTTCAGCTTGGGGACGCGCTGCTTGAGCGGCATCTGGCCACCTTCGAAGCCGCGAGCGACCTTGCCACGGCCGCGGGAGTGCTGGCCCTTGGTCCCGGCGCCGGCGGTCTTGCCACCCTTGCCGCCGATGCCGCGGCCGACCCGCTTCTTGGCCTTGGTGGACCCCGGTGCGGGGCTCAGTTCGTCGACGCGCATGTCACTTCTCCGTGGACTCTTCCGACACCTCGACGAGGTGCGGGACGCGGGCGATCATCCCGCGGATCTCGGGGCGGTCCGGCAGCACGTTGGTGTCGCCGATCCGGCGCAACCCGAGGGCCCGCATGGTGCCGCGGGTCTTCGGCTTGGCGTGGATGGCGCTGCGCACCTGGCGCACCGTGAGGGTAGGGCCGTCGTAGTTCTTGTCAGCGTTGTAGGTAGCCATCAGTGGGCATCTCCTGCGGCGGCCTTCTTGCGCTCGTTGTACGCGCGCAGCACACCCTTGGGTACGAACTCATCGGCGCTCAGACCACGGCGAGCGGCGACGTCGTCGGGCCGCTGCAGGCCGCGCAGGCCGTTGATGGTGGCCCGAGCGACGTTGATCGCGTTGGACGAACCGAGCGACTTGCACAGCACGTCGTGCACGCCGGCCTCTTCCAGGATGACGCGGGCGGCGCCACCGGCGATGACGCCCGTGCCGGGAGCGGCGGGCTTCATCAGCACGCGACCGGCGGAGTTGATGCCGATGGTCTCGTGCGTGATGGTGCTGCCGGCCAGCGGGACGTCGAACAGGTTCTTCTTGGCCTCCTCGGTGCCCTTCTGGATCGCCAGCGGCACCTCCTTGGCCTTGCCGTAGCCGAGGCCGACGCGACCGTTGCCGTCACCCACCACGACCAGCGCGGTGAACGAGAAGCGACGGCCACCCTTGACGACCTTGGCGACGCGGTTGATGTGGATCACGCGGGACTCGCGCAGACCGCTCGGGTCCGGAGCGCGCTCCTCGTTGCGGTTACCGCCATAGTTGCTGGGACCGGCCATCAGAACTCCAAACCTGCTTCACGTGCCGCCGCGGCAACCGCGGCGACGCGGCCGTGGTAGTGGAACCCACCACGGTCGAACACGACCAGCGACACACCGGCGGCCTTGGCCCGCTCGGCGATCAGTTGGCCCACCTTGGCGGCGGCCGCCACCGTGGACCCGCTCTCGCCGCGCAGACCGGCCTCGGTGGTGGATGCCGCTGCCAGGGTGCGCCCGGCCTCGTCGTCGATCACCTGCACGGCGATGTGCTTGTTCGAACGGAACACGGCCAGGCGCGGACGCGCCGCCGTGCCCTCGATCTTCTTGCGGACGCGACGGTGGCGGACGATCCGGCCGGCACGGCGTTGTTGGGCAACCTTGCTCATCGACTACTTCTTTCCGGTCTTGCCGGCCTTGCGCAGGACGCGCTCGCCGAGATAGCGGACACCCTTGCCCTTGTACGGCTCGGGCTTGCGCACGGCGCGGATGTTGGCGGCCACCTGGCCGACCATCTCTTTGTCCGTGCCCCTGACGATGACGCGGGTCTGCGTCGGGACTTCGAAGGTGATGCCGTCGGGTGCGTCCATCATCACCGGATGGCTGTAGCCCAACGCCAGGCGCAGCGTGGTGGGGCTCTGGGCCTCGGCGCGGTAGCCCACGCCGATGATCTCCAGTTCCTTGGCGAACCCTTCGGTCACACCGACCACCATGTTGCTGACGAGGGTGCGGGTGAGGCCGTGCAGGGCACGGTTCTCCCGCTCGTCGTCGGGGCGCTCGACCAGGAGCTGGCCTTCCTCGGCGCGCACCGTGATGGCGCCGGGGAGGGTACGGCTCAGCGTGCCCTTGGGACCCTTGACCGTGACCGAGCGATCGACCACGGACACGTCGACGCCGCTCGGGACGGTGATGGGGGCTTTACCGATTCGGGACATTGCGGGCTCCGATCACCACACGTAGCAGAGGACTTCGCCGCCCACCTTGCGCTTGCGCGCTTCGCGGTCGGTCATCAGCCCCTGGCTGGTGGACAGGACGGCCACACCCATGCCGCCGAGGACGCGCGGCACGGCGTCGCTCTTGCGGTAGACCCGCAGGCCGGGAGTGGAGACGCGCCGCAGGCCGGAGATGGTCCGGTGCCGGTCGGCGCTGTACTTCATGGAGATGGTCAGCACCTCACCGGGGCCCGTCGTCGCCGGGGCGACGGCGTACCCACCGATGTAGCCCTCCTTCTGGAGGATCTCGGCCAGGGCGACCTTTTGCTTGGAGGACGGCATGCGCACTTCGTCGTGCATCGCCGTGTTGGCGTTGCGGATGCGGGTGAGCATGTCGGCGATGGGATCAGTCAGCATGTGGATTCCTCACCAACTCGCCTTGGTCATACCGGGGATCTCGCCGGCGTGAGCCATCTCACGCAAGCAGACACGGCACAGACCGAATTTGCGGTACACGGAACGGGCACGGCCACAACGGCGGCAGCGGGTGTAGCCGCGCACCTTGTACTTGGGCTTGGCGTTCGACTTGTTGATCAACGACTTCTTTGCCATGTCCTGCCCTTACTTCTTCTTCTTCGCTGCCGGCTTGGCGGGGGCGGACTTGCCACCCCGCACCGGGCCACGGCGCTTCTTCTGCGGCGGCACGACCAGTGCGTCGGCGCCCTTCTTGAACGGGAACCCGAAGGCGTCGAGCAGCGCCTTGCCCTGCTCGTTGGTGGCCGCCGAGGTCACGATGGTGATGTCCATGCCACGCTGGGCATCGATGCGGTCGTAGTCGATCTCCGGGAACACCGTCTGCTCGTGGAGCCCGAAGGTGTAGTTGCCACGCCCGTCCCAGCTGTGCGCCGGCATGCCGCGGAAGTCTCGGATGCGCGGGATCGCCACGGCGATCAGGCGATCGAGGAACTCCCACATCCGGTCACCGCGCAGGGTCACCTTGCAACCGATGGACTGGCCTTCACGCAGCTTGAAGCCGGCGATGCTGTCCTTGGCCTTGGTGATCACCGGCTTCTGACCGGTGATCTTGGTGAGGTCGGCAACCGCACCCTCCAGCAGCGAAGGCTGCTGGGTGGCCCGACCGACGCCCATGTTGACGACGATCTTCTCCAGGCGCGGCACCTGCATGACGTTGCCGAGGCCGAGCTGATCCTTCAGCGCGGCGCGGATGCCGTCGTGGTACTTGGCCTTCAACCGCGGCGCCGCGGTCAGTGTGGCGGTGTCGCTCATGAGATCACCTCACCGGTGCGCTTGGCGATGCGCACCTTGGCGCCGTCGCTGTTGATCTGGTAGCCGACGCGGGTGGGCTTGCCCTTGTGGACCAGCATCACGTTGCTGGCGTCCACCGGCAGGTCCCGGTCGATGATCCCACCGGTCTGGTTGCCCTTGCTGGGCTTGGCGTGCTTCTTCACGGTGTTGACGCCGTTGACGACCACCTTGTTGGCCTTCGGCAGCACCTGGACGATCTCGCCTTCGCGACCCTTGTCCTTGCCGGCGATGACCACGACGGTGTCACCCTTCTTCAGTTTCATCTCACAGCACCTCCGGGGCCAGGGAGACGATGCGCATGAAGCGCTTGTCACGCAGCTCACGACCCACCGGGCCGAAGATGCGGGTCCCGCGGGGCGTCAGATCATCCTTGATGATGACGGCCGCGTTCTCGTCGAAACGGATGTAGCTGCCGTCCGGGCGGCGCTTCTCCTTCTTGGTGCGCACGACGACGCACTTGACGACGTCGCCCTTCTTGACCGCGGCGCCGGGGATCGCGTCTTTCACCGTGGCCACGAAGATGTCGCCGATCGAGGCGTACCGGCGGCGAGTGCCACCGAGCACCTTGATGCACAGCACTTCCTTGGCGCCGCTGTTGTCGGCGACGCGGAGGCGGGATTCCTGCTGGATCACTTGGCACGCTCCAGGACTTCCACGACTCGCCAGCGCTTGTTCTTGCTGAGCGGGCGGGTCTCCATGACGCGGACCTTGTCGCCGATGTTGACGTCGTTGGTCTCGTCGTGGGCGTACAGCTTCTTGGTGCGCAGCACGAACTTGGCGTACTTCGGGTGACGGACACGCTCGATCACGGCGATCACCGCGGTCTTGTCCATCTTGTTGCTGACGACCAGGCCCTCACGGACCTTGCGCGGCTTGCGTGCCGCGGTCGCAGTTGTCTCGGTGGTCTCTTCGGCCATGACTACTTGCCTGCCTCTGCCGCAGCGATCTCACGCTGGCGGATGATGGTGTTGATGCGGGCGATCTGCCGGCGAGCCTTGCGGATCCCCGCACTGTTCTCCAGCTGACCGGTGGCGTTGCGGAAGCGAAGGTTCAGCGCTTCCTGCTTGGTGGCGCGCAGCTCGTCGACGAGGGCGCCGAGGCTGAGCTCCTTGAGCTCTGCGATGGTCTTGGCCACTTAGATCGCCTCCTCACGCGTGATGATGCGGGCCTTGATGGGCAGCTTCTGGATGGCCTTCGACATGGCCGAGCGGGCGACTTCCTCGTTGGGGAAGGTCAGCTCGAACAGGACACGGCCGGGCTTGACGACGGCGACCCAGAACTCCGGGTTGCCCTTGCCCGAGCCCATGCGGGTCTCGGCCGGCTTCTTGGTGACCGGCTTGTCCGGGAAGATGTTGATCCACACCTTGCCACCACGCTTGATGGCGCGGGTCATGGCGATACGAGCGGCTTCGATCTGGCGGGCGGTGAGCCAGCCCGGCTCGAGCGCCTGGATGCCGTACTCGCCGAACGCCAGACTGGTGCCACCCTTGGCGTTGCCGAACATTCGACCACGGTGGTGCTTGCGGTGTGCGACCTTGCGGGGCATCAACATCGGTCAGTCCTCCCCTCGGAAGTGCGGGGCCTCGGAGCCGCCGTGCGTGCGCCGGGCGATCTCCTCCTCCTCGTCGAGCAGCTTCTCCAGTTCAGGATCGGCTTCCTTGATCAGTGGCGCAGCCTCGACGGCGTCGTCGGCGGTGCGCCGGCCGGCCGAGGAGACGACGCGGCGCGGCGCGCCCTGCCCGCTGGTCTCGCCAACGGCCATCGCCGCCTCACGGGCGATCTTGTCCTCGGTGGAGCTCTTGTAGGGGACGATGTCGCCCTTGTAGATCCACACCTTGACGCCGACGCGGCCCGAGGACGTGCGGGCCTCACGGACACCGAAGTCGATGTCGGCGCGCAGCGTGTGCAGCGGGACGCGGCCCTCGCGGTACCACTCGGTGCGGCTCATCTCGGCGCCGCCGAGGCGGCCGGAGCACTGGACGCGGATGCCGAGGGCACCGGCCTTCTGGGCGTTCTGCACGGCCCGCTTCATCGCCCGGCGGAAGGCGATGCGGTTGACCAGCTGGTCGGCTACACCCTGGGCGATCAGCGCAGCGTCGAGTTCGGGGCTCTTGATCTCGACGATGTTCAGCTGGACGCGCGGGTTGCCGGTGATCTTGGTGAGCAGGGCCCGCAGCTCGTCGGCCTGGGCGCCGCGGCGGCCGATGACGATGCCCGGGCGGGCGGTGTGGATGTCCACCCGCACCTTGTCACGGGTGCGCTCGATCTCGATCCGGCTGACGGCGGCGGACTCCAGCTTCTGCATCAGGGCCCGGCGGATCTTCCAGTCCTCGGTGAGGTAGTTCTTGTAGTCGCGCTCGCTGAACCAGCGGCTCTTCCAGTCCGTGGTCACGCCGAGGCGGAAGCCGTACGGGTTGATCTTCTGACCCATTAGTTGTTCTCCTCGTCGGCGGCGTCCGCCTTCTTCTGCAGGCTCGGCGGCAGGGTGAAGCCGGCTGCCTCGGCATCCTCGGCGGACTTGAACCAGAACTCGGCGACGGTGCGGCCGTAGAACGGGCTGTCCTCGGTGTGGTAGTAGCCGGAGTCGGCGTTGCCCTTGACCGTGTAGCCCTCTGGCGCCGAACCGTCCTCGTTGGAGGCCGCGGCACCAGCCGGCAGGTCCTTCTCACCGGCCGGGGCGATGTCGCCCAGATCGGCCAGGCCGTGCACCTGCGACTCGCCGGCGGCAGCGACGGCGGTGTCGGTCACAGTGTCCGTCACAGTGTCGGTCACGGCGTCGGTCACGGCGCTGGCATCGGCCGACGCATCCGCCGCGTCGGTGTCACCGGACTTCAGCCCGGCGGCACGCTGGCGGCTGCGCTCGACGCGGGCCCGGCGACCGGCGGCCCCACCGGCGGCGGTGCCGCGGCGGCGACCGGCGGCGGAGCGCTTGGCGTCACGGGCCTGCACCACTTCCAGCCGATCGTCGTCGAGACGGTCGACCACGATGGTGATGTGGCAGGTGCGCTTGAGGATGCGGGTCCCCCGGCCACGGGCACGGGCGGCGAAGCGCTTCAGCGTCGGACCCTCGTCGGCGAAGCAGGCCTTGACGTACAGCTCGGAGGCGTCCTGCTCGTCGTTGTGCATGGCGTTGGCCACGGCCGAGGCGAGCACCTTGCGGATGTCGTCGGACACATGACGGTCGGTGAACTGCAGGGTCTCGTCGGCCAGGCGCACCGGCAGGCCACGGATCAGATCCAGCACGACACGGGCCTTGTAGGCCGACACGTGCAGGTACTTGGCGCTGGCCTTGGTGCCGCTACGGCTCCCGGCAACGCGGTTCTTCTCGTTGAGCTTCGGACCGGTCATGACTAGCGCTTCTTCGTGTTCTTCTCTTGGCCGGCGTGGTACTTGAAGGTCCGCGTCGGGCTGAACTCGCCCAACTTGTGACCGACCATCGACTCGGTGACGTACACCGGCACGTGCTTGCGCCCGTCATGTACGGCGATGGTGTGACCCACCATGTCCGGGATGATGGTGCTGCGACGGCTCCAGGTCTTGATGACCTTGCGCTCGCCGGCCGAGTTCTGGGCGTCGACCTTCTTCAACAGATGGTCGTCGACGAACGGGCCCTTCTTCAGGCTGCGCGACATGGGTTACCTCCGACCCTTCGACGTGCGGCGACGGCGCACGATCATCTTCTGCGACGGCTTGTTGGTGTTGCGGGTGCGCACACCCTCTGGCTTGCCCCACGGCGACACCGGCGGGCGACCACCCGACGTACGGCCCTCGCCACCACCCATCGGGTGGTCGACCGGGTTCATGGCCACACCGCGGGTCTGCGGGCGCACGCCGCGCCAGCGGTTGCGGCCGGCCTTGCCGATCGAGATCAGCTCGTGCTCGCTGTTGCCCACTTCGCCCACCGTTGCCCGGCAGTCGATCATCACCCGGCGCATCTCCGTGCTGGGCATGCGCAAGGTGGCGAACTCGCCTTCCTTGGCGACCAGCTGCACGGCCATGCCGGCCGAGCGGCCGATCTTGCCGCCCTGGCCGGGGCGCAGTTCGACGTTGTGCACGGTGGTGCCCACCGGGATGTAGCGCAGCGGCAGGGCGTTGCCCGGCTTGATGTCCGAGCCGTGGCCGCTGGTGACCTGATCGCCGACCTTGAGGCCCTTGGGGGCCAGGATGTAGGCCTTCTCGCCGTCGCTGTAGTGCAGCAGGGCGATGCGGCAGGTGCGGTTCGGGTCGTACTCGATGGCGGCCACGCGGGCGTTGACGCCGTCCTTGACGCGCCGGAAGTCGATGATCCGGTACTGCCGCTTGTGCCCGCCACCGCGGTGGCGGCTGGTCTTGCGCCCATAGGCGTTGCGGCCACCGCTCTTCGGGTTCGGGGCCAGCAGGCTCTTCTCCGGGGTGGTCTTGGTGATCTCGGCGAAGTCGCTCGTGGTCTGGAAGCGACGGCCGGCACTGGTTGGCTTACGACTGCGAATGGCCATGGTGCTCTCAGTTCTCGAACAGCGGGATCTCGTTGCCCGCTGCCAGGGTGACGATGGCCCGCTTGGTGTCAGGCTTGGAACCGGCTCGACCCGTGCGACGCGCGCGAGTGGTCTTGCCCTTGCGGTTGAGGGTGTTCACCCGGGTGACCTTGACGCCCCAGATGGCCTCGACGGCGTCGTGGATCTCGGGCTTGCTGGCCGACGGGTGGACCTTGAACGTGTAGACACCCTGCTCGATGAGGGCGTAGCTCTTCTCCGACACGACCGGAGCGAGGATGATGTCGCGGGGATCTTTCATGACTGGTCGCCTTTGTCGTCACGCTGACTGGGGGGCAGGAGGAAGCCGGCCGCCTCGGCGTCCTCTGCGGTCTTGAACCAGAACTCGGCGATCGTGCGGTTGTAGAACGCCGTCCCGGGACGGTGGTAGAGGCCGGAGTCGCCGTTGCCCTTGATGACGTAGTCCTCGTCGGGCGACGAGCCGTCCTCGTTGGCGGCGATGGCGCCGGCGGGCACCGCCTTGGGCGCAGCGGCCTCGGCGTCGGCGGCATCGCCAGACAGATCGGCGAACCCCTGCGCGGACGCCGCCGGGGCGGCGTCGGTGACATCGGCCGCCGGGGCGGCGTCGGTCACATCGGCCGCCGGGGCGGCGTCGGTCACATCGGCCGCCGGGGCGGCGTCGGTGACATCGGCCGCCGGGGCGACGTCGGCCGGCTTGGCGGCCTTCTTCGTTGCGGCCGGCTTGGACGGGCCTGCCTCGCCGGCAGCAACGGCCGAGGAACCGATGGGCAGCGTCGCCTTGGTGAACACGATGTACTCGTTGCACAGCACGTCGTAGGCGTTCAGCTCGGCACGCTCGATGAGCTGCACCTGCTGCAGGTTGAGGAAACTCTTGATCGTGTTCGTGTCGTCCACGTCCACCACGACCAGCGCCTTGCCGTCGATGCCCAGCTTGTTCAGCGCGGCCACGGCGTCCTTGGTCTTCGGGGCGGTGAAGCCCCAGTCGTCGACCACGATGATCTTGCCCTCGTTGGCCCGGTCGCTGAGGGCCGAGCGCAGCGCCAGGCGCACCATCTTCTTGGGGGTCTTCTGGTCGTACGTGCGCGGCTTGGGCCCGAGGGCGACGCCACCACCGCTGAAGTGCGGGGCACGGGTCGAGCCCTGGCGGGCGTTGCCGGTGCCCTTCTGCTTGAACGGCTTCTTGCCGCCGCCGGAGACCTCGGCACGGGTCTTGGTGGACTGCGTGCCGGCCCGGCGGGCGGCCAACTGGGCAGTCACCACCTGGTGCATGACGGGGACGTTCGGCTGGACGCCGAAGAACTCGGCGTCGAGGTGGAGGGTGCCGGCGTCCTTGCCGGCGGGGGTCTTGACGGTTACGGAGGTCATGCTCATCACTTACCCTTCACCGCGTTGCGGACGATGACGACGCCGCCGTTGGGGCCCGGCACCGAGCCCTTGACCAGCAGCAGGTTGCGCTCGGTGTCGGCCTGGACCACTTCGAGGTTCAGCGTGGTGACCTGCTCGTTGCCCATGTGCCCTGCCATCCGCAGGCCCTTGAAGACTCGCCCGGGGAAGCTGCACGAGCCGATCGAGCCCGGCGCCCGGTGGTGCTTGTGGTTGCCGTGGCTGGCGCCCTGACCGGCGAAGTTGTGCCGCTTCATGCCACCGGCGAAGCCCTTGCCACGGCTGACCGCGGTGACGTCCACCCGGGATCCCTCGGCCAGCGTGTCCACCGTGATCTCCTGGCCCACTTCGAAGCCATCCACCGAGTCGAGACGCAGCTCGACCACCCGGCGACCCGGCGCCACACCGGCCTTGGCGAAGTGCCCGGCCTCGGGCTTGGTGAGCTTCTTGGGGTCCTTGGATCCGTAGGTGACCTGCAGCGCGGTGTATCCGTCACGCTCGGCGGTCTTCACCTGCACGATGCGTGCCGGCTCGACGCGGAGCACAGTGACGGGGACGATCTTGTCGTTCACCCACACTTGGCTCATGGCGAGCTTCTCGCCAACGATCGCTTGTAGTGCCATGGCGGCAGCCTTTTCCGGTCGGTGCCCGGCGAACCGGGCGATGGTTTGACGCACAAGTGCTCCGGCGGACGAGCCGCACGGAGCACCGGACATATGTGTTCGCCGTGCGGTCCCCCGGCATGGGGCGCACACGGACCTCGATTCGTTCGCCGGGAGGCCCCCGACGCACAAGCATGAAACTCTACCGCCCGCCCCAACCCCGCACAACCGTCCCCCCCGACCCACCCCACCCCCGCTCGTTCATGTCACCTCATGAACGGACCCTTCGTTCATGAGGTGACATGAACGACGGTGGAGGCGAAGCGGCGCGGGGCGGGGTCGGGACCGGGTACTCTGTGGGCCCCGGGCAACTGGGCGAAGGGGAGTAACCCGGGCCTGGCCCGAGGACGTGGTCGTCAACACGGTGGTTCGCCACCCGGCGCGTCCCCCGCATCTGCGGGAGTGAGACCTTCGATTGCAGCCCCGAGACCACTCGGGAACGACAGTCGAAAGGACAGCCTCATGATTCTTGGCGCACGGGACAACTTCGTCGACATCGACGTGCCCGCCTGGGCCTGGCTGGCACTGCTCGGGGCCATCGCGGTGATGCTGGCCGTCGACCTGTGGCGTCATCGGGATCCTCATCCACCCACCCCCCGAGAAGCACTGACCGAGACCTTGATCTGGGTGGCTTGCGGTCTGGCCTTCGCCGGCATCGTCGCCGCCACCTACGGCAAGGCGGCCTTCGGCGAGTACATCAGCGGCTATCTGATCGAGAAGTCGCTCAGCGTCGACAACGTCTTCGTCTGGGCGCTGATGTTCACGACGATGGCCATCCCGATCAAGTACCAGCACCGGGTGCTGTTCTGGGGCATCTTCGGTGCTTTGCTGTTCCGGGCCATCTTCATCGCCCTGGGCACCACGCTGATCGCCAAGTTCTGGTGGCTGCTCCTGGTGTTCGGACTGTTCCTGGTGTACACGGGCCTGAAGATCATTCGCCACCGCGCCGACGAGGGCGAGGACGGCGCCACCCGCGGCCTGGGCCTGCTGCGCAGGATCATGCCCGTCAGCAACGAACTGGACGGCCAGAAGTTCTTCACCCGGCTCAACGGCAAGCGGGCGGCGACCCCGCTGTTGGCTGCGTTGGTGGTCATCGAGATCACCGACGTCATCTTCGCCGTCGACTCCGTGCCCGCCATCCTGGCCGTGTCCCACGAGACGTTCCTGGTGTTCTCCTCCAACGCCTTCGCCATCCTCGGATTGCGGGCCATGTACTTCCTGCTGGCCGACGCCAGGGAGCGGTTCCACTACCTGTCCCACGGACTGGGGGCGATTCTGATCTTCGTCGGGCTGAAGATGACGGTGTCCCACTGGTGGCACATGAACACCTTCGTCTCGCTCGGCGTGATCCTGGCGATCCTCGCCGCGGCCATCGTGTTCAGCCTGCGCCGCGCCCAGCACGACGATCACGACCTCCCGGGAGCGCCCGCCGCAACCGGCTGATCGCACCAGTGGTTGTCGATCGTGTTCCGCGCTGGGGTAGCGTCACCTACTGCCCCTCGCGGCGACATATGGCACGACTCAAGAACCTCCTGATCGGCAAGCCGCTCTCCAGCGCAGACGAGCACCACCAGCGTCTGAGCAAGAAGATCGCCCTCCCCGTTTTCGCCTCCGACGCCATCTCTTCGTCCGCGTACGCGGTCGACGAGATCATGGTGGTCATCCTGCTGCAGGCCCATGTGGGCGCTGCGGCCGCCTTCCGGCCAGTGTTCCCGATCGCCATCGTCGTGGCCGTGCTGCTGGCCATCGTGACGATGAGCTATTGGCAGACCATCCACGCCTACCCGTCGGGCGGCGGGGCGTACATCGTCAGTCGCGAGAACCTCGGCCGGACCCCGTCACTGGTCGCCGGCGCAGCGCTGCTCACCGACTACATCCTGACGGTCGCCGTGTCGGTGGCCGGTGGCGTGTTGGCCATCCGGACCGCGTTCGACCTCAACCACACCTGGGCCGTGCCCCTGTGCCTGATCTGCGTGTTCTTCATCACCGTGATGAACCTGCGCGGCGTCAAGGAATCCGGCGCGGTCTTCGCCGGTCCGACGTACTTCTACATGCTCATGGTGCTGATGCTGGTCGTCGTCGGCTTGTACCGGATCTTCGTCCAGCACCTCGGCCCGATCCCCGAGCGGCTCCTCAGCGAGGAGGCCATCGAGAAGTCGAAGCAGGTCGGATCGCTGGGATTGCTGATGCTGCTGCGGGCGTTCTCGTCGGGCGCCGTGGCGCTGTCGGGCGTCGAGGCCATCTCCAACGGTGTCCCGGCTTTCAAGAAGTCAGAGGCCAAGAACGCCTCGATCACGCTGATCTGGATGTCGACGATCCTGGGGACGTGCTTCCTCGGCGTGGCGTTCCTGGCCAGCCGGCTGCACCCGTTCCGGGCGGAGAACGACGGCAACGGCCTGGGCCTGCTGGCCGAGCACGTCTACGGCAGCCGTGGGGTGTTGTTCTGGATGCTGATGATCGCCACGTTCTCCGTGCTGATCCTCGCCGCCAACACCGCTTACGCCGACTTTCCCCGGCTGTCGTCGCTCATCGCCAAAGACGGCTTCCTGCCCCGCCAGTTCTTCAACCGCGGCGCCCGCCTGGTGTTCAGCAACGGCGTGCTGTTCCTCGCCGTCGTCGCCGGCCTGCTGATCATCGTCTTCAACGGCGACATCTCCGCGCTCATCCCGCTGTACGCCTTCGGGGTGTTCACCGGCTTCACCCTCAGCCAGACGGGCATGGTGCGCCACCACTTCAAGCACCGCGAACCGAAGTGGCGGCTGCACTCGTTGATCAATGCCATCGGTGCCTTCACCACCGGGTTGATCGCGATCATCGTCGTCGTGTCGAAGTTCACCGAGGGCGCCTGGATCCCCGCCGCACTGATCCCGATGATGGTCATGGCCTTCCAGGCCATTGGCAAGCACTACGCCAAGGGCAAGGCGGCCGTCGCCACCCAACCCGGCTACAAGCCGCCGCGTGAGACCCACACGATGGTGGTGCTGGTGGGTGGGCTGAACAAGGGCGTGCTGCACGGGCTGACCTACGCCAAGTCGCTGAACCCCGACCGGCTGATGGCGGTGACGGTGGCCACCGACGACGAGGAGCGCCTAGCGCTGGAGAAGCAGTGGGCCGACTACGGCGTCGACATCGACCTGCACGCCGTCTACTCGCCATATCGTGAGCTCACCGGGCCGATCATGAAGTTCCTCGACGAGTTGGACCAGGAGCACGAGGGCGACATCATCACCGTCGTCATCCCCGAGTTCGTCACCTCGTGGAAGACGCAGTGGCTGCACAACGGCAGTGCCTTCGCCCTGAAGGCCAAGCTCTTGTATCGCCCGCACACGGCCGTGGTGTCCGTACCGGTTCACATGGCCGAGTCCGGCGAGATTTCGTTCTAGGAGGATGTGATGCACATCATCGTCGTCGGGTGCGGTCGGGTCGGCTCGACCATCGCGCCCGAACTCATCGACCAGGGACACAGCGTGTGCGTGATCGACCGCAAGCGCGACTCCTTCCGCAAGCTCGGCGCCAACTTCACCGGGCGGACGTTGCAGGGTGTCGGCTTCGACCGTGACATCCTGCGCGAAGCGGGCATCGAGCAACCCGATGTCGCCGTGGCCGCAGTGACCAGCGGGGACAACTCCAACATCATGATCGCCCGTGTCGCTCGGGAGACCTTCGGCGTGGAGAACGTGGTCGCCCGGATCTACGACCCCAAGCGCGCCCAGATCTATGAGCGCCTGGGCATCACCACGGTTGCCTCGGTGGCCTGGACGGCCGCCCGGGTGACCCGCAAGCTCCTGCCGGAGGCTCTGCAACCGTCATGGACCGACCCGTCGGCCACGTTCGTGCTGGTGGAGCGGGTCGTTCCGGCGGAGGGCGCTGGCAAGAGCGTGGGCGACATCCAAGCCGCGGTCGGCGGAAAGATCGTGCTGATCTCGCGCAACGGCGCGCAGCGCATCGGCGAGCGCGCCACCCTGCTGCAGGAGGGAGACCGGGTCCACGTGATGATCGCCGAGGCGGACACCGGCACGTTGGCGGCCATGTTCCACAACCAGGAAGGCGGGCACTGATGAAGGTGTTGATCGCCGGCGCCGGCAGCGTCGGGCGCCACATGGCTGGCCAGTTGGTCCAGTCTGGTCACGAGGTGACCATCATCGACAACGACCCCAACGTGGTGGGCGACAAGGACCAGCGCAGCCCGGTGGACGGCGTGACGTGGTTTCTGGGTGACGCCTGCGAGGTGGGCCTCCTCAGCAAGGTAGGCATCCAGCAGACCGACGTGGTGGCCGCGGCCACCGGCGACGACGAGGACAACCTCGTCGTGTCGCTGCTGGCCAAGCAGGAGTTCGCCGTGCCCCGAGTCGTGGCCCGGGTGAACAACCCGAAGAACGAATGGATGTTCACCGAGATGTGGGGCGTCGACGTCTCGGTGTCCACGCCCCACCTGTTGACGGCGCTGGTGGAAGAGGCCGTCAACGTCGGCTCGCTGGTTCGCCTGCTCAGCCTCGAAGGCGGCCGAGCCCGCCTCGACGAGGTCACGCTGGCCGAGACGTCACCCGCCATCGGCAAGGAGATCCGTGAGGTCGGCTTCCCGCGTGAGGCCGCCGTCGTGGCCATCGTGCGCGCCGGCCACGTCGTGGTACCCCGCCTGGACACGGTGCTGCAGGCCAACGACGAAGTGCTGGTGCTGGTCAGCGGGGACACCGACGAGGCCGACCGCAGCGTCAAGAGGGCGTTGGTGGGCTGATGGGCCTCCTCAAGCGACACAAGGCGGATCTGACCGAGACGAGCGAACCATGTGTGGAGGTGGGCGACGTCACCCCCATCGGCGAACTCACGGCACGCACGCCGGTGCGCATCACCGGCGAAGTGACCCGGATGAAGACACGCCCCGGCCACGGGCTGCCGGCGTTGACCGTCACCGTGCAGGACGACACCGGCAAGGCGCTGGTGATCTTCAGCGGGCGGCGCGCCATCGGCGGCGTCACCCTCGGCCGGTGGTTGCTGATCGAAGGCGTCGCCTACAACCGTGGCGGAGCGCTGGAGTTCGTCAACCCGGTGTACACGCTGCTCCCGCGGCCCGGCCAGGCTGCCTGAACCGAACGGCCGGCGTCACAGCCAGCCGCGCCGCCGGAAGCTGCGGTACAGCAGGAAGCACACCGTCGCCATCAGCCCGATCACGATCGGGTAGCCCCAGGCAGAACGGGCTTCCGGCATGTGGTCGAAGTTCATGCCGTAGATCCCGGCGATCATCGTGGGCACCGCGGCGATGGCCACCCACGCCGAGATCTTGCGCATGTCGTCGTTCTGCTGGGCCGACACCTGGGCCATGTTCGCCGAGTGAGCCGCCGAGAGCAGCCCGGCCAGGGACTCGGTGCGGGCGACGACGCGCTGCACCAGGGTGATCGAGACGCGCAGCTCGTCGAGGGTGCGCTGCGTCCACCCCAGGGCGCGGTGCCTGGCCAGTTGGAGCAGCGGCTCCTCCATCGCCTCCACAGCGAGGTGCAGCTCGCGAACCTGGCGGGACAGGTTGAGCAAGCGCTTGACCGGGCGCTGGCGGCTCTCCGAGAGCACCTCTCGTTCCACCTCCACGGCGTCCTTTTCGAACCCGTCGAGCGCCGGCCGATAGGACTCGACGACGGCGCGGATCGCCGTCACGACGCCGGCCGTGACGCCCTCGGCCAGCAGTTCGTGGTCCGCCTCGAGGTCCTGCCGGGCATCGGACAGCGGCGAGGCGTGGCCGTGGCGCAGGGTGATCAGGAACCGCTGGCTGGCCAGCAAGGTCAGCTCGCCCACGCTGACCTGTTCGGAGTGGTCGTCATACAGCGCAGTGCGCAGGTGCAGGATGCTGACAGCGCCCGCCCGGGACACCACCGGGCGGCGGTGCGGCGCCAGCACCTCGGCGATGTCGAGATTCATCCCGAACGCGGCGCACGCCTCGGCCAGTTCGTCGGGGGAGGGCATCCGCAGCCCGAGCCAGACGAAGCCGTCACTGGCGGACGCGGCCTGCTCGCCTGCCTCGGCAATGGTGAGCCGATCACCCACCCGGTGGCCGTCGCGGTAGGCGGCACAGTCAACGATCACGGTCCCAGACGGTAGTGGTTGGTCAGCCCACGACGCGCTCGAAGACATCGCCACGGCGGACGAATCCGAGCCGGGCGAGGTAGGCAGCATGCAGCTCCGTGCCCGGCGCGGTGACGACGGTGTGCACCCCCAGCCCGTCGAACACGCCGGTCGAGGCGCCGTACAGCCAGGCGCCGATGCGCGAGTCACGGAACGGTTTGGTCACGTAGTCCAGGACGACGTGCAGCTCGCTGCCGTGGCGGCGCCCGATCAGCGCCCCGGCCGGCAGGCCATCGCGCATCAGCAGCACGGCGATGTCGTCAGCGTGCAGAGAGCCGGGGTCGAACTCGGGCTGGAAGCGATGGATGTCGTGGAGGTGGTACTCCACGAAGTCGGTGAGGAACGGGTCACCGACCGAGACCGGCACGGCGCCGAGGCTGCGCTTGCCGGTCAGTTCGGCTCGGAGGAACCAGACGTTGAGCGCGGCGATCGCCGCGTTGGTGATGATGATCGGAACGGAGCCGATCAGGACGCCGTAGACGACGAACACCACGCTGCCCACCAGGGAGATGGTCCGCAGGCGCACGACCGAGGTCATCGCCAGGGAGGCGACGACCAGCGCCGAAGCGAGGTAGCCGACGAGTTCGATCATCGCCGGTTCTCAGCGGCCCGGCCGGGCAGCGGGGACGGTCATCGACCAGGCGCCTGGTGCAGGCGGCGCGGCCCGCCACCGGACGAGGCCGATGGCGGTGGCGATGAGCACGCACCAGTCCGGGCGCCCCGATGGTGGAGCCGGTGCCGACGGCCGGTGGTGGTCACGGATCCGTATCGTAGGTGCGTGTCACTCCCTCGGCGACCCCTGGTCCCCCTGATGGTCGGCGTGGTCGTGTTGGCTGCCTGCGCCGACGGGCCGGCGAACTCGTCACCGTCCCCTTCGGCGGCGCGGGTATCGCCCACCGTTCCCGGCGCGCCATCGGCGGCCGGCACGGCAGGCGCGGAGACGGTGCCGCGCCCCTCGGTCACCTCACTGGCGCCCACCGGCGCGCCGCCGGCGGTGCCGGGCACGTCCACCGCCGGCCCCGAACCGAGCGGATCCGCGCCCGTCACGCCGGTGATCTCCGTCGCGCCCACCGTGGCGTCGACGAGTCCCGGGACGGTGCCGGCGGTTCCGGTGTACGTCTTCCCGTTCACCGGGCGCGACGTCAGCTTCGGTGACACACACCACGACTACCCGGCCATCGACGTGTTCGGCTGCGGCGCCACCGTCGTGGCGCCCACGAGCGGGGTCATCGTGGAGGTCAGCCTGGAGGACCGGTGGGACCCGGCCGTCAACGACCCGGCGACGCGCGGCGGCAAGTTCGTCTCCCTTGGCGGGGACGACCGCGTCCGCTACTACGTCGCCCATCTCGACTCGGTCGCCGTTGCCGTCGGTCAGCGCGTCACGCCGGGCACCCCGCTCGGTGTGATGGGCCAGACCGGAAACGCCCGCAACAGCGCCTGCCATACCCATGTCGGCTTCTCCTGGATGTGCCCATCGGCGGAGTGGCAGGTGCGCCGCGGCAAGGTCTGGCCCCAGGACTTCCTGCGGGCCTGGCGGGACGGTCGCCAGGACAGCCCGGCCGACGCCGTGGCCCTCGCCCAGCTCGCCGACCCCGACGCCTGCGCCAAGGCGGCCGCCCTCATGCCCCCTTCCCCCTGACCCCCGCATCCGTCGTTCATGTCACCGCATGAACGAAGGGTGCGTTCATGTGGTGACATGAACGAGCCCGCCGGGCGGACCGGGCGGGCTCGTGTCGTCAGGGATGCCCGCACCAGGCGGGATGGTGAACGTCAGACGTTCTGGATCTTGATCTCGATGTCCACACCGGCCGGCAGCTCGATGCGCTGCAGGCTGTCGATGGTCTTGGCGTTCGGATCGATGATGTCGATCAGACGCTTGTGGACGCGCATCTCGAAGTGCTCACGGGAGTCCTTGTCGATGTGCGGCCCACGAATGACCGTGTAGCGGTGCTTGTCGGTGGGCAGCGGGATCGGGCCACGAACGGTGGCCGAGGTGCGGGTGACGGTCTCGACGATCTTGCGTGTCGACTGGTCGATGATCTCGTGATCGAACGCCTTCAGGCGGATGCGAATGCTCTGTGCCATGGTTCGTCAGCTCACTTGGTGATCTTGGTGACGCGGCCGGCGCCAACGGTACGGCCGCCTTCGCGGATCGCGAACCGGAGCCCTTCGTCCATCGCGATCGGCTTGCCCAACTCGACCGTGATCGTCACGTTGTCACCCGGCATCACCATCTCGGTCCCCTCCGGCAACTGAATCGTCCCCGTCACATCCGTCGTCCGGAAAAAGAACTGCGGACGATAATTATTGAAGAACGGCTTATGACGCCCACCCTCCGACTGCGTCAACACATACACCTGACCCTCAAAATGAGTATGCGGCGTAATCGAACCAGGCTTACACAACACCTGACCCCGCTCCACATCCTCCTTCTTCGTCCCCCGCAACAACGCACCAATATTGTCACCAGCCTGACCCTCATCCAACAACTTCCGGAACATCTCCACCCCGGTACACGTCGTCTTCTGCGTCGCCCGCAACCCAACAATCTCGATCTCGTCCCCAGTGTGCACCTTCCCCTGCTCCACCTTCCCCGTGACCACCGTCCCACGACCCGTAATCGTGAACACATCCTCAATCGGCATCAAGAACGGCTTATCCAAATCACGCTGCGGCTCCGGAATCGCCGAATCCGCCGCAGCCATCAACTCCATCACCTTGTCCTGCCACACCGGATCCCCCTCCAACGCCTTCAACGCCGACACCCGCACCACCGGCGCGTCATCCCCAGGGAACTCGTACTCGTTCAACAACTCACGAACCTCCAACTCGACCAACTCGAGCAGCTCGTCATCATCCACCATGTCAGCCTTGTTCAACGCCACCACGATGTACGGCACACCCACCTGACGCGCCAACAACACATGCTCACGCGTCTGCGGCATCGGACCATCCGTCGCCGCAACCACCAAAATCGCCCCATCCACCTGCGCAGCACCCGTAATCATATTCTTAATATAATCCGCATGACCCGGCATATCCACATGCGCATAATGCCGCTTCTCCGTCTCATACTCAATATGAGCAATCGAGATCGTAATACCCCGAGCCTTCTCCTCCGGCGCCTTATCAATCTGATCAAACGGCGTATACTTCGCCAACCCCTTCTCCGCCAACGTCTTCGAAATCGCCGCCGTCAACGTCGTCTTCCCATGATCAATATGACCCATCGTACCAATATTCACATGAGGCTTCGTACGCTCAAACTTTGCCTTACTCATTGCCAGTCTCCGTCTCGGATGAAGTGGGTTGTCAAAGAACGCAACGATCTTAGCGGCCAACGGCGCTGGTCCCACCACCCGGCCCGGTTCAGCCGCCGGCGAGTTGGCGGGCCAGCACCCAGCCCCGCAGGGCGTTGCGTGACGCCGTGATCGCCCGGTTGTGCAAGTCGGGATCGATCGAGGCGGCATCGGTGAGACCCATCAGCAGGGCGACGAGCAGGGCATTCGCCCCGGCCCGCTCGGCGGCACCCAACTCGCCGGTGGCCACCCCGGCCTCCACGACCCCGGCGACGAGTTCGCTGAGCCACATGCTCCCGCCGTGCACCGCTGCCTGGACATCGGCCTGACGGGCCATGTCGACGTGGGCACTGGCCAGGAAGCGGGCCAATGACGGGTCCTCGTTGGCCAGTTGCTGGGTCGTGTCGAGGACGGCGATGAGCCGGTCAACGAAGGTGTCCGCCTGGGTGACGGCGGCGGCCATCCGCCGCGCCAGGCGATCCCGGCATTCGTCGTGCACCGCGGCGTACAGGTCCAGCTTGGAGGCGTGGTAGTGGTAGAGCGCGGTGGGCGTCACACCGGCGGCATCGGCAACCATGCGGTTGGTGGTCACGGTGAACCCGTGCTCGGCGAACAAGGTCCTGGCCGTGTCCAGGATGCGTGCCGCGGTGTCACCACTGAGCAGGCGCGGTGGTCGCCCACGTCGGCGCCCGGGCTCGCTCATCCCTGGGCCGGCTCCTGCTTCAATTCGGCGGGAAGGTCGACGGGCGGGAGCGGCGCCGGCCGGACCGAGACCTCGGTGACGCCGCTGATCAGCAGCGTCGGGACGGACACGTCGGCCGGGTCGACGGCCCAGACGTCGGCCGGGCCGCTGCACCCGGTCTGGCGCGACGCCACGATCAACGATCCGGACACGAACCCGACCGGTTCGGTGGAGCGGCCGACGAACGGCTCGGCGGCATTGAGATCCAGCGTGGCGGCGCCGGTGGACAGCCTGGTGGACGTGGATCCGCTGCACTCCCCGGCGCGCACGGCCACGACGTCACCGTCGTGCACCAGGCCGCTGAGCGGGGTCGAGGTCTCGATGCGTGTCGTGAGCGTCAACTCGGGCAGGTGCAGGGCGCGCACCCGAGAGGTCACGGCCGACACCTCGATGAAGCTGATCGACTGGCCGTCGGCCGCGGCCGCCACCTCGGGGACCTGCGCTCCCGCCGGCAGCAGCACGACCGGCCTGAACAGCTTGCCGCCGGGCTCCGACAGGACGATCTGAGCCGTGCCGTCCCTGGCCGTGCCGGCGGCGAACAGCACGGCGCCACCCGGGTGGTAGACGACCGCGGAGGTGTTCTTCATGAAGCTGATGTTCGCCAGCTTCCCGCTGCCGTCGACGGGTCGGCGGACGAGTCTGCCGTCATCGGTGACGGCCACGAGCAGGGAGGCGTCCGGCGCCGACCAGATCGCCCGCGTCGCGTCAGCCTGCAGGCCGGACGCGCCGAGCTTGGCGTCGATCATCACCACTCCCGGGCCGATCAGGAACCGGTCCCCCGTGGGGGCCCACAGCGGGCGCTGATCCACCTTGTCCTGGGGCAGGGCCATCAGGCACCGGGCGGTCTCGGCGTCGGCGCTGAGCTCGAACAAGCTGGTGGCGAAGCTGTAGGTCACCGAGGCCGGGGCGCCGGTGGCACCGGGGGCGGTCAGGGCGCAGCCCTCGCCGACGATCTTCGGCGAGCGCGGGCCGGTGTCGATGAGCGGCGCTGCGCCGGGATCGATACTGGCGCCCGGTGCGGCCAAGGTCCCACCGGTCACCGGGCCGATCGGCGGGAGCGTGGAGGACCCGAAGCGGTCGTCGGTCAGACCGCAGGCGCCCAGGGCCACAGCAACGACCCCCACGGCGAACGTGAGGCGGCAGCGGCGCATGGCCGCCACGATACGCGCCGCCGGTGACCCACGACCGGCAGCCCGGATGGGAGTCCTCCTACTCGCCGCGGACGCGCTTGATGATGTCGGTGGCGATGTTGTTCGGCACTTCCATGTACAGGGCGAACTGCATCGTGTACGTGGCCCGGCCCTGGGTGCGGCTGCGCAGGTCGGTGGAGTACCCGAACATCTCCGACAGCGGCACCTGGGCACGCACCACCTGGGTGTTGCCGCGGGCTTCCATCCCCTCGATCCGACCACGACGCGACGACAGGTCTCCCATCACGTCGCCCATGTACTCCTCGGGGGTGACGACCTCGACACCCATGATGGGCTCGAGTAGCACCGGCTTGGCCATCTCGGCAGCCTTCTTGAAGGCCTGCTGACCGGCGATCTTGAAGGCCATTTCCGAGGAGTCGACGTCGTGGTACTGACCGTCGACGAGGATGGCCTTGACGTCCACCGTGGGGTACCCGGCCAACACGCCGTTGTCCAGCGCCGACTGGATGCCCTGGTTGGTGGGCTGGATGTACTCGCGGGGGATGCGACCACCGCTGATCTTGTCCTCGAACTCGTAGCCCTTGCCAGGGTTGGGTTGCAGGCTGATCTTGACGACGGCGAACTGACCCGAGCCACCGGACTGCTTGATGTGGCGGTACTCGACGGCGTCGACCTGCTTGGTGATGGTCTCGCGGTACGCCACCTGCGGCTTGCCGACGGTGGCGGCCACGTTGAACTCCCGCTGCATGCGGTCGACGAGGATCTCCAGGTGCAACTCGCCCATCCCGGAGATGACGGTCTGGCCGGTCTCCTCGTCGGTGCGCACACGGAACGTGGGGTCCTCGTCCGACAGCGACTTCAGCGCCTTGCCCAGCTTGTCCTGGTCGTCCTTGGTCTTGGGCTCGATGGCCACGTGGATGACCGGCTCGGGGAACTCCATGCGCTCGAGGATCACCGGGTGGGCCCGGTCGCACAGCGTGTCACCCGTGGTGGTGTCCTTGAACCCGAGCCCGGCGACGATGTCACCCGCCAGGGCGATGTCGAGATCCTCACGGTTGTTGGCATGCATCAGCAGAATGCGCCCGAGCCGCTCACGCTTTTCCTTGGTGGAGTTGTAGACCTCGTCACCCTTGCTGATCTGGCCGGAGTAGACCCGGAAGTAGGTGAGCTTGCCGAACGGGTCGGCGACGATCTTGAACGCCAGCGCGGCGAACGGCTCGTTCTCGCTGGCCTTGCGCTCGATGATCTCGTCCTCGTGGTGGGGCTTGGTGCCCTGCGCCGGAGGGATGTCCAGCGGGCTGGGCAGGTAGTCGACCACGGCGTCGAGCATCGGCTGGACACCCTTGTTCTTGAACGCCGAGCCGCACAGGATCGGCACGAAGTCGAACGCCAGGGTGCCGGCGCGGATGGCCCGCTTGATCTCGGCCTCGGTGAGGTCCTCGCCGGCGAGGTACTTCTCCATCAACTCGTCGTCGCTGGTGGCGATGGTCTCGAGCAGTTCCTCGCGGTACTGGTTGGCCTCGTCGACCTGGTCGGCAGGAATGTCGACCTCGTCCCACTTGGCGCCCAGCTCCTCGTCACGCCAGATGAGCGCCTTCATCGTCACCAGGTCGATGAGACCGACGAAGGGCTTGTTGCTCTCCGGGCCACCGGCGCCCACCGGTAGGTGCAGCACGGCCGGAGTGGCCTCCAGACGGGTCTTCACCATGTCGACGGTGCGGTAGAAGTTGGCGCCGATGCGATCCATCTTGTTCACGAAGCACATGCGCGGCACGCGGTACTTGTTCGCCTGACGCCACACGGTCTCGGTCTGGGGCTCGACACCCGCGACGCTGTCGAACACCGTCACCGCGCCATCGAGGACGCGCAGCGAGCGCTCGACCTCGATGGTGAAGTCCACGTGGCCGGGCGTGTCGATGATGTTGATGCGGTGGTTGTTCCAGATGCAGGTGGTGGCGGCGGACGTGATGGTGATGCCGCGCTCTTGCTCCTGGGCCATGTGGTCCATGGTGGCTGCGCCGTCGTGAACCTCACCGATCTTGTAGCTCTTGCCGGTGTAGTAGAGGATGCGCTCGGTCGTGGTGGTCTTCCCGGCATCGATGTGGGCCATGATGCCGATGTTGCGGGTGCGCTCCAGGGGGAATTCGCGCTTGGCCATGGGAATCTCTTTCCTCTACTGCGTCTGTGTGCTGCGTCGTGGTGCTGCGTCTCGTTCGTGCCGACACTGGGGCGCGGACAGGCCGCGGGCACGGTTTCCCATGCTATCTGCGCACATCCAGGTCAACGCAGGGCGTTGAGCGGAACTGCGGCACCCCGGCTCTCCCGCCTGCTCCTTGTAACGTGCCCGTCATGTTTGACGTGTGGGCCCCCCACGCCGAGGACGTCGCCCTGCTGCTGTTCACCGACCCGGCCGGCGCGCCGTCCGTCCACCCGATGCAACCGTCGCCCGACGGCGTCTGGCGCGCCGAGGTCGACGCGCCCTGCGGCACGCAGTACCTGTTCCGCCTGCGTGCGGGCGCAACGACCTGGGAGCGCAAGGACCCACGGGGCCGCCAGGTCACCAACTCGGTGGGCCGCAGCGTGGTCACCGAGCTCCGCCCGGCGCAGCGCGGGTTCACCCCCCGGCCGGTCAACGAGTGGGTGATCTACGAACTCCACCCGCGGACCTTCGGCGGGACGCTGGACGGGGTCGCCGACCGCCTCGGCTACCTCAAGGACCTGGGCATCACGGCCATCGAGCTGATGCCCATCGCCGAGTTCGCCGGGGACGTGTCCTGGGGATACAACACGGCGTTCCCCTTCGCCGTGGAATCCAGCTACGGCGGGCCCGACGCCCTGCATCGGCTGGTCGACCAGTGCCACGGCCTCGGCATCGCCGTGATCGTCGACGTGGTCTACAACCACCTGGGGCCCAGTGACTTGGACCTGTGGCGGTTCGACGGATGGAGCGAGGGTGACGGCGGAGGCATCTACTTCTTCAACGACTGGCGGGCGGCCACGCCCTGGGGGGCGACCCGGCCCGACTACGGGCGGCCCGAGGTCCGCCAGTTCCTGATCGACAACGCCAGGATGTGGCTCGGCGAGTACGCCGTGGACGGGCTGCGGCTCGACGCCACGAACTTCGTGCGCAACGCCGACGGGCACAACGGACCCGACCGGGACATCGCCGACGGCTGGGCGTTCCTGCAGGAGTTGACCACAACCCTGCACGACGAGTTCCCCGACGCGGTGCTGATCGCCGAGGATCTCCAGCAGCAGCCGCTGGTCACGACCCCCGTCGATGAGGGAGGCCTCGGGTTCAGCCTGCAGTGGGCGGCCGGGTTCGTCCATCCGATCCGGGCGTCACTGACGAGTCTCGACGACGTGACCCGCAACCTCGACGGGGTCGCCGCCGCGGTGGCTGACCCCGATGGCTGGCGTCATGTGGTGTTCACCGAGAGCCACGACGAGGTGGCCAACGGCCAGACGCGGGTCCCGGCCGAGATCGACCCCGGTGACCCCGAGGCGCCTCACGCCATCCGCCGCAGCGCTCTCGGCGCGGTGCTGACGATGACCTCACCCGGGGTTCCGATGCTGTTCCAGGGACAGGAGTGGGCCGACGAGGACTGGTTCGACGACGTCAAGCCACTGCGGTGGGATCGAGCCAAGCAGCGATCCGGCATCGTCCAGATGTGGCGTGACCTCATCCGCCTGCGCCGTGAGGACCCGCGGACCGCCGGGCTGCGCGGTGACGGTGTCTCCGTGGAGCACCTCGCCGGTGGGGTCCTGGTCGTGCGCCGGTGGGACACCGCTCCACAGGACGCCGTCGTGGTGGCGCTGAACATCTCCGCCAACGACCTCGACGCGGTCGACCTGGGCCTCGACCCCGACCGCTCGTGGCGGTGCGTGTTCTCCTCCGACTGGAGCGGCTATCACCGATCCGGGGGGAACACCGACCTCGACGTCATCGACGGGGTCTCGTCCCTGCCCTCCTACGCGGCAGCCATCCTCGTTCCCGTGCCCTGAGCGCCGGCGGCGGGCGGCGGGCGCTACAGGACCGCCTCCACCGAGCCGACCCGGCGGTCGCCGCCGGTGACCTCACTGGTACGCATCGCCTCCACCACCTCGGTCCGTACCCCCAGGCGGTGCAGCAGTTCGGCCATCACCACCAGCGTGGCGCGCATCGCCCCGTCGTGGGTGCGCACGGCGATCGCCCGGCCATCAGGGAGCGCAGCGGCGAAGACGCCTTCCGCTCCGGCCTTGGCGAACAGGCCTGGCACCCCGGCGGCCAGCTGCCCGTCGGGTCGGTGGGTACCCGACACCAACAGCGGGTACGCCCGGCAGGCCTCGACCACGGCTCGCTCGGGCGAATCAGGCGCGGCTCGAACCATCCGCCCGAACGCACCTGCCAACCCCACGAGGCTGATCGAAAAGATGGGCGCGCCGCAGCCGTCGACGGCCACGCTGTCGACCGGCTCGCCGGCAAGGTCCACCACCGCGTCACGCAGCGCCTGCTGCAACGGGTGATCGGCATCCAGATAGCTGTCCAGCGACCAGTGGTTGTGACGGCACGTCGCCAGCATCGCCGCGTGCTTGCCCGAGCAGTTCATGAAGACCGGCTCAGGCCCGAGCCCGGCGCACCACCGCTGCCGGGCCGCGTCGTCGTCACCGGGCATGGCCGCCGGGCAACGAAGCTGGTCGACCGACAACCCGGCCGCCGTCAGCAACCGTTCGACCCTGGCGACGTGCATCGTCTCGCCGGCGTGCGATGCGGTGGCGATGGCCAACAGCGGCGGTGGCAACCGCAGCCCGCACCGAAGCATCCCCACCAACTGCAGCGGCTTGTTCGACGAGCGCGGCATCATCGCCCGCTGCGGCTCACCCCACTGGTGCTCGACCGTGCCGTCGGCGCCGACCACCACGGCCGACCCGTGATGCTCGCACTCGACGACGCCGGACCGGACGACACGCGCCAGAACTGCCACGGGGACAGTGTCACACGCCAGCGGATCAGGATTCGCCGGCGAAGCTCGCGCCGACGTTCGGGCAGAAGGCGCGGAGTTCCGCCTTCTCGGCGTCACTCGACGAATCCAGCTTCTTCAGCTCCGCCTCCAGGTCCACGGTCACCTTGGCGATCGCGTCGTGGACCCGCTGGGCGTCGGGCGAAGTGACGACGGTGCCGTCGGTGTCGTCACCGCTGCTCTGCAGCACCGTTTGGAGCATCGACTTGAGGTCGTCATCGGTGAGGCCGGCGGCCCTCAACTCGGCGACCACCTTGCCCATCACCTCGGCCGTTGTGTCCACGAAGGGGCCAACGCTGGCCGGGAGGCCGTCGGGCGGGCTGGTCTTGGTATCGAGGGCCAACGCCGCCAGTGCCGGGGCGAACGCAGCGATCTGCTGCTTCGCATCCTCCCCGCTGCCGAACAGCGTGAACAGCGCCGCCGTCACGTACAGCTGGCTCATGGCGCAGAAGCTGTTCGGGGCCCTGAACATCCGCATCAGCGTCCCAGGGTCGGTGGTGTCGAGGTTCTCCAGCACGTCGGCGACGTTCGGGCAGTAGGTCTCCATCGAGAACCCGTCAGGTTCCTTCTCGGAGACGCCCTCAACCGTCGCCTCGAACTCGGCGGCCACGTCGGTGGTGATCGTGGCGACGGCCGCGTCGTACGTCGCCGAATCGATGCCGTCCGGTTCACCGTCAGGGAAGGCGTTGAGGATCGCCACCAGCTGCTCGTCGGTGATTCCCTGGCCCTTCAGCTGATCGACCGTCCGGCCGAACAGACCTACCCACTGCGTGGCGATGCCGTGGTACACCTCCGGCAGGCCGGCCGGAGGGTTGGCGACGATGTCGTTTGCCAAGGCGGACAGGACGGGCGCCACCCGTCCGAGGAGCGGCGTCACCGCTGCCGATGAGTCCGGGCCACCAGCGCCACCCGCACCGAACAGCACTCGGTAGTACACGCCTGCGAGGGCGCAGAAGTTGTTCGGGGCGTCGACCCCCTGCACGATCGAGGCGATCTGCTCCGGGGTGGCGACCACGCCCGTGGGGGTGGCGCCACCAGTGCCAGAGGGCGGTGTCGTGGCCGCCGCCGGCGCCGCCATGGCGATGACGGCGACGAGCGCCGAACCGGCGAGGAATCGAGGTGTCCGCATCCTGTGGACGCTACTGCGCAGCACGAGGCCGAAATACGCCGAACACGCTCGGCCAGCTCGTTAGTCTCCGGCCGTGCCCGGCTTTGGACGATCACTGCTCGACGACTTCCTGCTGGACCCGTCGCTGACCTACCTCAACCACGGAACGGTCGGGGTCACCCACCGCTCGGTGCTGGCCGCCCAACGGGCCATCGTGGACGAGATCGAACGCAACCCGGCGCGCTTCCTGCTGCGCGAGACCGCCGATCCGCAACTCGTCCTCGGGCGTGAGCCGCGCATTCGCCAGGCGTTGGCGCCCATCGCCAGGTTCGTCGGCGCCGACCCGGCAGACATGGCCTTCGTCGACAACATCACGACCGGCGTCAACGCCATCCTGCGCTCCTACCCGCTGCGGGCCGGCGACGAGATCCTGGTCACCGACCTCGGGTACGGCGGGGTGACCAACGCCGCGGTCTACGCGGCTCGGACCGCTGGGGCCACCGTGCGCACGGCGACGCTTCCGTGGCCGGCCACCGATGCCTCACGCTACGTCGAGGCCGTCGACGCAGCCATCGGCCCAGCCACCCGACTGCTGGTGATCGACCACCTCTCCGCCCAGACCGCGCTGCTCCTTCCACTGGCCGAGATCGCCGCCGTCTGCCACCGCCATGGCGTGCTGGTGCTGGCAGACGGCGCTCACGTCCCGGGCAACGTCCCCCTCGACATCCCGTCGCTCGGCGTGGACTGGTACGTCGCCAACCTGCACAAGTGGGCCTTCGCGCCGCGGAGTTGCGGGGTGCTGTGGGTCTCACCCGCCCAGCGAGGCCACCTGCACGCGGCCGTGATCTCCTGGGGGCTGGACAACGGGCTGGCCGCCGAGTTCGACCTGCCCGGCACCCGTGATCCGTCGGCGTGGCTCGCCGCACCGGCCGGGCTCGGGGTGCTCCACGGGTACGGGCTGGAGGCGGTGTACGCCCACAACCATGACCTGGCGTGGTGGGCCGGCGCCTACCTCAGCGACCGCTGGGGCACGTCGTTCTCCACGCCGCGGGAGATGATCGGGGCAATGGCCACGGTCCGGCTCCCGAAGGGAGCTGAGCGACGGAGTCCGACCTCAAGCGGGTGCAGATGGCGCTCTTCGGCCGCTCGATCGAAGTCCCCGTGTTCGCCAGGGCCGGGTCGCTGTGGACCCGGGTCTCGGCCCAGGTCTACAACGACCGTGCCGACATCGAGACCTTGGCCGACGCCGTCACGGCGCTGGCGCCGTAGCTGGCTAGCGGCGCCCGCCGCCGAGCACCTTGCCAAGCAGGTCGCCGAGCCCGCCGCCGTTGCCGCCGAGCACCGTGCCGAGGAGATCACCGAGCCCGCCACCCCCGGCGGACGAGTCGTCCCCCTGATCGGATGAAGCCTGCGACGGGTCCTGGTCGGCGGACGGGCGCGCCGGGGCGCCGGCGCGTGTCGACTGCGACGGAGCGGGCCAGGCATTGCCCGACGGGGCATCGGCGTCGGTGCCCATCTTGTCGAACTCGGTGGACAGGTCGCCGCCGTACCCGGTGCCGCCGGCGGAACCGGACGTGTCGACCGAGCCGCCACCCGCGCCGGCGCCAGCCGGCGAGCCGACGCGGCCCTTGAACATGCCGGCGAGCCACTTCATCAACAACGGCGCCAGCAACGGGAGCAGCTTCATGAGCATGCCGCCGCTGAGCCCGCCCATCTGCTGCTGGCCGGCGAGCTGGTCGACAACGGCGTCGCGCTGGTCACCGAAGACGTGATCGACGATCCGCCCGCCGTCGTCGGTGTCCACGCTGCCCAGGTCGAATGGGCTGTCACCGCCGTACCCCTCGTCGTAGTGCTGGCCGAGCGCCTCGGCCAGCGACGCCTCGCCGTCGGGATCCGCGGCGTTGGCAGCCATGCCCCCCACCAGCGCGGGAAGCGCGGCGCGCACCGACTGCTCGGCCTCGGCCGGCGTCACCCCGAGCTGGGCGGCGAGTTGGTCCATGGGGATCTGCGCGATCAGGTCGTCGAGATTCATGCACGGACGTTACCCACACTGCGCCGTCCCCGGCGGCAACCCGGTCCGATGCGCCGCCGCGCCCGATGGCTGCCTACGGTGGAGTCGCAATCACCGTTCCTTCGGACTGGACCGCATGACATCGACCATCACCCCCGACGGCCGCCAGGACACCCCAGAGCAGGCACAGTTCCGTGCCGAGGCCAGAAGGTTCCTCTCGGCCAACGCCCAACCCAAGCAGGCCACCAGCCCGTGGGCGGTGATCTTCCACCGCAGCAGTGACGAGGCCCGTGCGGCGTTCGAGCGCGGGCGTGCCTGGCAGGGGACGATGTTCGCCAACGGTTTCGCCGGGTTGACCTATCCCACCGAGCTCGGTGGCCGCGGTGGCACCGCCTGGCATGAGCGGATCTACGCCGAGGAGGCCGCCAACTTCGACGTCAGCTCGCGGTTCATCTCCTCGACGATCGCCATGTTGGGCCCGACGTTGATGAAGCACGGCACCGACGAGCAGAAGGCCCACTACGTGCCCCGGCTGCTGTCCGGCGAGTACGCCTTCTGCCAGTTGTTCAGTGAGCCAGGCGCCGGCAGCGACCTCGCCGGACTGGCCTGCCGGGCCGAGCGCGACGGTGACGAGTTCGTCGTCACCGGTCAGAAGGTCTGGAACAGCGCTGCCCAATTCTGCAACTGGGGCATGTTGCTGGTCCGGACCGACCCGGACGCCCCCAAGCACCGGGGCATCACGTTCCTGCTGGTCGACATGACATCGCCCGGCATCGAGGTCCGCCCGCTGGTGCAGCCCACCGGCGCCTCGGAGTTCAACGAGGTGTTCCTTTCCGACGTGCGTGTTCCCGTGGCCAACGTCTTGGGCGAGATCAACGGCGGCTGGGCGCCGGCGCGCACGGTCATGTCGAACGAGTCGGCGTTCATCGGCAGCGCCGGGTCCGGTGGCAGCTACGGCCGGCTGGTCATGTTGGCCGAGCGATTCGCCAAGACCGACGAGCCGGCGGTCCGCCACGGCCTGGCGGACCTGTACACCCGGGAGTGGGTGCTGCGCGTCATGGGTGACCGGATCATGTCGGCCATCCGCCGCCGGGTGGCGCCGCCGGTGGACCCGTCGATCCTCAAGCTGTTCATCGCCCAGAACAGGGTCGCCTCGGGCAACCTGGCGATGGAGATCGCCGGCGCGGCTGGTGTGGCCGGCGACGACGAGGTTGCAGGATGGATCCAGACCGAGTTGCTCAACCGATTCAGCGTCTCCATCGGCGGAGGCACCAACGAGGTCCAGCGCAACAACCTCGCCGAGCGCGCCCTCGGTCTTCCCAAGGAGATCCGCAACGACCACGAGCTGGCGTGGAAGGACATCCCGCGCAGCTGAACCGGGGCAGCGCCGCTGGGCGGCAGCCGATCAGTAGCGGTAGTGGGCGTAGGCCTTGTTCGAGTCGGCCATCTTCTGCATGTCGTCACGACGCTTGATCGATGCGCCAAGACCGTTGGCAGCGTCGAGCAGCTCGCCAGCGAGGCAGGCCGACATCGTCTTTTCGCGACGTGCCCGGCTGAAGTCGACCAGCCAGCGGATGGCCAGCGTGTTGGCGCGGCGGGGGCGGACCTCGACAGGCACCTGGTAGGTGGCGCCACCGACGCGGCGGCTCTTGACCTCCAGCGGCGGCTTGATGTTGTCGACGGCCCGCTTCAAGGTGGCGATCGGCTCGCTGCCGCTCTTCTCCTCGACGGTCTTCAACGCGTCGTACACGATGCGCTCGGCCAGCGATCGCTTGCCGTGCAGCATGACCTTGTTGACGATCTGGGTGACGAGCAACGACCGGTAGATCGGGTCGGGCATGAGCTCACGACGCTGGGCGGGACCTTTGCGGGGCATCTTCGAATTCCTCTGCTACCTGTTACTTGGCCTTCTTGGCGCCGTATCGGCTACGGGCCTGCTTACGGTTCTTCACGCCGGCTGCGTCGAGCGCGCCGCGGATGATCTTGTAGCGCACACCCGGCAGGTCACGGACACGACCACCGCGCACGAGCACGATCGAGTGCTCCTGCAGGTTGTGCCCCTCACCCGGGATGTAGGCGGTGACTTCGACGCCGCTGTTCAGCCGGACGCGAGCCACCTTGCGCAGCGCCGAGTTGGGCTTCTTGGGCGTATGGGTGAACACGCGGGTGCACACACCGCGCCGCTGCGGCGACCCCTTCAGGGCCGGGGTCTTGCTCTTGGAGAACTTGGTGCTGCGGCCTTGCCGGATCAGCTGCTGGATTGTGGGCACGCGTCTACCTTTGCGAAACGAATCGGTCGTTCATGCGCACGGGGATCCGCGCGCACAGGACCCTGCAATGCTAGAGGCGCGCGCCGACCGACGGCAACCGGCAACCGCTGTCACTGGCCAGCGAGGTGCGCCAGGACGTCGGCCAGCAGGCTGCTGGCGCCGAGCCGGAAGGTGGCCGGGGTGGCCCACCCGGCGCCCATGACCTGGTCGGCAAGACCAACGTAGACACCAGCCTGTTCGAGCGTGCGGATGCCTCCGGACGGCTTGAGCCCGACCGGGCGTGGCGCTGCACGGACGACTTCGAGCATCGTGTGCGCCGCCTCCGGGGTTGCCGAGACCCGAGTCTTGCCGGTCGACGTCTTGACGAAGTCGGCGCCGGCAGCGATGGCCAGCTCGGCGGCGATCGCCACGGTTGGCTGATCCGGCAACTCGCCGGTCTCCAGGATGGCCTTGACGTGGGCGGTTCCTGCGGCGTTCTTCACCGCGTCCACCATCTCCACTACTGCGACGCTGTTCCCGGCTAGCAAGGCCCGGTACGGGATCACGACGTCGATCTCATCCGCACCGTCGGTGATGGCCTGGCGGGTCTCGCCAACGGTGGCATCGATGTCCACGCCGCCGTGTGGGAAGTTCACCACCGTGGCAACGCGGACGGGGCTGGATCCGAGCAGATGCACGGACTGGGCGACGAACGCCGGCCAGACGCACACCGCGGCGACATTGCCGAACGGCGTGACCGCTTCGGCACACAGCCGGTCGATCTCGTCGGCGGTGCAGCCGTCGTTCAGGTTGGTGAGGTCGATCGACGCCAGTACTCGTTCGGCGAGTGTCATCCCGTGATCCGTTCTGCGATGGGTTCGGTGAGCGCCTGATGGCGGCGGCCCACACGGTACGCCCCCAGCACCGCCTCACGAGCGGCGGCGACCTGTGACTGGGTACGAGCGTGCACGACTGCCAGCGGTCGGTCGGCGCCCACCGCGTCACCGATCCCGGCCAGATCGGTCAGCCCGACGGCATGGTCGATCGTGTCCTGCGGGCGAGTCCGCCCGCCACCGATGGCGACCACGGCCATGCCGACGGCGCGCGTGTTCACGCTGGCCACGACGCCCGGGCGAACGGGGTGGATGGCCTGCACGATGGGCGCCCGTTCGAGGTGCTTCCACGGGTCGGCGACGAATCGCTTCGGGCCGCCCAGCGCCGACACCATCCGCTGGAACCGCTCGGCCGCCTCGCCGCTGTCGAGGGCCGCCGTCAGCATCCGCCGTGCCGCTGCGGGCGTGCGGGCCAGACGGCCGAGCAGCAACATCTCGGTGCAGAGGGCCATCGTCACCTCGTGCAGGCGTGGCGTCCGGTGCACACCAGTGAGGTACTCCACCGCGTGGGCGACCTCCAGCGCATTGCCCGCAACCGGGGCCAGCGGCTCGTTCATGTCGGTGAGCAGCGCGGTCGTGCGCATCCCGGCGCCGTTGGCCACGGCCACGATGGAGTCAGCCAGTCCGATGGCGTCGCCATGCGTTGCCATGAACGCGCCGTTGCCGAACTTGACGTCCATCGCCAGGCCGTCCAGGCCGGCGGCCAGCTTCTTCGACAGGATCGACGCAGTGATCAGCCCGATGCTCTCCACCGTTGCGGTGACGTCACGGATGGAGTACAGCCGCTTGTCGGCCGGAGCGAGGTCCGAGGTCTGGCCGATCACGGCGCAGCCGACCTTGGCCACCACTCGACGAAAGGTGGCCATCGACGGGGCGGCCTCGTAGCCGGGAATCGACTCGAACTTGTCGTAGGTGCCGCCGGTGTGGCCGAGGCCTCGACCGCTGATCATCGGGACATACCCGCCGCAGGCCGCGACCATCGGGGCCAGCATCAGGCTGACGGTGTCTCCCACACCCCCCGTCGAATGCTTGTCCAGTACCGGGCCGGGAAGGTTCCAGCGCATCGTGGTGCCGCTGGCCGTCATCGACTTGGTCAGCGCCACTCGCTCGTCGATGTTCAGCCCGCGAAAGAACACCGCCATGGCGAACGCCGCGGCCTGGCCCTCGGTGACCGCGCCCGTCACCAACCCGTTGACGAATGCGCCGATCTCCTCATCCGCCAGCACGCCACCGTCACGCTTTGCCCGAATGATCTCCTGTGGAAGCACACGCTCACCGTACCCGTCGCGGCCGCATCCGGCCGGTGGCGGCACCGGTCGCCGGGAGGCGTGGTTCGCCGGGCTCGTCGGCACGGTTCGTCCAGGCGAGGGCGCCGACACCGATCGCGCCGAGTGCCGCGACCGCCAGTACGACCGCCCATCCCACGGGCGGCGTCCACAACGAACCGCGCAGCGACAGGTTCAACCCATCGAGACCACGCGCAGATCGCCTGGCAGCGGTGAGAACCATCGCCAGCTGGATCAGGCCGAATGCCGCCGCCGCGACCCGCAGCCATCGCCTTCCCGCCTGCGCAGCGTCCCGACCAGCGGCAAGGCCCACGACCAGGGCGCCCGCACCAAGCAGCGGCAGCGAGAACCTCGGCTGATTGGGGAACCCGGTCGGCACGAGCGCAGCCGACAGCAACACGTTGTACACGCCCCACAGCAGGGTCGCCAGCATCGCCGCCCGCGCCGCCGGCCGCGCCGCGGCGGCGGCGCGGATGATCATCGCCCCTCCGATCACCACCCACACGACGACGAACGGAGCGGCCAGCGGGGTGTCCAGCCATCCCACTCGTCCCACCGAGTCGTACGCCAGGTGGGCAACGCGGGACACGTTGAGACCTCTGCGCAGTGCCCGAAGCGTGACGGGCAGCGTCATCTGGTAGTGGCCACGCCACCACAGCGCCCCACCGCTGGCGAGCAGTGGCACCGCCGCGTACGCCAGGGCCTGGCGAAGCGGGATGCTGCGCACTCTGGACACCGAACCAGGCACGGCTGACAGCACGACCGCCGCCGACAGCACGGTGAGTACGAGGCCCGTGTCTCGGGAGAGGACGGCCACCGCGCCGAGCGCTGCTGGCGAGCCACCACCATCGGGGCTCGTCGTCGTGGAGCGCCCGCCACAGGGCCGCCGTGAACGAAACCACCGCGGCGAACTCGGTGCCGCTCGGGGCCAGCACGCCAAACTCGTACACGGCGAGCGGCGTCATGGCGGTCAGCACGCAGCCGACGGCCCATGGGCTTCGGCGGAGCCAGCGCCCGCAGGCGACGAACGCGACGATCAGAAGCGCACAGGCCTGCACGAGGAATCCCAGCCGCCCGAGGACGAGCTTGCTCGCGGCGCCGGTTCCGAGTCGGGACAGCAGCGCTGGAATCACGTACGACATCGGCAGTGTGCGCGTGTGGTACGACCTGATCTCGTTGGTCGCAGAGGGGGTTCGTGGTGCGCAGACGAACGGTTGCGCCGGCCGGAAGCGGTTGCACGGGTCCGCGGGCAGTTCACCGGGCGAGAGGTGGTAGATCCCGGACTCGACGTTGAGTCGCTGCAGCTGCCGCCCTGAGTGGCGCGTGTACCCGTCCGCAGGGGTGTCGATCGGGACGTCGCGCCCGACGACATCGCCCCGGCTCAAGCCCACCATCCGGATGTAGTGCGAGTCTTCGTCCGCCGAGCTCGACGGTGCGGCGCCGAGCACCCAGGACAGGCCGAGCAGGAACAGCACAGCCACCACTCGCACCGCCCACCAGGTCCCGCTCGTTCGACCAGGCGTTGGCACGTCCACGAATGTAGCGACCCGCCTTCGTGAGCGCCGGGCCCCCGACAGGGGCCCGGCGCTCACGGACATGGCTGGAGGGGCCTGGGTTATGCCTCTGCGGTGTCGCCGGCGGGGGCGTCGGAGCTGTACGTGCCGTGGATGTTGCTCAGCCAGGCGGCCGGGTCCTCCTCGGTGTCGCTGGAGAAGTACGCCATGGGCTGGTAGTCCGGCGCGTTGACGTCGAACTCGCGGTAGCGCATCATCCCCGAACCGGCCGGGATGAGCTTGCCGATGATGATGTTCTCCTTCAGGCCCACCAGGCTGTCGCCGCGGCCGTCGATCGCGGCCTCGGTGAGCACCCGGGTGGTCTCCTGGAACGACGCCGCCGACAGCCACGACTCCGTGGCCAGTGACGCCTTGGTGATCCCCATCAACTCGGGGCGGCCCTCTGCCGGCTTCTTCGACTCCTCGACCATGCGCCGGTTGGTGTCACGGAAGGTCTTGGCATCGGCCCGCTCGCCCGGCAGGAAGGTGGTGTCGCCGGGCTCCTGCACACCGATCCGGCGGGTCATCTGGCGGACGATCAGCTCGATGTGCTTGTCGTGAATCGACACACCCTGGTCGCGGTACACCTTCTGGACCTCTTCGACGAGGTACGTCTGGGTCTCGCGGATGCCCTTGATCTCCATGATCTCCTTCGGGTCGAAGGGCCCGTCGGTGATGGGCTCGCCGGCGGTGATGTCCTGGCCGTCGGTCACCAGCGGGCGGCTACCGGTGGGCAGCAGCACGGTGTGCTCCTCACCGTCGTTGTCGACCACGGTGACGGCGATGCCCTTGCCCTCGTCCTCACCGATGCGCACGACACCGCTGGCCTTGGCCAGACGGGCCGAGCCACGCGGGGTACGAGCCTCGAACAACTCCACGACGCGGGGCAGACCACCGGCGATGTCCTTGCCGGCGACGCCACCGGTGTGGAAGGTCCGCATGGTCAGCTGCGTACCCGGCTCACCGATGGACTGGGCGGCGATGACGCCGACCGCTTCGCCCAGCTCGATGCTCTTGCCGGTGGCCAGCGAACGGCCGTAGCACTTGGCGCACACGCCGAGCTCTGCGTCGCAGGTCAGCACCGAGCGGATGCGGACCCGCTCGATCTTCGGGTCGTCGCGCAGCGCGGCCATCTCCTCGTCACCCACCAGGGTGTTGCGGGTCAGCACCGTGCCGTCGCTGAGTGTGACGTCCTGGGACAGCGCCCGGCCGAACAGCTTGGTCTCCAGGTAGGAGCGCTTGGCCGAGGTGTCGGCAGAGACGTTGTCGATCCACAGTCCGAGCGTGGTCCCGCAGTCGTCCTCACGGACGATGAGCTCCTGGGCGACGTCGACCAGACGGCGGGTCAGGTACCCGGAGTCAGCGGTACGCAGCGCGGTGTCCACCAGACCCTTACGGGCGCCGGGGGTGGCAATGAAGTACTCCAGCGTCTCCAGACCCTCACGGAAGTTCTTCTTGATCGGACGCGGGATCATGTCACCGCGAGGGTTGGCCACCAGGCCGCGCATGGCGGCGATCTGGCGCATCTGGGTCATGTTCCCTCGGGCGCCTGAGCCCACCATCATCTCGATCGGGTTGAACCGCTGGGACTTGAACTCCACCTCCATCGCCGACTGCACTGCAGCGGTGGCGTCGGTCCAGATGCGGACCTCTTGCTGGCGGCGCTCGCCGTCGGTGATGATGCCCCGGCGGAACTGGGTCTCGACCTTTTCGGCCAGGGCCTCGTGCTCGTCGAGGATGGCTCTTCTTGGCCTTCGGCGTCTTGACGTCGTCGATCGACACCGTCAGGCCGCTCTGGGCCGCGTAGCGGTAGCACACGTTCTTGATGGCGTCGAGCGCGGCGGCGACGGCGGACTTGTTGTAGTTGTCCGACAGCCGCTCGACGACGACGCCCATCTCCTTCTTCTTGATCACGCCGTTGACGTGACCGAAGCGAGCGGTGTAGCCCTCGGGCAGGGCCTCCTCGAACAGCAGGCGCCCCGCCGTGGTGGCGAAGGTGTCCGCCTCCTGCTCACCCTGGGCCGACCGGCGCAGGGTGATGGGCGCGTGCAGGGCCAGCGAGCCCTCGTCCACGGCGCGCAGCACCTCCCACAGATGGCGGAAGGTGCGACCGGCGCCAGCACCGTCCTCGACCATCTCGGTGAGGTAGAAGCCACCGATGATCAGGTCCTGGCTGGGGGTCACGATCGGGCGACCCGACGCCGGGGAGAGGATGTTGTTGGCGCTGAGCATCAGCACCCGGGCCTCGGCCTGAGCCTCGGCCGACAGCGGCACGTGGATGGCCATCTGGTCACCGTCGAAGTCGGCGTTGAACGCCGTGCACACCAGCGGGTGGATCTGCAGGGCCTTGCCCTCCACCAGCACCGGCTCGAAGGCCTGGATGCCCAGGCGGTGCAGCGTCGGGGCGCGGTTCAGGAGCACCGGGTGCTCCTTGATCACGTCCTCCAGCACGTCCCACACCTGCGGGCGGCGACGCTCCACCATCCGCTTGGCGGACTTGATGTTCTGGGCCAGCTCCAGGTCGACCAGGCGCTTCATGACGAACGGCTTGAACAGCTCGAGCGCCATCAGCTTGGGCAGACCGCACTGGTGCAGCTTCAGCGTCGGGCCGGCGACGATGACCGAACGGCCCGAGTAGTCCACGCGCTTGCCCAGCAGGTTCTGGCGGAACCGGCCCTGCTTGCCCTTGAGCATGTCCGACAGCGACTTCAGCGGGCGGTTGCCCGGGCCGGTGACCGGCCGGCCGCGGCGGCCGTTGTCGAACAACGCGTCCACGGCCTCCTGCAGCATGCGCCGCTCGTTGTTGACGATGATCTCCGGGGCGCCCAGGTCCAAGAGCCGCTTGAGACGGTTGTTGCGGTTGATCACCCGGCGATAGAGGTCGTTCAGGTCGCTGGTGGCGAAGCGGCCACCGTCGAGCTGCACCATCGGGCGCAGATCTGGGGGGATGACCGGGACGACGTCGAGGATCATCGCCTTCGGGTCGTTCAGCCGCCGGCCGTGGTCGTCTCGCTGGTTGAACGAGGCGACGATCTTCAGCCGCTTGATGGCCTTCTGCCGGCGCTGGGCCGACAGCGGCTTGCGGCCGCTGGCGTTGTGGTCGATGGCGTTACGCAGGCGCTCCTCTTCCACGTCGAAATCGATGCGGTCGATCAGCGACTTGATCGCGTCGGCGCCGGTGCCGCCTTCGAAGTAGTCCCCGTAGCGGTCACGCAGCTCACGCCACAGGATCTCGTCGTCGATGATCAGCCGGCTGTGCAGGCCGCGGAACTCGTCCCAGGTGCGCTGCAGCAGATCCAGCTCGCTCTCGAAGCGCTCGCGGATGGCCACGACGTCCTTTTCGGCGACGGTCTTCAGCTTGCGGGCATCGGCACCCTCGGCCTCGCTGCGCTCGGCGTCGGCTTCCAGTTCCTTGTACCGGCGGTCGATGGACAGCTCCAGATCCTTGCGGATCGCGTCGCGCTCCTCCAGGTACTCGGCTTCCAGGTTGGCCAGCTCGGCGTGGCGCTTGTCCTCGTCCACCCAGGTGACCAGGTGGGCGGCGAAGTAGATGACCTTCTCGAGCTGCTTGGCCTTCAGCTCTTCCTTCGGCTCGATACCGGCCAGCAGGTACGCCAACCACGAACGAGTGCCGCGCAGGTACCAGATGTGGACGACGGGCGCCGACAGCTCGATGTAGCCCATCCGCTCGCGACGGACCTTGGAGCGGGTGACCTCCACGCCGCAGCGCTCGCAGATGATGCCCTTGAAGCGCACCCGCTTGTACTTGCCGCAGTAGCACTCCCAGTCACGGGTGGGCCCGAAGATCTTCTCGCAGAACAGGCCGTCCTTCTCCGGGCGCAGGGTGCGGTAGTTGATCGTCTCGGGCTTCTTGACCTCGTTGTGGTTGGCCCAGTTGCGGATCTGCTCGGCGGTTGCCAAGCCGATCTTGAGCTGGTCGAACATGTTCACATCAAGCACAGTCGTTCCTCGTTCTCTCGCGTCTCGTCGTCAATCGGTTCTCAGTAGCCCGAGTTGCGGGCGGCCCGGCGGGCCTCACGCTCCCGGTCGTCCTCGTCGGTGCCGCGCTCGGGGCGGCTGATGTCGATGCCCAGTTCCTCGGCGGTGCGGTAGACGTCCTCGTCGAGGTCACGCATCTCGATGAGGTTGCCGTCGGCCTGCAGCACCTCGACGTTCAGGCACAGCGCCTGCATCTCCTTCATCAGCACCTTGAAGCTCTCCGGAATGCCAGGCTCGGGGATGTTCTCGCCCTTGACGATGGCCTCATACACCTTGACGCGACCCAGCACGTCGTCGGACTTGATGGTGAGCAGCTCCTGCAGGCAGTACGCCGCGCCGTAGGCCTCCAGGGCCCACACCTCCATCTCACCGAAGCGCTGACCACCGAACTGTGCCTTACCGCCCAGCGGCTGCTGGGTGATCATGCTGTACGGGCCGGTGGAGCGAGCGTGGATCTTGTCATCCACGAGGTGGGCCAGCTTGAGGATGTACATGAACCCGACGGTCACCGGGTTGTCGTAGGGCTCACCCGTGCGGCCGTTGAACAGCGTGGTCTTGCCATCCGGCTGGATCAGCCGCGTGCCGTCCACGGACTCCGGTGTCAGGTTGGTGAGGATCTGCTGGATGGTGGGGTGTGAGCCCGACTCCTCCTCCTCGTCCCAGTGGGCCCCGTCGAAGACCGGGGTGGCGATGAACGTGGCCGGCTTGGTGTTCGGCCGAGTCTTGGCCTCGGTGCCGCGCACCGGCGCGTCACCCACGTGCTTGCCGTTCTTGACGTCGTCCCAACCCCAGCGGGCGGCGTAGCCGAGGTGCGCTTCCAGCACCTGGCCGACGTTCATCCGGCTCGGCACGCCGAGGGGGTTGAGGATGATGTCCACCGCTGTGCCGTCGGCCAGGTAGGGCATGTCCTCGACGGGCAGGATCTTGGAGATCACGCCCTTGTTGCCGTGGCGGCCGGCCAGCTTGTCGCCCACGCTGATCTTGCGCTTCTGGGCGACGTAGACGCGCACCAGCTCGTTGACGCCCGGAGGCAGCTCGTGGCCGTCCTCACGGGTGAAGACCTTGACGTCGATGACCTTGCCGCTCTCGCCGTGGGGCACCTTCAGGCTGGTGTCACGGACCTCGCGGGCCTTCTCACCGAAGATGGCCCGCAGCAGGCGCTCCTCGGGTGTCAGCTCGGTCTCGCCCTTCGGGGTGACCTTGCCCACCAGCACGTCGCCCGGGCCCACCTCGGCGCCGACGCGGATGATGCCGCGGTCGTCGAGGTCACGGAGGATGTCGTCGGACAGGTTGGGGATGTCCCGGCTGATCTCCTCCGGGCCCAGCTTGGTGTCACGGGCGTCGACCTCGTGCTCGTGGATGTGGATCGACGTGAGCACGTCGTCTTTCACCAGGCGCTCGGACAGGATGATGGCGTCCTCGAAGTTGTAGCCCTCCCACGGCATCAGCGCGACGAGGAGGTTCTTGCCAAGGGCCAGCTCGCCATGGTCCGTGGACGGACCGTCGGCGATGATGGTGCCCTTCACCAGCTTGTCGCCTTCCTTCACCCGGACGCGGTGGTTGATGCAGGTGTCCTGGTTGGAGCGGCGGAACTTGCTGAGCTTGTAGACGGTCTTGCCACCGTCGGCGTAGGTGACGGTGACGGCCGAGCCGTTGACCTCGGTGACCTCGCCCGGGCCGGTGGCCTGGATCAGGTCGGCTGCGTCACGGGCAGCACGGTCCTCGATGCCCGTACCGATGTAGGGGGCCTCGGCCCGCAGCAGGGGAACGGCCTGGCGCTGCATGTTGGCGCCCATCAGGGCCCGGTTGGCGTCGTCGTGCTCCAGGAAGGGGATCAGCGCCGTGGCCACCGAGACGATCTGCTTGGGGCTGACGTCCATCAGCTGGACCTCGCTGGGCGGCACCGAGGCGATGTCGGTGGTGGCGCCGAAGAAGCTCTCGGCCTCCAGCATCTTGCGCAGGTCTTCCAGGCTGGCGGCCTGCGGGCTCCGGCGGACCAGGACGCGCGCGTCGCGGAACGAACCGTCGGCGTTGATCGGCGTGTTGGCCTGGGCGACGACGTAGTTCTCCTCCTCGTCGGCGGCCATGTACTTGATCTCGCTGGTGACCTTGCCGTTCTTGACCACCCGGTACGGGGTCTCGATGAACCCGTAGGGGTTGACCCGGGCGAAGGTGGACAGGGCGCCGATCAAGCCGATGTTCGGGCCTTCCGGGGTCTCGATCGGGCACATCCGGCCGTAGTGGCTGAAGTGCACGTCACGGACCTCGAAGCCGGCGCGCTCACGGCTGAGACCACCCGGGCCGAGCGCCGACAGGCGGCGGCGGTGGGTCAGACCCGACAGCGGGTTGACCTGGTCCATGAACTGGGAGAGCTGCGAGGTGCCGAAGAACTCCTTGATGGCGGCCACCACGGGGCGGATGTTCACCAGGGTGGTGGGGGTGATCGCCTCCACGTCCTGGGTGGTCATCCGCTCACGGACCACGCGCTCCATCCGGCTGAGGCCGATGCGCACCTGGTTCTGGATCAGCTCGCCCACGCTGCGGATGCGGCGGTTGGCGAAGTGGTCCTGGTCGTCCAGGCGGTACCCCGGCTCCTGCTTGACCAGGTGCAGCATGTAGCTGATGGCGGCAACGATCTCGTTGGGGCGCAGCACGTCGGCGTCGTTCGGGTCGCTGTTCAGGCTGCGCTTGTTCGGGTCGTCCTGGTCCACCTGGAAGAAGGCGCCCAACTCACGGGTCCCGGCGCCGAACAGGTCGTCGAGCTTGGCGATCTCGCTGCCCAGCTTGCGGTCCAGCTTGTAGCGGCCGACGCGGCTGAGGTCGTAGCGGCGGTTCTCGAAGAACGCGTTGCGGAAGTAGGCCCTGGCGGACTCCACCGTGGGCGGCTCGCCCGGGCGGGCCCGCTTGTAGATCTCGACCAACGCCTCGTTCTGGGTGGGGGCGATGTGGCGCTCCTTGTCCCACTGGCCCTCGAGGAAGTCGAAGTGCTGGACGAAGCGCTCCAGGAACCCGGGGGCGTGATCCTCGTCGTAGCCGCAGGCGCGCAGCAGGGTGAAGATGCCCATCCGGCGCTTGCGGGCGACGCGGGTGCCGGCGGTGACGTCCTTGCCCGGCTTGTGCTCCACGTCGAACTCGAGCCACTCGCCGCGATACGGGTGGACGGTGCCCTTGACCAGCTGGTGCTTGCTGAGGTTGCGCAGGCGGAACCGCTCGCCCGGCTCGAAGATGACGCCCGGGCTGCGGACCAGCTGGGAGACCACGACGCGCTCGGTGCCGTTGATGATGAAGGTGCCCTTGTCGGTCATCATCGGGAAGTCGCCGAGGAAGACGTTCTGCTCCTTGATCTCGCCGGTGTTGCGGTTCATGAACCGGGCATCGACGTAGATCTGGGTGCTGTAGGTGAGGTCGTGCTCCCGGCAGTGCTCGGCCGAGTACTTCGGGCCCGGGTTGTGGTCCTCGTCGTCGGAGCGGAACTCCAACTCGAGCTGCAGCGCCTCGGAGAAGTCCTTGATGGGGGAGATGTCACGGAAGGTCTCGCCGAGGCCCTCGCTGATGAACCACCGGAAGCTCTCCCGCTGGATGGCGATCAGATCGGGCAGCGCCAGCGGCTCGGTCAGGTTGGCGAACGAATAACGCTCGCGGGACACGGATCGTGAGGCCATGGGCTACTCCTGGCTGGAAGGCGGGGTGAACGGGGGCAAAATCGGGGCGCGCAACGTCAACGGGACAGAGCAGTGGCAGGAGACGGCACGCACGGCAACGTGCGAGCCTACCGGCCCGGCACGACAAACGTCAACCGCTCACGGGCGTCCACCCGGCGGCTGGAATCAGTTGGCGCGAACGGTAAGCCCTCGCGGCGTCGAAAGTCAAGGACCGATGCCGCGGATCTGCGGGAACATCCGAGTCCGGCTAACAGCAGGCTGGAGCGGTGCAGTTCCCGACGATGTTGATCGTGGCGACGAACGACGCCGGAACCGGATTGGAACAACCCGTGCAGCAGTCATAGATCTGGTGGCAGTAGTGGAACTCGCCAGCGATCTCGCACCGGCGGCACAGTCTCCGCCCCCGCCGATCCGTGCACGAGATGTCGGCGTAGATCGCGGCGCCGCCGCTGGTGCTCCCGAACCGCCCGACGTGATCGTTTGGGGGGCAGTAGCCGTGCGTCCACTGGTTGGGGCCAACCGTGAAGGTGGTCGCTCCCGACAGCGCGACCGTGACGCTGCCGCCGCAGCCACACGCGCTCCCAGTACTGGCGATGTTGCCCAGACGGAACGTGTAGGGATGGAGGTCATTGACCGGGCCGTTTCGCTGGCACGTCACCGTGAACACAGTCGCGGTGAACTGGCCCCCCACCAGCGGCGCGCACTTCGGCGTGCAGGCGACCTGCGCTGACGCAGGCGTTGTCAACACCGTGGGCGCCGACCAGACGATCGCCCCTGCCGCAGCGGCCTTGCGGAGCGCGGCTCGACGGTCAAGATGCTGACCCGACTCCTTGGACCCGTCCAAGGAGGACGATGAATCGGTCATGACAAGGACCCCCTCATTGCTCGCCGCCCGCCGGTGCCCGATCCCGATGACGCGACCGATCACTCTACCAGGTGTGTCGCGTCGAACCAAGCACGGTGTGGGCTCCGGCGGGACGCGCGCTCGCCGACCGGTCTCCCGGCCGGTGAGCGTGCACCAACAGGTGTATCAATCCCGGACCGATCCTCGGTTGCCGGTGACGAACTGGCGGGCACGGCTCAGTGCCTCGGCGTGGTCGACGACTCGGGCCACGACCACTACCTGACGACGGAGCAGGTCCATCCACGCGTCCACCGCCGCGCCGACGACTCCCGTGCTCGCTGAGAGCAACGTTGTGCTCGGTTCACCCAGGCTGACGATTGCGTCGAGTGGCCGACTGTCGATGTGACCTGGGAACCGGCACCTGCCCGTCTCCGCCGAGACCCAACACGTCCGTACCCGATGGGCGGAAGCCCGCCCAGCCAGGGCCGTCCCAACCAGGAGGGCACAGCGACCGTGCTCGACGACCGGCTGAGCGACGATGCGCAACCAGCCAGTCGGGGGGGAGAACCCGACGAGCTCCGCACGCAAGGCCGAGTTCATTCGTTTCCATTCGCGCCCACGCCAGACCATCGCGCCATGATGCGTCACGGTCATCAGAGGCCGCCGACCCGTCCCGCCGGAGAGCTGATAGGGGAACTCGTCGCCGATGACACCGGTGGCGCAGGCGAAGGCGCGATCAAGCCGCCGAACGAACGCCGGTCGTTCGCACTGCACGCCGATTCGATCGTGTCCTGCCCGCAGCACCACCGCCAGCGGGTCAGCGATGGTCACCGCCGTGACGTCCGGTGGATTGCTGTCGACAAGCAGCCTCGCGCTGTCGAACTGGCGGACGGCGTCATCGACGCCGCTCAGGAAGTCATCGGCGCAGCCGCCGAAGACCGATGCCATCTCGGTCGCGATCGAAGAGCGGTCGGAGGCGCCGTCCAACGCCGTCCACACGGCCGCCGCGGCGCCCACGAGACGGTGCACCGACTGCGACGCGCCATCCCATACGACCACCTCGAACGCCTCGGACTGAAAGGTCTCGGTTCGCAGGCCGGCGGCACGCCGAAGCACGCGGGCGTCCATCAACGCTCACCGAGGAGCTGGTGGATGATCCCGGCCACCGGCGCCATCCCACCCAACGACAGGGTGGCGCACGGCACACGACGGACGAGTCCGGCGAGTGCCGCAAACGTCTCGTCCGTCGCGGTCATCATGCTGGGGCTGGCCGTGCACAGCCCCACCAGCGCCTCGGCGGGTCCGATCCGCTCGAGCGAGGTACGAGATCCGCCGTTGACCCGCGGGAAGACGATCGCGCCGGGCGGAGGAGGCGGGCCACTGTGACGGCGACCGCCGAGGCTGCTGATCGGCGCAAGGACCTCGCCACCGACAAAGCGCGATCGCTGGTGGCCGTCGCGCTGGCGGCGACCGTCCAGGGGTCCGCCGCTACGCAGGCCGAGCGGGCGCTGGAAGCCGGTGACCGTGCCGTCCTCGTTGATCGAGGTGACCTCGTCACCGAGGTACGACCCGCCGTGTGTCGCCAACCACCCGGCGCAGGTCGTCTTGCCGCTCATCGTCGCCCCGACGAAGACCACGGCTCGCTCATCGAGGACGGCGGTTGCGGCATGCAACGCGTGCCGGGTCCGTTCCAGCATGATCCGATTCAGCTCCCACTGCTGGTGGAACAGGACGTACGACTCCTCCATCACCAGCTCGCACGGTTCGGCGTCGCGCCACATCGACCAATGGACCCACGGTCGGACCTGGCGAACCGTGGCGAACCGGACCTGTGGCGCCGAGGGGCGTGGATCGGTCGCCAGGTCGGCCATCGCCCAGCGAACCTCGTCGGCGTACTCAGCGTCGTTGGTGGTGACGTAGACATCGACCCCGCCGACGTCCAGCGGCCCCACCACGAACGGGCAGGGGACCGGTGTGGAGGTCTCATCCACGGCGCGATCGTCGCAGGCGCGCCATCGCGGCCACGAAGTCCGCCGCCTGACGCGGCCCGAGGCCGGCAAGCGAGGTCAGCGCCTGCGCCCGGAACGGCCGCTCGGCCAGGAACACCCTGAGCACCTTGCGCTCGACCATGCTCGGACGGATCGGTCGGGACAGGGCCACCTCGCTCGGATCCAGATCGAGGCGGATCGCCGTCTGAGCGGCCGCCTCGGCGATCACCGCCGAGCCTCTCCACGGCCCCACCAGGCGGGCGGCATCGTCGAGCCGGGCGCCGGCGTGCACCAACTGGGCGACGTCGCGGAATGCGCGCAGTTCGCCGAATCCCCCGAGCACCGCGTGATAGCAGGCGTGCACGAGGCGCCATGGCCGCGCCAGGACGGGGATCGCCGCGCCGGCCAGCTCGATGTACTCGGGGTCGTCGCCGAAGACGTCCTCCATCCGCGATCTGACCCCGAACAGCCCGACGGCGAAGCGGAGGTGCAGATCGAGCTCGAGGCCTTCGGGAGTATCGAGGGTCACGCCCTTGCCATAGCGGGCGACGAACCGGTCGTCGACGGTGTCGAACTGAGGCCGGCAACCGGCGTCCTCCAGCGCACGACGAGCGCGGTCCCACTGGTCGGGACGGATCAGCACGTCGGCATCACCGAACCCACGCCACGACGTCGTGGGGTAGTCGAGATGGGCGACCGCGGCGCCCTTCGTCAGCCGCCACTCCACGGACGCCGCCGAGAGGGCAGCGGCGCAGCGTACGACCAGCGCCTCGACCACGACGCAGGCCACGAGTTGCTGATGCCAGTCGTCCACGAACGCGGCACGAACAGCCTCGCTGGCCTCGACCGAGCCCTCCTCCAGGGCCGCCACCATCATGCCGCTCAGCCGGTCACTGCGGGCCGCCCGGCGCACGAACTCGGCGTCCGCCTCGCCGATCACTGCCGGAGCGCCGGGAGGGCGAAGCCCCACTCGTGCGGCGGCCACCAGCGCTGGATGGTTAGTGGTCCACATGCACGCAGCCCAGTGCACGAAGTGACTCGATGGTTGCGCCGATGTCGGCGCTGACGACCTCTGGGGCGACGTCGTACACGTCGGCCACCGCAGTCACCAGGGCGCCCATGGACGCGGGGCTGTCGAGCAGCGCCCAGATGACGTCGGCGGAGCCGGAGGCGGTGGTGACGCGACCGTCGACCGTGCACAACGCCAGGAACCCGGGGGCCGACCGCCACAGCACGTCGCCACGCCGGACCAGCGCGTCCGGGCCGACGCCGGCGGGGAGGGCAGCCATCCGCTCAGGCTACGAGATGCCCGCCGGTGTGGCGGCGGCGGTCCACCCGCCGCCGCCACACCAGCTGGGCGCTCGGTGACTACTTGATCTCGACCGATGCGCCGGCCTCGACCAGCTTGGCCTTGGCGGCCTCGGCGGCGTCCTTGTTGGCCTTCTCCAGCACCGGCTTCGGTGCGCCGTCGACGAGGTCCTTGGCCTCCTTCAGACCCAGGCTGGTGAGCTCACGCACCACCTTGATGACCTGGATCTTCTGAGCGCCGGCGCCGGTGAGGATGACGTCGAACTCGTCCTTCTCCTCCTCCACCGGGGCAGCGGCGCCACCGGTGGGAGCGGCGGCGACGGCGACGGGAGCAGCGGCGGTCACACCGAACTTCTCCTCGAACGCGGTCAGCAGCTCGCTGAGCTCGATGACGGTCATGTTGGAAATTGCTTCGAGAATGTCGTCCTTCGACATGGTTGGTTCTCCTTGAAAGATGTGTGTTCGTTGGGGTGGTGCGGCTCAGGCCGCGGTCTTCTGATCGATGAGCGCCTTGAGTCCGTAGGCGAAGTTGCGGGGCAGGGCCTGCAACAGCCCGGCGGTCTTGACCAGCGGCGCCTGGAACGCACCGGCCAGCATGGCCAGCAGCGTCTCGCGGCTGGGTAGGTCGGCCAGGGCCTCGATGTCCTTGGCGGTCATGGCCTTGCCGGCCATCACCCCGCCTTTCAACACCAGCAGCGGGTTGGTCTTGGCGGCGTCCTTCAGGGCCTTGGCCACCGCAGCGGCGTCACCGCTGACGAATGTGATGCCGGTGGGACCCACCAGGATGTCGTCGAGACCCTCCACGCCGGCCTGCGCAGCGCCGAGGCGTGCCAGGGTGTTCTTGTACACCTTGTACTCGCCTCCGGCAGCGCGCAGCTGGCGGCGCAGGCCGCCGAGCTGGCTGACCTTCATGCCGCGGTACTCGGTGATGATGGCCGCGTCGGCGTTGGCCAGCCTGTCGGCCACTTCCTGGACCACCGCGACCTTCTCGGCACGGGGATTGTCTGTCGTCATTGTCACCTCCTCTCGCTTCGACTCGTGGTGCTCGCAACAGCGAACACCGCGAGGAGCTGAGAGGCTCCGATGCGACATCCACCTCGGCTGGCGATCCTGGCGGATCATTACCCCGGCCCGTGGGGCTGGGACCAGCGGTCTACGGCGAGCGACCGGTTTGGTTGTGGGCGACAGGCTAGCGGGATCGCGTGGCCGCGCCCACCGAGTCGCGTAGTCCGCGGAGCCGGCCGAGATGCCCTGACATGGACGACAACCACTGGTAGCGGCGGTCGCCGAGCAGATACTTCGGCGTGGCCAGCATCAGCCAGGCGACCGCCCGGAGCTCGGCGGCCCTCGACAAGCCCGGCCCGGAGAGCCTGCCGCCAGCAGCGTCGCCCATCCTGACTTGGGATCGGCCCTGGCGATACCGGCGACGGGCCATGCCAACCAGTCCGGGTCGGAGCCGCTGATGGACCACCGCCTCGGGTACCCAGCGCAGGACGAACCCGGCGTCCCAGGCCCGTAGGAAGAACTCGGTCTCGTCGCCGTCACCGCTGAGGTCGTCGTCAAAGCCGCCGAGCCGTCGCCACATGTCCCTGCTGAATCCGCAATTCCCACCGAAGCCGGCATCGACCCCCGGGCGTGCCGAACCCGTCCGCGGTAGCTCGGGAACCCCCCAGATCCGCCGCGTACGGGCTGAGTTGAGCCGTTCGTAGCTCAACGCCCCGCTGACCCAGACGCCGGGCGCCAGCGCACCGAGCAACGAGCGCAACCACCCGTCGCCCACCTGGTCATCCGAATCGCAGAGAAACACGGCATCGCCGTGAGCGACCCGCACGCCGGCGTTGCGGGCCCGGTTCACCCCCGGCGCGGCTCGCTCACGAGGCGGAGGTCGTAGCGCCGCGGCCGGTAGCCGGCGACGACGGCAGCGGTGCCGTCGGATGATCCGTTGTCGACGACGATGACCTCGAAGGGCTCGGCGACGTCCTGCGCGTCGAGTGCCGCCAGTTGCTGGACGATGGTCAGCTGGGCGTCCAAGGCCGGCACGACCACCGACGCGATCACGGCCTGCCCCAGATCGCCGCCTGACCAGGACGGGATTCGATCAGCGCGAGGAGAAACAGACGAGGCGACGCCAGGAACACGGTCAGCCAGCGCCGTAGCCGACCACCGCGGCTCTCGGCGAAGGCGATGCGTTGCCACTGCAGTGCGCTGCCCTGCACGGGAATGCCCCGTCGGCGCAGGTCGGCGCGCAGGCCCGTGGTCTGCCGGCTGATCAGCCGGACGCGGCGAGCACCAGGGTCCGGGACCCGCCCGGCGGGCGCAATGCTCAGCGTGACGGCGCGTTGTCGAGCCTCGTGCTGACGGGAGAGACCTGCGGGGTTGTCGGTGTGCCTGGCACCCACCGCCGTCAGCCCCAGCGCCTCACCGGCACGCATCAGCCTGAGCCACAGCCCGTAGTCCTCGGCGAGGAGCTGGTCGGGTCGATACCCCCCGCAGGCGCGGGCCGCGTCCCGGCGGAACATCACCGTCGAGTGCACGAGCCGGTTCCCCGTCACCATGGCAGCCGCCAGCCACGCGTGAGAAGCCGGGGGCACCGAGCGACCGAGCCGTGTGCCTTGGGGGTCCACCCGATCCGCCGCACACCCACACAGCACCAGATTCGGGTGCGTGGCGAAGGCCTCGACCTGGAGTGCCAGCCGTTCCGGGAGCGCCTCGTCGTCGGCGTCGAGGCGGGCGATCAGCGCGCCCCGAGCCTCCTCGAGCCCGCGATTCAATGCTCCGACGATGCCGACGTTGTCCCGCATCCGGATCACACGAATCCGTTCGTCGACCTGGCGGGCGAGGATGGTCGGCGTCTCGTCCGTTGACCCGTCGTCCACCACGACGAGCTCGAAGTTCGAATACGTCTGGGCCAGGACGCTGTCGATGGCTCGCTGCAGTGTCGACGCCGCATTGAAGGCGGGCATCACCACCGACACCGCAGGCCCGCTCACCGGCATCCCGGCTGGGGTTGATGGCAGTGCGCCGGTGGGCTGAACCGGTGAGCGGGCGGCGCGCCCGATGACGGCGCCGATCATGGTGCGCCAGTTCTCCAGGCGATCGGGCCGCGCTGCCACGGCCCGCACGCCGTGGGCCACCGCCACGGCCCGACCGCCCGTGCGCCGGGCGTTGACCGAGGCGACCCGGTGGACCAGGGCCCTGCCGTGCCTGGTCAGTTCCTGCCCGTAGTGGGACAGTGTGTACTCGGCGGCCTCGAGCCGGGACGCGTCACGCGTCGCCGAGCGCGCCGCGTCGGGAAACCACCGAACCAGCTCGTCGGCCAGCCCGATCGCCCGCAAGCCGCGCTGTGCGAGCACCCGCGTGATCCGAAAGCCCAGTTCGAAGTTCTCGCCGTAGCGAAGTGGCGCATACCCCCCAGCGGCGGCGAGCACATCGGCCCGGACCATGAACGCGCCCGCGAGGAACAGCACGACATAGCCGCGGAGGAGTTCGCCGGACGGGTGAGGGCTGAGCGACTCGCTGCCTCCGGCCGCGTCTCGTTGCACCCCGCCGCAACAGACGAGACCGACGTTGGGATCGTCGAACGGCGCAACGAGGTGGGCCAACCACCTCTCGTCGACCTCGTCATCGGCATCGAGGAAGGCGACGAGCCGGCCGCTCGCCTTGGCGAGACCGGCGTTTCTCGCTGCCGAGACACCTGCGTGGGACTGTGCCAGCAGGGCGCACCGGTGATCGGCGACCGCGCCGACCATCCGAGCTGTCCCGTCGGTGGAGCCGTCGTCGACGACGAGGAGTTCGAAGTCGGCCATGGTCTGGCCGAGCACCGACTGCACGGAGCGCTCGATCGTCTGCTGGCCGTTCCTCACCGGCATGATCACCGAGACCAGAGGATTCGTCCTCACCATTCGTACGGATCCCTGATGACCCGCGCCGGCACGCCGCCGGCGAGGGCCCCTGCTGGCACATCCCGGGTGACCACGGCACCCGCAGCAATCACCGCACGGTCCCCGACGGACACACCCTTGGTGATGACGGCCCTGGCGCCGATCCAGACACCGGTGCCGATGCGGACCGGCGCGGGTCCGGCAGTGCCGTGCAGGTCGTCGTCCATGATCGCCACGTCGAAGCCGATCATGCAGTTGGCGCCGATCTCGACGAGCGTGGTGGCGGTCACCGAGGTGTTCCGGTTCAGGTAGGCGCCGTCGCCGATCACCACGCGCGCCTGGCGGTTGCGCAGCTCCAGGCGCACGTTGGGGAACAGCTCGGCGCTGGTACCCACCACCAGACCACGACCCGGCCGAAACGGGAGGCAGTGGACCCGGCGATGAACCTTGAGGTGCGCGGCGCCTCGCACACCGTGGAGCGTGCGCCAGATCGCCCCGCGAACCCGAAGACCGATCAGGCCCACCACGCGGGTCCCGCCGAGCGCGCCCAATCGAGCCCAACTCACGTTGGTTCCTGGGACGCTGCGCCGCACCCGCCCAGCCTAGGGTTCTCCCTGCCGGGCGCCCGGGACGGCCCACTACGCTCCATCGCCCAGGATCAAGGAGTGCCGCAGCTGAAGCCACGACTGCACGCCATCATGGTGACGTACCGCCGTCGTGACGCCGCCGCTGCCACCGTCGCAGCGTTGCTCGCTCAAACTCGGCCGCCCGACACGATCACCATCGTCGACAACGACGCCGACCCGCTGGTCGAGTCGATCGCCCGCCGCCTGGGCGTGCGCTACGTCGCCCAGCCCGACAACGGGGGACCGGCGGGCGCCATCGCGGCCGGCGTGGCCGATCTCGCACGCTGGGCCGAGCCACACGACCTCGTGCTCTCCATGGACGACGACGACCCTCCGGCGCACTCGGCGATCCTCGATCAACTGGTCACCTCGTGGGACGCCGCCAGGACCGAGGGCTTCCGTCCGGGAGGAATCGGCGGGGCCGGCGGACGGTACCGACGGTGGACGGGCACGACCGAGCGGCCGGCCGACGATGAGCTGTCGGGCTGGATCCCTGTGGACGCCCTGGGCGGCGGCTCGCAGCCGATCTACCTGTTGGAGGCGCTCGTCGCCACCGGGGCGACTCGACCGGACCTGTTCTTCGGCTACGAGGAGCTCGAGCTGGGTCTGCGCCTGCGTGCGCTCGGCTATGACCTGCTGGTGCCGGGCGAGGTCCTGCGCGAGAGCCGCTCACGGCTCGATCGTCTCGGCATCTCGGGTCGTCAGGTGAACAGCATTCGCGTCCGGGCGCCCTGGCGTTGCTACTACTCGAGCCGCAACCTCACCTGGATCGCCCGCTCCCATGGACATGCCTCCGCGCCGATCGTGACGACGCTTCGCCTGGTCACAGCCGCTGCCCGCGACGCGGTGGTCCGCCGCGATCTGCGATCCGCCGCCCTCACCCTGCGGGGTCTCCTCGACGGTTGGCGAGGTCGCCTGGGGCGGACGGTCGACCCGGGTTGAGGGTGCGTCCCATCCTGGCTCGCAGCGCGTCCGCCACACCACGAGACCGCAGGCCCATCTCCCACCACCGCCGCCCGATCAACGCGCTCAACGTCTGACGAAGCGTGCGCACGACGAACCCGGCACACATCGAGACGCTTCGGTGAGCGTGCAGGACCATGTGGAGGTGGTTCCTGGTCTGGTAGTAGGCCCTGAACCGCGACGTCCCAGGATCGCTCCCCAACCGCCTCGTCTCGAAGGTCGTACCGACCAACAGCGTCCGCACACCGGCCCGACGAAAGCGGAGCGGGTATTCGACGTCGACGAGCATCAAGAAGTAGTCCCGCCTTGGCACTCCCACCGCCGTCACCACCGACATCGGCGCCAGCACGCCGTCGAGATAGGCGAAGTCAACGGCAACCGTCTCACCCGGCCGGGGGCGAGGCACGGTGCGCCATTCACCACGCCGCACCATGGCGCCGTCGATGCCAACCACGTCGACACCCGAGCCGGCGGAGATCAGATCCTCGAGGCACGCCGGTCCGGGGATGCTGTCATCCTCGACAAACCACACCAAGTCGGTGTCGCGGGTGGGCACCCGACCGAGCCCCTCGGCGATGGCCGCACCTGGGCCGGCGTTGTCCGGCAACCGGGCGAACTCGACCTGCCCCTGAAACCGGTCGATGACGTCGGCCGGCAGCGGCGACGGGCTGGCGCTGTCGACCACCACGATCCGGCTGACGGGATGGGTCTGGGCCAGCAGCGCCTCCAGGCAGGACTGCAGCACCGTGGGGCGGTCGTAGGTCCACACCACGGCGCAGACCCGCAACCCACCGGAGTCGGCGCCGTCGGTCACGAGACGCTGGCGGGCTTGACGACCGACACGAAGGTGTCGGCGCCGCGCCGCTGCTCCCAGCCGAAGCGCGCCGTTGCCCGGCGAAAGGCGGCCGAGCATCCGTCACGGAAGCGGTCGTGCAACTCGATCGCCATGTTGTCCACCACGTCCATCCATGACGTATCGCCGGAGAACAGATCGACCTCACTGCCTTCGATGTCGACCTTGAGATAGCCGACACGATCGATGCCACACTGCTCGAACAGCGTCCGTGGCGAGACGCACCTGATGCTCCCGACGACGCGCCCCGGTGACCACGGAGACCCCTCCGGCTGGACGCGCATGCCCCATCCGCCGAGGCCGGGATCGATCACCTGGCCTGTGCCGTCGAAGTTCATCAACGCCGCCTCGATCACCTCGACGTTGGGGTAGTCGGCGACGTTTCTGCGGAGCACCTCGACATTGGCCGGGTCGGGCTCGATGGCCAGCACCCGCGCCTGCGGGTAGCGGCGAGCGAACCACACCGCCGAGTACCCGGCGTTGGCCCCGGCATCGACGACCACCTGGGGATCCTCGACGCCGAATTCGTAGGCGCCGCGGGAGACGTCTGCCAAGGTGTTCAGGTCGCTGTGGGTCCTGCCGAGCCGGCACCACACGCGAACTGTGGTGCCGGGGAGTTGCACGCAACGCAACGTGCTGCGGCCGCGCAGACCGTGCCAGGCGATCGGGGCGCCGTGACGCCACCCGAACATGTGGATGGCCAACGCGCTACGGACCCAGAGGAACCTCAACGCGGCGGGCACGTGGCGGAGTCGGGCGCCCACCGTCGCGATCAGCCTGCCGCGGCCTCGGGGCGCAAGCGGTTGGTGTCGATCTTGATCCCGGGGCCCATGGTGGAGCTGATCGAGATCTTCTTCAGGTAGCGACCCTTGGCGGCGGCGGGTTTGGCGCGCTGCAGCTCGTCCAGCACGGCGCGCAGGTTGTTCTCCAGTTTGCCCGGCGTGAAGCTGGCCTTGCCGATGGTGACGTGGACGTTGCCGTAGCGATCGGTGCGGTACTCGACCTTGCCGCCCTTGAACTCGCCGACTGCCCGACCGACGTCAGCGGTGACCGTGCCGGTCTTCGGGTTCGGCATCAGGCCACGCGGGCCGAGGACGCGACCGAGGCGGCCGACCAGCGGCATCATGTCCGGCGTGGCGATGGCCACGTCGAAGTCGAAGTTGCCGGCCTGGATCTCGGCGGCGAGGTCGTCGGCGCCCACCTTGTCGGCGCCGGCGTCACGGGCCTCCTGGGCCGCCTCGCCGGTGGCGAACACGGCCACGCGAACGTCCTTGCCCGTGCCTTCCGGCAGGGCGACGGTGCCACGCACCATCTGGTCGGCCTTGCGCGGGTCGACGCCCAGGCGCACGGCGACGTCGACGCCTTCGTCGAAGGTGGCCGAGGCCAGTCGGGTCACCAGGGTCATCGCCTCGGTGGGCGTGAACAACTGGTCACGATCGAACTTCTTCAAAGCATCGGTGTGCTTCTTACCGGACATGTGCTGTCTCCCTCGATGTGTCGGCCGGCCGGGCGAGGTCGTCCCGGTCCAGGCGGTGGTGTGGTTGGGCTTACTTGACCGTGAGGCCCATGCTGCGGGCCGTGCCACGAACCTGCTGCTTGGCGGCATCCAGGTCATAGGCGTTCAGGTCGGGCATCTTGATCTTGGCGACTTCTTCGATGTCGTCCTCGGTGACCGAGCCGACGATCTGCTTGCCGGGGTTCGACGACGCCTTGGCCAATCCGGCCTTCTGACGCAGCAGCACCGGTGTGGGCGGCGTCTTCAGCACGAAGGTGAACGTGCGGTCCTCGAACACGGTGATCTCGACCGGGATGATCGTGCCCACCTGGGCTTCGGTGGCAGCGTTGTACTGCTTGACGAAGTCCATGATGGCCACGCCGTGCGGACCGAGCGCGGTTCCCACCGGCGGGGCCGGGGTGGCCTTACCAGCGGGGATCTGGATCTTGACGATCGCAGCGACTTTCTTCTTTGCCATGACGGTTCCTTAACTAGCGATCTAGAGCTTGGCGACCTGGGCGAAGTCCATCTCCACCAAGGTCTCGCGGCCGAAGATGTTGACCAACACCTTCAGCTTCATGTGGTCGGCGTTGATCTCGGCGATGGTGCCGGCGAAGTCGGCGAACGGGCCTTCCTTGACGCGCACGCTCTCGCCCACTTCGTACTGCAACTTCGGCTTCTTGCGCGCCGGCAGGCCGCCGGTGCCGTCGCCCTTGGCGGCCAGGAACGTCTGGACCTCACGGCGCGACAGCGGCGTGGGCTTTTGACCCTGGCGGCTCTGGCCGACGAACCCGGTGACTCCCGGGGTGTTGCGGATGCAGTACCAACTCTCGTCGTCCATGTGGCAGCGCACCAGCAGATACCCGGGGAACACCTTCTTCTGCACGGTCTGCTTGCGGCCGTTCTTGAACTCCTCGACGTCCTCCATCGGGATGACGATCTCGTGGATCCGCTCTTCCATGTTCATGGACTGGATGCGGGCGTTCAGGTTGGCGGTGACCTTCTTTTCGTAGCCCGACTGGGTGTGGACCACGTACCACACGCCCGGACGGGTCCACGGGTCGTCGACCGGCTCGGCTTCGACCTCATCGGTTTCCTCGCCCTCACCGGTGGACTCGCCGAGGTCGAAGGAGGCGTCGACCACGTCATCGGCCACGTCATCGGCGGCGGCCTCTGTGGTGTCCTCTGTGGTGTCCTCGGCCGGCTGGTCGTCCAGCGCCGTCGCCAGTTCTGCGGTGGGATCCAAGGTGCTGGTGTCGTTCATCGTGTCGTTCTGGTCGTCGTCGTTCATCGGGTCGTCGCTCATCAGTCGTACAACCACCCCGACAGCACGCCGAACAGCGAGTCCAGGCCGAAGATGAACATCATGTAGACGACCACGGTGACGAAGACGATGATCGAGAAGCGGCGGACCTCGGGCCACTTGGGCCAGGCCACCTTGCGCATCTCGTCGCGCACTTCCCCGATGTACTGCACCGGGCCGACACGCTCCTCTCCGGGCGCCTTGCGGGCCTGCGGCGCCGGGGCGCGCGTCGGACGACCCTGGTCGTCGAGCGCTCCCATCCGCTTGAGGGACCGCTTCTGCTCTCGGTTCAGGTCATCCAGTGACATCGTGCTGCGCTCGGTTCTGTCGATGCGTTTCGGCGCTTGGGTGGGCAGGGCAGGAGGGATTCGAACCCCCGACCGTCGGTTTTGGAGACCGATGCTCTACCAGCTGAGCTACTGCCCTCGGAAGGGTGGCTGGCAATCCTACCAGCCACCCGGTTCGAGGGGCCTCGGGCGGGGAACCCTCGAGCGCGTTTCCTTGTGGGTGGTGTGCTGGCGATCGTGCGAGCAGTACTTCTTCATCTCCAGGCGTTCCCGATCGTTGATCTTGGACTTCATGGTGATGTAGTTGCGCCGCTTGCACACGGTGCACTCCAGGGTGATCTTCACCCGCTTGTCGTTCTTCGGCATGTCAGCCTCGCTTCTTCGTGGTAGCCAGGATCACTTGGTGATCTTGGTGACGCGGCCGGCGCCAACGGTACGGCCGCCTTCGCGGATCGCGAACCGGAGCCCTTCGTCCATCGCGATCGGCTTGCCCAACTCGACCGTGATCGTCACGTTGTCACCCGGCATCACCATCTCGGTCCCCTCCGGCAACTGAATCGTCCCCGTCACATCCGTCGTCCGGAAAAAGAACTGCGGACGATAATTATTGAAGAACGGCTTATGACGCCCACCCTCCGACTGCGTCAACACATACACCTGACCCTCAAAATGAGTATGCGGCGTAATCGAACCAGGCTTACACAACACCTGACCCCGCTCCACATCCTCCTTCTTCGTCCCCCGCAACAACGCACCAATATTGTCACCAGCCTGACCCTCATCCAACAACTTCCGGAACATCTCCACCCCGGTACACGTCGTCTTCTGCGTCGCCCGCAACCCAACAATCTCGATCTCGTCCCCAGTGTGCACCTTCCCCTGCTCCACCTTCCCCGTGACCACCGTCCCACGACCCGTAATCGTGAACACATCCTCAATCGGCATCAAGAACGGCTTATCCAAATCACGCTGCGGCTCCGGAATCGCCGAATCCGCCGCAGCCATCAACTCCATCACCTTGTCCTGCCACACCGGATCCCCCTCCAACGCCTTCAACGCCGACACCCGCACCACCGGCGCATCATCCCCAGGGAACTCGTACTCGTTCAACAACTCACGAACCTCCAACTCGACCAACTCGAGCAGCTCGTCATCATCCACCATGTCCGCCTTGTTCAACGCCACCACGATGTACGGCACACCCACCTGACGCGCCAACAACACATGCTCACGCGTCTGCGGCATCGGACCATCCGTCGCCGCAACCACCAAAATCGCCCCATCCACCTGCGCAGCACCCGTAATCATATTCTTAATATAATCCGCATGACCCGGCATATCCACATGCGCATAATGCCGCTTCTCCGTCTCATACTCAATATGAGCAATCGAGATCGTAATACCCCGAGCCTTCTCCTCCGGCGCCTTATCAATCTGATCAAACGGCGTATACTTCGCCAACCCCTTCTCCGCCAACGTCTTCGAAATCGCCGCCGTCAACGTCGTCTTCCCATGATCAATATGACCCATCGTACCAATATTCACATGAGGCTTCGTACGCTCAAACTTTGCCTTGGACATTTGCGATGTTCCTTTTCTCGCAGGATTGCTGGTTATGGTGTGGTAGCGGCGATCGGGATCGAACCGATGACCTTCCGATTATGAGCCGGATGCTCTGACCAACTGAGCTACGCCGCCAGGGCTTTGCCGACGGACGGGGGCTCCGGCCGCTTGGTCGAGCCCTCTGTGGGAATCGAACCCACGACCTACGCCTTACCATGGCGTTGCTCTACCGACTGAGCTAAAAGGGCGTTGGAGCGCGGCAGAGCCGCGAACCGGGGAGCCAGCATAGCCCTCACTCGGGCTCATCACCACCCCGAAACGGCCTACCGCGGAGGTGGCGGCGAATGGGTGTCGACCTGGACCAACCACGCGGTCGCCGCGAGGCCAGCCGAGCCCACGGCCCCCAAGACGAGCACGACCGGCCACCCAACCGGTGGCGTCCACAGGGCGCCCGACAGCGACAGATCGAGCCCGTCCTGGCCGAGTGCCGAGCGTCTGGCGGCGGTGAGGACCACCACCGCGTGAACTGCGGCGACGATCGCAACCGCGACGCAGACCAGCCGTCGCCGGCTCGGCGTGGGCAACGCGTCCGAGGCGACGAGGCCGACCGAGAGCAGGCCAGCCGACAGGATCGGCAGCGAGTACCGCGCACCGTTGCCGAACCCTGACGGGCTCAACGCCGCAGTGAGCAACGTGTTGAACACCACCCACCCCGCCAGGAAGCCCACCCCGAGGCGGATCGCCCGTCCGGATGACCACATCGCACCGACGACGAGCGGTGCCGCCGCCGCGAACCACACCGCCACGCCGAGCGGATGGAGGTAGGTGTCCAGCCAACCAACGCGCCCGACGGAGTCATAGGCCAGGCGGGCGAACTGCCGCAACGTGAACGTGTCGGTGAGGGCGCCGATGGTGACCGGCAACGTCATCTGGTACCGCGATCGCCACCACATCGACGCGGCGAGCGCTGCGACTGGCAGGACGGCAAGCGGCACGACACGGCCGGCGCCTGCCTTGCGCAGCCTGCCGACCAGGCCCGGGGAGGCCAGCACGATCACCACGCCCACCAGGGGGACGATCACGAATCCCGTATCGCGCACGAGGATCGCCAACGCGCACAGCAGGCTGGCTGCCCATCGCCAGCGCCTGGTGCCGGAGGTCACGGCCCGCCAGAGCGAGGCGCCGAACGCCATCACCGCCGCTGCCTCGGCGCCGCTCAGGGACAGCACCCCGAACTGGTAGACCACGAGCGGCGTCACCGCCACCACGGCGCAACCCGACGCCCAGAGACTTCGCCGGAGAACCGGGTCGCTGGCGACGAAGGCGATCCACAGCAGACGCGCAGGCCTGCAGCAGGAACCCGAGGCGGCCGAGGTACATCCGCGCCGACCCGGATCCGAGCCTGGAGAGCATGGCCGGCACGATGTACGCCGTGGGCAGCGACTTGGCGTGATACGACGTGGCGCGGTGCCCAGGGTCGGCGACGGGCGGAGGGCAGACGAACGGGCGATGTGGCTGAAACTTGTTGCACGGCTGCGCCGGCAAGTCGGCGTCGGCGATGCGATAGACGCCCGCTTCCCGGTTGATCCGTTCGCGCTGGGCCGCGGTGGCTTCGGTCATCCACGGGATGGGCGCATCCGGTGGAACGTCGTCACCGGTCACGTCACCGCTGCTCAGACCGACCATCCTGACGTAGTGAGAGTCCTCGTCCGGTGCGCTGGAGGGCGCCGCGCCGAGCACCCAGGCCAGCCCGATGACGACGATGGGAACGATCATCACCAGGGCTCTGGCGGGCGCGGCGAGGCTGCGCAGGCGCTCGATCATCGCGGCGAATCGTAGGCCGCCAGCGCGGCGCAAGCCGATACGCTTCCCGCCCGTGGCAGGAGCGCTGGTCGAGGTCCGGCCGGCGCTGCTGTACGACGCCGAACGTATCCGAGCCATCTACAACTACGAGGTGACGCACACGACCGCCACCTTCGACCTCGTGCCTCGCTCCATCGAGGACCAACGGGGCTGGTTGGCGGATCGATCAGGAGCGTTCGCCGCGATCGTGGCGGTGGCCAGCGGCGACGTCGTCGGCTTCGCGGCCCTCTCCCCGTACAAGGAACGGGCCGCCTACCGCACCAGCGTCGAGAACTCGGTCTACGTGGACCACGCGTACCACGGACAGGGCGCTGGCAAGCGCCTGCTGACGGAGTTGTTGGACATCGCGGCCCGATCCGGGTTCCACGCAGTCTTCGCCAGGATCACCGCGACGAGTGAGGCATCCCGCGCCCTGCACGCCTCGTGCGGATTCGAGCTCGTCGGTATCGAGCGCGAGGTCGGGCGGAAGTTCAACAAGTGGCTGGACGTCGCGCTGATGCAGCGGCTGCTGTAGCCGGCTGACCGCTGGTCAGCTGATCGTGCGGTTCCGCCGCCAGCGGCCGCGACCACGATCCACCGTGTGGTGCAACCAACCGATGGGAACCGCCCTGCGTCGCGCCACCGGCGTGCGTCCCGAGCGGAGGGATGATTCGATCCAGTCGAGCAGCGCGTCGGTGTCCGCGCTCTCGGGGAGGGCGCCGTCGCGAAACCATGGTTCGGCCAGCACCTCCAGGTACGCGTCGTCGTGGGTGTCGAGGTAGCGAACGTACTCCACGAACTGCCTGTCGGACCGAAAGTCGCTGTAGTTGACGAACCGCTGTGGATTGAACTCACGGTGCACACACGGGTCGCCCCAATAGATGGGGATCGTCTGACACGCCAGCGACTGAAGCAGCTTCTCGGTCGTGTAGCCGGGGTACGAGGAGTTCTCGCACGCCACGCTGAACTTGTAGCGGCTGATGAACGCGAGCTTGTCGGGCACCGGCCCACCGACGTTGTTCCGATGCCGCCCACCCGACGCCACCGGACCACAGGTCTCGAGCAGGCCGTGAATCCGCTCCCGAGTCGCCGAGGACGGGTTCGAGGTGACGATCGCGGCGAACCCGCGGTCGAGCGCCTCCCCGCGATCCAGCGCCCTCGGGCGTGGGATCTCGTCGAGCCACGCGACCCAGAGCGGCAGCCGACGATGGCGGCGCGAGCGGTGGTAGTCCGACGTCATCGCGAAGTCACACGACGAGAACCCCCACGGTCGGTTCTCCCAGCTCAGGAGCAATCGTGTGCACCGGTAGTCTCGATGGGCGCGCCCGTACACGGAGTAGATCACCACCTCCGGGGTTGACGACAGCTGAACATCGAATCGCTGTCGCAGCACTCCGGTCAGCCAGTTGTCCTGCTTGTCGAAGCCGGGCCAGAAGTCGGCGAAGTCCAGCACGAGCGTGCCACCAGCCGACATCATCGAGCCTCGCGGCGATCTGACAAGCCGGCGACGTAGAGCTCATCCCGGCCGATCCGTGCCATCAACGAGTAGCCCTCCGATCGGAGGAGCCGGTACAGGCCGACGTCTCGGCTGTTGTTCTCCATGAGCACCACCGGGCGCCCAACGGCCGACAGATCCACTGAGGCGAGCACCCCGGCCTCAGACCCCTCGACGTCGATGAGCAGGAGATCGACGGCCGTGACCCCCCTGACCGCCAGGATCGAGTCCAGGCGCCGAGTAGGGACCACGACGGTCCGCGGTTCGCCGAGGTGCGAGGTGTCGCGGCGGACTCGTGCCCGGTGGCGGCGGGTCATCGCTCGAGCGAGAGTGCTGAGCATCGCCCCGGCGTCACCGGGGACCACGACGAACTGGCCGGTTCCGTCGGTGGGACCGATCGCGGCCTCCACGGTTTCTGCCGTCCGGGCCACGCGGCACCGCGCCGCCTGGTCCGGGTTGGGTTCAATGCACAGTCCGGTCCATCCGACCTGCTCGAGGAGCCAGCTGTTGCTGAACGTCTCGCCGTCGAACGCGCCGACGTCGACGAAGAACCCGCTCGCCCGACCACCGAACACGTGATGGAGCAGCACGACGTCCTGACCATGCTGGGATCGGCTGCGAGGATCGGAGCGAAGAGCCACCAGCGGCAGGCTCGGAACCGACCATCGATACCAGAGCCGCTCCGACGATGCCTGGGCCTGATCCCTGGCCCGGGACCGAAGCGACCGCCCTGCCCCCCGCACCCGGCAAGTCTACGTCAGCGCTTCCGGTCCTAGCGGCGGGACGATCCACGACGGGACGATCCACGACGGCATCCCGCTCTGTGAGGGCGGAACAGAGCGTCCCGCCAACCCCGGCTGGGGCGGCGGGACGCTTCGTCAGTGTGGGCCGAGAAGGATTCGAACCTCCGTAGGCGTTGCCGGTTGATTTACAGTCAACTCCCTTTGGCCACTCGGGCATCGACCCATGTGCGAGCGCACACGCTAGCGGCGCTGGGGCTCTCCCGACCACCCGGTTAGCCTGGCGCGATGCCCAGCTTTGACATCGTCTCCGAGGTCGATCGCCAGGAGGTCCGCAACGCCATCGACCAGGCTCAGCGGGAGATCAACACCCGGTTCGACTTCAAGAACACCAACTCGTCGATCGACCACAACGACCTGGTGCTGACGCTGCGAACCGTCAGCGAGGATCGTCTCGCCGCCCTGCGGGTGGTCGTGGAGGAGAAGCTGGTCAAGCGGGGTGTGTCGTTGAAGGGTCTCGACTACGGCAAGGTCGAGGAAGCCACGCAGAGCACGGTGCGCCAGGTCGTCACCATCAAGGTGGGCATCAACGCCGACAAGGCCCGTGAGATCAATCGGATGATCAAGGACAAGGGCCCCAAGGGCGTCAGCAGCCAGACGCAGGGCGACACCGTGCGTGTCTCCGGCAAGAAGCGCGACGATCTTCAGGCGGTCATGCAGATGCTGAAGGCAGCGGACCTGGAGATCCCGCTTCAGTTCAACAACTTCCGTGACTGACCCAGCGCGACCCGCCGTCGCAGCCGCACGCCGGGTCCGAGCAGCGATCGCCCGCCGGCGCCTGGCTCGGCGGCGGCGGCTCAAGGCCAAGCAGCATTGGGTGCGGGTCGTCATGGACCGGCGCATCTCGACTGCGCTCGCCTCGCTCGACCTGTCTGCGCTGGATGCTGTCGAGGTCTCCGGTTCTGCGCATCGCGGCCGACCGTGGCGCTCCTACACCGGCCTCGAGTACCCAGAGTTCGACCTGCTCCGTCCCCACGACGTCGGGCGCTTCGACGTGGTGATCTGCGAACAGGTCCTGGAGCATGTGACCGATCCGCTGACGGCGATCGGCAACCTCGCCAGACTTGGGCGGCCGGGCGCTCTCGTTCTGATCACGACACCGTTCTTGATCAGGGTCCACCCGCAGCCGATCGACTTCTGGCGCTTTACCCCCGACGGCCTCCGGGCGCTGATCGAAGCGCAGGGGCTCACCGTGACCGACGTGGGGTCGTGGGGCAACAAGTGGTGCGTGCTGGCGAACCACGGCGCGTGGCGGCCGTACCTGTGGAGGCACCGGGTGCTGTCACGGTGGACCTTGCGTGACGATGCGGCCTCGCCGCAAATGGTGTGGGCCTTCGCCAGAGTCCCTCAACGCAGACGCAGGCCAGGGCGAGACCTAGTCGTCGGCGGTCTCGCCGGCGCGCCGCTGGAGTTCGGTGACCACGCTGGCGTCGGCCAGGGTGGTGGTGTCGCCCAGGTTGCGGCCCTCGGCCACGTCCCGCAGCAAGCGGCGCATGATCTTGCCGCTGCGGGTCTTGGGAAGATCGGGCGTGAAGTAGATGGTCTTCGGCTTGGCGATCGAACCGATGTCACCGCCCACGTGGTTGCGTAGATCTGCCTCGCTCACGTCGCAACCGGAGCGCAGGGTGACGTAGGCGATGATCGCCTGGCCGGTGGTTGCGTCGTTGGCCCCGACCACTGCGGCCTCGGCAACCGCCGGATGGGCGACGAGCGAGGATTCCACCTCGGTGGTGCTGATCCGGTGGCCGCTGACGTTCATCACGTCGTCGACACGTCCGAGCAACCAGAGATACCCGTCGTCGTCCAGCTTGGCCCCGTCGCCGGCGAAGTAGCGGCCCGGATACTGCGACCAGTAGGTGCGCTGGAATCGCTCGGGGTCACCCCAGATGCCGCGCATCATCGATGGCCACGGCCGGGTGAGGGTGAGGTAGCCGCCGCCACGATGAACGGGCTCGCCGTGATCGTCGACGACGTCGGCGCTGATGCCCGGGAGTGGGAACGTGGCCGAACCGGGCTTCGTGGTGGTCGCGCCCGGCAGCGGTGAGATCATGATCGCCCCGGTCTCGGTCTGCCACCACGTGTCCACGATGGGGCACCGACCCCCACCGATGTGTTCGTGGTACCACATCCACGCCTCGGGGTTGATGGGCTCACCCACCGAGCCGAGCAGTTTCAGCGACGACAGGTCGTGCTTGGCCGGCTCGGCGGCGCCCCACTTCATGAAGGTCCGGATGGCGGTGGGCGCGGTGTAGAACTTGGTCACGCCGTACTTCTCGACGATGGACCACAACCGGTCATTGCCTGGATAGTTCGGCACGCCCTCGTACATCACGCTGGTGGCGCCGTTGGCCAGCGGACCGTAGACGATGTAGCTGTGGCCGGTGACCCAGCCCACATCAGCGGTGCACCAGTAGACGTCGGTCTCCGCGTGCAGATCGAACACGTACTTGTGGGTGAAGGCCGTCTGCACCAGGTACCCACCGGTGGTGTGCATGATCCCCTTCGGGGTGCCGGTCGTGCCGCTGGTGTACAGCAGGAACAGCAGTTGCTCGCTGTCCATCGGCTCGGCCGGGCAGATCGGGTCGGCCCCCTCCATCAGCTCGTGGTACCAGTGGTCCCGTCCGGGCACCATCTCGATCTCGTTGGCCCCACGCCGCACGACCACGACGTGTTCGACGGACGGGCAGGACGCCAGCGCCTCGTCGGCGTGTGGTTTCAGGGCGAAGACGTCGCCGCGGCGGTAGCCACCGTCGGCGGTGATCAGGACCTTGGCCGCCGCATCGTTGATCCGGTCGGCGAGGCTGTGGGCGGCGAACCCCCCGAACACCACGCTGTGGGCGGCGCCGATGCGGGCGCAGGCCAGCATGGCGACCGCCGCCTCGGGAATCATCGGAAGGTAGATGTTGACGCGGTCGCCTCGGTCCACGCCGAGCCCTCGCAGGACGTTGGCGAAGCGCTGCACCTCGGCGAGCAGATCGCCATAGGTGATCGTGCGGGTGTCGCCGGGCTCACCTTCCCAATGGAAGGCGACTCGGTCCGCCTTGCCAGCCTCGACGTGCCGGTCCAGGCAGTTGTACGACACGTTCAGCGTGCCACCGAGGAACCAGGACGAGTTGGGCAGTTCCCAGCGGCAGATGGTGTGCCACGGCGCCGACCACGACACCAGCTCCTCGGCCTGGCGGGCCCAGAAGCCCTCGTCGTCCTCGGCCGCGTCCTCGTACAGGTCCGTTCCCGTCGCCAGCGCGTCCGCCTTGAACCCCTCCGGCGGTGGAAATCTGCGCTGCTCCCACTGCAGAGCGTCGATGGTCTCGTGCGGCACGTCCGCGGCCATGTGAACCTCCCAATACCTGAACCGACCCTACCCGGGCGCGACCTGGCCGTATAGTGGCCCGATGCGCGCGGGAACCGCTATCGGAATCCTGGCCGCCGCCGGAACCGCCACGCTGGTCGTGCTGTCCCAGCGAACCACCCCGGCGGAGTTGACCTCTGCGCCGACGACGCCCTTCTTCACCACGACGACCAGCACCACGACCACGACCACGACCACGACCACCACGACCACGCTGCCCCCCACCACGACCACCAGCAAACCTCCGACGACCACGACGACCAAGCCCTCCACGACGACCACCACCGAGGACACCTCGCCGATCATCCCCGCCGAGGTACGGGTCCAGGTGCTGAACGCCGGGGCCAGGGCGGGCGACGCCCAGAAGCTTGCCGATGCCCTCGGTCAGGTGGGGTGGAATGCCCTCCAAGCCGCAGACGCGCCGGAGAAGGTAGACGCCACCGTGATCATGTACGCCGAGGGCAAGAAGCGGGCCGCCCTCACCGTCGCCTTCGTCACGGGTGTCCCCGCGGACAACGTGCTGGCCGAGACCGGCGACGTCAACTGGCTGGCATTTGGTGAGGGCAAGGCCGACGTCCTCGTCCTGTTGGGGCCATAGGGGGTGACGTATCGAACCTGTTGAGTACATCCGGGCGCTGATCCGCCGGTGGCCGATCATCGCCATCATCGCCTGCCTCGGCGCGGCCATGACCTTCGCCGGTACCGATCCGAAGCCGGCGCCGATCGAGATCACCTACTCGGCCACCAACACCCTCCTGGTGCGCGATCCGTCGTTCGGCAACCAGTCGAGGGTCGGCACCATCAACCTCAACCAGATCCCGACGTTCGCCACCACCGGCGAGGTGCCGTCACGGGTCGCCAGAGCGTTGGACTACCAGGGACTGCCAGCCGCGCTCGCCTCTCGCGTGTCGGTGCAGGTCGACCCGATCACCTTCACCGTCACCTTCACCGCCACGGGCACGGACCCCGCCGACATCGTCCGCCTCGCCGACGCGTTCAGCGAGGTCACGGTGAAGTACCTCACCGAGAAGCAGCAGGAGGACCGATCCACCCGCATCGAGAAGATCGACCTGCTCGTCGCCAAGAAGAAAGTGGCGCTGGACGAGAAGGAGCAAGCCCTCCCGCCGGACGAGAAGGACGCGGATCCTGCGGCGCTTGCCGAGCGAAACGCGGCACTGAGCGCGTACCAGTCCGCCATTGCCCAACAGATCGAGTTGTCCGACGTCGAGAACTCCGACATCAACCTGACGCTGCAGCAGTCCGCCCAGCCGGTACAGCTGGGCGGAGGCGGGTTCACCCTGCCGCGCACCAGGAAGGAGCGCGTCCCGCTCGGGGCGGCCCTCGGTGCGCTGCTCGGCGCCGGGTTGGCGTTGGTGGTGGAGCGCCTCGACGCCCGGATCCGTGATCGGCGCCGAGCGGAGGAATCGTTCGGCTCGTCGGTGCTGGTGGAGTTCCCCGTGCTCGCCAGGCGCCAGCGCGGCAGGCGGATCCTGGTCGGGCCGCAGCACCACCACGCCGTCGCCGAGAACTTCCGTTCGCTGCGCACCTCGGTGATGTTCATGACTACCGGTGGCGAGCAGGCAGGGCCGCACCAGCAGTTCGGGGTGATCATGATCACCTCGCCGAGTCCCGGAGAGGGCAAGACCACCACGGCGCTGAACCTCGCCGCGGCCTTCGCCGAGACCGGGCGGCGCGTCATCCTGGTGAACGCCGACTTCCGTCGGCCGGCGATCGTCAAGGCCGTGATCGCCGCCGGGCGGCCGCCGCTGCCAGGCGGACTGATGGCCCTGACCCGCCTCCCACCGTCGGAGTTCCTCGTCCAAACCGACGTGCCCGGCGTCGAGCTGCTCGACCTGGCCCCACTGGCGGCCAGCGCCGGAGACCTCACCAGGGCCACGGTGAAGATGACGGCCCAACTCCGTCACGAGGCCGACGTGGTCATCGTCGACACCCCGCCGCTGGCGGTGACCACCGAAGCGCTGGAGTTCGTCCCCATCTCCGAGGTCGTCATCCTCATCGGTCGCATCGGCAGCACCACCACCGAGGGTGCCAAGCGTGCCGCCGAGTTGGTGCAGTTCGCCGGCGCCAAGCGGATAGGCATCGCCCTGACGGCAGCCGGCGCGACCAGGATTCGAGGCTCGCGCTACTACGACTACTACTCGGATCCGTCGTCGAGGTCGAAGCGCAGCCAGGCCAAGATCGACAAGGTCGCCGAGCCGGTGTCGGCACACCGCCCGGCCCCCACCACCTCACTGGGACCAGCGACGGACGTCAGCACTCGGGCCACGCAGTCCACCGATCCCTTCGACGTGCTGGACGGCGTCGGCGGTGGCCTGCCGACCATCGCCAACGACCCGGCCCACACCGACCAGCCAACCGCCGGGAACGCGGCGCAGCTCGACCCGCTCATGGCCACCGCACGAACCCCAGACCCCGTGCACGACATCGACGTGATGCTGGCCGAGCTTGAAGCCCAGGCCCAGCCCGACAACGAGTGACCCGTTGGCGACGCGCCGAGGTGCTCCACGCGTGGGCGATCGACGTCGCGGTGCTGATGCGGCGACCCCGGGGCGCCAGGTGACCGCGTGACTCCCTGGTACCAGGCGCCGACCACGCGCCAGAGCATCGGCGGGCCGTGGAAGGTCGCTGTTCCCGCCTACGCCGCGGTCGTCGCCTACCTCGGTCTGCTGGTGTGGGCGATGAACAACTGGCGGTACACAACCTGGGTCGTGCTGCTGATCTTTCCCACATTGGCGATCACCGGCATCCTGATACTGCGCTGGGCGACCATTGACGACCCGGAGAGCATGATGGGCCTGCTCGGCGCGGCGCTGGTGGTCAAGCTGGCCGCGTCGTGGGTGCGGTTCTACGTGTCGTTCGAGCTCTACGGCAGCGGTGACTCGCTGCAATACCACCTCGACGCGGTCGACCGCTCCAATGCGTTCTTCGACGGCCGCGTCTCGTTGACCGATTTGCTGACCCCACGCGTGGGCACCAAGGCGATCACCGACCTGACCGCCATGCTGTACAGCCTGATCGGTCCCGCTCGGCTGGGCGGGTTCCTGGTGTTCTCATTCGTCGGGTTCTGGGGCCTGTTCTTCTTCTACAAGGCGTTTCGCGTCGGGCTCCCTGAGGGAGACGCCGTCTCCTACGCCAAGCTCGTGTTCTTCCTGCCGTCGCTGGTGTTCTGGCCGTCGTCCATCGGCAAGGAGGCGGTGATGATGCTGGCGATCGGCGTCAGCTCCTTCGGTGCGGCCAAGATCGCCCGGCGCATCCCGGGTGGCTGGTTCACGTTGGTCGTCGGCCTGGCCATCGGGGCGCTGGTGCGCCCGCATGTCTCGGCAGTGATCCTCGTCGCCGTCACGGTGGCGGTGCTGTTTCGCAAGCCGATCGACGACCAGGCAGGATTCGGCGCGGTCGGCCGTTTCGGCGGCGTGCTGGTGTTGATGATCGGCCTGGCGTTCATGTTCGGCCAGACCGCCAGGTACCTGGTACCGGAGTCCACCAAGAACGACGCCGCCGTCGTCAGCGACGTGTTCGAGAAGGCGACCGCTGGAACCGCCGGGGGTGGCTCGGAGATCGATCGGCCGCTGCCCAACAGCCCGTTCGAATACCCCAGCGCGGCGTTCACCGTGCTGTTCCGCCCGACGATCCTGGAGGCCAGCAACGCCCAGAACCTGGCCGCCGCAGCGGAGTCGACCATCCTGCTGGTGATCATTGCCCGACGATGGCGACGGTTCAGGGAGATCCCCCGGCTGGTGTTCCGCCGGCCATATGTGCTGTACGCGATCGTCTACACGGGTGTGTTCTGCTTCGCCTGGTCGGCGTTCGCCAACCTCGGAGCGCTGGCCCGTCAGCGGGTACAGGTGTGGCCGTTGATGCTGATCCTGCTGTGCCTACCGACCGAACCCATCGCAGCACCGCGTCGGCTCAGCCGTGATACCGACGCAGCCATGACTCGACCATGAGCACCGCCCACAGCCGGTAATCGTGATTGCGCCGGCCGCTGAGGTGCTCGGTCCAGACGCGCTGGAGCGCCGGCCCGGAGAGCCAGCCCGCATCCACCGCGCCCGACGACCCGATCAGGTCATCGGCCCACGGGCGCAGGTCGTCGCGTAGCCACCGGCCCAGCGGCGGATCGAACCCCAGCTTGGGCCGGCGGGACACCGGCGCAGGCAGGCGCGCGCTGCCGCCAGACGGCGCAGGGGAAGCTTGCCCCGCCCGCCAGATGCCTTGTCGCCGATCGGGATCCGCCAGGCGAGCTCGACCAGCCGATGGTCGATCAACGGCACGCGCACCTCCATCGATGCGGCCATGCTGGCCCGGTCCGTCTTCACCAACATCTGGTCGGCGAGCACGCTCCAGGTGTCGGTGAGCAGCATGCGTTCGGTGGGATCGGCGCGCATCGCCGACTCCGGCAGGTGCGGGCGGACGCCGAGGTCATCTTCCGACCACACGCCCGCCAGGACCGGCCACGGATCCTGATCCGCGGCCAGCAGGGCGGCGGCCTTGTGCACCTTGTCCCCCACCATCGGGAGCCGCCAGTGACTGGGCAGCGCCGGCCGGAGGCCGGCCCCCAGACGATCCAGCGTCGACACGGAAATGGCGCCCAGGGCCCTACCGAGGGGACCGCGGATCACCTGCGGCAGGCGCGCCGCACGGCGCGCCACCCGCTCGCCGAACACGTGCCGGTTGTAGCCGGCGAACAACTCGTCACCGCCATCGCCGCTCAGGCACACCGTCACCTCCCCGGCGACCGCCCGGCACAGCAGGGCAGTGGGAACCATCGACGGGTCGGCGAAGGGCTCGTCCCACACCGACGCCATCGAACCCACCAGACTCACCGCGTCGGATCGGGACAGCGCCAAGGTGGTGTGGCTAGCCCCCATCGCCGCGGCGGTGGCCGCGGCGTCGGCTGCCTCGTCGGCGCCCAGCTCCGGCATCGACACCGTGAAGGTTCGCAGCGGTGTACTGCCGAGTGCTCGCTGGGCCGAGGCAGCCACCAGCGCCGAGTCGATGCCACCGGACAGGAACGACCCGATCGGGACATCGCTGAGCAGGCGCACGGCGACGGCATCGTCGATAAGCGCCGCCAGCTCGCGGTCGGCCTCCGGCCCAACCAGCGGAGGCTGTTGCGAGGCCCGATCGACGACCTCCCCGAGGTCCCACCATCGGCGCGTCTCGACCTGCACCTCGCCGCCGTCGAGCCGGGCGTGGAGCAACTCGCCGGGGGCCAGCTGGCGGACGTCCCGATAGATCGTGAACGGGTGGGGGATGAACGACCAGCGCAGCAATGCGGCCACCGACTGCTCGTCGATCTCGGCCCGGAACCCGGGGACCACGCGCAGGCCGCGGAGCTCGCTGGCAAAGAGCAGTTGACGAGGGCTGTGGGACCAGTACAGCGGCTTTTCGCCCAGCCGGTCGCGCGCCAACCACAGCTCATCGGCGTCACGGTCATAGGCGGCCAGGGCGAACATGCCGTTCAGGCGGTGCAGCGTGGGTTCCAGCCCCCAGGCCTCCAGAGCCTCCACCAGGGTTTCGGTGTCACCGGTGCCGTCGAAGCGATGGCCCGCCGCCTGCAGGTCCTGGCGCAGCACGCGGTGGTTGTAGATCTCGCCGTTGAAGACCACCACCCACCGCCCGGACCGTGACGCCATCGGCTGGCGCCCAGCCGGGCTGAGGTCCAGGATCGCCAGCCGGCGCTGGGCGAGGGCGACGTGGCCCATCCCCCACGCGCCGTCGTCGTCGGGGCCCCGATGGCGCAGTTCGGCCGCCATCGAGTTGGCCAAGGCGACGAAGGCATCGTGGCGCGAGGCGGCGCCGCCCAGCAGCCCGGCGATCCCACACATGACCCTTGCACCGTAGCGGGGGCGCCCGGTGCGTGATGGTTAGCGTGCACGCCGTGGACCCCACAGTGCTCGTCGTGCTGTCATCGACGCAACGACGCGGGGCGGAGGTCGAAGGCGCCACGCTCGCCGCGGCGTTGACCGAGTCCGGATTGGCAGCACGTGTCGTCGCCCTCGGCCCCGCCGTCCACGGTGACGGGCTCGACGTCGAAGTGCTGGGGCGCGGTGGGCGATCGCCGCGGGTCTGGTGGCGATTGCGCCGCCTCAGCCGGCACAGCAGTGTGGTGGTGGCCTACGGGTCGACGACGCTCCCGGCCACGGCGTTGGCGCTGCTCGGCTCACGGGTGCCCTGGGTGTACCGCAGCATCGGTGACCCGGCACATTGGGCGGGCGGTCGGCTTCGCCGCAGCAGGACCGGCCTCCTGCTCCGCAGGGCAACATCGGTGGTCGCGCTCTGGCCGGAGGCGGGACGAGACCTGGTGGGCCTCTACGGGGTTGCCGAATCCGCCATTGCGGTGATCCCCAACAGTCGGGACCCGCGGCACTTCTCGCCCTCCACCCAGGAGGACCGCTGCCGGGCCCGGGAGACGCTGGGCCTTCCCGCCGACGCGCTCGTGGTGGCCGTCGTTGGGGCGCTGAGCGCGGAGAAGCGCCCAGCGCTGGGCATCGAAGTCGTACGCAAGATCCCCAGCGCCTGGCTGGTTCTGGCGGGTGGCGGTCCGCTGCAGCCGGAGGTGGAGCGCCTCGCCGCCGACTCGCTGGCGGGGAGATCCGTGGTGCTCGGCCCGGTCGGCGACGTTCGCTCCGTGCTGGCGGCGGCCAACGTGGTGCTGGTCTGCAGCGCGACGGAGGGGATGCCGGGTGTCGTGATCGAGGCCGCGCTGATGGGCCGCCGGGTGGTGGTGCCCGCCGTGGGCGCCTGCCCGACCATGATCTCCGAGGGTCTCGCCGGTGCGCTGGTCAGCGCCGACGCCGACGCCGAGGACGTCGCTTCGGCCGTGCGGACCCAGTTGGCCCTGGCGGACCCCCCGCCGAATCCCGCGTGGAGCCTGCAGCCGGCGGTTGGGCGCTGGAGCGCGCTGCTACGACGGCTTGCGCAGCGTGAGGTACAGGAACGGTTGTAGCCACGCCGCGTGGAGACCTGGCTCGTAGCGCTGCAGGCAGCGAACCGTGCGGCCGGGAGCACCCACGGCCCAGGCCAGCCGGCGAAGCGGATTGCGCCGCCGGCGGTCCAACTGCATGCAGGAGACCACATCGGCGGGTTGACCGTCCAAGGCCAGGCGGAACTCGTGGACGCTGACCCCCCGTCCGCGCCGCCGGAAGTCCAGCATCTCCTCGGCCGGCCGGCTGTAGTGCGAGCCGCCAAAACCGGGTCGCCCGCTGAACCGCGCCGAGTCGAAGGCCAGATCGTCGGGGAGCCAGTTGTAGAACGGCAGTTGCGACGTGTGCGAGTCGTGCGGCCACAGCCGGTTCGGGGTCTCCACCACGGTCAACAACCCGCCCGGTCGCAGCGCCGCCCAGGCCCCGCGGATGGCCGCGATCCGCTCGGTGTGAACCATGTGCTCCAGGCTGGCCCAGAACATCACCCAATCCAGCGTGGCAAGCGCAAGGTCGGCCAGGGCCGTGGCGTTCTCGCATCGGAGATCGGCCGCCAACCCGGCAGCACCCAGATGGGCTGCGGCCTCGTCGAGCCCCGGCTGATCGATGTCGTAGGCGGTGACCTGCGCGCCCTGCTCGCACAGTGCGAACGTGGACGCCCCGCGTCCGGCGCCCACCTCGACCACCGACGCTCCGCGCAGGGGCCGGGTCCGATCCAACCACGGCACGATGTCCACGCGATCACGCCGGACGCGCCAGACCCACTCCGCCGGCGCCTGCGGCGGCAGGGCCAGCCAGCACCGCGACAGGGAATCCGGAACCGCCCGGGCGTCCAGCCGATCGAGCAGGGCGCGCCCAGCACGCTGGATGGAACTCATACGACTCCTTCGAGTTCCAGACCGTCGTACGACCAGCGATCAACCCGCCCGGCGCCGTAGGCCTCGATGCCCGAACCCCACACGCACATCAGACTTTCGCCGGACGGCCGGGCTGGGCGGCGTGGGCGGTTCGGCGTTCCCGGTCCCTCGTACCACAGCGTCACCGGTGTGCGTGCCTGCCAGCACGCGGCGCGCACGACCCGCCGCTGGAGCGCCGCCGGCCCCCAGCCGCTGACGACGGCGACGACCCGGTGCGCCCCGCTGCCCGCCACGCGGTAGATCACGCCATGGTTGTCGTCGGCGTGGCGCAGGCGGGCGACCGTGTAACCCAACCCGCTGCGCCGGTCGACCCGCCACCGCAACGCCGGACCGGTCCACGCGCTCCGCAGGCCGCCTCCGGTGTCGGTCCAGTCATCCAGCAGTTCGGGTCCGCGTGCCAGTGACGCCGGTTGTGGCAGGTCCGCGTGGACCACCGCGCCGATCGACTCCGGGGTGATGGCGCCGTTCTTCACGTGGGCCCCGCGGGCCTCCGGTGTCGCGGTGGCAAGCGCCACGTCGAACGGACCCCCGGCATCCATCATCGAGCGGACCACCGCGCGGAACACGCCCCGCCTGACCGCCCGAGGTGTCGACGTACCGTCCACCAGCCTGACGAGATTCACAGCCGTCGTGCCGAACCTCGATGGCCACGGCATGCGGAACGCCACTCCCAGCACGCCCTCCCCGTCCTCGGCCAGGTGGCACTGCGACGGCCCGAACGGGGACTCGTGGTGCTTCCAGCGCACCCAGTCGGCGCTGAACTCACGGCCGTAGCCCACGGTGAGGGTGGCGGCGACGAGATCCACCTCCTCGGCGGTGGCCAGGCGAACCTCGAAGTCAGCCATCGGTCTGCGACCGCATCCACGCCACCTGGCGGGCCAGACCGTCGCGCACGCCCACCTCCGCCACGCAGCCGAGCAGCCGCTCGGCAGCCGTCGAGTCGCCCCACGTCTGGGTGACGTCACCCGCCTGGGTGGCGGTGTGATCGATGCGGACCGCGTCGCCGACCAGCTCGCCGACCAGGTCGATGACCGCGTTCATCGTCACCACCTCACCGCCACACACGTTGACGGGCGTGGCGGGGGCGACGTCTGCCGTCCCTGCGGCGACGGTGGCGGCGACGGCGTCAGCCACGTAGGTGAAGTCGCGACGCTGGGTGCCGTCGCCGAACAAGGGAAACGTCGTGCCGTGCAGCGCCGCGGCGATCAGACGGTGCATGGCCATGTCCGGGCGCTGATGGGGGCCGAACACCGTGAAGTAGCGCAGCAGCACCGAGGACACCTCGAAGTTGTCGGCGTATGCCCGGCAAAGGTGCTCGCACGACAGCTTGCTGACGCCGTACGGGCTGAAGGGGTGCAGGCGGGCATCCTCGGCGACCGGGCCGTCTGGTTGATTGCCGTAGACCGACGACGACGAGGCGACCACCAACCGGACCTGCGGCGCGGCGGCGACGACGGCGTCCAACACCCGCTGGGTGGCCAGGATGTTGCGCGAACAGTGCAGATCGAAGCCGTCCTCCCATGACCCGCGCACGCCGGGCTGGCCGGCCAGATGGAACGCAGCGTCGGCGCCGGAGAGAAGCGGCCGAACGTCGCCGTCGAGGAGATCGATCTCGACGAGTTCGGCATGCGCGTGCCCCGCCCATCGTGCCGCGTTGCGCCGCTTGACCGACGGGTCGTAGAACGTCGTGAACGAGTCGACGCCCGTGACCGACCATCCGTCGCCCAGCAACTGTTCGCAGAGCGTGGCTCCGATGAAGCCGGCCGCCCCGGTGACTACTGCGCGCACTGCATCAGCGTAGACCGGGTCGGCGGGTCACGGCCTGGAGACGAGCCCGCAGCCCAGCACCCAGGTGGAACACACCCGAGTGCGCTCCGGACAGGATCGCCCGGAACCGGACGAGGTCGGCGTCGCTGTCCACCTTGAGGCGGGACAGGTCCTCGGAACGTTGGGTCCTGGCGGTGAGCCGGTGGTCGCAGCGCAGCACCAGGCGGTAGCCCAGCTCGCCAAGCTGCGCCTGCACCCCGCCGGCCACGTTGCCGTTCGGCCAGGCGAACGTCGTTGGCGCGCGGCCCATCAGCCGCACCAGCCGGTCGTGGGCGGCGCGCACCTGGACGCCCCGTGCCTCCACCGAGCAGCGGTCGAGGCACGGGTGATCCCACGTGTGATTGCCGATCTCGTTGCCGGCGGCCAGCCAGGCATGAATGTCGGCCGTCGTCCACTGGCGGGCCGTCACGTCGGCGCCGTTCGCCGCCAGTCGCCCGGTGAGATCGTCGACCACCGCGCGGCGGGCCTGGTCGTCGACCTGCTTCAACGATCCAACGGACGGCACGTCGGCGAGCAGGTTCGCGGCGCGCTCGACGAGGTCCCACCAGTGCGGACGATCGGTGTCGACGAGGCCGGGGCAGACGAAGGCGGTGGCGTGCATCGAGCGCTGGGCCAGTGCTGCCAACCCGGCGCTCACCACGGTGGGATCACCGTCGTCGAACGTGATCCACACCGGGCGGCGACCCAGGTCTGCCCCGCCCAGCCAGGTGTGGACCTGATCGCCGGTCACCGTGCGACAACCGAGGTCCGCCAGGCAGTCGAGTTGGCGGGCGAACTGCGGCGGGTCGGGGATCCGGTGGTAGGTCAGGACGCGCAGCCGCCGGGCCGTCAGCGACCACCCGGCCGTGGCAACCGGGCGTGAGCCCAGGACGCGCACCACCAGGCTCACGCCGACTCCCGGCTCAAGGCCCACTCGTACAGGGCGAGCATCTCGGCGGTCGCCGCCTCGATGGTGAACCGGGCCTCGAAGGTCGCCAGCCCCGTCGACCGAAGCCGCTCGGCGAGGTCCGTGTCGGCGAGGACTCTGGCCAGCCCGCGTGCCAGCGCATCCGGATCGCCAATCGGGGTCAGCAGCGCGGTGCGCTCGTGATCCAAGATGCCGCGCACCCCGGCGGTCTCGGTGGACACCACCGGACAGCCCAACGCCATGGCCTCCAGGGCGGCCCCCGCAGTGCCCTCGTACGTGGACGAGATGGCCAGCACGTCTGCCGCGCAGAGCAGGTCGGGCACGTCGTGACGATGGCCCAGCAACTGCGTACGCGCGGCCGCGTCCGGCCTGCGCCGAAGTGCGTCATGCAGCCGAGGCGTGGCCGCGCCATCCCGGCCGGCGATCAGCAACAGCGCGTCGGGGACGTGGGCAATGGCCGCCACCAGATCGTCGTGGCGCTTCTGGAACTCGTGGCGCCCCACCGCCAGCACCAGCGGCTGCCCGGATGGAATGCCGAGTGCGGCCCGCGTCCCGGCCCGGCGGTCGGCCGACCAATGGCCCAGCCGGCGGCGGTCCCTGCCGCGCACGGCAACACGTACCTGGTGCGGGCTCACCCGCAGGGCGCGCCCGTTGGCCTCGGCCACGCCCGGTGACACGGCGTGGAACCGGTGCACGAGACGAGACGTCGCTGCGTCGAGCGCCTGCACCGCACGCACCTTGCGGCGGTCGACGGCGGGATCCGCCAGGCGATGCCGGTCGTAGGGTGTGTTCACCCAGCTGGACACCACGCGGGCCCCGGTTCCCAACGCCGCAAGCCGGCCGATCTGATCGCTGGCGAACAGCGCCGTGTGCACGATGTCGGGGCGGAACTGACGGATGCGAGCACGGAGTTCGCCGACTCGCCCGGCGCGCCCTGCGGCGCGCAACGGCGTGACGTCGAAGCCGCGGGCACGAAGGTCGTGTTCGTCGCCGTATCCGGCGTCGTAGAGCGTGGTGACGCGCACCTCATGGCCGCGCTCGGTCAGCACTGGCAGCATCGCTGCGGTGGAGTGCTCGGCGCCGCTGGCCCCCAAGCTGTCGATGACGTACATCAATCTCACCGGCATGACCTGCTCATCGCACCGGCCAACGTAGCTTGCCGTCCCGCAATCCATGCGACGGTAGGCTCGCCGGGTGACCTCGGCAGCTCTGGCTCGCTGCGTCCCGGTGGCCACCGTCGCCAGTCCGGCGGTCGGCGAGCTGCTCCAGCTTCGGACCAACCACGTGAGTCTCGGCAGCCATCTCTGCGCTGTCTTTGGACCAGCGCGAGACGGCGCGGCGGCGACCCCGACCCTGGCCTTCGAACACTGGGAGCATCCGTGGCCCCGCTGGGTCCTGCGCGCCGGCGACACCGCGCCACGGGGGATTCCAAGTCAGGCGCTGTTCGATCAGTTGGACGAGGCGATCGCGGCGCGAATCGCACGCTTGGGCTACCTCGTCGTCGCTGGCGCATCGGTCGTGATTGGTGGACGAGCCGCCCTGGTCGTCACGAGCGACGCACAGCAGCGGATGGCGATCGCCAAGGCCCTGGCCGACCATGGTTGTCGGCTCATCAGCCATGGCAGCGCGGTGGTCGGGCCGGACTGCGCCGCTGTGCCCACGCTGCTTCCAGTGCTCGTCGGGACGTGGGCGCCATGGTGGCCGGCTCGGCCCGCGCCCGTCGTCGCCGAGATCGGTGCTCATGGCCAGTTCGTGCCGATCACCGAGATCGATCCCCAGGCAGTCGCCGAGAGAGTCCAACTGCACGCCGTGGTGGAGATCGTGCCGGGCGACACAGCGTCCCTGGAGAACCTCGGCCAGGCACAGACCGCGCTGTCGGTGTTGTCGGCGGGGCGCGGTGATCCCTCGATGCCTCTCGTCGAGGAGCTGGCTCGCTCGGCGATCGGGCTGCGGTTGTCGACGGCGATGAGCGACGCCGGGACCGCCGTCGAGATGCTGATCGAGGCGCTGACGTGACCGCTCCGTCGGTCCACCCGGACATCACCCAGGCCGAGTTCTTCGACCGCGGCTACGAGGTCGTCGTCCGCCATGCCGGCACAGGGCAGGTGCGTCACCTCGGTGGCACCGCGGCCGCGATCTGGGCGTTGATCGACGGCGCCACCCCCGTCGAGCAGATCATCGACGAACTGGGCGATCTGTACGGCGTGCCGCCCGCGTCCATCGAGTCTGACATCCGCCGAGCAGTCGACGAGTTGGCGGAGGCGGGACTGCTCGCCACACCGGGACGGCCGGCGGCCGCAACGCAGTCCGATCACCCGACCCCGATCCCGATGCCGCGGCCTCCCGACCCTTGAGGTTCACCCCAGCTCCGCCCCGTGTGGGCGGACACCCTCGCAGTCCGCTGCGGACCGTGGCTGGTGGGCATTCGGATCGACACCGCCACAGCCGCGTCGGCCATGCGCCGCCGCTACGCCGACCGGGTCGTCCAGGACGCTGCTGCCGTGGACAGCAACTACACGGTCATTGCTCCGCATCTTCTCAAGGGCCATGGCACGCTCTATCGGGCCGGGGAGGTGATGGCGGAGTCGAGGCGGATGGGCACGCTGCTCTCCCTGCTCGACGCCGAGCTGGCGACGCTCAGCGTTCCGGACGGGTGTCTACGGGTGATCGCCATCGTCCACGACGTCGCCACCGGGGTCGTGCTTGAGCCCGCGTCGCGGCCACCGGGGTCGCCTCCTGGGGCATCACCAGCCGCGCCGATCTGGGTGGATCCTGTCCATCGGACCGTGCAGCGTGCGGACGGGACTGCGTTCCCGCTGCGCGGTGTCGTCATGGTGGCCGACGAGCTGGTTCCGGCCGTGTTGGCCGCGATGCCCACACCCGCCGACGCGGACGCCGCCGAGCAATGGTTGGACCTGCTCACCCATCTGAGCATCGGTGGCAGGCTCCGCGCCTGCTCAGCAGCCCACGTGGCGGCGACTCTGACGGATCTCGGTCGCGGCTAGGGCCCGACGCAGGCCGTCACCGCGTCGCCTCAGGCGGTGGCGGACGAGCGGCGGCGACGTGTGGTGGCAACGACCAGCATCAGACCGGCCATCACTGCCACGGCGCCGATGCTCAGGAACATCCCGGTGGAGTTCGACCCGGTGTCAGGAAGCGGAACGCACTTGACCAGCGTGACCGAGCCCGAGACGCTGACCGGATCACCGTTGGAGTCCAGCCCAGCCACGGAAACGGTAAAGGTCCCGTACGCGCCGGTGGGAGCGGTGAGGGTAAAGGCGGCCTGGCCGTCCCCGTTCACGGTGACGGTGGTGCTGGCGATGGGCGCCAACGCCTTCCAACCCGAGCGCCGCGGCGTCCAGGGTGATCGTCGCCTCGGATCCGGGCTGGAGGAACTCGACCGCACCGGTGATGGCGGTGGCATCGCAGGCAACGGGGTCCAGTGCGAGGAGGACGTTCGACGGCGGGTAGGCCTCGTTCTGGGCGCGCGCCGCGGTGCCCGACATGGTCGCGATGAGGAGCATCAACCCCAACACCTTAATTGTTCGCGCCATGATTGTTCGCGCCATCTTCCGCCTCCATACGCCCACTGAACTGGAAGGTACCGCCGCAGCCTAGCCCGATTCCGCAACGCGCGACAGCGCGTCGAATGGTCCGGCTCGCTGCCCGACCAGGTCTCCTGCCTGGGTGGTCACCCGGACCCGCAGTGTGTCGGGTTGCACCGACGGTTGCGGGACGGCGACCACCTCGTACCGCTGGCGGGGATCGATCTGACCGGCGACCTTCAGCGTGAGCACCCGCTGCTGGCCCGGGGCGAGCGACACGTACAGCGAGCTGACGTGCCAGCCCTTCTCGGTCTGCGCGGCGACGGGCACCGGTGCGCCGTCCAGGAGCGCAACCTCCACGGGCAGCCGGGTGTACACCGACAGGAACATCCGGTTGGTCCCGGCGGGCAGCCCGACCAGGTTGCCCACGGCATACGGCGAGCGCCGGTCGGGGTTGGTCACCGTGTTCGACAGCGTGGTCTCCAGCGTTCCGGTCACCCGTGATCGGGGCCGGTCGAGCACTGCGGTGTAGGAGATCTCTCGCCGCAGGTAGGCGTCGAGCTTGTTCCCGGCGGCGTTGTTGACCACGACGGCGAAGCCGTCCGCCGTGCTGGCGGCGTCCGGGAGCGCACCGTCGATGCCGATCGCGTGGAGGAGCGGCTGGTCCGACTCGTGCATCGACCACACGGTCAGGCGTCGCTCCGTGATCGACGGCCCGATGGCCTCGGCCATCACGCGAACCCCCGGCAACGAGCCGTCGAACACCGCCGACAGAAGCTGTTCGGTGATCGCGGCCATGACCCGGTCTCGCTGGCTCTCGTCGGCAAACTGCTCATACTGGTCGTACAGCAGGTACTGGGCCGCGTTGGCGTCGGTGAGCTGCTGGTCAAGGCTCGGGACCGTCAGCGGGCCGGTGATCTTCAGGAACCTGGCGATGGTGGGGATGTCCATCGTGATGACACCGTCGATCGCCGTGCCGCCGCTGTTGGGGTACATCTGGGCGATCACGCCGGCAACCGTTGGCAGGTCAGGGGGCATCGTGATGTTCGACCAGAAGTCGATGCTGACGGGATCACGCCCGTTTCCAGCGCCGAAGCCACCCCAACGGCTGACGTACTCGGGTGACAGTTTGAGCACGGGCCGCTGGTTGGCGGCGATCAAGGCGATCGTGTTGGCAGTCCTGGTGACGTCGATGCGACCGTGGTCGACGCGCAGCTCCGCCCACGTCGCCATGTACCCGCCCGCCCCGCGAGCTTCCGCGGGCGTGGTGAACGCCACGAAATACGTGCGCGGCCCGTCCCGGCCGAGCAGGCCCGGCGCCACCTCGACCGTGTCGAGGCCCACCTTGGTCTGACGGAGGAGGTCGGCGACCTCGTCGGCCACGGGGCGCAGGCGGCTGGCGAGCGGACCCACCAACCAGGTGTCACCGCGGTGGTGGAACGCGCTGTTCATCCGCACGAGCGCTGCGTACGTGCGGCTCATCGGCGACTTCAGCCGGTCGATGGCGCCGAGGTCGATGATCCCGTTGCGCACCGTCAAGGAGTCGAGGTCGATCTCGCTGATCGACGAACCGGCGACCTCACTCATGTCCGCCCCGGCGTCGGCGACCCGGTGCAGCGCGTCGACCTGCTGGCCGACCACCGGGATCGCCTGGGCGAGCACGGACCACGGGCGCTCGAACGCATCGGCCCCGCGGCGAAGTTGGCTACGGCTCTGCTCGATCAGCGTCGACGCCTTGGCGAAGTCACCGGCACGCAAGGCCGACAGCGCCTGGCGGAGCACGGTACGGCTCTGGGTGAGCGCCGACTGGGCGGTGATCCCGGCCACGGCGGCGCCCAGGATGGCGACCCCCACACCGACACCGAGGACGAACACCAGGTGCCGGGCGCGCCGTCGTACCCACCGGCTCCGGCGGCTCAATCCGCTGAGGCCCACCGCCAGGGCCAGCACCAGGGCCAGCAGCGCCGTGGCGCCGTGGAACCAGTCAAGCCTGGCGCGCACGACGGCCTGCGCCGTCAGCGCAGCGCTGAGGGCTCTCACCACTGGCAACCGGCGATGCCAATACCCGACCGCCAGGGCTGCGGCGAAGCCACCGACCGCGCCGCCGACCGACGGCCCCGATGCCAGCGGGGTCACTGCAATGGCGGCACAGGCCAACAGCCACCACCTCGCCGTCGCTCCGGCCCACACGACGGCAGCCGTCCCGGTGACCGACCACGCCACGTTCGCCGGCCCCCAGGGCGTCGGACGCATCTGGGCCACCGCGGCGCCGATGCCAGCGACGATGGCGATGCCAGCGATGATCCAGGCCTCGATGTGCGTGACGCGCACCCGGCGGGCCCCCACCCGCCGTTCCGGGTGGTCCTCGTCCGCCATCCGGCCATTCTTATCGGTGGACGTGGACCATTCGTCGCTACCGTTTGGCCGGTGACTCGCGAGCGTCAGATCATCGTGGTCTGTACGGGGAACATCTGCCGCTCGCCGCTGGCCGAGGTGCTCCTCGCCAGGGGCCTGGCAGATGTCGACGCGGCGGTGGCTGTGACGTCTGCCGGAACCTCACCGGCCGTCGGCTTGACCCCCGACCGTCATCTGCGCCGGATGGCCGACGACCTGGGTGTCGACGTCAGTCACCACCTCCCCCAACCGGCCACGATGGCCCTGCTGGGCCGGGCGGACTTGGTGTTGGCCGCCACCGTCGCCCACGTCGACGAGGTGCTCTGGCGGTCACCGCACACCCCCACCACCACGCTGTTGGCCGCCGCCCGTCGAGCCGAGCTCATCGGTGGCAACCCGGTGCCGTTCGAGCAGTGGGTGCGGCGGCTGACGACATCCGTCGACGGCTCACCGGTGTGCACACCGCCGTTCGACGACATCGCCGACCCGTACGGCGGCCCGCGGCGCGCCTACCGGCGAATGGCCCACGAGGTGGACGACGCGGTGACGAGACTCGTGCGCCACTGGTGCGGGCGCTGATCAGAAGAGCTCGACGTCGCCCATCGTCAGCGACCAGTTCGCCAGTGGCGGCATTGCCTTCAGATCCACCGACCGCCAGGTGAGCAACGGCCCGCCGGTGGGCAGGGCGACGAACCCGTGACGCAGGTTCGGGCCACCAAGGCGCAGGGCGTAGTCACACCCGGCGCGACGGGCCGCCTGCCGAGCGAGCGCGTCGGTCCGCTCACGAGCGCCGAACCCACCGACGACGACGAGCTCGCGTGCGTTGCCGCGTCGCCTGACCCGTACGGCCACGGCGACGTCGCCGTCGTCGATGACGCGGTAGTGCAGGCTGCCCAGGCCGAGCCGCCACGACCAGAACTCCTGCGAGGTGTCCGTGACGATCCGGCGGACATCACCCTCCAGGACCGTCCGGTTCGTGACGTCGTTGCGCGCCAACCACACCGAGGCTGGCTCACCGAGCTCGACGGGCTCCGACCACAGTTCGGCCGCGAACGCGGGAGCGTACGGCCCGTGCCGGACCGGACCGCCCGAGCGGGCTCATCGCCGCCGCCAGCTTGCCCACCTCACCCCAGCCCATCGTCAGGTAGCCGGGAAGGCTCTGCTGGTTCGGCGTATTGAAGACGAAGTGGGTGGCGCCGGCCAGCTCATGGAGGGCGTGCTCGGTCAGCCGGCGGAACAAGCCACGGCCCTGATAGGCGGGCAACGTCGCCGTGTCCACCGCCCGCGCCGCGGACAGCACCTCGACGCCCCGGCGGAACCGCCAGCGCATCATCGCCCGCACGCCGACGATCCGCTCCTCGTCGGTCGCCACCCAGATGGGTGACGCCCCGAACGGGTTCTCGTCGTGCTTCCAGGCGAACAGGGCACGATGCCGATCGTCGGGCGCGGCGCCCATCGCCGCCCACAGCACGTCGATGATCTCGTCCCGGTCCGCCCCCGAGGCACGGCGGATGGCAAGCGAGTCCGCCGGCCCGGCGCGCCGAACTGCCCGGGGCGCGGCGGCTGGCCTCGCGGACTCGATCCCGTACAGACCGCGCATCCGGTCGACCACGGCCCCGATGTCGAAGCGAGCGGCCTTGGCCAGCGACGCCCTGGACAACCGCTCACGCAGCGCACGGTCCTCGATCACCTGCTCGAGCGCCTGGGCCAACCGGTCGGGCCGTTCGGCGGGAACGAGCAGCGCGTCGACGCCGTCGGTCCACTCCTCGGCCATGCCCCCAACGGCGGTGCTGACGATGGCGACACCGAGGGCGGTCGCCTCCATTGCCGCCACGGGAAGCCCCTCGTACTTGGAGGACAGCACGAAGACGTCCGCGGCGGCGAGGAGGCGGCGGGCATCGGCGCGGAACCCGCAGATCTCGACCACGTCGCCCAGGCCCAACTCGTCTCGCAGGGCGACGATGTCGCGTTCCAGCGGTCCCTGGCCGATGGCCAGCAGGCGAAACCGCACTGCGGAGTCGGCCAGGATGCGGGCGGCGCGCAGGAGCGTCGGGTAGTCCTTCTGCTCGCGGTAGTTGGCGACCGTGACGACCAGTGCGATCTCGTCGGCGACGCCGATCTCGGCCCGCACCGCGTGGCGCTCGGCCGCAGCGGTGGCGACCGCGTTCACGTCCACGCCGTGGCGCAGCACCTCCACCCTCTTGGCTGCCCGGCCACGCAACGACGCGGCGGTCTCCGACGAGACCGCGATGGTGGCCGCATCGGAACGACCGGTCAAACGATTCAGCCACCGGGTCATCGGGTGGTACGTCGGCCAGGCGTTGTGCTCCGTGGTGACGACCTGGGGCCGTCGCTCGGCGGGCATCGCACGGACGGCCAGCCGCGCCACGGCGCCCGGCAGCGGGGCGTGAACGTGAACGACGGCGTAGCCGCGCTGGCGAATCAGCCGCGCCAGCGCCACCGGCCAGCGCGGATCCGAGCGCCACCGGCTCAGGCAATGGGTCTCCACGCCCAGCCCAGCGAGCTCGTCGGCCAGGTGATCCTTCCATGGCACGACGTAGGCGCACTCGATGGCGCCATCCTCGAAGGCGCCTGCCTGGGCGATCTCGACGAGCAGGCGCTCGGCGCCGCCCGGCCCCAGCCCCTTGACCACCCACAGCACACGCCGACCCACCCGGCGGACTCTAGTGAGGGGTTCTGGCCATTGGTCCAACGCCCCGGATAGCATGACCTCGTTCAGGGGCGGGCAAGGAGCTGATGTGACGGGAACGGTGTCCGAACTCTGGGCGCGCATGGCGCGGCGGGTCGTCCAGATCCGCAGTGACTACGTCATCGCGGCCATGGACGTGGTGTTGTGCCTCACCGCCTTCATCAGCGCCCTGGTGCTGCGGTTCGAGGGCCGGGTCCCTGGCGCCTTCTGGAACCGCTTCTGGAACTTCATGCCATTCGTCGGCTTGATCGTCCTGATCAGCAACGCCGTGTGCGGGCTGTACGGCAAGGTCTGGCGCCACGCCAGCATCCACGAGGCCCGACGCCTGCTTGCCTCCGGGTCGCTGATGGTCTCCAGCCTGCTCGTCCTGGAGACCACGACTCGCCGGCTCCCCTACTCCGTCGTCGCCATCGGGGTCATGGGCACGGTGGCGCTGATGGGACTGGTCCGCTTTCAATCCCGGCTGTTCTCCTTCCAGCGGCTGGACTCGCCCAACGGTTTGCGGGTCGTGGTCATCGGTAGCCGGGACCTGGCCGGCAGCGTGGTGCGCGACATGATGGCGAACCCGAGGAGCGGGTTCCGCCCGGTAGCGGTGGTGGACGATGATCCCAACCTGGCCGGCCGCTCACTGGGCGGCGTGGAGGTCGCCGGCGGGCTCGACGACCTCGCCGGCGTGGTCGAGCGATTCGGCGCCCATCTCGCCGTGCTGGCCATCCCGAACCCAAGCCACGAGGTGCTCGGCCGGGCGGCGGAGGGCGCCGAGCGGGCCGGGGTCCCGCTGAAGATCATGCCGCCGATGTCGGACTCCATGCGCCTCGGCGTCTCGCTGCGTGATCTGCGCGATCTGCGGATCGAGGATCTGCTCGGACGCGATCAGGTCACCACCGATCTGACGCCGGTGCGCGAGATGCTCACCGGACAAACGGTGCTCGTCACGGGTGCTGGCGGTTCGATCGGGTCCGAGATCGCCCGTCAGGTACTGGCCGCCGAGCCACGCAAGCTGGTGCTGGTCGACCACGACGAGACGCATTTGCACGATGTCGCTGCCGAACTGGGTCCTTCAGCCACGTTGGTGCTGGCCGACGTTCGGAACCGCCGGCAGATGCACGCCGTGTTCTCCACCCACCGACCCACGGTGGTGTTCCACGCGGCGGCGCACAAGCACGTGCCGCTCCTGGAGGACCACCCCACCGAGGCAGTGCACACCAACGTGCTGGGCACCTCCAACGTGATCGACGCGGCGATCGCCGTGGACGTGGACCGGTTCGTGCTGATCTCCACCGACAAGGCGGTCCATCCGACCTCGGTCATGGGCGCCTCGAAGCGGATCTGTGAGCAGATCCTGATGACACGTGCGCCTCGCCACGCGGCGTTCTGCGCGGTGCGCTTCGGCAACGTCGTCGGCAGCCGCGGCAGCGTGGTCCCCACCTTCATGAAGCAGATCGAGGCCGGGGGTCCGGTGACGCTCACCGACGCGCGGATGACGCGGTACTTCATGAGCATCCAAGAGGCAGTGCACCTCGTGCTCCACGCCGCCACCCTGGCAACCTCGTCGGCCTCTGGCGGCAACATCTTCATGTTGGACATGGGCGAGCCGGTCAGGATCCTTGATCTTGCCGAACGGATGATCAGGCTGTCGGGGCGCATCCCCGGCCAGGACATCGAGGTCCGCATCGTCGGCGTGCGGCCCGGGGAGAAGCTGCAGGAGGAGCTGTCGACCCTCGAGGAGTCGTCCTCGCCCACCGCTCACCCGTCGATCACCCGCCTCGACACGGTGGCGGCGGATGCCGACGTCCTGGAGCAGGGCGTGCTGATGCTCGAGCACCACGTCGACGAACTGAACGACGCCAGGTGCGCGCAGGTCCTGCACCGCCTGGCGATCGACCACAGCACCACGGGCACGTGAGAGTCCTCGTCACCGGTGGCGCCGGGTTCATCGGCGCCAACCTGTGCCGCACGCTGCTGGCCACCTGCGCAGTCGAGGTCATCGTGCTGGACGACCTGTCCACCGGGTCGCTGGACAACCTCGACGGGTGTGACGTCGAGGTCCGCGTTGGTTCGGTCCTGGACGCCGACGCCGTCGGTCGGGCGTGCACGGGGGTGCAAGCGATCGTCCACCTCGCGGCGCTCGGCTCGGTGCCGCGCAGCGTTGCCGACCCCACCACGAGTTTCGCAGTCAACGCCACGGGCACGGTGAACGTGCTGGAAGCGGCGAGACGAGCCGGCACCCATGTGTTGTTCGCCAGCAGCAGCAGCGTGTACGGCTCGAACCCGGCACTGCCGAAGCACGAAGACCTCGCCCCTCGTCCGATGTCCCCGTACGCAGCCAGCAAGCTGGCGACCGAGTCGACGGCGCTCGCCTACTCCTCCAGCTACGCGCTCCCGGTGCTGGCGTTCCGGTTCTTCAACGTCTACGGCCCCCTCCAACGGGCCGGGCACGCCTACGCCGCGGCAATTCCGGCGTTCGTCCATGCAGCGCTGCGTGGCGAACCGGTGACCGTGTTCGGAGACGGATCCCAGTCCCGCGATTTCACCTTCGTCGACACCGTGTGCGAGGTCCTGACCGACGCGGTCATCCGCCGGGTGACCAGTGCCGAGCCGGTCAACCTGGCGTTCGGCTCACGCATCCGGCTCAACGACATCATCGACCGCCTCTCGCAGGTGTTGGACAGCAGCCTGAACGTTCGCTACGCCGCCCCACGGGTGGGCGACGTGCTGCACAGCTCGGCCGACGGCACCAGGGTGCGTGCCCTGTTCCCAGCGGTGCGGCCGGTGGCGCTCGACGTCGGACTGGCGGCCACCGTGGAATGGATGCGCCGCCAGATCGGGTAGCGAGCGAGGCGTCAGGACTCGCGGATGATGCCCGACAGGACCAGCGACTCCCGGTAGAAGGCGTTGTTCTCCGCCAGCCGGCTCGGCGTGTCGAAGCCCTTCATCACCCCGTGCTGGATGACCATGATCCGGTCACAGATCTCCAGGGTGGACATCCGGTGGGCCACGATCATCACCGTCACCTTGCCGCGCAGTGACGCCAGGGTGTCTCGGATCAACGACTCGGAGTGCACGTCCAGCGAGGATGTCGGCTCGTCCATGATCAGCACCTGGGGGCGGGCCGCCAACCCTCTGGCGATCGACACCCGCTGGCGCTGCCCTCCCGACAGCTTGGCCCCGCGGGGCCCGACATCGGTGCGCAGACCGTCGGGCATGGCCTGCACCTCCGGCCACAGGTTGGCGGCACGGATGGCTGCCTCGACGTCCGCATCGGTCAGCTGCGGCCGCAGGAACCGCACACTGTCGACGAGTTGGCCACCAAGCAGCAGGGGCTCCTGCGGGACGAACGAGCTCAGCGATGTCCACGCGGCTCGGTCGATCTTGCCGAGCGGGACGCCGTCCACCAGTACGTCGCCGGCGTCGGGTGAGCGCAAGCCGAGCAGCAGTTGGACCATGGTGCTCTTGCCGCTCCCCGACGGCCCGATGACGCCGATGATCTCGCCCTTGGCAATGGAGAACGACACGTCGTGCAGCACCGGCCGGTCCGGCTGATAGCCGAAGCTCACGTGGTCGAAGCGCAGTTCGCCCACGGACTCGATGACCTCGCCACCGGTGGGCATGGCCTCGGAGCGGAACTCGTCCAGTGCCGCGTCGAGGATCTCGAGCGAAGGAAGCGAAGTGGCCAACCCGCCGGCGGCGATCTGCAACGACTGGCCGTAGCTCAGCGAGCGCATCATGACCAGCAGGACCGCGGCGACGCTGTCGAGCGAGGTCGTCTTGGCCACGGTGGCGATGCCGAGCGCGGCCACCAGCGATCCGTAGGCGAGGAACACGTACGAGGGGCCCAGCGTGCTGGACAGGAACTGCGACCGTCGCCAGGGGACGATCGCCCGATCGACCGCATCGTCGAACAGCCTGCCGAACTGCGGGCCGACGCCGAAGGCGTGCATCTCCTGGCCCATCGACGCCAGTTCGGAGGTCTCGGAGACGAACACCAGATTGGCCTGGGCGTTGCGCTTGGCGCGGCGCCGGACACGCGCCCGCAGCGGCGCCAGGACCGAGCTGAGGCCCACCAGGGCGACCAGGACGGCTGCGCTGGCGACCGGGTTGATTGCCAGCGACATGAGCAGGAGCGCGGCCAGGTTCAACCCGTAGGAGCGCATCATGTTGTGCGAGGCGACGACGGTGATGGCCGAGCCGACGAACCCGGTGATCAACTCCTGGAAGCGCCCGGGAGGCATCGCCTGCAACGTCGGCCACTTGGCACGAACGTACGCATCGGCCAACGCTTTGCGTTGGGTGGCCGAGACGTAGGCGGCGGCGTCGCTCTGGGCGCGGATGCCGAGCAGGTTCAACGCGTAGCGGGTCGTGAGGAACAGCAGCGCCAGCAGTACGGCCACGCCGACCTGGACGGTGTGGGCGCCGAAGAGGCCGACTCGATCGGCACCCTTGGCCACCGCCAGCGCCGTGCGGCTGATCATGACCAGCAGCAGCGCCTCGGAGATACCGCCGAGGAACGCGGTGACGACCACCACGTTGAGCAGCCCACGCTTGGGACCCACCAGACGGCGGACGGCGTCGCGCGTCTCGCGGCGCGTTGCACTGCCTGGCAGCCTCTTCAGCACGCCCCCACGGTAGCGGCGGGCAGGGTCACGCTGGCGGGAGCGTGGGCCAGGCTCACCGCCGGCGGCGCGACGCAGGCATCCTGTGCGCCAGTTCCCCCACCGTCAGGATGAGCGCCAGCGCGAGCGACGCCGACACCGTTGCCCACAGCATCGCCGAGCGCACAGCGCCACGCACCGGGGGGCGCAGCGCCCCGGTCCGGGCGACGATCAGCGCGGCCACACCTCCCGCGCCCGTGACCACCCAGCGCAACAGCAGTGGGGCGCGGCGAAGTTCCGGCACGACGAACAGCATCGCCGGGCCGAGCACCAACCCCCAGGCCCCGAACCACGTCCCGATCACGGCTCGCCCCTGACCGGATGCGCCGAACAGCCCTGCCCACAGGATCAATGTGGCCAGACCGAGGTGGGCGAGCCACGGCAGCGAACGTCCCCAGACGACCTCGAACACCAGCGCGGCTGCCACCCATGCCGCCACCGGGGGGATCTGGTCCGTTTCGGGCACGCACCCGTACACCGCGGCCAGCCACCCGGCGAGGGCGATGGGCACGAATCCAGGGGTGTGCAGCAGCACCCGCAGCGGCGAGAGCGACCAACCGATGACGGCGGCGACCACCACGGTGCCGACCACCGGCCACCACGGCCGACCCTCCGCCGGCGGGATCTCCAACACCCTCCAGGCAACCGTGGCGCCGGCGGCGCCACCGGCCAGCGCCCGCCCGAGCGGGTTCAGCCGGCGCATGTCTCCACGATCACCGCACAGATCCGTTCGATGTCGTCGACGCCGATGTGCCGGCCGGTGGGCAAGGAGATCGCCGTGGCGAAGTGGTGGGCGGCGACGGCGCCACCGATCACCGGATGACCGGCGAACACCGGCTGGAGGTGCATCGGCTTGAACCCGTGACGAGCCTCGATCCCCTGGCTGGAGAGACGCTCCACCAGCACGCTGGGAGTGACCCCGGCGCGGTCGATCTGCACCGTGGTCAGCCAGTGGTTTGGCTGGCTGCCGGCCCCGGCCTCCTGGAACGTGACACCCTCCAGGCCGCCGAGCCGGGAGACGTACGCTGCCCGCACCTCCCGACGGGCGGCGATGCGCTCGGCCAGCGTGCGCAACTGGCCGCGTCCCACCGCTGCATTGAGGCTGCCCATCCGGTAGTTGAAGCCGATGTCGGCGTGTTCGTACCAAGCCACCGGCTGGCGCGCCTGGGTGGACAGGTAGCGGGCCCGTTCGACGAGGTCGCCGTCATCGCTGACCAGCGCGCCACCGCCGCCGGTGGTGACGATCTTGTTGCCGTTGAACGACAGCACCGCGGCCACCCCGTACCCGCCTCCGGTGTTGGCCGAACGGCGAGCGCCCAGCGACTCGGCGGCGTCCTCGATCAACGGCACCCCGTACTGGGCGCAGACGTCGGCCAGAGCATCCCCGTCGGCCATCGCCCCGTACAGGTCCACGGCGACGACGGCGGCGGGGAGATCCCCCCGTGCGGCACGGCGCTTCAGTTCGCCACCAAGCAGGGCGACGTCGATCTGCCACGTCAGCGGATCGGCATCCACGAAGCAGGGGCGGGCGCCCACGTAGGTGGCGGCAAACGCGCTGGCGCCGAAGGTGAGGTCGCTGACCAACACGTCGTCGCCGGCGCGCACACCCACGCCGAGCAGGGCCAGGTGCAGCGCTGCGGTGCCGCTGGAGAGCACCACACAGTGAGCTCTGCCGGTGGCCTCGCACAGCTCCGCCTCGAACGCCGCGAGCTCGGGGCCGGCGGGGGTCACCCAGCCGGAGTCGAAGGCCGCCAGCAGCATCGCCCGCTCGATCTCGCCGGCGTCCGGTGGTGACAGGAGGATCCGCCGGCCGGTGCTGGTCACCGGGCCAGTGTGCCAGGACCGGCAGTACGATGGTGCGAATGGTGCATGTGGGCGTCGTGGGCGCTGGCTATGTCGGGCTCACCACGGCGGCGTGCCTGGCCTCGCTCGGCCACGACGTGGTCTGCGCCGATATCGACGAGGCTCGCGTCGAACGGCTGCGCCGCGGCGACGTCCCGTTCCACGAGCCGGGGCTTGCGGCCCTGCTCAGCAAGGCGCTCGCCAGCGGCCGGCTGCGCTTCGTGCTCGGCGCCGCGGCCGCCGCCGAGAACCGCCAGGTGGTGTTCCTGTGCGTGGCCACCCCGCAGGGAGACGACGGCAATCACGACCTGACGTTCATCGACGCCGCCACCGACGACATCGCCCAGGCGTTGGCGCCGAACACGGTGGTGGTCACGAAGTCGACCGTCCCGATCGGTACGGCCCAGCGAATCACCCAACGCCTCGGGCGTGGCGACGTGTACGTGGCAGCGAACCCCGAGTTCCTCGCCGAGGGCACCGCGGTGAGCGATTTCATGTCGCCGTCACGCATCATCGTCGGCAGTGAGAACCGTGACGCGGCGTGGCTGGTCGCCTCGCTGTACGGGCACATCTCGGCGCCGGTCGTGGTCACCGACTCGGCGTCGGCCGAGCTGATCAAGCTGGCTTCGAACGCCTTCCTGGCCACCAAGCTGAGCTTCGTCAACACCGTCTCGGCGGTCTGCGAGCAGATCGGCGCCAACGTCAACGACGTCGCCGGGGCCATGGGCCTTGACCCGCGCATCGGGTCCCGCTACCTGCACGCCGGGCCGGGGTGGGGCGGAAGCTGCCTGCCCAAGGACACCAGGGCGCTGGTTCACGCCGCGGCGCAGGTGGGTGTGGACTTCGGTGTCGTCGCTGCGGCGATTTCGGCCAACGACACCCAGCTGCAGCGAATCGCCGACAAGATCATCGCCGCCGCCGCCGGTGGCACGGTGGGTGTGTGGGGCCTGACGTTCAAGGCCAACACCGACGACCTTCGGGACTCGCCATCGCTGACCATCGTGGACCGCGTGCTCGCCAGCGGCGCCGCAGTCACCGCCTTCGATCCGGCCATCAGCGCGGCGCATCCGCTCATCCCCCACCAGGTCCAGATCGTCGGCAGTGCCCTCACTGCGGCGACGGGGGCAAGCTGTCTGGCCGTCCTGACGGAATGGGACGACTTCCGCTGGATCCCACCCGCCGAGGTCGCCGCGGTGATGGACGGCCGCACGGTGGTCGATGGCCGTGATCTGCTGAACGCGGCCGACTGGAGCGCCGCCGGGTTCACCGTCCGGGGCATCGGGAGCTGAGCTGAGCCTGTTGCGCGGCGCGGTCCGCCGAGCCAGCGGCGCGCTCGACCGCCTCGTCCCCCGCGGCAACGGGATCACCGTGCTGATCTACCACCGCGTCGGCGGCGGTACGGACAGCTCGGTCGATCTGCCCACCGCGGAGTTCGCCGAGCAGATGGCCCACCTGTCGTCGCGTCATCGGGTCCTCTCCCTGGACGACGCCACAGCCGCGCTCGCCCGCGGCGTGGCGGCGCCCGCGGTCGTGGTCACCTTCGACGACGGCACCACCGACTTCGCCGACAACGCGCTGCCCGTCCTGGTGGATCATCGGGTACCGGCCACGCTCTACGCAGCGACGCACTTCATCGACCAACGCATCCCGTTCCCCTGGGGCGCGCCGCCGGCCAACTGGCCACAGCTTGCCGAGGCCGTTGCCAGCGGCCGGGTCACCGTTGGATCGCACAGCCACCGGCACCTGCTGTTCGACCGGATCGACTGGTCCGCGGCAAGCGACGAGGTCACCCGTTCCATCGACTCGATCCAGCGACACCTCGGCGCGGTTCCGGCGCACTTCGCCTACCCGAAGGCCATCCCTCCCGCCCCCGCCACCGAGGTGGTCGTGCGCTCGTCGTTCGCCAGCGCGGCCCTGGCCGGCTGCGGCGCCAACGGTCCCGGCGCGGATCTCCATCGGTTGCGGCGGACGCCCGTCCAGCGCGGCCTCACCCTCGATCGGTTCGAGGCGTTGTGCACCGGCGCGGGCCGCTTCGAAGGGCTCGTCCGGGAGCGAACCGCCCGCTGGCGCTACCGCGGGGCGACGGCATGACCCATCGCCCGGTCGTGGTGCACGTCACCACCACGGACATGAGCCTCGACTGGCTGCTCGGACCGCAGCTGCAAGCCTTCGCCGATGCCGGGTACCGGGTCATCGGGATGTCGGCGCCCGGACCGCACGTCGACCACCTCCGTGAGCAGGGGGTCGAGCACGTCGCCCTCAGCGGGTTCACCCGTTCACGGCGAGCGCTGGATGACGTGCGCGCCTTCTGGCAACTGGTTGCCGCGCTGCGCCGGGTGCGCCCGGACATCGTGCACACCCACAACCCCAAGCCGGGTGTGCTCGGGCGGATCGCTGGCCGCCTGTGCCGGGTCCCGTTGGTGGTCAACACCCAGCACGGCCTGTACGCCCAGCCCACCGATCGACGCCGGCGGCGCTGGCCGGTCTATGCCGCCGAACGGATCGCCGCGGCGTTCAGCCATGTCGAACTCGTCCAGAGCCCTGAGGACGTGGACACCCTGATCCACCGCCTGCACGTGCCGGTGGGCAAGGTCGTCTGGTTGGGCAACGGCATCGACCTCGACCGCTTCTCCCCCGCAACGATCCCGCCCGCCGAACGCGCCGCCCTGCGCCACGAGTGGCAGGCAACCGACGACGACCTCGTCGTGGGTGTGGTGGGACGGCTCGTCGCCGAGAAGGGCATCGCCGAGATCTGCGCCGCTGCGGCTCGGCTCACCCATCATCGGCCTCGCCTGCGGATGGTCGTGATCGGGCCGGCCGACGACGACAAGGAGGACGCGGTGGCCGACGACCTCGTCGAGGCAGCCGGGCGCGACGGCGTGGTCTTCACCGGGCGGCGCGACGACATGCCCCGGTGCTACGCGGCGATGGACTTGTTCGTGACGGCGAGCTGGCGCGAAGGGTTTCCGCGGGCGGCGATGGAGGCCGCGGCGATGGGGCTGCCCATCGTCGCCACCGACGTGCGCGGCAATCGCCAGGTGGTGGACGACGGGGTCACCGGGGTGCTGGTCCCGGTGCGTGATCCCGACGCACTGGCAGCGGCGATCGTCTCGTTGGCTGATCGCCCGGACACCCGGCGCTCGATGTCGGCCGCGGCGGTGGCGCTCGCGGCGCGCGAGTTCGGCCAGCAGCGGGTCATCGACCGTACGCTGGACACCTACCGGCGGCTCAACGACGCTCGGGGAGTTCACTCATCGTGACGGCGCCGGGTTGGCTGATGCCACGTCGGCGAAGCACCAGCGGGACGGTCTGCGCCATGATCCGCACGTCGCCCAGCAGCGATCGGTTCTCCACGTAGCGCACGTCCCAGGCGAGGCGCTCGTCCCAGGTGGTGTCGTTGCGCCCGTTGATCACGGCCAGCCCGGTGATCCCCGGCTTGACCTCCAGGCGGCGGCGCTCCGCCGCGGTGTACCTGGTCAGGTAGCCGACCGGCAACGGCCGCGGCCCCACCAGGGTGATGTCACCGCGGATCAGGTTCACCAGCGAGGGCAGCTCGTCGATGCTGGTCGAGCGCAGGAACCGCCCGAGACTGGTCAGCCGCTCGCCGTCGTACTGCGGACCCTCCCGACCGGGGACCGGGTGGCGCATCGTGCGCAGCTTCAGCACGTCGAAGGGCCTCCCACCAAGCCCGCTGCGCCGCTGGCGGAACAGGACGCCTCGCCCCATCGTCAGGCGGATCGCCACTGCCGCTGCGGCCAGCACCGGCGCGGTGACGGTCAGACCCACCAGGCCGGCGACCACGTCGGCGCCTCGGCGAACCGCCTCGGCGATGCGGCTCACGGGCGGCGGACCCGCGCCGGGATGCCCACCACCACTGCCCCGTCCGGGACGTCGGCGGTCACCACCGCCCCGGCCCCGACGACGACATCCGCTCCGATCCGCAGTCCGGGAAGTACCCGCGAACCGATCCCGACCAGCGTTCTGGGGCCGACGCCGACGTTGCCGGCAATGGCGGCGCCGGGAGCGATGTGCGCGAAGTCGCCGATCTCGCAGTCGTGATCGATCGAGGCATTGGTGTTGACGATGGCGCCCGTGCCGATGGTCGTGGCGGCGTTGACCACGGCGCCGGGAAGCAGTGCTGCGCCGGGCCCGATGGCGGCCGAGCGCGACGGCATGGCGAAGCGGCTCACGCAGGCGCGCAACTCGCCGCCGGCGCCCACCCAGCGGGCGGCCGCGCCGGCGCGCGCCACGTTGTCGCCGATCGCCACATGGGCGTGGCGAAGCGAATGGGCGCCCATCAACGCGCCCACGTCGTCATCGGTTCCGAGCATCGGGATCAGCAGATCCGGCACGCCGGTTCCATCACGGCTGACGGCGCCGATCACGAGGTGGTCCGGGTCGTCCGCCAGCGCCTCCAGGCACACCCGGGCGTGCCCGCCGGCGCCGATCAGGAGCACGCGGAACTGCACGGAGTGACAGTACCGCGAGCGGCGGGAACCCTACGGTGCCGCGTCGCCCGGCCGGCACAGGCTGATCTCGGCCGTCATCGGCTCACACAACAGACCGCGCACGGCAGGCGCCCGGACGGACCGCAGGTACAGCGAGTGCGGGCTGAAGACTCGCGCCGCGAAGCGGGCGGCGCTGGCGTCACACACGGCCGCCTTGGCCTCCACCGCTGGCCGGGCCGGGTAGCCGCTGTTCACCGCCAGGCGCAGGGTGGACGCGGCGAGCAGCACCGGGGCCAGGTCGTTGAACTTCATGCCGAATCCGGCATAGCACTGGTAGGCGACCCACGGCGGCTGGAGCTCCAGCAGCGTGATCGACGGGGTCACCCGGGAGCGCAGCGTCGCCAGCGCCTGCTCATAGGCGACCGTCGGCGTGGAGACGATGTGCTCGGGCTTGGTGGTGACGAACTGCACCACCACGACGGCGGCGACGACCAGCAGCTGGCGCGGGTGCCGCCAGCCGATCACCACCCCGCCAGCGCCGAGGACCAGCAGCCATGCCAACGCCCAGATGAACCGCCCGTTGACCCGGAAGATGTGGCCGAGAGGGTTGAGCGCCAGCGGTGTGTTGGAGAGGTCCAGGAAGGTGAGACCGAACACCCGGAGCCTGGGCAGCGCGGCCAGCACGAACAGGGCGCCACAGGCAGCCAAGACGGCCAGCACTCGGCCTGACAGCTTGCGGCCCGAGCGTCGAAGCACGACGAATGCCGCCACGATCAGCACCAACCCGCCGAGCCCGACGAAGCCGAGCCCTTCGGTGTTCTTCGGGTGGTGGGGCAGGTCCGGCAACCACCTGGCGTACTTCCGTGGGGAGAACAGTGTCGTCAGATCGGCCGAGAAGCTCCCGTAGTCACGAGACGCAGCCGTGAAACCTCCACCGATGAACCCCAGCACGGCGGCGAGGCCGAAGATCGCCAGCACCGTGCCGGCGCAGGCGACCACGGTGGGCACCGGCCGCCGGCGAACCGCACTGATCACGAAGGGGGTCACGATGCCCAGCACCATCGGGAGGAAGTACGGCTGGATGCAGACCGCGAGCAGCACCACGCCGGCGTGCAGGAGTGCGTTGCGCCGGGTGAGCTCACGGCGGAAGCACGCCACCCCCAACGCGGCGATGATCACCCAGTGATTGGTCAGCGAGACATGGATGTACCGGAGGGAGAAGAACGGCATGACGAGCAGCGCCGCCGCCAGACCGCGTGCCGCCACCCGGTCGCGGAGCTCCAGCGGGGATCCGGCCCACCGTCGCCCGGCGGCCTCGATGAACCGCGCCGCTGCCGCGAAGGTGAGCACATAGGCGGCCAACAGCAGCCACCCCAGCAGCTGGACCGGGCGGTCGGGAGACAGCGCATTGGCCAACCGGTACACCGGGGTCAGCAGCGGGTTGGCGTCGGCCATGGCCAAGGAGATGCCCGGCGGTGAGACGTAGCCCGGCACCCGCCCGATGGGAAAGGTGAGCAGCGGGGCGGTGCGCAAGAAGTTCGGCGCGAGGATGTAGGTCGTCCAGTCGGCGCGCATCATCTCCGGCGCGGCCGACGGGGTCAGCGTCCAGACCCCGATCTGGCGGGCGAAGATCACGAACGGCACGACCAGGTCGGCCACCACCAGTCGTGCTGCCCCCTGTCCGCGCCGCATGGTTGTCATCCCTCCCGGTGCACGATGCCGCACGACGTCGACGCGGACCCGACTCGCCATTCCAGCACGGTGAAGTCACCGAGTCCGGTCGGGTCCATCGAGCGCGTCGCGCTCGGTGACCCGGCTGCGCATCGTGATGGCGGCCAGATCGGGACGGGCAGCGGCCGCCTCCCACGCCCGCCGGCCCTCGTCGACCAGCTCGTCGATGCCCCAGCGGGACAGGAACTGCGCCTGGCTGCGCACCTCGTCGGGCTCGGGCAGTTGGTCGACGCACACCTGGGCGGTGATGTCCTGGCTGCCCGGTGCGCCGAGGTAGTGCTGGCCGCGCTCGTGGGCACGGTAGGTGCGCAGCCACGACCGCCACGCCAGCAACGCGAGCTCGGCGGTGCGCGGCGTGCAGTAGTCGATGGCGATCACCCGGCCACGTTGTCAGCGCTGCGCGGGCCGACGCGACCCAGTGGTGGGCACGGTCCTGCAGCGGCGCCCGCGCCCCGTGCGCGGCGCGCTCGGGCAGGGACTCAGGGAGTGGATCGATGGGGGCGCCGAGGATCTCGGCGCATCGACCGTCAGAACCCATCGTGACGAACGCCTCCCGCCACGCGCCGTCGAACACGGCCAGACGGAACGGCAGGTTGTCGAGCAACTCGTTGGCGACGACGACCCCGGCCTCGATCACCTCGGGAAGCTCGGCCGTGGATTCCACCTCCGCCGGATGCCGGGAGCGCTGCCCCTCGGCAAGTTCGACCGCGACGTAGCGGAGGTCACCGCTCTCCCGCTGCGCCAGCGCGGCCAGCGCCGGGCGAAGGGACCGAGCCAGGGTGCCCGGCCCGGCACCCACCTCGACGACGGTGAAGCCCGACGGACACCCCTGGGCCTCCCACTCGGCGGCGACGGCACGGGCCATGACGGTACCGAACAGGGGGCCCACTTCCGGACTGGTGATGAAGTCGCCCCGCCGCCCAGCGGTTCCGCCGGACGTGTAGAAGCCCTCCGGCCCGTACAGGGCCAGATCCATGAACTGATCGAAGGCGATGGCACCGCCGGCCGCCGCGATGGCGGCGGTCAGCGCATCACCGGGCGAAGGCACCAGCCAGGCCGGTCACGGCGCCGTAGCCGCTGAAGCCGGGCAGCAGACCGAAGGCGAGCGTGGCCACGGCCGTGATGGTCAGCGCGGCCACCAGGTTGCGCGGCACGCGCACGGGCGTCTCGTCGCCGTCCGGCGCCGGCTTCATCCACATCTCGCGCATGATCAGCACGTAGTACGCCGCCGACACCACGGTGTTCAGCGCGGCGATCACGGCGATGGTGTCGCCCCACCCGGTACGCGCCTCCAGCACGGCCTTGAACGCTCCGAACTTGGCGTACCAACCGCCGAAGGGCGGGATGCCGGCCAGCGAGGCCAGGAACAGGGTCATCACCACGGTGAGTCCGGGGGCGTAGTTGAACAGGCCTCCGAAGCTCTTGATCTCCCCGCTGCGCGTCTTGCGGCTGACGGCCATGACCACCGAGAAGGCCCCCAGGTTCGTGGCCGCGTAGATGATCAGGTAGACGACCACGGCGCGCAGTGACGTCTGCCCGTTGCCGGAACCGGCGACGACGAGCGGCATGAGGATGAACCCGGCCTGGCTGATCGAGCTGTACGCCAGCATCCGGACCATGTTCGACTGCTTCAACGCCAGCAGGTTGCCGACGGTCATCGTCAGCGCGGCCAGCACCCACAGGAACGGCTGGTACACGTCCTTGGCGCCGGGGAAGGCCAGGAACACCAGCAGGGTCAAAGCGACGAAGCCGGCGGCCTTGGAAGCCACGCTGAGGAAGGCGGTGATCGGGGTGGGTGCGCCCTGGTAGACGTCCGGCGCCCAGGTATGGAACGGCACGGCCGACACCTTGAAGGCGAACCCGACGATGACGAAGATCACACCGAGCACCTGGACGCCGACCATGTGGTCCCTGCCGGTGACGACGGCGCCGATCTCGACCAGCTTGGTGCTGCCCGACACGCCGTACAGCAGGCTCATCCCGTACAACATCACGGCGCTGGCGAAGACCCCCATCAGGAAGTACTTCATCCCCGCCTCGTTGGACTTGCTGTCCCGCTTGCGCCAGGCGGCCAGCATGTACGAGGGGATCGACAGGAACTCGAGGGCGACGAACACGCTGACCAGATCCCGTGACGACGCCATCATCGCCATGCCGAGGATGCTGGTCAGCAGCAGGGTGTAGTACTCGCCCTGGTACGGCGTCTTTTCGTCCATCTCCTGGCTGGACATCAGCACGACCACGTAGCCCGACAGCAGGAACAGCGCCTTCAGCACCAGGCTGAAGTTGTCGACGACGTAGCGCCCGTCGAACATCGGGCGGACATCGGCACCGATCACGCCGAGGGTCACCACCGGGAGCACGGCGCCCAGCAGCACGAAGCCGGCAACGGTGGAGGTGATCCACTTGCGGTGCGCCGGGAGGAACAGGTCGAGCACGATCACCGCGCAGATCCCTGCCGCCAGGACGATCTCGGGCGCGAGCGCGTGATAGTCGACGTGCGGCGTGGCGAAATCGCTGGCCAGGAGCGAGGCGATCACTGGGGCATCACTTCCCGAAGGCTCGCAGCAGGTTGGTGACGGCGGGGTCCATGACCTTGAACATCAGCTGCGGGTAGACACCGAACACCACGATGGCGATCAGCAGCGGGGTCCAGGCGATCCACTCGTAGGTGGTGACGTCGTGGATGTCCGAGCCGTGGTCGTCGTGATGGTTGGCGGCGGCGCTCAACGAGTGGGCGCCCGAGCCGGAGAACTCGGCGGTGGGCTCACCGAACGCGGTGCGCTGGTACAGCCACAGCAGGTAGGCAGCGGCCAGGACCGTGCCCAGCGCGCCCACGATGGTGAGCGCCTTGAACAGGCCGTGCTGGCCGTCGGCGATCAGCACCTTCGCCGGGTTCCACGCCGACACCAGCGCCGGGAACTCGCCCCAGAACCCGGCAAGCCCCGGCAGCCCGAGCGACGCCATGGCGCAGAAGCCGAGGATCCAGCCCAGCTTGGGGATCTGCTTCAACATGCCGGACAGACGCTTGATCTCCAGGGTGTGGTAACGCTCCTTGACCGAGCCGGCCAGGAAGAAGAGCATGCCGGTGATCAACCCGTGGGCAACCATGCCGAACATCGCGGCGTTGATGCCGAGCGGGGTCAGCGTGGCGATGCCCAGCATGACGAAGCCCATGTGGGCCACCGAGGAGAAGGCGATCAGGCGCTTCATGTCGGTCTGGGCCAGGCAGCCCAGGGCGCCGTACATGATGCCGATGCAGGCCAGCACGCCGATCACCGGCGCCCACTTCACCGCCGCCTGCGGCAGGAACGGGATGGCGATGCGCACGAAACCGTAGGTGCCGAGCTTCAGCAAGATGGCGGCGAGGATGACCGAGCCCTGGGTGGGCGCCTGGGTATGGGCGTCGGGCAGCCAGGTGTGGAACGGGAACATCGGCACCTTCACGGCGAAGCCCACGAACATGCCGGCGAAGATCCAGATCGCCGTGCTCTTGGCGATCGTCGGGCCGTGCTCCATGAACCAGCTGAAGGCGAAGCTGCCACCTTCGGCGGAGTTGCCCTTGGTGACGATGAACAAGGCGATGAACGACACCAGCATCAGCGCCGAACCGAACATCGTGTACAGGAAGAACTTCAGCGAGGCGTACTGGCGCTGCTCGCCACCCCACACGCCGATCAGGAAGTACATCGGCAGCAGCACGACCTCGAAGAACACGAAGAACAGGATCAGGTCCTGGGCGATGAAGGTGCCGGCCATCCCGGTCTGCAGGACCAGCATCAGGCTGAGGAACGCCTTGGGGTTGCCGGGACTCGGGATGTGGTCCCATGAGTAGATGATCACCAGCAGCGTGATCACCATCGACAGGAAGTACAGCGGCAGGCTGATGCCGTCGAGGCCGATGGTGTACGTGGCCCGAATGGGACGGATCCAGTCGGGGTTGGTGAAGAACTGCAGCTTCTCGGCCTGGTCGTACTGGAACTGGAACAGCGTGTAGGTCCCCACGGCCACGGTGGCCCCGGCAGTGATCAACGCGACCTGCTTGATGAGCAGTTCGTCACGCTTGGGGATGAACAGCATCAGCAGCACGCCTGCCAGTGGCAGGAAGGTGCCGAGGCTGAGCAACCAGTTCTGATCGCGGAGAACGTCCATGGATGTCCCTTACCTGTTGACGACGAAAAGTACGAGCGCTCCGACTGCTGCGGCACTGAACAGCAGCGCTCCGTACTGGTTGACCTTGCCTGACTGCATCGGGCGCAGCGCGCTGCCCATGCCCTGCGCCGCGGCGCCGCTGCCATTGACCGCACCGTCGACGACGCGCTGGTCGACGTTGCGGTAGACCCAGTCGCCCGTTCGCTTGCCGCCCTTGCCGACGGCGTTGACGATTCCGTCGATGACGTGCTGGTTGGTCCAGTACGCGGCCTGGGCGATGGGGTGGGCGATGCCGTGGACGATGACCTTCTCGTACAGGTCGTCGAGGTAGTACTTGTTCACCAGGAAGCGATGCCCGGCGCCCAGCAGGCCGTTGCGCTGGGTGAGCCCCTTCCACGCCGATGCCGCCTTGCCGAACACGGCCCTGCACAGGTACAGGCTGACCAGGAACCCGGCCGCCACCAGCAGGATCGACGGGAGCGCGGCGAGCCACTTGAACACCGGCGCCTCGGGGACCATCTCCTCGATCACCGTTGGGGTGACCCAGTGGTGGAACTTCTCGATGTGGAACAGGGGGGCGTTCAGGTAGCCAGAGACCACGGCCAGCACGGCGAGGATGATCAGCGGGGCGGTGATCAGCCACCCACTGTCGTGCGGGGCGAACGGCAGCGGCCGGCTGTGGGTGAGCACCTCATGGTGGTCGTCGTGACCGTGAGCATCGGCGTGGGCATCGGTGGCGTGGGCGTCGGCGTGACCGTGGGCGTCGTCGCCGTGGACGAAGTGCGCTGCGCCGCCACGGGCCTCGCCGAAGAAGGTCAGATACGTGGCCCGGGTCATGTACGCCGTCGTCAGGAACGCGCCGATCAACCCGACGATCCAGAAGATCGTGTAGTGGTTGTGGTGCGCCGAGTCGATGATCTCGTCCTTGCTGAAGAACCCGCTGAAGAACGGCACGCCGCACAGCGCCGCCGTGGACAGCATCCACGCCCAGAACGTCACCGGCATCTTCTTGCGCAGGCCGCCCATGTCCTGCTTCATGTCGAAGCTGTGATGGGACCCGGTGTGGGCCACCGACCCGGCACACAGGAACAGGCAGCACTTGAAGAAGGCGTGGGTGAAGATGTGGAACACCGCCGCCGTCCAGGCGCCGACGCCGAGACCCATCATCATGTAGCCGAGCTGGCTCACGGTGCTGTACGCCAGGACCTTCTTGATGTCGTTCTGGACGAACGCCAACACGGCCGCCACCAGGATGGTGATGCCGCCGATGATGGCGATGAGGTTGACGTGCTGGCCGGCGACGTTGATGTCGAGTCCCTGATGGAAGACCGGGTACAGGCGGGCCACGAGGAACACACCGGCCACGACCATCGTGCTGGAGTGCAGCAGTGACGACACCGGGGTGGGACCGGCCATCGCGTCGGGGAGCCAGGTGTGCAGCGGGAACTGGCCGCTCTTGCCGATGCAGGCGATGAACAGGGCCACCGCGGCGACCATCAACAGGTGCGGGCGGATGCCCTCACCGAGGGCGACCTTCTCGTTGATCTCGTTGATGCTGAAGGTGCCCAGCAGGCCGAACAGCGCCGCCGTGCCCACCAACAGGCCCATGTCCCCGACGCGCACGGTGAAGAACGCCTTCAGCGCGGCGCGGCTGTTGGCCTCCTCCTCCCACCAATGCCCGATCAGGAGGAACGAGCACAGGCCCATGATCTCCCAGCCGAGGATGAACTGGACCATGTTCTCGGCCAGCACCATGGCCAGCATGCCGGCGCTGAACAGGGTGATCGAGGCGAAGAAGTGGGTGTAGCGGCGGTCGCCGCGCACGTACTCGACGGAGTAGATCTGGACCAGCGTGGAGATGAACGCCACGAGCAGCAGGGCCATCACGGCCAGCCCATCGATCTGCTGGCCGAGCCCGAACTTGACGTTGCCGCTCTGCCACCACACCCAGCTCTTGATCACCGGCGGCGCGCCGTGACCGGTGTAGTTGATCCACTGGATGGCGGTGCCTGCGGCCAGGAACAACGCCGCGGCCATGCTGGCGATGCCGATCTCGGCGCCCTGGTAGCGCATCCGCTTGCCGAAGAAGATGATCAGGAAGAAGGCGACCGCCGGAATGACCGGGATCAACCAGGCGTGGTTCAGGAACCAACCCGCCGCGTGGTGCACGGCTTCGGCCGCGGCCTGGCCGCCCTCGTCGCCCTCGTATGCCAGGAACATCAGCCCTTCATCTCCGACAGCTCATCGAGCGAGATGCTCTTGCGGTTGCGATAGATCAGCAGCACCATCGCCAGGCCGACGCCCACCTCGGCGGCGGCGACAGCGATGATGTACAGCGCGAAGGTGTTGCCGTCGGCGTTGCCGTGCATCTGGCTGAAGGCCAGCAGGTTGAGGTTCACCGAGTTGAGGATCAGCTCGATCGACATCAGCACCATCACGGCGTTCTTGCGGGCGATCACCCCGAACACCCCGATGCAGAACAGGACGGCCCCGAGGATCAAGAAGTTGTTGACCCACATGGCTCAGTCCTTCCTGGCCAGCACGATGGCGCCGATGGCCGCGATGAGCAGGACGAACGACAGCGCCCAGAACGGCACCAGGTACGGCTTGAAGATGCTGTCGCTGACCGCCTGGGTGCTGACCGGGCTGCGATCGGCCGGCAGGGTGGTGTCCTTCCAGCCGTCGAGCACGGCCCAGGAGATGACGCCGAGCATCAGCACGGCAACGGGGATCCCGAGGCCCCAGTTCTTGTTGTTCAGGTCACCGTCGCGGCCGAGCTTGGCGCGCGTGAGCATCACACCGAACAGGAACAGGACCATCACGGCGCCGATGTACACCAGCACCTGGGTGACGGCCACGAACTCGGCGGCCAGGAGCAGGTACTGGGCAGCGGCGCCGGCCATCACCACCACCAGCGAGAGCGCGGCGTGGACCACGTTCTTGTTGACCACCACGCTGACCGCGGCAACCACCATGACGGCAGCGATGAGGTAGAAGCCGATGTTCTGGGCGACGTTGATCGACGAACCGACCATCACTTGCCCTTCTTCTTCTCGGCGCCGGCTTCCAGCTCGGGCGCAGCGGGCACGGTCTCCATCCACTCGCCGAGCTTGGACTTGTCGTGCAGCAGGTCGGCGATGTGCGGTTCGCTGTACTCGTACTCCGGGCTCCAGAACAGGGCGTCGAACGGGCAGACCTCGACGCAGATCCCGCAGTACATGCACAGGGCGAAGTCGATGTCGAAGCGATCGAGCTTGTTCACCTTGCGCGGCGCGCCGCCGGCACGGCGCGGCGGCGCCATGTCCTTGTGACCCTCGATGTAGATGCACCAGTCCGGGCAACTCCTGGCGCACAGCATGCACACCGTGCAGTTGTCCTCACGCAGGGCGATGACGCCCCGAGCACGAACCGGCGGGGTCTCCTTCTCGTGCGGGTACTGCACCGTCTGGGCGCCGCCACCGAGCTTCTTGGGCTTCACGGTCTGGGCCAGCGTGTTCAGCGTGACGCCAAGGCCCTTGATGAGGCCCTTGCCGGGAATGTTCGGCGTGGGCATCAGAACACCACCTTCAGGATCGCCGTGACCATGATGTTGGCCAGCGACAGCGGGATCAGCACCTTCCAGGCGAAGCGCTGCAACTGGTCCTCACGGAACCGTGGGTAGCTGAAGCGGACCCACATGATGATGCCGGTGAGCACCAGCATCTTGGTGAACATGATCAGCGGTCCGCCGATGTTCATCCAGTTGGCGATCTCGGCGTCGCCGTTGGGCGCCCAGCCGAACCAGGCGAACGGCACACCCCAGCCACCGAGGAACAGCACGCTGGCGATCAGGGCGAACACCCCGGCGGTGGCGAACTCGGCGATGAAGAAGATCAGGAAGCGGAAGCCGCTGTACTCGGTCATGTAGCCCGACACCAGCTCGGACTCGGCGATGGGCATGTCGAAGGGGGTCTGGGTGAGCTCGGCCTGGACGGCGATCATGAAGATCAGGAAGCCGACGAACTGGGTGAGGATGTACGGGTTGCCGATCCCGTCCCAGCCGAAGATGGAGTCGCTGTTCTGCTTGACGACGATCTGCTGGAGGTTCATCGTGCCGGCCTGGATCACCACACCCAGCACCGCCAGGACCATCGGCAGTTCGTAGGCGATGAGCTGACCGGCGGCGCGCAGGCCGCCCAGCATCGAGTACTTGTTGGCGCTGGACCACCCGGCGATGAGGATGCCCAGCGTGGACACCGAGCTGACGGCCAGCATGTAGAACACCCCGGCGTCGAAATTCGTGAAGTACGCCTCGGGCCCGAAGGGCACCACGGCGACGAGCAGGAACGTGCTCACCAGGACCAGAAGTGGCGCCATGCGGAAGATCCGCTTGTCGGCGCGCTCGGGGGTGATGTCCTCCTTCTGCAGCCACTTGCCCACCTCGGCAACCAGCTGCAGCGAGCCGTAGGGCCCGGCCTCCATCGGGCCGAGGCGGCTCTGCATGAACGACATCATCTTGAACAGGAACAGGTAGACGATGGTGCCGGCGGGCAGCAGCACGGCCACCGCACCACCGAGGATGCGGAAGATGCTCTGCAGCCAGTAGGGGACGCTTGCGATCATCGATCGATGTCTCCGAGGATGAAATACAGCGACGCCAGGATGGCGATGATGTCGGGCACGTAGACGCCGCGCAGCACCCACGGGACGATGGAGATGTTGTTGAAGCTCGCCGAGCGGATCTTCACCCGGAACGGGCCGAGGTCGCCCTTGCTGACCACGTAGTAGCCCATCTCCCCCAGCGGGTTCTCGGTACTGACCCAGGCCTCACCCTCTGGCACCTTGATGATGCGCGGCACCTTGGCCATCACCGGGCCAGCGGGCAGGGTGTCCAGGAGCTGGTCGACGATCTTGGTGGCCTCGCGGGTCTCCTGCAGGCGCACCCAGCAGCGAGCGAAGCTGTCGCCGTCGGGGTGGGTCCAGACCTTCCAGTCGACCTTGTCGTAGGCCAGTGGAAGCTGCTGGTCGCGGCGCAGGTCGTAGTCCACACCACTGGCGCGCAAGTTGGCCCCGGACAGGCCGTACTGCTTGGCCACCTCCGGCGGGATGACGCCGATGCCGCGCAGCCGCGCCTGGAAGATCTCGTTGCCGAAGAGCAGGTCGTCCATCTCGTCGCAGAAGTTGCGCAGCTTGCGCATCACCTGCTTCGTCTCGGCGATCCACCCGGCGGGGAGATCCATGTACAGCCCGCCGATGCGGTCGAAGTTCGGGTGGAACCGGCCACCCGTGACCCCCTCGATCAGGTTCAGCACGTACTCCCGGTCCCGGAAGGCCATGAACACGGGGGTGACGGCGCCGAGCTGGACGCCGAGGTCACCGAGGAACAACGACACGTTGGCGATGCGGCTGAGCTCGTGGAGGATCGTACGGATGTGCTGGGCCCGGGGCGGGGCCTCGATGCCCATCAACTTCTCGGCGGCAAGGATGAACGGCGTCTCGTTGGCGATGCTGCCCAACCAGTCGATGCGGTTGACCAGCGCCGTGACCTGCGGGAAGGTTCGCACCTCGGTGAGCTTCTCGTAGCCGCGGTGCATGTAGCCGCAGCTCGGCTCGGCCCACACCACCTGCTCACCGTCGAGGCGCACGATGATGCGCAGCGTGCCGTGCGTTGCCGGGTGCTGCGGGCCGATGTTGAGGGTCATCCCCTCGGTCTCCAGCTCCACGTTCAGCCGGGCATCGGCTGCCTGGGCGGCGATGTAGCTGAGCTTGTCGCGGTCGGCGATGTCGGTCACGACCCACTCCCCGACTCGGTCGCGTCCTCGCCGTCGCCACCCGGGAGCGGCTCGACGTCGGCGATGCCAGGCCACGGCTTGATGATCCGGGCCAGCAGCGGGAAGTCCTTGCGCAGCGGGTGACCCTCGAAGTCCGACGGCAGGTACATGTTGCGCAGGTCCGGGTGCCCGTCGAAGCCGATGCCGAACATCTCGTGGCACTCCCGCTCGTGCCAGTTGGCGCCGGCGAACACGCCGATCCAACTCTCCACCACGGGGTGCTCGTCGGGGACGTCGGCCTTCACGGTGACGCCCCAGTGCTCGTCGATGTTCACGACCCGGGCGAAGACCTGCAGGCGGGTCTGGCCACCGGCGTAGCCCTGGCGGATCGACGAGTCCCGTTCCGGCGGCGGCTGGGTGGGGTCGTCCTCACCACGCCCGAACGGGCTGGGCAGCCAATCGATGGCTGAGAGGAACCCGAAGTAGGTACAGCCCAACTGGTCACGCAACGCCAGCCCGGCGCGCTTCCACGCGGCCGTGCTGACCCGCAGCCAGACGTCGTCGCCGGGCTTCACCAGGCTGTCGAGCAGGTCCTCGCCCAATGCCTCGCGGATCTGGGCCACGACGCGCTCGCGCAACCCGTCACCCGGAAGAGCCGGGGTGTCCGTGGTGACCTCACTCAATCGGACCACCGCCCAGCACCGTGGGCTGACGGACCATCGGCTTGGTGCCCTCGCCACGCCAGCGGGCGCCCATGTCCTCGTTCTTGATGCGTTGCTGGAGCAGCACGACGCCCTCCAGCAGGGCCTCGGGCCGCGGCGGGCAGCCGGGCACGTAGACGTCGACGGGGATGATCTGGTCGACACCCTTGGTGACCGAGTAGCTGTCCCAGTACGGGCCGCCGCAGTTGGCGCACGAACCCATGCTGATCACGTACTTGGGCTCGGCCATCTGCTCGTACAGACGCTTCACCGCGGGGGCCATCTTGTCGGTGACGGTGCCGGACACCACCACGAGGTCGGCCTGGCGCGGCGAGGCCGGCAGCGGGATGACGCCGAGGCGCATCACGTCGTAGCGGGGTGAGCCGAACGCCGCGCCCATCTCGATGGCGCAGCACGCCAGGCCCCACTGGTACACCCACATGCTGTAGCTGCGGCCCATGTTGAACAGGGTCGTGAGTGGTTTCGGCATCCGCCCTTTGTCGACAAGACCCATGGTTCGCTACACCCAGCGCAGTACGCCCTTGCGCCACGCGTACACGAGGCCAAGGAGCAGGACGAACACGAAGATCCCCATTTCGACCAGGCCGAAGGCGCCGTAGCGCTCCAGCTGGGTTGCCCACGGGAAGATGAACACGGCTTCCACATCGAAGATGACGAACAGCAGGGCGAAGAAGTAGTAGCGGACCTGGCTCTGCGACCAACCGTCACCGATCGGGTCGACGCCGCTCTCGTAGGCGAGGATCTTCTGGGCGTTGGGCTTGTTCGGCCGGACCAGGGCGGAGATGCCGAGCAGCAGACCCGCAAGCAGCAGCGCCAGGAGTCCGAACCAGAACACGGTGAGGTAGTCGCGGAGAAAATCCGACATCACGGCCGACGCTACTACGCAGTGTGAACACGCTCACAAACCCTCCGGCAGGGGATGTCACCGGTTGGGCGTGAAGGTCTCGACGAACCAATCCACCAGGGTGTCGGTGTTCGGGCGGGCCAGGTCGGTGTTGCGATAGGTGTCGGCGATGAGTTGCTCGGGGTCCCGGCCGACGCCGGCCGCCTCACCGGCGCCGCCCCCGCGCACCCAGCGCTCGACCACCTCACCGGTGACCTCCGGGTGGAACTGCGTGCAGAACGTGCGGCCCACGTGCCAGGCCTGCGGGCCGACGTCGCTGGAGGCCAGTTGGACAGCGCCCGGGGGCACGTCGACCACGTCGGAGTGCCACTGCATCCACGGACCGGTGGCGATGGCATCGTGCGCCGAGTCCACCCCATACCAGCCGATCTCCTTGTGCGCCGCCTGGTACACCCGCCCGCCGAGGGCGTGGGCGGCGATCTGGCTGCCGAAGCAGATCCCGAAGATCGGGATGTCGCGGCGGACGCATTCACGGATGGCGGCGGCCTCGGCCTCCACGGCCTCGACGATGTCAGGCCAGTAGACACTCCACTCGCTGCCCAGCAGGACGATCAGTTCGGCGCCGTCCAGCGTCGGCCAGGTCTCGGGGTGGTCACGGTCCACCCGCTCGAACGTGTAGCCGTGGTGCTCGAACCGGGCGCCCACCAACCCCGGGTCCCCGTCGCCCACGTTCCCGACCAGCAGTGCTCGCATTCGCACTACCGTACGCGGTGAATGCCCGAGCGTGATCTCCCCTCTGCCGACATCGACCGCGCCGCCCGCGCCGGGCGAGCCGTGGTCAAGCACACGCCCATCACCACGTCGGTGGCGCTGAGTGAGCGCAGCGGCGGGACGATCGTTCTGAAGGCCGAGAACCTGCAACGCACGGGCAGCTTCAAGATCCGCGGGGCGATGAGCAAGCTGGCCTCGCTGGGCAACCGGGCCGCCAATGGAGTCACCGCCGGCAGCGCCGGGAACCACGCCCAGGCGCTGGCCTTCGCTGCCCGCCACGTCGGCGTGCCGTGTGAGATCTTCGTCCCGGCCGGCGCGCCGATCTCCAAGATCGAAGCGTGCCGGGCCTACGGGGCCACCATCGCCGAGGGCGGCGACTCGCTCGACGACGCGGTGATCCTGGCCAAGGCCCGGGCCGCCGAGGCGGGCATGGAGTTCTGCCACCCCTACGACGACCGGGCGATCATCGCCGGCCAGGCCACGATCGGCCGGGAGCTCGTCGCCGACGTCGCCGACCTGCGGCGGGTGATCGTGCCGTTGGGTGGCGGCGGGCTGTCCACCGGGTTGGCCATGGCGGTGAAGAACTACGACTCGTCCATCCAGGTGATCGGGGTGCAGGTCACCGCCTGCGCCCCCTACGCCAACCGGGCGATCCCCACCGGGCCGGTGCTGACGCTGGCCGACGGCATCGCCGTGAAGCGGCCGGGCGAGATCACCCGCCCGCTGGTGGAACGCTGGCTCGATGACGTCGTGGTGGTGGACGAGGACTCGGTGGCCGATGCGATGGTGCTGCTGATGGAGCGAGCCAAGCTGTACGTCGAGGGTGCCGGCGCGGTGGGCGTGGCCGCGTTGATGGCCGGGCGGGCCACCCCGGCGCGAACGGGCACCACCTGCGTGGTGCTCAGCGGCGGCAACGTCGATCTCGGCGTCGTGCCCGGCCTGATCCGCCGTCACGAGACCAACGCCGGGCGCCGGCTGTTGCTGTACGCCACCATCAGCGATCGCCCCGGTGGCCTGGCCGCCCTGCTGGCCCTGTTCGCCCGGGAGGGCGCCAACGTCGTGGTGGTCGACCACGTCCGTGAGGGCGTCACCCTGCGGGTGCGCGAGACCGGCGTCAACGCGGTCCTCGAGGTCCGCGGCCGTGACCACGCCGCCCGCGTCGTCGCCGCCGCCCGCGCCGCGGGCTACCACATCGAACCCGTCGATCGCGCCTGACCCACCCCTCGCGCCGCCTGCTTGGGCGCGAAAACCTCGGATATCGGTAGTTCTCGCGCCCATGCAGGGCGGCGGGCGGGTGCATGGGCGCGAAAACTTCGAGAAAGCGAAGTTGTCGCGCCCATGCGGGTGGTGGGTGAGGGGTGGGGCGGTGCGAGACTGTGGACCCGTGACACCCGCGTCCAGCCCGCCGCCGTTGATCGCGCTGTGTGCCCGAGTCCTGACCTTCAGCGACGAGGGCAAGCGCGACGCGTTCAGCAGTAGCCAGCCCTACAGCCGGGCCATCGCCCGGGCCGGTGGGGTTCCGGTGCTGGTGCCGCCCATCGCCGTGCTGGCCGACAACGCCCACACGGTGCTCCAGCACTTCGACGGCGTCCTGCTGCCGGGCGGCGGTGACGTGGACCCGCGGCGCTACGGGCAGCGCCCGGAGGCCGAGCAGCTCTACGGGATCATGGCGGACAACGACGACCTGGACATGGCCGTGTGCCGGGCAGCGATCGACCTCGACCTACCGATGCTGGCCCTGTGCCGTGGCATGCAGGTGCTCAATGTGGTGTTGGGTGGGACGCTGCAGCAGGACATCGGCAACGACGACCACTGGATGCGCGAGCACCCGGTTCGGCTGGTCGAGGGCTCCAAGCTGGCGACGGCCGCGGGGACCACCGACCTGGAGCACTGCCACTCCGTGCACCATCAGGGCATCGACCGGCTCGCCGACGGGCTGGTCCCGGCCGGTTGGGCGCCCGACGGCCAGCTCGAAGCGGTGGAGATGCCGTCGGCCACCTGGATCGTGGGCGCCCAGTGGCACCCGGAGGACACGGCGCCCCGCCAGCCGACCCAGCAGGCGTTCTACGACGAGCTGATTCGCCGAGCGGCAGGCGGCGTACACTCCCACCCGTGGCCCCACTGATCCTGATCGTCGGGCGAATCGCGCCCGAGGCGGCCCCCGTTCGTGGTGAGGCCTTCGCCGCCGGCCAGCGCTACTTCCGCGGCATCCAGCGCGCCGGAGGCATCCCGGTGATGGTGCCGCCCATCCCGGAGATGGTCGACCGCATCCCCGAGCTCCTCGAACGAGCCGACGGTCTGATGCTGCACGGTGGGGGCGATGTGGACCCGCGCCGCTACGGCCAGACGCCTGAGGCCGACGAGCTGTACGGCATCGTCCCCGATCACGACGAGGTGGAGCTGGCCATCGTCTCGGCCGCCGTGGAGGCCGACCGCCCGGTGCTGGCGATCTGCCGCGGCCTGCAGGTGCTGAACGTCGCCCTCGGCGGGACGCTGCGCCAGGACATCGGCACCGACGAGCACTGGCACGGCTTTCACGAGATCCACCTCGATCCGGCCTCGCTGCTCGCCAGCGTGGTGGGCGCCGACCGGGTCCACCACTGCCACTGCGTCCACCACCAGGCGATCGACGACGTGGCGCCGTCGCTGCGCGTCGTCGGGCACGACCTGTCCGACGGCCTGACCCACGCGGTGGAGTCGACGGAGGCCCGCTGGGTGCTCGGTGTGCAGTGGCACCCGGAGGACACCGCGCTGGACGACGCCCAGCAGCAGCTGCTGTTCGACGCCCTGGTGGTCGAAGCCCGCACGCCACTGCGTGCCTGATCCCTACGCGGGCGTGAACTCGCCCACGTGGAACACGGGCATGCGCTGGTTGGGCGTTCCGTGACATGTCACCGGATCGGCGACGAGCCTGAGACTGCGGCGCACGGTCACCCGCAGCCGGTGAGTGCTCCCGCCATCGGTCAGCGTCACCGGATACCGGCCGTCGGCGTCCGCCGCGCCGATGTGCACGGCGTCGGGCCCGAGGACGCCGAAGGTCTCCCGGGCCCGTTGCTCGATGGCCTGTTCTTCGAGGCGGTAGGCGGAGCGGCCGCGGAAGTGGGCCAGATCCAACCGCCCTGCGTCGAGGCCCTCCACGATGCCGGCCACGGTGTCCGGCACGCACCGCCCGAAGTACAGGCTCTCCGGCAGGACCACCATGTTCGCCGCGAACCGGTCACCGCCGACGTGTGACGACTCCCACACGTCGACGCCCGCCGTCGTCTGCAGCGCCCGGACCACCGGCCTGCCCTCGTTGGCACAGCATTGATCGTGACGGCCATTGGTGCACACCAGCACCACCCGTCTCGTCACCCGGTCCCATCCGCCGGGGTACGGGTCCCTACGGGACAGTGCCAACCCGATTCCGGCCACCTCGGCCAACGAGCTCACCGTGCGGGACACCAGGACGCCGCGGTCGGGCGGGCGGCGCACGACGACGAAGTACAGGCGGACGCCCGGCGCGCCGCGCCGGTCGCTGCGCCGGATGCACACCACCCTGATCCCACGCCGGCGCATCGTGTCCTTGAAATCGGCGGGGACGACCTCTCCCAGCCGGCTGTCGTGCACCGCGTCGGCGCCCCAACTGCCGCGCACCTCCACCAGCAGCCAGGCCCCGACCTGTGATCCGGTGGCCATCAACGCCTCGCCCCGTTCACGCGAGGCGAGTGAGCACTGGAACCTATCCATCGTGGACCACGACGCCCTCGTCCATCAGCCGCTGCAGCACGACCCGGGCCGAGCCGGGATCGAGTCCGGCCACGTCTCCGGCGAGGAAGCCGTCCTGGCGGCCCAGCAGGTCGGCGAGGAACGGGTAGGCCTCGTCGGGCAGATCCAGCATGCGGTCCCCCAGACCGAGCGTTGCTCGCCCAGCACCGCTGGTCAACCACAGCAACGGGCCCGGGGTGAGACGCAGGGGGACCGTGTGCTGGAGGGGCGTGACGTCCCTCGGCATCCACCGGGTGGCCGGCTGACGTCGCCAGATCTCCCTGGCCATCCAGTGCCGGATCGTGTCCCGAGCGAGCCACTGGCCCACGCCGACAGCGGGTGCGTCCAGGGGCGCCGAACCCGGCTCGAGCAGTCTGGCGGGGAGCGACTCGCTCAGCCGTCCGGCAGCCACCTCGGCGTCGATGGCCGTACGGAGCACCCTCTGCCAGTTGATGGCCACCACCCCGACGGTGAGGTGATCCGACGCCGTGTCCAGCGTCTGCGCGGCGTGCGGTGTACCGCGGGGCAGGTACAGGCAGTCACCCGGCATCAGCTCGACGTCCATCACCGGGTCGTCCAGCTCCTCCGGCGCCGGCATGCGTACCGCGTGCTTGCCACGCACCGGATGCGTGGCCCGTGCCAGCGGGGTCCACACCCGCCACCGCTTGGCGCCCGCCAACTGCACCACCAACACGTCGTGGAAGTCGAAGTGCAGGTCGAGGCCGGTGGCGTTCGGCGGTGACAAGTAGGCGTTGACCTGCACCGGGTGATCGAGCGCCAGCGCCACGTTGTTGGCCAGGCGAGCCATGCGCCAGTCGGTGTGGTGCAGCCCCTGCAGGGACACGGTGGCCCCGGCGCGGTACTCGGCCAGCACCTTGTTGGGGGCGATGACATCGGTGAGATCACGGTTCCCCATCCCGGCCGAACACGTTCCGACCGACGCCGCCAGCGTGGTCCCGGCGCGCACGAGACGAAAGGCCGGCTGGCGGGTGCCGCGCCCCAGCACGTCGAACCACAGTTGCCCGGGATCGGCGCAGCGCTCGATCCGCCGGGCGCCACCCCGGTTCAGCAGTGGCGACCTGAACAGCGTGTGCTCGACGAATCCGTGGGGGTCGTCGACGAGGTCGGCGAGGTCCGCCGCGTCAGGATGAAGAACGCGACGGACCCGCCAGGAATCAGGAGTCAGATCCGTCAGAGTCGCCGCCGCCGGAACCGTCGGAGTCGCCGTGATCCGACCCGTCGGCGTCTCCCCCGTCGGTACCGTCGGAGTCGCCGTGATCCGACCCGTCACTGTCGCCGCCGTCGGTACCGTCGGAGTCACCGTGATCCGATCCGTCGGCGCCGTCGGAGTCTGCGCCGTCCGTGCCGTCCGTGTCCCCACTCGGCGGGATCAGCTCGTCATCGGTAGGGGTGGAGTTGATGTCGTCGTTGGAGATGCTCATGACCGGACAGTATGCCCCACTTCACCACGGCGCCACAGCGGCCCGACGGCCGACCCGTGGTCGCCTGCTCACAGTCGCTGTGACAAGTCGACGACCCACCCGGGCGCCACGCCCACCACCAGCGTCACGGCGACGGCGATACCGATCACCACGCCGGTCAGCACCGGGACACGCACGGCCTCGCGGGTGTCGTCGCCCGGCTCGGGGTCGGCGGTCCACATGCTGAGCATGATCCGCAGGTACAAGAAGGCGGCGATCACCGCGGCCACCATGGCGATGATGGCGACGGCATAGCTGTGCTCGTTCACCGCCGCCCGGATCACACCGAACTTGGCGACGAACCCGGACGTCAGCGGGACACCGGCCTGGGCCACCAGGAACACCGTCATCGCCAGGGCCAACGCCGGGCGCTGCTTGGCCAGCCCGCGGAACCCGGCGAGGTCGGTGGCGTCGTCCCCGGTGCGCCCGACGACGGTGACCACCGCGAAGGCGCCGATCACCAGCACGGCGTAGAGCATCAGGTAGAGCATCGACGACGGGACACCGTCGCCGGGAGCGAGGCGGGTGGTGTCGTGCGTCGCCGCCTCCACCCCGACCAGCACGAAGCCGGCGTGGCTGATGGAGCTGAACGCCAACATCCGCTTGACGTTGGTCTGCACCACCGCCATCACCGAACCCACCGCCAGGGTCAGCACGGCGAGGACCCACACGATCGGCCGGTAGTCACGACTCCAGTGCGGCAGCGCGGTGATCAGCACCCGGAGGATCGCGGCGAACGCCCCGGCCTTGGCAGCCGATGCCATGAACCCGGCCACCGGTGTGGGCGCGCCCTGGTAGACGTCCGGCGTCCAGAAGTGAAACGGGACGGCGGCCGCCTTGAAGGCCAGGCCCACCAGGAGCAGCGCGATCCCCGCGAGCGCCATGGCCTCGCTGCGGTCGATGGCCACGGTCTTGTCGAACGACACGACGATGTTCGTGTAGTTGGTCGTGCCGGCCGCTCCGTACAGCAGGGCGATGCCGTAGAGGAAGACGGCCGACGCCACACCACCCAGGATGAAGTACTTGATGGCGCTCTCCTGGCTGGCCCGCCGGCGACGATGGCTGCCGGCCAGGACGTACAGCGAGAGCGAGAGGATCTCCAGGCCAAGGAACAGCACGACCAGATCGTTCGCCGCACCCATCACGATGGCCCCGATGCCGGCCATCAGGTACAGGCCGAAGACTTCCGGCGCCAACCGGTCCAGCCCCTCACGGCGCAGGTAGTCGTCGGTGACCAGCGTGGACAGGGTGACGGCGATGCAGATGAGCACGGTCAACCAGATGGTGAAGTGGTCGAGGCGGAGCGCATCGCCCACCAGCGAGCGTGGCCCGTCGTCGCTGATCCCTCGCCACTGGAAGAACGACACCACGATCGCGGCCAGCGACGCCCCCGCAGTCCACCACGCCGACAGTCGCTGCGGCCAGCGTGGGATCAACGACGCGGCGACGAGCAGCGCCACTGCCGCGCCGAGCAGGATCAGCAGCGGGGTGAGCGACGACCACTGAACCGCCGGGCCACGGAGCACCGTGTCGTTCACTTGCCCGCCTCCTGCACCGTCACTGCCGGCTGCTGCTCCACGTACCCGGTCTTGTTCTCGACATGCGCGATCAGCTGCTTCACGCTGGGTTCGATGCGATCCAGCATCGGCTTGGGGTACACACCGGTGAACACGATGATGGCGAGGAACGGAGCCATCAGCGCGGCCTCGTTCCAGCGGAGCTCGGCGAAGCCGCGGTTGGCGTCATCGGTGGGCCCGTGGAACACACGCTGGTAGGCCCACAACAGGTACAGGGCGGCCAGGATCACGCCGGCCGCGGCCACGAAGACCCACCAGCGTGCCGTCAGGAACGAACCGATCAGCACCAGGTACTCGCCGATGAACCCGTTCAGGCCGGGAACACCGATGGACGACAACATCACCACCATGAACACGCCGGCGAAGATCGGGGCGACGCTCTGGATACCCCGCAACTCGTCGATCTGGCGGGTGTGACGGCGCTCGTAGATCATCCCCACGAGGATGAACAGGGCGCTGGTGGAGATGCCGTGGTTGATGTTCTGCATCACCCCGCCGCTGATGGACTGACTGGTGAAGGCGAACGTCCCGAGGACGATGAATCCGAGGTGGGCGACCGAGGAGTAGGCCACCAGCCGCTTGAGATCCTTCTGCATCGTGGCCGCGACGGCGCCCCAGATGATGCCGATGACCGCCAGCGTCAAGAACAGCGGGCGTGACCAGCGGGCGGCTTCAGGGAACAGGTAGACGCCGAAGCGGAGCAGGCCGTAGGTGCCCATCTTCAGCAGCACGCCGGCCAGGATGACCGAGCCTCCGGTGGGCGCCTGGGTGTGGGCGTCGGGCAGCCAGGTGTGCAGCGGGAACAGCGGGACCTTCACGGCGAAGGCGATGGCGAAGGCGAAGAACAGCCACCGCCCGGTGGATGCGGCGAACGAGGCGTTGTTGGCGATGTCGATCAGGTCGAAGCTGACCGAACCGTCGGGGCCGGCCTTGGCCAGCACCGCGGTGGCGATGATGCCCACGAGCATGAACGCCGAGCCGAACATCGTGAACAGGAAGAACTTGGTGGCCGCGTAGCGGCGCTGCTCGTACCCCCACCCGGCGATCAGGAAGTACATCGGCACGAGGACGATCTCGAAGAAGGCGAAGAACAGGAACAGGTCGAGGCTGAGGAAGCTGCCCATCACCCCGGCTTCGAGCAGCAGCATCCACGCCAGGTAGTGCTTGTGGCCATGGTGCGGATCGATCCCCGCCATGACGAGCGGGAACAGGATCCCGGTGAGCACCACGAGGAACAGCGAGATCCCGTCGACGCCGAGGTGCCAGGAGATCCCCCACGCGCTGATCCAGGAGTGCTTGCTGACGAACTGGAAGTCACCACTGTGGGCGCGGAACGCCGCCAGCAACCAGATCGACATCCCGGCGGTGACGACGCTGCTGAGCAGGGCGACGAGCTTGACGAGGTCGGGGCGGCGGTTGCCGACCAGCGCGGTGAGCAGGGCGCCGACGGCCGGCACCATCACCAGCATGGTCAGGATGGGGAACCCCACGGTGGCGTGCTCCATCACAGCACCCCTCGCAGCACGAACCAGGCCAGCACCGCCACCGCACCCAGCGAGATGGCCGCGGCGTAGTTGCGGACGTTGCCGCTCTGGGCCTTGCGCAGCTCGGCGGCCGAGGACTGGACGAGGCGCCCGGCGCCGTTCACCGTGCCGTCGATCAGGTGTGAGTCAGCCCAGGCGACACCGTCGAAGGCCTGCCGGCCCGGGCCGCCCATGAAGTCCGAGACCGTCTGGTCGTAGTACCAGCCGTTGGCCAGGACGGCCGGTTCCACCGGTTGGAGGCGACGCTTGGCATAGACGAGGTAGGACAGCACGATGCCGGCGACGGCGACGACGACCGCCACCGCCATCAACACGTACTTGAGATCCTCGGCGCCATGACTGAGGTGGTGTTCGGCGTCCTCGACCACCGGCGCCAGCCAGTGCTCAAGGCGCTTCACGCTGCTGCTGAACGGCAACTGGATGAATCCACCCACCATCGACAGGCCGGCAAGGACCACGAGCGGGGCGACCATGATCCACGGGCTCTCGTGCGGGGTGTGGGCCTCGTGATCGTCGGTGACACCGAGGTCGCCGTGGGCGCCGTGCTCCTCGTGGGCGTCGTGCCAGCGGGCCTTGCCGAAGAAGACCATGATCACCTGGCGGGTCATGTAGTACGCCGTGAGCAGCGCGGTGACCAGGCCGACGACGTACAGCACCGGGCTCTTGTCCCAGGCGAACAGCAGGATCTCGTCCTTCGACCAGAAGCCGGCGAACGGCGGGACGCCGGCGATGGCCAGCCAGCCGACGATGAACGTGGCGGCGGTGACGGGCATCAGCTTGCGCAGGGCGCCCATCCTGCGCATGTCCTGCTCGTGGTGCATCCCGTGGATGACCGACCCCGAGCCGAGGAAGAGCAGGGCCTTGAAGAAGGCGTGGGTCACCATGTGGAAGATGGCTGCCACGTAGGCCCCCGACCCGACAGCCAGGAACATGTACCCCAACTGGCTGACGGTGCTGTAGGCCAGCACCTTCTTGATGTCGTTCTGGGCGACGGCGACGGTGGCGGCGAACAGCGCCGTCGCCGCGCCGACGACGGCGATCAGCGTGGGGACGCTGATGTGGTCACCGATCAGTCCGAAGTTCGAGGCCGTCCGCAGCACCGGGCTCATGCGTGTCATCAGGAACACGCCGGCGGTCACCATCGTGGCCGCGTGGATCAGGGCCGACACCGGTGTGGGGCCCTCCATCGCGTCGGGCAGCCACAGGTACAGCGGCAACTGGGCGCTCTTGCCGCACGCCCCGATGAAGGCGAACACGGCGATGGCCGCCGCCGTGCTGGCCGCCATGGTCGTGGCGTGCTCGGCCAGGCCGAGGTAGCTCAGCGTCCCCGTGGCCTGGAAGGCGAAGAACATGGCGATCATCAGGCCCCAGTCACCCACCCGGTTGGTGACGAAGGCCTTCTTGCCGGCCGTGGCCGCCGACTCCCGCTCGTGCCAGAACGAGATCAGCAGATAGGAGCAGGTTCCCACGCCCTCCCAGCCGAGGAAGGTGACCAGCAGGTTTTCGCCGAGGACGAGGACCAGCATGCTGACGGCGAACAGGTTCAGGTAGAGGAAGAACTTGCTGAATCGTGGGTCGCCATGCATGTAGCCCACGGCGTAGAAGTGGATCAGCGCGCCCACACCGGTGACGAACAGGCACATCGTGATGCTGAGCGGATCGGCCAGGAATCCGAGGTCGACGCGCAACGATCCGACGGGCACCCAGCTGAACAGGGTGCGCACGTGGTGGCGCTCCGCCTCGGGCAACGACACGAGCTTGACGAAGACTCCGGCCGAGACGACGAACGCGGCCGAGCACGTCAGCGCGGCGAGGTATCCGGCCCGCGGATCACCCAGCCGACGGCCGAACACCAGGATGATGACGAAGCCGGCGAGCGGCAGTGCGGGGATCAGCCAGACGAGATCCAGCATGGATCAGCCCTTCAACTCGGAGAGATCGTCGGCGGTGGCGCCGGGGCGACGACGGAGGATGGCGACGATGATGCCCAGGCCGACCACCACTTCGGCGGCGGCCACCACCATCACGAACAGCACGGTGGTCTGCCCGCCGATGTCACCGAGGCGGTGGGCCAGGCTGACGAAGCTGAGGTTGACGGCGTTGAGCATCAGCTCGATGCACATCAGCATGATCAGCGGATTGCGCCGGATCATCACCCCGGCCAGGCCGATGCCGAACAGCACCGCGGCAAGGACCAGATACCAGGTGGAGGTGATGGCCAGGGCGATCATCCGCTCACCGCCCCATCGGCGGGCGCGTCCACGCCCTTGGCCCGGCGGGTCAGCAACACCGTGGCGACCACGGCGATCACCAGCAGCACCGAGGTGAGCTCGAACGCCAGCACCTTGTTGCCGAACAGATCGTGCGCCACGGCCCTGATGTTGCCGTCGTGGTCGTCCTTGCCGGGCACCACCCCTGGCAGGGTCGGGCGGACGCCTCCGCCGCCGAGGTACCCGCTGGCGACGTTGGTGTGCTGGCTGGCCACAACGGCGGCGATCACCAGAGCCGACATCGCCGCCCCGGCGATGACCGCCAGGGGACGCTGCACCTTGAACGGCTCGACCGACAGATCATCGAGGCGGTCGACGCCGAGCAGCATGATCACGAACAGCAGCAGGACGACGATGGCCCCGGCGTAGACGATCACCTGGGCGACCGCCAGGAAGTGGGCGTTCTGGGCGACGAACAGCACGGCGACCCCGAACAGGGTCAGGATCAGGCTCAGCGCGGGCGTGCACCGGGTGGCGGACCGCCACCACACCCACGGCGCCGCACAGGATCATCGCCGCGGCACAGACGAACACCACGATCTCCATCAGTGCCCACCTCGGTGCGCCGATGGGTCCTCGACGTCGTCGGGCGCCTCGGCGGCGCGCACGCCATAGCCGAGCTCACCGCTCCAACCCACCTTGCCGATGAAGTCGGCGTTGCCCGCCGCGGCCGTGGCGCGCATCCAGCCGCTGGTGTGCTCGGCCTCGCCGTCACGCCAGTCCTCCCACGGCAGGTGCTTGGGCTTGCCGTCGTCGGACACCACCAACTCGGCCTTGGTGTAGACGGCGTCGCGGCGGTTGGTGAAGCTGAACTCGAACAGCTTGGACTCGGTGATCGCCTCGGTGGGGCAGGCCTCCACACAGAGGTCGCAGTGGATGCAGCGCAGGTAGTTGATCTCGTAGACGAAGCCGAAGCGCTCCCCGGGCGAGGTGGGGTGCTGGGGATCGTTGTCGGCGCCGCGCACGTGGATGCACTTGGCCGGGCACACTCCGGCACACAGCTCACAGCCGATGCACTTCTCCATGCCGTCCTCGTAACGGTTGAGGACGTGGCGGCCGTGCAGCCGCTCCGGTTTGGCGATCTTTTCGTCACGGGCGACGTCGTTGGGCGGAACGGCGCCCTGCTTGCGAGCGACACGACCACCGGAGTACTGCGTGGTGACCCGCTTGCCGCCGAACAGGCGGTGCTGGCGGATGGTGACGAAGAACCCGTCGAGATAGCCCATCAGAACATCGCCCCCTCTCGCTCACGATTGCGGTGCGCCACCCGGTTGGCCCGGCCGAGCAGCCATCCACCGGCCAGGATGACCGCGAGCCCGACGAGGCCGACGGCCCAGTTGTTCCATGAGCGGTCGTCGCCGATGCGGAATGCCGCCAGGAGCATGAACCAGGCCAGCGCCACGGGGATCATCACCTTCCAACCGAGGTTCATCAGCTGGTCGTAGCGCAGCCGGGGCAGGGTGCCGCGGAACCACACGTAGATGTACAGGAAGACCACCAGCTTGAGCAGGAACCACACCACGCCGGTGAACGCCCCGAGGTGCAGATCACCGCTGAAGTGGAAGCTGCCCAGGGTGAAGCGCACCGGCTGGGGCCCGCCGAAGAACAGGGTCACGATCACCCCGCTCATCGTGATGGTGTTCATGAACTCGGCCAGGAAGAACAGTGCGAAGCGGATGCTCGAGTACTCGGTGTTGAACCCGCCCACCAGCTCCTGTTCGGCCTCGACGAGGTCGAACGGCGGGCGGTTCAGCTCAGCCGTGGCGGCCACGAGGAAGACGACGAACGGCAGGATGCCGGTGGCGATCAGGTGCCAGCGGCTCAGCGACAGCTGGCTGGCGACGATGCCGTGGGTGCTCAGCGTGCCCGAGATCAGGATGACGGTGGCCATGCTGAGACCCAGCGCGGCCTCGTAGCTGATCATCTGGGCGCTGGCCCGCACGCTGCCGAGCAGCGGGTACTTCGAGCCCGAGGACCATCCGGCCAGCATGATGCCGTAGACGGCGATCGAGCTCAGCGCCAGCAGCAGCAGCACGCCGGCGGGCGGGTCGGCGAGCTGCATCCAGGTCTTGTGCCCGAAGATGCTGAACGATCCGTCCTTGCCGTTGCTGAAGTCGCCGCCGAGGGGAATGACGCTCCACACCACGAACGCCGGCACGAACGCCAGGTACGGGGCCAGCTTGAACACCAGCCGGTCGGACTTCTCCGGGATCAGATCCTCCTTGAAGAACAACTTCACGCCGTCGGCCAGGGTCTGCAGGATGCCGAACGGTCCGGCCTTGTTCGGCCCGATGCGGTTCTGCATGCCGCTGATCATCTTGCGTTCGAACCAGACCATCAGCATCGTGCCGACCAGGCCGAGCACGAACACGACGAGCACCTTCAGCACGATGACGAGCACGGCGCCGAGGGTCAGCGAATGCGGGAGCAGGTCGAGCGCCAGCATCACAACCTCTCGATCCGCACGTCGGTCACCGCGGCGGAGCCGTCGATGAGATCACCGATGGCGCAGCCGGGCTGGTTGAACGGTACCCATGCCGTGCCGCGCAGGACCGCCTCGTCGGCGGTGGCGATCATCACCACGGCGGTGCGTTGGCCGATGATGCTGACGGACCCGCCATCCGCAACGCCGACGCGCTCGAGGTCCAGTGGGTGGATGTGCACCGTGGCCGGCTCGGCCAGCCCGGCCAGCGACGGCGAGTTGGCGGTGCCGATGGCGGCGTCGTACAGCGTGCGGCTGACGACCAGGCGGTAGTCGTAGCTGTTGCGGTCGGGGACGGCGACGGTGGGCGGGTTGATCGGGTCCAGCGAGGTGGGCACGTGGCTGAGCACACCGTTGCGTGAGGTGCGCAGCGCCTCAGCGGTGATGTCGGCATAGCTGTCGTTCAACTCGGCCATCGCCGAGAGCACATCGTCGGCCGACTCCACGCCGAGGTCACCGCCCAGTTCGGCGGCGAGGTCGGCGGCGATCATCCAGTCCGGGCGAGACGTGCCGTAGGCCGTGATCTGCCGGCTCACCGTGGTGACCCGACCCTCGATGTTCGTCGTCGTGCCGCTCTTTTCACCGTACGCCGCTGCCGCCAAGACGACATCGGCCTGCGACGACGACGGGGTGAGGAACGTGTCCACGGCGATGACGCGACGCGCCCCGGCCAGTGCCCGGCGGGCCAGGTCGGCGTCGGGCACGTCGCCCAGCGGATCGCAGCCGACCAGGATCAGGCACTCCAGCGAACCCTCGGCCGCGGCGGTGAGCGCTGCCCGGCTGTCCATCCCGCCGACGCCCGGGCGCATGCCGCCCTGGATGGCGCCAACGACGTTGCCGCGACGGAGCACCGGCAACACCTTGGCCTCGGGCAGCGCGGCGAGCAACTCGCCCAGCGCCGCCACCGTCGCCGCCGAGGTCTCGGCCAGGTTGGCCCGCCCGGCGACGATGACCACGTTGCCCTTGCCCAGCTGCTGGGCGATCTCGTCGTTGGCCAGGGCAGCGTGCACCGCACCCACCTGGGTTCCCGGCTCGTAGCCGATGGACTTCCAGGCGTAGCGGGTCATCCCGCCCGGCTTGGGGGTGAACTCGAGGATCCGGCTGCGGCGCTTCTCGGCTGCGTCGCGCAACCGCAGGTACAGCACCGGGAGTTCCTCTTTGAGGTCCGGGCCGAGGAGCACGATCGTGGTGGCGGTGGCCGCCTGATCGATGGTGGCCCGGTCCAGCGCCAGCACGCCAACGGGGAGGCCGTCACCCAGTTGGGCGCTGACGTTCGGCGTGCCGATGACGTCGTGGGCCAGGCGGGCCCAGGCGAAGGCGTCCTCGTTCGTGCCGCGCGCCGCGCCGAGCACGGCGATGCGCTGCGGACCGCCGGCGTCCAGTGCCTCACGGATGAGCGCCGCGGCCTTGGCCACCGCGGCGTTCCAACTGGCCGGTTGCAACGTGTCGCCCTGGCGGACCAGTGGCTGGGCGATGCGCTGGTCACTGCCGACCGCTTCGAAGTTGAACCGGCCGCGATCACACAGCCAGCCCCAGTTGACCGGGTCGCTGTCCACACCCATGTACCGCACCAGCGAGTCACGGCTGGACTGGATGACCGTCCGGCACCCCACCGAGCAGGTGGTGCACGTGCTCTCGGTCTGGCTCAGGTCCCACGGGCGAGCCTTGAACCGATAGGGCGTGGCGGTGAGCGCGCCCACCGGGCAGATCTGCACGGTGTTCCCGCTGAAGTAGCTGGCGAAGGGTTCGTCGGGGAACGTGTTGACCTGCGTGGTGTTGCCCCGGCTGATGAAGTGGATCAGCTTGTCGCCGGCCACCTCGTCGGCGAAGCGGGTGCAACGGTCACACAGGATGCACCGCTCCCGGTCCAGCAGGACCAGGTCGCTGATGGCGATGGGCTTTTCGTAGTGCCGCTTCTCCTCCACGTAGCGGCTCTCGCCGGGACCATGGCTGAAGGCCTGGTCCTGCAGCGGGCACTCGCCGCCCTTGTCGCACACCGGGCAGTCCAGCGGGTGGTTGGCCAGCAGCAGTTCCAGCACGCCCTCCTGGGCGCGCTTGACGCCCGGGGTATCGGTGCGCACCACCTGGCCCTCGGCGACCGGCGTCATGCAGCTGACCACCATCATCGGGCCGCGCGGCCCTTCGACCTCCACCAGGCACTGGCGGCACATGCCCACCGGGGTCATCCGCGGGTGGTAGCAGAACCGGGGCACGTAGGTACCGGCGTCCTGGCAGGCGTCGATGACGAGTTGCCCGGGGTTCGCCTCGTGCGGCCGCCCGTCCACGGTGATGGACAGGGTGGTCTTCTTCGGCGGCTCGGGGGTCTCGGCCGCGGCGCTGTCGGTCTTCACGTCAGACATGGATCCGGGCTCCGTGGACGCCGTGGATCGGCGGCGTCTCCACGCCGTCGATGGCCCGACCGTGCTGGATGTAGTGCTCGAACTCGTGGCGGAAGCGGCGCACCGCCGAAGCGATCGGGCTGACCGCCGACGGGCCCAGCGGGCAGATCGTCGTCTGGCGCGGCGGCCAGGCGATCCCCGGGCTGATCGACTCGCTGACGTCCATCAACAAGTCGATGTCCTCGGGCCGGCCGTCACCGGCCAGGATCCGCTTGAGGATCCGTTGCAGCCAGGTGGTGCCCTCACGGCACGGGGTGCACTTGCCGCAGCTTTCCCTGCTGAAGAAGTGGACGACGTTCCAGCAGGCGGCCACCATGTCGGTGGTCTCGTCCATCACCACGATGGCGCCGGAGCCAAGCATCGACCCGGCCTTGTCCACCGTGGGCTTGTCAAGGGGTAGGTCGAGATGCTCGTCGAAGAACCACATCGCGCTGGCCCCGCCGGGGATGAACGCCTTGACCGCCCGGTCGTGGCGGATGCCCCCGCAGTACTCGGGGGCCTCGAACAGCATCCGGAACGTGGTGACGCCGTTGGGCACTTCGAACACGCCGGGGTGGTTGACGTGGCCGCTGACGGCGAACATGCGCATGCCGGTGCTGGTGGGGGCCCCCAGGTCATGGAACGCCTGACCGCTCTCGTTGACGATCCAGGGCACGTTCGACAACGTCTCGACGTTGTTGACGATGGTGGGCTGCATGTACAGGCCCTTGCTGGCCGGGAAGAACGGGGGCTTGAGCCGGGGCATGCCGCGCTCACCCTCGAGGCTCTCGATCAGCGCCGTCTCCTCGCCGACGATGTACGCCCCGGCACCCCACGTCAGCACGATGTCGACGCTGAAGTCGGTTCCGAGGATGTTCGTGCCCACCAGGTTGTGGGCGTAGGCGTCGTTCAGCGCCTGGGCGATGCGCTCCTGGGCCAGGGCCATCTCGCCACGCACGTACAGGAATGCCTGGGCGGCACGGATGGCGTAGGCGGCGATGACGATGCCCTCGATCAGCTGATGGGGGTCGAGCTCCATCAGCTTGCGGTCCTTGTACGTGCCGGGCTCGCTCTCGTCACCATTGATCACCAGGTAGCGGGGGAACACGGTGGGCGGGAGGAAGCCCCACTTGGTGCCGGCCGGGAACCCGGCGCCGCCGCGGCCCTGCATCTCGCTGGTCTTGACCTCCTCGTGCACCTGCTCGGGTGTCATCGAGGTGAGCGCCTTGCGCAGCGCGGCGTACCCGCCGGTGCGCACGTAGCCGTCGTAGGTGTACCCGTCGCTCTGGTCGAAGCGCGTGGTGATCAGCTTGGGACCGGTGGGCACCTGCCCGGCGGTGCGGTAGTTCGGCGTGGTTTCGCTCATCGGGCGTCCACCGCCTGCTGTGCCGCGGCGCCGGTGCCGGCCCAGTTGTCCGGAGTGCGCTGGCGCACCCGGGCCAGCGTCCCGTGCGGCGGGAACTCACCCCCGAGGCGGTCGTGGCGCAGGTCGTCGATCAGGCGGTTCATGTCCTCGGCAGTGACCTTGTACCGGTAGCGGTGGTTGACGCTGACGGCCGGGGCCTCGGTGCAGGCGGCGATGCACTCGACGCCCTCGATGGTGAACATCAAGTCCTCGGTGGTGCTGCCCGACTTCACGCCCAGCTCGTGCTCGGCGTGCTCGAGCAGTTCCCAAGCGCCCATCAGGTGGCAGGAGATCCCGGTGCACACGTTGAGGCAGTAGGTACCGACCCGCTCGAACTTGAACATCTCGTAGAACGTGGCCGTCCCGTACACCTCGGCAGGCGTGACACCCACGAGCTCGGCCAGGTGAGCCATGGCGTCCTCGGTGAGATGACCGTCCTGCTCCTGGGCCAGGTGCAGCAGCGGGATCAGCGCGCTCTTCGGCCGCGGGAAGCGGTTGATGATCTCACGAGCGACGATGACGTTGGCGTCCGACAGCCGGGCCATTAGCGGTCCACCTCACCAAGCACAGGGTCCACCGAGCTGATCACGGCCACTGCGTCGGCCACGAGCCCGCCGCGCAGCATGTGCGGCAGGCACTGGATGTTGACGAACGATGGGGCCCGCACGTGCATCCGGTACGGCGTGGCCGAACCGTCGCTGACGATGTAGCAGCCGATCTCGCCACGCGGGCTCTCGATGGCCACGTAGACCTCGCCCTCGGGCACCTTGAACCCCTCGGTGAAGATCTTGAAGTGGTGGATCAGGGCTTCCATCGACTCGTCGATGCGCGCCCGCGGCGGCGGCGTGACCTTCTTGTTCTGGACCCGCACGTCACCGCCTGGCATCCGATCGAGGATCTGGTGGACGATCTTGATGGACTCGCGCACCTCGTTGAGGCGGATGGCGTAGCGGTCGAAGGCGTCGCCGTAGGAGCCGACGATGACGTCGAAGTCCACCTCCGGATAGCGCAGATAGGGCATGTCCCGGCGCAGGTCCCACGGGGTCCCGGTACTGCGCATGATCGGGCCGGTGGCCCCGAGCGCCTGAGCCTCCTGAGCGGTGATCACCCCGACGCCCTGCAGCCGCTCACGCCAGATGGGCTGACCGGTCATCAGCAGGTCGTACTCCTCCAGCCGCGGCGGGATCATCTCGAGCAGTCGCAGCACGTCGTCGCGCCACCCGGCCGGCAGGTCGGCGGCCACGCCGCCGGGGCGGATGAAGTTGTGGTTCATCCGCAGGCCGGTGACCTTCTGGAAGAAGCGCAGGACCTCTTCACGCTCACGCCAGCCATAGATCATCATCCCGACCGCGCCGATGTCCATGCCGTTGGTGGCCAGGAACAGCAGATGGCTGCTCATCCGGTTCAGCTCGCTGAGCAGCATCCGCATCCACGTCGCCCGCGGCGGGATGTCGTCCTCGATCCCCAGCAGCTTCTCGGTCGCCAGGCTGAACACCAGCTCGTTGTTCAGCGGGCTGACGTAGTCCATGCGGGTCACGTTCGTTCCGCCCTGCATGAAGGTGAGCTGCTCGCCCGTCTTCTCCATGCCGGTGTGCAGGTAGCCGATGATCGGCTTGCTGCGCAGCACCTCCTCGCCCTTCAGCTCCAGCATCAGGCGCAGCACGCCGTGGGTGCTGGGGTGCTGGGGACCCATGTTGATGACCATCGTCTGGTCCTCGTCGGGGTCAGCCGGGAGATCGCCGAGCTTGGCGGCGTCGGCCTCGCTCATCCGCAGCACCGCGCCGACCTCACGCAGCAACTCGCGCGCCGTCAGCTCGCTGCGCGGCTTCAGGCCCTGCTCGGGCTCACTGCCGTCACGGATCACCGAGACGATGTCGGTCACGTCGCGCTCCGGAAGTCGGTGCTGAACTGCACCGGCACGCGGCCGGCGTCATAGTCCTTGCGGAGCGGGTGACCGTCCCACTCCTCGGGCATCAGGATCCGAGTGAGGTCGGGGTGACCGGTGAAGGTGATCCCGAACATGTCGTAGACCTCGCGCTCCATCGCCTCGGTGCCTGGGTACAGATCGAACAGCGTGGCGACGGACGGGTCGTCGGCGGGGACCTGGACGCGCAGGCGGATCCGCTGGCGGGTGGCCATGGACAGCAGGTTGACCACGATCTCGAACCGCTCGGCGGCGATGCCTGGCGCGACCGAACGCTGGGCGACGTGCAGGTAGTCCACCGCGGTGAGGTCGCTGCAGGTCTCGTAGCCGTCGGCAAGCAGCGCCTTGGCAACCGAGACGTACTGCTCACGCGTCGGGTGGATGACCTGCTGGCCACGGCTGTCGGTGACCGGGCAGCCGTGCACCGTCGGGTCCTGCGGCGCGGCAGCGGGCTCAGCCGCCGCTGGGGCGGACGCGTCGCTCATGTCAGCGGGTCCCCAGCAGCAGGCTGACCGGCTGATCGCCGGCGGGCACCTCGGTGACGTGCACGTTGGCCCCCGCACCGGTCTGCTCACGGCGCTTCATCAGCTGGCCGGATTCGATCAGGCCGTGCAACGTCTCGATGGCGTGGATCAACGTCTCCGGGGTGGGAGGGCAGCCCGGGGCGTACACGTCCACCGGCACGACCTGGTCGACGCCCTGGACGATGGCGTAGTTGTTGAACATGCCGCCGCTGCTGGCGCACACACCCATGGAGATGACCCACTTGGGCTCCATCATCTGGTCGTACACCTGACGCAGCACCGGCGCCATCTTCTGGCTGACGCGCCCGGCGACGATCATGATGTCCGCCTGGCGCGGCGAGGCGCGAAACACCTCCATGCCGAAGCGGCTGATGTCGTAGTGCGCGCCGCCTGTCGCCATCATCTCGATGGCGCAGCAGGCCAAGCCGAACGACGCCGGCCAGCTGCTGCGGCTGCGCGACCAGTTGATCAGCGCCTCGAGCTTGGCGGTGATGGCGTTGTGCTGGATGCCACCGAGACCGTCGTCGACGATTCCCTGGATCAGGCTCATGCCGCGGCGTCCCCGTCCAGGCGACCCTCGAGACCCACCCGGCGGATGGTGCTCGTGCTGGTGCGGTCCACCGCCACGGCGCCGTCCAAGCGCTGCTGGCGATGCAGCGGCCCCCACTCCAGGGCGCCGCGGGCCACGACGTAGACGAACGCGGCGAAGAACACGACCGAGAACCCCACCATCTCCCACAGCGCGTAGGCGCCGAGGTTCACCCGGTCGACGGCGAAGGGGTAGATGAAGATCAGTTCGATGTCGAACATGATGAACAGCATGGCGACCACGTAGAACGACACCGGGAAGCGTTCCGGGTTCTCCCGGGTGGGAACGATGCCGCACTCGTACGGCGCCTGCTTGGCAGCAGACGGGCGGCGCGGCGCCAGCAACCGCGACGCCAGGAAGCTCAACGCACCGAACAGCACCGCCAGCACGAGCAGGGCGACGACCGGCAGATACTGGCGCACGCGTCAGACCTTCGCGGGGAGCGCTGTTGCTGCACGGTTGAGGGCCACGACCCGATCACGGCGGTGCAGCAGCCAGCACAGGACCAGGAAGATGGCCAGTGAACTGATGGTGATCATCGCCGCCGGCACTCGCTTGTTGCCGAGATCACGGATCATGTACACGTACTGGTGGGGCAGGGTCGAATCGATGACCGGCGCCGCCGGGGCCCGGCCGGCCTCGGCTCGCTGGGCGACCAGCGGCGCCACCTCGACCAGCGAGTAGTGCGGTTTGTGCAGGAAGGCCAGGAAGTCGACCTTGCCCTCGAACAGGTTCGGGCCGCGCTTGCCGCCCTTGTCGTAGACGTGGACGATCTGCGACTCACCGGCCTTGAACACGCCGTTCTCCTCCAGCATCACCACGGCGGCGGCGCCGGCCTGCTGGTACGACGGGAGGGCGGCGTCGAGCGACTTCCACCCGTTGGCCTGCAGGCCGGCCATGATCGCCTCGGCTGTCTCGGCCGGCGTGGCATTGGCCGGGACCGTGATCGGCTCGTTCAACGGGCCGCTCTCGCTGAGGGCCTGGGGGGTCTGCAGGATCCCTGCGGCCGGGACGGGCTTCCATGACGGGTCCTTGCCCAGCAGACCCTTGCCGTAGCTCCACCAGATGGCGCCCATGAGGAACATCCAGGCGAACAGACCGGCGAGGGCCACGAGAAACCCGAGGCGAACGCCCAGGTTCGTCGACAGGATCATGAACAGGCTGCCGCACAGCACCGTCACCGAGATGATGACGATGAGGATGCCGCGCAGCTCTGGCTGCCAGTTGATGGCCAACAGGGCGCTCACAGGTGGTTCCTCACATACTCGACGACGGCCTTGATCTGTTCATCGGTGAGCATGGCGCCGAACCCGGGCATCCGCCCCGAGCCCTGTGCCTGCGTGCCGTACTTCTGGCCGGCGACGGAGCCGGCCTTGACGAAGGAGACCATGTCGGCTTCGTTGGGGAACGCGGCGACGGAGTTGCCTCCGGTGAGGTTCCAACCGAAGGCGCCCTGACCGGGTACACCGGGGCTGCCGTAGCTCCAGCCACGGGTGTGGCACCGTGCGCAGCTGTAGGCGCCGCTGTCAAGGGTGAGGTTGAACACCGCCTCTCCCATCGCTGCGTCCTTGGTGGCGTACTTGCCGGCGGCGACCAGCGCGGCGGCATCGGCGTCGATCGCCTTGGTGATGTCGGCCTGGGTCCTGGCAACGGTCTCACCCGCGACCGGAGCGCTGGGCAGGTGCCCCGACGGGCACGTGCGCTGGTCCTTCTCACTGACCGCGCAGTCCTCACGGGGGATCTGGATGAAACGCAGGTAGGAGATCAGCGTGTCGACCTGCTGGCTGTTCATCGGGCCGCCACCCACGGTACCCCACGCCTGCATCGGAGAGAACGGGCGCCCGTAGTTCAGGATGTAGCGGACCTCGTCCTCGCTGTAGCGGTACAGCACCGTGTTCAGCGCCGGCGCGAGCCACTGCGTGGACCTGACCTGCCCGGTGCGCGGATCGGTCACCGTGGCAGCGGCCGAGGCACCCGTGCCCTGCATGCCGCCGTGGCAGCCGGCGCAGTTGAAACCCCCGTTCGCCGTGGTCTCGAACAGGGCGGCGCCCCAGCGAACGAAGCGCTCCTCCTGGCCGCCCTTGGCCCCGGCCTGGCGGCTGGGCTCGAGGATCCAGTAGAGCGGCAGGCCGACGACCATGACGATGAGCAGCAGCACGGCGAGGATCTGCATCCGCTCCAGGCGCGGGCCCTCCAGCGTCTCGTCGTCGTAGTACGGCTTGCGGTTGGGCGCCAGCTCCACTTCGGCGCCGAGCTCGCGTCGTGCCGACGCCAGGTTGAGCAGCACGAAGACCAGGAATCCGAGCGCCAGGATGGCGACGAGCACCCAGGCAACCGCGGTGGATGATGAGGCCACCATCAGTGCCCACCCCCACTCACGCAGTGCGGACCTTCGGCCTCTTGGCCCGTGGTGTTCGTGCCGATCGGCGCACCGTCGAAGGCGAGGGAGGTGTCGATCGTGACGTCACCGGTGGGCGAGACGCTGACGGCGAAGTGGTCCATCCCCCGTGGCGCGGGACCTGCCTTCTTCTCGCCGACCCGGTTGTACTGCGAGCCGTGGCACGGGCACTCGAACCACTGACTGGATTCGCACTGCGGCACCCGACAACCCAGGTGCGGGCACTTCTGGTACAGGGCGACCAGACCAGACTCCATCCCGCCCAGCACCGCCTTGTAGGCCGGAACGCCCTGTGCCTTCGGGATCGCCTCCGACGGGTAGGCAGTCAACCAGCTTCGAGCCGTGGAGTTGTACAGAAAGCCCCGATTCGAACGGATGCCGGCCAGGATCTCGTCGAGCTTGCCCGCAGCGACCTTGCCACCGAAGCCTGACACCTTGAACGGCCACAGGAACCCGGCGAACGCGGCTGCCGCGAAGGCGCCGAGCCCGGCGCTCATCAGCGACACGGTGGCCCGGTTGAGGAACTGCCGGCGACTCACACCGATGGCGTCGGCGTCGGGCTTGACCCAGATCTGCGGGACCGCCGGCGCCACGGTGGCGACACCGCCGAAGCGGGCCTGAGTGGCCTCGGCTTCCACTTGGCGGGCGGTCAGCGGGAATGGCCGGTCGATCTCGGAGTCCTTGTCACGGCGGGTGGTCTCACGGCTCAGGGCGCCGGCGCCACGGACGTCGGCCTTCTTGGCGGCGGTCAGCATGGCGACGCCGGCCAGGGCGACGAGCGCCACGAGAACGATGGAAATGATGGCTGCTGGGCTCATGGTCTACTCACAGCTCGAAGAAGATGCCGTCACGCCACGGGAGCGTGAAGTTGAAGCCGGGGCCACGGAAGAACGACCCGATGATGACCAGCACCGCCCAGAACATCAGGTGGATGGTCATCAGCGAGGTGGCGAACTTGCGGTCCTCGGGTTTGTTGGACGGGTTCTTGTCGATGTACGGGGCGAAGATCAGCACGATCAGGCCGACACCAGGGATGGTCACACCGGCGACCATCGGGTGGAACATCGTCAGCAACTCCTGCAACCCGAGGAAGTACCACGGGGCCTTCGACGGGTTCGGCGTCTGGTTCGGGTTGGCCATGCGCTGCAGCGGCGCGTTGACCCAGATCGAGAACAAGAAGGTGAAGGCCAGGCAGGCCAAGGCGGCGACGAACTCGGCGGCGAGCAGGTGCGGCCAGGTGTGCACCTTGTCCACGGGCGTGGCCTTGACGTCCTGGATCGAACCGCTCTTGACCACCGTGAGCAGGCGCTGGGTGTGGCCGCCGGGGCCTGCCCCCACCGGGACGCTGCCGGCCGACGCGGGTGCTGCCAGCACGCTGGCCACCTTCTCCTGCACGGCGACGGCGCCGCCGCCACCGGCCTCGCCCTCACCGCTGGCCTTGGCCTTGGCGGCGCGGCTGCGCTCCAGCAGGTGCGCCGGGATGCGCGGGTCGGCGGCGGGTGCGTCGGCCGCGGCGCTGGCGCCGCCGGCGGGCGCGGCGCTGGCGCCGGCGTCCGCCGCGGCCTTCTCGCGTGCCGCCTGGGCTCGCTTCAGGAGGTGTTCAGGGATCTCGGTCATGCGTCACGCCCCCCGCTCACAACGGCCCACTGATGCCGCCGTCCTTGCGGACACGCCAGAAGTGGATGGCCATGAAGATGATGATGACGAACGGGAGCATCAGCACATGGAGCACGTACCATCGCAACAGGGTCTCCGAGCCGATCTCCTTGCCGCCGAGGAGCACGAACCTGACCTGGGTGCCGAGCACCGGCGTGTAGCCCATCATGTTGGTGCCCACGGCCACGGCCCACATCGACAGCTGGTCCCACGGCAGCAGGTACCCGGTGAAGCTGAGCAGCAGCGTCAGCATCAGCAGCACCACGCCGATGACCCAGTTGAACTCACGCGGTGGCTTGTAGGCCCCGTGGTAGAAGACCCGGGCCATGTGCAAGAAGACGCTGAGCACCATCAGGTGCGCGCCCCATCGATGCATGTTTCGCACCAGGAGCCCGAAGGTGACCGAGGTCTGCAGGTCGGAGATGTCCTGCCAGGCGGCCACGTCGGTGGGCCGGTAGAAGAACATCAGGAAGATGCCGGTCACCGTCAGCAGGATGAACAGGAAGAAGCTCAATCCGCCCAGGCACAGCGTGTAGCTGACCTTCACCGCGTGGCGCTTCACCTTCACCGGGTGCAGGTGGTACAGCACCGAGTTCATGATCACGTAGCTGCGGTTGCGCGGGCTGTCGGTGTACCCCTTGCGGAAGATCGAGCCCGGCCGGAAGATGCTGCTCCACACCTGGCTGCCCTGGGTGCCGTCCACCAGCTTGTTGACGCGGTCCTTCATCGTGGGCGTCGGGGTGTCATCGAGAATCTTTGCCATTCGTGTTCCTTACAACCGCATGCCGTAGGCGTAGCCGTGGTTATTGGTGCGAGCGTGCGAGTCACCAGTGTTACCCGGTGCCCCCGCCTTACCCAAGATGATGACGCCCGTCGGGCATCGGTCGACGCAGAGCGCGCATCGTGTGCAGATGTCGTCGTCGATGATGAACACCACATGATCGCTGGGATCGATGCCCGGGCGCTCGGTGTTCGTGGCGTCCTCGATGACGCCGGGGGTGACCATGTGGATGCACTTCCACGGGCAGATGTCGACGCAGCCCTCGCACATGATGCACTCGGTCTGGTCGATGTGGATGAACTGCTTGGGCTTCACCGCCTTCGTCAGGTAGTCCGCGTCGACCTCGACGAGGGTGTACTCGTCGGTGTAGGGCATCAGCGGCGGGTTGGCGTCGGTGCGAGCCACGGGTCAGGCCTTCTTCACCAGCGGGCGTCCGTAGGAGCTCTCGATGGCGGCGGTCTTGGCGGTCTGCTTCTCGCCGCGGGTCTGCCAGACCTTCCACAGGTAGATGATCAGCCCGAAGAACCACACGTGGATGAGCACCACGACGATGTCACGGATGGCCTCGTAGGGGATGGTCATCGGGAAGTTGCCGCCCAGCGCCTTGGGCTTGAGCAGGTCGAACGGGCCGTAGACGATCTTCGACTTGTTCCACCCGAGGTTCTTGTCGGCGTGGTCGATCCACTGGTGGGGCGCCACGCCGAAGGCCAGGAACATGGCTCCGAAGGTGTAACACGCCGCCAGCATCGCCTCACCCCACGTGGTGGGCTTGCCGGCCGGGCGGCGCTTGGCATAGGGGATCGCCGCCAGCCCCATCACCGAAGCGAGGAGGAAGGAGAACAGGAAGGCCTGGTTCACCCCCGGCCATTTGAGGATGTCGATTGCGGTCACCGGATCAGCGTCCCTCGGGTTCGTGAAGTGCTGCACAAACTGTAGTCATCCGCCGTCCGATCGGTACCAGTCCACAGCACGGCACCGTCGCTCGACGGGCGACGTCGCCCGGTCTACCACGCCCGGCCCGACCGATCGGCGAGGTTGTGAACTCGTGCATCGGATCTGCCCGTCTGCCGTGGAATTTCCGGATCAGGAGGTCGGCGCGTCTATCGTCTCAGCGTGACCGAAATTCCCGAGCATCTGCTGAAGCGCAGCAAGGCAGCCCGGTCGAAGGCCAGCGGCGAGGCCGCCCCCGCCGACGGCGCGGGTGAGGCTCCAGCGGCCGCCGTCGCCAAGGCCGACGCCCCGGCCAAGCCTGCCGCCCCTGCCGCGCCGGCCGCTCCCCCGGCGCCGGTCGCCACACCGGACAGCCCCGTGGTGGCCGCCTACAAGGCGCGCAAGAAGGTGCCGGTGTGGGCGATGATGACCCTCGCCATCCTGCCCGTGTGGGGCTTCATGTACGCCAGGGCCCTGACCCCTCAACCCAAGATCGTCGAGGGCCCGCTCGGCGTCGGCGCCACGGTGTACGGGGCCTGCGCCAGCTGTCACCTGGCCGACGGCTCAGGTGCCGCCGGCGGGGCCTATGCCTTCACCGAGGGCGATGCCGCGAAGACGTTTCCGCACATCGAGGATCAGTTGCGCTGGGTGTACTTCGGCAGCGAGGAGTACAAGAGCGCCGGGGTGACCATCGCCGGCGACCCCAATCGCGAGGGTGGCCCGCACATCGCCGGGTCAAACGGCGTGATGCCGTCACAGTCCAGCCTGACCCCAGCCCAGCTCCTCGCCGTGGTCTGCCACGAGCGCTACACGTTGGGTGGCATCGAGGAAGCGGGCGAGGAATTCGAGAAGTGGTGCTCGCCCGAAGCCCCGGCGTGGCTGGCCGCCGAATCCGGTACACCGATCGCGCAGTTGCACACCGCGGTCGACGGCGCCATCGAGATCGGCGACGCCCCCAAGGCCGGCACCAGCGCAGAAGGCTGATCGTCCCCACCCCTCCCTCGACCGTGAGCACCGGGTCGGCCTCAGCCGCCCAGCGCTCACGAAGTGGTACGAAGCACGAGGAGTGCCGCCAGACTGTGAGGTCGTGGCCCCCGATTCTGCGACTTCGCTGACGACCGACGTGCTGATTGTCGGCGGTGGTCCGGCGGGCGCGGCGGCCGGATACTGGCTGGCCCGCCACGGGCACCAGGCCACCATCGTCGAGCGCAAGTCGTTCCCGCGGGAGAAGACCTGCGGTGACGGGTTGACGCCGCGGGCCGTCCATCAGCTCGACCAGATGGGCCTGTCGGAGTCGCTGACCGCGTTCCACCAGTACCAGGGGCTACGGGCCACCGGCATGGGTCGGGAGCTGGAGCTGAGTTGGCCGAGCCATCCCGTCTACCCGTCGTACGGCTACGTCGTGCGCCGCCGGGACCTGGACACGATGGTTGCCCGCAACGCCGTCGCCGCAGGGGCCACGCTGCTGGAAGGCCATGAGGCCGTCGAACCACTGCTCGATCGCGGCTTCGTCCGCGGCGCCGTCGTCCGGCGCAAGGACGGCGCCGAGCTGTCGATCAACGCCCGCTACGTGGTGGTCGCCGACGGCGCCAACAGCCGCTTCGGCAGAGCCCTCGGCACGTTCCGGACTCGCGAATGGCCCTACGGCACGGCGATCCGCACCTACTGGCAGAGCCCCAGGCACGCCGACGCGTGGATCGAGTCGGCGCTGGACGTCAAGGACCGCAACGGGCACCCGATGCCGGGCTACGGCTGGATCTTCCCGGTGGGCGACGGAACGGTGAACATCGGCGTCGGCCTGCTCAGCACCTTCCGGGACTTCAAGAGCGTGAACACCACGCACCTGCTCGACGCCTACGCCCACCAGATCGCCGATCGCTGGGAGATCGACCCCACCACGCCCGAGTGCCGGGCGACCAGCGGGCGGATCCCGATGGGCGGATCGGTGGGCCCCAAGGCCGGACCGACGTATCTCGTCGTGGGCGATGCCGCCGGCAGCGTGAATCCGTTCAACGGCGAGGGCATCGACTACGCCTACGAGACGGCGCGGATGGCCGCCTCGGTGCTGCACGAGGCCCTGTCGGCCGGTGATCCCACCGCGCTGCAGCGTTACCCGAAGCTGCTGGAGGACGAGTACGGCGACTACTTCAAGGTCGCCCGGCTGTTCGCCAAGGTGATCGGCCGCCCGACGTTGATGCGCGAGCTCACTCGGGTGGGCATGCACAGCCGGACGCTGATGGAGTGGGTCCTGCGCATCATGGCCAACCTGCTGCGCCCCGACGAGTTGGGTCCGGCAGAAGCGGCGTACAAGGCCGCCGCCGCGCTGGTGAAGCTGGCCCCGAACGCCTGATCACGCCCCACCCCCTCCACACTCCACCCCTCGCGGTCCCACCCCCCTCGTGGTCCCACCCACCTCGTGGTCACCGAAAATCTCGCCGGCCGGGGAATCTGGTGACCACGTCTGCCAACTAGGTTGGGGGGATGGCGGACCCGGCGCTGGACACCGCCGGCCTGGTCACCGAGACCGAGACGGCGTGGATCCCGATGGCCGACGGGCGGCGGTTGGCGGCCCGCCTGTTCCTGCCCAGCGAGGCGGGGCCCTGCCCGGTGATCCTCGAGTACATCCCCTACCGCCGCCGTGACGGCACCCGTCTTGGTGACGAGCGGATGCACCGGTGGTTCGCCGCCCATGGGTACGCCGCGGCACGCGTGGACATCGCCGGAAGCGGCGACAGCGACGGGCTGATCGAGGACGAGTACGTCCTCCGTGAGCAGGACGACGGCATGGCGGTGATCCAGTGGCTGGCCGATCAGCCGTGGTGCGACGGCAACGTGGGCATGATCGGGATCTCCTGGGGCGGGTTCAACGCCCTGCAACTGGCCGCCCGCCGCCCTCCGGCGCTGCGGGCGATCGTCACGGTGTGCTCCACCGACGACCGCTACACCGGCGACGTGCACTTCCCCGGCGGGTGCCTGAACGAGGAGAACCTGGAGTGGGGCGGCGTGCTGTTCACCCTGAGTTGCCTGCCGCCCGATCCTGCCGTGGTCGGCGAACGCTGGCGGTCGATGTGGCGGGAGCGGATCGACGGCGCGGTGCTGAACCCGGCGGTGTGGTTGGAGCACCAGCGCCGTGACGAGTTCTGGCGGCACGGCTCTGTGTGCGAGGACTACTCGGCCATCCAGGTCCCCGTGCTGGCCGTGGGTGGGTGGGCCGACGCCTACACACCCGCCGTGTTCCGCCTGGCCCAGCATCTGCCTGGCGTATGCCGCGGCATCGTCGGGCCGTGGGGCCACAAGTACCCGCACGACGGCGTCCCCGGCCCGGCGATCGGGTTTCTCGAGGAGTGCCTGCGCTGGTGGGACCGCTGGCTGGGCGGCCGGCCGACCCAGGTGGAGAGCGATCCGGGCCTGCGGCTGTGGCTGCAGGACCCGGTCATCCCCGCGGCGCACATCGCCCACCGGCCGGGCCGGTGGGTTGGCGCGCCGCGCCGGCTGCCCACCGGGAGGACGTGGCATCTGACCGGTGACACCCTGGACGTCGAGCCACCGGTCGACGGCGACACCCGATCGATCTGCTCGCCGATCACGGTCGGGCTGGCGGCCGGGCAGTGGTGCCCCTACGGGCAGGGCACGATCGCCCCGGATCTGCCCTACGACCAACGGGTCGACGACCTGGGCTCGCTGACCTTCGACACCGAGGACTTGACCGACGAGATCGTGCTGGTCGGAACGCCGCTGGCCACCCTGCGACTGAGCGCCGATCGGCCGGCCGCCGTGATCGCGGTTCGGCTAAACGACATCCGCCCTGACGGGACCGTGCAGCGGCTGAGCTACGGGCTGCTCAACCTCGCCCACCGGTCCGGCCACGACGATCCCCGGGCCGTGGTCCCCGGTGAGCTGGTCGACGTGACCGTTCCGATGACCCCCATCGCCCAGCGCGGTCCCGGCTGGCCATCGTCTGCGGCTGGCGATCTCCACCGCGTACTGGCCGATGACCTGGCCATCACCGGCGCTGGCCACGGTGACCGTCCATCAGCCCGGCTCGGCGGTGGAGTTGCCGGTGCACGACGGATGGGAGGAGATCGCCGGTGATCCCTTCGCCCCGCCGTCGGGTGCGGTCCAGGGGGCCTCCCGCGTGGTGGATGCAGGCATCGAGAGCCGGCGCATCGTCCGGCACCTGGGCGAGGCCAGGACTGACTTCGTCGCCGAGCGCGACGACGGCACGTACGTACTGGACGACATCGGCACCGAGCAACGGTTTCACCGTGTCCGCACCATGTCCGTCGTCGACGACGACCCGCTCTCGGCCACCGCCCGGCAGACCTGCTCGGTCAGCTATCGGCGCGAGGACTGGGACGCTTCGGTGCGCACGGTGGTCGCCATGGAGTGCGACGCCGAGTGGTTCCACGTGCGCGCCACCCTCATCGCGACGGACCGCGGCGAACCGTTCGCCGAGCGCCATTTCGCCCACGACATTCCGCGCCTACACCACTGAACGCGCCGACGCCGGTATCACGGGGTCCGGTTCGGCCTTCTAGGCTGAGGCACTCGGAGGCGTCGGGGGGCAGGGATGGCTGGGGAGTACACACTCGGGATCGACATCGGCACCACGTTCACCGCGGCCGCGGTGTGCCGTGACGGTCGGGCGACGGTGTGCACGCTGGGTACGCGCGCCCAGTCGATCCCGACGGTGGTCGCCGTGCTCGCCGACGGGCAGGTGCTGGTCGGCGAACCGGCCGAGCGCCGGGCGACCATCGACCCAGCCCAGGTCGCCCGGGAGTTCAAGCGTCGCCTTGGTGACACCACCCCGCTGGTGCTGGGTGCCACGTCGTACACACCGCAGGCGTTGATGGCCCTGGTCCTCAAGCACGTGATCCGTGAGGTGACCGTGGCAGAGGACGGGCCACCGGCGGAGGTCGTGTTGACCCACCCCGCACACTTCGGGCCGTACAAGCGTGAGCTGATGGGCGAGGTGATCCGCCTGGCCGATGTGGCCAACGCCCGGCTGATCACCGAGCCAGAAGCCGCGGCGATCTCCTACGCCCAGAAGTCCGTGATCGAACCCGGCCGAACCGTTGCGGTCTACGACCTCGGCGGTGGCACCTTCGATGCGGCCCTGGTGCGTCGAAGTCGTGGTGGCGGGTTCGAACTCGTCGGGTCGGCGGACGGGATCGACCGCCTCGGTGGCGTTGACTTCGACCAGTTGCTGGCCGAGATGGTGCTCGAACGCGCCGACGTGTCCCCCGAGGCGATGTCCCAGGCGCGCCCGGCCGAACTGGCCGCGTTCCGTCAACGATGCCGTGACGCCAAAGAAGCCCTGTCCGCCGACGACTCCGCCGACATCGCCGTCGGGCTCGGAGGGATCGACAGCGTGACCATCACCCGGGCCGACTTCGATCAGGCCATCAGACCGCGGATCCTCGAATCCGTCGAGTCCCTCCAGCGCGTCATCCGCAGCAGCGGGCTGTCGTCAGCCGACATCGACCGGGTCTTGCTCGTCGGTGGCTCCTCACGCATTCCCCTCGTCGCCGACACCATCCGACTCACTCTCGGCCTCCCCGTCGCAGTCGACGCCAACCCCAAGTTCGCCATCTGCGCCGGCGCGGCACTCCCCCCCAGCACCGGCGCCCCGCCCGACACCGCAACCCCCGCCGACACCGATACCACCGCCCCGGCCGCATCGTTCAGCCCGCCCGCGCCGCCAACACCCTCTTCGCCGCCGGCCACCGCCACCGCACCACTGCCGCCCGTGCCGGTTGGCGAACCGGCGGTCGACAAGAACCGGCGCACCGGCCTCATCGCCGCCGGGGTGCTGGCGTTGGCTGGGATCATCGGCGGGGTCATCGCCCTCAGTGGTGGAGACGACCAGAAGGCGTCACCGGCCGCAGCCACCAACCCCCAAGCCACCAACCCGGGCGCGGCCACCACGCCGGGCCCGGTCACTGCTCCGAGCACTGGCACCACGCCAGCCCCGCTCACCATCCCAGGCGCCTCGCCATCCGCCACCGCACCATCGGTCACGACGCCGCAGCCGCCTCTGACAACCCCGGGTTCGGCGCCGGCTGGCACCGCGGAGACGACGGCGCCGATGGATGCCAAGGTCTTCCTCGGCGGCATGTCCTACGAGTTCTCCAAGCTCGTCCTCGTGCCGAGCGAACACAAGCTGGAGCTCACCGCGAAGGTGACCAACCTGTCGCGCAACCGGTTCGGTGGTGGCGATCCATACGGCCTGCGCTACGAGGGCTCGGACATCCTGCTGTTCTTCCAGACACCAGGGGACCTCAGCCGGGCGAACGCCACCGCCACGGCGACAATGTCGACGACCAGCCTCCCCGATGCGTTCGACCTGTCCAAGGCTCAGCTGCTGATCGGCGAAGCCGGCGAGCATCAGGCGGTGGTCGATCTGGGGACCGGCAAGGTCGTGGAGGACCTGGCCCCCGTCCCGGTTGCCATCACCGGCACCGCTACCACCAACTTTGGCGTCGCCTTTACCGCGACCAGCGGTGAGATCGTCCCCTGGGAGTGCTCGTCGGCCAGCGAGAACATCGCCTTCGCCAACCACCGCAAGGATGAATGGTCGCTGCTCATTCACGGCAACCTGGTGACTGGCGACGTTCCCGCAGGCGGCACCACGATCAGCGACATCACGAAGGGCTTCACCCGCCTCAAGCTGCCCGACGGCGCCGTCCTCGCGGCCACTGCCACCGTCGGCGACGTGTTCGGCTCGAACCAGCGTTTCCGTGATTCGATCATCTGCTTCACCGGGCTGGTGGCCCCCGGCGACGGCGCCTACCAACTGCAGATCCAATCCGGCGATCAACCCCCGATCGGCACCATCGACTTCACCATCCCACCCGGCGCCATCAGCCCCGACACCCCGGCCCTCCCGTCCACCGCGCCCACCAACCCGGATCTGACGACGGCGCTCTCGGCGAGCGTCTTCATGGGCGGTGGGCGATGGGACCTCGATGGGTTGCAACTCGGCAGCACCGGCCAGCTGGCGATCACGGGAACACTCACGAACCTGTCGCACAACCGGTTCGGCGGTGTCTCACAGCTCGTTGCCGTTCGCTTCGGGGGCTCGGACATCCCCCTCAACGTTCGAACCCTCGGCGAGCTCGACGCGACCAGCACGTCCAGCCGGATCCTGCTCTCGACGAGCGGGCTTCCTGACGGGTTCGACCTCTCCAAGGCACAGCTGCTGATCGGCGACGGCGGCAACCATCAGGCGGTGGTCGATCTCGGCGCCGGCAAGGTCATCGAAGACCTCGCGCCGGTTCCGATCCCCATCACGGGCGCCGCGACCACCGGCTTCGGCATCACGTTCACTGCCACCGGCGGGGAGATCGTCTCGTGGGAATGCTCGTCCGACAGCAGCAACATCGACTTCGCCAACCATCGCAACGACGAGTGGTCCTTGATCATCCACGGCACCGTGACCACCGGCGACACGCCATGGGGCGGGACCACCATCAACGACATCACCCGCGGCTTCTCCCGCCTCAAGCTGCCCGACGGCGCCACGCTGGAGGCGTCCTCCACTGTCGGATCGGTCTTCGGCGAGTTCCAGCGTTTCCGTGACTCGTCCATCTGCTTCACCGGACTGCTCGCCCCCGGCGACGGCGCCTACCAACTCCAGATCCAGGCCGGCGATCAACCCCCTACCGGCACCATCGACTTCACCATCCCCTCCGGCGCCATCACCCCCGACACGCCAGCGGCGACGTGACCCTCGCGCACCACGTCGTGGTCACCGAACATCTCGGCGGGCGACGAGATTCGGTGACCACGGAGGGTCGTCAGGACAGGGTGGCCAACAGGAGGGCGGGGGCGGCGCGCAGGGCCGCCGTGGCCGGGCCGGCCGGGAGATCGTCACAGGCGGTCTCGGCGCGGGTGGCCCACTCCCGGGCGGTGACCATGGCTGACGCCAAGCCGCCGTTGTCCCGAACGATGCCCAGCGCCTTGTCCCGCTCGGCGGCGTCGAGCGGCTTGCCCAGCAGGGCCAACAGCTCGGCCGCGGCGACCCCGCCACCCTGCAGGGTGCGCAGGACCGGCAGGGTGTACACGCCTTCGACCATGTCGTGCCCGGCAGGCTTTCCTAGCTTGTCGCCGCTGGACGTGAGATCGAGCAGGTCGTCGACGATCTGGAAGACCATCCCGAAGGCTTCGCCGTAGGCGGTCAGGGTGTCGATCGTCGGGCGGGGCAGCGAAGCGACCAGACCACCGATACGCGCCGACGTGGCGAACAGCGAGGCCGTCTTACCGCCGATCGAGGACACGTACGAACTCTCCGGACGGGCAGCGTTGTAGGTGTGCCGGAGCTCTTCGATCTGGCCCTCGCACAGGCGCCCGATGGTGCGCGCCAGCAGACCGGCAACCTCGGTGCCGAGGGACGCGGCGATCTCGCTGGCCCGGGCCAGGAGGAAATCACCGGCGAGGATCGCCTGCAGGTTGCCCCACTTGGCATTGACGGTCTCGACACCACGGCGGGTGGGGGCCTCGTCCATCACGTCGTCGTGGTACAGCGAGCCCGTCTGGACGAGCTCACAAGCGACACCGCCTTGCACGGCCGCATCACTGGACGGACCACCGCCAACCTGGGCGGCGACCACCGTGAGCAGCGGGCGCAGCCGCTTCCCGCCGGCGACGATGAGGTGTGAGGCGATCTCGCTGAGGTAGTGGTCGTCCACACGAACCGACTGCGCCAGCGCGGCTTCGATGCGCGGAAGTTCGGACTCCTGTCCAGGCAGGACGAACATCGATGCAGATGCCACGGGGCAAGGCTAGGCCACGGCCACCCACACCACGCCATGAGCCGACCGCTGCCGCGACCGCGCCGGGCGGCGCAGGGGGTGTGACACGCTACGCAGTGCCCACGTTGCGCCGCAAGCCCGCCGATACACTCCCCGTATGTTTGAACGCTTCACCGATCGGGCCCGCCGTGTGGTGGTGCTGGCTCAAGAGGAAGCTCGCCTGCTGAACCACAGCTACATCGGGACCGAGCACATCCTGCTCGGCCTGATCCACGAGGGCGAAGGCGTCGCCGCCAAGGCTCTCGAGTCCCTCGGCATCAGCCTGGAAGCCGTGCGCAGCCAGGTCGAAGAGATCATCGGCCAGGGTGGCTCGTCGCCGTCCGGGCACATCCCGTTCACCCCGCGCGCCAAGAAGGTCCTGGAGCTCAGCCTGCGTGAGGCGTTGCAGCTCGGCCACAACTACATCGGCACCGAGCACATCCTGCTCGGCCTGATCCGGGAGGGTGAAGGCGTCGCCGCCCAGGTGCTCGTCAAACTCGGCGCCGACCTCAGCCGGGTCCGCCAGCAGGTGATCCAGCTGCTGTCCGGGTACCAGGGCGGCAGCCCCAGCTCGGCCAAGGGCGAGCCCGCCGCGGCGCAGTCCTCGGCCCCCGGGTCGAAGGAGGAGGCCTCGGGTGACAAGGGCGGCAGCCAGATCCTCGATCAGTTCGGCCGCAACCTCACCCAGGCGGCGCGCGAGCAGAAGCTCGACCCGATGATCGGCCGCCAGCGCGAGCTGGAGCGGGTGATGCAGATCCTCAGCCGGCGCACCAAGAACAACCCGGTGCTGATCGGTGAGCCCGGCGTGGGCAAGACCGCCATCGTCGAGGGTCTGGCCCAGAAGATCGTCAGCAACGACATTCCCGACACGCTGCGCAACAAGCAGCTGTACACGCTGGACCTCGGCGCGCTCGTCGCCGGTAGCCGCTACCGCGGTGACTTCGAGGAGCGGCTGAAGAAGGTGCTCAAGGAGATCCGCACCCGCGGCGACATCATCCTGTTCATCGACGAGATCCACACCCTGGTGGGCGCCGGCGCGGCCGAAGGGGCCATCGACGCGGCGTCCATCCTGAAGCCGATGCTGGCCCGCGGTGAGTTGCAGACCATCGGGGCTACCACGCTGGACGAGTACCGCAAACACCTCGAAAAAGACGCCGCCCTGGAGCGCCGGTTCCAGCCGGTGAAGGTGGACGAGCCCACGCTGGCCCACACCATCGAGATCCTGAAGGGCGTGCGTGACAAGTACGAGGCCCACCACCGGGTGACGATCACCGACCAGGCCATCGTGGCTGCCGCCAACCTGGCCGACCGCTACATCAGCGACCGCCACCTGCCTGACAAGGCGATCGACCTGATCGACGAGGCCGGCAGCCGGCTGCGCATCAAGCGGATGGGCACCCCGCCGGATCTGAAGGAGATCGAGCGCAAGCTGAACGACGTCCAGGAGGCCAAGAAGCAGGCCGTGGAGGAGCAGCGCTTCGAGGAAGCCGGGCGCCTGCGTGACCAGGAGAAGGCGCTGCTGGAGGAGAAGGCCACCAAGGAGCGCGAGATCAAGGACTCCGGCGTCGACCTGTTCGACGAGGTCGACGAGGAAGCCATCGCCGAGGTGCTCAGCATCTGGACCGGCATCCCGGTGTACAAGCTGACCGAGGAGGAGACCCAGAAGCTGCTCAACATGGAGGGTGAGCTGCACCGGCGGATCATCGGCCAGGAGGACGCCATCCGCGCCGTGAGCCAGAGCGTGCGCCGCACCCGCGCCGGGCTGAAGGATCCGAAGCGCCCGAGTGGCTCGTTCATCTTCCTCGGGCCGACGGGCGTGGGCAAGACCGAGCTGGCCAAGACCCTCGCCGAGTTCCTGTTCGGCGACGAGTCGTCGTTGATCGCCCTCGACATGTCCGAGTACATGGAGAAGCACACGGTCAGCCGACTGGTGGGATCGCCCCCGGGGTACGTCGGCTACGAGGAGGGCGGTCAGCTCACCGAGGCGGTGCGCCGCAAGCCGTTCAGCGTGGTGCTGTTCGACGAGATCGAAAAGGCCCACCCCGACGTGTTCAACACGCTGCTGCAGATCCTCGAAGAGGGCCGGCTCACCGACAGCCAGGGGCGCACCGTCGACTTCCGCAACACCGTGCTGATCATGACCTCCAACCTGGGCACCCAGGACCTGCGCAAGGCCAACGTCGGGTTCACCAAGGGTGACTCGGCGATGAGCTACGAGCGGATGAAGGACAAGGTCAACGACGCGCTGAAGGGCCACTTCCGCCCCGAATTCCTCAACCGCATCGACGAGGTCATCGTCTTCCACGAGCTGTCCCGCGACGAGGTCGTGCAGATGGTCGACCTGATGACCAAGCGGCTCACCGGCCAGTTGGAGGGCCAGGGGCTGGGCATCGAGCTCACCCAGGCGGCCAAGGAGCTGCTGGCCACGAAGGGCTACGACCCGCAGCTGGGCGCCCGCCCGCTACGCCGGGCCATCCAGCGCCTGGTGGAGGACATCCTCAGCGAGAAGATCCTGTACAAGGAGTTCCACGCCGGCGAGATCATCGTCGTCGACGCGCAAGACGACCCCGACCGCCCAGGCGAGCAGCGCCTGACGTTCAACGCAGTGCCCGGCTTCATGCCGCCGGCCTCGGTGGAGCTCGCCTCCACGGGGGTGTCCGAGCCGCCAGCGGTCGAGCCCACCGTTCCGAACGACTAGCGATCGGTCCTTCGTACCGGAATGAAGCTGCCCATCACGCGGGGGGCTCCCACAGCGTGAGCGCCCGGCTGCGAGTCGCCGTTGCGGTGATGGCTGCGCTCGTCGTGCTGGCGGGCTGCCGGGTCGACGTGACCATCGACGTCGCCGTGCAGGCCGACGGCAGCGGCACGATCACGCTCACCGCGGTGGCCGACCAGGCCGTCGTGAACGCCGCTCCGGGCCTGGCCAACGATCTGCGGCTGAACGACGCCCGGAACGCTGGCTGGACGGTGACCGGCCCGGAACCCACCGACGCCGGCGGGCTGCGCGTCGTGCTGACCCATCCGTTCGGCACCGTTCAGGAGGCCACGGCCATCCTGAAGACCATCAATGGTGACGCCGGGCCGTTGCACGACCCGGCTCTCGGTCGAGTGCTGCAGAACGGCAAGGTCACGTTCTCACTGGCCGGGACGCTGCGGATCGACGGCGACCTGGCCGCCTTCGCCGACGTCCCGCTGATGAACTCGGTGGGCGGCAAGGCGCCGTGGTCGGACAAGATCGCCGAGGCCGAGCGCACCAAGGTGGTGGGCGTCACCCTGCGGGTGACGCTGCCGGGTGCGGTGACCAGCGCTGCGACACGTGACGGCGACGCGCTCGGTGTGGACGGCGCCGTACGGCGGCAACGGCGAGCCGCTGGCCAGCAGCTCCGTGGTGGCTGGAAGCGTGGTGGGCGTGTCCGACGGACCCAGCGGGTTCTGGCAGTTCATCTCGACGACGATGGTGGTGCTGCTGGTGGCCTGGCTCCTGGCAGCGGGAGCCTTCATCGCCTACGTGGTCCAGGTTCGGCGTCGCCAGGCGCGGCGTCGCGATCAGCTGATGGCGTACCGCGCCCGCAATCTCGGCTCTTCGTAACACCCCCTCGGTACAGTCCGGCTCATGGCCAAGCTTCGTATCGTGTTCCGCTGCACCGACTGCGCCGCGGACCAACCGAAGTGGGCCGGGAGGTGCCCGTCGTGCGGGGCCTGGAACAGCCTGGTGGAGGACGTCGAGGGGCCCGACGAGTTGCTGCCCACGTTCTCGCCGCTCGGGCCCGGGGCGCAGGCCGTCCCCCTGCCCGATGTGGACCTGGGTTCGGGCACGCCCCACCCCACGGCGATCGCCGAGCTCGACCGGGTGCTCGGCGGCGGGCTGGTACCGGGATCGGTCACGCTCGTCGGTGGTGAGCCGGGCATCGGCAAGAGCACGCTGCTGCTGCAACTGCTCGCGCGGTGGCCGGGCCGCACGCTGTACGTCAGCGCCGAGGAGAGCGCCCAGCAGATCCGCCTGCGGGCCGAACGCCTCGGGGTGACCCAACCGGAGCTGTGGCTCCTCCCGGAGACCACCCTGACTCGGATCATCGACGCCATCGACACCGTCAAGCCCGAGGTAGTGGTGGTCGACAGCATCCAGACCATCACCGATCACGAGGTCGGGTCGGCGCCGGGCAGCGTGGTCCAGGTGCGTGGGTGCGCCCACCGGCTGGTGGCCGAGGCCAAGCAGCGCGGCCTGCCGATGATCCTGATCGGCCACGTCACCAAGGAAGGTGGGCTGGCCGGGCCGCGGGTCCTCGAGCACGTGGTCGACACGGTGCTCAGCTTCGAGGGCGACCGGCACCACGCCCTGCGCCTCCTGCGGGCGGTCAAGCACCGGTTCGGCCCCACCAACGAACTCGGGGTGTTCGAGATGGCCGAGCGCGGCCTGGTGGCGGTGCCCGACGCCAGCAAGATGTTCCTCGCCGACCGGCGCGCCGGGATCGCCGGCTCTACCGTGACCCCGACGCTCGACGGACAGCGCCCGTTGCTCGTGGAGGTGCAGGCGCTGACCAACCTCGTCGCCTCGGGGGCGCCACCGCGGCGCAGCGCCCAGGGCATCGACAGCGGCCGCCTGGCGCTGCTGCTGGCGGTGCTCGAACGGCGAGCTCGGCTCCCGGTGGCCTCCCACGAGGTCTTCGCCTCGGCGGTGGGCGGCGTGCGCCTGGTGGAGCCCGGCGCAGATCTGGCCATCTGCCTGGCGGTCGTCAGCGCGCTCACCAACGTGCCCATCCCGCCCGACGTCGTGATGTTCGGTGAGGTCGGCCTGGCCGGTGAGCTTCGCCAGGTGGGCCATGCCCAGCGCCGGCTCACCGAAGCCGCCCGGCTGGGTTTCCGGCAGGCCATCGTTCCGGCCAACTCGGCCAACGGCGCGGATGGCATCCGCGTGCAACGTGCCGCAACGGTGACCGAAGCCATCGCCCTGCTCGGCCTCACGTCGAACTGACGGTCAGGCGCCCACGTCGAAGGTGGTTGTCTGCCCGGGGTTCAGATCGGCGGTGGCCACGTAGGTTCCGGCGGCCAGGTCCACCTGCACCGCGCACGACGTACCGGCCCTGACGCCGGTGATCTCGGTCACCGCCGCGCCGTCGGCGGTGCTTCGATGCAGGGTGACCGACACCGGGCCGCGGTTCTCGGCGTCGGCCCGGATTTCGATCCGCACCGGCCCGGCCGTGGGGCGCGGGCTGCGCGAGCCGATCGATCCGAACCCGCTGACGATGTCGTCCACCTTGATGACCACGGTCGTGGCCTCGTCGGAGACGCCGGCCAGGCACGAGGTGGCGGATACGCCAGAGGATCCAGCGGTCGACGGCTTGGCGTCGTCACCGCATGCGGCGCAACCCAACGCCACACCGGCGACGAGCACTGGGACGAACCTCACCGGGCGGACCCTACCCGGTGGTCAGCGGACGCCGAACGGGCGGAACTGGACGCTGATGCGCGGCCCCACCGGGCGGGCGGTCTTGGGCACGGCGTGCTCCCACGTCCGCTGGCAACTTCCGCCCATGACGAGGAGGTCACCATGGGCGACGCGGAAGCGCAACGAGGCCCCGCCGCCCACGGGGCGCAGGGCGAGGGTGCGTTCGGCCCCCAGCGAGACGATGGCCACCACCGTGTCCTCCCGCTTGGCCCGGCCGATGGTGTCGCCGTGCCAGGCAACGCTGTCGCTGCCGTCGCGGTACCAGCACAACCCGACCGACACCAGCGGTTCACCCAGCGCCGGCGCATACCGGTCGTTCAACATGTCGCGGAGGTCGACCAGGCGCGGGTCCGGCCACGGTTGGTCGGGCTCGTAGTGGGCGGTCAGGCGCGGCACATCGACGACGCGGTCGTACATCGGCCGCCGTTCGGCCTTCCAGTCCACTCCCGAGAGCAACCGTTCGAACAGGTCGTCGGCATCGGCGAGCCAGCCCCGGGCGATGTCCACCCAGGCACCGTCGGCGAGTTCGTGGCGGACGACGGGTTCGGCCACGCGCAGCAGGGCAGGCTGGAAGAGCATCGGGGTTGATGATAGCGAACGTCTGTTCGTGGACGAAGGATCGGCAGTTTGGTTGAATGGCAGTGCACAGTCCTGTTCGACCCGAATCGAGGAGACCATGTCCGATGCGATGAAAGCCGCCTGGGACGAGGTGGGCGACAGCTTCGCCACCCTCGCCAAGCTCGTTCGAGAGCGCTACCGCGCCGCCGACGGCGAGGCCGAGACCGGTTCCGGCGGCCCTACCCGGCCAGTCGACGGCGACGCCGACCAGGAGGCCGCGGCGAAGTTCCGCAAGGCGCTCGACAGTCTGATGGACGCCGCCCGTGACCTCAGCGACCGTGCGTCCGGCATCACCCACAGCGAGGAGATCCGCAGCCAGGCCCGCCAGGCCGGCACGTCACTGAACAGCGCGTTGTCGAAGACCGTGGACGCGCTGATGGACGACCTGTCCGACTTGTTCAAGACCGTCAAGAGTGAGTGGACCGAGGTCGTCCGCCGAGTCGACGAACGTCCCGGCTCCACACCGGACGCCTCGGTCACCGACACCTCGGGCACCGAGGGCCCCGCCACGATCGCGGACGCCGATGTCCCCAAGGCGGGACCCGTCGACGACGGTTCACCGACGGGTTGAGACCGCCTCACTACGCTGTGCGTAAGCGCCCATCGGGCGCAGCAACGAGGGCGCGATGACCGGAACGCAAGATCCGTCGTTCGAACGAAACGCCATCACCACCTACCGGTATCTGCGACTGGCGATCGTCGTGGTCGTGGTCGCGCTGTGGGTCGGCGTGTTCGTCGAGTACGCCAAGGACGACTGCCTGCAACGCTCGCTCAGCGCGGACCACCACACGCCCGTCCACGCCCTGTTCATCGGGGCGATGATGACGATCGGCGTGTGCCTGATCGTGATCAAGGGGCGCACCGGCCTGGAGGACACGCTGCTGAACCTGGCGGGCGTGCTGGCCCTCGTGGTCGCGTTCGTCCCCACGACGGTGGACGTTCGCCGCGGGACGCAGCAGCCGTTGTGCACATCGTCCCCGCTGGTCATGCCCCGACCCGACCGCTTCATCGCCAACAACCTGCTCGCCTTGGCAGTGGGCGGGGTGATCGCCATCGCCGTCGCCTACGGCATTGCCAGCGTTCGCAAGATCACGGTGATGACCGCACCGGGGCGGGTGGGCAGGATCGGATTCGGGCTGTTGGCCGCGCTGCTGATCGTTGGCGTCGTCCTGTACCACACCAACCACGGCTGGTTCATGGACAACGCCCACGGCGTGTCGGCGGTGGTGATGTTCATCGTGTTCGGAATGATCGTCGTGTACAGCGCACGAACGTCGACCAGCCCGCTGGCGCGCACGCTGTACACGGTGATCGCCGGTCTGATGGCGTTCGGCGCCGTCGTCGGGGTCCTCGCCCGTTCGGCCGATCATGCGGTGTTGCTCTTGGAGATCATCGAGATCGGGCTCTTCGCCCTGTTCTGGATCGTTGCCACGATCGAGAACTGGGGGACCGGCGCCCGAGCCATCACCGACTGAGGCGAAGCTGATGTCCGCCTCGACACCTCGACTCCCTCCGCGATGGTTCATGCGGGCCTTCTGGTTCGGTCATCGCCGGATGTTCCGGCTGACCCGCGGCCGTCTGGGACTGTGGCGGCCGAAGCCCAACGGCTGGGGCGCAGCACGTCTCACCGTCGTCGGGCGGCGCACGGGCGTGGAGCGCAGCGTCATGATCGGCTACTTCGTCGACGGACCCAACGTGGTGACCATGGCGATGAACGGCTGGGGCGACGGGGAGCCGGCGTGGTGGCTCAACCTCCAAGCCCACCCCGACGCCCGGGTCGAGCTGCGCGGCGAGTCCCGCCTGGTCACCGGGCGAGCGGCCACGGGCGAGGAGCGCGAACGTCTCTGGGCCCGTTGGCGGGAGATCGACAAGAATCTGGACTCCTACGCTGCCCGCCGATCGACCCAGACTGCGGTGGTCGTCCTCGAACCCCGCCAACAAGCAGGCGGCTAACGAGGACAGGACCGGAAGCGTTGCGAGCGCTTTCGAACTCTGGTGTCGACGACCGCCGGCGAGCGGCGCTGTGCTTCATGCTAGATTCGTATTACACTTCTCGCCAGTGGAGATCCACCGCTCGGCTCGGAAGCACGGCGTCCACGACGAGGACATCGTTCACGCCGTCGACCACGTCCTTGCCTGGGTTGACCTCGACGAAGACTCGCCGCAGCGAATTTTGATCATCGGCCCTGATCGCTCCGGCACTCTCATCGAAATCGTCACACTCACCCTCGACAACAGCCGAGACTAGCGATCCACGCCATGAAACTCCGCTCCAGGTACCACCCACTCCTGAGCAGAATCGAGAACCCATGACCAAAGACCCCGAGATCCTGGGCACGGTGCGAGGCCGCCCAGTCACCGATGCCGACATCGAGACGATGGCCGACGAGGCCGATCGCGGCTACGACCCAGCCAAGATGCGTCCTCGCGGTGGGCGACCGCCCATGGGTTCGGCCGCGGCGACCGTTGTGCCGGTCAGGCTCGACCCCGAGCTGCTGAACGCCGTCGAGGCACGGGCCGCTGCCGACCACACGACGACCAGCGACGTGATCCGCGCCGCCCTTCGCAACTACGTCGAAGTTGCATAGGTCCACTCCACCGCGAGCGACGGCTGGCCCGCCCGCCTGGCAAAGAGCTTCCACGCTGCGCTTGCCAGATGGAAGACACAGAAGTAGTCAACGGCGAGTTGCGCGATGTCTCCTCCGATCGTCACAAGCCCGATCCCGTCCGCGGACAATTCGGCGACCTCGGTCCCTTCCTGACCAAAGTGCTGCCAAGCCAAACCGTGGACGGAGCCAGAGACCTGCTGCCACCGACCTCGGACTTGCGCCCGCACAGCAGGGTCCGCGAACACGTCAACGGCATCGCGCAGCACGACGTTGGTCATATCGATCCTGTAGGCACCGCCGAGATCCGCCAGCAGGGCATCGACCTGCTCAACGCGCATCTTCAGCCGAGACATCTGCTCTCGCGCCGAGCGGTGAGTCTGCTCAGCCGGAAACGACTCTGTGACGTATCGGCCGAACTTCTGATGCTGCACATAGTCGTGTCGCGCAAGGGACAAAGCTCGTCGAAGCCGCTCGCGCCGATCGTCGGGCCGCAAGATCCAGACCGCCTGCGACGCTCCGATCAGGCCACTACGGGCGAGAGTCGAAGTTGCCGACGGGAACAGCTCACCTGCGTCGATCAGAAGCCGGATCGCGTGCAAATGCTCCCGGGCCGCGCCGAGGCCGACCATGGCGAGGGTGCTGCTCGGCAGCCATTGCCAAGCGAGGTCGTCCTCCGCAAGCTCGCCACCCACGTCAATCTGCGAAGCGAGGACGACTCTCCATCGACTCACTACTGGAAACGTCTTCCTGATGGTGGCCAGAAGGTCTGCGTCGCCCACCAGACGATCGTAGAAGCCGATACTCGTCGCCAACGCCCATGCGATGTGGCCATGCCTTTGACGTTCAGCCAACACATGTTCGGGAGCGGAGGGGGTGGGATTCGAACCCACGGAGGGTTGCCCCTCACACGCTTTCCAAGCGTGCCGATTCGGCCGCTCTCGCACCCCTCCCGGGTGAGCCGCCAGGGTAGCGCCACCGGTAGGCTGCCCACACCCGGTGACGCCGGGTGAGGTGACGGTCGGGCCCTGTGCGACGGTCGTCCGGGAACCAGGTCAGGACCGGGAGGTAGCAGCCTTCAACGGTAGCGACTGTGTGCCGCAGGTCGCCTGGCCGTCACCTCACCCGGCGTCGCCGCGGCCCACGGCAGCGCGTCAGCGCAGGCCGGCCCTGGTGGCCAGACGCTCGGCTCGTTCGGCCAGCTCCGGCGCACCCAGATTGTCGGTCAGCGACGCCAGGAGTTCCGTCGGGCCGCACCACCGCCAGTCATCCACGGCGCCCACCGGCACGTCCAGCTCCACCGTGGCAATGCGCTTGAACAGCAGCGCCAGGTCGAGCTGGTCACGCAAGGTCACCGCCAGTTTCTCGGCGCCACGCAGACCGGCGAGCCCCCACTCGCCCGACGATGCGGGGATCTGATCGATCGACCCGAACTTGGCGAGCACCGTCGACGCTCCCTTGGCACCCCACCCTGGCAGGCCCGGATACCCGTCGGCCGAGTCGCCCACGAGCGCCAGGTAGTCGGCGATCGACCCGGGGGGCACGCCGAACTTGGCCGTCACCGCGTCCTCGTCGATGATCTCCTGCTTGCGCCGGTCGTACTGCACCACTCGCTTGCCGCGCACGCACTGGCCGAGGTCCTTGTCAGGGGTGATGATCATCACCGTCTCGACCCGCTCGTCGGCGGCAGCGACGGCGGCCGCGGCGCCGAGGGCGTCGTCCGCCTCCCACTCCACCATCGGCCACACGGTGAACCCGGCGGCCGACAGCAGCTCCTCCATCACCGGGATCTGCTCCAGCAGCACCGGGTCCATCCCATCGCTGGTCTTGTACCCGGCCCACAGATCGTTGCGGAAGCTCTCGATGACGTGGTCACTCGCCACGCCGAGGTGCGTGGCGCCATCGGCCACGAGTTGCAGCGTCGAGCCGAGCACACCGAGCGCCGCGGCGAACGGGGGCGGGTTCTCATGGCGGGCAGCGTTGCCGAAGTGCTGGCGGAACAACTCGTACGTGCCGTCGACCAGGTGGACCTTCATCCGACCAGTGTTGCCGATGGACGCTGGTGGTTACCGCAGGGCGGGCTGCAACGCCAGGGCGACCACGGCCCCCGCGGCCATGAACGGCCCGAACGGGATGGGCGAGCGCAGCGTCACCCGACGCATGGCCACCGCCACCAGGCCGCCGACCGCGCCCACCATGAACCCCAGGGTCAGCCCCATCGCCGCCACCCGCCAGCCGAAGTACCCGAGGGTCAACCCGATGACACCGCCCAGGCGGACATCGCCGTCGCCGAACCCTCCACGGCTGACGGCGTACATCAGCAGCAGCACCGCCACGCACGCCGCCGCGCAGACGGCCATCCACGCCAACCGCGTGGGCTCATGGCGGGCGGCCAACGCGGCGACGGCGAGCAGCGGGGCGACACCGGCAGCGGTGGCGTAGATCAACCGGCGCGGCAGGCGCTTCGTGCGCGCATCGATCCAGCTCAGCCAGCCGAGCCCACCCGTGAACACGACCGAGGCCCCGACCTCCCACGCGTTCCAGGCCCCACGTCCACCCACGCCCGGCGACCCTACGCGACCTTGCATGGGCGCGAGTTCTTCGGATACCCGAAGTTTTCGCGCCCATGCGAGGCGAAGGCGAGTCGACACGGCCAGCATGGGCGCGCAACACTCGGGAATCCGAAGTTTTCGCGCCCATGCTGGGTGGGGCGGGTGGAAACTCGCGGGAGTTCGGTGGGGGTGGGAGGCCACAATGGATGTCCCATGTCTGCACCCCGCTCACGTTGGCGCGCCCTGGGCGCGTTGCTCCGACCCGACCGTCGCCGGTGGGTCGGGCTTGGCGCGCTCGTCGCGACGGCGGCGGCGTTCGGCCTGGCCGGGCCGCTCGTGGTGCGGCGGATCATCGACCGCGCCCAAGGTGGGGCGGACACGGCCACGCTGGCCCGCCTGGCCGGGGTGTTCCTCGCCCTGGCGGTCACGGCGCAGGTCCTGGAGATGGCCGCCGTGTGGGCGGCGACCACCACGGCCTGGCGGACGACGAACTCGATCCGAGTCATGCTCGCCCGCCACGTGCTGGGCCTGGACCACGAGTTCCACCGCACGCACACGCCTGGCGAGCTGATCCAGCGCGTCGACGGCGACGTGACCTCGGTCAGCGACTTCCTCGGCCAGGTCGTGCCCAAGGCCGTGGGCGCCGCGTTCCTCACCATCGGGACCTTGACCGTGCTCACCGTGCTGGACTGGCGCCTGGCTGCGGGTGGTCTGCTCTACGTCGTCGCCACCGTGTGGATGGTGCGCCGAGGCCGGCATCGAGCCGTGGCCGAGTCGGAGGAGGAGATGAGCGCCATGGCCCGCCTGTACGGCGGGATCGAGGAGCGCCTGACGGCCGCCGAGGATCTGCGGGCCAACGGCGCTGCCCATCATGCGATGTGGCGCTTCCAGACCGAGAGCGCCGGGGCCCTGCCGCGCCGCGGTCCGCCGGGAGCAGGCGTTCATGCGCCTGTGGTGGAGGGTCCAGGGGGTCGTCGGCGCCGGCACGATCATCGCTCTGTTGACCGGCGCCTTCCTGGTCCCCAACGGCACGATCACCCTCGGTACCGCCTTCTTGCTGCTGCAGTACGTCACCCTGCTGGAGCGCCCGCTGCACGACGTGATCCATCAGCTCGAAGTGGTCCAAAAGGCCAACGGGGCGATGGTGCGTGTCGTCGACCTGATGGCCGTGCCGGCCACTGTCATCGACGCCGGCACCACCAACCCGCCGCCCGGGGCGCTGGCCGTCGACTTCGACCATGTCTCGTTCCACTACGGCGACGACCAGTCCGTGCTGGACGACGTGACGATGACGCTCCACGCCGGCCAGACCTACGGCGTGGTGGGCCGCAGTGGCAGCGGCAAGACGACACTGTCACGGCTTGTCCTGCGCCTGGTGGAGGCAACCGCTGGCACGCTGCGGCTGGGGGGCGTGCCCATCGCCGAGATCCCGATGGGCGAGCTGCGCCGCCGCGTGGCGTTGATCCCCCAGGAGGTGGAGCTGTTCGGCGGAACGGTGCGCGACAACGTGACCCTGTTCGCCGCCGACCATGACGACGACGCCGTCGCCCACGCCCTGGAACGTGCCGGGCTAGGAGACTTGGCGGGCGAGTTGGACCGCCCCCTGGCCGCTGGCGGCGCCGGCCTGTCGGCGGGCGAGGCACAACTGATCTCGCTGGCCAGGGTGTGGTTGCGTCACCCGGACCTGGTGGTCCTGGACGAGGCGACGGCACACGTCGACCCGCACACCGAGGCCAGGCTCAACGCCGCGGTGACCGAGCTTCGCCGCAACCGGACCGTGCTGATCATCGCCCACCGGCTCAGCACGCTGCGCGACGTGGACGGCATCATCGTCGTCGACGAGGGGCGGGTGGTCGAACACGGGCCACGCCAGGACCTGGCCGACGACCCCGGCTCGCACTTCCATCGGCTGCTGCGCGCCGGGATGGAGGTGCTGGCATGAGTAGCCGCTCCCGCCCCGGGTTGGGCCGCCTGATCTGGCGGGTCTCCCAACACCAGCGCCGTGACTTCTGGCGCGGCTATGCGCTGTTCGGCGTGTTCTTCATGGCGCCGGTCGCCAGCGGCTGGTTCGTCGGGCGCGGCTACCACGCCCTGCAACTGGGCCAGACCGGTCGAGTCGTGGGCATCGCCGCCGGCGTCGCTGTGACCGAGGTGATCCGGATGACAGCGCTCTACTGGGGGCTGATGTCGTGGGTGCGCGCCATCGTCCACATGCAGTCGTTCCTGCGGGCCAACATGCTGCAGGCCCAGCTCGTCAGCGGTGGCCCGCTGGCCGGGGAACCCACGGGCTCGGCCGGCGAGGCGATCACCCACTTCCGAGACGACGTCGAGGACGTGATCCAGCTCATCGACGGCGCGCTGGACGTCAGCTACAGCCTCCTGCTCCTGGCGTCGATGGGGTTCATCCTCGGCAGCCTCAACCTGGCCGCGGCGACGGTGCTCATCGCCCCGCTCGTGGCCGTGGCGCTGGGTACCCGCGCCCTGGACAACCGCATCAAGCGCTACCGGGCTCGTGATCGCGAGGCCGCGGCGGCGGTCACCGGGCTGGTGGGCGACGTGATGGCCGCGGCCACCACCGTGAAGGTCAACGCGGCGATCGACCCGACCGTCGGCCGGCTGGCGACGCTGACCGAGGCCCGCCGACGCACCGCGGTACGGGACCGGCTGCTCGACGAAGGCGTGCAGTCGTTCAGCCGCGGCATGACCGACGTCGCCTTCGGCCTGGCGCTGCTGGTCACCGCCAAGGCGCTGGCCGACGGCTCGTTCGGGGTCAGCGAGATGGCGGTGTTCGTCAGCTATCTCGGCTGGCTGAGCTTCGTCCCGCGCATCGTCGGGCGAGTGCTGGCCCGGCGCAAGCAGGCGGCGGTGGCGGTCCAGCGGATGAGCAACCTGGTGGCCGATGTGGACCCGGCGAACCTGACGCTGGATCACGACCTGCCGATCGGTACGCACCAGTCCCAGCCGCGCCTGGCCCCGAAGCGGCCCGAGCGCGTGCCGCTGCAGCACCTGGAGGTCCGCCGCCTGACCGCCCAGTTCCCGGGCGGCGCCGGAGTCCGGGACGTCTGCTTCGAGATCGAGCGCGGTTCGTTCTCGGTGGTCACCGGTCCGATTGGCTCGGGCAAGACCACGCTGCTGCGCGCCGTGCTCGGGCTCGTGTCCCAGGTCGACAGTGGCGGCGAGGTGGTGTGGAACGGATCGGTCCTCATCGATCGAGCAGCGTTCCTGGTACCGCCCAACGCGGCGTTCCTCCCGCAGGTGCCCCAGCTGATCAGTGACTCACTGGCCGACAACATCGCCCTCGGCATCGCCACCGACGAGGCGCTGTCGCACGCCTTGCGCCTGGCCGAGCTGGAACACGACCTCGGGGCGATGGCCGACGGCGCCGCCACCCTCATCGGCCCGCGCGGCCTGCGCCTCAGCGGCGGGCAGCGCCAGCGCGTGGCCACGGCGCGGGCCTTGATCCATCGTCCCGAGCTCGTCGTGCTGGACGACCTGTCCAGCGCGCTGGACGTGGAAACCGAGATCCGCCTGTGGGACAACCTGGCCGAGGCCGGGATGACCGTGCTGGCGGTGTCTCATCGCGCCGTGGCCTTCGACCGCGCCACCCAGGTGCTGCGGCTCGACGGCGGACGCCTGGCGTAGGCCGTCCGCGCCGCTGTTGCAGGCGGGCACGCTCAGCCCGCCGGCAGCTCCCGGCTCACCGAACCAGTCCAGACCGGTCTGCGCCGTTCGAGATAGGCGGCCATCGCCTCACGAGCGTCGGAATGGCCCATGATCCGCAGGTGGGCCTGCGTCTCGGCCTCGGCCACCGCCGAGGCGGTGCGAAGGTCGCTCCACAGGATGGCCTTGCTCTCGGCCAACGACAGCGGCGCGCAGTGCAGGGCGATCTCCTCGGCCAGGCGCATCGCCTCCGGGAGCACGTCGTCGTTGGGCACGCTGCGCCCCAGCCCGTAGGCCTCGGCCTGGTGGCCGTCGAAGGTCCGCCCGGTCAGCATGATCTCGGCGGCCGCGGCGTGCCCGACCAGGCGGGGCAGCGTCCAGTGCGAGTACGCATCACCGAGGACACCGCGGCGGACCTGGACGATGCCGTAGCTGGCGTCATTGGCGAACAGGCGGATGTCGCACTGCAAGGTGAGGGTGAAGCCCAGCCCGATGGCGTGACCGTTGACCGCGGCGACGACCGGCTTGCGCACCTCCCACACCGGCATCGCCAGCGCCGTGGCGCTGAACGTTGCGGGGTCCGGCGCGCCGAAGGTGTCCGTACCGCGGCTGAGGTCGGCGCCGGCGCAAAAGGCCGGGGGCGCGCCGGTGAGCACGACGGCGCGGATCGAGTCATCGGCGTTGCAGCGCACGAAGGCCTCGTACAACTCGCGACCCATCTGCGTGTTGTAGGCGTTGCGCACCTCGGGCCGGTGCAGCTCGATGACGGCCACGCCGCCACCGTTGACCACGACGCGCGTCGCCTGCGACTCGGCGGTGCTCATCGCTCGACGCGCTTGAGCTCGTCGACGAACTCGCCCAGCAGTCCGTCGTCCATCTCGTAGCCGGGGAAGTAGGCGCACACCCGCGAGGCGTGGGCCCCGTAGCGACGGACGATCTCCGCGGCGCACTGCCGCGGAGTGCCGTGCACGGCGATGGTGTGCACCATCTCGTCGGTGATTTGCTCGGTCATCTCCGCCCACCTGCCCTGCTTGGACAGGGCGTTCAGGTCGTCCTGCAAGGGGCCCCACCCCTCGACGTCCAGCACCGGACGGTAGCTCGGCGTGGATCCGTAGAACGCCAGCAGGCTGCGCACGCCCATCGCCCGCTGCAGTTCCTCGTCGGTGCGCCCGACGCCCACGATCACCTCGACGGTGACCTCCACTGCATCCGCGGCGCGCCCAGCGGTGGCGAGCCCCCGCTGCATGGCCGGCACCGTGCGCTCGGCCATGTGCCGCTCGCTGTTGAACGGCATCACCAGGATCCCGTCGGCCACCTCGGCGGCCATCTCGGTCATCTTCGGGCCGAGCGCACCCACCAGCACCGGGGGGCGTCCGAAGGGGTTCGGCGGCGGCGTGAAGTTCGGGGCGGTGAGCGTGTGGGTGGTGTACTCACCACGAAAGCTCACCCGGGTTCCGTCCTGCCACGAGTCGAGGATGGCCGTGGTCGCCTGCACCCACTCACGCATCTGCGCCACGGGCCTGTGCCAGCGGGCCCCGTAGCGCTTCTCGATGTGTGGGCGGATCTGGCTGCCCAGGCCGAGGCGGAACCGACCGGCGGACAGCTGCTGGAGGTCGTTGGCGGCCACGGCGAGGTGCATCGGGCTGCGCGGGAACGCCATCGCCACGTTCGTGGTGAGGTCGAGGTTGCACACCGGCGCGGCCGCGACCAGCGGGAAGAACACGTCGTGGGCGTTCTCGAAACTGAACACGCCGTCCACGCCGAGCGCTTCCAGTTGGGGGGCGCGGCGGGCCGCATCGTGCACCGAGTACGCCAGCACCACGTCGAGTTGCATCCTGCCCATCCCGCCAGCGTGGCACGCCGCCATCACGCCGTTGGAGCCGAGCCCCCCAACGAAGTTACTCTGGGGTAATGAAGCACATCCTCGAGGCGATCACCGCAGACGCAAGCCCGGAGGAGTTCGCCGGGTTGGAGATCCCCGCCAGCTACCGGGCGGCGCACATCCTCAAGTCCGACGAGCAGATGTGGGCCGGCGTGGCCAGCAAGGACAAGGACCCGCGGCGCAGCGTGCACGTGGGCGACGTGCCAACGCCCGAGCTGGCCCCCGACGAGGTGTACCTGGCGGTCATGGCCAGCAGCATCAACTTCAACACCGTGTGGAGCAGCATCTTCGAGCCAGTGTCCACCTTCGGGCCGATGGCCCGCCTGGCCCGCGAGAGCGAGTGGGCCAAGCGCCACGACCAGCCGCATCAGGTCATCGGCAGCGACGCCTCCGGCGTGGTGCTACGGGTGGGCGCTGCGGTGCGCAACTGGCAGCCAGGCGACCGGGTCACGGTGCACTGCAACCACGTCGACGACCAGGACCAGACGGCGCACGACGACTCGATGATGGCCGCCAACCAGCGGATCTGGGGCTACGAGACCAACTTCGGCGGCCTCGCCGAGCTCAGCGTGGTGAAGGCCAACCAGCTGATGCCCAAGCCTGCCCACCTCAGCTGGGAGGAGGCCGCGGTCAACGCGCTGTGCAACAGCACCAGCTACCGGATGATCGTCGGGCGCAACGGGGCGCGGATGAAGCAGGGCGACGTCGTGCTGATCTGGGGCGCCACCGGCGGCATCGGCGCCTACGCCACGCAATACGTGCTCAACGGCGGCGGGATCCCGGTGTGCGTGGTGTCCAACGCCGACAAGGCCCAGATCCTGCGCAACATGGGTGTCGAGGCGATCATCGATCGGGCCGCCGGCGGCTACCGGTTCTGGACCGAGGACGGCCAGCACGACGAGCGTGAGTGGCGCCGCTTCGGCAAGGACATCCGTGACCTCGTCGGCGAGGATCCGGACATCGTCTTCGAGCACCCCGGCCGGCAGACCTTCGCCGCGTCGATGTACGTGGCCAAGCGCGGTGGCGTCGTGGTGAGCTGCGCGGCCACCAGCGGGTTCATGCTCGAGTTCGACAACCGCCACTTCTGGATGCGGCTGAAGACGCTGATCGGCAGCCACTTCGCCAACTACAAGGAAGCCTGGGAGGCCAACCGGCTGATCGCCAAGGCCGCCATTCATCCGGTGCTGTCACAGGTGTTCCCCCTGGAGCAGACCGGCGAGGCCGCCTACCAGGTGCACCACAACATGCACGAGGGCAAGCTGGGCGTGCTGTGCCTGGCGCCCACCGAGGGCCTCGGGGTGACCGACCACGAGTTGCGGGCCACGGTGGCCGACCGGCTCAACCTGTTCCGGCGGTAGTGCTTGCCGACTCCGAGCCGGTCAGCGGCAGGAACATGAAGTCGTAGCTGGCGTCGGCGCCGGCACCGAGCGCTTCGTCCACCGCGGTTCGCAGCTCGGGGATGTCGAACTGCGCGGTGATGGCCACGCCACAGTGCCCGTCGAAGGTGTATTCGCTGGTCGCCAGGATCCCCAACCGCTTGGTGTCCAGCGCTGCCATCGTGGTCAGCATCGGCCCGTAGGTGGACTCCGCGCACCCGTCCGTCTGGGCGTCGTACGTCAGCGCGCGCTGAGCGGCGCCTCACCGGGCCTGGCCGGTTGGGTGAGAACGAACCCGCCGGTGCCATCGGGCCGCCCGACGAACTCGATCCCGTCCAGCCACGTGGTCCCACCCGACGACTGCTCGCCGTCGACGTCGTCCCACGAGAAGCCGTGCAGGACCACGTCGCCGCCCTGCGGTGGGAACGACTCTCGCAGGGCGAAGGCGATCATCGGCGGACCGTCGCCCGCCTGGATCGCGCTGGCAACCGTGCGATACACGGTCCCACCCTGCGATGTGGCGCCGGCCGATGTGGCCGGGGTTGCGGGGTTCGTCTGCGGCGTCGTCGGGTCCGGCTGTGGCGTCGTCACCGGGCTGGTCGAGCCGGTCACCTCGGTGTTCGCCGCGGTGGTCGGCTTGGGCCTCTGCGCGTCGTCACCGCACGCCGCCGTCACCGCCGCCACCGTCACGGCCACTGCCCACAACCCCTGCCGACGTGTCATCAACCCATCATGACCCGTCGCACTGCGCTGGGGCGGTCAGCCGCCACCCGATCGGTTTGGTTCCATCCCCGCGGCGTACTTCACTGGGGACATGATCCTGACCGAGATCGACCACATCGCCATCGCCGTTCGTGACCTGGAAGCAGCCATCGCCTACTACGCCGCGGCATTCGGCGCCGAGGTTCACCATCGAGAGATCGTCGAATCCGACGGCGTCGAGGAGGCCCTCGTCAAGGTGGCCGACAGCTACATCCAGCTCACCGCCGCCACCCGCCCGGACAGCCCGATCGCCAAGGCCATCGACAAGCGCGGCGAGGGCCTGCACCACGTCGGGTACCGCGTGGCCAACTGCCAGGAAGCCCTCGACGCCATGGTGGCCGCCGGGGCGACGCCCATCGACCGCGCGCCGCGCCCCGGCAGCCGCGGCACCACCGTTGCGTTCATCCACCCCAAGGGCAGCTTCGGCACCCTCATCGAACTCGTCCAGGAGCACTGACCAATCCCCCGTGGTCACCGGATCTCCCGGTGACCGAGATTTTCGGTGACCACGGTGGGGTGGGCTGCCGCCGAGGGCGTCACGGCATCCACTGCTCGGTGTGTACCGACGCTTCGCCGCAGTGTGTTCGCTGGCAGCCCAGCACGAGGGCGTGATCTCGCTGGGCACGACCCGTGGGCTTGGCGTGGACGACTCCACGCTGTCCCGGTGGGTCGGCGAGGGCCTGCTCCACCGCAGTGGACCGCGGTCGTTCACCGTCTGCGGGGCGCCGCCCACCTGGCGGCAAGCGCTCGCGGCCGGGTACGCCAGTGTCGCGCCGGTTGGGTTCGTCGCCGGGCGCGCGGCGGCGCAGCTCTACGGGCTCGACGGGTTCTCCGCCGATGCCGTCGAATTCCTCGTGCCGCGGCAGCGACGCAACACCTCGTCGGCGGGCATCGTCCGCTCGACGCGGCGACCGGTCCCGCGATCCGACTGGCGGCTGAAGGACGGGATGCGCGTCCTCACGCCGGAGCGGATGATCCTCGACGCCCCGATCTTCCGGTTCACGAAGCGGGAGGTCGAGAATGCGATCGACTCGGCGATCCGACTACGGCTGGTATCCGAGGCCCGGCTGCGCGAGCGGCGTCGTCGCCGAGCACAACCCTGCACGCCGCGGCAGCGCCGTGCTGCTGCGAGCCCTGGTGGACACCGGCGGCGAGAGCAGGCTGGAGCGGCGGTTCCTCGCCCTCGTCCGCCGAGCCGGACTCCCCCGGCCGCGGCTGCAGGTGACGTACCGGTCCGCGGGGCGGCTGGTCGCCCGGGTGGACGCGCTGTTCGGCGACGACCTCGTGATCGAAGTGGCCGGCCACGGCACCCACTCGACCCGCTCACAGCGCCAGCGGGACGAACAGCGGCGCACCGAGCTGACCCTGGCCGGCCGCCGGGTCATCACCTTCACCTACGACGACGTGATGGACCGTCCCGACTGGGTGGTCGCCCAGCTACGCCTGGCCCTCGGCGTGGTCACCGGATCTCTCGCCCGGTGAGATGTTCGGTGACCACGTGGCCGGGTGGGCGGGGCGGGGGCGGGGAGGGGCGGGGGTGGGGCGGGGCGGGGTGGGGCGGGGTGGGCTGTCAGTCGGCGTGGAGGATGAGGCCCTTGAGGTACTCGGCCTCGGGGAACGACAGGGGGATGGGATGGTCGAGCGGCTGGTGCAGGCGACCGACGAGGCGCGCCTGGCGGCGTGAGTCGAGCGCTGCGCCGGCCACCACCTTCTGGAACAGGTCCATCGTCATCGCCCCGCTGCACGACCAGGTGAGCAGCGTGCCGCCAGGCGCCAGCAGCTTGACGGCCAGCAGGTTGAGGTCCTTGTAGGCCCGAGTTGCCTTGCTCACCTGGGCCTCGGTGGCCGCCAGCTTGGGGGGATCCAACAGGATCAGGTCGAAGTGCCTGGCCCGATCACGCAGCGTGCGCAGCACGGCGAAGGCGTCGCCCTCGATGATCTCGCCGACGTCGACGCCGTTGAGATCGGCGTTGTGCCGGGCGACCGCCAACGCCGGGGCGGAGGAGTCGATGCTGCACACCGACTCGGCCCCACCGCGGGCCGCGGCGACACCCATCGAGCCGGTGTAGCTGAACACGTTCAGCACCCGCCGCCCGCGTGCCATCACACCCACCAGCCAGCGGGCGTCACGCTGGTCGAGGTAGAAGCCGGTCTTGTGCCCCCTGACCACGTCCACGGCAGAGCGCAGACCGTGCTCGGTGATGACCAGTTCCCCGTCGGGCAGGGCGCCACGCAGCACGCCGGTCCGCTCGGTCAGGCCCTCACGCTGGCGGACCTCGGCATCGCTGCGCTCGTAGACGCACGCCACCCCGCCAAGCGCGGCGAGGGCGTCGGCGATGGGTTCGCGCCACCGCTCGGCGCCGGCGGTGGTGAGCTGGCAGACCACCACGTCGCCGTAGCGATCGGCGATCACTCCGGGCAGATCGTCGGCCTCGCTGAACACCAGCCGGCATGCGTCGGTGATCGAACCCAGCGCGGCCCGACGCTGCACGGCGGCGGCGATGCGCACGACGATGCCCAACTCGTCGATCTCGGTGTCGGTGAACGACCACATCCTCGCCCGGATCTGCGATGCCGGGCTGTACGCCGCGCACCCCAACGATTCACCGGTGGACGAACGCACCACCACGGTGTCCCCCGGCGCTGGGTCTCCCGTCACCGAGGCGACGGCGCCGCTGAACACCCAGGGGTGACGGCGCAGCAGGGACCGCTCCCGGTTCGGGCGCAGGGTCAGGGTAGGGGTCACACCACCGAGCGTACGGGCGCCAGTTCGCCAGAGCCGCGCTCCACCAGCTGGACCTGCACGATCCGGCGCTGCGCTGGTTCGGTGCTGCCGTCGAGCCGGGCGAAGACCAGCTCCGCCGCGGTTCGGCCGATCTCCGCGGGAGACTGGCACACCGCCGAGACACCGGGTTCGAGCAACTCGCCCAGCTCGACGTCGTCGAAGCCGATGTGAGCGATCCGTCCACGCAGTCCCCAGCCACGCAGGACGCGCAGCGCGCCGATCGTGACCAGGTTCTGGGCGGTGAACAGCGCGGTGGGCGGCTCGGCGACCGCCAGCAGGTCGTGCACGGCGCGCTCGGCTCGGCCCGGCGAGTTGACGTCCTGCACCACGAGGTCCGGGCGCTCGTCGAGGCCGGCCGCGGCCAACGCCTGGCGATAACCCTCGAGGCGTTCGATTGCCGTGGAGATGCTGCGAGTGTCCCCGATGTACCCGATGCGCCGGTGGCCCCGCCGAATCAGCGCCGCCACCGCCTCGCGGCTTCCGCCGATGTTGTCGCTGCCCACGTAGTCCGCATCGAGGGCGACCGGCGGGCGGTCGACGAACACGAACGGCACGCCGCGATGATGCTCGTCGGCGTACTGGCGATGGTCGACCGTCGTCGGCATCAGGATCATGCCGTCGACCCGCCGGCGGAGGAGCTCGTCGACGACTTGGCGCTCACGCTGCGGGTCGGCATCGATGCTGGACGCCAGCACGACCACCCGCCGGCGGAGGGCCACCTCCTCCACCGCCCGCAGCACGCTGGCGGCGAAGGGGTTGGAGATGTCCTGGATCACCACGCCGAGCGACAGCGTGCGTTGACCGCGGCGGCGCAGATTGCTGGCGGCGAGATTGTGGCGGTAGCCCAGCTCGGTGATCGCCACGTGCACTCGAGCGGCGAGTTCGGGGCTGACCGAGGGCTCGGCGTTGATCACCCTGGACACGGACTTGACGCTGACCCCGGCACGGGCTGCTACCTCGCGGATGGTCGCCCGGCCGGGGGCGCCACGCAGTGTCGACATGGAGCATTCACCCTGACGGGCGATGACACCGTTGTCAAGGACCGGAACATCGGCACTTGACAGAGGCGGTGACATCAGACACACTGATGACAACGTTGTCAGTCCACCACGTGACATCGTTGCCCAACCACCACAACCTCGGGGGGACTACCACCACATGCTCACGACACCACGTTCACGGCGGACCGCTCTGGTCATCGGCCTGACCGCCGCCTCGCTGCTGGTTGCCGGCACCACGTCGGCCACCACCCCGCCCGCCGGATCGGCGGCGACCGCAGACACCATGGCCCCGCTCGGCCCCGAGGACGGCAAGGGCGTCATCATCGGCCTGATCACCAAGACCGACACCAACCCGTTCTTCGTCAAGATGAAGGAAGGCGCCGAGGCCCAGGCCAAGGCCGTCGGCGCAGAGCTGCGATCCTTCGCCGGCACCAAGGACGGCGACAACGAGACCCAGGTCCAGGCCATCGAGACCCTCATCCAGGCCGGGGCCAAGGGCATCCTGATCACCCCGAGCGATTCCAAGGCCATCGTTCCGGCCGTGCAGAAGGCCCGTGAGGCCGGGATCCTGGTGATCGCCCTCGACACGCCCACCGAGCCGGCCGACGCCGTGGACATCACCTTTGCCACCGACAACCGCCTGGCCGGCCAGCTCATCGGCAAGTGGGCCCTGGCCACCATGGGGGACACGGCCAAGGACGCCAAGATCGCCCTGCTCGACCTCAACGCCAACCAGATCAGCGTCGACGTCGCCCGTGACCAGGGCTTCCTCGAGGGCTTCGGCATCGACGTCAAGGACGGCCAGAAGATGGGCGACGAGGACGACGCCCGCATCGTCGGCAACGACTACACCGACGGTTCGGTCGACGGCGGCCGTACGGCGATGGAGAACCTGCTGCAGAAGAACGGCGACATCAACGTCGTGTACACGATCAACGAGCCCGCCGCCCAGGGCGCCTACGAGGCGCTGAAGGCAGCCGGCAAGGAGAGCCAGGCGCTCATCGTGTCGGTCGACGGCGGTTGCCCCGGCGTGCAGAGCGTCAAGGACGGCGTGATCGGCGCCACCTCGCAGCAGTACCCGCTGCTGATGGCGTCCAAGGGCGTCGAGGCCGTGGTCCGCTTCGCCAAGGACGGCAGCAAGCCGTCGGTGAGTACCGGCCTGGACTTCTTCAACACCGGGGTCACGCTGATCACGGACAAGCCCGCCGCCGGCGTCGACTCGGTCGACTCCGTCAAGGGCACGGAGCTGTGCTGGGGCTGATGCGCCGGACGTGATCCTCCCACCCGGGCGGTTCTGCCGGGGGCCCGTGCCCACTCCCCCGGCAGAACCGCCTTCTTCGCCCCGCCCGCTACCGACTCAGCAGGAGACCGCTCATGGCCACCGCCACCGCCGACGCCCACGCCGACTTCGGTCTGCCCGCCGGCGCTCTGGACCGTCTGCGCGCCCAACTCCACAGCCGGGCCAGCCTTGGCCCGTTCGCGGTCCTGATCCTCTCCGTCGTCGTGTTCGCCTTTATCAGCGACAACTTCTTCGAGGTCAACAACTTCTCGCTGATCCTGCAGCAGAGCATGGTGGTGTCGATCATCGGCATCGGCCAGACACTGGTGGTGCTGACGAGCGGGGTCGACCTCGCCGTCGGGGCGACGATGACCATCTCGATGATGGCCATGGCCAAGCTCAGCGAGCAGGGGACCAACGGCCTGGTGGCGCTGATCGTCGGCTTCGCCGTCGGACTGCTGTGCGGCGCGCTGATCGGGTTCTTCGTGACCCGTTTCAAGCTGCAGCCGTTCATCGTCACCCTGGCAGCGCTGTACGTCTACAAGGCGCTGGAGCTGTGGTACACGGGCAGCGCCAACGTCCGCGGCACGGACATCTCCTCCGTGCTGAAGTGGACCGGCAACACCATCACCATCGGATCGACGAAGGTCCCCTACGGGGCGATCATCATGTTGGTCGCCTTCGCGATCATGGCCTACGCCCTGCGCCACACCGCCTGGGGCCGCCACGTGTACGCCACCGGCGACGACCGGGAGGCCGCCCGCCTGGCCGGCATCCGCACCGACCGGGTCCTGCTCAGCGTGTACATCATCTGCGGGCTGCTGTGCGCGCTTGCCGGCTGGGTGCTGATCGGGCGCAACCAGGGCGGTGACCCCCAGGCGGTGACCAAGGACTACAACCTCGACAGCATCGTCGCCGTGGTCATCGGCGGCACAAGCCTGTTCGGCGGCCGCGGCCGGGTCATCGGCACCCTGATCGGGGCGCTGACCATCGGCGTGTTCCGCAGCGGGCTCCCGCTTGCCGGCGTCGAGGACATCTGGAAGGACTTCGCCATCGGCGTGCTGATCCTCGGCGCCGTGATCATCGACCAGTGGGTCCGGCGGGTGGCCAGGTGAGCGAGACGACGACGGAACCCCGCCCGCTGCTGTCGGCCCGCGGCCTGGTCCGCCGCTTCGGCCGGGTCGTGGCCCTCAACGGCGCCGACTTCGACCTGCTCCCCGGGGAGATCCTGGCAGTGATCGGCGACAACGGCGCCGGCAAGTCCAGCCTGATCAAGTGCCTGTCCGGCGCCGACGTGGCCGACGAGGGTGACGTGTTCCTCGACGGCGAGAAGGTGCGGTTCCGCAGCACCATGGAGGCCCGCGCCGCCGGCGTGGAGACCGTGTACCAGAACCTGGCGGTGTGCCCGGCGATGGACATCAGCGACAACCTGTTCCTCGGCCGCGAGCTGCGCAAGCCGGGCTTCATGGGTTCGGTGATGCGCAAGCTGGACTACTCGGCGATGCGCTCGATGTCCCGGGCGCGCATGTCCGAGCTGGGCCTGTTGACCATCCAGAACATCACCCAGCCGGTGGAGACCCTGAGCGGCGGTCAGCGCCAGGGAGTCTCGGTCGCCCGCGCCGCGGCGTTCGGCAGCCGGGTGGTCATCCTCGACGAGCCCACTGCGGCCCTGGGCGTGAAGGAGTCCCGGCGGGTCCTCGACATGATCCTGGAGGTCCGCCAGCGCGGCCTGCCGGTGATCCTGATCAGCCACAACATGCCGCATGTGTTCGAGGTGGCCGACCGGATCCACATCCAGCGGCTCGGCCGCGCGCGTCGCCGTGGTCACCCCGCAGTCACACACCCCGAACGACGCCGTGGCCATCATGACCGGCGCGGCAACGGTCGATTCCTAGCCACTGCCCGGTCGGGGCCGCGTGGAGGGCCACGTGGAGGGCCCCGTGGAGTGGTCGGGTCAGGCGATGATCCGGCCGTCGACGATGTGCACCGTGCGGTCGGCGAAGTGGGTGATCCGCTCGTCGTGGGTGACGATGATCGCCGAGGTCTTGCGGGCCTTCATCTCGTCGCGGATCAACGACACGACCTGCTCACCGAGGGCGGTGTCCAGTGCCGAGGTGGGCTCATCGAACATGACCAGCGCCGGATTGTTCACCAGCGCCCGCCCGATGGCTACCCGCTGGCGCTGCCCGCCCGAGAGCTGCCCGGGCAGGTTGTCGGCGCGCTGGGCCAAGCCGAGCTCGGCGAGCAACTCGTCGGCCCGGCGGCGCGCCTGGGAGCGCGAAGTGCCACGGCGCCCGGCGAGCTCGTTGACGACCAGCAGGTTCTCGCGCGCGGTGAGGAACGGGATGAGGTTCACGGTCTGGAAGACGAAGCCGACGGTGGTCCTGCGGAACTCGGTGAGCTCACGCTCGTTCATCTGACCGATCTCCTGGCCCGCCACCATCACGCTGCCGGACGTGGGGGTCATCAAGGCCCCGGCGATGGAGCACAGCGTGGTCTTGCCGGACCCCGACGGGCCCACCAGGGCGACGACCTCGTCGGCGGCGATCTCGATGTCGACGTCGTCGAGGGCGACGATGGTGGTGTCGCCGACGACGAACTCCTTGCGCACCTTCGACATCCGGAGCACCGGATCAGCGGTTGCGGACGGTGTGGTCACGAGTGGTCCCTTCCCACGAGGCGGTTCACGAGCTGGCCCCGATGGCCGAGGCGGGGTCGACGCGCACCACCCGGCGCAGCGAGAACACGCTGCCCAGCACGGCGGACACGACGATGAGCACCAGGCTGATGACCACCCGGGTGACCGTCAGGCGGTACGGCACCGAGCCCGCCGGGATGGCCAGCGCCATCGCGCCGGCGATCAGCGTGGCGATCACCCAGGCCACCACCGCCACGACCACCGCCTGGCTGACGACGCCGGCGAACAGCGTGCGCGTCGACCCGCCAAGGGCCTTCAGCGTGCCGTACAGCCCCAGCCGCTCGATGGTGATCAGCACGAAGAACAGGGCGACCACGATCATGGCGATGAACGCGGTGACCCCGATGATCTGGTTGAACGTCGAACGCTGCTGGGTGACGCCGGGGATCGACTCGATCGCCGCGGCACTGGTCAGCGACGTGGTGGCGCCGGTGGCGCGGTCGACCGCGTCGGCCACCGCGCCGGGGTCCGCGGCGCGCACGATCAGGATCTGCGCCGAGCCGTCGGCCAGCAGGCGGTCGGGGCGGTTGGCCGCGGTGACGGCGCGCCAGGTGGCCTCCGAGCCCCATAGCGAGACCTGCCCGGCGTAGCGGGTGTCGCTGACGAAGCCGACCACGGTCACGGGCGAGCGCTGCGGGCCGAGCAGCAAGACGTCACCCTCGCGAACGCCCTCGTCCTGAGCGCTGTCGTCGGCGATGACCTGACCCGTGGCCGGCGCCGCCTCCGGCAGGCCGCGCGGCGCCAGCTCGTAGCCGAACAGGTTGACCCCGATCAGGTCCCGGTTGGCCGGGTCGGCGGCGCGGCGGGCCCCCAGCTGCACCGAGGTCAGCCCGCCGACGGCTTCGACGCCGGGCACGGCCGTGATCTGCTGGCGGGTGGCGGCGTCGATGCGGCTGCGGACCAGTGACTCACGCGAATCGGAGGAGAACACGAACAGGTCGGCGCGCTGGGCGCGGTAGGCGCCGGTGGAGTTGGCCAGCAGCCCGTCGAGCAGCCCACCGAGGAACATCAGCAGCACGGCCAGCACGCTGAGGACCGCGGTGGCGACCGCGAACCTGCCGGGGCGGCGGCGCAACTCGCGCAGTGCCAGTCTCATCGGTCGCCCTCCCCCGACGCCGCGGTGACCGGGTCGACGCGCAGGACCCGGCGCAGCGAGGCCAGCGACCCGAGCACGGCGAGGGCCACGAACACGACGCCCCAGATCACCACCGTGCGCAACTCCATGCGCAGCACCAACCCGCCGACACGACGCCCGGCCAGTGGGGCGAACAGCGCGGCGCCCACCAGCACCCCGACGCCGGTGACGATCAACACCTGCACCGCCAGCGAGCGGGCCAGCAACCCGGCGGGAGCACCCATGGCCCGTAGCAGGGTCAGGCTGCGGCGCTTCTGCAGCGTGACGATCAGGAAGAACAGCCCGATTACCAGCGGGACGACCAGCCCGTAGAGCGCGAAGATCACGGTGAACGACTGCTGCACCTGGTCGACGCCTGGCGTCGTGGACGCGGCGACGCTGCGGGTCACCGCGTCGAGATCCCCGGAGACGGCGTTCACCCGCTCGGCCAGGTCGGCGGCCGCAACACCCTGGACCGGCGCCAGCAGCAACACGTTCACCGGCACCGCCCTGGCAGCCGGGTTGGCGGCGCGGACCAGGCGCTCGTACGTGGCCCGGTCGGTGAACAGCGTCGGGGTCACGCTGAGTTGGATGTCGGCGGCGGTCCCCACCACGGTGAGGGTCTCGGCGTGCTCGGCGGCGACGGTGACCCGGTCACCCACCGACACGTCCGCGTCGCTCCCCACGGCCTCGCCGGGGGCCTGCGGAAGCCGGCCCGACGTCAGCGTCGACGGCCATCCGAGGCGAGGGTTGTCCGAGGCGATGATCGTGGTGTCCTCCAGCGAACCGCCGTTCACCGCGGCGGCGAAGGTCCCCTGGCTGAGCCGCGCCGACTCACCGATGCCGTCCACACCCAGCGCCGCGGTGGCGGCGGTATCGACGATGACGCTGCCCTGCAGGGTCCGCTGACCGTCCACGCTGTAGACCACGACGGGCGCGTTCTGGTTGCGGATCGCCCCGACGAACGCGGTCACCAGACCACGCTGCAGCGCCTGCTGGAACAGCACGAGGAAGAGCAGCAGCCCCACGGCCAGGGCCAGGGCGACGAAGCGCACCAGGCCGCGGCGGATCTCGCGCAGCGCCAGGAACATTGCCAGGCACCGTAGCGGGAGACTCACCGGGCCCCACCCGGCGCCGGGTAGTCTGCGACCCCATGATCGTGGTCGCCGGGGAGGCGCTCGTCGACCTGGTGACCAGGGCGGACGGCTCGGTGCTGGCCCGCCTGGGCGGCGGGCCGTACAACGTGGCCCGCACCATCGGCCGCCTCGGGCGGCCCGTCAGCTTCCTCGGCATGCTCTCCACCGATCGTTTCGGCCGGGAGTTCCGCCAACAGCTCGCCGACGACGGCGTGGACCATCACGACTCCCTGCTGACCGAGGCGCCCACCACGCTGGCCGTGGCCGAGCTGGACGGCAGCGGCAGCGCCAGCTACCGGTTCTACACCGAGGGGACGTCGGCGCCAGCGCTGACCGCGGTGCCCGACGGTTGGCGAGCGCCTGCGGCCGTGCAGACCGGCACCCTCGGGCTGGTCCTGACGCCGATGGCCGACACGATCATGGCCTACCTGGCCGGCCTGCCGGACGACACGATCGTGATGCTGGACCCGAACTGCCGGCCGAACATCGTCCCCTCACGCGCCGCCTACCTCACCACGATCGACGCCGCCTACCGCCACGCCGACGTCGTCAAGGTCAGCGTGGACGACATCGAGTACCTGGCGCCGGGCAGCAACCCCCTCGATTACGCGGCCACCGTGCTGGCCTGCGGGCCGCGGGCCGTGCTGGTCACCGGTGGTGGCGCCAGCAGCTGGGCGGTCACGGCACAGGGCGCCGAGGAACTCCTCCCACCGCCCATCGAGGTGGTCGACACCATCGGCGCCGGCGACTCCTTCGCCGGGTCGTTCCTCACCTGGTGGCTCGACCATGACCTGGCCGCCGCCGATCTGACGCAGCTCGCCCCGGTGGCGCAGGCCACCGTGGCTGCCCAGGAGGTGGCCGCGTTCACCTGCCGCCAGGTGGGCGCCCAGCCCCACGCGGCGCGCCCAGTTGAGCGCCGCCTGGCACGACTGACCACCACCGCCCGAGCTCCATTACCCCCAGGTAACCCAGCGGCCCTACGCTGGTGACGACACCACCGTCTTCGACTCCCGGGAGGATCCCATGTCTGGCTCGTACATCGTCGCCGGCGCCCGCACGCCCATCGGCAAGATGAGCGGCGCACTCGCCGGTTTCTCCGCCGCCGATCTCGGTGGCTTCGCCATCTCCGCCGCCCTGCGAGCGCGCCGGTGTGGCAGCCGACGAGGTCGAGCACGTGATCGTCGGCCAGGTGCTGATGGCCGGGCAGGGCCAGGTGCCGTCACGGCAGGCGGCCGTGAAGGCCGGCATCCCGATGAGCGTTCCGGCCGTGAACATCAACAAGGTCTGCCTGTCTGGGCTGAACGCGATCTACCTGGGCAACCAGATGATCCAGGCCGGTGAGGCCGACATCGTGGTGGCCGGCGGGATGGAGAGCATGACCAACGCCCCGTACATCGCCGCCGGGGCCCGCGGCGGGTTCCGCTACGGCAACACCGAACTGGCCGACGCGATCATCAGGGACGGGCTGTGGTGCGCGTTCGACGCCTGCCTGATGGGGCTCGGCACCGAGCGCTACACCGCCGGCGCCATCACCCGTGAGCAGCAGGACGATCTGGCGATGAAGTCCAACCAGCGCGCTGCCGCCGCGATTGCCGCCGGGCGCTTGGCCGACGAGATCGTCGCCGTCGCCGTCCCACAGCGCAAGGGCGACCCGAAGATGGTCGACACCGACGAGGGCGTGCGCGCCGAGACCACCATGGAGAGCCTGGCCGGCCTGAAGCCGGCGTTCGACAAGGCCGGCACCATCACCGCGGCGAACGCCTCGCAGATCAGCGACGGCGCCTCGGCGGTGGTGATGATGAGCGAGAAGGCGGTCAACGCCCGTGGCGTGACCCCGCTCGGCCAGTTCGTCGGCTACGGCATGGTGGCCGGGCCGGGCGACGCCTCCCTGCTGCAGCAGCCGAGCCGGGCGATCAACGCTGCGCTGGGGCGCGCCGGGGTCTCGATCGGTGACGTCGACCTGTTCGAGATCAACGAAGCCTTCGCCGCCGTAGGGATCGCCTCGATGGCCGACCTTGGGATCAGCGACGAGATCGTCAACGTCAACGGCGGGGCGATCGCCCTCGGTCACCCGATCGGGATGAGCGGCAACCGCCTCGTGCTGACGCTGCTGCACGAACTGCGCCGCCGCGGCGGCGGGCTCGGGGCCGCGGCGTTGTGCGGTGGCGGCGGGCAGGGCGACGCCATCCTCGTTCGCTCGGTCTGAGCGCGCCCACTGCGCCTCGCCGAAGGTAAGAGTTCGGTAAGAGCCGCCACCAAGGGGTTGACGAGAGCGCTGCCCTTCTGTAATCTGATCGCAACATACACGGACGTGATTCCTCCCCCCGGAAGCCCACGTCCGTCACGATCTGAGGTGCCACCTGGGAAGCCGGCCCGTCCGCCCGCTACCGACTTCCTGGGTGGCACCTCAGCTTGTTTTCCCGTGATTGCACGCAACGGTGACCTACACGGGGTCGGCGGAGATCTCCCGGCGGCCCTCCAGGGCCCGCCCCAGCGTCAACTCGTCGGCGTACTCGAGGTCCCCGCCCACCGGCAGACCGCTGGCGATCCGGGTCACCTTGACCCCGAACGGTCGTAACATTCGCGCAATGTAGAGGGCGGTCACCTCGCCCTCGGTGTTCGGGTTGGTGCACAGGATCACCTCGGTGATCCCCTCCGGATCGAGCCGGGCGAACAGCTCCTTCATCTTCAGATGCTCGGGCCCGATGCCGTCCAGCGGGCTCATCGCTCCGAGCAGCACGTGGTACCGGCCACGGAACTCACCGGTGCGCTCGAGGGCGACGATGTCGCGCGACTCCTCCACCACGCACAGCACGGTGGGGTCACGCCGGTCGTCGAGGCAGATCGGGCAGAACTCACCGTCGGCCACGTTCCAGCAGCGCTGGCAGAACCGCACCCGGGCCTTGGCGTCGTTGATCGCACCGGACAGGCGATGCACGTCGTCGGCTGGGATCTTCAGCAGATGGAAGGCGATGCGCTGGGCGGACTTCGGGCCGATCCCCGGCAGCCGGCCGAGCTCGTCGATCAGCGCCTGGACCGGCTGGGTGTAGACGGATGCCATGGACTACTCGTCGACCACGGTGGAGCCGGGGAACGCCTGCTTCAGCCGGTCCAGTGGCGTGACCACGTCGTCGGGTGGGGCGTCGACGATGTCGTCGGGGTCGATCTCGTCGTCGGCCATCACGGCCGACGGCCGGATGGGCACCACGTTGCCGAGAACGTCGTCGCCGTCGTCGTGGCCGTCACCGATCACCATCACCACCCGCACCGTGGCGCCGACACGCCCGGCGATGGCCTTCTCTACGTCGGCCTGGACCTCCCGGCACTTGGCCAGGTGAGCCTCGTTCGGGGCGGTGAGCGCCAGCGCGCCGTCACGCTCACCGGCCACCTCGGACTTGGCGAACAGCGCCTTGGCCAGCGCCTTCAGCGTGGGGCGGATCTCCGGCCACAGCGCGGCCGCCTGGGCGACGAGCGCCGCCGAACCCTGCCCGGCGCCACCCGGCGGGGGACCGCCCGCGGGCCGGTCAGCGGCGGCGTCCACCGACGGATGGCCGGTGGCGTGCGCCGGGTCGATCGGTTGGTCGGCGCCCGAGGTCTCCGCCGGTGCGAGCGGTGGGTTGTCGACGACGGCTGGGCGGGGAATGCCGCGTGACGAGGTCTCTGCGGCACGCGCCGCGGCCCGCTGGGCGCGCCCGCCCACCACGACCCGGCCCGTGGTGGGATCCACCGGCGGTGGCGGCGCGGCGGCGGCCGCCCCGGCAGCCATGGCCTGCTCCAGCCGTTCGAGGCGCTCGACCAACCCGCCCACGTCCACCCCGAGACTGCGATGGGTGAGTTGCACCACGGCGACCTCCAGCAGGACCGCGCGGATCAGGGGCGTGGCGCATCTCCACAAGGATCTCGCCGAGGCGCTCCATGGCCTTGACCAACGGTCCGGCGCCCACCCGCTGGGCAAGTTCGCTGACCTCGACCTGACGGCTGCTGGGTAGCTGGACGAGTTCGGGGGCCATCAGCGACAAGAAGCAGTCACGCAGCAGGCGCAGCAGGTCCTCGGTGAGCACCCACGGTTCGCGGCCGTTGTGCACGGCGTGGGCCACCATCGTCAGGCCACGCGCCGGGTCGTGCTCGATCAACGATTCGAGGAACTCGTCGAGCGGCACCGAATCGAGCGGCTCGCCACCGCCGGCCGCCACCAGCTCCAGCGCCGAGACGGTGTCACGGGCCGAGCCCCCGCCGCGTTGCAGCACGCTCTCCAACGCCTCGTCGCCGATGGTGATCCCGGCGTCGGCGGCCAGCCAGCGGATGTGGGCCTCGAGCACGTCCATCGGCAGCAGGTGGAAGGCGAGGTGCTGGGTCCGGCTGCGAATGGTCTCACTGACCTTCTGCGGGTCGGTCGTCGCCAGGACGAACACCACGTGCGGCGGGGGTTCCTCCAGCGTCTTCAGCAGCGCAGCCTCTGCCGCCTTGGACAACATGTGGACCTCGTCGAGGATGTAGACCTTGTGCCGTCCTGGCGTGCCGAGGGCGGCCTTCTCGATCAGGTCACGCATCGCCTCCACGCCGTTGTTGCTGGCGGCGTCCAGCTCGTGGACGTCGTAGCTGGTCCCCCGCTCCACGGCGAGGCAGGACTCGCACTCGCAGCACGGTTCGCCGTCGACGGGCCGCTCACAGTTCAGGACCTTGGCGAGGATGCGCGCCGAGGTGGTCTTGCCCGTGCCGCGCGGCCCGGAGAACAGGTAGGCCTGCCCTTCACGGTGATGGATCACCACGTTGCGCAGGGCGTTCACCACGTGATCCTGCCCCTTGACCTCGGCGAAACGCCGCGGCCGGTACCGGCGGTAGAGCGACTGCGTGGCCATCGTGGTCGATGCTAACCGTGGGCTGTCGCGCTGAGGGCGGGTCGTCTCGCTAGCGTGGAGTCGGTTTATGTTCATCGCACCGCAACATCAACATCGCGCCTGGTCGCGAGCATTGATTCGCGTCTTCCTCGTGGCCATCGGGTTGCTCGTGGTGGCCGGGCCCCGGCTGGCCGCCGCCGAGAACTCGCTGGAGAGTTCCACCCCGCCGGAGGGGGCCACCCTGCCCGAGTCCCCGGTGACGTTCCAGCTCATCTTCCGCGACCAACTCGGTGTGGCCAATACCGCCAAGCTGGCCTGCGACGGCGCCAACATCCCGGTGAGCGCACCACAGGTTGGCGAGGACCTGCGCTCGATCAGCTTCCAGATCAGCACGACGTTGGCGCCGGGCAGTTCGTGCTCGCTGGCCTACCGGGTCAGCAACCAGGACGGCACGCTCGGCCTCGACAGCACCCTGAGCTTCAAGATCGCCGGAGCGGTGACGACCACGACGACCACCACGGTCCCGGGCGCCGTCACCACCGGCACCGCTGCCCCGGCGGCGACGGCAGGCGCCACGAGCGGATCGCCCAGCGGTGGGCTGAACGGGCTGCTGGCACTGTCCCGGCTGGTGGCCAACATCGGCCTCGCCGCCCTGTTCGGCGCCCTGGTGCTGATCGTGATGGTGTGGCCAGAGGGTGTCGACTACGTCCTGACGGTGCGGTACCTGCGGGCCGTCGCCGCCGTCGGCCTGGTCGGGTCGTTCCTGACGATGGTGATCCTGGCCGGGCGAGCCGACGGGGGCGGGCTGACCGACGGCCTGTCGCCGGGCGCTTGGTTCGGGCTCACCGACGTCACCGGTGGGACCGCGGCGCTGCTGCGCTTCTTCCTGGCCGTCGGCTGCCTGTGGGTCGTCGCCCGCCCGGATCGGATCAACGACCCCAGCCAGCAGACGCCGTCCCTGGCCGTCCCCGGCCTTGCCGTGCTGACCCTGGCGTTCACCCGCGGCACCGACCCCGGCCTGATCGGGGTGCTGGCCGGGATGGTGCACGTGCTGGCCATGTCGCTGTGGTTCGGTGGGTTGATGCTGCTCGCCAGGGTGGTGCTCTCCGGTCCCGGCGAGGAGGACCTCGTCCACGCCGTGCGCGGCTTCAAGCGCATCTCGCCCATCGTCCTGGTGCTCACCGTGGTGTCCGGGCTGGCCATGGCGTACCAGCTCGACTCCGGTGACCTGATCGGCTCCGGCCACGGCAAGGTCGTGATCCTCAAGGTCTTGGCCGTGGGCGGGATGATCTTCGTCGGCCTGGCGGCTCGCGAGTTCATCAAGACCCGGCTCTCGCGCTGTCGACGCGATGACCACCGCGCTGGCCGCCCGGTTGCAGCGGGCCATCTCGATGGAGGCCCTGGCCGGGGTGTCGGTGCTGGCGCTCACCGCCTGGCTCACCAGCATGGCCCCACCCGGCCTGGTCAAGACCGCAGCCGCCAAGGCCGAGGCCCTCGGCCCCATCCACCGCCTGACCAACGACCAAGCAAGAGGTTGCTGCGTCGGTCCGGCTCACCGAGGCGGTGGGACCCAATGCGGTGTTGATCGACATCGACAAGCCGGCCAGCGGCCTGGTGGACGTGGTGCTGAAGTTCACGCCACCGCCCGGCTCGAACGGCAATGCCGTGCAGTTGCGCGTCCCGCTGCGCGGCGCCGGGCAGGCCCTGCTGCCGAAGTCGGCGAACATGCCGCTCAATGTGCCCGGCGTGTGGACCGTCATCCTGACGATCAACAACAAGCTGATCGACTCCACCAACGTCAACATCCAAGCCAGCTCCGACATCGGCACCGACCCCGGGATCGACACCGAGAGCACCGACGTCACCGAGGGCACCGACGTGGTGACCGAGGACGCCACCCTGCCCACCGACACCAGCGGTGACACGCTCCCGCCCGAGACCGGCTCCTGACACCACTGGATTGCTGACCGGCCGTTCGCTACGGCGCCACCCGCACGAAGCTGGCGTGGCGCACCAGGCCGTCGTTGGTGAACTCGGCGATCTCGGCCTCGATCTCCATCGCCGGTGTCACCCAGGTGGCCGAGCGGGCCACCGCGGCCGGCGGTGGCGGATCGAAGGGGCAGGCCGCGCTGCGCAGGCCGCGCAGGCGCCGAGCCAGCGCGTCGAGCATCCGCTGATCGAAACCGGTGCCGACACCGCCGGCGAACCGCAGCCGGTCGCCCTCGCGAGTGCCCACCAGCAGTGACCCGAACGTGGCCGCCCGCGCACCGGTCCCGGTGGTGAACCCGCCCACCACCATGCGGACCGGGCGGCGGACCTTGACCTTGCGCCACGACGGCGATCGCTTGCCGACGGCGTAGGTGGCGCCCAGCCGCTTGGCCATCACCCCCTCCAACCCCTGGGCGGCGACGACGTCGAGCAGGGCCCCGCCGTCGCCCACCTGGTAGGCCGGCACCAGCCAGTTGGGCCCGGGCTCCACCAGCGCGTCCAGCAGGGCCCGGCGCTGCTCGTAGGGCAGGCCGACGGTGTCGGCGCCGTCGATGGCCAGCACGTCGAAGGCGTAGAACGCCGCCTCGGTGCTGTGCCGCTGGAGGAGGCTCGAAGCGTGGCTTGCCATCGGCGTCGAGCACCACGAGCTCACCGTCGAGGATCGCCTGGCGGGCGTTGACCGCGCCGGCCAACGCGGCCAGCTCCGGGTAGGTGGCCGAGACGTCCAGGCCGCTGCTGCTCTGGACGCGCACCTGGCCCTCGGCCACGTGGCACAGGGTGCGGAAGCCGTCCCACTTGATCTCGAAGGCCCAGCGGTCGTCGTCGTGCGGGAGCGCGCCGATGGCCGCCTTCATCGGGGCGACAGGGAACGTCAGGGCCACGTCGTCAACGGTACGGGATGACCGGGGCGTCGTAGGCTGCGGCGGTGCACGACGATCGGGCCCTGCAGGAGACACGGTTCCAGCGGATCCTGTGGGAGCGGGTGCTCCCGTCGATGTACCGGCGCCTCGAACCGCTGACGGTGGAGGCCTGGGAGGCGCCGGGCGAACCGGTCCGCTTCGCCGAAGCCCGCGCCGCCGCCTACCAACCGTTCGAGGTGGGCAGCCCGTGGGGTGAGCCGTGGGGCACCACCTGGTTCCGGGTCACCGGCGAGGTACCACCAGGGTGGGGTGAACTGGGCGACCGCTACGCCGTGGAAGCGGTGATCGACCTCGGGTTCCACCAGGACGCCGCCGGGTTCCAGGCCGAGGCGCTGGCGTGGACCGCGGACGGGACGCCGCTGCAGGGCATCCACCCGCGCCGCCACGCCGTGCCGGTCGGCGCCAGTGGTCCGGTCACCCTGTACCTCGAAGCCGCGTCGAACCCGGCGTTCCCCGACTTCACCCGCTCGGTCATGGGCGATCGGGCGACGTGGCCGCGGCGGCCGATCTACCGCCTCCGCCAGGCCGCGCTGGGCCTGCGTGACCGCGAGGTCTACCACCTGCTGCTCGACCTGGAGGTGCTGATCGGCACGATGCTGGAGCTGCCCACCAACGAGCAGCGCCGCCGCCGCCTGCTGCGCACGCTGACCGACGCCTTCGACGTGCTGGACCCGGCCGACGTCCACGGCACCGCCGTGGCCACCAGGCGGGTCCTGGCTCCGGCGCTGGCGGTCCCGGCGAAGGGAAGCAGCCACCGGATCATCGCCGTCGGCCACGCCCACATCGACACCGCCTGGCTGTGGCCGCTGCGCGAGACCGAGCGCAAGTGCGCCAGGACCTTCGCCTCGGCCGTGCGCCTGCTGGACGACGACCCCGACTACCGCTTCGTGTGCTCGCAGGCCGTGCAGTACCGCTGGATCGAGGATCATGCACCCCACCATCTTCGACGGCATCCGCCGCCACGTGGCCGAGGGGCGATGGGAGGTGGTGGGCGGGATGTGGGTCGAGCCGGACATGAACCTGACCAGCGGCGAGTCCATCGTCCGCCAGCTGGTCCACGGGCAGCGCTACTTCGAGTCACGCTTCGCCAGGCGCTGTGACGAGATCTGGATCCCGGACGTGTTCGGCTACCCGGCCTCGCTGCCGCAGATCTTCCGCGCCGCCGGGTGTGATCGGTTCGTCACCCAGAAGCTGAGCTGGAACCAGCAGAACAAGTTCCCGCACAGCACGTTCCTGTGGCGCGGCCTCGACGGCTCGACCGTGCTGACCCACTTCCCGCCCGTCGACGCCTACAACGCCCACGTCGTCCCGCAGGAGATCGCCCACGCCGAGCACAACTTCGCCGACCACGCCTGGAGCGACTGGTCGCTGGTGCCCTTCGGCCATGGCAACGGTGGCGGCGGGCCGACGCGCGAGATGGTGGAGCGCTGCCGGCGGATGGCCGACCTCGACGGGATGGCCCGCGTCGAGATCGGCGCCGTCGACGGGTTGTTCGAGCACATCGAGGCCGAGATCGCCGCCGGCGCGCCGATCCCGGTGTGGGACGGCGAGCTGTACTTCGAGCTGCACCGCGGCACCCTCACCACCCAGGCGCGCACCAAGGTGGCCAACCGCCAGTGCGAGCAGCTGTTCCGCGAGGTGGAGCTGTGGCTCGCCGCGTCGGGGCGTAGCGCCCAGTTCACCGCCGAGCTCGACGAGCTGTGGAAGACCGTGCTGACCAACCAGTTCCACGACATCCTCCCGGGGAGCTCGATTACCTGGGTCCACCAGGACGCCGAGGCCCAGCTCGGCGGCGTCGCCGGGCGCCTGGAGGAGATCCTCGCCGAGGTGCTGGGCGGCCTCGCCCCACCGGCCGGTGTGGCCAACGCGGCGACGCGTGACCGCCGTGAGGTGGTGGTGACCGACCGCCGGCCGCCGGCGGGCGAGGGTCCGGTGCAGCCCCTGGCCGGTGGCGGCGTCGCCGTCGTGGTCGGCGCCCCCGGCAGCGCGGTGGCCGAAGCCCGGGCCGAGCCGATCGGCGACCGGGTGGTCACGACCGAGCGTTCGATGGCCAACGCTCACGTGGCCGTCAGCTGGGATCTGCGCGGCGAGATCACCTCGATCATCGACCTCGACCGGGGCAGGGAGTTGATCCCCGCCGGTCAGCGGATGAGCATCCTGCTCGCCGGTGACTACCCGGCGCGCTACGACGCCTGGGACGTCGACGCCTGGACCCGCTTCGGCGGGCGCGCCGTCGACGACATCGGCTCGGTCGAGCTGGTCGACCGCGGGCCGCTGCTGGCCAGCGTGCGCACGGTACGCGCCGTGGGGCGCAACGGATCGTCGCTGACCCAGACCGTCACGCTGCGAGCCGGGTCGGCCCGCCTGGACATCGACCTCGACATCGACTGGCGGGAGGACGAGTCACTGCTGAGCTGGCACCTGCCCGTCGACCTGCACGTCCGTGAAGCGGCGTGCGACATCCAGTTCGGGCACGTGATGCGCCCCACGCACACCAGCACCTCGTGGGACGCGGCCAAGTTCGAGGTCTGCGCCCAGCGCTACGTCGACCTGGCCGAGCCCGGCGGCGGCGTCGCCGTGCTCAACACCGGCCGCTACGGCCACAGCGTGCAACTCGGCGGGATCACGGTGTCGTTGCTGCGGGCCCCGAAGTACCCGGACCCGTCCGCCGACCACGGGCGCCACCACGTCCGGCTGGCGGTGCTGCCCCATGGGCCGGGGCTGCACGAGGTGCTGGCCGAGGCCGAGGCGCTGAACCTCCCGTTGCGGTTGGTCGAGGGAACGGCCACCCAACCGCTGGCCGGGCCGGTGGTGACGGTTGATCACCCGGGCGTGCAGCTCGAGCGCGGTGAAGGCCGCCGACGACGGTTCGGCCGACCTGATCGTGCGTTGCTACGAGGCGTGCGGAACGCGCTCACCGGTCACGCTGAGCCTGCGCTCACCCATCGGCGCGGCGACGCGCTGCGACCTGATGGAGGAACCGCTCGCCGGCGGGGGCATCGAGGTGGGCGACGGTGTCGTGGCGCTGACCCTGACGCCGTTCGAACTGGTCACGCTGCGACTCACGCCGCGCTGATCCGCGACGATGGCAGCCATGGATCCACGTGATGTCATCGAACCTGGTTGGGAACCCATTGCCGAGTTGCTGCGGGCCAGCATCGATCGTGGAGACGACGTCGGCGCGTCCGTGGCCGTGTTCCACCGCGGTCGCCCGGTGGTGGACATCGCCGCCGGACGCTTCGCCCGTGACGACGACCGGCCCTACGACCACGACACGCTGCAACTGGTGTTCAGCACCACCAAGGGCATCACGGCCATCGCCGTGGCGATGTGCGTCCAGCGCGGCCTGCTCGACTATCACGCCCCGGTGAGCCGGTACTGGCCGGAGTTCGCCGCCGAGGGCAAGGACGCAGCCACCGTTGCCCAACTGCTCAGCCACCAGTGCGGGCTGATCACGGTCGACGGGATCACCCTCGAGGAGACCCTGCAGTGGGAGACCGTCACGTCCCGCCTCGCCGCCACCGCGCCGGACTGGCCCATCGGCAGCGGTCACGGGTACCACGCCCTCAGCTACGGCTGGCTGGCCGGTGAGCTGGTCCGTCGTGTCGACGGGCGCTCCCTGGGCACGTTCGTGCAGGAGGAGATCTCCCAACCGCTCGGCGTGGACCTGTGGATCGGCCTGCCCGAGGACCTGGAGCCACGCGTCTCGCCCCTGATCGGCGGGTCCTTCGGCGGCGGCGACGGCGGCGACGGCGGCGTCGACCCGGCGACGCGGGCGATGCTCGAGGCGTTCCTGGGGCCAGGAACGCGGGCCGGGCGAGCGCTGACCATGAGCGGGGCCTACCACGGTGACGGGCTGTTCAACCGCCGCGAGGTGCATGCCGCGGAGATCCCCGCGGCGAACTGCATCACCAACGCCTCGGCGCTGGCCACCGTCTACGCCGCCACCCTCGGCGAGGTCAACGGCGTGCGCCTGCTCGGCGAGGCCACCAGGGACGCCGCCGTGGCACGCCAGACGCCACCGAAGGAGGCCGACTTGTGCCTGGTCATGCCCACGGCGTTCTCGATGGGCTTCATGGTCTACGACATCACCAGCCCGTACGCCGGCCCGGGCAGCTACGGCCATCCGGGCGCCGGCGGCTCCGTGGCCTTCGCCCAGCCGGCCCGCCAGCTGGCGATGGCCTACGCGATGAACCGCATGGCGCCGAATCTGATGACCGACCGGCGCACCCAGAACCTGATCGACGCCGCGGCGAGCATCGCCGACGCCCAGGCGTAGCGCCGCTACGGCGCGGCGGGCGCCAGGTGGCGGATGGCCAGGCCGGCGTACATCGCCATCCCGTCCACCATCGCCTGCTCGTCGAAGACCACCCGGTTGCTGTGGTTGGGGGCAGCGGTGAGCGGGTTGCGTCCGGCTGGCGTGGCCCCGAGGAAGCACATCGCCCCCGGGAGGCGCTCCAGCACGTAGCTGAAGTCCTCGGCACCCATGATCGGGTTCGGCATGGTGACGGTGTGCTCGGCCCCCAGCAGCTCGCGGCTGACGCCGAGGGCGAAGTCGGCGCCGGACTCGGCGTTGACGGTCACCGGATAGCCGTCGGTGAAGAGCGCCTCGACGGATGCGTCGTGAGCCGCGGCGATGCCCTCGGCCACCCGGCGGATGGCGTCGTGGACGGTTGCCCGCGTGGTCTGGCTGACCGCCCGGATCGTGGCCTCGATGGTGGCCGTCTCCGGGATGACGTTGTTGGTGGTGCCGGCAGCGATGCGCCCGACGGTGACCACGGCCGGCTCGAACACGCTGATGCGCCGGGTGATCATGGTCTGCAGCGCCAGGACGATCTCGCAGGCGATGGGGATCGGGTCGAGCGCCTGGTGCGGGGCGCTGGCGTGGCCGCCGCGCCCGGTGACCACGATGGTCACGGTGTCGGCCGACGCCATCAGCGGGCCGCGCCGGGTGGCGATGGTGCCGGTGGGCAGCATGGTGGTGATGTGCAGGGCGTAGGCCGCGGTGATCGGGGACTCGCTCCCGTCGGCGCGCCGGCCGAGCTCCAGCAGCCCCTCGCTCAACATCAGATCGGCCCCGCCGTAGCCCTCCTCGCCGGGCTGGAACATGAACAGCACCCGACCGGGGAGGTCCTCCCGGCGGGCAGACAGCAGCCGGGCGGCGCCCACCAGCATGGCCGTATGGGTGTCATGACCGCAGGCGTGCATCGCCCCGTCGACGCGCGAGCTGAACGCTTCGCCGGTGTCCTCCGGCATCGGCAGGGCGTCCATGTCGCCACGCAGCAGCACCGTGGGACCGGGTTTGCCGCCGTCGAGGACCGCGGCGAGACCACTGGTGGTCTGGTGCTGGGTGATCTGCACGGGCAGGCCGTCGAGGGCCCCGAGCACCTGCTCCTTGGTGACCGGTAGGTCGTTGCCGATCTCCGGCCAGCGGTGCACGGTGCGCCGAAGCTCAACCGTGTCGGAGAGCAGGTCTCTGGCCTCGTCACGCAAGGTGTCCACGTTCATGACCGAATGGTAGATGCCGATTCCGCAGACTCGTCACCCACTGAATGCGTGACCAACGCGGGTGACCGCGCACCACGCATCAAGGAGACCACATGTCCATGTACGGAGCGAACCCGGAACAGCTGGCAGCACTCGGCCGGTCGATGAAGCAGCAGCACGGGGTGATCGACGGGGTGATGAGCGCCGTCCTCGGCGCGCTGGGTGGGACCACCTGGGTGGGCCCGGCCCGTGATCAGTTCCAGCAGCAGTGGGACACCTCGTTCCGCCCGGTGCTCACCAAGCTGCAGGCCGCCTTCGACGCCGCCGGCGCCGACTGCATCCTGCGCAGCACCGAACTGACCCGGGTGATGGGGGCCACGATGCGCTGATCCCGGCCACGGCTACCATGCCGTCATGGTGCTGCTGGAGTTCACCATCGAACCGTTCGTCGACGGGGCCCCTGGCCGTCACGTCACCGCGGCGGTCGAGGCCGCCGAGGCACTCGGTGCATCGATCGAGTTCGGACCGTTCGGCTCGGCCTGCGAGGTGCCCGCCGACCGGGCAGCGGCCGTCACGGCGGCAGTGGTGGCCGCCGCCCTGGCCAACGGCGCCACCCACGTCAGCCTGCACGCCGCCCAGGTCGTCACGTCGTGAACAAGCTGCCGCGGCACCCGCTGGTGCTGGCCGTCAAGCCGGTGATCGAGGCCCTCGGGGCCACCCTGGTGGCCGCCGACGAGCGCGAGCCCGGGGACTTGCCGCTGCGCTGGGACGGCCAGACCATCGCCGCCGTGCGGATGGCCCCGCTGCACGGCGCCCTCGACCGCTTGATCGAACAGGTCGAGCGGGAGCTCGGCGGGCCGCTGCCCACCCTCAGCCGGGAGCACAAGCAGCAGGCCATCCGCCTGCTGGACGAGCGTGGCGCGTTCACTCTGCGCCGCGCCGTCGAGGACGTGGCCGACGCGATGGGCGTCAGCCGGATCACGGTCTACAACTACCTCAACGCCCTGCACCGGTGAGCCGCTTCGATCTCGTCGCCTTCGACGCCGACGACACGCTGTGGCACAGCGAGGACGGCTTCAGCGCCGCCGAGCGCCGCTTCGTCGAACTGGTCTCGCCGTACGCCCAGCCGGGCATCGACGTCAAGGCCGCGCTCACGGCCACCGAGCGGGCCAATCTCGGCGCCTACGGCTACGGGGTCAAGGCCTTCGGGCTGTCGGCCGTGGAGGCGGCCATCACCGTCAGCGCCGGCGCCGTCCCCACCCGGGTGCTGACCGAACTGCTGGCCGGGGTGCGCGCCCAGCTCACCGATCCCGTGCGGCTGCTCCCCGGCGTGGCGGCGGTGCTGGCCGAGGTGGCCGCCCGCTACCCGCTGGCGTTGATCACCAAGGGCGACCTGATCCACCAGACCCACAAGATCGAGACCAGCGGGCTGGCCCACCACTTCACCCACGTCGAGGTGGTGCTGGAGAAGGACCCGGCCACATACGCCCGGCTGTTCCGGCGCATCGGCGTGGTTGCCGAGCGGGTCGTGATGATCGGCAACAGCGTGCGCAGCGACGTCCTGCCGGTGCTGGCGCTGGGCGGCACGGCGATCCACGTGCCGTACCCGCTGCTGTGGGAGCTGGAGCACGTCGACCACGACGAACACGTCATCGAGCTGGCGTCGATCACCGACGTCCCGGCCTGGTTGCGGGCCAGCGGCTAGGGACGCTGCCGGTGCTGCGTCCGCCGGCGGACGTCAGCCGCCCAGGGCGGCGACCACGTTCGGCTCGAGTTGCTCGGGCGTCACCATCGGGTTGAACCGCTCGATCACCTGGCCGTCACGGCCGATCAGGAACTTCTCGAAGTTCCAGGTGATGTCGCCCCCGCCGGTCTCGGCGCGCAGCCAGCGGTAGAGTTCGCAGGCGCCGTCGCCGTTGACCTCGATCTTGTGGAACATCGGGAACGTCACCCCGTAGGCGCTGGTGGCGAAGGCGTGGATCTCGGCGTCGGTGCCGGGCTCCTGGGCGCCGAACTGGTTACAGGGGAACCCGAGGACGGCGAAGCCCTGGTGGGCGTAGGTGTCGTGCAACGTACGCAGACCTGCGTACTGGCCGGTGAGGCCTCAATTGGTGGCGACGTTGACGATCAGCAGGACCCGGTCACGGAAATCGGCCAGGTCGATCTGCTCACCGGTGATCGATGTCATGGTGAGGTCGTAGAGATCGGTCATAACCGGTGATGGTAGGTCACCGGCTCAGCCCTCGGGGGCGTCCCGGCGGCGCAGCTCGTCGCGGTACCCCTTGGCCTTGGCCCGGTTGCGCCGCCGTGAGCCGTTCAGCCACCAGATCCAGGCCATCACGGCGAGCCCGGCGACGAACCCGACGAGGGACCCGCTGCGAAACCCGGGCCCGTCCACGTCGAGGGTCCGTTCGCCGGCGTGGGCCGCCTTGCCGCTGCCCCACACGATGCCGAGCGTCGCCAGGTTGGGGGAGGCCAGGACCAGCGCTCCGAGCAGGAACCACAGTCGCGCGGCGCCAGCCGTCACGCATCCGCCAGGCCATCCACAGCACCAGCAGGGGGGCCACGGTGAAGACCAGCCCGATGACGATGCCGACGAACCAACCGGCGGTCATCCGCGCATCGACCATGTTCCCCACGGTGTGCGCCCACCAGCGGGGGACGGCCGTGACGGCCAGCAGGTAGACCAGTCCGAGGCCGATGAGGCCGATGACCCACAACAGGACCCGGCTGTCGCCCCGGCTCGACGCCGATGACTTGGTGTTCATCGAGCAGAACGCTACGGCAGGAAGATCTGCTGGACGGCGACCGCCTGTCCGCCCACCACGTTGACCAGGAACCGACCGGGGTCGAACACGTAGCCCGCCGGGGCGCCCGGCGACGGGGCTTCGCCGTTGACGAGGCGGACGAACTCGGCGGGGCTGACCCGCAGATTGGCGCCGAGCACGCCGGCGTCAACCGATACGAACGCATCGGCGGTGAGCGTCACCAGGTACTCGGCGGGGAAGTCGGGGAAGAACATGTCGTTGAGGCACTCCGCGCCCACCAGCGAGGCCTGGGTGAAGCACTGCGCCCCGGTGAACAGCGGGCGCAGCGCCATCGTCACATTCCCCGAGCTGAGTTGGGCCCGGCCGAAGTAGACGCCATCGGCGATGGCGTCGGTCTGGACCTCCGGTGGGACCATCGATTCGGCGACGACCAACGTGATCGGCACGGTCTCGTACTCCGTGAACGGTGGGCCGCTGCCCGGTGTCGAGCCGGGTGTCGTCGCTGGCGTGGTGGCCGGCGTCGTCGCTGGCGTGGTGGCCGGCGTCGTCGCAGGTGTCGTTGGCGGCGTGGTGGGCGGCGTGGTGGTGGTGGTCGTCGTCTTCTTCGGCGGCTGGGTCACGGGTGGCGGGTTGGTGATCACCACCGGGATCGACGACGGTGTCGTGATCACCGGGTTCGTGGGCACGGTGGCGGGGGCGACGCGCCCGGAGGAGTCGTCACGGGTGACGAGCAGCCCGATGCCCACACCGAGGCCGGCGGCCAGCAACGCCAGCAGGGCTAGCACTGCCGGGCTCAAGCCACCGCGCCGCCCGCCGGGAGGCCCGGCGCCGAACCGGGCGGCGGGCGTGGGCTGGGCCTGCATCGGGATCGTCGGCTGCTGGCGGGTGGGCTGCTGCACACCGGGAAGTTGCCGAGTGGGCATCGCCCGTGGGTCGGGGCGGAGCGCGTGTGTGGGTTGGGTCGGCTGACCCACCGGTTGACGCACCGGCTGGGTGGGCGGTCCGGACTGTACGGCGCGCTGGCCCTGGGGGATCACCCGTGTCGGCTGCGTCTGCCCGCCGAGGGGCGGGGTTTCGCCGGCGCCGGTGGCAGCGCCGGCGGTCATCACACCGGCGCCGATGCGCGCCGCGCCCAACGCCACGGCCTCTTTCGGGTTGGACGTGAAGACCACCGGGCGGGCGATCTCCGTGCGGACCAGTTGACCGGCAAGAGGGATGCGTGACGAGCCGCCCACCATCAGCACCGAGGTGATGTCCTCGTTGCGCACACCGCTGTCCATGATCGCCGTGCGCAGACACTGCACCGACTCACGCAACGACGGGCGGATCATCGCTTCCAGCTCGTCACGGGTGACCTTCACGGTCGTGTTCAGCCCACCGACGATCACAGGGATCGTGGCTTCGAGGTCGTCGCTGAGCGCCTCTTTGGCCTGGCGGCACTCGTCGCGCACCCGCAGCAGCGCGGCGTGATCCGCCGACGTGAGCTTCGTCTCGTCCAGCCCGGCGCGCTCGATCACGTGATGGAAGACGGCCTCGTCGAAGTCCACCCCACCGAGACGCTCGATGCCCTTGGGCTCACCCACCTGGGCGAACCCGTTGGCGGTACGGCGCAGCACCGAGGCGTCGAAGGTGCCGCCGCCGAGGTCGTAGACCGCGATCACGTCACCGACGCCAACGCGCTCTCCGCTGGCGTAGTGCACGGCGGCGGCGGCCGGCTCGGTGACCAGTTGGGCGGCGGGAAGGCCGGCGGTCTGGACCTCGGTGCGCAGCAGGTCCCTGCGGTACGTGCCCCAGTTGGCCGGATGAGCCACGACCACCTTGTCGGGCGGGCCGCCCTCGCGCTGGCTGACGAAGTCGACGACGTGGCGCAGCAGCAGCGCCGTGAGAGCTTCGGCGGAGAACGACTGATTGCCAAGGACCAGCGGGGTGCTGTCGCCGAAGCGGCGCTTGAACTCCCTGGCCAGGCGGGTGGGCTCGTCGTTGCCGCGGCGGCGGGCCGCCTCGCCCACCAGGATCGAGGCGTCGTCACGGACGAACACCATCGACGGCATCGTCGCCGCGTGATCGCTCAGCGGGACGACGTCGGCCCGCCCGTTGCGGAACACGGCCGCGGCGGTGCGCGATGTTCCCAAATCGATGCCGAGGACGTATCCCATGGTGCTGCGTGTTGCTCCCCTGCGTTGCCGGCTACAGCCGTCTCAGCGCCACACTAGTGACCCGATGATCGGCGGCCTTCCGCAAGATCAACGCTGCGCGCTCCTTGGTCGGTTCGATGTTCTCGCGCAGGTTGCGTCCGTTGATCTCGTGCCAGATGGTGGCGGCCGTGGCGACGGCCTCGCGGTGGGTGAGATGGGCGTAGTGGCGGAAGAAGCTGTCCGGGTTCTGGAAGACCGTCTGGCGCAGGGCAAGGAAGCGGTCGATGTACCACTGCTCGATGTCGGCCTCGTCGGCGTCGATGTAGACGCTGAAGTCGAAGTAGTCGCTGACGAACTCGCTGGAGTCGCTGGTGGGCACGGTCTGCAAGACGTTGAGCCCCTCGACGATGACGATGTCCGGGCAGCGCACGACGACCTGCTCGTCGTCGACGATGTCGTAGACCACGTGGCTGTACCGCGGCGCCCAGACCTCCGGCGCGCCGCTCTTCACCTCGCGCAGGAAGGCCAGCAGGCGGCGGGCGTCGTAGCTCTCCGGGAACCCCTTGCGGTGCATAATGCCGCGGTCGTCGAGCACCCGGTTCGGGTACAGGAACCCGTCGGTGGTGATCAGGTCCACCTTCGGATGGGCCGGCCAGCGGGACATCAGCGACTGCAGGATGCGCGCCGAGGTGCTCTTGCCCACCGCCACGCTGCCGGCGACCCCGATGACGAAGGGCACCTTCGGCGCCACCGTACCGAGGAACCCCTCGGTGGCCGCATGCAGGTTCTGCATGGCCGCGACGTACAGGTTCAGCAGGCGGGTGACGGGGAGGTAGATCTCGGTGACCTCGTCGAGATCGACGCTGACGTTGACACCACGCAACTCGTCGAGGTCGGCGTCGGTCAGGGTCAGCGGGGTGGCGGCGCGCAGCGCGGCCCACTCGGCTCGATCGAACGTCAAGAAGCGGCCGGCGACCTCGCTCACTGTCCGGGCACCCTACTGTGAGCCCCGCCCCGAGCCCCTGGTCGGTGAGCGGGAGGCGGACCGCGGCGACCCCGGGCAGGGGAATACGATGGCCGGGTGCCGGCGGCGAAGCTCACCAGGGCACAGCGCAAGCGCTTGGGGGCCTGGTACACGCCACCGCAGTTGGTGGAGGCGGTGTGCCGCGAGGCCGTGTTCGAGGGGGCCCGCTCGGCGCTGGACCCGGCCTGCGGTGACGGGCGGTTTCTCGCCGCCACCGGCCTCGACGACCTGACCGGCGTGGACATCGACCCCGCCACGACGTTCATCCACGACGATGCCCTGAGCCGTGACTGGGATGGGCGGCAGTGGGACGTCGTCGTCGGCAACCCACCGTTTCTCAACCAACTGGCGGCATCGACGCGCCGCCCCGGCCGGTCACGGTTCGGCGGCGGACCCTACGCCGACGCCGCCGCCGAGTTCCTCGGCCTGGCGATGACCCTGGCCCGTCCGGGTGGCCGGGTCGGCCTGGTGCTCCCCCAGTCGGTGCTGGCCAGCCGCGACGCCGCCGGCATCCGCCGGTTCGTCGACGACCGTGCCGCGCTGCGCTGGATGTGGTGGTCGGACACGCCGATGTTCGACGCCCAGGTGCGTGTCTGGGCCGGGGTGTGGGACGTGGGCGGTGAGCCGGGCGACATCCGCCGCGAGACCGGCCCGCACTTCACCCCCATCGCCTCCGTCCCGGCGCCCCCGACCTGGGCCGGGCTGATCGCCGCGGACGGGCCACCGCCCGCCGGTGGACCGACGCTTGGCGACATCGCCACCTTCTCGGCAGGGTTTCGCGACCAGTACTACGGCTTGACCGGCGCAGTGTCGGACCACGGTCACGGCCCGCCGCTGATCACGTCCGGCTTGATCGAGCCGGGCCGAGTCCTGTGGGGGGAGCGGGCGACGCGTTTCGCCAAGCGACGCTTCGTCGCCCCCCGGGTCGATCTCGACGCGCTCCAACCGGCCATCCGCGCCTGGGCCGCCAGCCGCCTCGTTCCCAAGATCCTGATCGCCAACCAGACCAGGACCATCGAGGCCGTCCAGGACACCTGCGGCGCCTGGTTGCCGTGCGTCCCGGTGATCACCTGCTTGACCGAGCAGCCCGACACCGTGCTGCGGACGCTGAACGGGGATGACGCCAACCGCTTCGTCAGGTACCACGCCGCCGGGACCGGCCTGTCGGCCGGGGTGGTGCGGCTCAGCCCGTCACTGCTGGCGTCGGTGCCGATCGGCTGACGTCCAGCGCGCCGAGCCCGACCCAGCGGCGATGGTTGACCCAAGCGCGCAGCACCATCCACATCAGTTGCGCCCCCCACAGGCCACCAAGCCCGAGTCCGGGGTACAGCAGCGTGGCCATCGCCAGCGGGGCGAACCCGACCAGGTTGCGCACCGCCCGCCCTGCCAGCCAGCGCTCGTCCTCCGCCCCGATCAGCGCGCCGTCCAGGGCGAAGGCCACCGCGCCGGGGAACTGCATCACCGCCAGGATGAGCAGCCCGGCGATCAGCCGGGAGCGCACCGCCGGGTCGTCGCTGAACAGCCGTGCCCCGAGCGGGCTGGTCCCGGCCAGGATCACCGCCAGCCCGAGGGCGCACCACAGCGACAGACGGGTGCTCAATCGGCCCACCCGGCGAGCCGCGGCCGGATCCCCGGCGCCCAGCGCGCCAGCCACCAACGACTGCGCCGGGATGGCCAGCGCGTCGAGGGCCAGCGCCAGGAACATGAACACCTGGGTGAGCACCTGATGGGCGGCCAGGGTGGGGGTGTCCACATGGGCGGCGACGAAGGTGGCCGCGTTCCACACCGCGAACATCGCCAGCGAGCGCACGGCGAAGTGCCCGCCGGTGACCAGCATTGGCCGGAGCCGCCGCCAGCTGGGCCGGGCCCGCGCCGTGTGCGGCGCCAGCACCGCCAGGAACGCCCCGGCGGCGACGATCTGGACGACGACCGTGCTCCACGCCGATCCGGCCACGCCCAGATCCAGCACGTACACGGCGACGATCTCCAACAGCAGGTTCACCACGTTGGCGACCACCACGATGACCAGCGGCCGGCGCAGCGAGTTGAGGCCGCGCATCACCCCGTGGCCCACGTAGGCGATCAGCACGAAGGGCAGCCCGATGGCCGCGATGCGCAGGTACGTGGACGGCGTGGTCGAGGACCTCGCCCCGCCCACCCAGCAGCCAGGCCAACTGGCGGGCCAGTGCCGACACCGCCGCGCCGAGCGGCACACCCACCATCACCGCCAGGCTCAGCGCATCGGCCGCCACCCGGCGGGCTTCGGACTGGTCACCGGCGCCGTGGGCGAAGGCGATGTCCGGGGTGATCCCGTACTCCAACGCCGCGGCCAGCGAGACCACGGTCAGCAAGATGGTGGAGGCGATGGCCAGGCCGGCCAGCTGCGGCGTGCCCAGGCGGCCGACGATGGCGGTGTCGACCAGCACGTACAGCGGTTCCACCGCCAGGGTGCCCAGGGCCGGGACGGCCAGACCGATGATCCGCCGCCGCACCGCCCGCTCATCAGCCACCGTGGTCACCGAACACCTCGCCGGCCGAGATTTTCGGTGACCACGTGGAGGGTCAGCGGCGCCAGGGGGCGACGGGCGAGACGGCGCCGGGGCCTCCGGTGAGCACGTCACAGCCGTCGTCGGTCACCAGGATCGTGTGCTCGAACTGGGCGCTGCGCTTGCCGTCGGCGGTCACGGCGGTCCAGTCGTCGTCGAAGGCCATCTTGTGCTGCCAGGTCCCGGCGTTGATCATCGGTTCGATGGTGAAGGTCATGCCCGGGCGCATCACCCGGGTCTCGCGCTCGTCGTAGTAGTGCAGGACCTGGATGTCGTTGTGGAACTGCTCGCCGATGCCGTGGCCGACGAACGCCCTGACCACGCCGAAGCGGCGGGCTCGGGCCTCGTTCTCGATGGCCAGGCCGATGTCGCTGATCGGCCGACCCGCCACGACCGCCTCGATGCCGCGCCACATGCACCGCTCGGCGGTGTCGATGAGTTGCGTGCTGAGGGTGTCCACCTCGCCCACGCAGAAGGTGGCGTTGGTGTCACCGTGGACACCGTCGAGGTAGATGGTGACGTCGAGGTTGACGATGTCGCCGTCCTCCAGCGCCCGGCTGTCGGGGATGCCGTGACAGATGACCTCGTTCACGCTGGTGCACAGGCTCTTCTGGTAGCCGTGGTAGTTCAGCGTGCTGGGGTAGCCGCCCATCTCGATGGTCAGGTCATGGACGAAGACGTCGATCTCCTCGGTGGTGACCCCGGGCGCCACCATCTCCCCCGCCCGGCGGAGGATCTCGGCGGCAGCCGTTCCGGCTCGGCGCATCCTGGCGATGACGTCGGCCGACTTGATGGCGTCCTCGCTGCGCCGCGGTGGCCGGCCGGTCTCGGCGTACGGCGGGCGAGCGATGTGCCCGGGAACCGGGCGCATCGGTGTGACCAGACCCTTGGTGACCCGGCCTTCCTTGCCCTTGTGGCAGCGCTTGTACTTGCGACCGCTTCCGCACCAGCAGGTGTCGTTGGCCTGGAGCGTCTGGGTCATGGGCGCCAGCCTACCGATGCGGATTTCTCCAGGAATCGCGTAAATGGGTTGACGGCGGTCCGCTTGTCGTGATTGCCTGTCACCCGGCTCACGCCACACGACACTCGCCTAGCACGAAGGACTTGATCCAATGACCCGCACGCTCGACGCACAGCACATGGCCGCCACGGCCAGCGTGTCGCGTTCCGGCGCCGCGCTTGGTTGTGGCAAGCCGTGGGGCACCTGTGGCAACCAGGCCGCGATGGGCAATCTGCTGACCGCCTCCTCCGCCACCACCAAGCGCCCCGCCCGGCACCTCGGGATGCAGCCGACGTAACACCACGTCGAGCATCTGCTCCGAGGCCGCCGGGATCCGAACCCGGCGGCCTTTTCAGTTTTTCCGCACCTCACACCGACTGATCCCGACACACACACGAAACGACACGACGATGACCGCAACACTCGAATTCGAACTCGACACCAGCCAGGCGACCTCCGTCTCGATCACGCCGAAGGCCCGCTGCGCCGACGGCAACGGCACCCTCACCCACCTGTTCTTCTCCGACATCCCCCTCAACATCGCCCGGGCCAGGGCCATCTGCGCCAAGTGCTCGCTAGCTGCCTCCTGCCTGGAAGGCGCCATCGACCGCCAGGAGCCGTGGGGCGTATGGGGTGGGGAGTTGATCGAGAACGGCCGGGTGATCGTCAACAAGCGGCCGCGAGGCCGCCCGCCCAAGCACCCGCGCCCGGTGGTCCTGATCGACGAAGTCCCGATCCCGCCGCACCTGGTGGCATGAATCGACCGACCGGAGGCGACGATTGACGAGCCTCCGGCTGGTACGGCCACGCCCTCTGCCATCGCACCCCCTCCCCCGGCGATGGCAGAGGGCGAAAGCCCTCCGACCGGCACGGGCGAAAGCCCTCCGACCGGCACGGGCGCAAGCCCTCCGACCGGCACGGGCGAAAGCCCTCCGACCGGCACGGGCGCAAGCCCTCCGACAGACGTGAGCGATCACCCGTCGGTAGCCTGAGGCCGTGAAGCGTGCCTGGGTTGCGGTGACCGCCGCCGCGCTGCTGCGTCACCGCCTGCTCGAACGACGCGATCCACGGCCGAGGACGCGGTGGTGCTGACCAGCTCCGATGCGGGCGGGGTGCAGGACAGCGGAATCCCGGTCAACCGCAACTCCACCGGAGCGGCCTTCCCGGCGGTGACCATCACCGATGCCACCGGCGCGAAGGTGCAGACCGCCTCGCTGGTGGGCACGCCGCTGGTGGTCAACCTGTGGTTCTCGGCATGCCCACCGTGCAAGAAGGAGCTCCCGGCGTTCGCCGCCGTGGCCACGCAGTACGCCGGCAAGGTCCGGTTCGTCGGTGTGAACACGCTCGACGAGGACGCCGGCGCCCAGTTCGCCCGGAACCTCGGGGTCCAGTACGAACTGCTCCGTGACCTCGACGGTGAACTCACCACGGCCCTGCACCTGACCAGCTACCCGGTCACGGTCTTCGTGCGCGCCGATGGCACCATCGCCGCGCAGACCGGCCCGCTCGACGAGGCCACGTTGCGCTCCACCATCGAGACCAAACTCGTCGGTGGGTGACCCATGGTGGGCATCGATTGGGCCGACGCCTCGCTGTCGTTCACGACGGGCCTGATCGCGGCGATCAACCCGTGCGGGTTCGTCCTGCTGCCCACGTACCTCCTGTACTTCCTCGGCATGGAGGCCGGCCGGTCCGACGATCAGCGCACCTCCATCGGCCGGGCGCTGAAGGTCGGCGGCGCGGTCAGCGCCGGCTTCCTCCTGGTCTTCCTGGTCATCGGGGCGATCACCCGCTGGCAGTCCACCTGGTTCCAGGACAAAGCCCCATGGATCGCCCTGGTGGTCGCCGTGCTGATGGTGATCCTCGGCCTCGCCATGCTCGTCGGCTACCGCCTGCCGTTCACCACGCCGAAGATGTCCATCGGGCGCAAGGACCGCTCGGTGCGCTCGATGTTCGTGTTCGGCGTGGCCTACGCCATCGCCTCGATCGGCTGCACGCTTGGACCGTTCATCACCCGTGTGCTCGCCGGGATCACCCGCTCAGGCTTCCTCACCGGGCTGATCAACTTCGCGCTCTACGCCCTGGCGATGGGCCTGGTGGTCATCGGTCTGACGGTCAGCCTGGCGATGGCCAACCGGTGGCTGCTTGAGCGTGCTGCGCAAGGGCATGCAGCACGTCGAGACGGTCGCCGGCGTGGTCGTGCTGCTGTCGGGCGTGTACCTGTTCTGGTACTGGTACACCGACCTCAACGACCAACTCGACGACCGGGTGACGGCCAAGGCCCTCGGCTGGCAGGCTCGCCTGGAGAACTTCGTCCAGCGCAACGAGACGGTCGTGGTGGTCCTGCTGGGGGCGATGATCGTGGCCGCGCTCGGCCTGGTGGCGGTGAAGTCCCGGCGCAGCCGGACGAGCTGACTACGGCGCCAGCCGGCCGATCTCCCAGCCGGTTGCCCCCTGGCGGTAGCGCAGCCGGTCGTGTAGGCGGCTGGGCCGGCCCTGCCAGAACTCGTACTGCGTCGGGCGGATCAGCCACCCGCCCCAGAAGGCCGGGCGGGGGATGTCCTCGACGGCGGCGAAGGTCTCGGTGAACTGGGCGACGCGCTGGTCCAGCGCGGCCCGGTCGGCGATGGGTGTGGACTGCGGCGAGGCCCACGCCCCGATCTGCGAGGCCCGCGGCCGGGAGGCGTAGTACTCGTCGCTCTCGGCATCGGGCACGTGACCGACGACCTCGCCCCACACCCGCACCTGGCGGTGCAGTTGCAGCCAGCTGAACAGCAGGGCCACGTGGCCCCCGGCCTCCAGCTGCGTGCTCTTGTCCGACTGCAGGTTGGTGAAGAATGTGAAGCCGCGGTCGTCGGCGCTGCGCGCCAGGACGTAGCGGGAGTGTGGCTGGCCGGCGAAGTCCACGGTGGACAGCACGAAGGCGTTGGGCTCCACGCAACCGGCCTCGACCGCCTCGTCGTACCAGCGGTGCCACTGGGCCATCGGGTCGGGGGCGAGATCGTCGACGTCGAGGCCGTGGGTCTCGTACTGCACCCGGCGGCTGGCGAGCGAATCGGCCATCTCAGGCCGCCGGGATGGTGGTGGCGCCGCGCATGTACGGGTGCAGCACGGCGGGGATGCGCACCGAGCCGTCGGCCTGGCGGTGGTTCTCGACGATGGCCGCCCACACCCGCGGCACGGCCAGGGCCGACCCGTTCAGCGTGTGGGCAATGGCGGTACCGCGCACCCCCGCGGTGCGGACGCGGATCTCTGCCCGCCGGGCCTGGTAGTCGCTGAACCACGACACCGAGCTGACCTCCAGCCAGGCGTCGCTGCCCGGTGCGTAGACCTCGATGTCGAAGCTGCGATGGTGGCTCTGGCCCAGGTCACCGGTGCAGATCTCGATGATCCGGTAGGGCAGCTCGAGCGCGGCGATCGTGCCCTCGGCGCGGCCGACCAACTCGTCCAGCAGCGCCGGGGCCTGCTCGGCGGTGGCCACGGCGAGGATCTCGACCTTGTCGAACTCGTGGGCCCGCAGCATGCCGCGGGTGTCACGACCCGCCGAGCCGGCCTCGCGCCGGTAGCACGGCGAGTAGGCCATCAGCCGGATGGGCAGGTCCTCGGCGTCGACGACCTCGCCGGCGTACATCGACGTCAACGGGACCTCGGCGGTGGGGATGCACCACAGGTCGTCACGCTCGATCGAGTAGGCGTCGTCGGCGAACTTGGGAAGCTGGCCGGTGGCGGTGAGCGTCGCGGTGGTGACCAGCGACGGCGGGCGGACCTCCTCGAACTGGTCGCCGTTGCGGTCGAGGGCCAGCTGGCACAGCGCCCGGGCCAGGCGGGCGCCGAGGCCACGCTGCATGGTGAACATCGACCCGCTGATCTTCGTCGCCCGCTCGTTGTCGAGGATCCCGAGGGCGGTGGCGGTCTCCCAATGCGCGACGCACTGGTGCGCGGCGAACTCGGCCGGCATCCCGACGGGCCCCTTGACCACGGGGTTGTCGTGGTCGCCGGCGCCGTCGGGTGCCAACGGGCTGGGCAGGTTCGGGATCCGCAGCAGCAGGTCGTTGATCGATGCCTCGAGACCGTCGCTCTGGACGGCGACGACGCGGGCCTCGTCGCCCAGGTCACGGCCGCGCTGTTGCAGTGCCGTTGCCCCGTCGACGTCACCCGCCCGGCGGTGCGCGCCCACCTGCTTGGAGATCTCGTTGATCTCGGCGCGGATGGCGTCACGCTGTCCGACCAGCTCACGGAAGGTGGAGTCGAGGGCGATCACCTGGTCGAGCTGGCGGAGCAGTTCGGGCTGGCCACGGCGGGCCAGGGCGGCGCGCACGGCGTCGGGATCCGTGCGCAACAGGCGAAGGTCGATCACCAGGCCAGGCTACTGGCGGTCCTCTTCGGAGCCAGAAGGCGTTGCCCGGTAGCGTCCATCCCGTGGCGCACCCGGTGGAGGTCCAGGAGCTGACGGTCCGCTACGGCACACGCACCGCGGTGGACACCGTCAGCTTCCACGCCGCGGCGGGGCGGGTGACCGCCGTGCTGGGGCCCAACGGAGCGGGCAAGACGTCGACGATCGAGGTCTGCGAGGGGTTCCGCAGAGCGGCGGCCGGCACCGTTCGGGTGCTTGGCATGGATCCGGCCGTCGACCAGCGGCGGCTCAGCGAGCGGATGGGCGTGATGCTGCAGGAGGGCGGCGTGTACCCGAGCGCCCGGGTGCGCGACACGGTGGCCCACTACGCCGCGCTGTACGGCCGGGGTGCCGATCCCGACGAACTCGTGGCAGCGGTCGGGCTCGTGGAGCGGGCCAGCGCCACCTGGCGCAAGCTCAGCGGCGGCGAGAAGCAGCGCCTCTCGCTGGCCCTGGCGCTGGCCGCCAAGCCCGACGTCGCCTTCCTCGACGAACCCACCTCCGGGGTGGACATCAACGGCCGTGACGCCATCCGCGGCATCGTCGGCGGGCTGCGTGACTCGGGGTGTGCCGTGGTGCTGGCGACCCACGAGCTGGACGAGGCCGAGCGCCTCGCCGACTGGGTGGTCATCGTCGACCAGGGCAGGGTGGTGGCCGACGGCTCGCTGTCCGAGCTTCGCCACGGCTTCGACGAGATCCGCTTCCGTAGCGCGCCCACCCTGGACATCACCAAGCTGGCTGCGGCGCTGGGGATGGTGGCCAGCCGCGTCGGGGCCGACGAGTACGTGATCGACGCGCCACCGCACCCCCGGCTGATGGCCAAGCTGTCCACCTGGCTGGCCGATGAGGGTCTGCCGCTGGAGGACCTGCGCGCCGGGGCACAACGCCTGGAGGACGTCTTCCGCCGGCTTACCGCACCGCAGGGACCCGGCGGATGAACCGCCTCGCCGCCCAACTGCGCGCCGAGTTGCGCCTGACCCTCAGCAACGGTGAGCAACTGCTGCTCACCCTCGGGATCCCCATCCTGCTGCTGGTGTTCTTCAGCAAGGTGGACGTGCTGCCCACCGGCACCGAGCATCCGGTGGACTTCCTCGCCCCAGGGGTGTTGGCGCTGGCGGTGATGAGCACGGCGATGGTGTCGCTGGGCATCGGCACGGGCTTCGAGCGCACGTATCACGTGCTCAAGCGGCTCGGCGCCACACCCCTCGGCCGCGGTCGGCTGCTGGCGGCGAAGATCGCCGCGGTGGTCGTGGTGGAGCTGATCCAGTTCGCCGTGCTGGTGCCCATCGCCTACGCCCTCGGGTGGCGCGAATCCGGCGCCAACTGGCTGCTGGCAATCGCCGCCGTGGTGGTCGGGACCGTGGCCTTCGCCGGCATCGGCATGACGATGGCCGGCAGGCTGCGTGGCGAGTTGAACCTGGCCGCCCAGAACGGGCTGTACCTGGTGCTGCTGCTCCTCGGCGGGATGATCATCCCGTGGTCCAAGCTGCCCGGTCCCCTGCGCTCGGCCGCCCAGGTCCTGCCGTCGGGGGCCCTGGCCGACGTGCTCCGAGACGCGCTCGCTGGCGCGGCGGTCAGGCCCGGCGCCAGCTGGGTCGTCCTCGGGGCCTGGGCCGTCGCCGCACCCGTGGCCGCCGCCCGCCTCTTCCGCTGGGACTGACCCCGCCCCCACCCCCGCATGGGCGCGATAACTGCGGATATCTGAAGTCTGCGCGCCCAAGCAACTCACCGCGGACCTGCATGGGCGCGGCAGACTACGGAAATCCGAGGTGTGCGCGCCCATGCGGGCCGGGCCGGGCTGGCGGGGCTCGCCGGGGCGGGGCCGGGCTGGCGGGGCTCGCCGGGGCGGGGGTCAGGGGGCGGGGGTGCGGTCGAAGGCTGCGGTGACCTGCTCGTAGGTGAGCGGGTGCTCGTCGTGGCCGAGGATCTCTGCGGTGGGCATCGTCCCGCCACGCCGGTATGTGCTCGCGGTCTCCACCCCGAAGCGCTTCATGAAGATGAACACGATGATCGACCAGATGAACACGGTGCCACCGGTCTTCATCACCGCGCCGGCGAGTTGCTGATCCTCGGTCACCGAGAGACCCCAGACCCGCACGGGCTGCTCGTAGCGCTTGTACACCACGCCGTCGGCGAAGGTCAGCCAGCCGGCCGGCACCATCGGGATCACGCTCTGGACGAACAGGTAGCTGCACTTGCCGATGGGTGTGAGGTGCCACTCCTTGAACGGCCCGACGATGGGCGTCCACATCCACACCCCGGTCATCACTACCAGCACGTGCAGCAGGTAGTGCAGTGCGCCGTTCTGCACCGAGGCGTTCACCACTCCAGGGATGTGCACGATCATCACCAAGGCGTTGAAGGCGACGCCGGCGACGATGGGTTCGGTGAGGAAGCGCAGGACGCGGTAGCCACGCCCGGTGCCCACCAGCGTCCGCAGCAGCCACTCCGGCGTGGCCAGCAGCACCAGCGGGGGCAGGAAGTAGCTCAGCATCATGTGCTGGAACATGTGCACCGAGTACAGGTAGTCCTCGCCGATCTGGTGGATCGGCCACGTGGAGGCCGTGAACAGGATCACCATCGCGGTGACGAAGCACCACACCTGCCTGCGGGTGACCACCGGTTCACCGAGCGCCACCGCACGCGGCCCGATCACCCGGATCGAGTAGATGTACGCGACGATCAGGAAACCGACCAGCAACCAGACCTCAGGGTTGGCCTGGTACCGCCAGGGGTCGGGGAAACTCGGCGTGCCGAGCACCGCGGTGATCACGGCTCCGGTCTAGTTGAAGAACCGGTACGAGAACAACACGCCCAGGTACACCATCAGCGTCAGCGCGATCCCCATGTAGAAGAGGATGCCGAACAGCTTGTTGTCGAACTTGAGATGCATGAAGAACAGCAGCACCAGGATGAACTTGGCCACCATCATGATGAGCAGGAACGGGGTGTGGAACCCGCCCAGGTCGACCCAGTAGGTGGCGGTCTCCAGCCCGGTGAGCACCGCCAGGATCACGGCGATCTTGATGTAGGCCATGTCGGGGTGATGCTGGTGCGCACCGACGTCGTGGTGGTCGGCGGTGTGCGGGTCGGCGATGTCGGTCACGTGCGCCTCGCTCATGACGGGATCAGGTAGACGAGGGTGAAGATGACGATCCAGACGACGTCGACGAAGTGCCAATAGAGGCCGATCAACTCCACCGATTCCGCCTTGTTGCCGACGATCTTGTTCTTGCCGATCATCGCCACCAGGGCCATCAGCATGATGATGCCGACGCTGACGTGGACGCCGTGGAAGCCGGTGAGCGTGTAGAAGCTGGAGCTGAACAGGCTCGTCGTGTACCCCAGACCCTCGTGGTAGAAGCTGGTGAACTCGTACACCTGGGCGCCCACGAACGTGGCGCCCAAGAGGGCGGTCACCGTCAGCCAGGTCTGGGTCTTGCGGTCGTCGTTCTGGTGAGCGTGGCTCACGGCCAACACCATGGTGAGCGAGCTCATCAGCAGCACGAAGCTGGAGATCGAGGTCAGCGGGATGTCCCACAGCGCGTCAGGCCCCGGACCGTTGCCGTTGCGGCCGCGGTACAGCATGTAGGTGGAGATCAGCCCGCCGAACAGCAGGCACTCACTCCCGAGGAAGAGCCACATCGCCAGCTTGTTGTTGCTCAGCCCGGTGGAGGTGTAGTGCGCCCCGGGGTGGTGATCCCCGCCGTGAGCGGCGGGAGCGTCGTGCACAGCCAGGTCAGACATTGGCCAGCTCCTTCCCGACGCCGGTACCCGCAGGCGGGTCGTAGTCACCCGGCTCGGCGACGGACGGCTCCAGTGCCCAGGCAAAGGCCGCCGCCAGCACGATGAGCGCGCCCACCATCGCCAGCAGGGTGTTGTACATGATCCCGTAGCCGATGATCGGCAGGCCGAAGGCCAGGATGATGGGCCAGTACGACGGCGACGGCATGTGGATGTCGTGGTCGGCGTGAGCCTCCTGCTCGGCCATGATCTCTTCGGCCGTGCGCGTCTTCACCAGTCGAACCCCGTGATCGGTCTCGACCTCTTCGTACTTGCGGTGGAAGAACTCGTCCACCTCGTGCACCGTGGGGATGGCGTCGAAGTTGTGCACCTTCGGCGGGCTGTGTGTCAGCCATTCCAGGGTGCGGGCGTCCCACGGATCCAGCGGGGCGACCTCGCCCTTGTGCAGCAGGTGCGTGCGCACCACGTTCCACACGAACACGAGCACGCCGATGCCGAGGACGTACGACCCCACCGTGGCCACCTTGTTCCAGAAGCCGAGGTTGAACAGCCCCTCACCGGTGAGGTTCTGCGGCCACACCACCATGCGCCGCGGCTGGCCCTGCAGGCCGATCATGTGCATCGGCCCGAACGTCAGGTTCATGCCGATCACCATCAGCCAGAAGTTCCACTTGCCCAGCGTGTCGTTCAGCATCTTGCCGAAGACCTTCGGCCACCAGTAGTAGAAGCCGGCGAACAACCCGAAGATGGCGCCGCCGAACAGCACGTAGTGGAAGTGGGCGACGATGTAGTAGGTGTCGGTCTGCTGGGTGTCACTGGGTGACACGGCGTGGGTCACCCCGGACAACCCGCCGATGGTGAACTGGGTGACCAGGCCGATGGCGAACAGCATCGGCACGGTGAAGGTGAGCTTGCCGCCCCACATGGTGAGGGTCCAGTTGATGATCTTCACCCCGGTGGGGATGGCGATCAGCATCGTCCCGACGCTGAACACCGCCACGCTGACCGGGCCGAGGCCGCTGGCGAACATGTGGTGGGCCCACACGCCGAAGCCGAGGAAGCCGATGGCCGCGCCGCTGAGGGCGACGAACTTGTACCCGAACAGCGGCTTGCGGCTGAAGACCGGCAGGACCTCGGACACGATGCCGAAGCTTGGCAAGATCAGGATGTACACCTCTGGGTGGCCGAAGATCCAGAACAGGTGCTGCCACAGCAGCGGGTCTGCGCCGAGGTTGACGTTGAAGAACTGGGCCCCGAACACCCGGCTGAACGACAGCAGGAACAGCGCAACGGTGATGACCGGCAGCGAGAACACCAAGAGGAACTGGACCACCAGCACCATCCAGGTGAACATCGGCATCTTCCACAGCGTCAGCCCGGGGGCACGCATGTTGATGACGGTGACGATCAGGTTGATGGCGCCGGTCAGCGAGGCGATACCGGTGATCTGCACGCCGATGGCCCAGTAGTCCACGCCGTGGCCCGGCGAGAACAGCCCGGACGCGTTCGGCTGGTACATGAACCATCCACCGTCGGCCGCCCCGCCGAGGAACCACGAGGTGTTGAGGAACAGCCCGCCGAACAGGAAGCACCAGAAGCCGAAGGCGTTGAGCCGCGGGAAAGCGACGTCACGGGCGCCGATCTGCAACGGGATCATGTAGTTGGCGAAGGCGCTGACCATGGGCATGACGAAGAGGAAGATCATCGTCGTGGCGTGCATGGTGAACATCTGGTTGTAGGTGCCGGCGCTGAGCACCGTGTTGTCCGGCGCGGCGAGCTGCGTGCGGATCAGCAGCGCCTCGAGCCCACCCACCAGGAAGAAGGCGAAGGCGACGACGCCGTACATGATGCCGATCTTCTTGTGGTCAACGGTGAACAGCCACGACCGCCAGCCGGTGGAGCTCACCGGGCGGCGGAAGGCGCCGTATGCGTCGGCAGGCCCCACGAAGGTGGGGGCGTCACCGGCCAGTGCCGGGGTGGATGGGCGTTCGATGATTGCCATGTCGTCCGTCCTTACTTCCGCGTGACCAGGTAGTCGATGATCTGGCTGATCTGGTCGTCGTTCAGCTTCAGATTGGGCATGCCGCGGGACATCCCGTTGTTCCTGGCGATCTGGTCGTCCGTTGCATACATCGGCTTCTTCGCCGGTGCGTTGCGGATCCAGTCACGGAGGTCCTTCTCGTTCAGGCACTCCCGGGTGACGCCCTGGAGATAGAGCGCGCCGAACTCCTCCGGCTTGGCGTGCCACACCTTGTCCCGGCACTCGGGTGTCAGCAGATCCCACACCGCGCCGGCGAACGTGTTGCGTGACATCAGGTGGCTGAGGTTGGGGGCGTTGCCGGACACGACGTACAGGTCGGGCTGTGACACCACCGGGGCGCCATCGGCGTCGGTGAGGCCGTCCACCTGGTGGCAGCGCGAGCAGTTGGCCTGGAACGTCCCCTCGCCGACCACCGCGGCGGGATCGGTGGGTTTCTCGTACGGCGCCGTCTGCTTGGCCACCCAGGTGTCGAAGTCAGCCTGGTTCAGCGCGGCCACCTGCATGCGCATCCGCGCATGGCTGAGCCCGCAGAACTCCGTGCACTGACCGCTGTAGATCCCCGGCTGATCGGCTTCGAGACGCAGCGTGTGGGTGCGGCCCGGCACCGCGTCACGCTTGCCGTTCAGCTTCGGGATCCAGAAGCTGTGGATCACGTCGTTGCTCTGGATCTGGGCCAGGACCTTGGTCTTGGCGGGCAACGCCATCTGGCCGCTGGTGACGATGGGCTGCTTGATGCCGCCGGTGGCGCACCCGTCCTGCACCGGGTAGACGTACTCCCACCACCACTGCTGGCCGGTCACGATGACCACGCACTGCGTGTCGCTGGTCTTGTTCAGCTTCATCACCGTGGCCACGGTGGGCACGCTGATGCCGGCCAGCAGCGTGGCCGACAGCACGATGGGGCCGATCTCGAGGATCGCCTTGCCGTGGCCCTGCTCGGGAATCTCCTGGCCGCGATCCTTGAACTTCCAGATGGCGTAGCCGATAGTGGCGAACACCAGCACGCCGATGACACCGGCGATGTAGAAGATCGGTCGCTGGAGGTTGTCGATGGAGCGGGCGTTCGGCCCGGCCGGCTGCCAGGTGTCCTGCGGCGCATCCTTGGCGCAGCCGGCGAGTAGCAGCACGCCACCGGCCAGCAGGCCGGCACGCACACGGCGAGAGGCACGCGGGGGCATGTCGTGCACGGTATCCACCTCGGTCGGGGTTCGGCGAACTTCGGTCATGGCACCAGCACCGTGATGGCCTGGTCGGCGATGCCAGGCACCGTGATGGTGTACGGGGTCTGGCTGGTGCTGCTGGGCCGGGTGTAGCGGATGGTCTTGAGCACCTCGCCGCCCGGTTCGATCAGTGTGGTGCACTCCTTGGGCGAGGTGGTCACCGCCGTGCCGCTGGAGGAGTCGGTGAACGTGCCCAGGTTCAGGGTGAATCGGCGTGGCTCGCTGTCCTGGTTGCGGAAGATGATGTTGTTCTGCTGGCCGGCGATGAGGGTGACGTCGGCGCGGGCGCCACGAAGGCCCTGGGAGTACACGGCGAGCTTGCCGTCCTGGACGACCACGATGGCCGACGGGCTGCTGATCGACATCACGTCACCGGGAGCGCGCTTGTCGACCTCGGGGTTCTTGCCCGCCTCGTCACAGACCGCGGGCTCGTCGGCCGTGGTGGGGTGCTTGTGGATCTCACGCTGGCCGTCGAGGGCCATCACCGCCCCGGTGGACACCAGGCCGAGGGCGGCGATGGCAGCCACGCCCGTGATGGCGCCACGCTGGAGGTTGGGCTTGGAGGCCACGAGGTACCCGCCGAGCAGCACGAGGGCGCCGAGGATGCCGAACACGACCGGCCCACCCGACTTGTCGACCCACAGCATGATCCGCGAGAAGGAGAACACGATGACGCCAAGACCCACAGCGGCCACGATGGGGAACTGCAGCGGCTGCAGCAGGCGGCTGCTCACCGCCTGGTTGAACGACGCGTCGGACGAGGCCCGGTCGCTCCACGCGGTGACCAGCCATTCGGCAGCGGCGGCCAGCAGCACGATGATGCCGAGCTTGAAGAACCACGGGCGGGTCTCGGCGCCGATGGCGGTGACCCCGGCGCCGATGGCTGCCAGGATGGGCGCCACGCTGCGCCGTACCGGCGCCTGGGCGGCCGCTGCGGTGTGGGTGATATCGGGCGCCATGCTGGACGTGTTGCCGTCACGGGTGAAGAAGTTGACGGCGGTGAGTGCGGCCAGGGCGAGCAGGGCGCCGATCAGCACGACGGTGCCCAGCCAGCCGGGCTCGCCGCCATGGGTAGCGCCGAACACGAGCAGGCTGGCCAGCGCCAGGCCAGTCGCCCCGAGGAACAGCTTTGATCCGGTGGTGAACATTGTGCTCCGTTACTTGGTCACGTAGACCACGAACCACACCGCGGCGAACGCTGCGGCGAGGAAGTACCAGTACAGGGCGTGGGCGGCGACGAGCTCACGGTTGGGGGAACGCCCGCCGAGGTAGCGGAAGGCGGTGACGACGCTGAGTCCGATGCCGACGATGGCCAGGACGACGAACGTGCCGGTGACGGCGTAGAACAGCGAGTGATAGACGGTGCCCTTGGCCGGCAGGTGGATCTGGTTGAACACGAACGCCTGGGCGTTGACGATGGCGATCCCCAGCACGGCGGTGAGCCCGAGGGCCAGGCCGGCGTGGGCGCGGTCGTTGCGCTTGGCCGAGTAGACGGCCCACTGGGCGAACACGCAGGCCGGGATGAACGCCAAGAGCATGGTGTTCGGGGCGACCATGTTGATGCTGACGTCCTTGGGGACCCAGCTCGTGCCGGCGTCGATCGCCCGGTCACGCATCTTCAGCCACAGGCCCAACATCCCGGCGATCAGGGCGGTCCCTGCGGCGCATGCCAGGACAGCGCCGACGAGCACCTGGCGCCGTGGTGCCGGCGGGGGACCGGCGGGGAGGGCCAACGGAGTGGTGGACGTGCTCATCAGCGCTGGCCCCCTGGCTTCAGGTCGAGCAATGGTTCTGGCGACATGACCGTGTGGACGTCGGCGAAGTTGGCCTCCGGGGCGGGCGAGGACGTCGCCCACTCCAGGGTCTGGCCGTCCCACGGATCGTCACCGGCGGCGGCCCCGCCGCGCAAGGCGCCCAGGCGCATGGCCACCACGCCAAGCACGGTGAGCGCCACGAGCAGATGACCGATCGCCGAGGCGATGTTCCACAACTGGTACGGGCCGCTGTAGCTGAATTGCGTGGCCGCTGCGGGCTGCTTGGCGAACCCGGCGATGGCGTAGGGCAGCGCTGCCAGCACCACGCCCAGCGCGCCGAGCAGGGCGAGGGGCAGGACCTTGGTGTCCGCGGTCGCCCGCCCGGTGAGCTTCGGGCACCAGTAGACGACGGCGCCGAGCATGGCCAGCGCCGTCCCGTACACCACGTACAGGGTCATCGACTCCTCGAACACCGTGCCGGCGAGCTGGGCGTCGCCGATGTTGTACAGCGCGGTGCCGGCGACACCGACGAAGGCCAACCCGGCGCCGAGCAGGCCGAACACCATCGGTGACTGCAGGCGGGGGCGGACCGAGCGCAGGCTGGAGGCGCCGATGGCCAGGACGACGAGACCGCCGAGAACCGGCAGGAGGTGGAAGAAGGCGAACGGCACGGCATCGGTCAACCAGTCACCAAGACCCTGGTCGAAGGCGTTGCGCGGCAGGTCGAGCGGCGTCTGGGTGACGGCGGTGAAGGCCCCGACGGCGAGCAGGCCGAGGCCGGCGAAGGCCGCGCCACGCATCGCCAGGCGACGCCGGGTGGCGGTGGTGAGGGCCTCGAGGGCGAATCCGAAGGCCGGGACAGCCCACAGGAAGGTCATCGGCTGGGTCAGACCGAAACCGATCAGGTCGCTGATCCCGCGGTTGCCGCCGAAGCCTTCCCGGCCGTAGCGGTAGTCGACGTAGGCGATGATGGCGTTGCCGGCGACCACCGGCAATGCGACGAGCAAGCCGACGCAGGCGACCAGCACCGACCAGGTGAAGACCGGCACGCGACGCATGTTCATCCCGGGGGCCCGGGTGGTGAGAATGGTGGTGGCCAGGCCGACCACGGCGCACAGCAGCCCCAGCAGTTGCAGCAGATGGGCCGTGAGGAACAGGGCGACGAACGTGGCGTTGCCGCCGGCGGGGCCACCGTTGCTGGCAATCGAGACGACGACCACGACGGTGCCGATGAGCCACGACCAGAACCCGGTGGCGACCAGCCGGGGGAAGGCCAACGAGCGGGCGCCCACCTGCAAGGGCACCACGGCGACGGCCATGCCGAGGACGATGGGTGCGATGGCGGCCATCACCAGACCGACGCGGTACGTCGACAAGACCTGCGGCAGCGAACCGGGGTCGAGCAACGCCCGGCTGGTGTCGGCGCGGTCGACGCCGAGCAGGACGCCGACCACTGCCACCGCGGCCAGGAACATCATCCCGCTCAACAGGTAGAGGCGGCCGATCTTCTTGTGGTCCGTCGTCGTCAGCCAGTCGGCGACGCCCGACAAGCCACGCCCGGCGACACCGGCTGCGGTGCCGGGTGCGTGCGTCTCAACGGTGGTCATGCGGCGAACTCGTTTCGTGCGGGCGCGCCTCGGGCGGCCCGATGCTGGATCGGATGAATCAGCAAAGACATTACCCACAGGGCGCGGCAGCGGCCGAAATCATCGGCAGCTGGCCCAGCCGCGGTTTCAGGGGCCGAATCGGACCAGCACGTCGACCAGGATCGCGCCGAACAGCACCGTGATATAGGTGATACTGACGCCGAAGACTCGCATCGCCCGCTGGGGCGTCGGCGAACGACCGAGGTCGACCGCCGACCACAGGAAGGTCGCCCCGGCGACCGCCGCGGCGATGCCGTAGATCCAACCCAGCTCGCTGACCGGAAGCACCGCCAGGCTGCAGGCGACCATCGCCACCGTGTACCACACCATCGAGCGGACCGTGGTCTGCGGTGAGGCGACGGCGGGCAGCATCGGGACTGCGGCGGCCCGGTACTCGTCGACGTGACGCATCGCCAGCGCCCAGGTGTGCGGAGGCGTCCACAGGAAGATCACGCCGAACAGCACGACCGGCGCCCAGGCCACCTCGTCACGCACCGCCGCCCAACCCACCAGCACCGGCATGGCGCCGGCAGCGCCGCCGATGACGATGTTCTGAGCCGTCGAACGCTTCAGCCACAGCGTGTAGACGAAGACGTAGAAGAGCGTCGCCACCAGCGCCAAGACGGCCGCGAGGAGGGTGGCCAAGGCCCACAGCACGGCGAAGGCCACGATCTCCAGGGCGACCGCGAACACCAGGCCCTCGGCGGGCGAGATCAGCCCGGTGACGGTGGGCCGGCCCTTGGTCCGCTCCATCAGGGCGTCGATGTCACGATCCACGACCATGTTGATGGCGTTGGCCCCGCCAGCGGCCAGGGTGCCGCCGAGCAGCGTGACCAGCACGAGGCGGGTGGGCGGCCAGCCCCGCTCGGCCAGGACCATGGTGGGCAGGGTGCTGATCAGCAAGAGCTCCACCACACGCAGCTTCATCAGATGGACGTAGCCGGCGAGCTTGGTGGTGGGCCGGCGGGTCGAACTGTGAGCGACGCCGCCCGGCTTCATCCGCGAGGGAACGAGTGGGCGGGCGCCGACTGCCATGACGGCCCATGGTACGGGCAGAATGTGCGGGTGCCGCCAGCGCCGGCCAGCCCGACCACCGTCCGGCCCGACACCGATGTCGTGGTCGAGGAGACCGTGGACGTCGATCGCCCGTGGATCGCCCTGGTGTGGAACGACCCGATCAACCTGATGAGCTACGTCGCCTTCGTGTTCCAGAAGCTGTTCGGGTACAGCAAGGACAAGGCCAACGCCTTGATGCTCGACGTCCACCACAAGGGCCGGGCCGTGGTGGCCAGTGGAGCGCGGGAGAAGATCGAGATGGACGTCTTCCGCCTGCACGAGCACGGGCTGTGGGCAACCATGCAGCAGGACGACTGACGATGGGCTGGCGCAAGCCCAAGGGGCCGCTGCAGCAGACGTCGAAAGGCGTGCGGGTGACCATGTCGGCCCCGGAACGTGAGCTCATCGTCCGCCTGCTCGACGACCTGCGGACCTTGATCCTGGCCGGTGGGGATCAGGCGATCCTGCGCCGCTTGTTCCCGCCGGCCTACCACCAGGCCGTCGACACCGACGCCGAGGCCGAGTACCAGCGGCTGATGCACGACGAGTTGGTGGCCGCCCGCCTGGCCGGGATCGAAACCATCCGCGCCGCGATTGCCGACGACACGCTGCTCGACGACGAGGGGACCATGGCCTTCGTCCGCTCGCTGAACCAGATCCGCCTCGTGCTCGGCACGGCCCTCGACGTCAGCGAGGACGAGAGCATCGACGTGGACGACGACCACCCGCTGGTCGCCGAGTATCACCTCTACCACTACCTGTCATGGCTCCTGGAGAACGCCCTGGAGTGCATCACCTGACCGCTGCCTCAGGGCGTGAAGTTCAGGTGACGAAGGCGGCCAGCCAGCCGGGCAGGCGGGTCGGCCGCCCATCGGCGGTGATCAGGCCGTGGACGGTGACGCCGGTGGCCCTGACCTCGGCGCCCACGGTGAGCAGGTAGGTCATCTGGAACGTGGTCCGGGTGGCCTTCGCCAGGCGGGTGTGCACGGTGACCACCTCGTCGAAGCGAAGCGGCAGCCGGTACTGGACGAAGCACTCCAGCACCGCCGATTCCAGGCCCTCGGCCTGCCACGCCGTGTACGGGTGGCCGATGTGGCGCAGGTAGGCGACGCGGGTTTCCTCGAAGTACGGCAGGTATCTGCTGTGGTGGACGATGCCCATCGCGTCGGTCTCGGCGAAGCGCACCCGGATGTCGTGGCGGAACGGGTACGCCGCCGGATCCAGACCCGCGGTGGCCGACATCCTCACGACCGCCGACCGTACTCGCCTATCCGGCTCATCCGGTGACGGTGGCCAATCAGTCGACCGTCATGCGCGAGGCAGTGATCGGCCGCAGTCGGGAGGCGACCCCGCTGCCCGTCGTGGTGACCAGCCCGACGATCACCGGCACGCCCACCAGCAGCACGGCCAGGGTCCGCCAGGGTATGTGCATGGTCAGCTCGGTGGTGGCGTTGGCCATGTAGATGGCGATGGGGATCAGCCCGACGGGCACGGCCATCACCGCGCCCAGCACGGCCAGCAGCGTGGCCTTCAGCCCGCTGGTCCGCCGCAGAGTGCCGCGGGCTGGCGCCCACCACGGCCAGGACATCGCGCTCCTCACGGGTCTCGGCGGCCGACAGCGCCAGGGCCGCGCCGATGACCCCGAGGGCCACCAGCAGCGCCAGCCCGCTGAGCGCACCCTCGACCGCTCCCTTGTTGACGGCGGTCTGATACGGCTCGGCATAGGCGGCGGTCACGTTCAGGCGCGGGCTGCGGTCGCCACGGCCGTACGCATCCACGACAGCTGCCCAGTAGTCCTCGTTGAGCTCCTGGAGCGCAGCCCGCTGAGCCCCGGTCAGCCGGTGCGGGTAGCGCAGCACGGTCAGACTCGGCACGGCGACGAAGCCGAGCCGCTCGGCTGCGGCGGGGCTGAGCAGCAACCCTCTCATGAAGTCGAGGTTCGACGTGGTGCGAACGAAACGGACCGGCTGATCGGCGGACCGCTGACCGGCGGACGCAGCCGTCGGCTGCTGCTCCATGTCCTCCCAGCGGAGCTGACCACTCCCGTTGAACTGGCCGAGGACGACGGCGCCCGAGGTTCGCAGCGCGTCGGTGGCCGCCGGCGGCAGGTCATAGAGGCCAAGGAACGCGTCGTCGGCCAGCGCGACTCCCGAGCCGAACGACATCAGGACGTACTCCCCGTCACCGGTGGGCTGGGCGTGATCCCCGGGTGCCGCATGAATACTTCGGATCACTGGGCCGCCTGGAGCTGTGGCGTCACCGGCTGTCAACGCCTGCAGGGTGGTCACCGTGGCCCCGGGAACCACCTGCAGGATGCGCCGCAGGTCGGCGGCGGGTAGCGCCACGTCCCCCATCGCCCCCGCGTACGTTCCGCGGGTCGAGTGGAGCACGACCTCGTCGGGGCGCATCCACCACCGCTCCGGCCGGTCGGCAAGGGCAAGGGCGGAGGACGAGGCGGCGATGGCCAGCGCGCTGACCGCGCACACGGCAGCCACCACCGCGGCCGAACGAGTGCGCTGGCGGACGATTCCCCGGGCGGCCAGGCGGATCTCGCCACCGGCCCTGCGGGCCAGCGGCCCGACGGTGTCGACGTAGGCCGGTGCCGTGGCGCACATGCCCAGCAGCATCAGCACACCGCCCCCGACGGCAGTCGCCGCCCAGATGCTGGCACGGTTCGCCGACTGGGATGCGGTCGATCCGATGACGGCAAGGGCCAGCAACCCGGTGCCCGCGAGGAACCCGCCAAGTCCGCCAGCCGTCACCCACCGCGGCACCTGCCGTGGTGGGCGGCGACCCGCCAGGGCGGCGAGGACGGGGATCCGGCTGGTGGCCCGGGCGGGGATGGTGGCCGCCACCGTGGCGGTGATCACGCCGAACGCCAGTGCCAGGGCGACCTCCAGCCACGAGTACCGGTATCCGAACGAAGCGAACTTCAGGATCTCGCTGCGATGCGGGGCCAGCACGACGAGCACCACGGCTGCCACACCACCGCCCAGTACCGAACCGATGACGCCGGCGAGGGCGCGCCTTGGAGCATCAGGGTCCGGCGCAGCAGCCGCGGCGAGGCGCCGTTGGCGCCGAGCTGGCCCAGTGTCACCAATTGGCGGCGGGCCCCGGCGGCGAACGCCGCGGCGATGACGATCCCGACGATCATCAGCGCCAGCACTCCGAACACCATGCCCCAAGCGACGCGGGCTGCCTGGTTCGCCTCCTGACCGGACAGCGGGTCGTTACCTCGGACCTCGCGCTCGACGGCCGGAGACGCCACCAGCGCGCCCTCGCTGGAGTGGATCGCCTCGATCAAGCCGGGGGACAACGGCCGGCCGATCCTGGCCAGGTGCTCCGACGCCAGCGACTCACCAGTGATGGGGAAGGGCGTCGTCGGCTCGACGACCACCGTGTCACCTCCCCAGTTGTCGGCAACCTCCCCAGTTCCGACCACCTGCCACGTCAGGGGTTCGGGCCGCACCAGGTGGAGCTCATCCCCGACACCAACCCCGAGGTCCGCCGCAGCCGAGCGGCTGAGGAAGACCTCGCCCGGCGCCGCCGGTACCCGGCCCGCCATGACGACGAACCACGATGTCAGGATCGGTGATTCGGAGTGCTGCTTGACCACCCTGACCGAGGCGCGGTGCCCGTCCGCGGTACGAAGCACCCGGCTGTAGTCCGCCAGTCGCGTCGTGACGGCGGAACTCGGCGGCAGCAGGGGCGAGAACGTGTCCACCGCGGCACCACCTTCGGGCGGCTGCTCGACAAACCACGTGAGGTCGGCTGCACCGTTGTGCTCACGCCAGAAGTCGTCGACTGTCCTCGTGTTGGTCCGGATCCAGACGGGGGCCAGGATCAGCGCGGCCACTGGACCAGCGACGAGCCCGGCCACCAGCAGGGTGCGCCACGGGCGGCGGCGCACTTCGTTGGCGGCCAGGCGGGCGGCAACGGTGGTGGCCGGGAGGGCGCTCATCGACCCGAACCGAGTGAGCGCGTCCCGGCCACCTCTAGGGCCAGCTCGGTTGCCAGCTGGCTGGTGACGCCGACGAGTCGGCCGTCGCGCATCGACACCACCCGGTCGGCCACCGCGGCGTCAGCGCGGTTCATGGGTGACCAGCACCACGGCGGTGCCGTGGCGGTCGGGCAGCGAGGCCAGCAGCTCGATGACCTCCTCGCCGGTCTGGGTGTCGAGCGCACCGGTCGGCTCGTCGGCGAGGAGCAGGCGGCGCTCACCCACGATGGCCCTGGCGATGGCGATGCGTTGCTGCTGGCCACCGGAGAAGTCATCGGGATAGCGATCGAGGAACTGGGTCAGGCCCACCAGCCGCAACGCCTCCGTCGCCCGGGCTCTGGCGACGCGGCTGCGTACGCCGTCCAGCTCCAGCGGCAGGGTCACGTTCTCCATCGCGGTCAGCCCGGCCACCAGGTTCAAGCGCTGGAAGACGTAGCCGATCGCTGTCCGGCGGAGCTGAGCGAGCTCGGCCGGCGACATCGTCGCCAGGTCACGGCCACCCACCAGGACGTGCCCGGCGCTGGGGGCCTCCAACCCGCCGGCCAGGTGCAGCAGGGTGGACTTGCCGCAGCCCGACGGGCCACGGATCGCCACGAACTCGCCGTCGTGGATCTCCAGGGAGACGTCAGTCAGGGCGCGCACTTCGGTAGGCCCCGAGCCGAAGCTCTTGACGACGTCGATCAGCTGCAGGATCGTCACGACCGGCCTCCCTTCGCCGCATCGACCAGCCGTTGCTCGCAGTGATCGAGCCATCGCAGGTCGGCCTCGGCCCGCAGCACCAACGCCTCGACGACCAACTCGGCAGCACCCGGCAGCGACGACGCCGCCCGCCGGGCCCGAGCCTGGCGGCGCCGCTGAGCCAGCAGGGCCATCAACGCGTCACGCTGGTTGGCGATGACCTCCAGGGCGTGCTCCCGCGTGGACGCCATCGCCAGCAGCACCTTCAACACCAGCTCGTCGCGCGGTGGCGGCTCGTCGCCGGGCACCGCCCACCACCATGCGCCCAAGGCGTCCCTCCCCTCGTCGGTGAGTCGCCAGCTGCGCTGTTCGTCGGCGTCCACGGTGGCGGCCACCAATCCGTCGCGCTCCAGGCGGTCCAGGGTGGAGTACACCTGGCCGACGTTGAGCGGCCACACGCCACCGGTGATCTGCTCGAACTGGGCCTTCAGCCCGTAGCCGTGGCTCGGCTCGGCATCGAGCAACGCCAGCAATCCTTCTCGAACACCCACGGCAAACCTCCTCGATATGCATTCTTAGTATGCATATCGAGAGAGTTCTCGTCAAGGGTGATGGGTGGTCGCCGGAGCAGCCGACCGGGTCACCAGGGTGGGAGGCGGCCCATCCCACAGCCAGGCGGCGCCGAAGTTCCACATCGCCACCAACACGTCACCGAACGCCGTGCCCTGGTCCGTCAGGCGGTAGTCGAAGCGCGGCGGGTGCTCGGTGTAGGACTCCTTGGCCAGCATTCCCTCGTCCACCAGGCGGCCGAGACGCTGGGTGAGCAGGGCCCGGCTGCAGCCAAGTGAGCGCTGGATGTCGTCGAAGCGGGTCCGGCCGCGGAACACCTCGCGCATCACCAGCGGGGTCCACCGGTCGCCGATCAGGTCGGTGACCCGGGCGATCGGGCACGGCCGCCGGTCCAAGCGGGTCCGGCGCATCAGAGCTTGTCGATGCGCGCCGGGACGAACTTGTGCAGCGGTGTCCCGGCGAAGCGGTCACGATGGGCCGAGGTGGTGAGTTCGTTGGGAGCAACCCCGACCCGAGCGCCGTCGGGAGTGTCCAGACCGAAGCCGTTCGGCAGGGACACGTGCCCGGGCTGCATGGCGTCGTCGATCTCGGCCACGGCCACCGCCGAGCCGCGCCGGGTGACCAGCCGGACCGTCTCGCCGTCGGCCACATCCAGCGCAACGGCATCGGCGGGTGCCAGGCGAAGGGTGCCGGCAGCGTCACGTTTGCGCCACGCCGGGTCACGGATGATGGTGTTGGCGGTGAACGAACGCCGCTCACCCGCGGACAGCACCAGCGGATACTCGGCATCGGTGGGCGGGCCGTCGGACGCCACCAACTCGTCCAGTTCGGCCAGCAGTTCCGCCATGGCCAGGTGGACCCGGCCGTCGTCGGTGGCCACCCGTTGCCAGGTCGACTCGGCATCATCGACCGAGAAGACCACACCGGACGGGGACTCGACGATGGCATCGAACAGCGCCTCACCGGCCTCCAGGCCGCGGCCGAAGCCTGCCCGCTCCACGGCATCGGGGTAACGCTGGGCACACTGGTGGACCGCAGCCCACAGCGCTGCGGCCGAGCAGGCGCCATGGGGCAGGGTCGGGCCGAGGGTGCGGTAGAGCAGCACCGGGGCCAGCCTGCCGAGAGACGGCCTCGCCCCGAGGGCCTCGAAGAACGCCGCGGCAAAGGCGGCCCTCCCCTGGCCCAACGCCGCACGCAGCGGGGCGTAGTCGTCCTCCCCCACGACACCCAGTGCTTCGCACAGCCGGGCATGGATCTCCGGTTCGTCGAGGGTGCCGGGGAGCGCGTCGAGGAGCGGCCGGCGCACGTGGAAGACGTTGCCCGGGAAGTCGAAGTTGAAGAACGAGGCCTCGTACTTCTCGTACTGCGAGGGCGCCGGCAGGACGTAATGGGCCAGCCGACCGGTCTCGGTGAGGGCGACGTCGATCACCACGACAAGATCGAGGGCGCCGAGCGCGGCTCGCATCCGCTCGCTGTCCGCCAGGGAATGTGCCGGGTTGGCGCTCTCGACCAGCATCGCCCGGTAGCGGGCCGGGTGGTCGGTCAGGATCTCCTCGGCGATCACGTTGCACGGCACCAGCCCGCTGATGATCGGGGCCCCGGCCACCGGGCTGCGCCGTTCCGAGCGGCGGGCCGACGCTGCCGAGCCGGCCAGGCCGACGATGGAGGTGGGCGCGTACATGCCACCCGTGACACCAAGGTTGGCGGTGAACAGCCACAGTAGCTTCTCGAGGTAGCTCGACAGGGTGGAGTGCACGGTCATCTGCAGGCCGAGGTCCTCGAACACCGCGACACTGGCGGCCGCCGCGATCCGCCGGGCGGCGTCACGCAGCAGCGCTTCGTCCACACCGCAGATCTCGGCGAAGCGGGCGATGGGCACCGTCGCCAGACGAGCGACCACCTCGTCCACGCCGGTGGCGTGGGTGGCCAGCCACTCGGTGTGCAGGAGGCGCTCGTCCACCATGATCGCTGCCAGCGCCGCCAGGCACCAGGCGTCGGTTCCCGGGCGCAGCCGCACGTGGATGTCGGCCAGGTCGGCGGTCTCGGTGCGCCGTGGATCGATGACGATCATCGTGCGCGCCGGGTCCCTGGCGATCTCCTTCAGCGTGGTCCTGGCATGCGGGAAGCCGTGCGACTGCCACGGGTTCTTGCCGATGAACAGGGCCAGCTCACAGTGCTCGAAGTCGCCACGCACCGAGGTGCCCAGGAGATGGGCGTTGACCCAGAACTCACCGGTCTTTTCCTGGGCCAGGGCGTTGGAGCGGAACACCGAGCCCAGCGCGGCCCTGGTGGCGGCCGAGTAGACCCCGCCGAGATGGTTCCCTTGGCCGCCCCCGCCGTAGTAGAAGACCGATTCGCCGCCGTGCGTGTCACGGATGTCGGCGAACCGGCTGGCGATCTCGGTGATCGCCGTGTCCCACGAGACGGGCTCGAAGCTGCCGTCGGGCCGGCGGCGCAGCGGCGTGGTCAGGCGGTGCGGTCCGTTCTGGTAGTGGTCGAGGCGCAGGGCCTTCTCACACGTGTAGCCCTTGGACGCTGGGTGGGCCTTGTCGCCACGGACCCGTTCGAAGCGGCGCCCGTCGAGCCCGCCGAGGCGGACCTCGATGCCACAGTTGCATTCGCACAGGATGCACGCCGTGGGTTGCCAACCCGCCTCGACCAGTTCCGTCATGGCGTCACCGTAGTCAGTTCATCAACTGAACTCAATCCCCCCGCCCCGTTCATGTCACCGCATGAACGAACTGTGCGTTCATGCGGTGACGTGAACGAATGGGTGGCGCATTCTGACGGGGGCGGTGTTAGCATTTCGACGCTCTCAACCGGAGGCGTCCCTAGCCCCCATCGTCTAGCGGCCTAGGACACCACCCTTTCAAGGTGGCGGCACGGGTTCGAATCCCGTTGGGGGTGCAAGACCAGTTGGTCACCAATTGGTCCCGTGGTGAAGTTGGAGTTCACGCCGGCCTGTCAAGCCGGAGGTCGCGGGTTCGAGTCCCGTCGGGACCGCGCAAGCCTTCGGGCTTGTTCGGCATGTGGTGCGGCGTCAGCCAGCCATCACTGACCACCCGGTCGAGTAGCTCAGTCGGCAGAGCATACGCCTGAAAAGCGTAGGGTCACCGGATCGACGCCGGTCTCGACCACGGCGAACCCCCTCACCGGGGGTTCGTTGCGTTTTCGGCCTGACCAGCCGGGTCCGTCCGCTTCTTGGACAGACTCTTACCGCGCTCTCACCAGGGACTCACGGACCTCTGGTCGAGCCCGTCGACACTGACCGGGTGTTCGCCGCCGCCATGCTCTGGTACCTCACCCGCTCGACGGGCATCGTCGCCGGCGTCCTGGCGATGGCCTCGCTGATCTGGGGGCTGCGCTTCTCCGGGCGCAACACCGGCAGCCGGCTGCGCCCCAACTGGTGGATGTCGATGCACAAGTGGCTTGGCGGGATGACACTGGCGGCCACCGTGGTTCACGTCGGTCTCGCCGTCGCCGACTCCGACAGCGGCATCGGCATCGTCCAGGCCCTGGTCCCGAACCGCGCCGTCGGTCAGGAGTGGGCGATGACCTGGGGGGTGCTGGCCATGTACCTGTTCGCCGTGCTCGTGCTGACGTCGGTCGCCAGGGTTCGCCGGCGAATCCCGCGGCGAGTCTGGCACGCGATCCACCTTCTCTCCTTCGTCGCCGTGACCGCCGCGGCGGCCCACTCGCTGATGAGCGGGACCGACACCGGGTCGTCTTCGTTCGTCGTGGGCTTTGCCGCGCTGATCGCCCTCGCCGTGTCGCCGCTGACGATCCGGCTGCTGTCACGCAACCGCCGGCGCCACGCCGTCCCCGGCTCACCGATGACCACGATCGCCGCTCGAGCCCACGTCGGGGTCCCTCGATGACCTGGCCACCACCCTCGATCGACCCGCTCATCCGGCGGACGCCGCCGCCGGGCACACGGGCCGAGCGCCCAGCGCCCGAGCGGCCGCAGCCAGGCCCTCGCCCGGCGACGCACCGCAAGCCGGTGGCCCGGTTCGGCCGGATCTCGTCCGTGGCGTTGAGCATGGCCGCGACTGGCGGGCTGACGTGGTCGTTCGCGCAGGCCGACCACGACAGCGAGGCCGACGCTCGAGTCGAACCGACCGCATCGAGCCCAACCGCGGGAACGCCCGGCGCCACTGCCTCGCCGTCCACCGAGGCCACCGAGACGGTCGTCGTGTCCCCTACCGGCGCGTCATCGTCGACCACCACGACGGTGTCGGCGACCACGACCACTCACGCGCCCACCACGACCACCACGACGAGCACCGCGGCGATCACGACGGCGATCACCGGCACCTTCACCGGCGAGGCCGTGCCCACCCGCTTCGGCCCGGTACAGGTGGCGGTCACCTACACCAACGGGGTGATCACCGACGTCACGGCCACCGAGTATCCGTCCGGCAACCGCAAGGACCGGGCGATCAACGCCCGTGCCCTGCCGGTGCTGCGCCAGGAGGTGTTGACCGCCCAATCGGCATCCGTGCACTCCGTCTCCGGCGCCACGTACACGAGCCACGCCTACATCGCCTCGCTGCAGGCGGCCATCGACGCGGCGACGGCGGGTGGCTGATGGTTCCGGTCAACCTGCGGGTCGAACCGGTCATGGGCACGATGGTGTCGATCGAGTGGCTGGATGGCGAGCACCAGGTCGTCGACGACGTCGTGGCCTGGCTGCACACGGTTGACCGGGTGTTCAGCCCGTACCGCCACGACAGCGTGGTGTCCCAACTGGGCCGCAACGAGATCACCGAGGACCAGACGTCGCCGATGGTCACCGAGGTGCTGCAGCGGTGCCGGGACCTGCGCACCCTGTCCGGCGGGGCGTTCGACCCGTGGGCCTTGCCGGCGCCGAACGGCACGCGATTCGATCCGTGCGGGTTCGTCAAGGGATGGAGCATCGAGCGGGCCGCCGACTGGATGGTCACCCGCGGCATCAGCGACGTGTGCATCAACGCCGGCGGCGACATCGCCGTGCGCGGCACCGCCGAGGGCGGCCAGCCATGGCGGATGGGCATTCGCCATCCGGGCGATCCGCGGGCGCTGGCGATGGTGCTGCAGGCCGAGGGGCCGCTGGCGGTCGCCACCTCGGCCAGCTACGAGCGCGGCGCGCACATCATCCACCCGCGGCACGGCACACCGACGGCCGAGGTGGCCAGCGCCACCGTGGTTGGCCCGAGCCTGGCGGATGCGGACGCCTTCGCCACCACGCTGTTCGTGATGGGCATCGGCGGGTTGTACTGGGTCGACGACCAACCTGGCTATGGCGCGATGGTGATCACCCACGACGGCGCCGTTCTGTCGACGGCTCGGTTCGATCGCCACCGGGTACCGCTGGCCGCCTGACGCGGGGCCGTCATGAACCCGGACGGTGGCACTGCCGTACAGTGTGCAGGCTTGACCTCGGAAGGGACCGTCCATGCGCGCTCACATGTCCTCTGCTCGCCGTCGCTCACGGCGGGTCGCTTCAGCCGCCGTCACCCTGGCGGCGGTGCTGGCTGCGTGCGGTAGTGAGACCAAGACCGGGGCCGGGTTCGCCACGCAACTGAACGACGTGTGCCGGACGCTGGACGGGGCCATCAGCGGGCTGCCCTCGGCCTCGCTGGACGACATCGCCTCGTCAGCGGCGACCGCCGGGAAGGCTGTCGCCGCGGCGGTGGCGGCGGCCGGCAAGCTCAACGCTCCCGCCGACGTGTCCACTGCGACCAAGACCTTCATCGCCAACCTGGGCGACGAGGCCACGCTGCTGGGCGACATCGCCGCGGCGGCGAAGAACGGTGACCAGGCAACGGTGGACACCAAGGCCGCGGCGTTGAACTCGCTGATCGGGGCGACCACCAAGGTGGCCGACGAGATCGGGGCCACGCGCTGCGCGATGGACCCGATGTTCGGCGTCACCACACCGGCGGGCACCATCCCGGTGATCACCACGCCCGTGCTGACCGTTCCCACCGGGACCGTGCCGAACCTGACGGTCCCGGAACTGACCGTGCCGCCGATCATCATCCCCAGCGTGACGGCCCCCGACGTCACGATCCCCAACGTCACCATCCCCAACGTCACCATCCCCAACGTCACCATCCCCAACGTCACCATCCCCAACGTCACGATCCCCAACGTCACCATCCCCGACGTGTCCGGGCCGGCAGGGACCAAGACGTTCGAGGACATCGCCGCCTCGCTGACCGTGCGTGGCGAGTACGCGCTGCGCCCGCTCGAGGACGACCTGATCCAGTTCTTCCTCAACTCGTTGCGGGCCACGCCGGCGATGAACGCCGCATCGGGCAACTACGGCGGGATCCAGGTCATCGATACCCGGAACGACCGAGCCTTCGGCCGGGTGTTCGGGTTCGCCTTCGACCAGCCGCTGGCCCCAGGCAGCTTGGACGCTTGGATCACCGTGGCGGCCGCGCCGTCGCCCACACGTAACACGGTGATCGCCGGCAAGAGCGGCAGGCAGTTCACCGACTCCACGGGCGCCGAACTCTTTGTGGTCGGTGATGACACCAGCGGGTTCTTCGTCATCGTCGGCAGCAACGGGCTCACCCTCGGGTCGGCCGTGGCCAACTTCTTCGCCTCGTTCTGACCCTTGCACCTCAGCTTTGTGACCTCGGCCAAGCGCCACGCCGACCTGCCCGCGTCGCCGGCCGAAGTGGCCTTCGTCGGGCGCAGCAACGTGGGCAAGTCGAGCCTCATCAACGCGCTGGCCAACCAACGCCAGCTGGCCAGGGTCTCCAACACGCCCGGGCGCACCCAGCTCATCAACCTGTTCGCCCACCCGGGCGGGGGGACGCTGGTGGACCTTCCCGGCTACGGCTACGCCGCCGTGCCCGGCCGGGAGAAGGCGGGATGGCAGGCGATGATCGAGGGCTACCTGCTGGAGCGCGAGCCGCTGGACCTGGTACTGGTGCTGGTGGACGGCGAGATCGGCCCCACCAAGCTGGACAGCCAGATGCTGCACTGGCTGCGCGCCAACGAGGTGCCCCATGCCGTGGTGGCCACCAAGTCGGACAAGGTTCGCCCGTCGAAGCGCCCGGGGCGCCGCCAGCAGCTCGCCGCCTCCTGCGGGCTGGAGGAGGGTGACATCTTCTGGGTGAGCTCCACCAAGCGAACCGGGCTCGATGTCCTCGAGCGCACGCTGAACGGACTGCTCACCACAGGCTGAGCTGGCCGACCGCGGTCGGGCGCCCGATCGGCACGGTGATGGCCGGCGAGCCGTCGGCCACCGCCACGCACAGCAGCAGCTCGCGGGTAGGCATGCCGGTGGCTGCCGTGAGGGCGGCGGCGTAGGCCTGAAGCTGTGCCGTGTACGTGGCGGCCAGGGCCTCGTCGGTCTGGCGGGCGTGGTCGGTCTTGAAGTCGACGACGACGAACCCGCCGTCCTCCACCCACACGGCATCGATGATCCCGTAGACGCCCTGCTCGCCGTGCTGGGCACCCACGTACATCTCCCTGCGCACGGTGGACACCGCGTGCGCGGCAAGCAACCGGGCGAAGGCCTCACTGGACAGGACGGAGCGCACCAGGGACTCGACGTAGGCGTGCAGCGCCGCGGGCACCGCCTCGGCCACGCACTGCTGGACGACGAGGGCCCCCACCGCCCCGACGGGGTCGTCGAGGTCGACCCGTTGCAGGACGCCGTGCACCGCCCGACCCACCACGGTTCCGTACCGGCCCACCTGCTCGGGCAGCGCCTGGGTGCTGCGCGGTGGCTTGCTGTGCAGGCTGTCCACCGCTGACCATGCCCGCCCGCCGCCCGCGGGAAGCACCGGTGATGCGGGCTGATCACCGGCGGAGCGATCGCTGCCGTCGGGGAACTCGTCGTCGTCGGCGCCGACGTCGTCGTCGAGCGACTCGTCGCCCCCGTCCGCCACCGGCCCGGGAGGTGCCCACGGCGCCACCGCTGGACCGGCCGGATCGTCGGCCTGGCTGACCTGGGTGGCGGCGATGCTGGAGCGCACCCTCCACGGCGGGCGGCGGGGCGGCCCGCTGGCCTCGGCCGGATCGACGAGGTCGGCGACGGCCGGCGGTTCCACGCTGGGCAGCAGCGGGAGCAGGAGCTCATCCGCGGCGGCCTGGTGCGGGAGGAGCTCGACCGCCGAGTTCTTCACCGAACCCTGCTTGTGGGCCAGCGACACCACCAGGTGGTCCCTGGCCCGGGTGCACGCCACATACGCCAGGCGCGCCGCCTCCAGCGCCGGATCGGCGTCGCGGCCCTTGTCGTAGCCGGCGGTGACCAGCGACGCGCCGCACTTGATCTCCACCGTGCCGTCACGGAACTGGGCACGGACGTTCTCGGCGGAGGGTCGCTGACCGCCAAGACCGGCGACGACGACCACCGGGAAGTCCAGCCCCTTGGCGGCGTGAACGGTGAGGATGCGCACCGCGCCCTCGTCGGGCTCGTCGGTGGTGATGTTGCTGCGGTCGTCGTTGGCGATGCGCACGTCGACCCAGTCGAGGTACTCGGCCAGGCTGCCACCGGTCTGCTCGAACCAGTAGCGGGCCTCGTCAAGCACGGCGCGCAGCCGCCGCCACGATGCCCGCACCGTGGCGACATCGGTGGTGGAGGCCGCCCACGAGAACGTCTCGCGCGCCATCCGGGCCAGGAGTTCAGGAACGGGCAGGACGTGCCGGGCTCGAGCCCAGGCGCGCAGCTGGGCGAACGCCGACAGCACCACCGGGTCACCCACCTGCTCCCGGCGCGGAACGATCGGGTTCCACGACGAGCCCTGCACCGCCCGGTGGCGCAGCAGATCGGCGTCGCTGCAGGCCAGCACCGAGGTGCGCAGGGCGGTGACCACGGCGTGCTGGTTGCGCGGGTCGTTCACGGCGCGGCAGGACACGCAGCAGCTCGCGCACCTCACGTGCGTCGTACAGCAGGACGCCGCCCTCGATGGTGTACGGGATCCCGGCCGCGGTGAGCGTTGGCTCCAGGGTGGTCAGGTCCCCTCGGCGACGCACCAGGATGGCGATGTCGGCGAAGTCGGCAGGGCGTTCGATGTCGTTGGCGTGCGGGTCACGCACCACCTTCGAGCCGCGGATCGCCAGGATCGACTGGGCGATGGCCTCGGCCTGAGCCTCTTGGGCCTCGGCCGCGCTGGGCGCCGCCTGCTGGGCCACCATGGTGACCGTGCTGTCACCAGGCGGCACGTGGGCGACGAGTTCGGCGAAGGGCACCTGACCGGGGGTGTGGAACCAGCCGGCGAACGTCTCGTTGATCCAGTGCAGCAGGCGGGGCCGAGAACGGAAGTTGACGCTCAGCAGGCCCTGGTCGAGATCGGCCCTGGCGGCGAGCTCCTCGAACAACTCCACGTCGGCGCGGCGGAACCCGTAGATCGACTGCTTCGGGTCACCCACGGCGAACAGCACCGGCTGAGCCTCCCCTGGGGTGGGTTGGGTGAGCAGCTGGACGATGTCGTACTGGACGGGATCGGTGTCCTGGAACTCGTCGACGCACAGATGGCCGATCTCGCCGCGTAGCAATGCGGTGATGTCGGCATGCGTGGTGAGCAACTCACGGGTGAGCACGAGGATGTCGTCGAAGCTGATCAGCCCTGCCGTACAGCGGCGCTGGGCCTCGTCGATCACCACGGGCACGATGGTCTCCAGGACCCGCCCGAACGCGGCGTTCAGCACTGCAGCACGGGCCTCGGTGGCAACGGTCCTGCAGAATTCGCGGGTCTCCTTGTCGCCGCAGTTGCCGAGCTTGAGCTCGGGGCAGCGCACCGCTTCGAGCATCGACGTGGCGGCGCGGCTCGCCTGGATGTCCGGGAGGTACTGGCCCAGCTTGGCGCGCAGCGCCTGGGAGGTGGACGGCGAGGAGGCGATGTCGATGATCTGGTCGAGTTGGCGGACGGCCCGGCGCCAGTCGGGGTAGGCCGGCAGGGTCGATGCTCGGAAGCGGTCCCACTCCCGGTCGATCAGGGCGATCAGGGCGTCGAGGTGGAACTCACCGCCCACCGCGTAGACCACGTCGAGGGCGTCACGCAGCTCGACGTCGTCACGATCGGCCACCATCTGGAAGAACCGCCAGCTGATCCGGCGGATGCGCTCGGCTGCGTCGGCGCCGTTCATCAGCTCGCCCTGCGCGGCGAAGATGGGGGGCAGGCCGGCCTCCAACGGAAACCGTCGCAACAGCCCCAGGCAGAACGAGTGGATGGTGCCCACGAAGACCGCGTCTCCGGCATCGGCGAGTGACGGGATGCGCTGGCGCATCTTCTGCGTCAGGTCCCTGGCCGCCCGCTCGGTGAAGGTGATGGCGACGATGCGCCGATCGTCGAGCCCGCGCTCGATCACGGCTGCCAACCGCTCGATCAACGTGTGGGTCTTGCCGGCGCCGGCGCCTGCGGACATCACCAGCCCGTGGTCAAGCCGCGCGGCGGCCAGATCACGGGAGGCCTGATCGGCGAGTCGATCAGTGCTCACCGCCGGCCCCTTCGGCGCTCGCTGACGCGTCGGTGATCCAGCGCTTGACCCGCTGGTCGATCTCGTCCATTCCGAGGTCGTCGGGCGAGCAGGTCGGACACGTGGACCCGAACATCGTCGGCTCGATCAGCCCAGGACGGAACTCGCCGTGTTGGATCTGGCTGATGATCTCGCCCAGCCGGTGCTGCAACGCGGCCCGGGCGTCGTCGGTGATGGGCAACGTCACGGGCGCGTCCGCCTTCGCCTTGCCCATGAATCGGTACCCGCTGGCGCTGACCGGCTCACCCAGCAGCTGCTCCACCGCGACCGCGTAGAAGACCGGTTGAAGCTTGTCGTTCTTGGTTCCGAACGGGGTCTGCGGCTTCACCGAGACGAAGGCCGACGATCGCCCGGTCTTCAGATCGACGAGCGCCAGCGTGCCGTCGGTGGCACGGTTGATGCGGTCGACGCTGCCGTTCAGCACGACCCCGCCGTCGACCTCGGGATGTGGCCACACCAGGGGGTCGAGCGCGTCGGGGCGGGCCAGCCCGAAGGCGAACTCCGAGGCCACCGGGCAGACGGCCTCGGTCATCTCCGTCAGCAGTGCCTGGTCGATGGCGGCGAGGATCTGCGTGGAGCGGGCGGCCCAGGCCTGCGGGTGGCCCACTCGGTTCCGTTCGCGCAACCCGCTGGATTCCTCGACGAAGATCTCGGCGGCGCGCGCCCGGCGTTGGGCCAGTTCCTGCTCGTTGGCGATCCAAGGCCGGTGAGCACCGGGGTTGGCCTCCAGCCACTCGCGCACGAGACGGTCGAACACGCTGTGCAGCAAGGTGCCGCGTTCCCGGCCGTCGATGTCGGTCAGTTCGGTGGCATCGGTGTCCGGCGGCTTGGCGCCCAGCACGTGGCGCACGAAGTAGTGCATCCCGCAGGTGACCATCGACTCGATGCTGGTGATGCCCACGGCGCGGCGGGTGCCATCGGCCCGGGTCACCTCCAGCGGGCTGACCGCGCCGTAGTGGTTCAGTGCGCCCACCATTCCGTCGTAGTGCGTGGCCGTGTGCTGCAGGCGGCTGGTGATGGCCCGGCGGCGGCGCGCCAGCCGGGGGTGGCGGCGGCCGGGGTCGGCGGCGAACCACTCGCCGGTGTCGAGCCAGGTCTCGCCACTGCCGTGCACCTCGGCGGCGTGCGAGGTGACCACGTCGGCGGCCATGCCGTGCAGCAGGGTGGACGGGAACAGCCCACCGCCGTTGCGCAGGTCATGGCGGGCGAAGGTGATGGTGACGGACTCCGCCGCGCCGGCCACCGCGCCGACGAAGCCGCGGCGGTCACGCAGCGGGCGGTTGGCCGGGGAGGTGAGCACACCGAACGGTTCGATGCCGTGGTCGGCGGTGATCACCAGGTCGTCGGCGCGCCGGCCCGGCATCATCCCGTCGTTGGCCCCGACGATGAACGCGTGGCGAGTGATGGACCCGGCCCCCTCCACGATCTGGCTCACGGCCACGCCGGCGCCCTTGGACTCGGCCGTGATGACGTCCTCACCCAGCGCTGCGGTGAGCAGCCGTTCGGCCACCGCCAGATCCGGGCGCAGACCGAACTGGCCCACCTGGCCGAGGTCGGTGAGCACGGCCTCCATCTGTTGCGCGGCCTCCAGCTGCCATCCCGGATAGCCGAGCCAGTGCTCCAGCCGCCAGGCCTCGGTGCCACAGTGGTCACGCCACCAGGCCTCAACGGCGGATGCGACGTCCGTCCAGGTGGACGCACCGAGAACCTGGCGGCGGAAGTGCTGCTGGCGGTCGACGAACGCGGTCAGCGCCGGCGTGAGGTGGTTCCCGAGCACCTCCGGATCGGTCTCTGCCGGATCGGGGAGGCGGGCTCGCTTCCAGTCGGCCTCGAACACCACGCCGAGCTCCCGGCAGCGGTGCAGCCAGGCGTCGGGGTGGCGGCGCCGGGCTGACCCGGAGTGGTGCTGGCCGGCCTCGCCCGCCGCCCAACCGAGCGGCGCCAGGCGGCACAGCTCGATGACGACCCGGCGATCGAGACTGCCGAGCGCCGCCAGCAGCAGCCGCAGGATCTGCCCGGCGATGCTGCCCTGCAAGGCCGGGCGCACCTGGCCACGCACGGGGATGCCCGCGCCCCCGAGTTGGGCGGCGATGGCCGAGCGGTGCGGACCGCTGGGCGGGTAGTACACGGTGATCTGGTCGGCGGTGACACCGTCGTTGAGGAGACCGATGATCCGCCTGGCGACCACGCGGATCTCTTCGTCGTGGTCGGGGCACGAGAGCACGTGGGGTGCCACTGCCGCAGCGCCGGCCAGCGCAGGTTCGACCACCTCGACACCCACCAGGCGGGAGACGTGGGTGGCGACGGAGAAGCTCCGCCGAGGACGTGGCGGCCACCACGATGCGGCACCGCACGGACGCCGAGATCAGCGCAGCCACGAAGCCGGCGTGGGCCGGATTGAACTGCTGGGTCACCACCACGACCAGCGGCGGCTGCGAACCCCCGACGCCCACCGAGGCGGTGGCCACGCGGATCAGTTCGGCCTGGTCGAGCAGCCCATTGGCCACGAGCGCGGCGCGCACCCTGGAGACCACCGTGGTGACCGCACGGGCGCTGCGCCGCCCCCCGGCCAGTTGGGCAAGGGCGTACTCGGGCTGGTCGCCGTCCAGGGTGAAGACGCCGTTGAGCGAGGCGAACGAGCGCACCAGGGCGTCGTGCGTGGCCGGGTACTGCCAGCAGCCGTTGAGCGCCGCCGGCCGCTGGGCGGGATCGTTCAGCACCTGCTGCACCGCGGCGAGGACGGCCACCGGCGGCGCCACCCGGCGCTCACCCAGCAGCGGTGCGGCAATCTCCCTGGCGATGCGCACGGTGCCGCCGATCTCGGCGCCGCACACCCCACCGGCGAAGGGCAACGCCCGGCGCAACGAGTCGTTGGTGACACCGTCGGGGGTGAGGATGCGCACCAGGGCGAGCGGGTCCCCGGCCTGCAGCTCACGCACCGCCGCTGACACGGCCCGAGCAACGGGCATGCCCGGCGCGGTCCACACCACGGACACGGCGTCACTGACCACCTGGGTTGCCGCCTCGGGAGGCCCCTGGGTGCCGGACTCGCTCACCCTGCCGACTCTACGGGTGGGGTGTCACGGAGTCCGGCCCCGCCACCCTCGCCCGCCACCCTCGCCCCCAGGCCCCAGCATGGGCGCGAAAACTTCAGGTATCCGTACTCTGCGCGCCCATGCAGCACGGCGGGAGGAAGCATGGGCGCGCAGACTTCGAGAATCCGAGGTTGTCGCGCCCATGCGGGGCCCTGCGGCATGCTGGAACGCGCGCTCAGCGGGGCGGCGCAGCCCGTTTCCGCGGCGCCCGCTTCTTCGGCGGCGGCGCGGCGACCAGGCCCAGCGCCTCCTCCAGCTCGACCATCGCCTCCTCCATCAGTTCGCGGAAGACCCACGGATCGGGGATCAGCTCACGGTCGACGATGAACCCGAACTCGAGGTTGTCGCAGTAGCTCTGCACCGTGATGTTCAGCCCGGTGCCCTCGGCGACGATGCTCACCGGATACGAGTGAACGAGTTGGGCCCCGGCCATGTACAGCGGAAACGCCGGCCCGGGCACGTTGCTGATCAGCACGTTGAACGGCGGGTTGACCACCTGCCCCAGGCGGAAGTCCACCAGGGCGCGCATCGCCAGGTTGACGAAGGTGTGCGGGCGCAGGGCGGTGAGTTCCTGGAGCGTGCCGGTGGGGAGGTGGGCGAAGTCGTCCTTGGCCGCCGTGTCGCTGGCCCTGATGCGCATCAGCCGGGCGACGGGATCGGGCTCGTCGGTCGCCAGTTCGGCCACCGCGGTGAGGACCCGGTTGGTGTAGAACTCCTCCTCGTTCCCGGTCCGCAGGCTGATGGCCATTCCGGCCAGCAGCGGCGCCTCGGGGAGGTCGTCGTGCAGGAGCAGGTAGCGGCGAAGCACGCCGCCGCACAGAGCCATGACCACGTCGTTGAACGTCGTCTGCGTGGCCCGGCGAATGGCCCGCGCCCGCTCCAACGACACGGTAAAGAAGGCCAGGTGCCGGTGGGCCGACACCGATCCGTTCCAGTGGACCCGTGGCGCCACCGTGGTGGGCAGCGCCGACGGCCGCGCCGTATCCGAGCGCAGCTTCCTCCGCAACCGGTCACCCACTCCGCCGGGCACGTACTGCACGTAGCGATTGGCCACCACGAAACGGGTGGAGGAGTCGGTCAGCTCCTTGCCCAGCCGCCCGACCGCCCGAACCAACCGTTGCGGGTTGGCGGCCATGGTCCACACCGCACGCCCGAGCAGATCCATACCGCTCGGCGTCGGACGCGGCGTCCACGACGGAACCTCACCGGTGGGTCGGGTGTCGGGGTCGGTGTCAAGCAGGGCGCCGAGCATCACGGCGCCGGCGACGCCGTCGAGATACGCGTGGTGGATCTTGGTGAGATGGGCGATGTGCCTGCCGCCGTTCACGCCTTCGATGACGTACAACTCCCACAACGGTCGGGTCCGGTCCAACGTCCTGGCGACGATGCGGCTGACGACCTCGGCCAACTGCTCGGGTGTCCCCGGCGGCGGCACGGCGTGGTGGCGGATGTGGTAGTCGAGATCGAAGTGTTCGTCGTCCACCCAGTAGGGGCGATCGAGCTCCAGCGGTACTGGCTGCAGGCGGGTCCGCAGCGGCGGCATGGCGTGGAGCCGCTCGGCCACGGTCTGGCGGGTCACCGCGTAGCTGGCGCCATCGGTCCCCAATGGATCGAAGATGGCCAGCATCCCGATGTGGCCGTATGTCTTGCTGGTGTCCAACGCCAACATGGCGGCGTCCGGTGCACTGAGTTGGCGCACTTCTCCCCCTTTTCCCCGATCCCCCATAGTGGCCGAGAGCGGTGGCGCTGCGGCTGTCGGCGACCGCGTAGGCTAGGCCCGGCGCCCGAACGGCTCCAGACAGATGCATCGGAGGGCGACGTGAGGCGAATCGGCCAGTTCCTACTCGTGCTGGTGATGGCGACGGCCACACTCCTGCCCAGCGCGCCGGCGTCGGCGGCCAGCGGTGGGTGTTCGTCGGTGTCCGGGCGGGCCAAGTACATCGTGTGCGTCGACGTGTCGTCCCAGCGCGCCTGGCTGCGCCGGGTCACCTCCGGTGTCGTCGGCACGACGGTGATCGGCCCGTACACCGTGACCACGTCCCGCTACGACTCGGGGGTCGGCGATTCGCTCACCCGCCAGGGTCACTTCGTCGCGTACAACGCCATGCGCTACTCGATCACCGGGCTCGAGTACTTCATCCGCTTCTACAACGGCCAGGGTCTGCACGCCTACCCGTACGTGGGGGCCGGCTATGACTCCCACGGGTGCGTGCGCCAGACCTACTGGGTGGCCCGCGAGCTGTACCGCCGGTTGGTCACCGGCAGCGAGGGCAACCTGGTCGCCGCCGGCCGGGTCGAGCTGCACATCTACCCGTAGACGGAGGCGTCGGCGGAACCGATACGGTGTCCGCCGGAGGTGTCCGAGTGCCTGGTGGACTCCGCCGCCTTCAAAGCGGTTGAGGCAGGTGATCCCTGCCTGGCGGGTTCGATTCCCGTCCACCTCCGCCAACAAGTCTCCGCGGTTCGGGTCGCGAGGTGTCAACGGGTCGCTTGAGATCGGGCCCCAATGTGGCGGTCCCGGTCAGCGTCGCGTCGTCACCGAACGGCGAGCACGGCGGCGACGGGCACCGCAGCCCTGGCATCATCCGGCTCGATCGGCCTGCGCCTCCCGCAGTTCGTCGAGGGCAGTCGCGGCGGCGCCCTGCAACGTCGACAGCACGTCGATCACCTCAGCGCTGCGGCCGCCGAGATGGGCGCCCAGCCGCAGGTCAGCCTGGCGAAACTTGACCTCCGTGGCGTCGTGCACCTGCTCGCCAGCTTCGGTAAGGCGGACCAGGTACGAGCGGCGATCACGCGGGTTGCGCAGCCGGGCAACGTGATCCCTGCGCTGCAAGCCGCTCAGCGTGTCGAGCACCGTGGTCACCGGCATCCCCAGGTGCCGGGCGAGATCCGTGGGCGACGTCGGCTGCGTTTCGCGCAGGGCGCTGTAGAACGCGTAGCCCCCGGCATCGAGGGGGGCTACGGCCAGCGCTTCGGCGAGGAGGGCCCCAACCTGCTGATAGGCGGCGAACAGGAAGTACATCGGGGACAGTGTCCCGGGGGCGGGAAGACGTCGGGTCACCTCGCCATGGTAGAGGTGGGCGCCATCGCGCCCGAGTTGCCGAGGACGGACGGTCGTCCGCCCGGGCTGGCAACCGCCGGCCTGCTCAGCGGCCGCGCCAGACGGGCTTGCGCTTCCCGAGGAAGGCGCCGATGCCCTCGGCCAGGTCCTCGGTCCCTTCGATCGCCGACCACGCCTGATCCGTCAACTCCCACCCGCGCCCGTCGGCGTCCCCGAGCAGGTCGTTGACGGCACGGAGGGACGCCTGAACGGAGAGCGGAGCGTTGGCGCAGACGGCCTCGGCCAACTCCAGCGCTCGTTCGAGACTGGCGCCCGGTTCGGCGATGACGTTCACCAGCCCGGCCTCGTAGGCCCGCTGGGCGCTGATCGGGTCACCGGTGAGGATCAGCTGCCTGGCCAGGTTCACGGGCAGGCTGCGCGGGGCGCGGAACAGCCCGGCGGACCCCGGAAGGACGCCGATCTTCACCTCCGGCAGGCCGAAGCGGGACGTGGCCGACGCCACCACCATGTCGCAAGCCAGGGCGATCTCCATCCCACCACCCAGGGCGAACCCCTCGACGGCGGCGATCAACGGCTTGGCCCGGCGGCGGCGGATGAGGCCGTACTCACCGCCGCGATCGGTGTGATAGTGGCGATTGGCGTTCACGTCGCTACCGGCACTGAACATCGTCCTCGTCCCGGTCAGCACCCCGACCCACAGCTCCGGGTCGTCGTCCAGGGTGTTCAGAGCGTCGTCCAGCTGATCCGCCGTGTGCCGATCGATCGAGTTGCGCTTGTGCTCGCGGTTGATCGAGATCACGAGCACGTGCCCTCTGCGCTCCGTCCGGATCAGCATGTCGGCGTCGCGTGGCGCCGCGGTTCCTGCATCACTCACCGGGCCACCGTAACGGCTGGCCTGCGTTCACGAGCGAAGTGGGCAACGCAACCCGCGTATTCGTTGCTTGGTGACTCAGAGAGCCTCCGTAGCTTCATGGGCACTTCATCGTCGGCTGCGTACGGTAGGACGGGCACCCACCCCCACCGGGCTCAGGAGGACACACCCATGCGACTGACCAGGTTTGCCATGGCTGCGGCAGCAGCGATCACCACCGTCGCGCCGCCGCGTGCCGCGGGCGCAGCGGGCCCGCCACCCGCGCCGCCGATCAACGCCAAGTTCGACTACCAGATCGGCGGCGACTACCGGCCGCCGGCAGGCGTCACGGCGGTCTCCCGGGACTGGTTCAGCGGCTCGGCCCTGCGCGGTAGGGGCTACTCGATCTGTTACGTCAACGCCTTCCAGACCCAGGCGGACGACGCCAGCGCCGATCGCCCCGACGAGCGTTCCAACTGGCCGCGTGACCTCGTCCTCGATGGCCTCGGCGACGACCCCAACTGGGACGGTGAGTACCTGATCGACATCAGTACGGCTGACAAGCGCGCTGCTGCGCTGGACCACCTGGCGCCGATGATCGACGCCTGCGCCCGCAAGGGCTTCCAGGCAGTCGAGTACGACAACCTCGATTCGTGGACGCGGTTCGACGGCACCACACGCCAGGGCAGCATCCCGTTCGGGCAGGCCGAAGCGGTGGCCTTCGCCGAGATGCTGACCGACTACGCCCACACCAAGGGCCTGGCGGTAGGCCAGAAGAACACTCCACAGCTCGGGCGCAGGATCTCTCGCGAGCTCATCGGGTTCGACTTCGCCATCGCCGAGGAGTGCGGCTACTACCGCGAGTGCGCCGCGTACACGGCTGCGTTCGGCAGGCGTCTCATCGTGGTCGAGTACACCAGCGCCGGCTTCCTGAGGGCCTGCCGCCAGGTCGGCGCGAGGGTCTCGGTCGTGCGCCGTGACGTCAACCTCACCAGTCCGGGGTCACCGACGTACCGATACCGGAGCTGCTGAGACCTCGGTGGCGCGGCGGTACCGTGCACGCGAGGGCGGTGAGGGACCGCCACGAGCATCGGGAGCGACCATGAACGGCGCGAGCAGGCACCAGCACGACATCGTCATCGTCGGTGGCGGGCACAACGGGCTGATCGCTGCCGGCCTGCTGGCCGGCGAGGGACTGTCGGTATGCGTGTGCGAGGCCCGCGAGATCGTCGGCGGGGCGTCGGTCAGCGAGCATCCGTTCGGGCCCGACTACACGGTCACGTCGCTGTCGTACGTGGTCTCGCTGCTGCCGCCGGCCATCGTCGACGCCTTGGAGCTCACCCGCCACGGGTATCACGTGTACCCGCAGGGACCGTACTTTGCGCCGCGCCGCGACGGGCGGTATCTGGCGCTGCCGGAGGCGCCAGCGGCCCGCCGTGCGCAGATCGCCAAGTTCTCCGCCGCGGACGCCGACGCCTACGAGCGCTGGGATGCAGACATGGCCCGTCTCGGCCGGCTGCTCGGCCCGCTGCTGGGTGACATCCCACCCAAGCTGGGGTCACGCCGACCGGCTGACCTCGCCGCTCAGGCGATGATGCTGCGCCGCTTCAAGGGGGTGGACCAGCGCGCCGCAGTGGACCTGACCCGGCTGTTCTCGGCCAGCATCGCCGACCTGGTGGAGGATCGCTTCGAGTCCGATGCGATGCGCGGCGTGCTGTCGGTGTCCGGGGCGATCGGTTCGTGGGCCGGTCCGCGCTCGGCAGGCACGGCGTACGTGACCTTGCACCATCACATCGGTGACTTGGGCGACGGTCGCACCGGGGCGTGGGGGTTCCCCCGCGGCGGCATGGGTGGCGTGGCCGAGGCCCTGGCCAGCGCGGCACGGGCCCGAGGTGTGGAGATCCGCACCAACGCACCGGTGGCCAGGATCGACGTCACTGCCGGTCAGGTGCGTGGCGTGACCCTGGTCGACGGCACCGAGCTCAGCGCCGCCACGGTGATCACCACCGCCCACCCGGCGGTGTCGTTCCTGCGCCTCGTCGAGCCCCAGCACCTCCCCGAGGACTTCCTGGCCGACATCCGCTCATGGAAATCGCGCTCGGGAACCGTGAAGGTCAACGTGGCCGTCGACCGGCTGCCCTCGTTCACCAGCCACCCGGAGTTCGACCCGTCCGTCTACGGCGGGACCATCGTGCTGGCCGAATCGCTCGACGACCTCGAGCACGCCTTCCAGGAGGCCGTCGCCGGGCGGGCCGCCACCCTGCCGTTCGCCGACATCGCCATCCCCTCGGTGTTCGACCCCACCCTGGCGCCCGAGGGCCACCACATCGTGTCGATGTTCACCCAGTGGGTGCCGCACACGTGGAACGCCGATCCCCATCGCGCCGAACTCGAGGGCTACGCCGACCGGCTGTTCGCCCGAATGGAAGCCATCGCCCCGGGCTTCACCGCGTCGGTGGTGGGCCGTCAGGTCATCGGCCCGTACGACATGGAGCACACCTACCACCTCCCCGGCGGGAACATCTTCCATGGCGAGTTGACCCTCGGTCAGATGTTCCACGCCCGCCCAGCGGCCGGGTACGCCGACCTGCGCACGCCGGTGCGCGGGCTGTACCAAGCCGGTTCGGGCACCCACGGCGGCGGCGGTGTGACCGGGATCCCCGGCCGCAACGTGGTCCGCCAGGTGCTCATCGATCGCCGCCGCCAGCACCGCCTCGCCCGCCTCGCCCGCCGGGCCCCCTGGCCCTCCCGCCGCACCCTGTTTGTTCACCCGATCTCCAGTAGGGCGGGATTCCGGGTGAACAAACCGGGGGGAGGGCAGGTCAGACGATGGTCCAGCCGCCGTCGATCACGAGGGTGTGGCCGTTGACCATCTCACCGGCGTCGCTCAGCAGGTACTGGACCGCGGCGCCGATGTCGCCGATCGTCCCGAAACGTCCCAGCGGAATCCGGTCGAGCACCGACGCGGCGAACGCCGGATCGTCGAGCCGCTCCTTGGTCCCCGGGGTGTAGGTGAACGTGGGCGCGACACCCGTCACGACCACGCCCCTGGCGCCCCACTCCAGCGCCAGCACCTTGGTGACCTGATTGAGGCCGCCCTTCGACGCGCAGTAGACCACCTCGTCGCGGTTGGCCACCACCGAGATCTGCGAGCTCATGTTGACGATCCGGCCGTGTCCCTGTCCCAGCATCCGGCGCGCTGCCGCCTGAGCGCAGAAGAACGACGCCCGTAGGTTCAGGTCCATCATCTCGTCCCAGTCGTCGGGGGTCACGTCGATCGCCGGGATCGGGTTCCCCAGGCCTGCCACGTTCACCAGCGCGTCGATCCGGCCGTGGCGAGTCTCGATCTCGGCGAACAGTGGCTCGATCGAGGCGGTGGCACGCAAGTCAGCGGCGTGCACGCTGAGCCGCTGGTGGCCGCCCAACTCTCGCTCCAGCTCCGCTGCCCGCTGGTCGTTTCGCGCCACTGCAGCCACCGTCGCTCCGGCGGCCAGGAGGTACTCGGCCAGTCCCCGGCCGATCCCTCCGGACGCCCCGGTCACGACCACCACCGAGCCGTCGATGTCGAACACTGTTCCCATCGCCCCAGTCTCGCCGCGGCAACGCCGGTAGCGACGCGTGACAGGCTGTACCGATGGCCATCGCCCGCTTGCCAACCATCGTCATCGACTGCCCCGACCCCGCCGTTCTGGCAGCCTTCTACAGGGCATTGCTCGGCTGGGAGGCCGATGCCTCGAACGAGTGGGTCGACCTGCGTGGCGACGGTCAGCGCATCTCCCTCCAGCGGGTGGAGGACTACGTCGCCCCGCAGTGGCCGGGCAACCGAGTTCCCCAGCAGATGCACCTCGATGTGGTCGTGGACGACCTCGACACCGCCGAGGCCGGCGTGCTGGCGCTGGGCGCCACCAAGGCCGATGAGCAACCGGGCACCACGTTTCGGGTGTTCCTCGACCCCGCCGGCCACCCGTTCTGCCTCTGCCTGTCCTGACCCCGGGGCACCCCGGCCATGCCAAGATCCTCGCCATGGCCGCCCTGACGACCCTCGCCACCATCGATCCCACCACACCCATCGCCCGGTGCCTGCGCCACTGGCAGGACGTGCTGACCGGCGACCCCGCCGCGCTGGACCGGATTCTCGCCGACGACGTGGTGATGCACTCACCCGTGTTGTTCAAACCCTTGCCGGGCAAAGCGCTGGTGGCGAAGTACCTGACCGCGGCGGCGATGTCGTTCATCGGCGATCCAGCCACGATCCCGCCAGCGTCGGTCACCGAGGAGTGGGACGGCCGGTTCCGCTACGTGCGCGAGGTGATCGGCCGCCATGACGCCGTGCTGGAGTTCGAGACCACGATGAGCGGCGCGTACGTGAACGGCGTCGACATGATCCGCTGCGACGAGGACGGCCGGATCGTCGACTTCAAGGTGATGGTCCGTCCGGCCAAGGCGCTCGACGCCGTCCGCGAGCGAATGGTCGCCGCCCTCGCCACGCTCTCCTAAGCCTTCCTCAGACTGCGCCACCGACACCCCCGGTTTGTTCACGTGATCTCCAGCCCGACCGCGTTGTGAGTGAACAAACGGTGGGGCGGGGCGGTCTCTACACTCGATCGGATGTCGCACGAAACCGTCAGCGCACCTGCCAACGTGTGGCTGCAGATGATCGCCAACAACCCGGGCCACTCGGCGTGGTACATCCAGCGGTTCCGGGACATGCACGACGCCGGTCACGACCTGCACGGGGAGGCCCGCTTCGTGGACGCCCTCGTCTCGCGTGGCGCGGCGGTCCTCGATGCCGGGTGCGGGCCCGGTCGAGTCGGTGGGCGGCTGGCGGCTCTGGGCCATGAGGTCGTGGGCGTCGACCTCGATCCCGAACTGATCGCTGCTGCCGAGAGCGACCACCCGGGACCCACCTGGTTGGTGGACGACCTGTCCACGTTCGACCTCGGCGCCCGCGGGGTCCGTGACCGCTTCGACGTCATCGTCTGCGCCGGGAACGTGATGACCTTCCTCGATCCCGCCACACGACGCCAGGTGCTGGAACGGTTGGCCGCCCACCTGGCGCCCGGCGGGCGGATCGCCGTGGGCTTCGGCGCCAATCGGGGCTACGACTTCGACGACTTCGTCGCCGATGCGGAGGCCGCCGGCCTGCGCGCCGGCGTTCGCCTGGCCACGTGGGACCTGCGCCCGCTCGACGCCACGTCGGAGTTCATGGTCACCCTGCTGGAGCGGGCATGACCCTGACACTGAGCATTCGCAAGGTGGTCTCGCTGGTCGAATCCACGATGCGCGAGCAGGGCCGCGAGGTGGACGGCGAGCGGCGCAAGGTGGCCTGCGGGCTGGTCATGCACAACCCGTACGCCGGGCAGTACGTCGAGGACCTCGCCGACCTCGTAGCCCTCGGAGCGGCGGTGGGGGCGCGGCTCGCGGACGAGGCGCTGGCGGTCCTCGGCCTGCCCGCCGCGGCTGTGTCGGCCTACGGCAAGGCGGCGATCGTCGGATCGGCCGGTGAGATCGAGCACGCCGCGGCCGTGATCCATCCCAGCTTCGGAGCGCCGGTGCGCGCTGCGCTCGGGCGAGGACCGGCGATCATCCCGTCCACCAAGCTGCTGGGCGGACCGGGCACGCGCATCGTCGCGCCGCTGACCAACTGCGACGACATCTGGCAGTTCGACGAGATGGATGCGATCGCCTTTTCGATCGACGACGCTCCTCGCGACGACGAGATGGTCGTCGTTCTGGCGCTCGCCGTAGGCGGACGCCCACTCCACCGGATCCGAAAGGGCTGAGCGATGCACAAGGTGATCATCCTGTTGACCCGCCGTGAGGGGACCACCCACGACGAGTTCCTGCACTGGTGGCTGAACGACCACCGAGCCCTGGCCGAGCAGTTGCCCGGTGTGCGCAAGCTGGTCTTCAACGACGTGGCCGATGGCAGCGGCCCGGACGGGATCGCCGAGCTGTGGTTCGACAGCGAGCAGGCGTCGATCGACGCCTACGGCACCGAGGCCGGCAAGCGAGTGGCGGCGCACACGCTGAGCTACGTGCAGAGCCGGATCCGGCTGGTGGTGACCGAGCACCAGATCGTTGGCTGAACCACACGATCGGAGGTCACGGTGCGGTTCACCTTCTCGGGCACGATCATCGAGTGGCGAGGTCCGGCGCCGCACTACTTCGTCGCGTTGCCGCCCGACGACGGCGAGTTGCTGATCGACATGCCCGAGCTGAGCTACGGCTGGGGGTGCATTGCCGCCCACGTCACCATCGGCGGGACGCGGTACCGCACTGCGTTGATGCCCAAGGACGGCAGGATGCTGGTGCCCATCAAGGTCGCCGTGCGCCGCGCCGAGGGCATCGACCTCGGCGATCGGATCACGCTGTCGGTCGAGGTCGGTGAGCCGCGGCGGATCTGAGCCACACCGGCGTCAGCCCTTCGGTCGGGCTGCCGGAGATTGACTCGACCCGTCGTCAGTTCACCGGCGGCAGGCGCTTGGTGGCCTCACGAACCGTCAACGAGGCCATCCGCTGCCGCTGCCGATCGACGAACCCACGTACCCAGATCGGGTCGGTGTAGGAGTACTGGCGCAGCGCCCAGCCGATGGCCTTGCGAATCCAGAACTGATCACCGAACCGGCTCGTGGCGAGGTTGGGCTCGATCGTGGCAGCCAGCAGCTCGCTGTCCGTGTCGTCCTTGCAGCCGAGCTGATGAAGGATCGCCGTTCGTCGCAGCCACAGGTGGTCGCCCTCTGCCCAGGCCATCATGCGCTGCGCCTCGGTCGACCGATGGGCCGTCACGATCGGCCCGACGAGGTGACCGGCGATCTCGTCGACCACATCCCACCACGCCCCCGGTCAGCACCAGATGGCGATACAACGTCAGCGTGGCCGGGTCCTGCCACCGGCGGAACCGCCTCGCCCGGGCCAGCGCCAGCGCCGCATACCGCTCCTCGCGGTGCGTGGCCCCGTCCCACAGCGCTCGGATCGTCTTCTCCCACGCTGACCGGTCGGTGAGCTGCGCAGCGGCCAGCTCCAGGTGGGGGCGCACGAGCGCCCGTACCTCGGGCGAGGTGATGCCGTGATAGGGCATCGCCGATTTCATGTAGCGCTGCTGGCTCGCGGCCCGCTGTGGATCCCCTGCGGCAGCCAGCGCGGCCCGTAGGCCGGCAATCCACTCGGCGTCCGCGGCACTCACCTGTGTGCCTCGATCCGCAGCAACGTGGTCAGCCGCCGGCTGCGTCGGCCCCACACTGGGTGCAGTGGTTGTCCGCCGGCGGCTTGCCGGCGAGCAGTTCGCTGACCCAGTCGACCAGCTTCACACCGTTCTGCTCCTCGGTGTAGAAGGCGTCGTCGTGCAGCACCGTGTGATTACCGCCAGGGGAGATGTAGCTGGACAGGTTGATGCCGGCGGCCTCCACCTGTGCCTCGTTCTTGTCGATCAAGGTGTCGAGCTTGGACGAGTCGACCCCGGCGAGCGCAGCGAACATGGTCTGGGTCTGGTCGAAGGCGTAGTCGTGGCGGGCGAAGATGATGCCCGGGTCATGCTTGCCGGCCTGGATGAACAGCCCGGGGAAGCTCCACGTCTCTGCCGTCAGCCCGGCGTTTTCGGGCCACGCCGGTATGGCGCTGCCTGTGCCCCACGACCCGCCGACCACGGCGTTGATGGCCGGCACGTCCGGGTAGGCGCCGGACCCGTCGGCGAGGACACGGACCTCGGCCGCCGGCAGCAGGTCATGGGTCAGCCCGGCGTACAGCGGGGCAGGCACCGAGCCGGCGCTCTCCCCGGCCACGACGACGTGGGTGGCCTCGGGAAACCTGGACGCCATGGCACCCAGTGCCGTGGTCCCGTTGATGTAGCCGTTGTGGCGGACCACGACCCCGTTGCCGTAATCCTTGGTGGTGTTGCCGATGTGCACGTCACCGGTGCAGTACGGCACGAACACGATCGAGTACGAGGCGAACGGGTTCTCCGGGCGGCTGAGGTCGAAGATCCCCGAATCCAACGCCGGCGGGTCGTTCGGGCCGAGGGCCCTCTTGTAACTGGTGCTGGCCGGACCGCAGGTGTCGGCGCTGAAGCAGGCGCCACCACCCTGCAGGAAGAACAGCACCTTGGTGGGATCGCCTTGGTGGACGAAGTAGCGGAACGGGCTGCCGTCACTGCACATGCACGAGCCGGGCGCCTCCACGGTCTCCCACCCACCCGCCGGGGCTTGCGCCGCGGGGACCGCGGCGCTCACCGTGTCCGCGGTGACGGCGGCGCTCACCGTGTCCGCGGGGACCGCAGTGTCCGGGACGGCCGCGCTGGCCGTGTCAGCGGTGGCCGCCGGGGCCGTCACCGGCGTGGTCGCCGCCGCGGTCGTCGACAGTGTCGAGGTGGAGAGTGCCAGCACGGCACAGCACGCTGCCGCCGTCCCGATGAGCTTGCCCCAAGTACGCATGGGCGCATCGTAGGCCCCGGCGAGGCTCAGTCGGTGACGGCCGAAGCCTGGAAGGCAGCGACCGCGGTGGGCAGGGTGGCGAACAGGCGGTCGGGGCCCACCTTTCGCAGGAGCCCTGCGGCCTCCAGGTCGTCGGCGAGCTCGTGCTTGACGCGGGCCATGGCGAAGACGATGTCGCGGCGGGTCAGTTCGCTCCGCAGGTCGTCGAGCGCGTCGATCCCCGTGAGGTCGACCTCGACGATGCCCTCGGCGTTCAGCACGAACCATGTGATCGGCGTGTCGGAGGCGTCGACGGCAGCCATCGCCCGCCGGCGGAAGTCCTCGGCGTTGGCGAAGAACAGCGGGGAGTCGTAGCGGTAGACCATCAGGCCGGGCACGGTGACTGCGTTCGGGTAGTCGTCGACGTCATGCATGCCAGGAACCCCCGGGACGTAGCCCAACACCGCGTCGTGCGGCCTGGCGACCCGGCGCAGCAGGTCCAGGATGGACAGCCCGATGGCCACGGCGATACCCACGAGGACGTCGGTGACCAGCACACCGAGGAAGGCGACGGCGGCGAGGAACAGCTCACTGCGGCGGAACCTGGCGATGCGGCGGATCTCGCCCACCTCCACCAGCTTGGCGGCCGCGAAGACCACGACACCGCCGAGGGCCGCCATCGGGAAGTGACCCAGCGCCGGGCCGACGGCGAGCATGGCGACGAACACGGTGATGGCAGTCACCACCGCGGACAGCTGCGTCTTGGCGCCAACGGCCGCGCCGATGGCCGTGCGGCTGCCGCTGCTGCTCACCGGGAAGCCGCGCAGGAGCCCACCGGCGAGGTTCGTCGCCCCCAAGGCCAGGAACTCCCGGTTGGCGTCGATCGGTTCCCCCTCGCTAAACGCCCGGGCGGTCAGCACGTTGTCGGTGTAGCCAACGATGGCCAGGCCGAAGGCCGCCGGGATGAGCCTGACGAGGTCGGCCGCGGCGATGTCCGGGATGGCTGGTGTTGGCAGGCTGCGCGGCACGGTACCCACCACGGCCACACCGTGATGGTCCAGGTGGAACACCTCGGTGACGACGGCCGCGAGCACCATCACGATGAGCGGGGTGGGCCACGTCGGGCGAAGTCGGGACATGATCACCAGGATGACCAGCACGGTCGCGGCGACGATCACCGTTGGCGCGTTGGTCCGGGCGGCGTGGCTGATGGCGTACCACAGCTGCTGATAGGGGCGTTCGCCGCGCAGCTGGAACCCGAGCACCTTGCCCAGCTGGCTGACCACCATCAGCACGGCGATGCCAGCCATGTACCCGACAAGCACCGGGTGGGACAGCAGGTCGGCGAAGAACCCGGCCTTGAACAGCCAGCCGGCCAGGCAGATCAGCCCGACGACGACGGCAAGCATGGCGGCGATGCCGGCCGTCCGAGCGGCGTCGCCGTTGCCCAAGGCCGCGACGGTGGCCCCAGTCATCAGCGCGGTGGACGACTCCGGCCCCGCCGACAGCAGCAGCGACGAGCCGAGCGCGGCGTACGCCAGCAACGGGCCGACCGACGCCCACAACCCAGCCGCCGGGGGGAGACCGGCGATGGTCGCGTAGGCCATGACCTGGGGGACCAGATAGGCGGCAATGGTGACACCGGCGATCACGTCGCCGCGCAGCCATCTCCGCCGGTAGTTCCGGATCAGTGCCAGCCCGGCTGGTGGTACCGGGTCAGTTGACCGCGCTGCCACGACCTTCCCAGTAGGGGGCGCGCAGCTCACGCTTCAACGGCTTCATCGCCCCGGACAGCGGGATCGGGTCGGCGCGGAACTCGATCGATTTGGGAACCTTGTACCCGGCGATGGTCAGCCTGGCGTGCTCACGGAGCTCGTCCTCGGTGACCTCCACGCCCAGGTTCAGCACCACGACGGCGTGCACCTGCTCGCCCCACACGTCGTGGGGGATGCCGATCACCGCCACCTGGGCGACGGCCGGGTGGTTGGACAGGGCGTTCTCCACCTCGGTGGAGTACACGTTCTCGCCGCCCGTGACGATCATGTCCTTCACCCGGTCCACCAGGAACAGGTATCCGTGGTCATCGACATGGCCGGCGTCCCCGGTGCGGTACCAACCGTCCACGAACACCGCATCCGTCTGCTCGGGGAGCTTCCAGTACTCACGCATGAAGTTGCCACCGCGAGCCCACACCTCACCGTCCTCACCGGTGGGGACCTCGTTGCCCATCTCGTCACGGATGCTGATCTCGGTGCCCAGCGCCGGCCGGCCGGCCGAGCGCAGCCGGGGCCCGCCACGGCGATGGTCGTCGGCGGTCAGGAAGGTCAGCACCGAGCTGCATTCGGTCATGCCGTAGCCCTGCCAGATGTTGACCTCCGGCATGGCCGCCATGATCCGGTCGAGCAACGCCGCCGGCATGGGCGAAGCGCCGTAGACGAGGTCACGCATCGACGACACCCGTTGCGGTGTGAACGACGGATGCTGCAGCATCAGGGCGATCATCGTCGGCACCATCATCGTCCAGTCCACGTCGTGGGCCTCGATGTTGTCGATCACCGCGCCGGGCTCGAACATCGGCACGAACGTGGACACCGCACCGGTGGCCGGAACCCCCAACACCCCGCCCATCGAGGCGGCATGGAACATCGGCGTCTGGTGCAGATACACCCGCTCGTCGCTCAGCGGGATGGACATCCCGATGTGGTACATGTTCAGCATCTCGGCACGTTGGTCGAGCAGGGCGCCCTTGGACTGCCCGGTGGTGCCGCCGGTGTACATCAGCACGACGGGGTCGGTCTCCTCGGGTTCGGCGGGGACCACCGGCTCTCCGGACGCCAGCAGGTCCTCGTAGGACGCGGTCACCTCGACGTCGGCGTCGCCGATGAGCACGACGTGGCGCAGTGGAAGCTCGCCGCGGGCTTCGGCGATGTTGCGCAGGAAGTGCTCGGCGAAGATGGCGTCGACGAAGGCGACCGTCGCCTCGCTGTCGGCAAGGATGTACTGCAACTCCTTGCCGGCCAGGCGCAGGTTCAACGGGTTGATGACCCCGGCCCCCAGGAATCCGGCGTGGTACAGCTCGAGGTACTGGTGGCTGTTGCACGACATCACGGCGAAGCGTTCGCCGCGCTGCATGCCGAGTTGGTGCTGCATGGCGTTGGCCAGACGCATCACCCGTTCGCCGTGCTGGGCGAAGGTCCCCCGATACGCACCGTCCTTGATCCCGACCTTGTCGGCGTGACGGGTCAGTGCCGGAACGAACAATCGGTGGTACACCAACTCCTTCATCACGTCCCCCCTTTCGACGAATGCGCCGAAGGTTACGCCGGAAGCGTGTAGCTGTGCAGGGTGCGCACGTAGTTGGCCCGCTCGAAGGCGTCCGGGTGTTCGGTGTTCGCCGCGCTGACGCTGCCGCGCAACTGGTCGACCGACTCGTACTCGTGCTCGGCCGCCCAGGCGACGAACTCCTCTTCGACCCGGCGGACGTGGTCAGGACCGTGACGTAGCACGGCCGACGTCATCATCGCCACGTCGGCGCCCACCAGCAGCGCCTTGGCCACGTCTCGCCCCCTGGCGATGCCGGTGGACGCGGCCAACGCCGTGTTCGGCAATCCCGGGCGCAGGAGGGCGATCCACCGCAGCGGGAGGCGCAGCTCCCACGGCGAGGACAGCTCCAGCGTCGGGCGCACCTCGCGCGTGTCGGGGTCGAGGTCCGGTTGGTAGAAGCGGTTGAACAGCACCAGACCGGCGGCCCCGGCGTCCACGAAACGACGGGCCATGTTGGCCATCGACGAGTAGAACGGCGACACCTTCACCGACACAGGGATGTCGACGAGCCCGGCGACCTCACCCACGAGGAACTCGTGGGCCTGCTCCACGTCGTGACCGGATCGGTCCACGTCGGCGGCCACGTGGTACAGGTTCAGCTCCAGCGCGTCGGCCCCGGCTTCGGCGATGAGCCGGGCATAGGACGTCCATGCCCCATGGGAGGTGGCGTTCAAGCTGGCGATCACGGGGACGTCCACCGCGGCCTTCATCGCCTCGATGTTCACCAGGTAGCGGTCGGCGGGGGAATCCATGCCGGCGAAGACGTCGTCGGGGAAGTACCCCGCCGATGCCTCGGCATTGTGCCCGTAGAGGTTGTCGAGGGCATTGGTCAGCTCGTTCTCCTCGTGGAGGATCTCCTCTTCGAACAGCGACGGCAGGACCAGGGCGGACATGCCAGCGTCGGCCAGTGCCTTGGCGTGATCGACGTCGCGGGTGTAGGGCCCGGCCGAGGCGATGATCGGCGTCCGCAGGGTGAGCCCGAGGTAGGTGGTGGTCAGGTCGGTCATCTCGGTCTCCTTGTCACTCGGCGTCATCGGCCGGTGTGTCGTCCACCTCGGGGTGGGCGTGTCGTACGGTGACCCGCCGCTCCACTCCGGCGAGCTGCGAGTAGTAGCGCCAGCGTTCGTCGGCGTCGGACTGCAACATCTCGCCCAGCTCGGCGGCCTGCTGGGGGTTCGTCCTGGCCAGGACGGCGAACCGAGCCTCTGCGCCGATGAACTCGGACACCTTGATGGCCGGCTCGGCGGAGTCCAGCTTGAACGGCGTGCCGTGCTCCACGTCCAGCGGCGAGTAGCGGTACAGCGGCCAGTATCCGCTGCGCACCGCGTCCTTCTGGTGCGTCATCGACTGCGACATGTCGATGCCGTGGGCGATGCAGGTGGAGTAGGCGATCACCAAGCTGGGACCCGGCCAGGCCTCGGCCTCCAGGAGCGCCCGGGTGGTCTGGAGGTCATTGGCGCCGATGGCCACCTGGGCGACGTAGACGTTGCCGTAGCTGCGGGCGATGGCGCCGAGGTCCTTCTTGGCGCTGGTCTTGCCCGCCGCGGCAAACTTGGCCACCGCGCCTCGCTGGGTGGCCTTCGATGCCTGGCCGCCGGTGTTCGAATACACCTCGGTGTCCAGCACCAGGATGTTCACGTTGCGCCCGCTGGACAGCACATGGTCGAGCCCGCCGAAGCCGATGTCGTACGCCCATCCGTCCCCGCCGAAGATCCACACGGCGTTGTCGACGAAGGCCCCGGCAAGCGAGTGCAGATGCACGGCGATGGGGTCGTCGATGGCCGACAGCGCCAGGCGCAATTCGTCCACCCTGGCCCGCTGGGCTCGCAGGCCGCCGTCGCTGACCTGCTCGGCGGTCAGCAGCCCGTCCACCAGTGCAGCTGGCAGCCGGTCGCGCAGCCGCCCGAGCAACAGCCGGGCCTCGCGCGCCTGGGCCTCGTAGCCCAGACGCATGCCGAGTCCGAACTCGGCGTTGTCCTCGAACAGTGAGTTCGCCCACGCCGGGCCGCGACCCTCGGCGTTCTTCGCGTACGGCGTCGTCGGCAGGTTGCCGCCGTAGATCGACGAGCACCCTGTTGCGTTTGCAACAACCATTCGGTCGCCGAAGAGCTGGGTGACCAGCTTGATGTACGGCGTCTCGCCACACCCGAGACACGCTCCACTGAACTCGAACAGCGGCTGTAGCGCCTGGGCGCCCTTGACGGTGTCGTGCCCGAGCAGGTCACGGTCCAATTCGGGGATCGACAAGAAGAAGTCCCACATCGGGCGCTCCACCTCACGGTGGTCGGCGGCCGGGGCCATGTTGATGGCCTTGTGGCGCACGGCCTCCTTGGACTTCGCCGGGCAGACGTCCACGCAGACACCACAGCCGGTGCAGTCGTCCGGGGCTACCTGGATGGTCATCGACAACCCGGCCGCGTCCTTGGATCGGAACGACTTGGTCTTGAAACCGTCCGGTGCGCCGTCCAGCGCGGTGGGTTCGTAGACCTTCATGCGAATGGCCGCGTGCGGGCACACGGCGGCGCACCGGCCGCAATCGATGCACACGGCCGGGTCGAAGATCGGGATCTCCAGCGCCAGCGATCGCTTCTCGAACGCCGCCGTTCCGGTGGGGAACACGCCGTCCACCGGCATCGCCGAGACGGGGAGCAGATCGCCGTCGCCGGCCAGCATGATGGCGGTCACCCGCTTGACGAAATCCGGGGCGTGCTCGGGCACCGCAGCGGCGCGCCGGGTGTTGGCCGTCACCGTGGCCGGGACGTCGACGCGCTGCAGAGCTGCCAGCGAGGCATCGATGGCCGCGAAGTTGCGCTCCACCACGCTGCGGCCGCGCTTGCCGTAGGACTTCTGCACGCTGGCCTTGATGTGGGCGATCGCCTCGTCGGCAGGCAACACACCCGACAGTTGGAAGAAGCAGGGCTGCATCACGGTGTTCAGCCGGTTACCCATCTGGGCGGCCTTGGCCACGCTGACGGCGTCGATCACCCACATGTCGATGCCCTTGTCGACGATCTGGCGCTGGACCTCCTCGGCCAAGCGGTCCCACACCACGTCGGCCGAGTACGGGCTGTTCAGCAGGAACGTGGCGCCCGGCTTGGCGAACTCGAGGACCTTCATCTTGTTCAGCAGCCCGAACTGATGGCAGGCGACGAAGTCGGCATCGTCGATCAGGTACGTGCTGCGGATCGGCTGCGGGCCGAAGCGCAGGTGCGACACCGTGACCGAGCCGGACTTCTTCGAGTCGTAGACGAAGTAGCCCTGGGCGAACAGGTCCGTCTCCTCCCCGATGATCTTGATCGAGGACTTGTTGGCCCCGACGGTGCCGTCCGAGCCCAGCCCGAAGAACATCGCCTGCACCTCGCCCTGCGGGCGGCGGTAGCGCACGGCGCTGGGTTCGACCGACAGGTGGGTCACGTCGTCGACGATGCCCACCGTGATCCACGGCCGGGGCGCGTCGAGGGTCAGTTCGGCGAAGACCGCCCCGAGGTGGGACGGGGTCAACTCCTTGCTGGACAGGCCGTAGCGTCCGCCGATGACGCGCGGCATGGTGGCCCGCTCGCCGCGGCCGACCGCTTCGGCCAGCGCGGTGACCACGTCGAGGTATAGCGGCTCACCCAGCGAGCCGGGTTCCTTGGTGCGGTCGAGCACCGCGATCGAGGTGACGGTGGAGGGCAAGGCAGCCATCAGGGCCTCGGCGGGGAACGGGCGGTAGAGGCGGACCACCGCCACGCCGACCTTGTCACCCTCGGCGGTGAGCGCCTCGACCGCCTCCTCGGCCGCGCCGGCCGCAGATCCCATCAGCACGATGACCCGCTCGGCGTCGGGCGCGCCGTGGTACTGGACCAGGCCGTACTGCCGGCCGGTACGTGCCCCCAGCTCGTCGAACACCTGCTGGACGATTCCTGGGACGGCCTCGTAGAAGGGATTGCAGGCTTCGCGAGCCTGGAAGAACACGTCCGGGTTCTGCGCCGTGCCGCGCAGCGTGGGGGCGTCGGGCGTGAGCCCGCGCAGGCGGTGGTCGACGATGTCGTTGTCATGCACGAGGGCTGCCAGGTCCCCATCGTCCAGCAGGGCGATCTTGTTGATCTCGTGGCTGGTGCGGAACCCGTCGAAGAAGTGCAGGAACGGGATCCGGCTGCGCAGCGTGGCTGCGTGGGACACCAGGGCGAAGTCATGCGATTCCTGGACGGATGCGGCCGACAGCAGCGCCCATCCGGTGGTGCGGGCGTGCATCACGTCGCTGTGATCGCCGAAGATCGACAGGGCGTGGGTGGCCAGGGTGCGCGCCGCCACGTGAATGACGCACGGGGTCAGTTCGCCGGCGATCTTGAACATGTTCGGGATCATCAGCAGCAAGCCCTGGCTGGCGGTGAACGTGGTGGCCAGCGCGCCCTTCTGCAGCGCGCCGTGCAGGGTCCCGGCGGCGCCGGCTTCCGACTGCATCTCGATCACGTCGGGGACCAGGCCCCAGCGGTTCGGCTGCCCGGCCGCTGCCCAGTCGTCGGCGTACTCGCCCATCGGCGATGCCGGGGTGATCGGGTAGATGGCGATGACCTCGCTCAGTGCATAGGCCACACGCGCTGCAGCCTCGTTGCCGTCGAGGCAGGTCCATTCAGTCACTGCAGCCTCACTCTCATGTCTGTGGTTCACGCTAGGCAGGGGGTCATCCGCGGCCTAGGGGACAAAGTCCCCGGACGGTGGGGCCACCCAGTGCTGGCGGAGATCGCTCAGCCAGGGCGGGTACTCCAACGGAGGATCCGGGAGTGCTTCGACACCCTGCGCGGCGCGCAGTGCCTCGACCAATTCGGGCAGCTCGCCCCAGCTGCGCGGATCACCCATCATCACTTCGAACAGCACCGCCCCCTCGTCACCGGCGCGGAACGGGCCGAAGGCCGCGCCGCTGGGCAGTTCGATGTGCGTCCCAGCAGGGCACCACCGATCCGCGCACCACAGCCCACCGCTGATGACGAACACCACGTGTGGGCTGAAGTGTCCATGACGGCGCACGATCATGCCCGGGTCGTACTGGGCGTACAGCGACAGGTACTGAGGGTCGGCGCTGAACGACAGCCACTTCTCGCGCACCTCGGCGATCGACCCGTCGGCGTTGCGCTGGCGTTTCACTGCCTGCCAGGGCACGTCCTGGTCGTCGAGATGGCGGAAGACCGGCTCGGGCATGGGCGGCTCAGTGCTTGGCCGGGGGCAGCGTGGCCTTGGCCTTGTCCACCAGGTGTGCCGGGAGCACGTCGTAGTGGTCGTGCTGGGCGGTGAACGAGCCACGCCCTCCGGTCATCGAGCGCAGGTCGACCGCGTAGCGGGCCAACTCGGACGTTGGCACGAGCGCCGAGACGATCTGGTCGCCGTGATCGTCGGCCTCGGTGCCCTGCACCCGGCCGCGGCGGGTGTTGATGTCACCCATCACGTCACCCTGATGGTCGTTGGGCACGGTGACCTTCAGCAGCGAAATGGGCTCCAGGACCACCGACCCGGCCGCTGCGAGGCCCTCCTTGAAGCCCTGCGCCGCAGCCGACTTGAACGCCATCTCGCTGGAGTCCACGGCGTGGAACTTGCCGTCGTAGCACTCGACACGCACGTCGACCACCGGGAAGCCGTGCACCCCGCCGTGGGCCATGGTCTCCTCGATGCCCTTCTGCACCGCCGGGATGTAGTTGCGCGGGATGGCCCCGCCCACGATGGAGTCGACGAACTCGAAGCCCGCGCCGCGACTCAGCGCCGACACCTTCATGTTGACCACGGCGAACTGGCCGTGACCGCCGGTCTGCTTCTTCACCCGGCCCAGCGCGTCGGCGTGCCCGGACACCGTTTCGCGGTACGGGACGCGCACCGGCTCGACGTTGACGTTGACCCCGAACTTCGCGCGCCAGGCGCTCCAGCGTGACTGACACGTGGGTGTCGCCGAAGCCGCGCAGCACCGTCTGGTGAGTCTCCTCGACCCGGTCGACCAGCAACAGCGGGTCCTCCGACTGCAGCTTGGCCAGCGCCGTGCCGAGCTTGTCGTCGTCGGCCTGGGTGGCGGCGATCACCGAGACGCCGTATTGCGACACCGGGCCGGGAACCGACGCGACGCGCACCGGGGTGCCCTTCGGGGCAAGGGTGTCACCGGTGTGGGTGTTGGCCAGCTTGGCCACCGCGGCGATGTCGCCGGCGACCACGTTGTTGACCGGCGTCTGCTCCTTGCCCCGCAGGCTGAACAGGGCGTGCAGGCGTTCGTCGGCGTTCGAGCGGGCGTTGAGCAGGTGCTGGTCGGTTGCCAGGGTGCCGGACAGCACCTTGAAGATCGATAGTTGGCCAACGAAGGGATCGGTGATGGTCTTGAACACGTAGGCCAGGGGGTTGGCCGAGGCGTCGGCGGGGACGTTCACGGCCAGCGCCGCGTCGCCCTCGCCGGCCTGCACCGCGGCGGGACGGTCGGCCGGTGACGGACCGAGCTCGCAGATGAAGTCGGCCAGCCGGTCGACACCCACCCCGGTGTGCGCCGACCCGAGCAGGACCGGGAACTCCAGGCAGTCGAGCACCTCGCGCGCCAGCGACGACTCCAGCTCGGCCACGGTCGGGACCTCACCAGACAGGTAGCGCTCGAGTTGTTCGTCGTTGCCCGACACGATCTCCTCGATGGCCGCGTCGTGGAGCTGGTGTTCCTCGTCGGCCACGTCGGCGGGCAGCGCCTCGCTGTGATGAGTGCCGCCCGGCTCGTACTCGTAGGCCTGCTCGCTGAGGACGTCGGCGATGCCGTGCAGGGTCTGGGCCTCGCCCAGTGGCAGCTCCAGCGGGATGAACCCGTGGCCCAGCGTGGCACGCAACTGATCGAGCACGCGGTGGAAGTCGGCGCGCTCCTTGTCCTCCTTGCTGACGAACACCATGCGCGGCAGGCCGAGCTGGGCGGCACGGCGCCACAGCATCTCGGTCTGCACCTGAACGCCGTCCACCGCGCTGACCACGAACACGGCGAGGTCGGCCACCGACAGGGCTGCCTCCACCTCACCGATGAAGTCCGGGTAGCCGGGCGTGTCGAGCAGATTGACCTTGTAGGTCTCCCCGTCGGTGGCCTTCCACTCGAAGGGTGCCAGGGACAGCGACAGCGAGATCTTGCGCTTCACCGATTCCGGTTCGGTGTCCAACACGCTGGTTCCGTCGTCGACCTTTCCGGCACGGGCCACGGCGCCGGCCCGGGCCAGCAGGGCCTCGGCCAACGTGGTGGTGCCAGCTCCGCTGTGGCCGACGAGGGCCACATTGCGAATCCTTTCGGTCGGGATGCTGCTCACGGACGAATCCCCCTTCGGGTGCTGCTAGTGGTGCCGACCGTATCGCTTTCGACGAGCGAACGCGGTAGGGCACTTGGTCCCATCCCACGCACCCCGTGGTCACCAGATCTCTCGCACGATGAGATTTTCGGTGACCACCCGGGTCCGGTCAGGTCGTAGCCACCCAGCGCAGACCGTCCACCGGGTCCACTCGGCCCAACCCGTTCACCGGAGTGATGGTCGTGCCACCTCCCGGTCCGCCGAGGGCGATCACGCTGGGACCGCCGACGGTCATGGCCAGGAGGTATCGCTCATCGGCGGCGGCAGCCACCGGCGTACCCACCAGGTCAAGCGTGTCGACGGTCCCATCCCCCCAGGCCAGCGCCAGGCCAGCGTGCCCGGTGCCCAGGGTGTAGGCACCCCAGCGCAGGCGCCCGTCGTCCGAGTGGCCGGAGCCGCTCTCGGCAAGGCCCACCAGCTGGCGGATAGTCCCGCGGACGTCGGCGACGGTGTTGGTGGCCAGATCGAGGATCTTCAACGGGCTGCCGCCGAAGGGGGCGGGTTCGTCGAGGTTGACGAACCACAGGACCTCGTCGCCGTTGTCGTCCACGGTGCGCATGCCGCGCAGCTCGTCAAGAGCCATCACGTCACCGCTGCGCAGCACCCGCACCCACGTGGTCGGGCCGGTGCCCGACGTGAAGACGGCGTGGCCCGGGGACCAACCGAACCGAAGCGAGCTGCGGATCGGCACGACAGACCCGTCCAGGCCCACGAGCACCGCTGCGTCGGCCATGTCGACCATCACTCGATCATCCACCCAGGCGCGCACGCCCTTGACCACCTCGCCGAGCCTGGTCGGCGCCGACAATCCGTCCGTGACGAACAGCCCGGCGAGGGAGCTGTAGGCCAGGCGTGTGCCGCCATCATCGACCGTGGCGTCGCGAGCCGCCTGGACGACCCGGGCCTCGGTCACGTCGAGACGCATCGCGGCGACGGTGTCGAACGTGCCGCCCCGGCGGAAGAACTGGTAGCTCCCAGACCGCGCTCCAACCTGCAGGCCCTCCAGCGAGCCGTCGGTCAGGGCAACGGTCCTGCCGGTGAGGAGATCCACGACGCCGACGGCAGTGACGGGCGGGGCCACGACGTAGTCGACGCCGGGTTCGGCCGTGCTGACACCCAGCACCGCCAGGCGGTCGCCGTCGGCCAGGACACCGAGCTCGGTCGTGTCCAACTGATGCGTCGACACCGAGCCGTCGGCCAGGGTCACCACCGCCAGCCACCCGTCACCCACCGCCACGATGGTCCCCGGTGCGGGTTGGACCACCTGGCGCACGTCGCCCGCCACGGTGACGTGGCGAACCAGGGTGGCGTCGCGTGTCACCACCCAGATGTCCGGTCCCCGGTGGAAGACACCGACCGGTCCCGGGGCGTTCGGTGGGGCGGAGGAGGCGGACGCCCGGGTGCTCACGGCACCGAGACCGGTGATCGAGAGGCCTCCCGAGGCCAGCAGGATGGCGAACCAGCGCATGGCCCTTCGACGTCCAGTCCGTCGGCCGCGGTTCCGCCATGCCCCGTGGTCACCGAAAATCTCGCTGGGTGAGACATCCGGTGACCACGGGGAAGGGAGAGGGAGTCCAGGATCCGGGGCGGGTACCCTCGGAGCGATGCGCGGCAGGTACATCGCCCTCGAAGGGCCCGAGGGGTGCGGCAAGAGCTCGGTGGCGACGGCACTGGCCGGTGCGCTCGACGCAGTGCTCACCCGGGAGACGGGTGGGACGTCCATCGGCGGGCGGATCCGGGCCATCCTCCACGATCCAGAGGTCACGGCGATGAACGACCGCGCCGAGGCGCTGCTCACCGCCGCGGACCGGGCCCAGCACCTCGCCGAGGTCGTCGCCCCGGCACTGCGCGCCGGCCGTCACGTGGTCTCCGACCGCAGCGTGTACTCCACCCTGGCCTACCAGGGGTACGGACGCGGCCTGCTCGTCAGCAAGCTGCGCGAGATCAACGATTGGGCCGTCGGGAGTGTCTGGCCAGATCTGGCGGTCCTCCTCGACGCTCCTGCCGAGATCCTCGAGGCACGGATGAGCGGGCGCCAATACGACCGCTTCGAGTTGCAGAGCGCGGCGTTCCACCGGCGGGTGCGAGACGGGTTCCGCCGCCTGGCCGAGGACGAACCGGATCGCTGGATCGTCGTCGACGCCACGTCACCGGCCGACGAGGTGGCCGCAACGGTCCGCGCCGCCGTCACGACCCGCCTGGGGATCTGACGTGGCCTCGGTCTGGGACGGTGTGCACGGCCAGCAGCGGGCTGTCGCCCGGCTGCGCGCCGCCGCGGCCGATCCGGTCCATGCCTACCTCTTCGTCGGCCCACCCGGCTGCACGAAGAACGAAGCTGCCCGGGCCTTCGCCGCGCTGGTGCTGACAGGATCCGACGATCCGCTGTCACGCGATGCCCGCCTGGCACTCGCCGGCGAGCACCCCGACGTGCGCGAGGTGGAGCGGGTGGGCGCGACGATCTCCAAGGACCAGGTGTCCGACATCATCCGCCACGCCTCGCTGGCCCCGGTCGAAGGCGACCGCCAGGTGATCGTGCTCCACGAGTTCCACCTGCTCGACGCGACGGCCGCGGCCCGCCTGCTCAAGACCATCGAGGAGCCGCCGCCGGCGACGATGTTCGTCGTTCTTGCCGACGTGGTCACCAACGACCTGGTGACGATCGCCTCGCGCTGCGTGCGCATCGACTTCGGCGCCATCTCCGCCGACGTCATCGAGCGCACGCTCGTCGGCGACGGCGTCGACCGCACGGTGGCCGCCACCGTCGCCGACGCGGCCAACGGCAACCTCGAACGCGCCCGGCTTCTGGCCAGGGATCCCGACCTGGCGCGTCGCCGCGACGCGTTCGCCTCGGCGCCGCGCCGTCTCGACGGCACCGGTAGGGCGGTGGTCACCCTGTCCACCGAACTGTTCGGCCTCATCGACGCCGCTGCCGCGCCGCTGGCGGCCCGGCACGCCCACGAGATCGTCGAACTCGATGCTCGGGTCAAGGCGGTGGGTGAGCGGGGCAGCGGGCGCAAGACCGTGGAGGACCGGCACAAGCGCGAGCTGCGCCGTCACCGGACTGACGAGCTGCGCGCCGGTCTGGCGGTGATGGCCGGCGCCTACCGCGACGCGCTACTCGACGTCACCCCCAAGGCTCGCCCTGACGCCCTGGCGGCGGCGGTGGGCCGGATCCACGAGACCATCGAGTTCCTCGACCGCAACCCGAACGAGACCCTACAGATCCAGGCCCTGCTGCTCGCCCTGCCCAGCCTGTAGGACCGCCCGCTAAGCTGTCCGGCCGCCGCCCAGATAGCTCAGTCGGCAGAGCATTTCACTCGTAATGAAAAGGTCGTGGGTTCGATTCCCACTCTGGGCTCTCTGTGGTGGCCGATCAGCTGGCCGGGGCCGGCACCGGGGCGTCGCCGTAGACCACGCTGGCCGGGACACCACCGATCGACCACAGCGAGCGCGGGATCTCGTGGGCGAAGCCACGCACGTCCTCCAGCGGGATGCCGAGCACCTCGGCCGTCACCTCGCTGGCCACGGCCAGCATCTCCTGCACCACCTCCAACGCCCGGCCTTGCAGCAACGTGATCCGGATCATCGGTGACACCAGCGCCGGGTCGGCCTCGCCGGAGATCCCCCAGCAGTCAGCCGGGAACGGGTTCACCGTCGCCCGAAAGCGATCCAGTGGCGTCCCGGCCACCTCGGACAGTCGGCGCGTGCATCGGTCGATGAGCTGGCGGTGGATGTCGGCGCTGTACCGGTCCTGCACGTCGATCTGGATCAGTGGCATGACCACAGTGTGGCCGACGCCGGACCTAGCGGGTCACCGACCAGCTCGGCCGATCGTTCAACAGCGCCGGATCGAAGCCGGCCACCTGCCGGTAGCGGGCGCTGATCGCCGCCAGTTCCTCCTGGCTGATCACGTCGTCCAGCCGTTCGAACCCGTTCGGCGCCCGCTCGGCGACGATGTCCATGCTCTGCTCCGGACCGGCCTGGCGGTTGGCCATCACCAGTGCCGCGGTCGCCGGGCGGCGGATGGCCTCGTAGGCGTCGAGGGCGTCGAGCGGGTCGTCGTGGGTGGCCAGCTCACGGGCCAGGATCCTGGCGTCGATGATCGCCTGGGAGGCCCCGTTCGACCCCACTGGGTACATCGGGTGCGCGGCATCGCCCAGCAGCACGACGTGGTCTCGACGCCACGTGGGCAACGGCTCACGATCGACCATTGGGTAGGCCAGCACCTCCCCGGCGGCGCGGATCATCGCCGGCACGTCCAGCCAGTCGAACATGAAGGTCCCGACGTGTTCGAGCGGATCGTCGACGAGCGCGACCTGCCAGTCCTGCTTGGGCATCGGCCGCTGCTCGTCGTTGCGGGCCTCGGCGACCCAGTTGACCAGTTGGCGACCATCGGCCAGATCGCGGATCGGATAGGCGACGATGCGGTCCCACACCCGCCCGGCCATCACCATCGTCCGCCCGTCGAGGAACCCTGGCATCACGGTGGTCCCCCTCCACATCGTCACCCCGTTCCACAACGGGCCACCCTCGTCGGGGTACATCCACCATCGCATGGCCGAGTGGATGCCGTCGCAGGCCACGATCACGTCGAAGCGCCCATGCCCGGCCAGTTGGCGTGGATGCTCGATCCGCCGGCCCACGTGAATTCGTTCATGCCCGAGCCGCTCCGCGGTGCGCCGGGCCAGCACCCCGAGCAGCAGGCCACGGTGGATGCTGACCTGCGGCCAGTGGTACCCGGCGCCCAGCCCACCGCGGCTCGCTCCAGATCTGCTGACCGAACCGGTTGAAGTACGACAGGCGAGCCGTGGGCACCGAGATCTCGGTCAGGTCGCCGGCGACACCCAGCTCCGTGAGTTCGCGCATCGCGTGGGGGAGGACGTTGATTCCCACGCCCAGTTCGGCGAGCTGGGCGGAGGCCTCGAAGATCTCGACGTCGGTCAGGCCAGCGGCGTGCAGGGACAGCGCCAGCGCCTGGCCGCCGATCCCACCACCGATGATGGCGATCCTCATGGAGGAAGGCTACGAGGTCGGCCGAGTCACCCGAGCGCGCCGCGCAGGGCGGCCAGGCGCGCCGGTTGAGCGACGTACCAGGCCCACGTGCCGCGTCTTCTCACTGGTGACCAGCCCGGCCTGGCGCAGGATCCGCAAGTGGTGGCTGACGGTGGGCTGTGATCGCCCGGCGGGTCCGACCAGGTCGCACACGCAGGCCCCTGACTGACCGCCGGCCGTGATCATCGACAGCAGGTGCAGCCGCACCGGGTCGGCCAGGGCGTGGAAGCCTGCGGCCAGTTCGGCGGCATCCGTCTCGTCGAACCGGCTGCTGCCTACCGGTTCGCAGCACCGCACAACTGGTCCAGCAATCTTCGCAACCACGAGTCGCCTCCCTTATATTGATGAACGTCAATCTATTGGTAGGCTCGACGCATCGACAGACGTCAATCTATCTCGATGTCGACCCACCCAAGGAGCGTCCCGTGTCACGAGTCCAACTGGCCCTCAACGTCAACGACCTTCCGTCGGCCATCACCTTCTACGCCAAGCTGTTCGGAGCACAGCCGGCCAAGATCCGCGACGGATACGCAAACTTCGCCATCAGCGAGCCACCGCTGAAGTTGGTCCTCATCGAGAATCCGGGGCAGGGAGGCACCCTCAATCACCTCGGCATCGAGGTGGCGAACAGCGAGCTGGTCAGCGAGGCGATCGAGCGGCTGACGAACGAGGGCTTGGTGACTGATGTGGAGGAGCAGACCACCTGCTGCTATGCCGTGCAGGACAAGGTGTGGGTCCACGGCCCAGACGCCGAACCGTGGGAGGTGTACACCGTGCTGGCTGATGCCCCGGTGATGCATCCCGTGCCGAGCGCTGACACGACACAGACCCCGTGCTGCGCGCCGGGCGAGGGGGCGGTCACGGCCACTCCCCCGGCTGCCTGCTGTTGAGCCGGCGGGCAACGACGCCCCGCTGCTAGGCCGCCGTCTCGCCGCCCAGGCCGTAGATCCGCTGGGCGTTCCCCGAACAGATCAGGTCGCGCTCGCTGTCGGGGATCCCCGCGAACTGGCGGGCAACGATGGCCTGCGAGTTCGGCCACGTCGTTGCCGGGTGCGGAAAGTCGGTCGACCACAGGATGTTCTCCACGCCGATGGCGTGGCGCATCTCCAGGCCCACCTCGTCGTCCATGAACGTGCAGGCCATGTTGCGCCGGAAGTACTCGCTGGGCTTGAGCCGCACGCCCGGCAGGTCATACACGGCCGACTTCTTGTCCAGCTGGGCGAGGAATCCGGGCAGCCAGTAGAGGCTGGGCTCGACGAACACGATCTGCAGCCCGGGGAAGCGCTCCAGCGTGCCGGTGAGGATCCACCAGGCGACGACCTCGCTGATCGCCAGGTTGGGGAAGGACGTGAAGATGGCCGCCTGCGGCGTCGGGTCGCGCACGAACACCTCCCACAAGCTGTTGCGCACGCCGAGGTGATGGCTGATGGACAGACCGGTCTCCTGCAGCACGCCCCACAGCGGGTCGTACACGGGATCGTGGTAGTCGGGCAGGCCCACCTCGCTCGGGTGGTTCGGCAGGTGCACGCTGCGCGCCCCGAGCCCGGCCAGTCGCTGTACCTCGGCCACCGCGTAGGGGATGTCGATGATCGGGACCTGGTAGGACGCCAGTAGGCGGCGCGGGTCGGCGCTGGCGAAGTCTGCCATGAAGTCGGTGAAGGCTCGGCTGATGGGCTTCCAGTCACCGGTCACCAGCCCGAACGAGCGGAACGCGCTGACCTCGCTGTACAGCACCTCGGCCTCGACCCCGTCAGCGGTCCATCGCCGTCAGCCGGGCAACGGGCTCGCGGTAGCCGGGGTTGCTGATCGCCTCGATGTCGAAGTCGTCGAGGGACATCTGCCGGCCGTGCTTCATCTCGTGCTCGTGGCGCGCCTGGGTGGCGATGGCGTCGTCGAAGGCCCCACGCAGCCCGGCCGGGACCCGCTCGCGGATGTCGGCAAGGTTCACGGCGACGTGGGAATCGGCCGAGATCAATCGGGTGTCGGTGGTCGTGGTCATCAGTCCCCCTCGATGGGCAGCTGCCGGGTTGCGGCCTCGGCGCGGATGGTGCTGGCGATGCCGGTGACGAGCAGCCGGCGCAGTTCGGCGGTGGCGGGCACGTGGGCGACGCGCGACGAGATCAGCTCGCCGGCCAGGAACCCGCGCATCGTCAGGAAGGTGTAACGAACCAGCGTCGGCAGTGCCGCTTCGCCGAGTGCCTGGTCGAACAATGGCTGCCAGGCGCGCACCAGCCGAGCCCCGTGCTCGTGGATGCGCTGGCGGACCTCGTCGCTGGTGTCAGGGTCCTGGCCGAGGTCGAGCAGGATCTGCAGTTGCACCAGGTGCAGCGGCGATCCGTAGTGCTCGGCGAGGACGTCGAGCACCGCCGTGAGTCGCTCCTCCAGTGTGGCGCCGCGGATGGTGGCGCGTGCCATGGCCGCTTGGAACTCGTCCCACCGATCGTTCAGCACCTCCAGCAGCAGCGCCTGGCGGGTCCGGAACTGGTGCTGGATCGTGCCCCAGGTGACTCCGGCGCGGCGGGCGATCTCGTTCGAGCTGGCCCGGTAGTACCCCAGTTCGAGGACGGTGGACACCGCGGCGTCCAGGACCCGTCGGCGGGTGACTGCGCCGTCGCTGCGGCGGGGCCGAGCCATCGCCGTCACGGGCGCTCCAGGATCACACCGGTCCTGCTGGCGCTGACCAGCACGCGCTGCGGGGCGCCGATCTGGTTCGCCGCCGTCCCGCGCAGCTGGCGGACCGCTTCGGACGTCAGGTTCAAGCCGTGGATGTACCCCTCGCCGATCAGGCCGCCGTTGGGGTTGGTCGGGATGGGCGCCGCCGAACCGAGATCCCAGTGCTTGGCCTCGCCGGGCTCGCAGAACCCGAGCCCCTCCAGCTGCATGAACAGCACCGGGGTGAAGGCGTCGTAGATCATCGCCACGTCGATGTCGTCACGGCGGATGCCGGTGCGGTCGAAGAGGCGCCGGCCGAGCAATGCGGCGCTGTCCATCACCGACAGATCGGGCCGGTAGTGGTTCGTGGCGATCTCCTCTTCGAACACGGCGGCACCCGACGCCGCGGCGATCGTCACCGGCGCCGCCGCGTGCCGGGAGCGCTCGACGGTGGTCACCACCAGGGCCACCGCACCATCGGTCTCCTGGCAGCAGTCGAACAGGCGGATCGACGGCTCGGCGATCCACCGTGACTGCTGGTGGTCGTCCAGCGTGATGGGCCGCCCGTGGAAGTGGGCCGCCGGGTTCGTGGCCGCGTAGGCCCGCAGTTGGACCACGGCGCGGCCGAAGTCCTCACTGGTGACCCCGAAGGTGTGCATGTAGCGGGAGGCGTTCAGCGACATCCACGCCGCCGGGGTGATCACCCCGTAGGGCATGCACCACTGCGTGGCCGTGGTGCCGGCGTGGTTGCTGGTGGGTTGCGTGCCCAGCTGAGCCCGGCCGAAGCGCTGCCCGGAGCGGGACTTGCAGGCCCGGTAGGCAACCACGGTGGTGGCCGCACCCGAGGCCACCGCGGCCGCGGCGTGCAACACGACGCCCTGCGACCCACCCCCGCCGTAGGGCACACGGCTCGACCAGGCGAGGTCGCGCAGGCCCACCGAGCGAGCCAGCTCGATCTCCTCCACCGGGTCGATCGTGTAGCTCACCAGGCCGTCCACGTCCCCCGGACGCAGCCCGCAGTCGTCCAGCGCAGCGCGGATCGCCTCGGCGGCGAGCTGGGTCTCGCTGCGACCGGCATGCTTGCTGAACTCGGTCTGGCCGATGCCGATGATCGCGGCCTTGCCGCCCACGCCGGTCACGTTCGGCCTTCGGGGGCGAAGACCGGGATCTGCCCTCCGGCCGTCGTGGGGGCGAAGCGCACATGGACCCGCTGGCCGATACGCACCGCGCCCGCATCGACCCCCACCACGGTGGACACCAGGCGGACCCCTTCGTCCAGATCCACCAGCGCGGCCACCACCGGGTAGTCGAAGGCCGGGTGCTGGGGATGGTGCAGCACCGAGCAGCTGTAGACCACCCCGCCGCCCGAGACCTCCGCCCAGGCCTGGTCGAGTGAGCCACACTCCGGGCACATCGGGCGTGGCGGGTGCTGCCACCTGGCACACGTCGCGCAGCGCTGGATCACCAGCCGGCCCTCGTCGGCGGCGTCCCAGAACCCGTGGTTGTCCTCGGTCCGCACCGGCTCGGGGAACGGTCTCATCGTTGCAGCCCCGCCCGCGCCGCGAGGAGGGCGTCGATCTCCTCCGGCGCGTACCCGTGTTCGGCTAGCACCTCGCGGGTGTGCTCCCCGCACAGGCACGGACCCCGCTGCACCCCGCCCGGTGTGGCCGAGAAGTCGATCAGCAGGCCGGGGTCCTCGAACCGACCGACGCCGCCCGCCGACGTGCGCGACACCCAGCCGAGCCGCTCGGCCTCGGGGTCGGCGAACAGCTCACGACAGAACGATTCGTTGACGACCTCGCCAGGCACGCCGGCGGCGTCGAGAGCGGCGACCACCTCGCCGGCGCGCCGCCCCGAGCACCACTCCTCGACGTCACCGGGGACCAGTCCGGTCAGGCGCTGTCGCTGGTGGTCGGTGACCGCGGCGATTGCCACCCATTCGTCACCCGCACAGCGGAACAACCGGTAGGTGGGCGACAGCCCGTACTGCCCGGCGTCGACATGGCCCCACTGGGCGGGCGTCCCGTCGGCGTGCAGGTAGGCGTACCCGGTGTGCAGCAGGCCGGCGTTGACGATGGCGGTGCTGACGAACTGGCCCTCGCCCGTGCGGTCCCGGTGGTACAGCGCGCCGACGATCGCCACCGCAGCGAGCAGCGCGTTGCCCGTGTCACCCATGTTCGAACGGCTCCACAGCGGTGGGTTGCCGGCGTCGCAGGCCCCGTCTTCCCACTCCGTCCCGGTCAGCGCGGCCGCCGTCTGATCGGTGCCCGGCAGCGCCGAGCGCGGCCCGCGGTCATAGCCCCGGGTGTTGCACACGATCAGCCGTGGGTGGCGAGCGTGGAGGGTCTCGAAGTCCAGGCCCAACCGGCGCGCCGCCCCGGGACGCCAGTTCGTCGTGACCACGTCGGCGTCGGCCACCATGCGGTGCAGGGCGGCCAGGCCGTCGGGGTGTTTGAGGTCGAGGGCGATGCTGCGCTTACCCCGATTGGTTCCGAGGCCCATGTGCGTGCCAGCCCAATACCCGTCGTGCAGGGCCATCACCTTGATCACGTCGGCGCCGAGGTCGGCCAGCATCCGCCCGGTGAACGGCCCGGCGACCCCCAACCCCAGATCGAGCACGCGAATACCGGTCAACGGCCCCTTCGCCAGATTCATGTCACCGCATGAACGGACAGTTCGTTCATGCGGTGACATGAACGATGGGGGGTCGGCGGCGCGGGGGTGGGTCGAGGTCCCTACCCGGCCGGGGGTCGCCGAGAACTCGAGCACCTGGCCGACATGGCGAAGACGGCCGAGGGTGGGGTGATCGGTCTCGGTGACGCACCCGTCGGCAAGGAACTCGGCGTCGGCCAGGGCCTCGGCCGGCGAGCGGACCAGGGCGACGCCCATGCCCGCCTCGTTCCCGGCGGCGACCCATTCTGCCGACGGGAACCGGGCAAAGGCGTCGCTCAACAGCGGGTGCAGGAAGATGCCAGCCAGCAGTCCGTCCGGTTCCATGGACAGCCGGTCGGGGTCGTCGCGGTAGGCAGTGTCGATCGGCCGGGCCGACAACGTCTCACCGTCTGCAGCACTGAGGACCCAGTGCGGCCGAACCGTCCAGTGATGCACCCAGCGCCCGTCGGCACATCGGTACAGACCCTCGATGCTGCGCCCGTCGATGGGCCACATCCAATACAGCGGCGCGTCCGGGTCCTCGACGCGCTGCCAGTTCAGCGCCGTGGCCGCCAGGGCGCCTTGCAGCAGTGAGGTCCGCACGTGCTGGCCGCGGCCGGTCACCTCCCGGGCTCGCAGGGCGCCCGCCAGCCCCAAGGCGCCCAGGTACATGGCACCGATGCTGGGCCAGGTGGTGCGCGGCATCACCGGGCCGTCCCGGTCGGCGCCACGCACCAGCCCCTCGGGCCGATCGAAGTCGGGGTGCGGTCCCGGGCGACCGTTGATGACCTCCATCGCCCCGCCGACGCGGCCCTTCTGGTCGTACAGCAGGCCGGTGCGGGCCATCACCAGCGCGTCGTAACCCGGTCTGGCGCGGTGAGCCGGGTGGTCGCCGTAGGCGCTGATGCTCAGCGTGACCAGCCCCGGGTTGCGCGCCGCCAGCACCTCGTGATCCACGCCGAGGCGGCCGGCGGTGCCGGGAGCAAACGATTCGATCACCACGTCGGCCTGGTCGGCCAGCTCGGCGAAACGCGCCGCCCCTTCTGCCGAACGAAGGTCCAGTTCCGCCCGGCGCTTACCCCGGTGCCAGACCTGCTCGCCGGTGCCGCTCGGGACACTGTCGGCACCGGGCCGTTCGATGCGCAGCACGTCGGCGCCGTGGTCGGCCCACAGCATGGCGACCATCGGCCCGGCCACGCCCGTGGACAGGTCGAGGACGCGCACCCCGTCGTAGACACCCATCCGGGGAACCATAGCAATCGCTATGGACCGCGTCGAGGGGCGCGCTCAGGCGCCCGACGCGGTCGGCGCCAGCGGGTGCGCCACGATCCGCAGTGAGATCGGCATCGAGTCGGCCGGGCGGACCGCCCGGTCGTCGGCGCGCCGCTGGTAGCGGCCGAGCACGGCCATCACCTGGGCTTCCACCTCGGCGAGCTCACCTGGGGTCAGGTAGGCCAGGGCGTCGACCTCGAACGCCGCGTCCCGCCACTCCTGGGGGTAGCTGGCGCGGGTGGCCCGCCAGGTCTGGCTGCGCTGCAGGTGTCGGGCGTCGAGTTGGGTCGCCAGCTCGGCGCCGGCCACGCCCGAAGCCGGGTCGTCCTCGTCCAGTTCGACGGAGATGCCCCGGCCGACGAGTTTCCACGGGCGCCGCCGGCCAGGTCCGGCCACTTCCTCGACGAAGCCGTACTTGGCCAGCGTGCGCAGGTGGAACGAGCAGTTGGCGGCGCTCTCCCCCACCAGTTCGCAGGCCTCGGTGGCGGTCAACGACCCCTCCCGGCGGAGCGCTTCGAGCAGTGACATCCGCACCGGATGCGCCAGAGCGCGCATCTCGGTGGGGCTCGTCACCCGGCGCAGTCCGTCGGGTTTCATCGATGATGGGGAAAGCGATGCTGCCGGCGCAGCTCGTCGGACGGGATGGGGGCCTCGATCGACCAGTGATCGTCGGCTCGATGGAGATCGTTGATTCGCTCACGGCGAACCAGTCCGAGAATCATCAGCGGGTTCATGACACTCCTTTCCAATATCGAAAGATATCTTTCGAAAGGATCATTTGCAACCCGTCGGGGCGACTCCCCCTACCATGACGCCGTGGCCACCACTGACGCACCGGTACTCGGGATCGACATCGGCGGATCGGGAATCAAGGGCGCTCCCGTCGACGTCCTTACCGGTGACCTGGTCAGCGAGCGGATCCGCCTGAAGACGCCGCAGCCGGCGACACCCGGCGCCGTCGCCGCCAACGTCGCCGAGCTGGTCGGCCGGCTCGACACGCCCGGGCCGATCGGCATCACCCTGCCCGCCGTGGTCCGCCACGGCACGGTGGAGACGGCGGCGAACATCGACCCGTCGTGGATCGGCGTCAACGCCCACGAGCTGTTCGGCCAGGCCACGGGCCGTGCCGTCGCCGTGGTCAACGACGCCGACGCGGCCGGTCTGGCCGAGGTCCGCTTCGGCGCTGGGAAGGGGCGCACGGGGGTGATCCTGATGCTGACGCTGGGAACGGGCATCGGCAGCGCGCTGTTCATCGACGGCGTGCTGGTGCCCAACACCGAGCTCGGTCACGTCGAGCTCGACGGCAAGGGTGACGCCGAGGACTGGACAGCGGCGTCGGTGCGTGACGAGAAGGAGCTCAGCTGGAAGGAATGGGCCAAGCGGCTGCAGCGATACTTCAGCCTGCTGGAGAGCGTGATCTGGCCGGACCTGATCATCATCGGCGGTGGCGTCAGCGACCAGGCCGACAAGTTCCTGCCGCGCATCGCCCTGCGTACCGAGATCGTCCCGGCCACGTTGGCCAACGAAGCGGGCATCGTCGGGGCGGCGATGGTCGTCAGCGAGGGGCGGCCATCGAGCCGAGCGTGACGGTGTGGTCCACGCCCTCCCAGGTGTCACCGAACCGCCGAGTGAACTCGAACGTCTCGTGGCCGGCCAGGGTGGCCGCGTCGAAGATCACGCCCCAGCGGCCGAACGGGAGCGCGGCGCCGTCCAGCTCCGCTGGCGACTGCCACCCGTCGAACCCGAAGCGCACGGAGAACGGCCGGGTGTGCTCCACCAGCAGCGCCCGCCCGCCGGTCAACGCGTCGACGGGCGTGTCGTCACGCCATGACCAGCGAGCGGCGGGGCGTGGTTCGCGATACCGGGCAGCCACCACGTCGAGCCGCTCCACGCACCGCCCGGTGGCGGCGGTGGAGGCCAGCTTGATGAACTCGGCGTGGGCCCAGACGAGCGGCATCGCGCTGCCCGACGGGCGCCCGGGAACCAGCTCCCGAGCCGGGACCGGATCGGTGTCCCACACCTGCTCGGGCAGCATCCCGCCGGCACTGGCGCACCGCTGCATCGTTCGCAGGTACGGCGTGGCGTCGTGGCCGGCGAGCACGGCCAGATGGCCACGCTCGCCACACAGCAGCGGCCACAGTCGCCCGATGCCACACCCGTCGAACGCCGACCCGTCGGCGCGCTCGCCGTACCCGTCGTTCACATATCGCCGGTAGACCACCCCTGACGGCGTGTCCACGCCGAGCACCTCGTCGACCACCGCCAGGGTGTTCAGGACTCGCGGATCCGTTGCGGACCGCAGCCCGAAGCGCACCAGGTAGGAGAACTCCATGGCCACCAGCTCGGCGACGTCGATCATCTCGCCGTCCCGGTTGCGCAGCATCACCCGGCCGCCAAGCCCCCCTTCGGTGGGGACGCTGAGCCTGACGTAGTGACCGTCGACGCCGAAGCGCTGGGCCAGCGGGGTGGCGGTGGCGTAGCACCACTCCTCGACCCGGTCGTTCCACTCGTCGGCCAGGGCGAGAGCCTCGCGAGCATCATCGGGCGCCAGCCAGCGCGCCCCGGCGACCAGGGCGGCGATCATCACCGCCAGCGTGAACGGATTGAGGCCGGGGTTCTCCTCCCAGCGATCCTGATGCGTGCTTGGCCCCATCCGGGCGATGAAGCCAAGGGCGCGGCGCACCATGCCGGCGACGCCGTACACCGTCTGCCCGGTGACCTCGGCGAGCTTGGCAGCCAGCACGACCGGGAACGCGGCCTCGTCCAATTGCAGCCCATGCCAGTAGACCACCCCGTTGGGGTACTCGTTCTGCGCCCAGTGCCCGTCGGACAGCTGGGTGGCGATGAACCGGGCCAGCACGTGGCGGGCGTCGTCGACCTGCCCGGCACCCACCAGCCCCAACGCGGCGAGCCCGGCGTCGCGCGGCCAGACCAGGTGGTACCCGCCCGCCGTGTCGGTGGTGTTGCCCCACGGCACGCTGAGCGAGGCGGCGATCGCCCCCGGATAGGTGCGGTCCTCGTGCATCTTCATCACCGCCGCACTGGTCGTCGCCAGATCACGCCACCGAGGGTCGATGTGGTCGAGGTGCACGTTGCGCTCCCAGGCCCGCCAGCGCTCGGCGAAGTCCCGCCTGGCCACGTCGAACCCTTCGGCCAGGCTGCTGCGCGCCAGCGTGCGGGTCCCGACGGTGGTGCTGGAGAAGGCCACGGCCAGCACGCCCGTTGTCGCCTCGACCTGCGCCGACAGAGCGACGTTCCCGGGACCGGCAATCTCGTATCGCCAGGTGAGTTGGCCGTGGCGGTCGAGGTCCTGCCACCCGTCGCTGACCCCGACGATCCCGACGCTGCGCTGCGTGATGGGCACGTTGGCGTGGATCGTCATCGCCCGATCGCCGTGGACGGCGTACATCCCGTCGTCGTGCACCTCGGCCAGGTTGTCGAAACCGGTTCCGCCGAGGTGCGGGGCGGCGACGAAGGCCAGGCGGTAGTCACCCTCCACGGCGAAGCGGATCAGCAGCACGTCACGGCGCGGGTCGGGGAGGGGCTCGAGGGTGACCCGGTAGTCGTCACCCTCGTGCACGATGGTGACCAGCGGGACGGCGGGGGCCTCGATCGTCAGCCGGTACGCCCGCGTCCGCTTGAGGTCGACCCAACCGTTGCGACCGACCAGGTAGAAGGTCAGGTCACGCAGCTCCGGCTCCCCCGTGGAGGGCCAGTAGACCTCGTTGATCACCCCGTGGCCGATCGTGGCCCACAGCCGTGACCGCCCAAGGCTGGTCGTGACGAAATCCTTGTCGCTGCTGCACCAGGTGGGCGCCAGCGACGTGCCGCCCCCTGGTGCCACCACGTCCGGCGCGCCCATGGGCGGCACGCTAGCCCTACTCGGCGATGAGGCTTGCCAGGGCGGCGACGAACACCGCGAGTCCGAGGAGGGCCATCGTCAGGCTGCGGCCGCGCGGGGCCTCGGCCAGGTCGGTGGCGTCGCGCCGCTGGGCCGGAGGGCGAATGATGGCCAGCATGTTGCCCGCGAACATCGCCCCACCGAGGGCCAGCAGCAACCACACGATCAGGTCGTCACCGAGGAATGCGCCGGAATCGGCAGCGAACACGGTCACACCCCTCGGGCTGCGTCGCCGAACTTGGTGTACTGGCCGCGGAACACGAGACGGACGACACCGGTGGGACCGGAGCGGTGCTTGGCGATGCTCAACTCGGCGACTGCCTTGTCGGCGGACTCCCGGTTGTAGACCTCGTCGCGGTACAGGAACATGACGACGTCGGCGTCCTGCTCCAGCGAGCCCGACTCTCGCAGGTCGGCCAGCATCGGACGCTTGTCGGCACGTGTCTCCAACGCTCGGCTGAGCTGGCTCAACGCCACCACGGGCACCTCCAGTTCACGGGCCAGGATCTTCAGCCCACGGCTGATCTCGCTGACCTCCAACTGGCGGTTCTCCGCCGAGGCGCCACCGCTCATCAGTTGCAGGTAGTCGATCAGGATCATCGACAGCCCGCCGTACTGGGCCTTGATTCGCCGGGCCCTGGCACGGATCTCCATCACCGTGACCCGCGGGTTGTCGTCGAGGAACAGCGGGATCTCCAACCGGGCGTAGGCCCGCCCGATGCGACTCCAGTCCTGCTCGGACAACCGTCCGGTGCGCATCTTCTGCGAGTCCACCTCGGCCTCGCTGCCGAGGATGCGCTGGGTGAGCTCGGCGTGGCCCATCTCCAGGCTGAACACCAGCACAGGCTTGCGGGTGGTCTTGGCCACGTGGACCGCCATGCCGAGCCCGAGCGCCGTCTTGCCCATCGCCGGGCGGGCCCCGATGATGTTCAACGTGCTGGGCTGCAGGCCCGAGAGGATCTCGTCGAGATCGTTGAAGCCGGTCGGTGTGCCGGTGATGATGTCCCCGCGCTCGCAGGTTTCCTGCAGGCGGTCCATTGTCAGCGGCAGCAACTCGGAGAGCTCCTTGGCGCTGTCGGACACCCGCCGGTCGGCGATCTCGAAGACCTTGGTCTCGGCCTCGTCGAGGGCCTTGGTGACGTCGTCGGGTTCGCTGTAGCCCAGTTCGGCCACCTCGCCCGCCACGCCGATGAGCCGCCGCAACAGCGCCGTGTCCTGGACGATCTTCGCGTAGCGGCCGGCGTTGGAGATGGCTGGCGTGGCATTCTGCATCTCCAGCAGGACCTGTGACCCGCCAATGGTCTCGAGCAAGCCGCTGCGACGCAGCTCATCGGCAACGGTGACCGCGTCGACCGGCTCGCCGATGCTGCTCAAGCCGCGGATGGCGGCGTAGATGTGCTGGTGGGCGGGCTTGTAGAACTCGTCGGCCGACAGGCGCAGCTCGGACACCTGGTGCATGGCGTCGCGCGACAGCAACAGGGCGCCGAGCAGGCTCTCCTCGGCGCTCAGGTTGTGGGGTGGGACGCGTCCATCGCCACGCCGCGGCTGGCGATCTCGGACGCCGTCGCGGTGCTCGCGGGTGTCAACCATGTCTCACCTACCTTGCCTGAGCCGTCGTGTGGATCGCTAGGGGAGCAACCTGTGTCTTCGTGTGTGGATAGGGCCCGCCCGCTGTGGACGGGTGTGGACAACCTGCCCCCGCCAACGATGCCAGGGCGCGTCGAAGCACGGGTGGATCCTCGGTGAGGATGGGGGCGACTACTTCTTGGTGACGTCGACGGTGATGGGGAACTCCACGTCGGCGTGGAGCTTGGCCGACACCGTGTGCTGGCCCACCGTCTTGATGTGCTCGATGTGCAGCTTGCGGCGGTCCAGCACGATTCCCGTCTGGGCCTCCACCGCGGCAGCAACGTCGGCGGCGGTGACCGAGCCGAACAGCTTGCCCTCGGCGCCGGCCTTCATCGGGATGTTGATGATCTTGGCCACCAGGGCCGAGGCCACGGTCTGGGCCGACTCACGGTCGTGCTGGTCACGGAGGTCACGGGCGCGGCGCATCGCCGACGCCTGGGACACCGCGCCGTCGGTGGCGACGATGCCGTGGCCCTTCGGCAGCAGGAAGTTGCGGGCGTAGCCGTCGCTGACCTCGACGATGTCGCCACGCTTGCCGAGACCCTTGCGGTCGTTGCGCAGGATGACTTTCATCGGGATCAGGCCTCCGTCTCGTCGCTGGCACCGGTGTCCGCGCCGGCATCAACGGTCTCGTCGGCAGCCGCGGTGGTCTCGACCGCCTCGTCACGGCCGCGACGACCCTCGCCGTCACCGCGCGGTGGGCGGCCGGTGCGGGCCTGGGCGACACGCTTGGTGTACGGCAGCAAGGCCATCTCCCGAGCGTTCTTGATGGCGTTGGCGATCTCGCGCTGCTGCTGGACGTCGTTGCCGGTGACCCGCCGGTTGCGGATCTTGCTGCGGTCACTGACGAAGCGGGTCAGCAGGTTGACGTCCTTGTAGTCGACGTACTCGACCTTTTCGGTCACCAAGACGCTGGTCTTCTTCTTGAACTTCTTGGAGCTGTCCGCCTTCGGCGTGCGCGCCTTGTTCTTCTTGCTGGTCATGTCGGGGATTCTTTCGTGCGAGGGTGGGACATCAGAACGGCTCTTCGTCGCCGTACACGGGGTCTGGGGAACGGTTCGCCGCCGTGGCGCCGGCGCCGGATCCGGCGCCACCGCCCTGGCCGCTGTCACGAGCGACACGCTCGACTTCGGCGCGGGCCCAGCGCAGCGACGGGCCGATCTCGTCGGCGATGACTTCGACGATGGAACGCTTGTCGCCCTGGGGGGTGTCCCAGGAACGCTGCTCCAGCCGGCCGGTGACGATGACGCGCATGCCCTTGTTCAGGGATGCCGCAGCGTTCTCGGCCAGCGTGCCCCAGGCGACGACGTTGAAGAACGACGTCTGTTCCTGCCATTCACCGTTCTGCTGCCAGCGGCGGTTCACGGCCAGCCCGAAGCTGCAGTTGCCGCGCCCGCCCGTGGTGAAGCGGATTTCCGGATCCTTGGTCAGGTTGCCGGTCAGGGTCACAGTGCTGTCGGCCATGGTGGTGCCTCCTTCGAGATGCGGCCTCGGGCCGCGTGAGTGGGTGCAGCGATCAGGCTGCGGTGCCCATGCCGCGACGCGCTGCTTCGGCGTCGGGCAGACGGACGAGTTTGTGGCGGACGATGCTGTCGGCGATACGCAGGGTGCGCTCCAGATCGTCGAGGGCCCCACCGGGCGCCTCGACGTTGAGCACGATGTAGTACCCGTACTCCTTCTTGTTGATCGGGTAGGCGTACTGCCGCTTCCCCCACCAATCCGGCTTGCCGTGGACCTTGCCTCCGGCGGCGGCGATCGAGTCGCTGAGCGACTTCGTCCACGCCTGGGCGTCGGTCTCTTCGACATCACCGTCGACGATGACCATCAGTTCGTAAGCACGCATCATGCGTGTGCAACCTCCCTTCGGACCCGACTCCTCGCCGGGGCCCCGGTCTGGGGCAGGGCCAATATGACCCGGCAAGCGTAGCGGCGCCGTTCGTCGTTCACGCCGGCCATGGTGCCAGGGGGGTGTCACAGAGTCGGCGTACGGTGGCCGGATGGACCTGATGCAGTGGATCGGCGCGGACCTGGCGGGAGTCCGCCAGAAGCTGAACGGCGCGGTGGTGGCGCTGGTCCCCGACGAACGATGGGCCGAGCGAGCCGACGGCGGGGGCTCGTCGCTCAACCACTTGCTGCTCCACCTGGCGCGTCACCAGGACCTGGCGATCACGACGGCGATCCGCAACAAGCCGCCGCTGTTCGACGCCCACCGCGGGGCGCTCGGCCTGGCGGAAGCGTCTCCGATGGCTGGTATCGCCGAGGCAGAAGATCGTTCGGTCACTGCCGGCCTGCGGCGCCAGCCGCTGATGAGGTACGTCGACGCGGTGTTCGACGCCACCGAGCGGTGGCTCGGGCGGGTGGCCTCGATGGCGTTGGACACCATCCCGTCCACGTCTCGGCGGCTGGCCACGCACGCCGGGATCACCACCCAAGAGGCCGAATGGCTCCACGCGATGTGGTCCGCCAAGACCGTGGCATGGCTGGTGCAGTGGCCGGTCATCGGGCACGGCAACGCCCACGTCGGCGAGATGATCTCGGTCAGGAACCGGTTGGGTTACAGCCCGTTCTGACGGGCCACGCGGGAGTGGTCAGCCGGTTCGCCTGGCCTGGCGGCCGCCAACGGGCAGGGCCCGGAGCAGGTGGTGCCAGCGGCACCCGACGCAGGCTTCCACGACGTAGGCCATCAGTTCGTCGGCGCGGGCATCGAGCTTGGCGATCTCGGCGGCGGTGGACACGCAGCGGCCGTGGGCCGGAAGGCGCGGCCCGAACACGTAGGTGACCAGGCGCAGGGACGACTGGGCGCAGATCGGGCAGACGATGGATGCCGGGCTGCCCACGTTCTTCGCGGCGCGGATCAGTTCCGGATGGGCGTCGCAGATCTGGTCAGCACGCAGCCGACCGCGACGGAACTCGTTGATGAGGTGGCGGCGGGACAGACGGTGATCGACCACGCCGGCGCCGCGGCGCAACGAACCCTCGCCGAAGGTGCGACCGGCAGCCATGGGCGCACACGCTATCCCCCACCGGAATGGCCCTGGAGACCACACTGGTCCCATGACCATTTCGTACGGCCCCAACGTCGCCGACGATGCCGAGCTGCGTCTGTGCGGCGACCTCGCCGGCAAGCGCGCCATCGAGCTCGGCATCGCCCGCCCCTCGAACGCCGTCGACCTGGCGGTGGCCGGCGCCAAGACCATCGCCATCGACCCCGACGCCGAGCGGATCAGCACGGCGCGCGCCGCGGCCCAGCGCGCCGAGGTGCACGTGGAGTGCCACGCCAACCAGCTGGCAGATCTCGGTGACGTCACCAGCGCGTCGGTGGACCTGGTCCTGGCGGTGCACTCGCTGGACCGCGTCGAGGACATCAACCGGCTGTTCCGCCAGGTGCACCGCGTCCTCAGGCCAGGGTGCAGCTTCGTGGTGGCCATCGCCCACCCGGTGGCGGCGATGTTCGACCACGATGGCAACCTCCAGGCGCGCTACGGCGCCCGCCAGCCCACCTGGAGCGAGCTCTACATGGCCTTCGAGCGCACCAACTTCCACATCGACGCGCTCCACGAACTCGCCGGCACCGACCGCACGGCCGTCGCGCCGGTCACCATGGTCCTGCCGCGCCCGCAAGCAAGGCAACTAGCTCACCCCACCACGACCCCCCACCCCCCACACCCCCGCCCGCTTCCCCGCATGGGCGCGAAAACTTCGGATATCCGACGGTTTCGCGCCCATGCAACGAGGGATTCGCGCCGCTCGGCTCGCATGGGCGCGCAGACTTCGGATATCCGAGGGTTTCGCGCCCATGCGACGGCGGCGGGGTGGGTCAGGCGGGCGGGCCGGCGGGCGGCCGGCGGGCGGCCGGCGGGCGGGTGGGCGGGCGAACGGGGGGTCAGAGGCGGCCGGCGTCGGCTGCGGCGAGCTCGGCGGCGTCGATCTGGGCTTCGATGAGCGCCAGGCCACCGTCCCAGAAGCCCGGATCGGCCAGATCGCAGCCGACGATCTTGGCCAGATCCTCCGGTGGGAGCGACCCACCGGCGGACAGCATGTGCAGGTACCGCGCGGTGAAGTCCGACCCCTGGATCTGTGACTGGCGGAAGACGCTCATCGCCAGCAACTGCCCGTAGGAGTAGGCGTAGACGTAGCCGGGCACGCCGATGAAGTGCGGGATGTAGCTCCACCAGGTGCGGTATCCGGGCGTGACCTCGACGGCCTCGCCCAGCATGGCCCCCTGCGTCTCGGCCCAGATGTCACCGAGGCGGTCGACGGACAGCTCGCCCTCGGCACGCCGCGCCGTGTGCGCCCCGTGCTCGAAGCGGTTCATCGCCACCTGGCGGAACACCGTGGCGATGCCGCCCTCGATCGACTCGGCCAGCAGCGCCAGGCGGTCGTTGGCGTCCGCCGTATCGGCCAGCAGCGCCGCGAAGGTGAGCTGCTCACCGAACACCGAGGCCGTCTCGGCGACCGTCAAGGGCGTGCCCTGGCTGGAACACCGTCTGCGCCCTGGCCAGGTAGGCGTGCACGCCGTGGCCGAGTTCGTGGGCAAGCGTCAACACGTCGCCGCGCCGGCTGGTCCAATTGAGCAACACGTACGGATGGTGGCTGGGGACGGTGTAGGCGCAGAACGCACCGAATCGCTTGCCGGGGCGGGTCCCGGCGTCGATCCAACCCTCGTCGAAGAACCGCTGGCTGATGTCGGCCAGCTCGGGGCTGAACCCACGGAACGCGTCGAGGACGATTCCCTTGCCCTCGGTGAACCCGTAGGCGCGGTCACTGGAGGCCACGCTGGCCATCCGGTCGAAGTCATGCAAGCGCTCGACGCCGAGGATCCTGGCCTTCAGCCGGTACCACCGCTGGGGAAGGTCGTAGCGGGCCTGCACGGCGCTGACCAGCGCGTCGACCGAGGCGTCGGATGCCTGGTTGTCGAGGTTGCGCGACGACACCCAGGTGGGGAACCGGCGCAGCTCGTCGTCGGTCGCCTTGTCGGCCATCAGCGTGTTGAGGATGAAGGCGCGGGTCTTCAGCCCGGGCGCCAGGGCGTCGGTGACGGCCGCCGCGGCCTTGGCGCGCACGCCCGGATCGTTGCTCGCCAACGCCGACAGACCGCGCTCGAGCGTGGCAGGTGCGCCGTCCAAGGTCACCGAGATCGCCGACACCAGTTCCTCGAACAAGCGCACCCACGCCGACCGGCCGGTGACGGCCTTCCGCGCCAGGAGCTGTTCCTCGGACTCGGGCAACAGGTGGTCGCGCATCGCCCGCACGACAGCGCAAGTGGTTCACGTACGCCGCCAGCTGCGGATCGTCCAGGAGCGACTCGGCCGCCTCGTGTGCAACGGCAGCCCACTCGAGCCCGAAGAACAGCACTCGGTTGGCGATCTCGGTCGCCCGCTCGTCGGCGCGCTGCACCCGGGCACCGCGGACCGGGTCCTCGGTGTCGGTGCATTGCTCGAGCTGGGCCCACTCGACGCCGCGCTGGATCAGCTCTTGCAGCTCGGACAGGCGGCCGAGGACCGCGGCGAGCCCGGCAGCATCCAGTGACGCCACGGTGCCACGAACCGGTTGCAGCTCCTCGGCAATCGCCGCGGCCCGGTCCAGTGCGCCGTCCATCCCGCCGAAGTCGGCGACGAGTCCGCCGAGGTCCCAGCGCACGTCGTTGCCGTCGTCGGCGGGCACGTCCAAGGTGTCGAGGTCTGTCACCCGCGCAACGTTAGATCCTGCGCCACGTCAGGCCGGGCGGGATTGCCACCACGCCAGGAGCCGCTCGGTGGCAGCGCCCTCACCGATCAGGCCCTCCTCCAGCCTGATCTCCATCAGGAACGCCAGCGCCTCGCCCACTGCGCGCCCCGGCGGGATGCCGAGCAACGCCATCACTGCCACCCCGTCGAGCTCTGGCCGCAGCGCCTTGAGCTCCTCGGTGGCGGCCAGCTCGGCGATGCGCGCCTCCAGATCGTCCATCCGCCGGGACAGCAGCGCCGCCTTGCGCTCGTTGCGCGTCGTGCAGTCGCAACGGGTCAGGACGTTCAGCTCGTTGAGCAGATCGCCGGCGTCACGCACGTAGCGGCGCACCGCGCTGTCGGTCCAGCCCATCGAGTAGGTGTGGAACCGCAGATGCAGGGCCACCAGCTCGGTGATGGACTCGACGTCCTCGCTGCTGTAGCGCAGCGCCGTCAGCCGCTTGCGGGTCATCCACGCGCCCACCGCGTCGTGATGGTGGAACGTGACGCCCTTGCCCTTCTGGTACCCACGGGTGCGCGGTTTGCCGACGTCGTGGAACAGCGCCGCCAGGCGGGTGCGGCGGAAGTCGAACTGCCGCTCGGGCCACTCCTGTGGCGGGCGGACGTTCTCCACCACGGCCAGGGTGTGAGTCAGGACATCCTTGTGACGGTGGATGGGATCCTGCTCCAGGCGCATCGCCGGCAGCTCGGCCAGGAAGTAGTCGGCCAGGCCCGTGTCGATGGCGAACCACAGCCCCGCCGAGGGGTGTGGCACCGTGATCAGCTTGTCCAACTCGTCACGGATCCGTTCGGCCGAGACGATCGCCAAGCGCCCGGCCATCTGGCGCACGGCGTCCACCAGCTCGGGCACCGGCGTCAGCTCCAGCCGAGCGATGAACCGCGCGGCGCGCAGCATCCGGAGCGGGTCGTCGCTGAAGCTGATCTCCGACGCCAGCGGCGTGCGCAGCGTGCGCGTCAGCAGATCGGCGGCGCCGCCGTAGGGATCCACCAACGTCGGTGTGTCGCTGGTCAGCTCCAGCGCCATGGCGTTGATCGTGAAGTCCCGGCGGGACAGGTCGACCTCGACGCTGTCGCTGTAGACCACCTCGGGCTTGCGTGACTCGTCGGTGTAGGCCTCTGACCGGTGGGTGGTGATCTCGTACACCCGCTCGCCGCGTTTGGCCCCGATGGTGCCGAAACGCTCGCCCTGGGTCCACACGGCATCGGCCCACCCGGCGAGCAGCCGCTTGATCTGGTCCGGGCGGGCGTCCGTGGTGGCGTCGAAGTCGAACTGGTCGTGGTCCGTGGAGATCAACAGGTCACGCACGGTCCCGCCCACCAGGAACAGCCGATGGCCGGCGGCCCGGAAGCGGCGGGTGAGATCGGCGGTTTCGGCAAGCACCGGCGCGAAGCGCTCCGGAATCATGCCAATCCCGCCTCGCTGAGCATGCGCACGATGCCGTCGACCTGGGCCATTCCCGGCCCACCCGAGGTGGTGTCCTCGACCGGTTCGCTGGGCAGGCCGGCAAGCTCACGCAGGACGGCGGCCGTGCTGGCCGATAGGGCACCGAGGTCATACCCGCCTTCGAGCATCACCAGCCTCCGGCCGGGCGCGACGGTGTCGAGGATCCGCCGAGTGAGCGCCGGGTAGTCGGCCGACGACAGGCCGAGTTCGGTGATTGGGTCGAGGCGGTGGGCGTCGAAGCCGGCCGACACGATAGCCCAGGTTGGGCGGAACTGGTCGACGATCGGCGCGGCGAGGCGATCGAACGCAGCCAGATAGACATCGCCGGTGGCGCCGGGTGGCACCGGGATGTTCAGCGTCGTGCCCCACCCGCCGCCCTCGCCCAACTCATGGGGCCGCCCGGTCCCCGGGTACAGCGGCCACTGATGGATGCTGACGTACAGCACCCGCCCATCGGCGTAGAAGATGTCCTGGGTGCCGTTGCCGTGGTGGGCGTCGTAGTCGACGATCAGCACCCGCTCGCCGCGCTCGGCCAACTCAGCGGCGGCAACGGCCACGTTGTTGACGATGCAGAATCCCATCGACTCCGCCGCGGTGGCGTGGTGGCCGGGCGGTCGCACCGCGCAGAACGCCGACTCGCCGCCGCCCGCGTCGAGGATCTCGATGGCCGTCAACCCGGCCCCGGCGGCGCACAGCACCGCATTCCACGTTCCTGCGCTGGCCAGCGTGTCCGGATCGAGCCGCCCACCTCCCGCGGCGCAGACCCGTTCGATAGCGTCCAGATAGCCGCCCGGGTGAACCCGGACGATCTCGTCACGCGTCGCCCACCGCGGCTCGATCGTCCGCACACCGTCGCCCACACCCGAGGCGGTGACCCCCCGGAGCACGGCCTCGAGCCGCTCCGGACGCTCCGGATGGTGCGGGCCGGCAAGGTGCTCCAAGCACGCGGGATGTGTGGCGAAGAGCACGGTCACGGCACCGACGTTACCGGTCGCCCTCCGTGCGCCTGCCGTGAACCGCTACCGTCGCACCCGGTGAGATCGGCCGTGACGCACAGCCATGACGACGCGGTGCTCCTGCACGGCGCCTCGATCTCGGCCAGAGCCCGCCCGGTGCCGCACCGGCCCACCACCGCCCAGTTGGTGCTCCTCGGCCAGCACAGCCTGCCCACCACCGGCGACCTGGTTCGCTGGCTGGCGAGCCTCGTCGACCACGGATACCAGCGCGTGCGCACCGGTGCCCTGACCCCGGCAGGGGCGCATCGGTTCGCCACCATCGGTTTCTCCGTCGTCCAAGAGCTGGTGCTGCTGGAACTCGGCCGGCCGAGCTTCCGCCATCCGCCGCGCCGCGCCAGTCGGCCGTTGCGCGACACCGACCTGGCCGATGCTGCCGCCTTGGACACCGCGGCTTTCGGCCTCGGCTGGGGCATGGATGCTGCCGGTCTCGCCGATGTCTGCCTGGCCACCCCGACCTACCGCGGTCGGGTCGTCGAGCAGGCCGGCTCGCCGATCGCTGTCGCCATCAGCGGGCGTGACGCCGAGCTCGGCTTCATCCAGCGCCTCGCTGTGCACCCCGACCATCAGCGCCGTGGCCACGGTGACGCGCTCGGTGGCGGACGCGCTGCGGTGGATGGGCCGCGGGCGCGTCCGGCGTGTCCTGGTCAACACCCACGTCGACAACACGGCGGCGCGACGGCTGTACGCCCGCCATGGGTTCGTCGAGCTGCCCGACCGGCTGATGGTCAGCGAGCGGGATCTGTGACCGTCGGGCTCGCCCGGATCGTCCTGCTGGCGCCGGCACTTGCACTGCTCCCCAGTGGCCCGGCGGCGGTCCCGACCACCCCGCCACGGTCCGGCCCGCCTCCCACGGTCACCATCGTCGATCAGACCTTCGAGGTCGACGTCGGATCCCCGCTCACGCTCGACCTGCAGTTCAGCGGCACCCCGGGTGACGACGACCAGCTCTTCGTCGATCTGTCCCCCGTCACCCGCCGCGCCGACCTGCGCGCCGCCGACCGTCCGGTCGTGGACAGCGTGACCGTGCGCCTTTCCGATCTCGCCGGTGACGGGCCCACCAGGCGCCTCGTGGTGCCAACGGAGGCGGCCGAGGAGCACGACGACACCCTGACCATCGACGCCGCGGGTGTCTACGCGCTCGACGTCGCGCTGGCCGATCAGCAGTCGCCAACGCTGACGTTCATCCACGTCAACGAGACCGCCGATCCGGAGACCACCCTGCCCGTCGCCGTCGTGGTGGGCCTCGGCACGTCCGTCGACGTGGACGATCTGGGAGTCGCCCATCTCAGCCCGGCCGCACTGGGCATCCTCGACGACCTGATCGGGGCGCTCGATGCCTGCGATGCGCCGGTCGCTGTCCACCTTCCCGCCGGCACGATCGCCGCCCTGGCCGAGCATCCCGACGTACGCGACCGGCTGGCCACCGCCCTCGGCAACGACGAGTTGATCAGCGAACCGATCCTGCCGCTCGATCCCTCGACGATGGCCGCCACCGCGCGCAGCGCCCTGTACACGCAGTGGTTGGGAGATGGCGAGGACGCGGCGATCACCGCACTGCGCCAGCCGGCGCGGCGCCTGGTGGCGGTTGCCGGCGATCGCCTGTCGGCCGGGGGCGCCACGCTGCGGCGCGACCTGGGCAACCGCCTGCTGCTGTTCACCACACAGCAGTTCGACGCCTTGCCGTCGACACCGGGTGCGTTCTTCGACAGCTCGCGGGTCGTGCGCATCGCCACCGGCTCGGGCACCGGTCTCGATGGCACCACCCCCGACCGGGCGATCGCCGCCAGGTTGTCCGCCACGGACGCGCCGCCCGCCACAACCGGGGCCGGCATCGCCGCCGAACTGCTGATGATCCGCAACGACATCCTCGCCGCCGGCGGGACGCCGAGCCGCCGCGGCGTGCTCGTGGCCCCCGCCGACCTGACGGTCATCCCCGCGGCCGTCCTTCGAACGGTGTGCGCCACGGTGAGCCGAACCACGGGTCTGCGCGCCGTCTCCGTCGACGACCTCGTCGGCCGGGTCGATCCGGTGCTGGTGAACGAGCAACCGCTCACCCTCGACCTGGCGACGGTGGATGCCGCCCCCGCACCGCTGGAACCGCCGGCCGGCGAGCGGCGGGCGGCCATCCGCAACGTCGCCACCATGCTGCCCAGCGCCGACCCGCGCCCCGGCCAGTGGGACAGGGCCCTCGACGTGCTCCCGTCCACCGCGCTGGACGCCGCAGCGATGACTCGCATCGTGACCGGGGTCGACAACGAGATCGCCGCCGTCACCGCAGCGGTCGTTCCTCCGTCACCCTTCAACGCCACCCTGGGGAGCCGCACCGCCACCCTCCGGCTGAACTTCACGAACAACGGCGCCACCCCGCTGAAGATCCGTCTGCATCTCAGCGCCGGGGCCAACAAGATCACCTTTCCCGACAACGACCGTGTCTACGAACTGCCGGCCGCGGCGGCCACCCAGATCCCCATCCCCATCGAAGCACGGTCCAACGGGCGGATCCCGGTGACCGTGCAGGTGCTGACCCCGCAGGGCGATACCCAGGTCTCGCCGGCCCTCCCGCTGACGCTGACAGTGAACGGGATCGCCGGGCTCGGCTACCTGTTGAGCGGCGCGGGCGCGCTCATCCTGGTCACCTGGTGGGTCCGTCACCACCGGCGCCTGCGTGCGGCCCGGCGGGCGGCGACGAGTACCCTGCCAGACCCATGAGCGATCAACGCGTCGGCATCGTCACCGACTCGGCCTGCGACCTGCCGCCTTCGGTCGCCGATGCCCTCGGGGTGGTCATCGTGCCACTCACCATCCGCATCGACGGCACCGAGTACGTGGACCGCCGTGACCTGACGCCAACGGAGTTCTGGACGAAGTGCGCCGCGTCTCCCACGCTGCCCGAGACCGCGGCGCCCGCGCCGGGCGAGTTCGAGCAGGCCTACCGCGCCCTGGCCGCCGACGGCGCCACCAGCGTGGTCGTCGTCAACCTCAGCGCGGCGCTCTCGGCCACCATGCAATCGGCCGAGCTCGCCGCTCGGTCGGTCGCCGATGTCGTGCGGGTCAGCGTGGTGGACAGCCGCAGCGTCACGCTCGGGCTCGGTGTCATCGTCAGCGCCTGCGCCCGGTTGGCTGCCAGTGGGGCCAGCCACGAGGAGGTGGTCGCCACGGCAGAGCGGTTGGCGGCCTGCACGAAGGTGTGGGGAGCGCTCGACACGCTGGACAACCTGAAGAAAGGCGGCAGGATCGGCGGCGCCAAGGCGCTGCTGGCCTCGGCGCTAGCCATCAAGCCGATCATCGAGGTTCGCGACGGGAAGGTGGAGCAGGGCGGCAAGCAACGCACACGCAGCAAGGCGCTGGCGTTCCTTGTCGACAAGCTGCGGTCGTACGGGCCCGTGGAGAACCTGTCCGTCCTGCACGCAGACTGCAAGGACGTCGATCAGTTCCTGGCGATGCTCCGCCCGCACTACCGCGGCGAGATCGTCGTCGGCGACATCGGCCCGGTCGTCGGCTCGCACGCCGGGCGGGGCACGATCGGTGTCGCCTTCACCGTGACCACCTGAGCGCACCGAATCGTCGCGACATTGCCGGGCTCGCGACCGCGAGCCCAACTAGCGTGGGCAGCGCGCCCATGTCCACCCAGAAGTCAGTCGACACTCCCGCCGCGCCCCAGGCAGCGGCCGTTCTCGCCGGTCGGTACCGGCTCGATCGGCGACTCGCTCAGGGTGGCATGGCCGAGGTCTGGGTCGGGTCGGACCTGCTGCTCACCCGCCAGGTGGCGATCAAGCTGCTCAAGCCGAACCTGGCGGCCGATCCGATCGTCGCCGAACGGTTCCGCCGCGAAGCCATTGCCGTCGCTCAGCTGAGCCACCCCAACATCGTCACGGTCTACGACGCGGTCGACGACGACGTCGCGGGCACCCATCGCCAGGCCGTGGTGATGCAGTTGATCAACGGCAAGAGCCTGCGCACGCTGCTCGACGAGCAGAAGAAGCTCAGCCCCGATCTGACGATGCACATCGGCAGCTACGTGGCCAACGCCCTCGACGCCGCGCACCGGGCCGGTCTCGTGCACCGTGACGTCAAGCCGGGCAACATCCTGATCACGCCCGACGGCCGGGTCTTGCTCACCGACTTCGGGATCGCCAAGGGCGTGGGTGATGTCGACGACCTGACCAGCGAGAACATCATGATGGGGACGGCCAAGTACCTGTCCCCGGAACAGGTTCGCGGCAAGAAGCTCGACGGGCGGGCAGATCTGTACTCGCTCGGGCTGGTGTTGTACGAGTGCCTCGCCGGACGGGTGCCGTTCCTCGGTGAGAACGACGCAGAGACGGCACTGGCCCGACTCAACCGCGACCCAACCGACATCAGCCGGCTGCGCCCGACGCTCCCCCAAGGGTTGGCCGATCTCGTCCACAAGTTGCTGGCCCGCAAGCCCGACGACCGGTTCACCAGCGGCGCCGACGTCCGTGCCGCCATCGGCGCCGTCATCTCGCGCGCCAGCGACACCGCCGCCCACGCCCCCACCCCGGCAACCGGGCAGAGCACACCGGCGCGCACGCCCCGGGCCACCGGTTCCCCGGCGTCGCCAATCCGCGTTCCCACCGGCAAGGATCGCCGCAGTGCCCCACCGCGCACGCCCGCCGGCGGCTATCAACTGGGCCATGGCGGCCGTCCAGCCGGGGTCCCACTGCGACCAGACCGCACCCCGCAGGACCCCCGCCGCCCACGAGTCCGGCCGAACCGCCAGTTCGCCCAGCGGCGGACACCGTCGATGCTCGTGATCGGGGGGCTGCTGTTCACGGCCCTGGTCCTGGTCATCGTCATCTGGGCGACACTGGGTGACGACCCGGCGCCATCGACGGCGCCCCCGAAGCCAACCGTCCCCACCGCCACACGGACCGACCCGGTCGCGACTGAGGTCGACCCAGCGATCGCCCTGTTCGACCCCGACGGAGACGGCTCCGAGCCCGCCGACGACGTCACCCTGGCCTTCGACGGCACACCGGCCACGTCCTGGCAGTCGCTGTGCTACCGGGACAGCCGCCTGGGCGGCAAGCGAGGGGTCGGGCTGCTGGTTGACCTGCGCACGCCGCAGGCCGGGACCTTCACCGCCGACATCGCCAGTGCCCCGTACGGTGTGCAGATCATGACGGCGGCCGACGGTCAAGCGCCGACGTCGTTCGATCAGATGGAGATCGTCAAGCGCGCCGAGGCGCGCCGGGCCGGCACGATCTCCGTTGCCGTCGGTCCGGCTACACGCTACGTCGCTGTCGTCTTCGTCGGCCTGGCGCGCGACAACGCCTGCCCGGCCGGGCGGCCGTTCCGCGGCGCCGTGACCGACGTCCAATGGAGCCCGGCGTGATCGACGACATCGATCTGGTCGAGCGGGCCAAGGGCGGTGACCGCCGGGCGATGGACGACCTCTTGCGCCGCCACTACGACCGCGTCTACGCGGTGTGCCGGCGGGTCACCGGTCACGATGCCGACGCCGCCGACGCCGCGCAGAACGCCCTGATCGCCATCGTGCGCTCCCTGTCGAGCTTCGACGGCCGGGCGTCGTTCGGGACGTGGGCCTACCGCATCGCCACGAACGCCAGCCTTGACGAGCTGCGCCGCCGGCGACGCCGGCCCGTTGTCAGCCTCACGGTGGAGGACGACGGAACCACCCTGGAGGCCCCGGTCGCCGACCCGCGCGGTGACGCGCCGATCCAACGGGTTGTGGATCGCGATGCGCTCACCAGCGCCCTGGCCACCCTGCCCGACGACTACCGGATCCCGGTGGTCATGCGTGACGTCGCCGATCTCGACTACGACGAGATCGCCACCAGCCTCGGCATCCCGCTCGGTACCGTGAAGAGCCGCATCGCCCGCGGTCGCGCCGCCTTGGCGGCCGCCTATCACCGAGCCAGCGGGGAGCAACCGCCGCACGGGAACCAATCCAGTTCCTCCAACCGTCCAACTCCTGCGCCATGAACACCGACGACCCCATCGAACCCGCGCAGTACGACGTCTTGCGCGCTGCCCTGCGTGACGAGGCCGCGCCCGCTCCCGCCAGGGAGTCGGCCGTGGCTGCGGCGCTGGCGGTGTTCGACGACCTGCAGTCGGCAGCAGCCCCTGCGGTGGCGCCCGCCCCCGTGATTCCTCTGCGCCGGCGCAACTGGTGGACCGTCGGCCTGTCGGCAGCCGCTGCCGCGGCGGTGGTCCTGTTCATTGCCCTGGGCATGATCCGGCCGAACGCCAGCAACGTCGCGCTCTCCGACGCCCCGCCCACCACGAGCCCGGCCGACCTCGCCGTCGGGGCGCGCAGTGCCGACGTCGCGGCGCCCGACTCGGCTCCCCTCGCCGGTGCGGCTCCGGTCAGCTTCGGCACCGCCCCCGATGTCGGCGCCGCATCAAAGAGCCCGGCCGGCGGGCCAGTCGCGGTCGACAGCGTCGAGGATGTGAAGGCGTTGCTGGGCGACGCAGCCAACGAACCCGACACCGCCTTGGAGACCACCACCACCGACCCGTCGTGCCTCGGCAATCGCCAGGTGATCGTGCCGTTGACCTATCGCGGCGCAGCGGCCGTGCTCGTGGGCAACCAGGACGGCTCGCTGACCGTGATCCGGGTCGACACCTGCGCCGCGCTCACCGAAGCCTTCCGCCTGGAGAGCTGACCGGGCTAGGGTGCGTTGCCATGCCGGGCAACCCGCTGAACGATCCGAACTGGGCCGCGAACCTCACCTCCACCGTCGACCGCTACGTAGGACTGGTCCGTGACAACGTCACGGTCAAGGTGGTCAAGGGGATCCGAACCCTGGTGTTCGGTGTTCTGGCCAGCGTGGGAGCGCTCGTTGCCGGCGTGCTGTCGCTGATCCTCGGGACCCGCCTGCTGCAGAAGGTGTCCGGGCGAGTGTTCCGCGCCGACCACGCCACGACGGTGTGGATCTCCTACCTGGTCGTGGGCGGGCTGCTGTGCGTGGCCGGTGGATTGCTGATGCGCTCCCGCCACACTCAGGACGTATGAGCCACCACCAGGTCGTCGTCATCGGCTCGGGCCCTGCCGGGCTCACCGCAGCCATCTACACCGCCCGGGCCAATCTCGCCCCGCTCGTGATCGAGGGGGAACCCAGCAGTACCAGCGATCAGCCGGGCGGTCAGCTCATGCTCACCACGGAGGTCGAGAACTTCCCGGGCTTCCCCGATGGGGTGATGGGACCGGAGTTGATGGGCAAGATGCGTGAGCAGGCCGCCCGGTTCGGCGCCGAGTTCCTCACCGAGAAGGTCACCGCCGTCGACTTCGGCACCCGACCATTCGCCATCTCGGTCCGTGAGCGGACGTTCACGGCCGACGCGGTGATCGTGTCCACCGGCGCGCAGAGCCTGATGCTTGGGCTCGACGAGGAGAAGCGGTTGCTCGGCCACGGGCTGTCCACCTGTGCCACCTGTGACGGGTTCTTCTTCCGCGGCCAGGAGATCGCCGTGGTGGGCGGTGGCGACAGCGCCGTCGAGGAGGCCACGTTCCTCACGAAGTTCGCCTCCAAGGTGTACCTCATCCATCGCCGGGACAGCCTGCGGGCCAGCAAGATCATGCAGGAGCGAGCCCTCAACCATCCCAAGATCGACATGGTGTGGAACACCGTGGTCGACTCGCTGCTCGGCGACTCCAAACTGGAAGGCGCAGTCCTGCGCGACACCCGCACCGGTGAGACACGCACCCTGGCGGTCTCCGGGCTGTTCGTGGCCATCGGCCACCGCCCGAACACCGACCTGTTCGCCGGTGTGCTGGACATGGCCGACAACGGCTACCTGGTCACCCGTCCTGGGTCGACGTACACCAACGTCGATGGGGTGTTCGCCTGTGGTGACGTCCAGGACTTCACCTACCGTCAGGCGATCACGGCGGCCGGTTCTGGCTGCATGGCGGCCATCGACGCCGAGCGGTGGCTCGAAGCCCAGCACTAGCGGTTCGTCGATAGCATGGCGATCCCGAGGAAAGGACCGCCCATGGCCGACGGCATCGTCACGCTCACCACGGCTTCGTTCGATGAGACCATCAACGCCGCTTCCACCCCTGTCGTGGTGGACCTGTGGGCCGAATGGTGCGGGCCCTGCAAGATGATCGCCCCGATCCTGTCGGAGATCGCCACGGAGCAGACCGGGCACCTGACGGTCGCCAAGCTCAACGTCGACGAGAACCCCGATATCGCCATGCGCTACAACGTCATGAGCATCCCGACGCTGCTGGTCTTCGACGGGGGCGAGGTGCGCAAGCGGCTCGTCGGCGCCAAGGGCAAAGGCCAGATACTGCAGGAGCTCAGCGAATTTCTGCCACCTTCCCGCTGACCGAGGGTCAGCGTGGCGAGGCGATCCGTGACCTGCATCGTCGGCTGAGCGCCGCCGGGTACTCCCCCGCCGGCCACGCTGATCCAACCGGATGGTGTGAGGCGACCACCGATGCGGTACGCCGGTTCCAGCGCGCCCGTGGCCTGTTCGAGACCGGTGTGTGCGACGAGCACACCTGGAACGCCCTGGTCGAGGCGTCCTGGACCCTCGGGGACCGCCAGCTGTTCCTCACGTCGCCGAACCTGCGCGGCGACGACGTCATCGAGTTGCAGACCGCCCTGGCTCGCCTGGGATTCGATTGCGGCCGCGTCGATGGCATCTTCGGCCCGTTGGCCCTGCGCGCCGTGCGGATGTTCCAGGCCGAAGCGGGCATCATCGCCGACGGTGTGTGCGGCCAGGAGACGGTCCGGGCGCTGGCGCTGCTCGGTGACCGTTCCGGCAGTGGTCCGGGGGTCGCCATGCTGCGCGAGCACGAGGAACTGCTGGCAGGTGGTGGCTCCATCGCCGGGGCACGCCTCGCCGTCGGCCAGTTCGGCACCTTCGGCCCGCTCTCCCGCCTCGTCGCCAAGGACGTTCGCGGCCGTGGCGCGTCGGTCATCGTGCTCGACGAACCCGACCCGCTGGCCCAGGCGGAGGCGGCCAACGCCTTCCAGGCAACGGCCTACGTGGCGTTCGAGGCCGCCGAGGAGCCCACCGTCGACGTGCACTTCTACCAGGTGCCGGCGTTCGAGTCGGCCCGCGGCCACCAGCTGGCCGACACCATCGCCTCGGCGTTGGCCTGTCACGTCGGGGTGCGCGCCGCCGTCAGCGGGATGCGCCTTCCCGTGCTGCGTGAGACGCGCATGCCGGCGGTTCACCTGGTGTTCGGGCCGGTGGCCACCTACGCCGAGTTGGCGCCGGACATCGCCGTGGCGACCGCGGCGGCCATCGAGCAATGGATCTCTGGTCGCGAGTCATAGTTTATCCACAGGTTGATCCACAGATGTGTGTAACCCTGCCACGCGAGGTTGGGGTCAAGTGCTACTCAACGTGTGGTTTTTCACCACTCTCCGTCGCCACCATCCGATAGTAGATCCGTTCGAGGTCCTCCAGGTCGGCAAAATCGATCGTCAGGCGACCGTTCTTGCGACCCATGGACACATGCACGCGTGTGGACAAGTGATCGGCGAGCAACGATTCCAACTCCAGCAGGCCCGGCGGGCGCAGCCGGGTCGCCCTTGCCACACCGGCGCCGTCGAGAGCCGGACTGCCGGTGGCCGGGGTGGACTCGACCGTGGTGGGGGCGCGCAGGGCGTCCTCCAGCGCTCTGACCGACCAACCCTCGGCGGCCACCTGGCGGGCGAGCGCCTCCTGGCGGGTCCGGTCGGGTGTTCCAAGCAGCGCCTTGGCGTGCCCGGCAGACAACCGGCCGCCGGCCAGCAGATGGAGGACCGCAGGGGGCAACGTCAGGATCCGCAGCGTGTTGGTGATCCCTGACCGGCTCTTGCCCACCCGGGCGGCGACCTGCTCATGGGTGAGATGGAAGTCCTCGATCAGCTGTTGGTACGCCGCGGCCTCTTCCAGCACGGTGAGGTCCTGGCGGTGGAGGTTCTCGACCAGGGCCTGCTCCACTGAACCGATGTCGTCGGTGCGCCGGATCACCGCCGGAATGACGGCCAGGTTGGCACGCCTGGCAGCCCGCCAGCGACGCTCTCCGGCGATCAACTCATAGGTGCCGTCGCCGGAGGCTCGGACCAGTACCGGCTGCAGCACCCCGAGCTCGGTGATCGAGGCAGCCAACTCGGTGAGGGTCTCCTCGTCGAAGTGCTGGCGCGGTTGGTGTGGATTCGGCCGGATCGCCGTGATCGGCAACTCCTCCAACCGGGGGCCGTCGGCCGCACCACCGGCCGACGCCAGGACGTCGGCCGGGATCAGCGACACCAGCCCCTTACCCAAGCCGCCCTGACGAGCCATGGTGTACCTCCTTGGCGACCGCCCGATAGGCCGACGCCCCTCGTGACATCGGATCGAACGTGATGATCGGTTGGCCGAACGACGGGGCCTCGGACAGCCGGACCGTGCGCGGGATGAGGGTCCGGCAGACCTTGTCGCCGAAGTGCTGGCGCACCTCGTTGACCACCTGATCGGCGAGTCTCGTGCGCAGCGTCGTACATCACGCAGACGATGGTGGAGAGTTCGAGCGCGGGGTTGAGGTTGCGCTTGACCAGGTCGACGTTGCGAAGGAGCTGGCCGAGGCCTTCCAGCGCGTAGTACTCGCACTGGATGGGGACCAGCACCTCGCGGGCCGCGTTCAGCCCGTTGACGGTGAGCAGACCAAGCGATGGCGGGCAGTCGATCAGGACGTAGTCGTAGTCGTCGAGGACGGCATCGATGGCCCGCCGCAGCCGGTTCTCCCGGCTGAAGGCCGGCACCAGTTCGATCTCTGCGCCTGCCAGGTCGAGGCTGGCGGGGGCGACGAACAGGTGCTTGACCGAGGTCGGCTCGATGCAGTCGTCCAACGGCACCTCGTGCAGGATGACGTGGTACATCGACGTCTCCAAGCCGCGGGTCTCGATACCCAGTCCGGTCGAGGCATTGCCTTGCGGGTCGAGATCGACGACCAAGGTCCGACAGCCCAACTCGGCCAGGCAGGCCCCGAGGTTGATGGCCGTCGTGGTCTTGCCCACCCCGCCCTTCTGATTGGCGACCGCAATCACCCGTGGTAGGGGGCGCCCGGGCGGGAGTTCGGTCGAACGATGCTCGTCGACGTCGATGTCGGACATGCAGGCAGGCTAGCGCCGGCCGGTGGCGGCCCCGTGCACCGTTCCACGTGGAACATCGAGCCCACAGGTTCCACGTGGAACATCAACGCTTCAGCAGCCGTCGCAGCCCGTCGACGAGCCCACCATCGGTCAACCCGGCAGCAGCCAGCATCTCTGCCGTCCAGCGGCGTTCATCCGGTTCTGGCGGTTCACTGACGAGACCCAGCCCGCCCACCCGGAGCAGCCGGCCGATCCAGCCGGCCGTCACCGCAGGGGAGGCGAAGCTGCGCGCCGTCACCACGTCGAAGGCGGTCGATGCCTCCCGGTCAAGGGCGGCGACGTCGACGTCGCGCACGGTGACGCCGTCCAATCCCAGCGCCGACACCGCCCGGCGCAGCAGATCGGCGCGCGAACGCCGGCGTTCCACCAGCGTGACGGCGACATCCGGTCTCCGGACGGCGATGACCAGGCCGGGAAGGCCGCCGCCGGAGCCGAGATCGACCAGCCGATGGCCGGCCTCGGGGAGCGCCGTGACAAACCGGTCGGCGTGGGCAATGGCGTCGACCAGGGATCGTTCGCCGATGGCCCCACGATCGCGGATCATGCTCAGCGCAGCGACGAGTTCGGCGTTGACGAACCCGTCCCGGCGCCGCTCGGTCATGCCGACGGGGCGATCACCACACGGCGGAAGGGGTCGTCGCCTTCGGAACGGGTGGCGATGCCGTCGACCTCGGACAACGCGTCGTGAATGGCCTTGCGGTCGGCCGATCCCATCGGCTCCAGGACTCGGGCGGTGCCGGTGGCGCGCACCTCGTCGGCCATCTTGTGGGCAAAGGCCGACAGGGCCTGCTGGCGTCGCATCCGGTAGCCGCCCACGTCAACCCGCAACCGGGTGTCGTGGTCGCCGAGACGGCGCTGCGAGGCGACCCGGGCCAGGTCCTGCACGGCCTGCAACGTGGTGCCTCGCGGCCCCACCAGGAGACCAAGGTTGTCACCGGTGACGTTGATCTCCAGTTCGGCCTCGTGGCTGGACAACTCGGTGGTTCCTTCCAGGCCGAACGCCTCGACCAGGCCGGCGATGAAGCGCTTGGCCTCCTCGCCCACCTGCGCCGGGTCGACGGACACCGCCGGCCGCACCGGGCGGTCGCCGCGATCACGGTCACCACGGTCACCACGGTCACCACGGTCGCGCTCGGGACGGGGGGCTCGCTCTGGCCGCGGGGCAGGTTCCCGGCGCGGGGCGGCCTCGGCGGCCGGGGCGTCGCCGGCATCCTTCTTGGCCCGGCGGTCACGGCGGTCCGGTTTGGTGCGCACCTGCGCCGGGCGCACCCGGGCACGGACCCGGGCCTCGCCGCGAACGCGTCCGAACAGGCCGGCCTTGGGTTCCTCGAGGACCTCGAACTCGGCCTCGTCCTCGGCAACGCCGAGTTGGTCGAGGGCCAACCCCTTGGCTTCCTCCAGCGACTTCGCGGTGGTTTCAACCCACTCCATGGCGAGCTTCCTATTTCTTCTTGTTCTTCTGTTGGGCGCGCGATCCGTCGCGCGCTGCCCGGCCGGATGATTGCGGGCGGGCTGCGGTGGTCCGGCCACCGGTGGGCCGGTTCTTCGGCGCCGTGACGCGCTTGCTCACGGTGGTTGCCGGGGCCGGGGCGGCGGCCTCGCGGCGGGCCTGGGCATCACGCTTGGCCTGGGCGAACAGGCCGCCTCCGCCACCGGTGTCCTTGTCGGCCTTGGCGATCTCCCTGGCCCGCTCGCCGGCGGCCATCGCCTGGCGGCCGAGCGACTCGTCACCCTTGTAGAAGCGGTGGGTGATGTAGTACTGCAAGCCGATACGGATGATGGCCTGGGCCATGTAGTAGATCACCAGACCGGTGAGGTAGATCACCAGGAACACGGCGAAGACCACCGGCAGGTACTGCATGATCTTCTGCTGGGTGGGGGACATGTTCGGCGCGGTGGTGGCCCGGGCCGCCACCTGGCGCTGCTGGATGAGGTACAGCGCGCCGAGGGCGACGACCAGCACTGCGTACGGCCAGCCCTCTCCGAGCCCCCTGCCGATCATCTGCGCCGGGGTCCTGGCCAGATCCAGGCCCCACGACATCATCTCGGTCTTGCCCACCAGCGAGCGGTACAGCTCGGAGTCGGTGGGGATGTACGTCGGAGCGAACACGCCGTTCACCCGCTTGGTCAGCCCGGTGAGGACCTTGAACATGATGATGAACACCGGGAGCTGCAGCAGCAAGGGGAAGCACGAGGCCAGCGGGTTGACCTTGTGCTGCTGGTACAGCTTCATCATCTCTTCGTTCAGCTTCTGGCGATCGCCGCGGTGCTGCTGCTGCAGGCGGCGCATCTCCGGCTGCAGACGCTGCATCTCGAGCATCCCCTTGGTGCTCTTGAGGATCAGCGGGGCGGTGATGGCCATGACGATGAACGCCATGAACGAGATCGAGAGGATGTAGTTGCGCGTCAACCCGTAGAACCAGGCATACGGCGTGGCAAAGACATCGAACAGACCGGAAGCAAGCATCAGTTCATCTTTCGTTCGGGGACCGGGTCGAAGCCCGAGGGACCAAAGGGCCGGCACCGCACCAGCCGCCGGACGGCCAGCCACGAGCCCCGCCAGCGACCGTGGACCTCCACCGCCTCGCGGGCGTATTGGGAACACGACGGGGTGAATCGGCACGGGGACGGCCGGCCTTCGACCCCGCGCTGGTAGACATCGATCAGCCGGAGCAGGAGGCCGGGCCGACTTGGTCGATCAGCCGCTGCATGTCGAACGCCAGTTCGTCGAAGCTGCGCCTGGCCGCGGTGGGCCGGGCGCCGATCAGGAACCAGCCGGCCGGGAGCGGGGCGCCAGTGAGCAGCGCACGAAGGCGGCGGCGAAGTCGGTTGCGCGCCACGGCCGGGCCGTAGGCGCGGCCGATGGCAAAGGCCACGCGAGGCGGTGTCGCCTGCTGATCGAGAAGAAAGGTGCACCACAGCACTCCCGAGCCGACACGCCGCCCCTGCGCAGACAGGCGGGCGAACGCGTCGCGATCGCGAATTCGCCAGATCAAGCCGACAGTCGGTAGCGGCCCTTGGCCCGGCGGGCCTTGAGCACCGCCCGCCCAGCGCGAGTGCTCATCCGATGGCGAAAGCCATGCTTCTTGGCCCGACGCAAATTGTTGGGTTGGTAGGTGCGCTTCACGCAGCAGCCCTCCTGCACAGGAGCCGGTCGAACCGGCGATCGACGACAACACACCGAAAAATCGGCCGTTCGCCAGGCTACGGGTCCGGCGCACCCGTCCGCAACACTGGTGGACGGGCCGGCACCCCCGTTTCGGCGGTGGCACACCTGCTGCTAGCGTGCCTTGTTCAGCCCAACGCCCTTCCACACCTTGTGGACAACATGTGGACAGGTGAGCAGACGGGGTGAAGGAGATGCTGGTGAGCGACGCTGAACAGCTGTGGAAGGCCGTGTCCCAGCTGCTCCGCGCCCAGGTGTCCGAGGCCGTGTGGCTCTCCACCTTCCAAGACGTCCAGGCCGTCGATCGCTTCGGTGCCGATGGCCCTGAGCTGCACCTGCGCTCACCGAACTCGCTGACCAGGGACCGGATCATGTCCCGCTACCTGCCGATGTTGCGTGACGCCCTCGACGAGCTGAACCACGCCGACACCGCCGTCACGGTGGAGGTGGCCGACGCCGCCGACGAGCCGCCGGCCCCGACGCCGATCGAGCCGGTCAGCTCGTCTGGCGCCGCGGGGTCGAGCTCCAGCGACGACGACTACGAGTCGATGGTGCCCGGTGGGCTGAACCCGCGGTACACCTTCGAGGACTTCGTCAAGGGCCAGTCGAACCAGTTCGCCCTGGCCGCCGCCCAGCGTGTGGCCGAGACACCGGGGCGCAGCTACAACCCGCTGTTCATCTACGGTTCGGCCGGCCTCGGCAAGACCCACTTGCTCCACGCCATCGGCCATTACGTGCGTTCGCACTACCAGCACGACGTCGTCCGCTACGTCAGCACCGAGACCTTCCTCAACGAGTACGTCGACGGCATCCGCACCGACACCATCGCCAACTTCAAACGCCGCTACCGGGACATCGATGTCCTCTTGATCGACGACATCCAGTTCATGGAGGGAAAGGAGGGTCTGCAAGAAGAGTTCTTCCATACGTTCAACACCTTGCACGGGCAGAACAAGCAGATCGTCATCTCCAGCGACCGGATGCCCGACGCCATCCCCACCCTGGAGGAACGGCTGCGCGGCCGGTTCAAGTGGGGCCTGATCACCGACATCCAGCCGCCGGACATGGAGACCCGCCTGGCGATCCTGCGCAACAAGGCCGAACGAGACCGCAGCCCGGTGCCGTCGGAGATCCTCGAGTTCATCGCCTCGCGGGTGACCTCGAACATCCGAGCCCTGGAGGGGGCCCTGATCAGGGTCACCGCCTACGCCAGCTTGAACAGCGTGCCGCTGAGCACCCATCTGGCCCAGCAACTGCTCTCCGACCTGCTCAGCGACAGCTATGTCAAGCCGCGCACGGACGACGAGCTGCTCAACGAGATCGCCGTGATCCTCGGCTTCAGCGTCGACGCGCTGCGCGGCAAGAGTCGCCAGCGCCCGCTGGTCACTGCCCGGCAGATGGCCATGTACGTGTTCCGCGAGCTGACCGACCTCAGCTACCCGGCCATCGCCCGCCTGTTCGGCGGCAGGGACCACACCACCGTGATCCACGCCGTCGACAAGGTGCAGCGATTGATGCGCGAACGCAAGCAGATCTACGACCAGGTCACCGACCTGACGACCCGATTGAAAAAGGGTTGAGGCCTGTGCGCGGCATGTGGACGAGTACTGCTCGGCGGGGGACAGTGGATGGGTTGTCCCCCGAATTACACCGACGTCATCCGCGGCCTGTGGGCGCGTGGGGACAGCCTGTGAGGCTGGATAACCACGTCACGCTGGGACGATGCCAGGTTGTGCACAATCCACAACCCTTATTACCACTACTACCTCATACAGACAGATTGATGAGAAAGGCAGCGCTGTGAAGTTTCGTTGCGAACGGGATGCCCTGGCCGAGGGCTTGACCACTGCTGGGCGAGCCGCCACGGGCCGGACCGGCGCGCTCCCGGTGCTGTCCGGGGTCCGCCTGGTGTTGTCCGGGGACCACCTGCAGATCACCGGTACCGACTTGGACCTGACGATCCAGCTGGGCATCGACGTGGGTGGTGAGCGTGACGGTGGCGTCGTGCTCCCGGCGCGGCTGGTGTCCGACATCGTCCGCTCGTTGCCGGCCGGCAAGGTGGAGCTGGATGTCGACGACGACAACGTCCATGTCAGCGGGGGGCGCTCACAGTTCACCGTTCGGCCGCTGTCCATCGACGACTACCCGAAGCTGGCGGCGCCAACGACCACCTCGGCCACGCTGCCGGCGGCCGAGTTCGGCGAGGCGCTGCGCCAGGTGGTGCGCGCTGCCAGCACCGACGACGCTCGGCCGATCCTGACCGGCGTGCTGTTCACTGCGGAAGACGCCGGGTTGCGGATGGTGGCCACCGACTCCTACCGGCTGGCGGTGCGAGATCTCCCCGGCCAGCAGGCCCTTGGCGCCGGGCAGAAGGTGCTGGTGCCAGGCCGGGCCCTGGGTGAACTGGCCCGGCTGGTTGGCAGCGGCAGCGAGTTGGTGATGCGCCTCGGTGACCGAGATGCCTCCTTCGAGGTGGGTCCCACCCGGCTCACCACCCGGCTGATCGAAGGCGAGTTTCCCAACTATCGCCAGTTGATCCCCAACGACCACCCCAACACGCTGACCGTGGAGCGCGAACCGTTCCTCGAGGCGATCCGCCGGGTGAAGATCCTGGCCCGCGAATCCACGCCGGTGCGCCTGGCGATGGGTGGCGACATCCTCAAGATCAGTGCCATCACCCAGGACGTGGGCAACGCCAGCGAGGACCTCGATGCCGCGTTCGAGGGCGCCGACCTGGTCGCCGCGTTCAACCCCGACTACCTGATCGCTGGCGTCGAGGCGTGCGCCGGCGATGAGATCACCCTGGTCACCCGGGACGGGATGAAGCCGGCGGTGCTGCGCGGCAAGGGGTCGGACGACTACCTGTACCTGCTGATGCCGGTGCGCGTGCCGGGCACCTGATCGGGTGATCGTCACTCGCCTCGAGCTGGTCGACTTCCGCAACTACGGGTCGGCCGGCTTCGAGCTGCACCCCGGCACCACCGCCGTGGTGGGCATGAACGGGCAGGGCAAGACGAACCTCGCCGAGGCGCTGGGCTATCTGGCCACCCTCGACAGCTTTCGTGGCACGCCCGACGACGCCGTCATCCGCGTGGGGGCGAACGAGGCCATCGTCCGGGCGACCGTCGTCGACGGCGAGCGCGAGGTCTTGATCGAGCTGTCGCTCAGCCGCCACGGGCGCAACCGGGCGCAGATCAACCGGCAGCGAATGCAACGGTCTCGGGATCTCCTCGGCGTCATGCGCGTTACGGTGTTCTCGCCCGACGACTTGGCGCTGGTGAAGGACGGGCCGGCGGTGCGCCGCCAGTTCCTGGACGCCACGCTGACCGCGTTGGCCGTCAAGTACGACGCGATGCGCCTGGAGCTGGACCGGGTGGTCCGCCAGCGCAACACCCTGTTGAAGCAGCTCAACGGACGCTTGGACGACGCCGGGGAGATGACCCTGGAGGTGTGGGACCAGCGCTTTGCCGCGCTGGCCGACCAGTTCGGCCATGCCCGGGCGACGCTGATCGCCCGCTTGGCGCCAATGGTGACGGAGGCCTACGAGCAGTTGGCCGGGACGCCCACTGCGGTGGAGCTTCGCTACGAGCCGGTGTGGCGGCGGGGTGGGCTGGCGGCGGCCTTGCGCACGGCCCGCGCCGACGATGTCCGCCGGGCCTCGTCCACCGTTGGCCCGCACCGCGACGACGTGGAGTTGCTGGTCAACGGGATGCCCGCCCGGCTGCAGGCCTCGCAGGGGGAGCAGCGCACCCTGGCTCTCGCACTCCGCCTGGCCGCCCACCGGCTGGTCACCGAGCGGGTGGGTTCGGCGCCGGTGCTGGTCTTGGACGACGTGCTCAGCGAACTGGATCCGGCACGCTGCGCGGCGCTGCTCGGGCACCTCCCGCCGGGCCAGGTGGTGATCACCACCGCAGGGGCACTGCCCGACATCGCCCACCCTGACGCGCTGATCCGCATCGAACATGGCACAGTGGCATCGTGAGCGATGCCCCGATCCCCCTAGGTGAGAGCCTGGAGGTGGTGGTGCGATCGTTGCGGCCGGTGGCGGCGATGGGTGGCGCCGATCAGCGCCCGACGGTGGTGGGCGGCGTGTTCGGGCGGTGGACCGAGGCCGTCGGCGAGGCTCTGGCCGCCCACGTACAGCCGGTCCGCCTCGACGGCACGCATCTGGTGGTCGAAGTGGACGACCCGGCGTGGGCCACGCAGTTCGCCTTCTTCGACGCCACCGTTCGCCAACGGCTGGCCGAGGTGGCCGGGGCCACCGTGGACCGCATCGACGTGCGCGTCAGCCGCCGCGGCCGCCGGTAGCCCGCCACTCGCAGGTCGACCCCCACCACGAGGCGCTACAGCACGGGTCGACCGAGGGTGGGAACGCGCCCGCGCGCCGGTGATTGCGGTTCAGTTGACGCACGACGGCGGTCAGGGCGGCGATGGTGAGCAGGATGGGCAGCATGGCACTCATCATGCGGCCGAATGAATCCAGCCACCATGGCGGTTATGGCATTGAGCGTCTAGTTCCTGCCATACTGTCTCGATGATCCGCACCGTTGCCGCCGTGCTGACCGACCGCGTCGCCATGTTCGAACTGGGGGTCGCCGTCGAGGTCTTCGGGATCGACCGGACGAGGGACGGCGTTCCTCCCTTCGAGTTGCGGGTGTGCTCGCTGCGCCCCGGTGTGCCCACACCGGCGACACACGGCGTCTGCCAGGTCATCGCTCCCTACGGCCTCGACGGGGTGGAGGGCGCGGACCTCGTCATCGTCCCGGCAGGAGTGGGCCCCGACGATGGCCCGCGACCTCACCTGGTCCAGGCCCTGCAGCGGGCCTACGATGCCGGGGCCATCGTGCTGTCGGTGTGCAGCGGGGCATTCCTGCTCGCCGACGCCGGGCTGCTCGACGGGCGCCGCTGCGCAACGCACTGGCGCTACGCCGACGAACTGCAGCGGGCGCATCCGGCCATCACCGTAGACCGGGACGTGCTGTTCGTCGACGAGGGCCGGATCATCACCAGCGCCGGCACCGCGGCGGGCATCGATGCCTGCTTGCACCTGGTGCGGCGCGAACTGGGCAGTGAGGTGGCCACACGGATTGCCAGGCGGATGGTGGTTCCGCCCCAGCGCGAGGGCGGCCAGCGCCAGTTCGTCGAGACGCCGATCCCGGCCTCTACCGCCGACAGCCTGGCGCCCCTGCTGGCATGGATGTCCGAGCATCTCGAACAGGACCAGCCGGTTGCCGGGCTGGCGGCTCGGGCAGCGATGTCACCGCGAACGTTCGCCCGTCGCTTCGTGGCCGAGACCGGCACGACACCGCACCGTTGGCTCGTCGCCCAGCGGGTGCTGGCCGCGAGGACCCTGCTGGAGTCCACCGACCGATCGGTGGAGCAGGTGGCCGCGGCGTGCGGATTCGGCGACGCGGCCCTGCTCCGCCACCATTTCCGGTGCGCCGTCGGGGTCAGCCCGCAGCGGTACCGCAGCACGTTCTCGGGTGACCGCCGACCGGCGTCTGGCACGCCGATGTCCGCCACTCTGTGACACCCCGGCGGTAGACTCGAACGGTATTGCGACAGCCATCGGAGGGCAGGCCCCGATGGTCCCCGTCGCCACCAAAGCCCCAGGTCAACGCGTGTCTGTGAACATGTGAAGACCGGAACAGATCGAGGTCTCGCGTGTCGGCTGACACCCCAAACCAGAGCAGCAAGGGAAGCGCCTCCTACGGGGCCAAGGACATCCAGGTCCTGGAGGGGTTGGACCCCGTCCGCAAGCGCCCCGGGATGTACATCGGCTCCACCGGATTGGCCGGTCTGCACCACCTGATCTGGGAGGTCGTGGACAACGCGGTCGACGAGGCGATGGCCGGTTTCTGCAACCGGATCGGGGTCACCCTGCTGGCCGACGGTGGCTGCCGGGTGGACGACAACGGCCGCGGCATCCCGGTGGACCCGTATCCCACCGGCCCGCACAAGGGCAAGAGCGCCGCAGAAGTGGTGCTGACCGTGTTGCACGCCGGCGGCAAGTTCGGCGGTGAGGGCTACAAGGTCTCCGGTGGCCTGCACGGGGTGGGCGTCAGCGTGGTCAACGCCCTCAGCGAGCGGCTGATCATCGAGATCGACAAGGGCGGCATGCGCCACATGCAGGAGTTCGCCAAGGGCGGCAAGCCGCAGGGCAAGCTCGCCATCGTCGGCGAGACACCCAAGCGCGGCCCGGCGGCGCGCGCCGCGGGAACCTCGGTCACCTTCTGGCCGGACCCCACGATCTTCGTCGCCGAGGGCACCGAGTTCGTCTCCCGGACCGTGCTCGATCGCTTGCAGACGATGGCGTTCCTCAACCGCGGCCTGGAGATCGTCTTCCGTGACGAGCGCCCCGGCAAGGAGCAGGACGTCACCTTCCAGTACAAGGGCGGCCTGGTCGACTTCGTCAAGCACCTCAACGCCTCCAAGGAGGCGCTGTTCCCCAAGGTCTGCAGCTACGAGGACTTCGACGAGGACGGCCAGACGCTCGACGTCGCCATCCAATGGAACACGGGCTACTACGAGGGCATCCACGGGTACGCCAACGGCATCTCCACCATCGAGGGTGGGATGCATGTCGAAGGGTTCCGCACCGCACTGACCACCGTGGTCAACAAGTACGCCCGGGCCAAGGGTCTGCTGAAGGAAAAGGACGACAACCTCCTCGGCGAGGACATCCGCGAGGGCATCACCGCCATCGTCGCCGTCAAGCTTCGTGAGCCGCAGTTCGAGGGCCAGACCAAGGCCAAGTTGGGCAACGTGCCGATGCGCAGCTTCGTCCAGAAATCCACCAACGAGCGCCTCGCCGAATGGCTGGAGGAGAACCCCACCGAGGCCAACAAGGTGGTCAAGAAGGCCCAAGCCGCGGCCCAGGCCCGGGTGGCGGCGAAGAACGCCCGCAACGCCATCCGCCGCAAGACGGCGCTGACCGGCGCCGGGATGCCCGACAAGCTCAAGGACTGCACCAGCAACCGGCCCGACGAGAGCGAGCTGTTCATCGTCGAGGGTGACAGCGCCGGTGGCTCGGCGCTGAACGCCCGTGACCCGCGCACCCAGGCCCTGCTGCCCATCCGCGGCAAGATTCTCAACGTCGAGCGCAGCCGTCTGGACAAGATGCTGAAGAACAACGAGATCCAGGCGCTGATCACCGCGATCGGCGGCGGTGTCGGTGACGAGTTCGATGCGGCCAAGGCCCGCTATCACAAGGTGATCGCCCTGTGTGACGCCGACGTCGACGGCAGCCACATCCGCACCCTGCTGCTGACGTTCTTCTTCCGCCAGATGCGCCCGCTGGTGGAAGCCGGCTACGTGTACATCGCCCAGCCACCCCTGTACAGCATCCTGGTGGGCAAGGAGAAGGTGTACCTGAAAGACGACGCCGCCAAGGCCCGCTTCCAGGACGAGCACCCGAACAACAAGAACAGCTTCGGCCGGCTGAAGGGGCTCGGCGAGATGGACTGGCAGGAGCTCAAGGTCACCACCATGGACGCCTCGACGCGCACCCTGCTGCAGGTCACGCTGGAGGAAGCCGCCCTCGCCGACGAGATCACCAGCGTGCTGATGGGCGACGACGTCGACAGCCGCAAGCAGTTCATCACCACCAACGCCCGCGACGTACGAAACCTGGACTTCTGAGCCATGTCTGATACCCCCACTCCCCCCAACGCCTCCGATGGTGGCGACGACGAGCGCATCTCCGTCGAGCCCATCCAGTTGCAAGACGAGATGGAGCGCAGCTTCCTCGACTACGCCATGTCGGTCATCATGTCCCGGGCTCTGCCCGACGTGCGTGACGGCTTGAAGCCGGTGCACCGCCGGATCATCTGGGACATGGAGGAGCAAGGCTTCCGCCCGAACCGCCCCCACGTCAAGTCCGCCCGTGTCACCGGTGACACGATGGCCAAGTTCCACCCTCACGGCGATTCGGCCATCTACGACGCCTTGGTGCGCATGGCCCAGCCGTTCTCGCTGCGCCACCCGCTGATCGACTTCCACGGGAACTACGGCTCCCCGGACTTCGGCGCCGCGGCCTCGCGCTACACCGAGTGCCGGCTCGATCCGTTGGCGATGCACCTGCTGGCCGACATCGACGAGGACACCGTCGAGATGGTGCGCAACTACGACGACACCCGCGACGAGCCCACCGTGTTGCCGTCGCGGTTCCCGAACCTGCTGGTCAACGGCAGTCAGGGAATCGCCGTGGGCATGGCCACCAACATCCCGCCGCACAACCTCGGCGAGGTCATCGACGCCACCATCCACCTGATCGACCATCCCGAGGCGACCCCCGACGACCTGATGCAGTTCGTCAAGGGGCCCGACTTCCCCACCGGGGGCTACATCCTCGGCCGGGCCGGGATGATGGACGCCTACCGCACCGGGCGCGGCAGCATCAAGATGCGGGCCAAGGCCAGCATCGAGGAGACCAAGCGTGGCGGGTTCCAGATCGTCGTCACCGAGCTGCCCTACCAGACCAGCTGCTCGCCCATCGCCAAACGCATCCAGGAACTGGTGGACACGGGCGAGCTGGATGGCATCGCCGACGTCAACGATGGGTCGGCCGGTGGCAAGACCAGCCTGGTGATATCGCTGAAGCGTGACGCCAACGCCAACGTGGTCCTCAACAACCTGTTCAAGCTGACCCAGTTGCAGACCAGCTTCGGCGTGAACATGGTGGCCCTGGTGGAGGGTGTGCCGCGCACGCTGAACCTGGTCGATGCCTTGGCCGGCTACGTCCGCCACCAGGTCGACGTGATCACCCGGCGCACCGAGCACCGCCTCAGCGAGGCCAAGCGTCGCCTGCATATCTACGAGGGCCGGTTCAAGGCACTCAACGTCATCGACGCGATCATCGCCCTCATCCGCGCCAGCGACGACCAGACCACGGCGCGCGCCGGGTTGATGGCGGCGCCGTTCGAGTTCACCGAGTTGCAGGCCAACGACATCCTGGAGATGCGCCTCGGCCAGCTCACCCGGCTGAGCCGCATCGACATCGAGACCGAGATCGCCTCGTTGAAGGTCAGCATCACCGAACTGCAGGGAATTCTCGACGACCCCGTCGTGCTGCGCGGCGTGATCAAGTCGGAGATGCTGGAGATCAAGGAGAAGTTCGCCACGCCGCGGGTCTGCCAGGTGATCCTCGACACCGGCGACATGAGCGTCGAGGACCTGGTGGACGACAAGGAACTGGTCATCGTGATGACCCAGGCCCAGTACGTCAAGGCCGTCCCGGCCGGATCGTTCAAGACGCAGGGCCGCGGCGGCCGCGGTGTGTCCGGCGCCAAGCTGAAAGCCGACGACATCGTCCGCAACGTGATCTTCACCACGGCGCACGCCTACCTGCTGTTCTTCAGCAACCGCGGCAAGGTGTACCGCTTGCGGGCCCTCGACATCCCCGAGCGGGAGCGCACGGCCAAGGGCATGCCCATCGTCAACCTCCTGCCCCTGCAGGCCGGGGAGACCATCGAGGCCATCATCGACACCCGTGACTTCGCTGGCGAGCGCTACCTGTTCTTCGCCACCCGCCAGGGCGTGGTCAAGAAGACGGCCTTCAACGAGTACGACAACGGTCGCCGTGACGGGCTGATTGCCGTCAACCTGCGTGACGGCGACGAGCTGGTCCGGGTCATCGAGACCAGCGGTTCGGACGACATCTTCATGGTCAGCCGCAAGGGCATGACCATTCGCTTCAACGAGGACGAGGTACGAGCCATGGGCCGTGCCGCGGCCGGGGTGCGCGGCATGAAGCTGAAGGCGGGCGACGAGCTGGTGTCGGTCGACGTGGCCCGCGACGACACGGCCATCTTGATGGTGACCGAGGCCGGCTACGGCAAGCGCACCCAGCTCGACCGGTTCAACGTCCAAGGTCGCGGCGGCCAGGGTGTCATCGGCATCCGCCTGACGGGCAAGAAGGGCCAGGTCGTTGCGGCGTTCATGGTCGGCCTCGACGACGACATCGTCGCCGTGTCCGACGCCGGTGTCACCATCCGGATGAACGTGCGCGAGATCTCCTCGCAGGGTCGTGACGCCACGGGTGTGCGCGTCATGAACCTCGACGATGGGCAGACGGTGGCGTCGGTGGCGCCCATCCTGTCCAGCGACGAGGACTGAGCCACCCGGCTCGATCGGCCGCAGCGGCGGCCCGCATCGTGGGCGTCGCCCACCTCATCCTCACGACGAAGGGATGGGTGACATGGCTGCTGCTCGGAGGGACCGCGGCCAGGCGCTGCCGCTGGTGCTGATCATCGTTGCCATCACCGTGCTGACGCTGGTGGGCGCCGGGTTCGCCGCCCAGCGGGTGATCGACCGCAATCGTGCACAGACCGCTGCCGACGCCGCGGCGCTGGCGGGCGTACTGGAGGGTCGGGCCGGTGCCAGCCGGATGGCCGCGGCGAACGGGGCCACGCTGGTCAGCTTCGCTCGAACCGGGGAGGTGGTCACGGTGACCGTCGACCGCCACGGGGTGCTGGCCACGGCCCGGGCGACCAACGGGCCCTGATCTCGCCGGCGGCCGATCGACGTCATCCACGCGAGGCGACACCGTCGCGTGACACCCGGCTGCCATACTGGCGCAGTGGATGCTGCCACCGACGTCGGCCTCGAACCCGGTGAGACCCCAACGGGCGAACTCCCCGCGCCGGCCGCCTTGTGGGATCCCGGGCTGAACCCTCCGTCACCGGTGCCATCGGCACCGGCTGGTGAGGCCACCGCTCAGTCCGTCGAGGAGACCTCCACCGAGCCTGCCACGGGCGCCGAGGAAACCACCCCCGCAACGGCCGACGTGCCGGCGGGCGACGTCGTCGATCCAGTGGATGCCGAGGCCGCGGCGGGCGCGGTGATCGACGCTGCGGCGGCGCCTGCGCTCGAGGTACCGATCGCCGTGGCTGCGCCGCCCGAGGTCGGGGTCGCCTCCACCGACCTCGACGAGGTGCCGGAGATCCACATCGTCGCCCCGTCACCCCTGCCACCGGCGCCCCCTGCACCGCCGGTCGTACCCGTTGACGTGCCACCCACCGCCTCCCCGCCGCCGCGTCGCCCGGCGGTGGTGACCACCGATTCGGACTCGACGGCCGAGATCATGAGGCGCCCGCAGCGGCCACCCCGCCCACTGCAGCAACCCGTCGCCGTCCGTCGCCCGCCACGAGCCCGGGTCCGGCGTGTCACCCGGGTCGTGCGCAGCGTGGACACGTGGAGCGTGTTCAAGATCGCGGCGATCTTCAACCTGTTCATGCTCGTCGTCACGCTCACTGCCGGAGTGCTGCTGTGGCATGTGGCCGTGTCCACCGGAACGATCGACAACATCGAACGCGGCTTCGAGAACGTCGGCTGGGAGGTCATCGACCTGAAGAGCAAGGGCGGCGAGATCTTCCAGAACGCCTGGATCGCCGGCCTGTTCACCGTGGTGGGCCTCACCGGCATGGCGGTGATGTTCGCCACGCTGTTCAATCTGATCACCGATCTGGTCGGCGGGGTGCGGGTCACCGTGCTGGAAGAAGAGGTCCGCACGAGCGAGCAGCGCCCCCCGATGGTGGCGCAGGAGCATCCCGGCCAACCGGCCGCCCGCGTCGTTCGGCCCCAGCCGCCGAACGCAGTTGAGTCGCCGTCACCCCGCCGATAACCTGCTCAAGCCGCATGGAGCGGGGCTATAGCTCAGTCGGTTAGAGCGCATCCCTGATAAGGATGAGGTCACAAGTTCGATTCTTGTTAGCCCCACCGCGAACAACCTGGTCACGAGTTCACGAGGCGCCGCAAGGCGCCTCGTTCGCGTTCCCAGGTCCGCGACAGGTCCGCACGCGTCGGGAGCGCTCGTTGCGTCAGAGGAGCCTTTTCAGTCAGGTACGGTCACGCGATGCAGGGGGGAGCGGGCACCGTTCTGATCACGGACGTGCTGTGGACGCAGCTGGTTGGAGACGGCTACGACGTCGATGCATCCGGCGACGTGGTTGCGATGGTGTCCACGAATGGCACCGCGGTCGGTCTGGACGCACGCTCGGGGAGTGGCCTGTGGTGCAGCCGCCTCTTCGACGAGGATGCCGAGATCGTGTGGCCGATGGACATGGCAGCGGCGGCGGGGGTCTTCGCGACGTTCGACGGCGACGGCCACGTGGTGGGGCTCGATCACCGGTCCGGTGTGGCTCGCTGGCGCACGGTCCGCCCGGTCGATGCCGACAGCATCCTGGCGGCCGGTGGGCGGTTCGTGGTCGAGTCGTCGTATGCCAGTGATGTTGCGCACCAGGAGTTCCGGGTGATCGATCCGTACACGGGCGAGCAATCCGCTTCGGCGGGCCCAGAGGATCCGAGGCTTGTGCAGGGTTCGATCGAGCTTCGGGTGTCGAATCGCAGCGAGATCGGACGATGAGCGTTTCGCTGTTGGGCACTGTCCGCCGCCAGACCTGAACCACGCGGCCGCTGTGTTGCTCTCGCCAGGCGTCGATCGCCGCTTGTCTCGTCCGATGGCGACTGAGCACGCTCTGGGTTTGCGACGTCGATGACCTCGTAAACCGCAGCGGTTCGAGCCATCCACGGATTGTCGCGCGGCGGACACAGAGCGACGACGCCGAGCAACGCTCGTGCCGCGTGCTGCGTCCGAACCAGCGGCGCATCGGGCGCCTGGAAGGTGATCCCCAGCTCCGCAACTGGCATGACTTGACCATTCACGCTTGCAGGAGGGTCGCTTCGCCGCCGAGATCAGAGCGGGATCTCGTGGGCGGTGATACTGAACTCGTCGCCTTCGAGCACAATCGCGGTCAGCCCGTACTCCGTGCCTGTGGCGTGACGCTCGCCGGATGCCCAGTACGCGCCCTGATGGGACTTGATCGTGCTCTGGACCCCGTCGCTGCCGGAGACCCAGCCGCTCCCCTCGACAACGCAGAACAGCTGGTCGACGGTCGCCTCGTGCTCGCCGATGAACTCACCCGGGCTGAGGTGGAAGCACGCGACACGAACTCGTCCACGAGGGTCGGTGAGTGGAGCGAGCACGAAGTCGCTGCCGTACTGGTCGACGTGGTGGCCATCGTCGCGAGCGAACGAGAAGATCTTCACCGCTGAAGCCTTACCGAAGACGAGCTCGCCGGAGCAACACCGGTGCAGCGGTTCGCAGAGACGCAAGGCGGCGGAGTCGCAGGGGGCTGCTACCTCCCGTGACGCCGGATCTGATTGAGACGCTCGCCGTGTCCGCCGTCGAACGGGAAGATCGCATCAGCGATCATCGATTGAACCTCTCGGGCGGCCTGGCGCGCTTCATGAACCTGCGCAGCCGGATACCTGTAGAGGACTCGGTGCTCGTCGAACTCGGCGAGATCAACCAACTGCACGTTGCCGTCGCGGATGATCACATCGAGGGCGAGGTCAACGGTGGTGATGATGCTGCCCGAGATCGTCGCTGGCATCGTGATGTCGATGTGGGCATCCACATGAGCGCCCTCGAGGAACATCGCGTTCCACCAGCGATCCCTCGGGAAGAACACGAGCGCCTCGAAGTCGAACCTCGACATCGAGATGTCGAAAGTCGTCACATCGGCTCCGCGCGAAATGTAGGCCCAGATGCCCGAATCGTCGGCCTCGACGCGGTTGAGGTCGACGCTTCGATGAAACCGCCACGTCTTGTTGATCACCCATCGCGCCGTCGATCCTTCGACCGCGGACCGATCCATCGGCATCCGTCGAGTGTTCCACGTCGGCCGCCCGGAGACACGGAGCCGCGCGGGAGGCATGACCCCGAGGTGCCGATGGATGAGACAGAACGCACAACACAGAACGACGGACAAGAACCGTCGCGTCTGGCCGAGCAGATCGGCGCATCGGCGCTTCCCGGCGGCGGTTCAGCGGACGCCGGGCTCGCTCTTCACGACGTTGCTGGTGGGCCTGACTGCGGGAACCGTTGCCTGAACGCGGAAGCTGGTTCGAGCACGAAGCCGTCGGGGCCGAAGGTCACTGTGAAGGCATCGAGGAAGCCGCTTTGGCCGAGGATCACGGCGGTGCCTTGGTGTGGCCAGGGATCGAGTACAGCGACCACGCCGCGCCAACTGATCGGCGTTGCGTTGACGGCGTGGGCAGGCGGTCGGACCTCCAGCGTGAGGTCGTACAGCGGCACCTCGTTCGTCGAGCCGCCGAGGCGCAACAGCATCGTCTCGTGACGTTCGATCGCACCGCCGGCCGTGTGGAGCACCTCGGGGGCGACGACGGTGATCGGACCGCCCGTGTCGATGATCGCCGCAAAGCGGTTCGGTGCGCCGGGTGCGGCAACTCCGACCACGGCACGCAGCACCGGCTGTGGGCTGCGTCCGCGCCCCTCTCCGAAGTCGGTGTAGCTGTATTGCCAGGCGTCAGCCAAGCCCGTAGACCACCGGCTCGTCCACTGCCGGGGCGCGCATCACTTCGACCTCGCCGAGATCGGCGCTGGCGAGCACGTCGAGCAACTCGGACAGCGACGGGGCATCGCAGCGCACGTGATTCGCCGAGTCAACGGCGACCCAGAGACCGGCCCATGGCCTCAGATCAAGCGTGCGAACCATGACGTGAGCGTACCTGGTCCCTGTGACACGGTCCGGCGCCTTGCGGCGAACGAACCTCCCTCCGCCAGTACAGACCACCCGGTGCAGAACGAACGTCGGACTGGCGTCACAAGTTCGATTCTTGTTGGCCCCACCGCGAACAACCTGGTCACGAGTTCACGAGGCGCCGCAAGGCGCCTCGTTCGTCGTGCCGGGTCAGACGCGAGTTCGTAGGCCGGACGTTCGTCAACGGCTGGGTCGGGACGGCCCAACTAGATTGACGGGCGTGAAAGCGCTGCGTCGGATCCTGGTGGCGCTGGGTGCGGCCGGCGCCATCGCCAGCGCGCTGCGGTTCCGCGGCAAGGGTGGCGTCCCGCCGCAAGAGGGTGGTTGGCGCGAGGTGCCGACCCCCCGGCCACCGTCGTGATCCCCGCTCGATCCATCGCTGGCCCGGCGCCCATCGTGGGCGTCGTCGGCGCCGGGGTCACCGGGCGGGTCGTGGCGGCGCACCTCGCCGCAGCGCACTGGCGGGTGGCGGTGACCGACGAGGCGCAGCCGGCCAGCGCCACCGACCTTGCGGTGCGGGTGAGGGGTGTCGCCGTCGATGCTGCCGAGCATCTCGCTGCGGCCGACGTGGTGGTGTTGTGCCACCCGCCGACGCACCTCGACCTGGCCGAGTGGCTGTTGCGTCAGGGCACGTCGTTGGTCAGCCTCAGCGATGATCTCGGTGATCTGGACGACCTGGTCCGGCTCGATGCGCTGGCTCGGTCGTTCGGCACCACGTTGGTAGTCGGCGCCGGCATGTCGCCCGGTCTGACCGGATTGCTCGCCCGTTCGCTGGCCCCCCAGGTGCCGGTGCTGGAGGAGATCCACATTGCCGTGCACGGCACCGGTGGACCGGCGTGCGCTCACCAGCACCATTCCTCCCTCGGCCAACCGGGCCTGGCCTGGCACGACGGCGCCTGGCTGGAACGCCCTGGCGGCAGCGGCCGGGAGCTGTGCTGGTTCCCCGAGCCGGTGGGGGCCCGTGACTGCTATCGGGCTGCGCTTGCCGACCCGCGCGCCCTGCATCGCTGCTTCCCGGCGGCGACGCGCATCTCCGCCCGGGTGTCGGCCAACCGCCGTGACCGCTTGACGGCACGCCTGCCGATGTTGGTGCCGCCACGGGCCGGCGGTGACGAGGGCGCGGTCAGGGTGGAGGTCCGCGGCGCCGACGGCACTGGGGCGCGGGTGACGGTCGTGATCGGTGTCGCCGGCCGGGTCGGTGATATCGCCGGGGCCACCGCTGCTGCGGCCGCCACAGCCGTGGTCGAGCGCAGCATGCCGAGCGGCGCGGTGCTGCTCGGCGGGGCCGACCTCGACAATGCGTCCCTGCTGACCGCGGTGCAGCACCTCGGTCTGCGCTTGCAGGAGTTCACCGGCGTGGCCCGCGCCGGCTGGTGATCACCCGGGCGGGGTCGGGGCCCGTTCCACCTCGGTCAGCCGCTCGGTCAGACGCTCCACCGCCTTGGTCAGCCGATCGAGGCGCTCATCCAACTCGTGCGAGGTGACCACGTCACCCAGTGCCATGCGCACGCCGGCGAGCTCGCGGGCCAGGAACTCGGTGTCGGCCTGGGTGCGTTCGGCGACGCGGCGATCGTTGTCGGACTGCCGGCGGTCGCGCTGCTCCTGGCGGTTCTGGGCCAGCAGGATCAGCGGAGCGGCGTAGGCCGCCTGGGTGCTGAACGCCAGGTTGAGCAGGATGAACGGGTACGGGTCGAACCCGCCCTTGCGGATGTTGCCGATGTTCAGCCCCCAGGCGAAGTTCACCGCGATCCAGACGATGACGATGGCCGTCTGCATGACCAGGAACCTGGCGGTGCCGAAGAACCGGGCGATCGACTCGCTGAAGGCGCCGAACTTCTCGCTGTCGTAGTGCACGCCGATGCGCCGACCCTCGCGCGGCGTGGAGAGATCACGGCCCCTCACGTCCGCACCCCCTCACGGAGATGGACGCTGGGCCGGCGGCGCAGCCGCCAGTCACGCGGCAGGGCCCGGTCCAGCACGTCGTCCACCGTGATGGCGCCGAGCAACCGGCCGCCCTCGTCGGTGACGCCGACGGCCAGCATGTTGTAGCTGGCCAGCCGCTCGGCGACCTCCCGCTCGGGCATGTGCGGTGAGATCGTCGGTTCCTCCACCAGGCACGCACTGAGCTCGGCGCTGGGCGGTTCACGCAGCAGGCGCTGGAAGTGGACGACGCCGAGGTACGTGCCCGTGGGTGGCTTGAACGGTGGGCGGACGACGAACACCTGGGCGGCGATGGAGACCAGCCACTCCGGGTCGCGCACCTGGGCGAGCGCTTCGGCAACGGTGGCGGCGGGACCGAGGATGATGATCTCCGGCGTCAGCAACGACCCGGCGGTGCCCTCGGTGTAGCTCAGCAGCCGGCGCATGGTCTCGGCGTCTTCGTCGTCCATGGCGTCCAGGACGCGGGTCCGCTGCTCGCCGGGCATCTCCTGCAACAGGTCGGCGAGGTCGTCGAACTCCATCTCCTCCAACACGTTGACCAGGCGATCCAGGTCGAGGCCTTCGATGATCCGCAACTGCTCGGCCTCGGGAAGCTCCTCCAGCAGGTCGGCCAGGCGGTCGTCGTCCATCGACTGGGCCAGCTGCTTGCGGCGCTCCAGCGGCATCTGGCGAACGGCGGCGGCCACGTCGCTGGCGTGCATGTCACGCAGGCGGGCCACCTCGGCGGCGACCTCGGCGCCGGCAACGCCGGCGAACAGCTGCGGGAGATCGTCGAAGTCGACCAACCGGTAGCTGGGCCGGCGGCGCAACGCCGAGCGCTTGGCGAGGCGAACCTTGGCTGGTTCCCACCACTGGCTGCGAGCATCGCCGACGGCGCGGAGGGCCACGTCCGAGACGGTCTCGTCGCCCACCTTCTTGTCGATGATGTCCCGACCGATGAGGATCTCGCCGACGCGTCGGCTTGAACGGGTTCAGGTCCACGTCCCAGCTGCGCAGCCGGGCGCCATCACTGTCGAGGCCGGCGAGGCGAGCGGCGTTGACGAAGATCCGCCGCCGAGCGCTGGTGGCGACGAACCCGAGGACGCGGGTGTGGCCGCCCTTGATGGCGGGTGTGACGACGATGTCGTCGAGCTTGCCGATGGGCGACCCGCCGGCGTCGAGCAATGGCAGGCGCATGACCCGGAACGCGTAGATCAGCTCCCCTGCCATGCGGGGAAGGCTACCCCTCGGGGTGTGCTCGGCGTCTGAGGAAATGGGCGCCGCTGAGTACCCTTCGGCCATGACCAAACCGTTGGCCGGCGTGAAGGTGGTGGAGTTCGCCGAGCACGGCTTCGTCCCGGCGGCGGCCGCCGCGCTGACCGATTGGGGCGCCGACGTCGTCAAGATCGAACGGCTCAGCGGTGACGCGATGCGCACGATCATCTCCAGCGGTCTGGTGGCCAGCGACGACGGGTACGACTACTTGTTCGAGATCTTCAACCGCAACAAGCGCTGCATTGCCTTGGACGTCGAAGCGCCGTCCGGGCGTGCCGTGTTCGAGCGACTGATCGCCTGGGCCGATGTGTACATCACCAACCAGTTGCCGCGGGTGCGCCGCAAACTGCGCACGGAGCCCGACGACCTGCTGGCGATCAACCCGCGGCTGGTGTTCGCCCGCGGGTCCGGCCAGGGCCAGCGCGGCGTCGACGCCGAGGCCGGGGGCTTCGACAGCGTCTCCTACTGGGCGCGGGGGAGCGCCGGGCACTCGCTGACCCCGCCCGGCTCGCCCAAGCCGATCGTCGCCCGGGCGGCGATGGGCGACATCCCCTCGGGGATGTTCCTGGCCGGGGGCGTCTGCGCCGCCCTGGTCCACGTGGCCCGCACCGGCCGGGGCACCGTGGTGGACACGTCCCTGCTCAACGCGGCGACGTGTGTCCTGGCCCCGGACATGGCCTACACGTCGCTGTTCGGTGGCCAGCTGCCCACGTCGGACGACTCGATGCTGAGCCCGATCACCCAGACGTACCGAACCATCGACGGAAGGTTCGTGCAGCTGATGATGATCGACGACGTGCGCTACTGGGAACCCGCCTGCCGGGCACTGGGCGTGGAGGATCTGTGCGAGTCGCACCCCGATCCCGAGTCACGGCGTGTCGGCCGCCTGGACCTCACCGCCCGCCTCCGCCAGCGGGTGGGGGAGATGACGCTGGCCGAGTTGGAGGCCGCCCTGCGCGCCGAGGGCTGCATCTACTCGCGGTTCCAGACCCCGGCAGAGGTGCTCGAGGACCCGGCCGTGGTGGACAACGGGTACGTGATGGCCCATCCGGTGAAGGAGGGCCTCCGGGTGTCGGCCGCCCCGTCGCAGTTCGACGACGAACTCCCGGCGATGACCCGCCCGGCGCCCGGTCTGGGCGAGCACAGCCGGGAGGTGCTGGCCGAGATCGGTCTCGGCCAGGACGAGGTCGACCGGCTGGTGGCCGACGGGGTGGTCCGGACGGGCTGAGCGGCGGCGTCGTCCGGGTCTGGTGTGCTCAGGCCTCGGCGAAGCGGAGGATGGCGAAGATCGCCCCCTGGTTGTCCTCGACCACCGCGAACCGCCCGGGCGGGATGTCCATCGGCGGCATCTTCACCGATCCCCCGAGGGACGTGATCCGCTCGCAGGTGGCGTCGGCATCGGCCACCCGGAAGTACACCAGCCAGTGGTTGGGGATCTCCGCCGGCCAGTTCTCGTCCATGCGCATCATCCCGCCGATCGAGGCCCCGCCGAGCTGCCACTCGGTGTAGTCCATCTGACCGTCGTCGGACCGTTGCGCGCCCCAGCCGAACACCGCCTCGTAGAACTCCACGGCTGCGTCACCGGCGCGGGTCGTCAGTTCGTTCCAGCACAACGTGTTGACCTCGTTGACGATCTCCGACCCGATGCTGGCGCCCGGTTGCCAGCAGGCGAATGCCGCGCCGCCGTTGTCCGTCGCCACCAGCATCCGCCCGGCGTCCATCACGTCCATCGGCGCCATCAACACCTGACCACCGGCGGCGGGGATCTGTTCGGCGGTGCGGTCGACCTCGGCGACGGTGATGTAGGTGGTCCACCACGCCGGCATGTTCTCGTTCATCTGCGGGCCGATACCGCACACGGCGCGGCCGTCGAGGCGAGCCATCCGGTAGTGACCGGCCTGCTCACCGAGGTCCTCGATGTCCCAGCCGAACACCGCCGCGTAGAAGTCGGCTGCGGCCTGGGGGTCTGGGGTACCGAGATCAACCCACGAGGGTGTCCCCGGCTCGTACTGGTGCATAACCGGCATTCGGCCTCCTTGGTGGCGGGCAACAATGTTGCTGAAGAACACGGCGTTGAAGCCGTACCGTACCCCTGAACAGAATCGAGGTCCTCGCGATGACTCACCCCGTGCGCATTGCCGTCCAACTCCACCCGCAACACGCCGAGTACCGCCAGATCCGTGATGCGGTGCACCGCGCCGAGGACATCGGCGTCGACATCGTCTTCAACTGGGATCACTTCTACCCGCTGTACGGCGAACCCGACGGCAAGCACTTCGAGTGCTGGTCGATGCTGGCCGCCTGGGCCGAGCAGACCGAACGGGTCGAGCTGGGAGCGCTGGTGACGTGCAATTCGTACCGCAACCCGGAGCTGCTGGCCGACATGGCCAGGACGGTCGACCACATCAGCAACGGGCGCTTGATCCTCGGTATCGGCTCGGGCTGGTTCGAGCGGGACTACAGCGAGTACGGCTACGTCTTCGGCACCGCCGGCGGCCGGCTCGACGCGCTCGGCGAGGCGTTGGCGCGCATCGAGTCCCGCTGGGCGGCCCTCAACCCGGCGCCCACCCGCCGGATCCCGGTGCTGATCGGTGGCGGGGGAGAGCGCAAGACGCTGCGCCACGTGGCTGCCCACGCCACCATCTGGCACAGCTTCGCCGACGCCGACACCCTGGCGCGCAAGAGCGAGATCCTCGAACGACACTGTGCCGACCTCGGCCGGTCACCGGCAGAGATCGAGCGCTCCGTGGCCGTCGACCGCGGGCCCGCCGACCTCGCCGCCGACCTGGTGGCCGCCGGTGCGACGCTGTTCACGATCGGCGTCAACGGCCCGGACTACGACCTCGGCCTCGCCTCCGAGTGGATCGCCTGGCGCAACGCGCAGTAGTCGCGCCCGCCCCCGCCCCGCATGGGCGCGAAAACTTCAGGTATCCGTAGTCTTCGCGCCCAAGCCGGGGCCCGCCCGCCTGCATGGGCGCGAAAACTTCAGGTATCCGTAGTCTTCGCGCCCATGCGGGGGTGGATGGCGACGAGGGTGTCGCTGTAGGCCACGCCGCCGCCCCACTCGGTGAGGGTGTCGTTGGTCAGTGAGTTGGCCACCTGGCCGTTGGTGTGGTGCGCTCCCCACCAGCCCCACGGGATCGAGACCACCCCGGGGCGAACCCGTGCGCTGACCCGCACGGGCACCTCGACGCGGCCGGCGTCGTTGAACACATCGACGATGTCGCCGTCGCCGACCCCCAGCGCCCCGGCGTCGTCGGCACAGACCTCGACGAACGGGCCACCCTCGCGGCCGCCGTGGTTGGGGAGGTGCGAGTAGCCCGAGTTCAAGAACCGCTGATGGTGCTTCGGGGTGAGCAGCTGGAACGGGAATCGGCCCGCGAGCGGGGTGCCAGGGCCCTGGACGGCCGGCACATACGTGGGCAACGCCGGTTGGCCCATGGCGGCGAGGGTGTGGCTGACGAACTCCACCTTGCCCGACGCCGTCGGGAAACGACCGTCGGCGTACGGCCTGCCGTCGGTCGGGTACGCCGCTTTCACCCACCCATTGCGGCGGAGCTCGTCCGAGGTCCACCGACGGAAGCATCGTGGCCAGCGCGCTGTGGTCGTCCTCGAACAGGCTGGGGTCGGTCATGCCCATCGCGCCGGCGAGGCGGCGGTGCAGTTCGCTGTTGGACACGGACTCGCCGACTGGGTCGATCGCCGGCTCGTTCCACCCCAGCCACAGGTGGCCCCACGCCGGGGTCACGTCCACCGACTCGATCTGTGTCGTGGCCGGCAGGACGATGTCGGCGTAGCGGGCCGTGTCGGTGACGAACTGCTCGTGGACCACCGTGAACAGGTCCTCACGCAGCAGGCCGCGGCGAATCGACTCGACGTTCGGTGTGGAGACCATCGGGTTGGCGTTCCACACGAGCAGGGCGGAGATGGGCGGGTCGAGCGTGGCATCGGTGAGCAGCCGGCCAAGGTGGCTCATGTTCAGCTGCCGCGGTCGGCCGTTCGGGGCCAGGTCCGCCCGGGTGGCGGCGGCCCAGTCGATCAGTGGGTCCTGCCAGGAACCGACGCTGCGCGCCAGGCCACCGCCGCGGTCACGCCACGCACCCACCAGCGCCGGGAGGCAGGCCAGGGTTCGGTAGAACATCGCCCCGTTCTCGTGGTGCTCCCCACCGATCAGGGTGCGGATGGCGGCCGGGCGGACCGTGCCGTACTCCGTGGCGAGGCGCTCGATGTCGGCGGCCTCGATCCCGCAGATCGCCGCGGCCCGCGCCGGGGTCCACGAGGCGACGTGGGCGGCGAGCTCGTCGAACCCCAGCGTGTGGGCATCGATCCACGGCTGGTCCACCAGCGCGTCGCGGATCAGGACGTGCATCAGGGCCAGACACAACGCCGTGTCGGTACCGGGCAGGGGTTGCAGGAACCAGTCGGCGGCGTCGGCGGTGACCGTGCGCAAGGGATCGATGACGATCAGCCGGGCGCCGTCGGCCCGGGCGGCGTCGATGGTGGGCCACAGGTGGCGATTGGTCAGGCGGGTGTTCGACGCCCAGATGATGATCAGCTTGGAATGTCGCAACTCGAGGGGATCGAGGCACAACCCGGTGCCCATGGTCATCGACACGCCGGCCCCCACGGTGGGCCCGCACAGGGCCCGGATCAGGCCGCTCCCACCCAGCGCGTTCCAGAACCGGTGGGGGAACGCTGTCGCCAGGAGGCTCTGGTTGCCGGCGTCGCTGTACGGCACGATCGATTCGGCGCCGTGACGCTCGGCGGCGTCGTGGAACCGCCCGGCGATGACCCCGAGGGCCTCGCTCCAGGTGATCGGCTCGAACCTGCCTTCGCCTTTGGCCCCGACGCGCCGCAGCGGCGCCAGCACCCGCTCGGGCGCGTAGACGCGGTCGAGGAACCGGTTCACCTTCGGGCACAGCTCGCCGGCGCTGTACGGGTGGTCGTCGTTGCCGCGCATCTGCACGGCACGACCGTCGGCCACCGTGACCTCCCATCCGCAGCTGTCGGGGCAATCGTGGTGGCAGGTTCCGTGCACCGTGTTCGTGGCCATCGGCCCATCGTACGAAGCCGGTACCGAGCACGTCGGCGGGTTTGCCGACAGATGTCGTGCACATCCGGTCAACCTCCGAAGTGGTCGGGTACGGTGGCCGGCGATGTCCGATCTCGTGCAGCTGACCTGTCCGCGGTGCGGACTCCAGGGGACGCAGCGGTTCTACGGTCCCTGCGCGCTGTGCCGTGAGCAGTTGCGAGCCCAGTTCGACGGCCTCGCCCGACACATGGAGGCCGCCGAGTACGTGCCGAAGATGAACGTCACGCCGAACGCCGTCGCCCAGAAGGACGACTGACCGGCAGCACACCGCTACCCGCTGTGACCAGGTGCGGGGCCGTTGTTCACCCAGGGTTCGCCGCTCTGCCAGACTGTCGCAACCACGCGGTTGGGGGAGTTCCATACCGTGTCGGCGTCATCCACAATGAGGAGCAACATGAAGCGTACGTACGTGACCCGGACGTTGGCTGCCACCGCAGTCATCGCCGCCAGCTTTGCCGCAACGTCAGCCAGCGCCACCACGCCGCCGGCTGGAAGCGCTGCTCCGGCCGCCGCGCCGGCGGTGCCGCAGGAGTTGATCGATGCCTGCAAGGCGGAGAAGAAGGTCAACCTGATCGCCCTGCCCGACGAGTGGGCCAACTACAAGGGCATCCTGCAATCGTTCCGTGACAAGTACCCCGGCGTCGAGAACCCGGTTGCCAGCCCGGACATCTCCAGCCAGGAAGAGCTCGACGCGATCAACAACCTGAAGGGTCAGGCCGACATGCCTGACAACATCGACGTCAGCCCGGCCAAGGCCGCCGACGCGATCACCCAGGGTCTGTGGGAGCCGTACAAGCCGTCGTCGTGGGATCAGATCCCCGACAACCTGAAGGACCCGGCAAACAACTGGATCGCTGCCTACTACGGCGTGATGGCCATCACCACCAACACCAGCATCGTCAAGGAAGCCCCGAAGACCTGGGCCGACCTCAAGGATCCGAAGTACAAGGGCCAGGTGGCGTTGAACGGTGATCCCACCAAGGCCGGTTCGGCCTTCGCTGCGGTGATGGCCGCCTCTCTGGCCAACGGCGGCTCGGCCGACGACATCATGCCCGGCATCCAGTACTTCGCCGATCTGAAGAAGAGCGGCAACCTGATCCCCACCGAGGTCACCAAGCAGACCGTGCTCAGCGGCGACACGCCGATCGCCCTGGACTGGAGCTACAACGTTCCGGGCCTGCGTGCCGATCTGGAGAAGGCCGGTCTCACGGTCGAGACCGCGTTCCCCAGCGACGGCGTCTACGGCGGCTACTACGCCCAGGGCGTGGTCAAGGGTTCGCCGCATCCGAACTGCGCCAAGCTGTGGGTGGAGCACATCCTCAGTGACGAGGGCGCGCTGGGCTACCTCGAAGGAGGCGCCATGCCCGCTCGCTACGCGGCCCTGGTGGACAGTGGCAAGATCAGCGCCGACCAGATGGCCAACCTGCCGCCGGCCGACGTGCTGGCCAAGGTCAGCTTCCTCACCGCCGATCAGGTCGCCAAGGCCAACACCGTGCTCCAGGAGAACTGGGCGAAGATGGTCACCGACGCGTGAGCAACAACTTCGGTGGCACCACCATTGGGATGTATGCCACCGTCGATGCGTTGATGGGGGGGCCCGCCGATGGCGGGCCCCCTCCAGTCGCAGCCACTCCACGGAAGGAACGGCGAGGCTGGGCATGGCTGGGGTTGATCCCCTTCCTCGCCTTTCTCGTCATCTTCTTGCTACTGCCCACCCTTGGAGTGTTCGACAAGGCGACGCTGACGGCCGGCGGTCAGCGCACGTTCAAGCCGCTCGGCGACACGATCCGCAAGGAGTCCAAGGCGTTCTGGAACTCCGTGGAGTTGTCGGTCATCTCGGCCTTGGTGGGGACGGTGATCGGGGCGATGCTCGCCTACGCGGCTGCCACGGCCAAACGACCGAAGTGGCTGAGGACCCTCGTGACCGCATTCTCCGGCGTGGCCGCGAACATGGGCGGGGTCGTGCTGGCGTTCATGTTCATCAGCCTGATCGGCCGCCAAGGCCTTGCCACCAAGATGATGAAGTGGGCCGGCTGGGACCTCTATTCGGGAACCTTCGACCTGTACAAGGTCCCCGGTCTCGTCACGGTGTACACCTACTTCCAGATCCCGCTGATGTTCCTCGTCACGCTGCCGGCGATCGACGGTCTCAAGGAATCGTGGCGTGAGGCGTCCTCGAACCTGGGCGGGACCGCCTGGACCTACTGGCGGCGCGTCGGCCTGCCGGTGCTGACGCCCTCGCTGCTTGGTGGCTTCCTGCTGCTGTTCGCCAACGCGTTCAGCGCCTTCGCCACCGCGTACGCCCTGGGCACCTATCAAGTGGTGATCGTGCCCACCAAGATCTCCGCAAACCTGCAGGGCGACATCGCCACGCGAAGCCCGGCGCCGTTTGCCCTGGCGACGTGGATGGTGCTGGTGATGGCCCTGACGATGGGCGCGTATCTCGTCCTACGAAGGAGGGCTGAACGTTGGCGCAAGGCCTAACTGTGCGGCGCCCGCGCGCCCGTGGCGGGCGGATCGTTCCGACCATCGTCCTGGTCGTCTGCGGGCTGTTCTTCCTCCTGCCCATCCTGGCGGTCGTACGGTTCTCGTTCCAGAACCTGCGCACGTTCCAGCTGCGGTGGAGCAACATCTTCGACCGGTGGTCGCTGGACGGGTTGCGGACGGCGTTCAAGGAGAAGGAGTTCCTCCCCACGCTGTACCTCAGCCTGCGCCTGGCACTGGGCACGGTGCTGGTCACGATCGCGCTCCTGCTACCCACCGCGCTGCTGGTGCACATCAAGCTGCCCAGGGCACGCAGCTTCGTCGAGTTCTGCACGCTGTTGCCCTACATGATCCCGCCGATCGCCCTCGTGGCCGGCGTCGCCGCGTTCTTCCGGCCCAACGCCAAATGGTTCCTCAACAGCGACTACTCGCTGATCCCTTTCTACGTGGTGCTGGCCTTGCCGTTCACGTACCGCTCGATCGACGCCGGGATCCGGGCCATCGACGTGCGCACCCTCATCGACGCGTCACGCAGCCTTGGGGCCGGGTGGCTCACCACGATGTTTCGCGTGCTGATCCCCAACCTGCGGATGGCCATCATCGGTGCCAGCTTCCTGACGGCCACCGTCGTGCTGGGTGAGTTCACCATCGCCCAGACCCTGTTGAAGCGAACCTTTCCGCAGTTCCTCGCCGAGTTCTACACCAACGAGGGCCAGGCGGGCTCGGCGCTGTCGGTGCTGACCCTGCTGGGCACCGTCGCGCTCCTCGGGATCCTCACTGTTCTCACTCGCAAACGCGGCCAGAAGGCCGCGAGTCTCTACTAGTCAGGTCACCGATGAGTCAGCTCTCCTTCCAGGCCGTCCGCAAGACGTTCGGGCCAACCGTCGCGCTCGAATCCCTGGACCTCGACGTGGGGGAGGGCCAACTGGTCAGCCTGCTCGGCCCGTCGGGATGCGGCAAGACCACCGCCTTGCGGATCGCCGCAGGATTCGAGTTCGCCGACTCCGGCAACGTCATCGTCGGCGCCAAGAACATCTCCAACGTGCCGGCGCACAAGCGCAACATGGGCATGGTGTTCCAGAGCTACAGCCTGTTCCCCAACTTGACCGTGGCCCAGAACGTGGAGTTCGGCCTGCGCACACGGAAGATCGACAAGGCCAAGCGAACCACGACCGTTGGCGAGATGCTGGAACTCGTCGGCCTCACCCCGCAGACGACCCGCTACCCGCACCAGCTCTCCGGTGGTCAGCAGCAGCGTGTCGCCCTGGCACGGGCGCTGGCAGTCAACCCACAGGTGCTGCTGCTCGACGAACCGCTGTCAGCGTTGGACGCCAAGGTGCGCACCAACCTGCGTGACCAGATCCGCCGGATCCAGACCGAGCTCAGCATTACCACCATGTTCGTCACTCACGACCAGGAGGAAGCCCTGGCCATCAGCGACCGAGTGGCGGTGATGTCGAATGGCCGGGTGGAGCAGTACGGCACCCCGCTGGAGGTGTATCGCACGCCCTCGACGGCGTTCGTGGCGCGGTTCGTCGGTTCGATGAACCAGCTCACGGGTTCGGCGGTCGACACCACGACGGTTGACGTGGCAGGTGTCAAGCTGGCGGTGCGCGCGGCAGGCGATCCCGGCACGGCGATGACCGTTCTGGTGCGGCCGGAGGCGCTCACCGTCGCCGGGGAGGATGACGGCCAGTTCAAGGGCACCGTCACCTCGCTGACGTTCCAGGGCGCCGACACGGTGGTGGGCGTCCGTCTCGACGTGCTCGACGCTCTCGTCTCGGCTCGCTCGGAGAGCACGCGGGTCGGCGACCTCGTCATCGGTGAGCGCGTCGGCGTGAACGTCGACACCCGCCACGCCGTGTGCGAACCAGCCTGATCGACCCTCACCCCACCGCCCCCCTTCGTTCATGTCACCACATGAACGAAGGGTCCGTTCGTGCGGTGACATGAACGAGGCACGGTGACGGGCGGGTGGCGCGCCCGGTATCGTGGCGCTGCCCGAAACCGGGGGACGTAGCTCAGTTGGCAGAGCGCCACCTTTGCAAGGTGGATGTCAGGGGTTCGATTCCCCTCGTCTCCACTCGGCGAGTTCGCTCACGTGGATCACGCCGGCGATGTCGAATCGTCCAGCATCCATTCGTGGTCGGTGCCACGCAGGAGGTCGGCGACGGCATCGAAGTTGGCGATGACCTCACGGAGCGGTCTGGTGTTGATCCGCTGCAAGGTGACTTGTGCCGGGTAGTTGGGTAGGCCGAGGTGCTCGCAGACCATGGAGTAGGCCACTCGCGGGTCGGACTCGATGTGATCCTCGTAGCACAAGTCGACGACATCGGGATACCGCGCCCCGACACGAGCCCGGGCCTCGTGGGTCTCGCGACCGATGGTGTCGATCATCTCCAGCAGGCTCCCGTACCTCGGGTGGTTGGGAGTCGCCGGTGAACCGTCCGCCGCCGCGATGCTGAGAAGCGAGGCCAGCTGGCCGCGCACCTGGATGGGACCCACCGGCAGAGTGAGTGAGCCGCGCAGTTGCTCGGAGCTCCCGGCGGACATGTTCAACGTGGTGCGCAGACCCGACGCCATGATCTGCACCGAGACGATGCGCCGCAGCGTGTTGCGTCGCGTCAGGAACACACACGCCGTGAACCCATTGGCCTTGGCGACGTCGATGAACCCGTCGAGGTCGACACCGAGCACGGACAGTTGTTGGCCGGAGAGACCCTTCAGCTCCACTCCGGCAACTCGGCGGCCGGCGCGCACCTGCGCAGAGCGAAGATCGCGGGCGAATTGCGGTCGAGCCATGTTCACCCGTTGGTAGCGGTGGAAGACCTCCCCTAGCCATCTGACGTCGGGGTGTTGGTTCAGCAGCTCGCCCAGAACGGTGCTGCCGCAGCGCCCCTGGTGCCACATGACCACGCCGCGGCGGGTGGTCGCCGGGAGCAGTGGGGCCACGGCCCCAGCGATAGCGATCTTCGTCTGCGCCTGCACCCACTTCCATCCCGCCATCGCACCGAATGTATTGGAGTGATCGGCTGTCAACCCCACGCCTGCAGTCGCTCGGCGAGTTCGCTCGCCGTGGGCATCCCGGCCCTTGCGCCGACCTTGGTCACCGAGATCGACGCCGCGGCCACCGCCGTACGCACGGCCTCACCCAGTCCGTCCCCGGCTGCCAGTCGGGCGGCTACGACGCCGTTGAACGTGTCACCAGCGCCCGTGGTGTCACGTACCTCCACCGGGCGAGCAGGGATCATCGTCATCGTGCCGTCGCTGTCGACGACGAGCACGCCCTCGCCGCCGAGCGTGACGACCACGGGTGAGCCGGTCACAGCCTGGATGGCGGCGGCCCGGGAGGCGACGTCCCCTGCGTCGCTGAACCGCAGAATCTCGGTGGCGTTCGGGGTGAGGATCGGGCCGAGTTCCAGCAACTCGTGGACCTCGGCGATGGGAGGCGCCGGGTTGAGCACGCACGGGATCCCCGCCGCGGTTGCGGCGCGCACCGCGGCGTCCACCGCCGGTCCGGCGATCTCGGTGCTGACGAGCACACACCCGGCGCCGTCCAGAGCACGGCCCAGGGCCTCGGTGACCTGCGCGGCCGAGAGCGACGCGTTGGCGCCAGCGCCCACTGCGATCTGGTTCTCGCCGTGATCGTCAACGACGATGAACGCGGTGCCCGTGGAGGCGTCAAGTCGCTGGACGAAGGAGACGTCGACGCCGTCACGGCCCAGTTCGTCCAGCGCGCCGTCACCCATGAGATCGGTGCCGACCGCGCCGACCAGTCGGACGGTGGCGCCGAGGCGTGCCGCAGCGACCGCGGCGTTGGCCCCCTTGCCGCCCCCGAAGCGCTGGACACCCGGCCCGACGACCGTCTCACCTGGGCCAGGTAGTCGTGGAGCGCGGATCACCAGGTCGACGTTGATCGCACCAACCACCACAACCGTTCCTTGGGACACAGACATCGGCCACACGTTACGTGGGTTGATACCTCCGGGGGTATGCTCTACCCATGCGACCGATTCTCAAGACGACGACCCTGTCGATGGCCGATGCAGAGGCAGAGATCCGCAGATCTCTGAGTGAGCAGGGCTTCGGCGTGCTGACCGAAATCGACGTGGCCGCCACGTTGCTCACCAAGCTGGGCATCGAACGCGATCCGATGAAGATCCTCGGCGCCTGCAACCCGACGTTCGCTCACCGCGCGTTGGAACTCGACGAGCGGGTGAGCCTGATGCTGCCGTGCAACGTGGTCGTGTCGGCCTCCAACGGGACCACCACGATCCGCGCCGTCGACCCGCGTGACCTGATGCCGAGCGGCGAGTTCGACGAACTCACCACGGAGGTGGCCCACCGCCTGCAGACCGCGGTCGACGCGGTCCCGGCGGGCTGACCGTGTGCCGTCGAGTGACGTGCCCGACCTGCGGCCGCCCCGGCTACTCCGGCTGCGGCGCCCACGTGGAGCAGGTGCTCGGTGACGTGCCGCGGGCCGAGCGGTGCGCGTGCAACGGGCCGGGCGCGGCCACCCGTGGCGGGTCGATGTTCAGCCGCTTGTTCGGTCGCTGAACCGCCGTTGGGGATGCGCTCCGGCTGGCTCACCTAGACTCCCCGGTCCATGGGTCACGGGGCGGAGGCGCGCACGCTCAGGCAGGCCGCCTCTGGTCTCGCCCGCCGTGGCCGGCGGGCGCTTCGTCGGCTTCGCCCGCGCCAGCCCCACGGTGGTCCCGACCCGCGCATGCTGTTCATCGTCACGTATGGACGGTCGGGGTCGACCTTGCTGCAGGGCGTGCTGAACTCCATTCCGGGTTACACGATCCGTGGCGAGAACGGGTTCGCCGTCTATCACCTGTTCCGCTTCCACCAGACGATGGTCACGGCCCAGCGTGACAAGGGCGCGGCCGTTCGTGCGCTCCACCCCAAGGACGCGTGGTTCGGGATCGACGAGTTCTCGCCGTCACGATCGATCGAGTTGATCCGGCGCATCGTGGTGGACACGGTGATCGTGCCGCCACCAGGCACCCGGGTCGCCGGGTTCAAGGAGATCCGTTGGTATCGGGACGACCTGGGCGAGTTCGTCGAGTTCGTCCGAGCGGTCTTCCCCGACGCCCGCTTCGTGATCAACACCAGGGATCTGCAGGCGACGGCGGCCAGCAAGTGGTGGAAGGATCGACCCGACGCCGATGACACCCTCGCCGCGGCCGACGCACTGCTGCGAGGCCTGCTCGGCACCTTGGGCGACTCGGCATTCCACCTGCACTACGACGACTACGTGGATCACCCCGATGGCCTGCGACCGCTGTTTGCCTGGTTAGGAGAGCCGTTCGACGAGGCGGCGGTGCGCGAGGTGATGGCGATCAAGCACTCGTACTGAACGGTGCCGGCCAGCCGACCTACGCTGGGCCCCCATGAGCATCGAGGTCGACCTCACCAAGCTGGCCGAGGCGATGGCCGACTACACCTACGCCTACCTGCTGACGGCGGGCGACACGGGCGCGCCACACGCCGTGGCGGTGACCCCGCGCCTCACTGCAGACGGGTTGGTGGTGGAGGGCCTCGGGCGGCGCAGTGCTGCCAATGCTGCCGAGCGTGCCGCCGTGGCGATGGTGTGGCCGCCATCGGCGCCGGGCGGCTACTCGCTGATCGTGGACGGGACGGCGTCGGTGGCGACGGCCGGCGGCGAGGGACGCAGCACCGTGGTGGTCAGCCCGAGGCGCGCCGTCCTGCACCGACCGGCGCCGAGCCAGGGCGCCGACGCGGCGGGCGAGGGTGGCTGCGGGTCTGCCTGCGTGCCGCTCAGCTGACGGGGCGCCGGTTGTGTCGATGAGCGAGTTTCTGATCGCCCGTAACCCAGACGGCGCGTCGACGTTGCCGTACTTGGTGCGCCTGCCGTTGGCCGGCGGGCATGTGGTGCTGAAGGTGCGCGACATGTGGCCGCGCACGGCGAAGGTCTACTGCCATCAGACCGATGGCTGGCCGGACGACGCCGAGATCGTCGAGGCCGTGTCGGTGCGCTCGTGCGTGCGGCGGGGAGCGGCGATCGATCTGGTGCTGAACCGGTCACGGGAGAACCGTTCGCAGTTCGTGTTCACCACCGCCCGCGGGCGTGAGGTGGTGTTCTGGCAGTCGGCACGCACGGCGCGCCAGGCCCGACCAGACGTTCGTGTACCCACTGCCCGGGGTCGGGAGGGCGGGGTGGAGATCCTGGTCGACAGCCACGAGCGCTACGCCTGGAGCTTCGCCAACCAGCAGACCAGCACGAGCCGCCGGGCCCTGGCAGCTGGTGACTACGCGGTGGAACTCGACGGCCGGGTGGTGGCTGCCGTAGAACGCAAGTCACTCGCCGATCTGGTCAGCACGTTGACGGGCGGGAAGCTGCGCTACCTCCTGGCCGATCTCTCGGCGGTGCCGCGTGCGGCCGTGGTGGTGGAGGACCGCTACTCGGCGGTGTTCAAGCTCACTCATGTTCGCCCGCTGTCGGTGGCGGCCGGTCTGGCTGAAGCCGCTGTGCGGTTCCCCGCGGTGCCGATCATCTTCGCCGAGACCCGCCAACTGGCCCAGGAGTGGACCTACCGCTTCCTGGCAGCAGCCTTGGACCACGAGGCCGTCGAGGAGCGGGCCGCGCAACGGGTGGACGACCTGCGGGTGGACGACATCACGCCCGACGAGGACGCGGGCTGACGGCCAGTGCGTCGGCGATCATCCGGTAGGAACGGATGCGGTGCGCTGGGTCATGGGTCACGGTGGTGATCATCAACTCCTGCGCACCGGTGCGATCGGCCAACTGCCGGAGACCGGCGCTGACGCGCGCCGGGTCGCCGTGGATGTGGTTGCGGCCCCAGGTTCTGGCGATCTCGGCCTCCAGCGGGGTGAACTCGTGGGCCGCCGCCTCCTCGGGAGTTGGATACAGACCGGGACGCCCCTGGCGCAGGCGGGCCATCGCCAAGGCCGAAGGTGCGGCGAGGTAGTGGGCCTCGTCGTCGGTGGGTGCGCACAGGGCGTTGACCCCCAGCATCACGTACGGCCGTTCCAGCACGGCCGACGGGCGGAAGGCGGCCCGGTAGGCGGCGATCGCCGCGTCGGTGTTGTGCCCGGAGAAGTGATGGGCGAAGGAGAACGGGAGACCGAGGCGCCCGGCAAGGTGGGCGCTGAAGTCACTGGATCCGAGCAGCCACAACGCCGGCCGGTAGCCGCGCCCCGGCGTGGCCTGGATCGCCGGGTTGCGTTGCGCTGGGCCGGCGTCGAAGTAGCCGATCAGCTCCATCAGGCTGCGCGGGAAGTCCTCTGGTCCCTCGGCGGCGAAGGAGCGGCGCAGCGCGGCGGCGGTCGTCTGGTCGGTGCCGGGCGCCCGCCCAAGACCCAGGTCGATCCGCCCGGGATGCAGCGCTTCGAGCATGCCGAACTGCTCGGCGATCACCAGCGGTGAGTGGTTCGGCAGCATCACCCCGCCAGAGCCGAGGCGGATGACGGCGGTGTGCGCGGCGAGGTGGGCGATCAGCACCGCCGGCGCGGAACTGGCGATCCCCGGCATGTTGTGGTGCTCGGCGACCCAGTAGCGGTGGTAGCCGAGCCGCTCGCATTCGGCCACCAGCCGTGTCGACGTCGCCAATGCATCGGCGGGAGTGAACCCGGCGCCGACGGGCGCCAGGTCCAGCACGGAGAGCACGGGGTCGGTCACCGGGTCATCCAACCAGGTCGGCCAGAAGCTCCCTCACGCGGCGGTCGATCTCGTCGCGAATCGGGCGGACGGCGTCGACGCCCTGCCCGGCGGGATCATCGACCGTCCAGTCCTCGTAGCGCTTGCCCGGGAAGTACGGGCAGGTGTCCCCACAGCCCATGGTGATCACCACGTCGGAAGCGCGCACCGCCGCTTCGTCGAGTCGCTTGGGATGAGCGCCGGTGGCGTGGAGGTCGATGCCGATCTCGGCCATCACCGCCACGACGGCGGGGTTGATGGTCTCGGCCGGGGCCGTGCCGGCCGAGCGAACGACCACCCGCCCGCCGCCGTGGTGGGCCAGCAGCGCGGCTGCCATCTGCGAGCGTCCGGCGTTGTGCACGCACACGAACAGCACCTCGGGGAGAGGTGTGGCGGCGGGGTCCAGGTCACTGTCGCTGGTGGTCATGTCCGGTCTCCGTTCGTTGTGCCGTAGAGGAAGCGGATCAGTACGGCGGCGATGGCCGCGCCGATCAGTTGCATCAGGACGAACATCGGCGCCGACGACGGCTTGATGCCGGCGAAGCTGTCCGACAGGGTGCGCGCCACGGTGACCGCCGGGTTGGCGAAGCTGGTGGACGAGGTGAACCAGTAGGCGCCGCCGATCCAGACCCCGACGGCCACGGGGACCATGGCCGCCCGCCCGCTGCGCACGCACCCGTGGATCACGAGCAGCAACCCAACGGTGGCGATCACCTCGGACAGCCACAGAGCCCCGGACGATCGTGGCCTGGTGGCCCATTCGAAGGCCGGCCGCTCGAACATGACGTTGGCGACCACGGCGCCGGCGCAACCGCCCGCCGTCTGGGCCAGCACGTACAGGGTTGCATCGCGGCTGGAGACGCCGCCGAACCACCGATCCACCAGGGTGACGGCTGGGTTGAAGTGCGCCCCAGACACGGCGCCGAACATCAGGATCAGGCCCACCAGCGCGCCGGCGGTTGCCGCGGCGTTCTCCAGTAGTTGCAGCCCCACGTCGGTGGACAGCCGGCTGGCCATGATCCCCGAACCGATGACGGCCACGATCAACAGGCCGGTGCCGAGGGCCTCGGCCACCAGCCGCCGGGCCATGTCCGTGGGCGGACGGTTCACCGCTCGAACCCGCCGCCGTGCAGTCGGGTGACCCGGCCGCGTAGTTCGGTCACTGTTGCGTCGAACGCTGCCGCGGTGCCGGTGGGGACCGGATCGGGGATCGACCAGTGCAGCCAAGTGTCCGGCGGGGCCAACTCCTCGTGCGCCTGGTCGCAGACGGTGACGACCAGGTCCGCGGTGGCGGGCACCTCTTTGAGCCGCCGCGGCGCCTGCTGGCCGATGTCGAGGCGCGACCGCCGGGCCGCGGCCACCGCCCCGGGGTGGACTCGATCGGCCGGATGGGTGCCCGCCGACGAGGCGGGCGAGCCCGTCACGTCACGCCACACCGCGGCCGCCAGCTGGCTGCGCGCCGAGTTGCGAGTGCACACGAACAGTGCCGGGCGGGCGGTCGGGACCGGTCGGATGAGCAGCCCGTCGAGCGCCGCACTGAGCAGGTGCACGTAGCGCCGCCGCCCGTCCCCGCTGGATCGGGAGCGCTCGATGAGCCCGGCCTGCTCGAGGACCACGAGGTGGTGGGCCAACAGGTTCGACTCCACGTCGAGACGCCGCCCGAGCTCGACCGGCGACCGGTCACACCCGGTCAGCGCTGTCCACGATCCGCAGTCGCAGCGGATCGCTCAACGCCCCAAGGCGAGCCGCTCGATGAGCGACGGTGAGGGCCGGCGTGTCCACGGCGGGATGGTAGATCACTCAAGATCTGTTGAGCAATCTGTTGGGAGGGTGCACCAGCCTGCTCGCAGGGTGAGCAGCCCGTGGCGCTGCATCGACCCGATCGGTTCAGCCGATGAAACACAGCACGGCCTCGGCGGAAACCTGGCCCCTGCAGATGGCACTCCTGCACCGCCGGCCAGTGCTCGTGTTGCCAATCCGCCGCGGAGCGGGGCACCAACCTGGCTCCCGCCAGGCAACGCCGTCGTCGTAGGCGGGCGGCAGGTGCAATTGGGAATGGTGTAGGTGGGGAGCAAGGTTCGTTCGGTCGACGGCAGCGGCTGGGAGCGGTGGAAAGCCTGACTGGAAGCGCGCATACCGGGCAATCGAGGCGGGTCGCGGAGGTTGCATCTGGGTTCGCCGTGATAGCAGAATGCAAGCATGCCGAATGTGTTGGTCAGAGATCTCCCAGAGAACGTCCACGCAAACCTGCAGCGGCGCGCCGGGGCGGAAGGAAAGTCGTTGCAGCAGTACCTCGCGAGCGAACTGACTCGCCTCGCCAGCACCCCCACGCTCCACGACGTCCTCGATCGCATCGGACGTCGACGCGGCGGACGGGTCGGATTCGCCGCTGCGGTGCACGACCTCGATGACGAACGCGGGGAAGCTTGATCGTCCTTGACGCATTGGTGATGGCCAACCTCGTCGGCGACGACGGACAGGCCGGACGGCTGGCACGAACTCGCGCCTCACAAGAAGCCCACTGGGCCGCCCCAGACCTCGTCGACGTCGAGACTGTTGCCGTCCTGCGGAAGCGATGGCGAGCCGGAGACATCACCGCGCGACGGTTCAGAGCAGCCGCCGACGACCTACTGGCGCTGCCGATGGATCGGTTCCCGACGGGTCCGCTGATGGTCCGCGCCTACGATCTGCCGCGCCAACGTCACGCCGTACGACGCCGCCTACGTGGCACTCGCCGAGTCACTGAGCTACACCTTCGTCACCGCCGATGCCAGGCTCTCGCGGGCGCCGGGCATCCGATGCCGGGTCGAAATCCTCAGTACCTGACCCACCCCGAACTGCCGCGCTGCGTGTTGGACAACGGCGGTCAGGTCGTGCGTTCTGCTCGGCAAGTTCATCCGTTTCCAGCCCTGGCCACTCAGCGCGCTCGAAGGGACTCGAACCCCTAACCTTTTGATCCGTAGTCAAATGCTCTATCCATTGAGCTACGAGCGCAGGCCCACCAGTGTAGACGCTCCCCTCTGGATCGCCTACGCCGGAATCCTGGCCGGCTACAGGTTCCAGGGCGCCCAGCCACCCGCCCGCTGATAGAGGGCGAGCGCGGCCGTGGCGTTGATCCGCGGGTCGAACAGCATGTCCGAGGACTTCACGCCCAGCGGGATCAGCCAGCTCTTGTGCACGTTCCAATAGATCTGGAACAGGCCGATGCAGCAGTAGTTGCGCACCGTGGGAACCCAGTTGCTCTCCCGCCAGGCGATGGCGATGGCCTTGTCCTCCTGGTCGTCGGGCCACACCTCACGGATGATCTGCTGGACCTCGGCCCGGGTGTAGGTGTTCTGGCGCGGCACGGTCGTGGTGGGCTTGGGCTGCGTGGTCGTCGTCGTCGGCTTCGGCGCCGTGGTGGTGGGCCGCGGCTTGGTCGTCGACGTGGTGGGCTTCGGCGTGACCGTGGTGGTCGTGGACTTGCCGGGTGCGGTGGTGGTCGTCGTGGACCCTGGACGGGCCTTGGCCGGCAGGCACACCGTCATGCCAGCGAACAGTGGCGTGCGAGCGGTAGCGCCGTTGACCCGCAGCAAGGCATTGAGGTTGGTCGTGACCTTTCCGGCGATGGCGATCCACGAGTCGCCGCGCCGCACCCGGTAGGAGGCGTAGCGGCACGAGGGGCGCGGCGCCAGCGTTGGACGGGCCGCCGACGGCCTCCGCTCGGCGGTGGTCGTGGTCGACCGACGTGTGGTGGGAGCGTCAGTCGTGGTGGTGGTTCGCTTGGTGGGGACGATCACCTTGGCGACGGACTTCTTGGCGACGGTCTTCCTGGCGGTGGTCTTCCTGGTAGTGCTGGGGGCGACGGTCTTGCGTGCCGCCGTCTTCGCGGCCGCTCGTGGCGCCACGACTTGGGCGGCGACGTCGGCCTGCTGAGAGGCCGACTCGTCGACAGCAGCGTCGGTCGACTCGGTGGTGGCTTCGGTCGACGACGTCGAACTGGCGCCTACCGGAGCACCCGGCGCCAGGGGGTTGATGGCTGCGCCATTCCCGCTGTCCCCACCGGAAACCGACACCACGCCGATCAGGGCGATGGCCAAGATGCCGGCGACGGCGCCCGTGCGCCGGCGGCGGAACTGGGCGGCGGTGGGATGCGACGGGCTGACGCGGTAGTGGGCACGCGGTGTCGGGTCACCGGGCAGGCCGGCGCGGCCCTCCCGGTGCGCCCGGCGGATCACCGGCAGGGAGAGCGTCGGTCGCTCCCCAGTACTCCAGAACTCTGACTCGTCGTATCGCTGGTCCATGGTTGTGCTTTCTGCCCGCCACGGCGGCTCGTGCGCTGCTCGCAGTCAATGTGACGAACAGTCTCCACCATTCGTAACGAAAACGCAACATAACTACAACGGCGTGACTTGTATGACGGTCTGGTGACGGACGTCCGTGCGACGGGACTGGCGCCGAATCCCGGTGGGTCATCGGTCCCTAACGCAGACGCCACGCGGTCGTTACCGTTGGAGGCATCCGGTGGATCACCGGATGCCTTCACGAAAGGTTCGACCATGTCCTCCGACGCCCCAGCCACCCCTGTGAACGATGTCGTCGTGCTACGCCGCCGTTCCATCGACCGGGTGCTCATCGCCCTCGGGCTGCTCACCACCGTCGTGTTGATCGTCGCCGGCTCATTGCTTACCTGGGGCAGCAACTTCGCCAGCGACTATGTCGGCCGTGAGTTGCGCGACCAGAAGATCAACTTCCCCGACGAGGCCACGTTGAAGGACGAGAAGCGGGACGACCTGGTGAAGTACGCCGGCCAGCAGGTGTCCGACGGCGATCAAGCCGAGGCCTACGCGAGCTACATCCAGGGTCACGTGCAGGCCCTGTCCGGCGGCAAGACCTACGCCGAGCTCGGTGGCCCACAGCGCGCCGCCCAGGCCGCGGTGGACGAGGCCGAGAAGGCCGGCAAGACCGAGGCCGAACTTGCCACGCTGCAGGACACGGCGACCAAGCTCAGCCAGCAGCGTGAGACCGTCTACAAGGGTGAGACGCTCCGTGGGCTGTTGCTCAGCACCTACGCCTGGTCGACGATCGGCGAGATCGCCGGCGTCGCTGCGGTCGTCGCCTTCGTTGCGGCCGCGCTGATGCTGGTCCTCGTGATCCTTGGGGTCTTCCACCTGCGCAAGCACGCCGCGGCGTAGTCCAGTCGACTCCCACGCGAGGCCGGTGGCAGTGCCGCCGGGCTCGCGGCTCGCACCGGCTCGGTTCGTGGGTGTCTTGGGAGCCGGTCCAACCGTTCCCTGGCCAGCGAGTCGTGCTCGTCTGGCCAGGGCCCGGGCGGCGGAGAGGGTGGGATTTGAACCCACGGACCACGTTGAGGTGGTCCCCGCATTAGCAGTGCGGTCCGATCGACCAGACTCCGGCACCTCTCCTGAGCGGCCACAGGTTAGCGCGGGGTGTCTGGCGCCCCTACGTCGTCAGGCTGTCCAGTGACACGCCGCCGAGTGGCCGGGGGAGATGGTCCGCAACTCCGGCGACTCGTCGCCGCATCGCTCGGCCCGGACCTGTGGGCAGCGCGGGTGGAACCGGCACCCGCTGGGCGGACTGGCCGGGGAGGGCACGTCACCGGTGAGGATGATCCGTTGGCGCTCGTCACGCCGCCGCGGGTCGGGGACCGGCACGGCAGACAGCAGTGCCGTGGTGTAGGGATGCTTGGGCCGGTCGAACACCTCGTCACGAGTGCCGATCTCGACCACCCGTCCGAGGTACATCACCGCGATCCGGTCGCACAGGTGCTCCACGACGGCCAGGTCGTGGGATACGAACAGGATCGTGAAGTTCAGCCGCCGCTGCAGGTCACGCAGCAGGTTGAGGATCTGCGAGCGGATCGAGACGTCGAGCGCCGACACCGGCTCGTCGGCGATCAGGAACTTGGGCTCGACGGCCAGCGCCCTGGCGATCCCGATGCGCTGGCGCTGTCCACCACTGAACTCGTGGGGGAACCGTCCGGCGACACCCGGGTCCAGCCCGACGAGGTCGAGCACCTCGGTCACTCGCCGCCGCCTGGTCTCCTTGTCCACGCCGTGGGCCCGCAGACCCTCGGCGATCGAGTTGCCGATCGTGGCCCGCGGGTCCAGCGACGAGTACGGGTCCTGGAACACCACCTGGATGTCCCGGCGCACCCGGCGAAGGGCGTCGCCCTCGGTGGTGAGCAGGTCCTTTCCGTCGAAGGCGATGGTGCCCTCGGTGGGATCGATCAGTCGAAGGAGCAGCCGCGACAGCGTGGTCTTGCCGCACCCTGACTCACCTACCAGGCCCACCACCTCGCCGGCGTAGATGTCGAGGTCGACGTTGTCCACCGCCTGCACGAAACCGGTCGTGCGCGAGAACGCGCTGCCGCGCACGGGGAACGTCTTGGTGAGTCCGCGGGCGGAGAGCAGCACGTCGGTCATCGGCCGGCCTTCCCGGCGCGCAACGTGACGGGCTGGTCGACGGCGTCGCTGTGCAGGAAGCAGCGCACCTGCCGACCGGGCTGGATCTCCACCAGGGCCGGCGTGGCCTCGGTGCAGCGATCCATGCGCTGGTCACAGCGCGGCGCGAATCGGCAACCCTCCGGTGGATTCATCAGCGTGGGCACCCGTCCACGGATGACGGCCAGTTCCTCCTGGCGCCGGCCGAGCACCGGCACCGAGCCCAGCAGCCCGGTGGTGTACGGGTGCAGCGGCTCGTCGAACAGCGCGCCCACCGCGGCCTGCTCGACGATCTGGCCGCCGTACATCACGGCAATCCGATGGGCCATCTCGGCCACCACGCCGAGGTCATGGGTGATCAGCACCACGGCCGTGCCCGTGTCGGCCTGGAGCTCGCGCATCAGATCCAGGATCTGGGCCTGGATGGTGACGTCCAGTGCGGTGGTGGGCTCGTCGGCGATCAACAGCTCGGGCTTGGACGCCAGCGCCATGGCGATCATCACCCGCTGGGCCTGGCCGCCGCTCATCTGGTGCGGGTAGGCCTTGGCCTTCTTCTCCGGGTCGGGAATCCCCACCCGGCGCATCATGTCCACCGCCCGGTCCATCTGCTCGGTGCGCTTCATCGCCGTATGGACCCGGTACACCTCGGCGATCTGCGCCCCGGCCGTGTAGCACGGGTGCAGGCTGGCGTTGGGCTGCTGGAACACCATCGAGATGCGGTTGCCGCGGATGTCGTGGAGGTCCTTGGTGGCCATCCCCAGCACGTCGGTGCCGTCGAAGGTGACACTGCCGGCGACCACTCGCCCGGGTCGCTCGACCAGGCGCATGGCCGACAGCATCGTCACGCTCTTGCCGCTGCCAGACTCACCCACCAGCCCGACGACCTCACCCCGGTTGACGTCGAGATCCACGCCGTCCACGGCGCGCACGTCCCCGGCGTCGGTGCGGAACCAGGTGCGCAGGCCGCGCAGCGACAGCAGGGTCTGGTCACTCACGGCCGGCCGTCCGCGGATCGAGGGCGTCGCGCAGTGCGTCACCCAGCAGGTTGAAGGCGATGACGTTGAGGAAGATCATCACACCGGGGAAGAACACCAGGTGCGGGGAGTTGAAGATGTTCTTGTAGGCGGCCGAGATCATCGTCCCCCACTCGGCGTCGGGTGGCTGCACGCCGAGACCGAGGAACCCGAGCCCGGCGATCTCCAGCACCGCGGTGGCGAACCCCAGCGTGGCCTGCACGACCAGCGGAGTCAGCGTGTTCGGGAAGATCCGGTGGCGCAGGATGCGACCGCGCTTGACCCCGAGTGCGACATCGGCGGTGACGAAGTCCTGCTCCTTCAACGACAGCACCTGGGCGCGCACGACGCGGGCGTACACAGGCACGCTGACGACGGAGATCGCCAGCACGCTGTTCACCAGGCCGCGACCCAACACCGTGACGATGAGGATGGCCAGGAGCAGTGACGGGAACGAGAGCAGCACGTCCATCAGCCGCATCAGCAGGTTGTCCAGCCACTTGCTGTAGAAGCCGGAGATCAACCCGATGACGGTCCCCACCACCAGCGCCAGCAGCACCGAGGCGGCGCCGGCCAGCAGCGAGACACGGGCGCCGTGGACGACCCGGCTGAACTCATCACGGCCGTTCTCGTCCAGGCCCATCACATGCTGGACATCGGCGTCGCTGCAGCCCAGCACGTGGACGCAGGGCTTTTCCAGCTTGCGCTCGTTGCGTTCGGAGTTCAGCAGCACCTGGGTGGGCCCGTACGGGGCGATCACCGGTGCCAGCACGGCGATGCCGACGATGACGGTGGCAAGGGCCAGACCGATCCGGCCCGACCATGAGCGCAGGATCGATTTCCACACCTGGCGGGCCCGGCCCCCGGTGGCGACCAACTGCAGCGGCTCGACGCTCATGACGGCCGCACCCGCGGGTCGAACACGGCGTAGAGGATGTCGGTCAACAGGTTGACCAGGACGAAGGCCAGGCCGACGATCAGGGCGAAGCCCTGCACCACGCCGTAGTCACGAGCGGTGATGCTGTCGGCCAGGGTCTTGCCCACGCCGGTGAGGCCGAACACGGTCTCGGTGAGGATCGCGCCGCCCAGTAGCCCGCCGAGTGACAACCCGGTGACGGTGACCACCGGGAGCAGGGCGCTGCGCAGGGCGTGGCGGCGCACCACGGCGAACTCGCTGAGGCCCTTGGCCCGGCTGGTGCGCACGTACTCGTGACCCAGCACGTCCAGCAGGCTGGAGCGGGTCATTCGGGCGATGATGGCCAGCGGGATGGTGCCAACGGCGACGGCGGGCAGCACGAGGTGTTGGGCGGCGTCCACCACGACGCGCCAGTTCCATTGCAGGAGGCCGTTGAGCATCTCGTGGTTGGAGATGAAGTCGAGCACACCGTTCTTCGGCAGGCCCCATTGCTCGTAGAACGGTTTGGGGATCAGCCCGGCGCTGAGGCGCCCGCTGGGTGGCAGGGCCAGGAAGGTGCCCTTCAGCATGACGGCGAACACGTACTGCAGGGCCAGGCCGAGGACGAAGACGGGCACGGAGATGCCGGCGTTGGCGATGACCATGGTGCCGGCGTCGAGCAGCGAGTTGCGCCGCCGGGCGGCGATGACGCCGAGGGGGATCCCCACCACGACTGCGAACACCAGGGCGACGACCGCCAACTCGATGGTGGTGGGCAGGCGTTCGGTGATGAGGGTGGTGATCGGGCGGCGCAGCTGGAAGGAGCGGCCGAAGTCACCGTGGAGCAGTTGGTTGAGGTACTTGCCCAGTTGGACGAGGATTGGGCGGTCCAGCCCGTTGCGGCGGTTGAAGTCGTCACAGACCGCTTTGGTGGCCCGCTCGCCCAACGTGGCCTTGCACGGGTCGCTGGGGATCACGCGGGCCAGCACGAACACCGACACCGCGATGCCGAACAGCACCGGGATCGACGACAGCAGGCGACGAAGGATGAATCGGGTCATGTGCGTCTGGGGCGGGCCCGAAGGCCCGCCCCAGTGACGTCAGATGATCGTGGGATCAGCCGGCGGCGGGCGGCGGGTTCAAGAACCCACCGAACAGCGCCGAGAAGTAGGTGTAGTCGCCGGTCCGGCCCTTGTGCAGCGGGCTGGCAGCGTCCCACTGAGCGGTGAAGCTGTCGACGACATCAGTGGCGTCGAAGTCCGAGCCGTCGTGGAACTTCACGCCGCTGCGCAGCTTGAACGTCCACTCGGTCAGAGCGTCGTTGCTCGTGTACGACTCGGCCAGCGCCGGCACCACGGCCGTTCCGCCCACCTCGTAGGCCAGCAGCGACTCGGCGACCTGCTCGCACACACGGAGGGCTTCACCGTCGGTCTCGTCGGCGCAGTACAGGCCACTGGGCTCGCCGTTCTGGACGAACACGAACTGGTCCTGGCCGTCGATGCCCATCACCGCCATGCTCTCGTTGCTGAGCGGGCTGGCGTGGGCGCCCTTGACGGCGGCCTTGTAGGCAACCGCGGAACCGCCATAGGCGATCGGGACCATCGGGATGTTGTCGGCCACCAGGGTGTTGACCTCGGCGTACAGCTTGGCCCGCTCGGCGGGATCGGACTTGACCGCAGCCTCGCCGATCTTGTCCTGCAGCGCCGGGAAGCCGGCGCCGAACTGCGGGGACGCACCCTTGCCGAAGTGGTAGTCGAAGAAGTTCGTCGGGTCCGGATAGTCAGCACCCCAACCGAGCAGGTAGAAGGGCAGCTTGCCGGCGTTGGCGTTGTCCAGGAACGTGCCGGACTCCTGCACGTCGAGGGTGATGCGGATGCCGATCTCGGCCAGCTGGGCCTGGATGTCGGTGGCGATCGGCGTGGGCTGGGGCAGATAGCCACGGGCCACGTCGCGATAGCTCAGGTTGACGTCGACGCCGTCCTTCAGACCGGCGGCCTCCATCAGCTTCTTGGCCTCCTCGACGTTCTTGGTGAAGTCGGTGAAGCCCTTGTCGAAACCGGGGATGCCGGGCGGCAGGAACTGCGTGGCGGCCACGGAACCCTTCGGGTAGAAGTTGTCGACCAGGCGCTGGCGGTCGAGGGTCAAGGCGATGGCCTTGCGGACCTCGGGCTTGTCGAATGGCGCCATGTCCACGTTGAAACCCACGTAGAACACGTTGAGGGCGTCACGTGGCTTGATCTGCAGGTTGGCGTCGCCCTCGACGGCGGCGAAGTCGTCGGTGCCGAGGTTGTCGATGCCGTCGGCGTTGCCCGACTGCAACTCGACGAGGCGCTGGGCGCCCTCCCCGTTCCACTTGAACACGACGGTCTTGGAGAGCGCCTTGGTGCCCCAGTAGTCATCGTTGCGCTCGAGCACGATCTGGCTGCCCTTCTCCCACGCAGAGAGCTTGTACGGGCCGGTGCCGATCGGCTTCTCCAGCAGATCGCCGGTGCCGCCCGTGCTCGTCAGGTACTCGCTCGGCGCGATCTGGAAGGCGCTGAAGGCCACCTTGGCCGGGAAGGCGACGTCGGGCGCGCACAGCGTGAACTTCACGGTGCTGGCATCGACGGCCTCGATGGCCTTGATGTTGCTGCTGTTCTTGGCCTTGTCGGCGCACAGGTCTCCGCTCGGTGCGGCGGTTCCTGGTGGTGTCGTCGCCGGTGTGGTCGCTGTCGTGGTTCCGGCGGTCGCCAGCATCAGACCAACACCGACGGCGAGCAAGGCGCTCGCACGCGTGGTTCGGCGCATGTGTGTCCCCCTTGTTAGGTAGTTGACCGAGCGGGCGGCATTGCCTGCCCGGTGGGTGCGCGCACCTTAGCAAGCGGAGCCAGTGTTCCATTGACGATGGCGGCTGGACCCTCTGTTCCGCCGAGCCCCATCGCTGGCGATCGGTCATCAGCGCGGCGATCCCCACTGACGACGAGTCCGACGTCGTTCTGGATGACCTGGCCGACGTCACCGGCTACCAGCACCGGCAGCGCAGCGGCGGCCCGGCGGTGCTGGGCACGGCGTTCCCACCACGGAGGTCGACGGTCAGCGGCTGACCGACGACGAGATCAACGCCTTCCTCCTGTTGCTGTTTCCGGCCGGCCCCGACACGACGTATCTCCGGCTCGGCAGCGCGATGTGGCGCCTGCTCATGCATCCCGACCAGCTCGACGAGGTGCCGCGCCGATACGACGCTGAGCCGGTGGGCCGCCGAGGAGGACATCCGCCTGGACCCGCCGACAGCGTGGATCCCGCGGATCGACACGGTGGCGCGCACGTGGCAGGGCATCGATCTGCCGGCCGGTTTCTCGATGCTGCTGGGGGTCATGGCCGCCAACCGTGACCCCGACGTGTACCCCAATCCGGGCCGCTTCGACATCCACCGCCGCCCGACCGGCACGCTCCCCTTCGACGCCGGCGTTCACTTCTGCCGGTGCGCATCTGGCCGGAGCCGAACTGGACACCGCGGTGCGGTGCTGGTGGAGCGCCTCCCTAGGTTGGAGCTCGCGCACACCGACGGCGTGCGGATCACCGGGACGATCCATCACCTGCTGCGCGGCCCGAACCGGCTGCCGGTGCGCTTCGTTCAGCGACCTGACCGGCGAGGGTCCCGCCCACCGGCACGCCCGCCCGAAGCAGATCGGTCAACAGTGAGACTGGACTATGCGAGTATCTCCAACGCACGATCGAGCGCGGAATCCGACAGCTGCCTCCAGAGCTCGACAAGCCCCAGCTGTTGATCGAGCAGTTGTTGCTCATATCCGTTGCGTACTGCACGGAACGAGGCGACTAGGTGTGACGACTCCTTGCAGGCAACGTCGACCTTCGCCATTCTGATCCCGCTGGCTCGGTCGGCGATCGTTAGGCCCACCCCGGCATTACTTGCCGCCGCTGGCGTGTCGAAGGCATAGCCGCTTGCTGCCATGCATTTCGACCACTCCTGTTGAGCTGCAATGACCCTTGGGTCCGCAGTCGCCCGTTCCGAGGCGGAGTTCCCAACTAGCTCGACCTGGCGGCGAACCGCTGCGAATTTCTCCAATTCCTGACCCTCCACTCCGCGGCGGGCGATCCCGCTGCATCCTTGCTGGTCGATTGGAAAGACATCCTGCGCACCGCCGCCGGGCAATGTCACCTTGACTGGCTTTCCAGGATCGGATTGGGTCCCGTACAACGCGATCCCAACCAAGGCGAGACGATCGGGGTCAGTGCGCTCAAGGTTCGTCAGATACACATCCATCGGCGATTCCTGGACTTCCGAAAGGTTGCCGCCATAGCCTTTCGACTCCGCTTCCTCCATCGTCTCAATTCCAAACGGACGACCCAGGATCGACGGGTCGGTAGGAAGGACCCTGTTCGGCGGCGGGATGTCATCGAAGCCGCGATCTCTCATGCACTCAAAGACCAACTGGGCGCGTGCATTCTGAATGGTGGCAGCCCACTCAGCGCCACCATCTGGATAGATGCTGAGGGGGCGGTCCACCAAGAGAGGCACCGTGTCGCTGGCGGAGTTGGAGCCGCCGGAGCAGCCAGCAAGGGCAGCCACAATGATCGCACCCACGGTGACCCCTAGAGCTTGTTCGCACCTATGGACCAACGGCACCACACACTCCTGAAATTCGGTTCAACGGAGATCGAGCGGGAGACGACGACCACGACGACGGACAATCTAGTGCAGGAGGCGCAGCGGGCCGCCACGCACGAGCGGAACAGCGGGTGAGCCAACCAGACCACCGGAACGAAGAAACCCGCCTCCAGTGATGACCAGGGACGGGTTTCAACGTGTTCTGTTGGCGGAAGGAGTGGGATTTGAACCCACGGAGGCTTGCACCTCGCACGCTTTCGAGGCGTGTCCCTTTGGCCGCTCGGGCATCCTTCCGCCCGGCAGGATATCTCCCCAGGTCAGCGACGGGCACGGAAGAAGTCGGTGAGCAGGCCGCCGGCCTCGTCGGCCAACACCCCGCCGCCCACCGGCGGGCGGTGGTTGAGCCGGCTGTCGGCGCAGATCTCGTAGAGGCTGGCCACGGCACCGGCCTTGGGGTCACGCGCGCCATACACCACCCGGGCCAAGCGAGCGTTCACCACCGCGCCGGCGCACATCACGCACGGCTCCAGCGTGACGTACAGCGTGCAGTCCAAGAGCCGCCAGTGACCCACCACGGCGGCCGCATCGCGGATGGCCAGCACCTCGGCGTGAGCACACGGGTCGCCGCGTAGCTCACGCTCGTTGTGCCGCCGGGCGATGACCTCGCCCTCGCGTACGATCACCGCGCCGATGGGCACGTCACCGTGCAAGGCCGCGGCGCGGGCTTCGGCCAACGCCTCGCCCATCGCCTCGACATCGTCCACCCCGGCATCCTACGAACCCGCCGGGGCACGAGGGGGTGCGCGCCGTCCCACCCGCATGGGCGCGCAGACTTCGGGTATCTGAAGTATTCGCGCCCATGCGAGCGGTACCCGGCCCGGTTCCGCCTGCTTGGGCGCGCAGACTTCGGGTATCTGAAGTATTCGCGCCCATGCGAGCGGTACCCGGCGAGGAAGCGGGCGGGGCAGGGCGGGCGGGCGTCAGGGGGCGGGGGCGAAGTGGGCCAGGGGGTGGGCTGGGGCGTCGCCGTCGACGCGCACCGCGCCGTCGTCGATCAGCTTGAGGACGTGGGCCATCACGCTGCGCGCTGCGGGGGCGTGCAAGGCCGGGCGAACGTCGGCGTACAGTACGGGGACGATCTCGGCCAACATGGAGAGCCCGCCGCGGATGGCCGCCAGCACCTGGGCCTCACGCTCGAGGCGGTGGGCGCGGTAGGCGTCAAGGAACGGGCCAGGCTCGGTGACGGGTGCGCCGTGCGTCGGGTACAGCACGGCATCGCCTCGACCGCGCACGGCGTCGAGCGACGCCAGGTAGGCCTTCATGTCACCGTCGGGTGGGCTGATGACCGTGGTGCTCCAACCCATCACGTGGTCACCGGTGAACAGGGCACGTTCCTCAGCCAGCGCGTAGCAGGCATGGTTCGAGGCATGGCCCGGTGTGGCCACGGTGGTCAGCGTCCAACCCGCGCCGTGGGCGGCGACCTCACCGTCGGTCACCGCGACCTCGGGGCAGAACGCCGTGTCGACGGACTCCTCGATCGTCACGTCGGCATCGGTCGTCGGGGCCTCGTCGGGCACCGGGAAGCGCGGCCAGGCCTCGTTCGGCCACAACTCGCCGAGCGACCGGTGCGGGCCGATGCCCACGGTGGGCGCATCGAACTGGTCGCCCAGCCAGGTGGCCAGCGGCGAGTGGTCGGCATGGCAGTGGGTCACCAACACCGCGACCACCTGCTCCCCATGGAGGGCATCGAGGAGGGCCTGGCGATGGGTGTCGAGCCGCGGGCCCGGGTCGATCACCGCGACGTCACCCTGGCCGACGATGTACGTGCCCGTCCCGAGGTACGTGAACTTCGAGGGATTGTTGGCGACGACCCGGCGAACCAAGGGTGACAGCGGGACCGACGATCCGTAGCGCGGATCGTCGAGGTGGACGAACGGGATCGGTGTCACCCGAGTTCTTCGAGATCGGCCGGGGACAGGATCACGGGCTTGACGATGCCCTTCGGCGTGTTGTCCGCCTTGGCCGGTGGGACCTCGTCGTCGTCGGGCTCCTGCATGATCGGGGCGCCCTGGGCGAGGGCGGTGCGTTTGACTCGCCCCCACTTGCGGGCGCTGAGCCGCCGCTTCGACCCCACGGTGGTGAGCTTGGTCTCGATCACCTCATGGCGCGGGCCGACGTCTTTCAGCAGTGCCTGCACCATCGCCGCACCCGGGATGGCCAGGATCGCCCCGACCGCGCCCAGCAACGCGCCACCCACCAACGCCGAACCGAAGGCAATGGCCGGGTGAAGATCCATCGTCCGCGCCGTGATGCGCGGCAGCAGGACGTAGTTCTCGATCTGCTGGTAGATGATCACCGCGCCAAGCACCAGCAGCGCCCGGAACGGCGAATCGATGAACGTGATCAGCACCGGCAGGGCGCCGGCCATATAGGTGCCGATGACCGGCAGGAACTGGCTGATCAGGCCGACCCACAGAGCCAGAGCAAGCGGCGCCCTGGTGCCCATCGCGGTGAGCACGATCCAGTGGAACACGGTGGAGACGCCGGCCAGCAGCGCCCGTGAGTACAGATACCCGCCGGTCTTGTCGATGGCCACCTCCCAGGCGGCGAGCACGGTGCGCTGGCGGTCAGGGCGCAGCCGGGAGCAGATCGCCCGGCGCAGCTTGGGTCCGTCGGCCACCAGGTAGAACGTGAACAGCATCACCGTGAGCAACTGCACCAGGAACCCCAGCGCGGCCACTGACAGGTCGACCACACGTCCCTGCTGGTTGCGGATGAACCGCTGTACCGGACCGTCGGGGTCCTGGATCGAGTCGATCACGCTCTTGGCGTTGATGTTGGCGTTGAACGTGTCGTTCAGGAAGGTGACGGTCTTGGTGACGTAGGTCTCGGAGTTCCCCAGTAGTTCGGCGATCTGCTCACCCACCATGCTGGCGATGGCCCCGACGAACACGCCGAAGGCGACGAGCACACCCAGCAGGAACAGTGCCGTCGCCGAGCCGCGGCGCCATCCGCGGGCGGCAAGGTGGTTGACGCCCGGCTCGATGGCCAGCGCCAGGAACAGCGAGACCAGGATGATGAGGCCGAAGCCCCACAGCTTGCCCACCCACTGCTGGGCGACCGAGGCGACGAGGTAGACCAGCCAGAAGATCAGCGCGGCCTTCCAGACCCATCGAGGCATCTCCGAGTACTTCGACGACCCGTCGCTCACTGTGGCGAGCCTACTGAGCCCACCGCGCCGGCCAGTTCCGCCGCCAGGCCACCGCGGTCGTCCACGACCACCCGGTCCAGGCCCAGCCAGCTCGCCATGGACAGCAGTTCGGCGGCAACCCGTTCGACGATGGTGGAGGGTGCCACGCCTGGCTCGACATAGGCGCCACGCACCCGTAGTTCGCCGGCTGCCCGTTCGGCCTTCAGGTCCAAACGCCCGACGATGCGCTCGCCGTGGAGGACGGGCAGCACGTAGTACCCGAACTGGCGCTTGGGCTGGGGCGTGTAGATCTCGATCCGGTAGTGGAAGTCGAACAGCCGAAGCGCCCGGTCACGGTTCCACACCACCGGATCGAACGGGCTCAGCAGGGCGCAGGCGTCCACCCGGCGAGGCACCCGCACCCCGGGCGCCATGTAGGCCGGCTTGGACCAGCCCTCGACGGCCACGGGGATCAACCGCCCGTCCTCCACCAACTCGGCGACGAGCGGCCGGCAGACCACGTTCTTCTGGCGGTGGTAGTCGGCCAGGTCCTCCAGCGTCGCCACGCCGAGGTGAGCGGCGGCGAGTTCGAGCAACTGCCGGCGGGCGTCGCCCTCGGGGGGAACGGGGCGGGCCAGGACCTCGGCGGGGATGATCCGCTCGGTCACGTCGTAGACACGGGCAAAGTCGCTGAGCCGCCGGGTGGCGCTGAGCCGCCCGCAGATGAACAGGTACTCGAGAGCACGCTTGGCATCGTCCCAGTCCCACCACGCGCCCTTCTTGCCGACGCGCTCACTGATGTCGCCAGCGGCGATCGGGCCCCCGTCGGCAACCCGGCGGTACACGTCCTCCACGTAGCCGGGGCGCTCGCGGGCGATCTCCCAGGCATGGTCCTGGTCCATCTTCCAGCGGTGCAGGTGGTAGTGGCGCATGTCGACGTGTGCCGCCTCGTGCGCCCAGTATTCGAACAGGTCCCCGGCGGCGGTGGCGTCGTGGATCAGCGTTCGCGGGTGGGGGCCCAGCCTGGCGAACAGCGGCAACTCCTGGCTGCGGACCACCACGTTGACGCTGTCGATCTGGATGAGCCCCATCCGGTCGAGGGCCCGGCGGAGGTGGCGACGATCCACCCGCCCGCCCGGTCGCGCGTTCGGCGAACCCCTGCGCGGCCAGGGCGATGCGGCGCGCCTGGGTGATCGACAGTCGTTGCGCGCCCACCGGTCCTGTCAGTCGGCGACGCTGATCGTGACCGAGTTGATCACCACGTCCTGGCGCGGCCGATCGCTGCGGTCGGTCTCGACGCGCTGCATGGCCTCGACGATCTCCAGGCCCTTGACCACCTGGCCGAAGTGGTTGTACTGCGGGGGCAGGCCAACACCGCTGGGACCCGAGATCAGGAAGAACTGGCTGCCGTTGGTGTTCGGCCCGGCGTTGGCCATGGCCAGCGAGCCGATCTGGTAGCGCTGCTTCACCGGCTCGTCGGGGAACCGGTACCCGGGACCGCCGCGGCCGGTACCGGTGGGGTCCCCGCCCTGGCAGACGAAGCCGTTGATGATCCGGTGGAAGATCACGCCGTCGTAGTAGTGGTGGGCGGCCAGGAACACGAAGTTGTTCACGGTGATCGGGGCGTTGACCGCGTCGAGGGCGATCACGAGCGTGCCCATGCTGGTGTCCATCGTCGCGGTGTACCGCTTGGCGGGATCGATGCCCATCTCCGGGGCGTCGGCGAACTGCTGCGTGCGCTCGGCGGAGCCGTCCAGCGCGGGGAAGGGAGTAGCCATGGCGAGCAAGGCTACGGCGCAGGGTCGCCGGGCGGCGGCGGGACTACGATGCCACCGTGCACGACGGGCCGGATCTGAACGCCATCGAGGCCGACCTGGCCGGCGTCGAAGCAGCCCTCGCCCGACTCGACGCCGGGACCTACTTCATCGATGAGGTCACCGGCCAGGCCCTTGCCGACGAGGTGTTGGCTGCCAACCCCATCGCCCGGCGCGCCACCCCGGCGTGACCGGCCGGCTCCGCCAGCGTCACCCGCGCCTGGTGCGCGCCGAACGAGCCCTGCGCGTCTGGCGGCTGGCGGCGCGCAACGGGCTGCGCTACGTGGCCCATCGGGTCCGCAGGGTGGGCGCCGGGGCCGAGCGGTCGCAGGCGTTCAACGAGCAGTTCGCCATCAGCAGCGCCGCCGACGTGGCCCGAGAGCTCGGGAACATGAAGGGCGTGATGATGAAGTTCGGGCAGATGCTGAGCTTCATCATGGAGGCGCTGCCCGAGCCGGCCCAGCAGGCCCTGGCCAGCCTGCAGGCCGACGCTCCGCCGATGTCACCGGCCGCAGCCGCGGCGGTGGTGCAGGCCGAGCTCGGCGCGCCGCCCGAGCGCGTGTTCCTCGACTGGAGCCCCACCCCGCTGGCCGCGGCCAGCGTGGGTCAGGTGCACCGGGCGGTGACCCGGGATGGCCGGCGGGTAGCGGTCAAGGTCCAGTATCCAGGTGTCGACTCGGCCATCGAGTCCGACCTGGACAACGCCGAGATGCTCTACCGGATGTTCTCGGCCACGGTGTTGCGCGGCCTCGACGCCAAGGGGCTGGTGGACGAGTTGCGCTCACGGATGGGGGATGAGCTCGACTACCGCATCGAGGCCGACAACCAGCAGTTCTTCACCAGGGCGTTCGCCGACCATCCCTTCGTCACCATCCCGCCCGTGGACCTCGACCACTCGTCGCGCCGGGTACTGACCACGGAGTGGGTGGGCGGGCTGGGCTGGGCCGACTTCGTGGCCCAGGCGGATCATGCCGCCCGCCAGCGCGCCGGTGAGTCGATCTGGCGCTTCGCCCAGTACGCCGTGCAGCACCTCGGCGCCTTCAACGGCGACCCGCACCCTGGCAACTACCGGTTCGACCCGGACGGGACGGTCACGTTCCTCGACTTCGGCCTGGTCAAGCGGTGGACGCCCGAGGAGTGGGCGACGCTGGCGCCGACGATGGACGCCATCGTCGTGCACCGTGATCCCGACGCACTGGTGGCCGCGATGGAGCACAGCGGTTTCCTCCACGCCGGCCATGGGCTGGACCCGCGCCGGGTCTACCGGTACGTCAGCTCGCCGTACGTCCCATACCTGGCCGAGGAGTTCACCTTCACCCGTGACTTCGTCAAGAACACGATGTCCAAGGTGGTCGACGTGACCGGGCCGTTCAGCGATGTGATCGCCAAGCTGAACATGCCCCCCACGTTCGTGATCCTGGATCGCGTGGTGTGGGGCGTCAGCGCGATTCTCGGCAAGCTCGGGGTCTCCGGGCCGTTCCGGCACATGTTCATGGAGTACCGCATGGGCGCCCAGCCGGTCACCGACCTGGGCTGGCAGGAGCGGGCCTGGCGGCGCGAGCGCGCCGACCTGGGGCCGCCCGCGCAGCCGTAGGCTCGCGCCGATGACCACCGACCTGCTGGCCAGCGCGGCTCGATTCGGTGGCTACGCCGCGGCCGAGGCGCGGCTGTTCGAGGTGCTCGGCTCGTGGGCGCTCCAGCCCGCCGGTCCGGGCCAGCAGCGTCACTTCGCCGAAGCCGGGGCGATCCACGCCGAACGGGCCGCCGCCTGGCGGGGGCGCGTCCCGGTGGTGCCCGGCGTCGACGTGGACGGGCTGTGCCAGGAACCCCCGCCCGAGCTGCACGCCCACCTGGGGGCCTTGGCGGGGGTCGCGCCCGACGAGCGCCGCGCCGCCGCCGGCGAGTTGGTCGCCGCCTTGACCGATCTGTACCGCCGGCATCGAGCCGAGATCGACGCCCGCCTCGACGGCCCCACCGCCAGGCTGCTGGATTCGATGATCCCCGGCTGAGGCGGTGTCGGGCCCCGCCCGGGCCGGCCCTCAGGAGGGAGCGGCGTTCTCGGCGACGAAGTTGTCGATGGCCACGACCCAGTGCTCGAAGAACTCGGCGACCCGTTCGCGATCCTGTGGCTCGAACGAGCCGAGCAGGTAGGCGAGAAGGTGGGCCCGGCGCTGGCGGGCGACGGTGTGCTGGGCCCGCCCGGCCTCGGTGATCACGACGTGCACCACCCGGCCGTCCTCCTCGGAAGCACGCCGCTCGGCGAATCCGGCGCCGACCAGGCGCTGCACGGCCCGCGTTGCGGTGGAGGGATCGACGCGCAAGGCCTCGGCCAGGTCACCCATCCGCCACCGCGGCTCACGGGCCAGCAGATCCAGGGTGTCCATCTGCCCCTGATCCATGGCATCGACGTTGGTCCCGAACAGCCAGTCCCGCAGTACCGTGGCCGAGGCCCCGCGGCGGATGGCCACCCACGCCCAGCCGATGCGGGCCGCCAGCTCCCCGTTGTTGCCCTCGGTCAGGTCGACCGGTGTGACCCTGACGACCGGGGACCCCGACATGGGCGGCAAGCTACCCGCCCGGGCAGCCCCCCATCGAACGGGGGTCACGCGGACCCTCCGCGCCGCCCTCCAAGGCACCGTGGTCACCACATGTCTCGCCCGGCGAGATTTTCGGTGACCACGTGGGGTTGTGGGGGATGGAGCGGGTGACGGGAATCGAACCCGCGTTCTCAGCTTGGGAAGCTGATGTTCTGCCTCTGAACTACACCCGCAGAAACGCTGGACAGGTTAGCGGGGCTCAGTCGTTGTCGAACTTGTCCAGCACGTGATGGGCGGCATCGGCGATCTTGCCCTTCAGCCCGCCCTCGTGGGCGATCTCCTCCAGCCGGGCGTCGACCACGCCGAGGCGTCCCCGCTCCTGCTCGATCGGGGAGATCGAACCGTCCTCGTTGAGATCGTAGGGATTGCTCTCGGGAGTGTCGGCGTCGGTCATGCCGTCAGTATCGCCCAGCCGAGTACCGTGCGGCTATCGCTGATGTCCGATCCACGCTGTGCGTCGCCGTGGCCGTGGCGCTGCTGGGTGTGCCCGTCCCAGCCGGTCTGGCGGCGGGTCCTGGCGACTTCGGCGACCTGCCGTCCGTGTGCGGTCCGGGGGCGGCCCGCGGGGCAACCGACCTCGGCGTGACGGACGCGTCGATCACCATCGGCACGGGCGCCGATCCCGGCAACCCGGTGATCCCCGGGCTCGATCAGGAGCTGCTGGACACGGCCGTGGCCTTCGTCGAGTGGTGCAACGCGGCCGGCGGGGTGCTCGGCCGTCAGCTTGTCCTGCACCAGTACGACGCCGAGCTGTTCAACATCGGGGCCGTGATGCTGGAGGCCTGCGGGCGTGACTTCGCGCTGGTGGGCAACGGCTTCGGCCTGGACGAGGCCGGCGTGGACATCCGCGAGGGCTGCGGTCTCCCGCAGATCCCGGCGTTCACCGCGTCGGCGAAATCCGGCGAGTCGGCGACGTCGATCGAGCCCCTCCCGTCGTCGTCGAGCACCAGCGCGATGGCGACCATCTTTCGGCGGATCGCCGCGGTCGACCCCGCCGTCCTTGGGCGCTTCGGGATCCTCAACCACGACCTGGCGTCCACCCGGCTCATCGGTCAGCGTGATCGCACCCAGGCCGAACTGGAGGGCTTCACCACGGTGTACGACGAGGAGTTCCCCGTCCGCGGGGTGGACAACTGGCGACCATACGTGGAGAACATCCGCCGCGCCGGGGTCGAGGTCCTGCACGTCATGGGCACCGCCGAGCTACTCGCCCCGCTGATGCGGACGATGTCCGACGTGGGCTACTTCCCGCGCTACATCACCCTGCAGGGCAATCTGTACGACCCGGCCGTGATCACCGAGGCCGGCTCGCTGCTTGACCGCTCCACGGTGCTGATCGACGGGTCGATCGTGCCGTTCGAGGTGGCGACGCCGGGCTCGGCGACCGCCCAGTACGTCGACATCTTGCAGCGTTACGTTCCCGGGGCGAAGCCCAAGGCGCTGGGGGTGTCCGGGTGGAGCGCCTTCCTGCTCTTCGCCACCGCCGCGGCGCGCTGCGGTTCGCAGCTCACCAGAGCCTGCGTCCTGCAGCGGGCGGCCGGCGCCGGGATGTGGACCGGGGGAGGGTTGCATGCCCCGAACGTGCCGGCCAACCAGCTCACGGCCGACGGGGAGTGCTCCTTGACCATCCAGGCCACCAGCACGGGGTTCGTGGTCAGCGACACCTTCACCGCGCCGAACCGGGGATGGTTCAACTGCGATCGGCGCAACGCTCAGCGGTTGCCGGCCTTGACCTCCTGATAGGCGGCGTAGAGCACCCTGCCCACCGGTCCGGGACGACCGCTGCCCACCGGCTCACCGTCCAGGGTGGTGACGGCCAGGACCTCCTTGGTGGCCGATGACAGCAGCACCTCCGTGGCTCCACGAACCTCGGCCTCGGCGATTGGCCGGCGGGTGAAGCCGATGCCGGTCGCCGCGCACAACTCCTCGATCAACCCGACACGCACCCCGTCGAGCAAGTGCGGCCCGGCCGGCGGGCCAACGACCGTGGCCCCATCGACCACCCACACGTTGCTGGACGACGCCTCGGTCAGCCAGCCGTCGCGGAACATCACGGTCTCCACGGCGCCGGCGTCGGCGGAGATCTGCCTGGCCAGCACATTGCCCAGCAGCGACGTGCACTTGATGTCGGCGTGCTGCCAGCGCAGGTCGGCCGCCGAGACGCAGGCCACACCAGCGGCGCGGACCTCGGCGGACGGTTGACGCATCGGCATGACCATGGCGAACACCGTCGGTTCGATCCCCTGTGGCATCACGTGGTCGCGCAGGGCCACGCCGCGGGTCACCTGCACGTAGACCAGCACGTCGTCGAGCTCCTGGGCGTCGACGAGCTCACCGACGATCGCTGCCCACCTCGCCTCGCCGTGCGGGTTGGTGATGCGCAGCGTGGAGAGGTTGCGGTGCAGCCGGGCGAGGTGCTGTTCGAGGCGGAACGGCCGCCGGGCGTACACCGGCACGACCTCGTAGATCCCGTCGCCGAAGATGAAGCCGCGATCGAGGACGGACACGGTGGCTTCGTTGAGCGGCACCAGCCGGCCGTTCAGATGGCACGGCGCGGTGGGGAGATCGTCAAGCGAGGGCATCGGCCCCATTGTCGCAGCGTTACCCCGACGGTTGTTCCAGCAGGTACACGACGATCGCCTCGACCTCGTCGGTGGTGAGGCGCAGGCCGGCATGGCCGGGGTCGGCCCGCCACCACCGAAGGCCGAGGTAGTCATGCACGACCCGACACCGCGGGCAGGACGTCGGTTCCAGGTGTTGGACCGGCAGGTCTCGCGCCGGGGCATCGTCACCTCGGTTGCAGGGGTACCCTCCGATCCGTGACCCCCGAGTTGCAGGCCCGCCGCAGCGACCCTCGCTATCAGCGCCTGATGGAGGTCACCCGGGAGGCGGCGAGCGGCGGCTACGAGCACGTCTCGATCCGCGCCATCGCCCGTGCCGCGCAGATGTCGATGACCACCATCTACCAGTACTGCCGCTCCAAGGATCACCTCATCGCCGAGGCCCATCTCGACTGGATGGAGCAGTTCAGCGAGTCACTGGTCGCCCGGCCACCCCGGGGCCGTTCGGCCAAGGCGCGAGTGCTGGCGGTGATCGACGCCATCACCGAGTCATGGGTCGACGAACACGTGGCCGCCACCACGTTGATGCGGTCCATCTACGCCCTCGACCCCGGCGTGCGTGACGTGCGCAGCCTGAGTGGCGAGATCCACCGGCGGATCATGGACGTGGCTCTCGGCGACGGCGAGATCCGCCGGCGCGCCGAGCTGATCGAGGTGATCGGGCATCTGCTGAACAGCGTCACCTACGGCTGGGTCGTCGGTTCCTACTCGCCCGAGGACGGGCGGCGCACGCTTCGCCGTGACATCGGCGCCTTGATCGACGCCTTCAGTCCGTAGCGTGAGCCGATGGAATTCGGCATCTTCCTCAACGGCTACATCCCGGGCCCCGGTGCTCACGACACCGAGTGGGAGCACAACTCGCTGATGCGTGAGATGCAGTACGGCATCCACGCCGACCGGCACAACTGGAAGTACCTGTGGTTCGGCGAGCACCACGCCCTCACCGAGTACAGCCACCTCTCGGCGCCAGAGGTGATGATGGGCTACGTCGCGGCGAACACGTCGTACATCCATCTGGGCACGGCGATCAACAGCCTCTCGCCGCGCAAGGAGCATCCGGTGCGCTACGCCGAGCGGGCGGCGATGCTTGACCACGTGACCAACCGCCGTTTCGAGTGGGGCACGGGACGCGGCGCGGGCAGCCACGAGGTCGCCTCGTTCAACATCCTGGACACCAACTCGACCAAGGCCGAGTGGGACGAGGTGGTGCGCGAGATCCCGCGGATGTGGGAGCAGGTGGACTACAGCCACGAGGGCTCGTTCACCGTGCCCACGCCGCACAACATCCTGCCCAAGCCGTACGGTCCCGGGCATCCGCCCATCTGGGTGGCCTGCGGCAACCCACCCACGTTCGCCAAGGCCGGTGAGCTGGGCATCGGCGCCATCGCCTTCAACTTCGAGCCGATCTACACGCTGCGCGGCCGGATCGCCGCCTACAAGGAAGCGATCGCCAACTGCACCGAGCCGCTCGGGCAGTTCACGAACGACAACGTGATGATGACCAACGGCGTGATCTGCCTGGAGGATCGTGACCGGGCTCGCCGGATCGCCCTCGACCGGTTGAGCAGCTACCTGGTCACGATGGTCAACCTGTACCACGACACCATGCCGAAGTCACCGGACGCCATCACCTGGCCGGCGCCGCCCACCCGCCTGCGTGACATCGCCGGCTCGGACCCCGACGCGTTCCTCGACCAGTTGATCGCCGGGGGGTACATGATGGTGGGCAACCCGGAGGAGGTCTCCGAGCAGCTCACGGCCTACTCGTCGGTCGGATGCGACCAGCTCGTGTTCGGCGTGCCCCAGGACCTGTACCCCGACGAGTTGATGGAGTTGATCGAATTGTTCGGCGACCAGGTGATCCCCGAGCACGACCGTGACCGGGTCCACTCCACGGACCGGTACCGGGCCACCGCCCAGCCGAAGTACCCGCGCTTCAACCACCCGCTGCCGGATGTGGAGTGGCCCACCAAGCTGCCCACGACGGCGACGCCCGTGCGCTAGCAGGGTCAGGCGGCGTCGGTCAGCCAGTCGGTCTGCGGGCGGATGCTGTAGGTGGTGAGCAGGGCACGGATGAAGTCGTTGTCGTGCAACGGGTCGCTTGGCTCGGCAACGGCGACACCGCGGGCGCGCATGTCGGCCAGCAGGTCGCCGATCACCCGCTCGTGGGTCAGGTCGTCGGTGTGATCCAGTGACTTCTTCAGCTCATCGAAGTCCATGAACACCTCGGAAGCTCCAGTGCACGAGCAGGCGCATCTGCTCGGCCCGGTAGGTGCGGACCACCTCGCCGTCGGTGGTGATCGCCCAGTCGTCGCCGTCCGCCCGGTACTCGATCATCGAGCGGTGCTTGAGCCCGTCGATCACTCGGTCCTGCGGATCACCCACCGGATCCCCGCGGTGGAACATCACCTCGTTCTGGACGACCACACCCCGGTTCCATAGGGGCGTGTCGAGATGAGCAGGCGGCTCCAACGGGCCGTCCGGCCAGTAGGTGAACGTGCCGCGCGGGCCGCGGTACCACCACGTGATGACCTGGGCCATCTTCACCAGGTAGTCGGTGAACAGGCCCGATTTGGCCATGATGTTCTGCAGCCACACCGGTGAGTTCTCGTAGCGGATGCCGCGGAACGTGGTGGCATCGAGGTGCGGGTTCAGCCCGCTGCGGTGCGGACCGCACAGGTTGAACAGCATCATCGTCGGCCTGGCGTACGCCGCGCCCCAGTAGCCCTTGACCTGGTCGAGGAACGCCTGGTTGTAGAAGCAGTCGCGGATCTCGTCGTACAGGCAGGTCATCCCCTCGGCGAACAGACCGCGGAAGTGCGCTGTGGCGATGTCGTCCAGCGTCAGCCCGTGGTCCTGCGGGACGATGCCCGACGAGGTGGCGATCAGCTCCTCCACGGACGTGAAGTGGTGGGCGGTGATCGTGGGCCACGGGCCGCGCTGCTTGACGATGCCGAACAGCCGCTCGTACTGGTCCTCGGTGTACACCCCGTCGAGCAGGCGCGGCGGGGCAACTGGTCGCAACACCCGGGCAAGGTCCATCTGGGTCTCCCTTCCGTCGAAACAGTAACGTATTACTTGTGATCACCTCAGCAGAAGTCATGGACCTGGTAGGGCGGTGGTGGGTGGAGTACGACGAGGGCAACGTCGACGTCTGGCCCGACCTGTTCACCGCCGACGCCCGCTTCACCTGCCGCACCGACACCGGGCAGACGGCGTACGAGGAGTTCGTCCGCGCCGACATCTCCGGGCGCGACGACCTGCTCCGCTGGCAGACAGCGCATCGCCGGGCCAGCCCGTACCCGTTGCGGCACAACGCCGCCAACATCCACGTGACCGGACGATCGGCCGCTGGCGCGTCGTTCCGCTCGTACATCGTCGTGACCCACATCGTCGACGGGAAGGTCACGCCGCTCTCCACGGCCGTGGTCAGTGGCGCCGTGCGGCGCGACGGGGATGACCTGGCGCTCAGCGAGCTGCACGTCGTGCTCGACACCAAGACGTCGGTGGTGTTCAGTGAGCGTTGACCTGTTCGACCTCTCGGGCAAGGTGGCCATCGTCACCGGGTCGACCAAGGGCATCGGCCGGGCGATGGCCGAGGGGTTGGCCGCCGCCGGGGCGGCGGTGGTGGTCAGCAGTCGCAAGCAGGACCTGTGCGACGCCGCCGCGGCCGAGATCCGCCGGACCACGGGCGCCACCGTCGAAGCCCTGGCCTGCCATGTCGGTGACTGGGACGCCATCCCCGGCTTCGTCGACGAGGTCGTCCGCCGGACCGGAAGGGTGGACGTGCTGGTGAACAACGCCGGGATCAACCCGGCGCGCCTGACGGTGTCGGACATGACGCTCGACTACTGGCGCAAGGTGTTCAACGTGAACCTCGAAGGCCCGCTGCGGATGAGCCAGTGCGTCGCCGAGCGGATGAAGACCCAAGGGGGCGGCAGCATCGTCAACATCGCCACCATGGCGGCCTACAGCGGCGGGTCCAACGTCAACGCCTACGGGGCCTGCAAGGCGGCGCTGATCAACCTCACCAAGAGCATGGCCCAGGAGTGGGCACCGTGGAAGATCCGGGTCAACGCCTTGTCGCCCGGGCCGTTCATGACCGAGATGATGGAGGGTGGGGCGCGCACCTTCCCCGGGTTCATCGACCTGGTGGCCGGCGGGACGTTCCAGAAGCGCGTGGCCGACCCCCACGAGATCATCGGGCCCGTGCTCTACCTGGCCAGTGACGCATCGTCCTTCGTCACCGGCGACGACATGTCCGTTTCGGGGGGCATGTTCAAGTAGCCCTACGGTGGGCTGCATGAGGTTTGACGGCAAGCGTGTGTTCGTGACCGGTGCGGCGTCGGGGATCGGGGCGGCCACGAGGGCCCGCTTCGAGCGGGAGGGGGCCGTCGTGTACGGCGCCGACATCGCCACCGCAGAAGGCGTTCACTTCTGCGACGTCACCGACCCGGCGTCGGTGACTGCGGCGGTCGGCGACGCGGCGGCGACGATGGGTGGCCTCGACGTGGTCGCCAACGTCGCCGGCATCCAAGTCTTCCGCCGCTTCGCCGACCTGTCGGTGGAGCTGCTGCACCAGCACCTGTCGGTCAACACCATCGGCCCAGCACTGGTGGTGCAAGCCGCCCTCCCGCACCTGCCGCGCCTCGCGCGGCAACGTGGTGACCGTGGCCTCGATCTCGGCCAAGCAAGGCCAGCCGTACAACGCCGCCTACTGCGCGTCGAAGGGTGCGGTGCGATTGCTGATGAAGTCGCTCGCCGTCGAGCTGGCGGCCGACGGGATCCGGGTGAACTGCGTGTGCCCCGGCGGCGTCGACACGCCGATGACCCAGAACGCACCGAGCTCCCTTCCCGCCGATGCCGACTGGAACCTGCTGACCAAGATGATGGGCGTCCTGCCTGGGTTCATGGAACCCGACGAGGTGGCCGCAGCGATCGCCTACCTGGCCTCGGACGACGCCCGCGGCGTGACCGGCGCCGAGATCGTCATCGACCACGGCACCCTGTGGTAGGCGCTCAGGGCTCGAGGACCACCTTGATCGCTCCGGACGAGCGGTCAGCGGCCACGCGGAACGCTTCGAGCCGCCTGCTCCAGCGGGAAGCGGTGGGTGATCATCGTGCGGGCGATGACCGGGTCGGCCGCCAGCGCGGCCGCGGCGTCGTCCACGTCCCGGCGGCCCTCGCCGTAGCGGTTGTACATGATCGTGGACAGCACCGACAGCTCCTTCATCAGCGCCATCACCCCCGGCACGGGCAGCGTGGTCATGTGCACCCCCAACACCAGCACGGTGGCGCCGGGCGAGGCAAGGCGCGCCGCGGTCTCCATGGCCGAGGCGCTGCCCGCCGCCTCCACGGTCACGTCGTAGTCGGCTCGGTCGTCGGGGTCGACGATGCGCGCCCCGATGGCCCGCCCGGCGTCGGCCTGGGCCGGATGGCGGGCGATCAGGCTGACGTCGGCGCCCATCGCCTTGGCCCCGGCCACCGCGGTGAGCCCGATGCTTCCCGCGCCCACCACCGCGACCGAGGTGCCGGCGGTGACGCCCGCCAGGCGCAGCCCGTGCATCGACACGGCCATCGGCTCCACCAGTGAGGCATTGTGGACTCCGAGCCCATCGGGCAGGGCGACGAGTGACCGCTCGGGGACGCGTAGCCAGGTGGCCATCCCCCCGTCGCTGCCGGTCCCCACCATGGTGGGCAGGCCCACCCGGCAGCGGTGGTAGTTGCCGGGCACGCACTGGTCGCAGACACCGCAGGGTCGCACGGGTTCGATCGCCACCGGGGTCCCATCGGTGAGCCGACCGGAGATCTCATGGCCGTAGGTGAACGGCATCGGACCCCACTCCAGCATGTGCAGGTCTGATCCGCAGATCCCGCAGGCGGCCACGCGCACCAGCGTGTCGCCGAGCGATGGGTCCGGCTCGGGGAGATCGACCACGTGGAGGCCGGCCTCGGTGTTGCGCACGCCGCGCATCGTTGGTTCGGTCATCGGCGAGTTCCTAGCACGACCGGCTAGGTTCGGTCGCCGTGATCCTCTCCGACCGGTCGCTGCGTGAACAGATCGCCGCGGGGCGCATCGTCATCGATCCGTTCGACCCCGGTTGCGTCCAGCCGTCGTCGGTCGACGTCAAGATCAGCGGCCTGTTCCGGGTGTTCCGCAACCACACGGCCAGGCTCATCGACGTCAAAGAGGACATGACCAGCCTCACCGAACTGGTCGAGATCCCCGACGACGGGGTGTTCATCCTCCACCCCGGGGAATTCGTCCTTGGCAGCACCGCCGAGCGGGTGGCGGTTCCCGACGACATGGTCGCGCGCATCGACGGCAAGAGCAGCCTCGGCCGGCTTGGGTTGATCATCCACTCCACCGCCGGCTTCATCGACCCGGGGTTCGACGGGCACATCACCCTCGAGCTGACCAACATCGCCACCCTGCCCATCACGCTGTACCCGAACATGAAGGTGGGTCAGGTGAGCTTCATGATGATGACCACCGCGGCCGAGCACCCCTACGGCACCGGGCCGCTTGGCTCCAAGTACCACGGCCAGCGCGGCCCGACGCCCAGCCGGTACTTCGAGAACTTCCGCAGGTGACAGCTCGGCCGCCGTATGCCCGGAGTCACACGCCCAGCGTGACGATGGCCTCTGGCAACAGTCGTATGCTGGGGTGATGGCCAGCAAGAAGGCGTACATCGAACATCTCCGCAACGTTCCGCTGTTCCAGGGATGTTCCAACAGGGACCTCGAGAAGATCGCCAAGGCGGGGGATGAGGTGCGCATGCCCGCCGGTTCGTTGATCCTCGATCAGGGCCAGACGGGCCGCGAGGCCTTCGTCGTCCTCGACGGCACCGTCGTCGCCAAGCGCAACGGCAAGAAGATCGCCAACCTCGGCCGCGGCGCCGTGGTGGGCGAGCTCTCGCTGCTCGATCACGGGCCGCGTACCGCGACGGTGATCTGCGAGACCGACTGCGAACTGCTGCTGCTCGATCAGCGCAACTTCATGGGCGTGCTCGACGAGGTGCCGGCGCTGGCGCACAAGCTGCTCGCCACCCTGGCCGGGCGCATCCGAGACCTCGACCGCCAGTACTACGGCTGAACCTGGTCCTGGTCGACGGCCCAGCGCCGTCGTCAGGCGCCCGCCGGCACGGCGGTCAAGCAGCTGCGGCGAGATCGCAGGGTGGGGCGCGACGGCCACCGTCGATTAGCGTCCGTAGTGCCATGAGTACGCACGCGTCTCCCTCCGCGCCGGAGCCCCAGGGGCCCAAGCGCATCAAGCCATACCAGCTGGTCATCGGCATCGGCATCTTCATGGGTCTGTTCACCATGGTGTCGGGAATCCTCCCGCAGATCACCTCGTGGCACGACACCAAGCAGCCGTCGCGGGAGGTGTTCGGCGGGGTGCCGGGCGCCCTGCAGGTGGCGTTCTACACCGTGATCCCGGTGATGCTGGTGTGGGGAGCGTTCGCCTTCGCCGCCCGCGTGCGCAACTGGGAGCGCGGCGGCCCCGATCGCCGGCGGACCACCCGATCCAACGTCAAGCGCCGCCTCGGCGACTTCCGCGCCGGCGTGTACATGCAGACGCTGCTCCGCGATGCCGGCGCCGGGCTGATGCACTCGATGATCTACTTCGGGTTCCTCGGCCTGCTGGCCGTGACCACCGTGCTGGAAGTGGACCACCAGCTGCCCGAGAGCATGAAGTTCCTGCACGGCAAGACCTACCTGGGATACAGCTTCGTCGGCGACCTCGCCGGGGTGGTGTTCCTTGCCGGCATCGTCTGGGCCGTGGTGCGCCGCTACGTGCAGCGCCCCTACCGCATCCGGATCAAGACCAAGCCGGAGCACGCGTTGATCCTCGGGACGTTCTTCGTCATCGGTGTGTCCGGGTTCCTGGCCGAAGCGACGCGCATCGCCGCAGAGGGCCAGCCGGGTCACGAGAAGTGGAGCTTCGTCGGCTACCCGCTGTCGAACCTGTACGACGGGATGTCGGCGACGAGCCTCGATCGCTGGCACCAGATCATGTGGGTCGCCCACGTCGTCGCCTTCGTGGTGTTCCTGGCGATCCTTCCGATCACCATGCTGCGGCACATGTTCACCTCGCCGCTGAACATGTACCTGCGTGACAAGGACCGCCCGAAGGGGGCGATGAAAGCCATGCCGAACCTGGCCGAGACCGAACTGGAGACGTTCGGGGCCAGCGTGGTGGAGGACTTCACCTGGAAGCAGCTGCTCGACACCGACGCCTGCACGATGTGCGGCCGGTGCACCAGCGTGTGCCCGGCCCACGCCACCGGCAAGCCGCTGGACCCCGCGAGATCGTGCTGAAGACGGGCGAGGTCATGGCCGCCAGTGCCGCCCACGGGCACGTGACCCCGCCCATCGGCACCGTCGCCGAGATCACCATCTCGTCCAACTCGCTGTTCGAGCGGATCACCGCCGAGGAGGTGTGGAGCTGCACCACGTGCAAGGCCTGTGACGAGATCTGCCCGGTGAACATCGAGATCCTCGACAAGATCCTGGACATGCGCCGGTACCTGTCGTTGATGGAGAGCAACTTCCCGGCCGAGTTGGGCAACGCCTACCGGGCGATGGAGAACCAGTCCAACCCGTGGGGCATGAACCAGGGCGAGCGCGCCGACTGGGCCAAGGGCATGGACGACGTGACCATCGCCGACCCCAGCCAGCCGCTTACCGCCGAGTACCTCTACTGGGTGGGTTGCGCCGGTTCGTTCGACGACAAGAACAAGAAGGTCACCCAGGCAATGGCCAAGCTGCTGCAGCGGGCCGGTCTGGACGTGGCCATCCTCGGGCCCAGCGAGATGTGCACCGGGGACTCGGCGCGGCGCAGCGGCAACGAGTACCTGTTCCAGATGCTCGCCCAGCCGAACATCGACATGCTCAACGGGATGGGCGTGAAGAAGATCATCGCCCAGTGCCCGCACTGCTTCAACACGCTGAAGAACGAGTACCCCCAACTGGGCGGGCACTACGAGGTCGTCCACCACACCCAACTGCTCGAGGACCTCATCGCCAGCGGCACGTTGGACGTCAGCCAGGCAACGCTGGAGGAGCGGATCACCTACCACGACTCGTGCTACCTCGGCCGGCACAACGACGTCTACCTGGCGCCGCGCAAGGTGGTGGGCAGCATCAAGGGCATCGAGGTCGTCGAGATGCCGCGCAACGGCACCAAGGGCATGTGCTGCGGCGCCGGCGGGGCGCGGATGTGGATGGAGGAGTCCATCGGCGTCAAGGTCAACGACGAGCGCGCCCGTGAGGCCATCTCCACCGGGGCCTCGCGCGTCGCCACGGCCTGCCCGTTCTGCTACATCATGCTCGACGACGGGGTGAAGGCCGCCGGGGTTGAGGACGACCAGGTCAAGGTGGCCGACATCTCGATCCACCTCCTGGAGGCGATCGAGGCCGGGGAGCGTCGCCTGGCCTCGCCACCCGCGCCGCTGGCGACGGAGACACCGGTGGTCATCTCCCCACTCGCTCGTCGAGCCGTCGCCACCCTGGCGCCCGAGCCCGTCATCGAAGCTGCGCCGGACAACCTGAAGCTCCTGCTGGGGGTCGGTCCGAAGAACGAGGAGATCCTCCACGCTGCCGGGGTCACCACCTTCGAGCAGCTGGCGGCGATGACCCCTGCCGACATTCAGGCGATCATGCCCGACAGCCAGGATGCCCGGGTTGAGCGTGAGGACTGGGTGGGCCAGGCTCGGCGCTTCGCCGAGGCCAAGGCACAGGGGATCGACCCGGCCTCGATCGCCGAGGGCAACCAGGTCACCTGACCTGCTCGTCCTGAGCCGGCGGGACACCCACCATCGCTTGGGCGGCGACGGCAGCGGCGGCCGCGGCGACGGCCTCGGCGTCGCCCAGGTATTCGGCCGACTGCACGGCCAGCCTGGCGTCGAGCACGTAGCGCCGGGGGGCGCCGGTGGGGATGTTGAGCTCGGCGATCGCGGACTCGCCGATGCCTTCGAGGTGCATGACCAGGGCGCGCAGCGAGTTGCCGTGGGCGACGATCAGCACGTCAGAGCCGCAGAGCAGCTGCGGCGCCACGACGTCGTGCCAGTAGGGCAGGACCCGAGCGACGACGTCCTTGAGGCATTCGCCGGCCGGCAGGACATCGGGGGGGAGCAGCCGGTAACGCGGGTCGTTGACCGGGTGCTCCGGGCTCGTGGGTTCGACCGGCGGGGGTGGGACGTCGTAGCTCCGCCGCCACAGGTTGGTCTGCTCGGCGCCGTGACGTTCGGTGGTGGCCTTCTTGTCCAACCCCTGCAAACCCCCGTAGTGCCGTTCGTTGAGCCGCCAGTGGCGCTGCACCGGCAACCACAGCTGGCCCATCGCCTCCAGGGCCAGGTTGCAGGTGTGCACGGCGCGGGTGAGCACCGACGTGTGGGCGACGTCGAAGCGCAGCCCGGCGTCGGCCATCGTGACGCCCGCAGCGGCCGCTTCGGTGCGGCCCTGCTCGGTGAGCGGCACGTCGTGCCACCCGGTGAAGAGGTTGTCGAGGTTCCACGTGGACTGCCCGTGGCGAAGGATGACGAGGGTGCCGGTCACGGCGCCAGCGTAGGCGTCTCACCCGTCGCCAACCCAGCCACCAACCTGGCCACTCAACCTGGCCGCCAAGCTGGCCACTCAACAGGTGGCGATCAGTTCACACCCAGCGCGGCGCGCAGCCCGGCGATGTCGTCGGCGCCGAACACCACCCGGTTGCCGGTGGCCACGTAGATGGTGTCGACGTTGATCCCGGCCTCGGCGATGCGCCGGGCCAGGTCGGCCAGCTCACCCGGGCGATCGTGCACCTCGGCGACCACCACCTCGTGCTCACGGGTGATGACCGCCTGGTGGGTCAGCGCCAGGGCATGGCGGACCGGTTCGGCATGCGGCACCAAGATGTGCAACTCGGCCGTCTCGCCGCGCCCGATGCAGGTCGCCGCGGCGAGGTTGACGCCGGCGTCACTGATCGCCGCAGCGATCGATGCCAGCACTCCCGGCTTGTTGTCCACCTCGATGACGATGTCCACCGACATGTCCACCTCCACGTGCGTCAGGGTCGTTGCCGCATTGTGACACGCCCCGGCACGCAGGGAGAACACCCCGGCACGCCCACCCGGCGGGGCGATGGGCGAACTCAGAAGTTGAGTCGTATCGACTCAAGAAAGCCGGTCGCCGAGTTGCCAGCGAAGCAACCCCAGCCTAAACTTGCGTCATCCCCACTCAAGTTTCAGGAGAACAGCCACCATGGCCAAAGCAGTAGGAATCGACCTCGGCACCACCAACTCGGTCGTCGCCGTGCTCGAAGCCGGCGACCCGGTCGTCATCCCCAACTCCGAGGGCGCCCGCACCACCCCGTCGGTGGTGGCGTTCTCCAAGACCGGTGAGGTCCTGGTGGGCGAGGTCGCCAAGCGTCAGGCGATCACCAACCCGGACCGCACCTTTCGCAGCATCAAGCGCCACATGGGCGAGTCGTGGCGCACCGACGACGTCGACGGCAAGCGCTACACCCCCCAGGAGATCAGCGCCCGCACGCTGATGAAGCTCAAGCGCGACGCCGAGGCCTACCTCGGCCAGCCGGTGACCCAGGCGGTCATCACGGTGCCGGCGTACTTCGACGACGCCCAGCGCACGGCCACCAAGGAGGCCGGCCAGATCGCCGGTCTGGAGGTCCTGCGGATCATCAACGAACCCACCGCCGCGGCGCTGGCCTACGGGCTGGACAAGGGCGCCGAGGACGAGAAGGTCCTGGTGTTCGACCTGGGTGGCGGCACCTTCGACGTGTCCGTGCTGGAGATCGGTGACGGCGTGTTCGAGGTCAAGTCCACCCACGGTGACACCCACCTCGGCGGCGACGACTGGGACCAGCGGGTCATCGACTGGCTGGTGAAGGAGTTCAAGTCGAAGCACGGTGTCGACCTGTCCGCCGACCGGATGGCCGCCCAGCGACTCAAGGAGGCCGCCGAGAAGGCCAAGATCGAGCTCAGCCAGGTCCAGCAGACGCAGATCAACCTGCCGTTCATCACCGCCACGGCGGACGGCCCACTACACCTCGACGAGACGCTGTCGCGGGCCAAGTTCCAGGAGATGACCGCCGACCTCATCGAGCGCTGCCGCGTCCCGTTCGAACAGGCGCTGAAGGACGCCGGCATCAGCAAGGGCGAGCTCAACCACGTCATCCTGGTGGGCGGCTCGACGCGCATGCCCGCGGTCACCGACCTGGTCACCGGGATGACCGGCAAGGAGCCGAACAAGTCGGTCAACCCCGACGAGGTGGTCGCCGTCGGCGCCGCCATCCAGGCCGGTGTGCTGCGCGGTGACGTCAAGGACGTCCTGCTGCTGGACGTCACCCCCTTGAGCCTTGGCATCGAGACCAAGGGCGGCGTGATGACCAAGCTCATCGAGCGCAACACCACCATCCCCACCAAGCGCACCGAGGTGTTCACCACCGCCGACGACATGCAGCCCAGCGTGGAGATCCACGTCCTGCAGGGTGAGCGGGAGATGGCCGCCTACAACAAGACGCTCGGCAAGTTCCAGCTCGTCGACCTGCCCCCGGCCCCGCGCGGCGTGCCCCAGATCGAGGTCACCTTCGACATCGACGCCAACGGCATCGTTCACGTCTCGGCCAAGGACCGGGCCACCAGCAAGGAGCAGTCGATGACCATCACCGGTCAGTCCACGCTGGACAAGCGGGACATCGACCAGATGATCAAGGACGCCGAGGCCCACGCCGAGGAGGACCGCCAGCGCCGCGAGGAGGCCGAGGTCCGCAACAACGCCGACTCGCTGGTGTACCAGATGGAGAAGGTGCTGCGGGACAACGCCGACAAGGTCAGCGACGACGAGAAGGCCTCGGTGCAGGGTCCCCTCGACGAGCTGAAGGCCGCGCTGAACGGCAACGACCTGGCGGCCATCCGCGCCGCCCAGGAGAAGCTGATGACCGCCAGCCAGGCGTTCAGCCAGAAGCTGTACGAAGCCGCGGCCCGTGATCAGGGCGCCGAGGGCTCCTCGGCCTCCGGGCAGACCGGGTCCAGCAGCGGTACGGGTGCCGCCGGAGGCGACGACGACATCGTCGACGCCGAGATCGTCGACGAGCAGTGACCACGATGGCTGACGAGTTCGACGACGAACTGAATCCCGATGTCGAGCGGGCCAACGAGGTGGAGGACTTCACCGATGGGATCGAGCGTCCCGCCGGTGAACCCGCCGCCGACACGGCCGGTCGTGAGGCGGCCGAGGACGAGGCCGCGGCGCTCGTCGAGCACGACGTCGAGGCCCTGCTGGCCGAGCGTGACACGTTCAAGGACGCCGCGCTGCGCCTGCAGGCAGACTTCGAGAACTACCGCAAGCGGGTGACCGCCCAGCACGGCGACGACATCGACCGGGCCACCGGGCGGCTGGCCGAGTCCCTGCTCCCCGTGCTCGACGCCTGCGAGGCGGCGTTCGTCCAGCACCCCGCAGAGATCGAGCCGCTGTTCAACCTGCTGCTCGGGGAGCTACGCAAGCAGGGCCTGGAGGCCATGCACCTCGACGGCCAACCCTTCGACCCGACGCTGGCCGAGGCGGTCCTGCACGAGCCGGGTGACGGCTCGACGGACACGCCCGTGGTCAGCGAGGTGCTGCGCAGCGGCTACACCTGGAAGGGCAAGGTCCTGCGCGCCGCCATGGTCAAGGTCGCCGGCTGACAGGACGGTGAGCGATGGCTGCCCAGCGCGAGTGGTACGAGAAGGACTACTACAAGATCCTCGGTGTGGCGGACACGGCCACGCCCAAGGAGATCACCAAGGCGTACCGCAAGCTGGCCCGCGACAACCACCCCGACACCCATCCGGGGGACGCCGCCGCCGAGGACCGGTTCAAGGAGGCCAGCGCGGCCTACGACGTCCTCGGTGACGAGGCCAAGCGCAAGGAGTACGACGAGGTCCGCGCGCTGGGCCCGATGCAGTTCGGCCGTGGCGGGCCGAACGGGCCAACGGGGGGACCGTTCAACTTCAACGTCGGCGCCGACGGCCTCGGCGACCTGCTCGGGCAGATGTTCAACCGGGGCGGGCGCGCCGGGCGCGGCCGTGGCGCCTCGGCGGCCGCCGGGCCGATGCGCGGCGACGACCTGCAGGCCTCGCTGACGCTTGATTTCGCCGATGCCGCCGCCGGACTGACCACGACGCTGCACCTCAGCAGTGACGCCGAGTGCTCCACGTGCCACGGCAGCGGGGCTCGCCCGGGTACCTCCCCGGCGGTGTGCTCGATCTGCGGCGGGCGTGGTGTCGTCGACGACAACCAGGGCTTCTTCTCGTTCTCCTCGCCGTGCCGGGCCTGCGCCGGGCGCGGGGTCGTGGTGGACGACCCGTGCCCGGGGTGCCGCGGCTCGGGTGTGGAGCACCGGGCTCGCGAGGTACAGGTGCGCATCCCCGCCGGCGTGGCCGACGGCCAGACCATTCGCCTGCCCGGGCGCGGCGGGCCCGGGCGCAGTGGCGGCCCGGCCGGCGACCTGCTGGTCGAGTGCCACGTCACCGCCCACCGCACCTTCGGCCGCCAGGGCGACAACCTCACCGTGCGCGTCCCGGTCACCTTTGCCGAAGCGGCGCTCGGGGCCGACATCGATGTGCCCACCCTGGACGGTTCACGGGTCACCCTGCGGCTGCGGCCGGGCACCGCCGGTGGCTCCAAGCACCGCGTCCGTGGCAAGGGCATCGCCACCAAGAAGGCCACGGGTGATCTGATCGTCACCGTCGACATCGACGTTCCCACCCAGCTCACCGAGCAGCAGCGGGCGGCCGTCGAGGCCTACGCCGCGGCGACTACCGTGTCACCCAGGTCAGGGCGCGGCTGATGGAGACGAAAGGAGCCGATCCGATGCGACCGCTACAACGCTCGCAGTACCAGGCGGTCTACGTGATCTCCGTTGCCGCCGAACTGGCCGGCATGCACCCCCAGACATTGCGGATCTACGAGCGCCGCGGCCTCGTCCAGCCGGCGCGGACCCAGGGCGGGAACCGCCGCTACAGCGACGTGGACATCGACCGCCTGCGGCGGATCAGCGAGCTCACGGCAGAGGGCATGAATCTCGAGGGCATCCGCCGGGTGATCGAGATGGAGGCCGAGTTGGCCGAGCTGCGCGCCGAGGTCGCCCGGCTGCGCCAGCAGGTGGGAGCCGCCCAGGCCGAGGCCGAACGCCGCCCGCCGCGCCGTGACCTGGTGCCACTGCGCCAGCACGTCGCGGTGTTCGAGCACCGTCCGTTCTGACGCTGCCGCTGGTGAGCGGTGACAGACTGACGCGGTGCTGACGACGCGCCCCTGGCTGACGGCTCCGGCCGCGCTGATCCGCCGCCCGGCGATGGCGCTGGTCGCGGTGCTGGGTGGCCTGCTGGTGGGGATGGTTGCCGCCACCCCGCTGCTGTTCGCCGACACCGTGGGCGCCGGAGCGGTCCAGCGCCAGTGGGACCGGGCCTGCCCGGCAGACGTGGAGCCGCACGTCGAGGGCGCCGGTATGCGCGCCCTGTTCGGCGCCGACGATGCCCTGCTGGCGCGCGTGGTGGGCGGCCTGGCGGCGTTCGGGCCGGCCGACGTCGTCGCCGAGTCGGGGGCGATGACCTTCCGCAACGGCGAGCGCCACGCGGTCGGCGGGCTGCTGTGGCGGGACAAGGCCATCGACCATCTCGACGTGCTGTCCTCGACCGACCACGGCGAGTTGTGGATCAGCGACACTGCTGCCGCCTCGCTCGGGGTGAGCGCCGGCGACAGCATCGCCCTGGACACCAGCACGAGCCAGCAGTCGGCCGGAGGCGTTGTCGTGGTCGGTGGCGGCCCGCTGCCCACCACCGCGGTGATTCGCGGCGTGTTCCGCGACATGACCAAGGCCCCACTCGACGACTACTGGTGCGGTGCCGCCAAGCAGATGCGCGCCGGGACGGTGTTCACCGATGCGGTCCCGCCGCCGAAGGCGATCATCGATCCGTCGGCCAGCTCGTTCGTGAACGCGCTCCGCTCGGCCGGCGGGTTGAACCCGGCTCGCGTCAACCTGCCCTTCGCCGTCGCTCCGCGCACCCTCCCCGACGCCCAGGCCCAACTCCGCGCCATCCCGGACCTGGCGGCAGCCATCGACGCGACCATCGCCGAACGGGCCACGGCCGTCGGCCTGCCGAGCAGCATGTTCACCAAGGTCGCCCTCACCGACAACATGGAGCGGCTCACGGCTCGGTCGGCCGCGGTGAAGCACGCCGTGGGAGTCGCAGTGCGCCCACTGAGCCTGCTGGCGCTGGCCTCGGCGCTGGCCGTAGTTGCCGCGCTCGGGTCGATGTGGGTGCGGGTCAAGCGCAACGACGTGGTCGCTCTGTCGTCGATGGGCATCGGGCCCGGTTGGTTGGGAGTGAAGGCCGCGCTCGAGTGCCTGCCGTGGCTGGCCGCAGGCGCGGTCGGCGGCGCGGCGCTGGCCAGGGTGTCGCTGGCGGCCTACGCCCCGGCCACCGATCTCGAAGCGGGGACGTGGTGGCGGGCGATGGCGGTTGCCCTGGCAGCCGCGGTGGTGGCGATGGTGCTGGTGGGTGTCACGGCCGGGGTGACCGGGCGGTCCGTGCTGCGCGCCGTGCCGCGGCGGGTGCCGGCCCTGCTCACGTGGTTCCCGCTGGAGGCCGTACTGGCCGTGCTCGCCGTGGTCAGCTACCGCTCGTTCCGCCATGGCTCGCTGGTCCAGGTGCGTGGCGAGGAGAACGTGGTGGGCGCCGCCGCGCTGACGTTTCCGCTGCTGTGCTTCGCCGCCGTCGCCGTGCTGCTCGCCAGGCTGTGGTTCGTGGCGATGCGCCGCACCGGCGGTCAGATCCGGTTCGTCCCGGCGGGGTTGGCCCTGCGCCGGTTGCAGCATGGCAGACGACTCGGAGCGGTGCTGGTGGCCTTGGGGGCGTTGGCGGTGAGCGTGGCCCTCTACGGCGCGGGGCTGGTCGCCTCGCTGGACTACACCGGTCACGCCAAGTCACGGGTGTACGTGGGCAGCGACGTCCGTGCCGAGGTGCGCACGCCACTCGGGACACCACTGGCCGGCATGACCCAGACGTTCTTCGTCCGCGACGCATCCTTCGCCGGCGTCAACGTGGAGGTGGTGGCAGTCGACCCGGGTTCCTTCGCCGCCGGGGCGTTCTGGGATGAGTCGTTCTCCGACCGGCCGCTCGGCGATCTGCTCGACCTGCTAGCCGCTTCGCCCACGACGGCGATCGCCGTCGGCGACGTCCCGGCGGCCGGGACGGTCACCAACCGGCGGGGCAAGGGCAGCTTCGAGCTCACCACGGTGATCCCGGCGGCGGTGTTTCCCGGCGTCAAGCACGGCAAGCCACTCGTGGTGGTGAGCCAGGCCACGCTGGCCGGCAGCGGGATGAACGGCCAGAACGTGGTGCTGGCCCGCGGCCAGCGTGAGCAGGTGCTGGCCCAGCTCGCCGCCGCCGGCACCGAGCCGTTCCTGGCGATCTCGGCGGACAACGTGATCGACGTGTCCGAGTTGCTCTTCGCCTCGTGGACGTTCGTCTTCGTGCGCGCCCTCGGAGTCTTCGTCGGCCTGCTGGTGATCGTCGCCCTGCTGTTGCAGCTGGTCGCCAGGCAACGACAGCAGGCCCTCGGCTTCGGCGTCCTGCGCCGCTTCGGGTTGAGTTCGGCCCGCCACCGCTTGGCGCTGGCCCTGGAGTTGCTGGCGTTGGCTGCGGCGATGTGCGTGGTCGGGGTTGCCGGCGCCCTGCTCGTCAGCCGATTGGTGGTCCCGCGCCTCGATCCGATGAAGGTGATCCCGCCGCCGCCGCTGGTCGTCGTTCCGTCAGCGGCGATCTTCCTGCTGATGGTGGCCATGGCGTCCAGCGCGGCGCTTGGTTCCACGGTGGCCCAGGCCACGGGTGAGCGGATGAATCTGGCGGAGGCCCTCCGTGACGGCTGACCGGATCACGACCCAACTGCGCGACGTGACGGTGGTCTACCGCTCGGCCGGTGAGCAGATCACTGCCTTGGATGGTGTGGCCCTCGACGTCGCCAGCGGTGAAGCGGTGGTGATCGCCGGACCGTCCGGGTCCGGCAAGTCGACGATGCTGCGGCTGCTCGCCGGGTTCGACCAGCCCAGCGCAGGCACCGTGATGGTCGACGGCGTCGAGCTGTCGGCGCTGGGTGAAGCCCGCCGGCGGCGGTTTCGCCGGGGTCGGTTGGCCGTCGTCCACCAGCGACCGTTGAACAACCTGATCGGCGATCTCACTGCTGCTCAACACGTCGACTTGGCCGGCCGGGTACGCCGGCGACGCACCCCGGCCGACGTGCTGGCCCGATTCGGCCTCGGCGAGCGGCGCGATGCGCTGCCGCGGCACCTGTCCGGGGGCGAGCAGCAGCGGCTGGCGATCGCCATGGCCGTGGCCAGCGGCGTCTCCGTGGTCCTGGCCGACGAGCCCACGGCCGAACTGGACCGGGCCCACGCCCAGGAGGTGATCGACGCGCTGCGCGGCCTGGCCGGCGACGGTGTCACCGTGGTGACGGCCTCGCACGACGCCGACGTCGTCGGGGCGTTCGGGCGGGTCGTGCGGATGCGTGACGGCGCGGTGGTCACATGACCGCGGTGTTCACCGGTACTGCGCTGCGGCGGATGATCGGCGACGGCGATGGCGCCCGGTTCGTGGTCGACGGGGTGAACCTGCGAATCGACGCCGGCGAGGTGGTGCTGCTGGTGGGGCCGTCGGGGTCGGGCAAGACCACCCTGCTCCATCTGGTCAGCGGGTTCGACCGGCCCACCGGCGGCGATCGGGCCTGGATCGGCGTGGATGGGGCGAACCCGCCGTGGCGCACCGTCGGAGTCGTGCCGCAGTCGCTGGGGTTGCTGGCCGAGCTGTCCTACGCCGAGCAGCTCGACCTGGCGATCCGCCACCTGCCGAGTTCCGAACGCCGGGCGGAGGTGCGCCGCCGGCTCGACCAACTGGGCATCGCCCACCTGGCGACGCGCCTGGCGGAGGAGACGTCGTTGGGGCAGCAGCAACGCCTGGCCGTGGCCAGGGCGTTGATCACCTGCCCAGCGCTGGTGGTGGCCGACGAGCCCACCAGCCGCCAGGACCAGACCCACGCCGAAGTCGTCGCCGACGCCCTGCGCGCCGCCGCCGCCGACGGCTCGGCCTGCCTGGTGGCGTCCCACGATGCGCTGCTGCGCAGGATTGCCGATCGGGTCGTGACGATCACCGACGGCATGCTGGCGGATCCGCCACTGAACCGGTGAGCGAGCCGGTCGTCGTCGGTGCCGGGCGGGCCGATCAGGAGCTCGCCGATCCGGGCGCTGGGCGCTCGGCCGTGGCGTTGATGATCGACGCGGCTCGCGCCGCGTTCGCCGATGCCGGCCCGGCGGCGGCGGTGGCGGGCCTGGTCGATCTCGTGGCCATGCCGGTGGGGAGCTGGGACGGCGGTGACCCGGGTCGGGCCGTCGCCCGTGCCACGGGGGTTCCGGACACGGCCAGGACGCTGATGCTCAGCGTGGGGATCCCCCAGCAGACGCTGTTCAACGAGGCGTACCGGGCCATCCACCACGGAGCGGCGCGGGCGGTGCTGATCGTCGGCGGTGAAGCAGCGGCCCGGGCGGCCATCGCCCGCCGAGCTGGCGTGGCCCTGTCCGACGAGGTCGTGGGCGGCGAGCCTGACGAGCGCCGCCTCCCGGTTGGCGAGATCGTGACGGCCGCCGAGATCCGTGCCGGGCTGGTCACACCCGTGGTGCAGTACGCGTTGATCGACAGCGCCCTGCCGCGCCGCGGAGGGTCGCACGATCGACGAACACCTTGCCGAGATCGACAGCCTGTGGGGCTCGATGCGAGCCGTGGCCGGCGCGGCCCCACCCGGCCCTGGCCGGATCGTGGCCTTCCCCTATCGCACGGAGCACTGCAGCCGAATCAACGTGGACCAGGCCGCGGCGATCGTGGTTTGTGCGGCCGAGCACGCCAGGAGACTCGGGGTGCCGGTGGATCGCCTGGTCCACCCGCTGGTTGCGCTGGAGTCCAGTCACGCCGCTGCCGTCGTCCGCCGCCGTGACCTGCACCGGTGGCCGGCGATGGAGTGCCTGGGCCAGGCGGCTGCGGCGCATCTCGGCACCCCGGTGTCGGACATCGACCAGGTCGAGGTGTACAGCTGCTTCCCGTCGGCAGTACGCGTCCAGCAACGCGCCCTCGGCCTGCCCCTCGACCGGGCGCCCACGTTGACCGGCGGGATGGCCGTTGCCGGAGGCCCGTGGAACAACTTCGTCCTGCAGGCCACCGTCGAGATGGTGCGGGTGCTCGCGCGCCCGGCCCGGTGAGCTGGGCATGGTCACCACGGTGAGCGGGTTCCTGACCAAGCCTGGCCTGGCGGTGTTCTCCACGGACCGGCGCAGGGACCTGCTGGTCGACGACCTCGGCGCCGACGCTGCGCGTGCCACGCACCTGGCCGAGGTGGTGGAGCAGTACGACGGTCACGCCACCGTTGCTGCATGCACGGTGGTACCCGAGCGCTCGGGGGCGGCGCGGACCGTGATCGTCGCCGAGACGGCGGGCGGCGCTCGGTGCGTCGGGACCTCGCTCGACGCCGGCGTGGCGGAGGTGGCGATGACGCGCGAGCTGGTGGGCAGCGCGGTGCTGATGGAAGGCGGTTCGCTGCGGCTCGTCCATTAGCTGGGCCCGGGCGGCCTTCGGGCCATGAACTCGATCAGCCGCCGTCGCCACTCGACGTTGCACTTGTCGGCCTGCACGCTGACCAGCGTGGTCTGGTCCAGCGGCAATACCCCGGGGACGCGCTGCAGCATCCGCTTGTCCTCGGCGCCGATGGCCAGGTCGAAGGCCAGGATCTCCTCGGCCGGTACCGAATGGTCGTCGTTTCGCCAGACGACGAACGTGAAGTACGACGTCACGTCGTCGATCGGCGTCGACAGCAGCAGGAGGATGTGCTGCAGCCCGGTCTGGTACTCGATGGTGCTGCGCACGGCCAGCGGCAGGGTGAACCCGCTGGACATCTTGCGTTCGACGATGTCGGTGGTCTGGCCGCTGGCGGCGTTGGCAAAGGACTCGTTGCGTGCCCTGACCTCGTAGCGGTAGCCGAACCAGCCGTCGTCCAGCGGCTCGAGCTCGACGTGCGGGACGCGGGTGTCCTGGGAGATGCCGAAGGTGCCGGTGTGCACGAAGGGGAAGTGGGTGATGTCCAGGAAGTTGTCGGTCATGCGCGTGGCCGAGACCTGCCAGGTGTCCACGGGGGTGTTCAACCGGCGGAAGGCAGGGTCGTCCTCGTGGGGCACGACGGGAATGCCGGTGGACGGCCGGCCGACGCACAACCACACCAGGCCGTAGCGTTCGGCGACGGCGAAGGTGGCCAGATGCGCCCGAGGCGGCGGGGGGACACCCTCGCTGGCCGAGGGGACGCGGGTGCATCGCCCGCCGTCGCCGAACTCCCACCCGTGGTATGGGCAGACGAGACAGCCGTCCGCGGACATCCAGCCGGGCGACAGCGGGGATTCACGGTGCGGGCATCGGTCCGGCGCGGCGACGATCTCCCCGTTGGGCGACCGGTACAGCACGGCGATCGTGCCCAGCAGGGTGACCTGGCGGGGCGCGTCGGTCACCTCGTCACTGCGCCGCGACGGCGAACCAGGAGTTGCGCAGCGCGGCGTTGGCGCACAGGACCGAGGTGTGATCGAAAGGATCGGCGAGGGCGTTCATGCTCCGGCAACCTTTGCACGCTGGCGACCGCCGGCGCGTCGTCGGCGGCGACCGCGGCAGCAGCGATGGCGACGAGTATCGTTCGGCACATGGGCGACAGCGGCTCACGGGCGGAGGGTGACCCACCGCGGCTTCGGGTCTTGGCCATGGCCGACACCTGCAACCCCGAGTGGGAGAGCATTCCGATGGTCGCCTGGCAGCACAGCCGGGCCCTTGCCCGGTATGTCGACCTGCACCTGGTGACCCAGCAGGTCAACGCCGAGAACATCGTTCGTGCCGGGCTCGTCGAGGGGGTCGACTTCACTGCCATCGACACCAGCTCGGTGGGTGGGCGTGGCGAGCGAGTGCTGGCCAAGCTGGGGTTCTCGTGGGAGACCGGCCGCGGTCATTCGATCCAGCGGGCGGTGAACACCTTCACCTACCCCTGGTTCGAGCACCTCGTGTGGAAGCGATTCGGCGCGCAGATCGCCGGCGGGTCCTACGACCTCGTCCATCGCATCATGCCGATGAGCCCGGTGGTCCCCAGTCTGATCGCCAGGCGGTGTCGCCGGGCCGGTGTTCCCTTCGTTCTCGGCCCGCTGAACGGTGGCCTGGGGTGGCCCAAGCAGTTCAACGACCTGCGGGACAAGGAGGGCGAGAAGCTGTCCACGCTCCGCGATGCCCACAAGGCCGTTCCCGGCTACCGATCGACGCGGGCCAACGCTGCCGCGATCCTCGTCGGATCACGGGCCACGCTGCGGGAGATGCCACAGCGGTACCACTCCAAGTGCGTCTACGTCCCGGAGTACGCCGTCGACCCTGCCAAGTTCGCAGCCCCCACGCCCCGGACGTTCCAGTTGCCACTGAGGATGGCGTTCGTCGGGCGGTTCGTGCCCGTGAAGTGCGTCGACGTCCTGTTGGAGGCCGCGGCGCCGCTGGTGCGCGCCGGGCAGCTGCTGGTGACCCTGATCGGTGACGGCCCCGAGGGCGACGCGTTGAGGGCCCAGGTCGAGCGCGAGCAGATCGCTCACGGTGTGACGTTCACCGGGTGGGTGTTGCACCAGGAGGTGCAACACCACCTGGCCAACTCGCACGTCTTCGGGTTCCCCAGCATCAAGGATCTGGGCGCGGGTGCGGCGGGTGAGGCCATGTCGATGGGTGTCGTCCCGATCGTCGTCGACTACGGCGGTCCGGGGGAGCTGGTATCGGACGGGACCGGCTTTCGCGTGCCGCTCGGGACGCGCGAGGAGATCGTCCGCGGCGTGCGCGCCGCGCTGGAAGTAGCGGTCGCCGACCCGGGCGCGTTGGAGGCGATCGGCCAGCGGGCCAAGGCCCGCGTCGCCCGGATGTTCACCTGGGATGCCAAGGCAGGCCAGGTGCTCGAGGTCTACCGCTGGGCGCTCGGTGACGGTCCGCGGCCCGACTTCGGCATGCCGTTTCGCGATCCGCCGACGTGAACCCGCTGCCCCCCGGCGTAGTCCTCGTCCGTGGCGAGATCGTCACGATGGATCCGTTACGAACCATCGTGCCCGACGGGGCCGTGGTGGTGCGGGGCGAACACATCGATGCCGTCGGCCCGTGGTCCGAGTTGCACGCCCGCTACCCGGACGCTGCGGTGGTGGGTGACGGTGAGGGCCTGGTCACGCCGGGGTACGTCAACGCCCACCAGCACCTCACCGGGGATCGGCTCATCACCAGCTGCATCCCCGAGGCCATCGACAGCCAGGAGGCGATCTTCGGCTGGGCCGTTCCGGTCCACGAGGCGCACACCGGCGACGACGACGAGCTGTCGGCAACCGTGGCGGCGGTTGCCGCCGTGACCAACGGCATCACCTGCACGGTGGAAGCCGGCACGGTGGCCCATCCTGATCGGGTCGCCGCAGGCGTTCGCCGGGTCGGCCTGCGGACTCTGCTGGGGCAGTGGGGGTGGGACACCCCGGGGGTGCCGTTCGGCGCGCCGGCCGACGAGATCCTCGACCGCCAGCGCCAGCAGCTGGACCGCTATCCGGCCGGCGGTCTGGTCCAGGGATGGGTCACGCTGGTCGGCCACGACCTGGTGAGCGACGAGCTGTTCGCCGGGGCCAGCGCCCTGGCCTCGGCACGCCACACCGGTCTGACCTTCCACATGAGCCCCGGCCCGGCCGATGCGGCGTCCTTCGTCGGCCGCACCGGCTCTCGCCCGTTGGTGCATTTGCAACAACTTGGGGTCCTGGGCCCGCACGTGCTGGTGGCCCACGGTGTCCACCTTGACGACGCCGAGGTCGACGCGGTGGTGCAGACGGGAACGGCGATCGCCGCCTGCCCGTGGGCCTACCTGCGCCTGGCCCAAGGGATGACTGCAGCCGGCCGGTACGCCGACCTGTGGCGCGCCGGAGCGCGCCTGGCCGTGGGGTGCGACGCGGAGAACGCAGGCGACGCCGTGGACGTCCTGCGCGCCGCCACGCTGTTCGTCGGATTGGTTCGTGACCGGTCGATGGACTCGCACGTCGCCACCGCCGACGATGCGCTGGCGCTGGCCACCTGTGCCGGCGCCGCCGCGATCGGCATGGGATCGGTCATCGGCGCCATCGAGGTGGGCAAGCAAGCCGACCTCGTCGTCCACGGACGGCGCGGGCCGCAGTTCGTTCCCCGTTCCACCGACGCCGTTCGTCAACTGATGTGGTCCAGCGACGGTCGCTCGGTGGACGAGGTGCTGGTCGCTGGACGTCACGTGGTGAGTGGCGGGCGGTGCATCACGGTGGACCTCGACGACCTGGTGGACGAGGTGGCCAGGCGCCGTGACTGGTTGCTGGCTCGCCGCCGTTTGGTCTGACCATCAGTCCATGCGCCGCGGAGTGGTAAGTTCCCCGGCATGGGGAAACCGAACACACTGATCTTCGTCGACATCCCGTCCGACGACACTGTCGCTGCCGCCGAGTTCTACCACTGGGTCTTCGGATGGGAGGTCGAGGGCCGCCCGGAAGGGGTGTTCCACCGTGTCGTGCCGGGCGGGTTCTTCCCCGGACCCGACGGTTCGGACAGTGAGGTGGGCAACCTGCACCTGGGCATCTACCACGTGGCCAACGCCCGCCCACACCCGGATCCTGCCGGTGTGGAACCGCGGCACCTGAGCCGCGACGGCCGCACCCTGCGGCTGTGGGTCCTGGTCAGCGACGACGACTCCGAGGACGCCATCTTGGACCGGGCCGCGGCCAACGGCGCCACCGTGCTGTGGCGCCACCACTACTGGAAGGAGTTCAACGGCTTCAACGGCGCCTTCCTGGACCCGTGGGGCACCACGGTGGTCCTGTGGACCAAGGGCGGGGACAACCCAGAGCTTCCCCCGGGGTACACCGGTGAATGACCAGCGCCACTCCCTGCTGCCACGATCACCGCGCTGGACCCACATCGCCCTGCCCAGCACCGACATCGACGCCAGCATCGCCTGGTACGAGAAGTACACGCCCATGCGCCTGCTGGACCGGCGCGAGGACGCCGACGGCTACGGGGCCTGGCTGGGCCATCCGGACATGGGCGACAAGCCGTTCGTGCTGGTGCTGGTGAGCTTCTTTCGCGACCAGGACAAGGGCCCGCAGCCGACCATGGCGCCGTTCGCCCACATCGGCATCGAACTGCCCACCGAGCAGGCCGTGCGCGACACCGCAGAGGTCGCCAGGGCAGACGGGTGCCTGGTGTGGGAACCGCAGTGGATGCCCGACCCGATCGGCTACATCTGCGCGTGCACCGATCCCGACGGCAACGTCATCGAGTTCAGCTTCGACCAGGGCGTGTACGAGAAGGCCCAGGAGGTCTGGGGCAGCGCGTGAAAGCGTTGCTGTATCGCCACCCAGGTGGCCCGGAGGTGCTGGAGTACGCCTCCGTCGCCGATCCCGTCGCCGGGCCGCGTGACGTGGTGGTGGGCGTGGAGCTCACGGCCCTCAACCACCTCGATGTCGTCCAGCGCAACGGGTGGTACACGATGCCCGGTTTCACCGTGCCGCACATTGCCGGGATGGACGTCGCCGGCACCGTGGTGGAGGTGGGCAGTGAGGTGCAGGCGGTGCGCGTGGGAGATCGGGTCGTGGTCGACCCGTCGCTGGCCGAGGTGCCCGAGGGCTCTCGGCTGGCCGGGATGGGTGACCTGTACGGCGCCCTCGGCGTGATCGGGGCCACCGTCGACGGCGGGTACGCCGAGCGTTGCGTGGCGCCCGAGACCCATGTGCACGCCATCCCGGCGTCGATGCCGTGGGAGGCTGCCGCCAGTTTCCCCACGGCGTGGCTGACCGCCTGGCACGCGCTGTTCGAGATGGGCCGGCTGGTGGCTGGGGAGACGGTGATGATCCACGCCGCCGGGAGCGGCGTGTCGGTGGCCGGCATCCAGCTGGCCAAGCACGCCGGGGCCATCGTGCTGGCGACCGCCGGGACGGACGACAAGTGCACCAGGGCGCTGGCCCTCGGCGCTGATCACGTGCTGAACAACCGCACGGGCGACGTCACGGCCTGGGCCCGGGAGGTGACCGGTGGGGCGGGCGTCGACGTGGTCTTCGATCACGTCGGTCCGGCGCTGTGGGCCGCGTCCCTGTTCTCGCTGAAGCCACGCGGCCGGCTGGTCAACTGCGGCAACACCACCGGCGACAGCGCGACCATTCCCTCGCTCGGTCACCTGTTCCATTCGGGGATCTCGATCATCGGCTCGGACCCCTACCGCCACCACGAGTTCGCCGCGGCCTGGGCGGTCTACTGCGCTGGCGGGTTCCACGCCCCGGTGGACAGCGTGTTCCCCCTGACCGAGGGTGCGGCCGCCCAGGACAAGATGCTGCGCAGCGACTTCTTCGGCAAGATCCTGCTGCGGCCCTAGAGGCGCCGCCGTGGCCACCGATTCGCCGTTCCCGGAGCTGAAGAAGACCCATACCATGGCCCGCCAGGGCCGCCCGTGGCGTGACCGCAAGCCGCCACCCTCGGCGCCGGTGTGGGCCGTGATCCAAGGGTTCGGGGCGTACTGGGCGCTGGTGGCCGCGGTGGACCTCGGGCTGTTCGACGCCGTCGAACGCCTCGCCCCGTGCGCCGTCGAGCCGCTGGCGCAGGAGCTGGGCGTGTCCGCCGCCCACCTCGCCCACCTGGCCGACGCCATGGTCACCTGCGGATTCCTCGACCAGCTCGAGGGCCGCTACGAGCTCACCGAGACCGCCGAACGGTACCTGTGCACGAACGGCGCGGCATCGATGGCCGGGCTGATCCGCATCGCCCCGGGACCGCACGCCAACTGGCAGGACCTGGCCGGCGCGGTGCGCGCCGGGCGAGTGGCCACGCCCATCGAGGACGACCCGGCGGCGTTCTACGGCCCACTGGTGGCGGCCACGTTCGCGACCCAGCTACGCGCCGCGACCCGCCTCGGCCTGCGCCTCGGCTGGGCCAGGCGACCGGGGTTGCGCGTCCTCGATCTCGGCGCCGGGCGGGCGCCGTGGGCCATCGCCGTCCTGCAGCAGTCGGCGGACTCGGTGGCCGTGGTGAACGACCTTCCCGGGGTGATCGAGGGCGCGGCCGACGAGGCGCAGCGTCACGGGCTGGCCGACCGGATCACGCTGCGCCCTGGCGACATGCACGAGATCACCGTCGAACACCAGGCCTACGACATCGTCGTGCTCGGTCACCTGCTGCGCACCGAAGGGGAGGATCGCGCCAGGGCGTTGCTGGGGCGTGCTCGCCGGGCGCTGGCGCCGGGCGGCCAGCTGATCGTCGCCGACTACTTCGCCGACAACGAGCGCCGGCTCAACGGCTTCGGCGTGCAGATGGGGCTGACCATGCTGGCCAACACCCGCCGCGGCGGTGTGCTGACCAACGAGACCGTCACCGGCTGGCTGCGGGACGCTGGGTTCCGCGGCGTGCGCCTACTGGAACCCATCGGATTCAACCTCGTCTACGTGGCGACGAACGGAGGAGCATGACTGACGCCACCGAGCCCTGCGACCTGCTGATCACCGGCTCCCATGTGGTGACGATGAACGCGGCGCGCGACATCATCCTCGACGGTGCGGTGGCCGTGCACGGGTCACGGATCGTCGCGGTCGGCAAGGCCGCCGACCTGCGCCGCCGCTTCGCCCCGGCCCGAACCATCGGTGGGCCGCGCTTCGTGGTGACACCCGGCATGGTGAACACCCACATCCACGTGACCGGGGAACCGCTGACGCGCGGCTACGTCCCCGACGACACCCCGTTCGTGGAGAACGTGTTCGAGTGGCTGTGCCCGCTCTACAGCGTGTTCGACGCCGCCGAGGAACGGACATCGGCACAGCTCGCCGCCGTGGAGATGCTGCGCAGCGGAACCACCACGTTCCTCGAGGCCGGCACGATCCGGTTCCTCGACGACGTGGTCGACGGCCTGGTGGAGACCGGGATCCGCGCCAGGGTAGGCCGCTGGGTGTGGGATCTCCCGCCCGAGCCGGGGGTGTACCGCCAGAGCACCGACCAGGCCGTCGAGCACCTCCGTCGCCAGCTCGACCGCTTCGCCCCGGCCGACGACCGGCGGGTGTCGGCCTGGAGCATCCTGGTGGGCCACACCACCTGCAGCGACCCGCTGTGGCGGGCGGCCAAGGCACTGGCCGACGAGCACGGTGTCGGGCTGAGCTTCCATATGAGCCCAGCGCAGCTTGACCCCGACGGGTTCATCGCCGAGTTCGGCCAGCGGCCGATGGCGCACCTCGCCGAGCTGGGCGTACTGGGCGGCAACGTGGCGATGACCCACGTCGTGCGCATCGACGACACCGAGCTGGCGATCATCGCCGAGACCGGCGCCAACGTGGTGCACTGTCCCACGACGGCGCTGAAGGTCAGCTACGGCGTCACCCAGGTGGGCAAGTTCCCGGAGATGGTGCAGCGGGGCATCAACGTGTCCATCGGCACCGACGGCAACAACGCCTCGAACTACAGCGACCTGATGCGCGCCACCTACCTGGTGGCCGGGCTGTTCAAGGACGCCCGCACCGACCCACAGATGTTCCCCGCCGAGCACGCCTACGAGATGGCCACCATCGGTGGGGCGCGCACCATGCTGCTCGACGGCGAGATCGCTTCGCTGGAGCCCGGCAAGCGCGCCGACGTGGTGCTGCACGACACGGACCGGCCGGAGTGGCGGCCGGTGCTCAACGTGATCAACCAACTGGTGTGGAGCGCCGACGGGCGCGGCGTGCACACCGTGCTGGTGGACGGCGCCGTGGTCGTCGAGGACGGCCGCTGCACCACGATCGACGAGCAGCGGCTGTGGGCCGACGCTCAGCAGATGGGTGAGGCGATCACCGCCCGCAGCGGTCTGCCGGACAAGGCCAAGTTCCCCACCTGGTAGCGCGCCCGGTCAGGCCAGACCGGCCTGGCGCTGGAACGCCAGGCTGTCCCAGTAGTCGGTGCGCTCGGCGATCAGCCCGTCACGGACCACGAAGCGCATCACCCCCGGGAGGGCGATCTGGTTGCCGTTGACGTGGGCGCGCAGCAGGTAGGCGATGTCGACGCGGTCGCCGTTGTTAACGACGTCGACGACCTCGTAGCGCAGCCCGGGCATCGACGCCAGGAACCCGGGGACCCTGGCGCTGTACTCGGCCTTGCCCGCACACCCGCTGCCGAGGGCCGCGGTGTGGCGGTTGGCGAAGTCGTCGGTGACCCACTGGGTGACCTGATCGGGATCGCCGGTGGCGAAGGCGTCGAGGTAGGCGCGGCACACGTCGGCCGGGCGGCGGCTGTCGAGGAACAGGCAGAACGGGTGACCGGCGGGGTCGAGCAGGACGCGGACGTCCTCTTGTGGCTGGTGCGCGGCCAGCCGGGCCCCGGCGGCGATCGCCTCGCCGACCCCGCCGTCGAGGTCGTCCACGGCGATGTCGAGGTGCATCATCATCTGCGGTGCTCCGGGCGCCTGTGGCCACACCGGCGGGCGGTAGTCGGCCTCCGTCTGGAACGACAGTCCGGCGCCACCGGCCGGATCTCGCAGGATCGCCCAGTCGCCCTCGTCCACGGCCACCGGCCATCCGGTGAGGCGGGCGTAGAACCGGGCCAACTCACCGGCGTGCGGTGCGCCAAGCACCGTGGCCACGACGCGGAACCGGGTGTTCACGTCAACCCGCGCACGAACGGCTGGGCCAGCGCCGCGGGCTGGCGGGTCCTGCTGGCGAACACGGCGGTGACCGCCAGGGCCACCAGGTACGGCAGCGCGGCGTTGAGCTGCGGGTTGATGTCCACCTTCTTCACCTGCTGGAAGGCGAAGAAGTAGGCGAACAGCACGCACCCGAGCACGGTGCCGCGCAGCGTCCAGCCGCCGAAGATGACCGCGGCGATGGCGATGATCCCCTTCAACCCGACGTGCCCGGCCTGATAGCCGTTGATGCCGATCTGGCCGAGCACCAGCACTCCGCCACCGAGGCCGGCGCAGCCCCCGGCGAACAGGATCGCCTGGCGCCGCCTGGCATTGACGTGGATGCCGCTGACGTCGGCGGCCTGCGGGTTGTCGCCCACGGCCCGAACCTCCAGGCCCCAGCGGGTACGGAACACCAGCCACCAGGCCGCGGGCATCAGCGGGACGACGAGCAGCATCGGCCACGGCTGGCCGAACAGGGCCTTGCCCACCAGGGGGATGTCCGACAGCAGGGGGATCTCGGTGTTCTTCGGCACGGGGGTGATGGCCTCCCACCGGCTGTCGAGGAACAGGGCGAGCCCCAGGACGAGGATGTTCAACGTCAGCCCGACGACGAACTGGTCGATGGTCAGGCGATGGCTGAGCCAGGCCTGGGCCGACGACACGGTTACGCCAACGAGGACTCCGACGGCCAGCGCGGCGGGGACGTTGTGCCACGCCCCGTGGGCCACGGCCGCGCCGTAGGCCCCGCCCACCATGAACGATTCGAGGGAGATGTTCAGCGTCCCGGCGCGTTCGGCCACCCATTCGCCGATGGCCGCGAAGGCCAAGATGACGGCGAAGCGCACCGTCGAGGTGTACATCGCCTCGCTGCCGAGGACGTCGCTCAGCGCGTTGGCCAGCATCACACCACCTCCAGCACCGGCGCCGGCGTGGTCGCCGCCGTCGCCGCCCTGCTGCGCATCCGGCGGTGTTCGAGCATGGACAGGATCGACGACGGGACCAGCATGGCCAGCACCAGCAGGGCGCGCACGACCTCGGCGATGGATCGTTCCACACCGGTGGCGGCCAGGAAGCCCGAGCCGGTGCGCAGCATGCCGAACACGAAGGCGACGGGGATGCAGGCCAGCGGCCGGTTGCGGGCCACCAGGGCCACGAGCAGGCCCTCCCAGCCGACGTTGTTGGAGAACCCGGGGGTGAGGCGGTGCCCGCTGGCCCCGGCGGTCAGCATCGCCGCCCCGGCGAGTCCGGCCATCGCCCCGCCCAGCATCAGCGCAGTGCTCCCGGCGATGACCACGGGTACCCCGATGCGCTGGGCAGTACGCGGGTTGCGACCCAGCACGGTGAGGCGGAATCCCCATCGCGTCCGGGTGATCAGCACCCCGACCAGCGCGGCCACCGCCACGGCCGCCAGCGTGGTCCACGGGATGGTGTTGCCGAGCAGCCGCAGGCTGCCCACCCGGGTGGTGGGATCGAGTTGCTTGCTGGTCTGCACCTGGTTCTGGACGCCCGGTTGCACGTAGCGCAGCAGGAAGCTCCGCGACAGGAACCACCCGGTGAGCTGGGAGGCGACGAAGACCAGCAGCAGGGTGGAGATCACCTCGGGCACCCGGCGCCAGTAGCGCAGTACGGCGGCGAGGGCTGCCCACAGGGCGCCGCCGACGAACCCTGCGGCGAGGACGAACAGCAAGGCGACGGGGCCTTGATGGTTGATGGCCACCCACGTGGCCGCGGCAGCGCCCATCGCCAGTTGGCCTTCCTGACCGATGTTCACCAGACCGGCGCGGCTGGACACGATCACTCCCAGGGCGACGATCAGCAGCGGTGTCGCCTCGGCCAGTGTGGAGCCCCAGCGACCCGGGTTGCGCAGGCTGCCGTCCAGCAACGCCCCGAGCACCCGCCGCCACGGGCCTCCGGTGATGGCGATGAGCGCGGCCGACAGCGCCAACGATGCCGCAAGGCACGCGGCGTACAGGCCGACGACCAGCAGCGTGCGCGACGACGGGCGGCTAGGCATCGGCGCCCACCCCACCCAGCAACATGCCCATCCGCTCGGCGGTCGCCTCGGCCCGGTCCAGTTCGCCGATGACCCGGCCGCGATGCAGCACGACGATCCGGTTGGCGAGATCGAGGATCTCCTCCAGCTCGGTGGAGATCAGCAGCACGGCGATCCCGGCGGCCGCCGCGGCGCGCAGTCGAGCGCTCATGTACTCGATGGCGCCCACGTCGAGACCTCTGGTCGGCTGGGCGGCCACCAGCACGGTGGGGTGATGGCTCAGCTCCCGGGCCAGCACGACGCGCTGCTGGTTACCGCCCGACAGGCTGGCAAAGGGGGCGTCGGGCCCGGCGCCGTGGATGTCGAACTCCTCCATCAGCGCCAGGGCCCGGCGGCGCAGCTCGGGCCGGCGGACGAACCCGGCGGTGCACACCGAGCCGATGCGGTCGAGCAGCAGGTTCTCGGCGACGGTCATGGTCAGCACGCAGCCGGAGTCGTGGCGGTCCTCGGGGATCACGGCCACCCCGAGGCCGGCCAGCGCCCCGGCCCGACCGGTGTGGGCGACGGTCCCGTCGACGCTGACCGCGCCGCCGTCGAGGTGCACCAGGCTGGACAGCAGGTCGCCCAGCTCACGCTGGCCGTTGCCCTCGACGCCGGCGACGCCGAGGATCTCGCCGGCATGGACCACCAGTGACAGGTCGTCGAGCACCGGCGACCCGTGGCGAACCACCCGGGCCCGATCGATCACCAGCACCGGGCGCGCCGGGGCGGCAGCGGAGGCGTCGGCAGTGGGGCTGGCCCGGTGGTCCGGATCGGCGATCACCAGTTCATCGGTTGCGCCCAGCGCGGCGGCGCTGTTGCGCAGGGACACCCGCCGGCCCACCATCGCCGTTGCCAGGTCCAAGGCGGTGGCGTCGGCGGTGCGGCGGTGATCCACCACCCGGCCCTGGCGCATGATGGTGACCACGTCGGTGGCGTGCAGCACCTCGGTCAGCTTGTGGCTGACCAGCGCGACGGCTCGCTGCTCGTCGGCCACCACGTGGCGCAACGTGGTGAACAGCTCGTCGCTCTCCGCCGGGGTGAGTACCGAGGTGGGCTCGTCGAGGATCAGGATGGCCGGGTCGCGGCGCAGGCACTTGATCAGCTCGACCCGCTGGCGCAGCCCGGCCGACAGGTCGCCGACGCGCCGGTCGGGGTCGATCGTCAGGCCGAAGCGCTCGGCCGTCGCGGTCACCTCGCGGCGGGCCTGGGCACGGTCGAAGCGGCGGTGGTCCCCGAGCAGCACGTTCTCCCACACCGTGAGCTGGTCAACCAGGCTGAGGTGCTGATGGACCATGCCGACGCCCAGCTCGGCGGCGGTCTGCGGGTCGTGGATGACGGTGGGCATCCCACGGAGCATGATCGTCCCGGCGTCGGGGTGGACGAGGCCGATCAGCATCTTCATCAGCGTCGACTTGCCAGCGCCGTTCTCCCCCAGTACGCCGTGGATCTGCCCGGCGCGCAGTGACAGGTCCACGCCGTCGCAGGCGAGGATCGAGCCGTATCGCTTGGAGATACTGCGCAGTTCGACAGTCGGGGGAGGGCTTGCGCCCTCCCCCGATCCGTCAACTCCCGTGGAGTGCACCAGGATCAGCCGCCCCCGTAGGCCTTACCCTTGATCTCACCGAACTGGGCGGCGAGCTTGCCGGCGGCGATGTCGGCGTACACCTGGTCCATGGCCGACTGCTGCTCAGGCGTCGGCTGGCAGATCTGGGCGCCCGGCTGGGGATCGATGCCCACCTTGAACACGCGGGTCGAGCCCTCCGTGAACGTGCCCGAGAGGATCTCGTTGAAGATCGTCGTCAGGTAGTCACCGGCGTCGAAGCGGACCTGGATGTCGTACTTCAGGTCGGTGCGGGCGCAGGCCTTGCTGGACCCGGCCGACATCACGATCAGCCCCTTGTCGTTGGCCAACTTGACGACGGGCTCGTGGGCGCCGCCGAGGAACGGGTAGACCGCCCCGGCGCCATCGGCGATGGCTGCGTTCAAGGCCTCCGTGGCGCCGGCGGTGTTGTCGAAGTCGTACGGGAAGTTGCCGCTGGCGACGTACTTGTCGGAGAACGCCGGGTCGACGGCCTGCAACCCGAGCTCGAAGGCCAGGTACGCCTCCTTTTCGAAGTTCTCGTCGGAGGCGCCGATGAACACGCTCTTGGCGCCGCCCTTGGCCTTCAACAGCAGGCCGGTGGCGTACCCGGCCGTGTAGCTGATCTCCGAGGAGTCGTCCTGGCTCTGGGCCAGACCCGGCAGCACCGGCTGGCCGGCACCGCAGTTGCAGTACCAGAAGATGTCCTGGTACTTCTCGGTGAGGTCGGCCAAGGGCGCGGCCAGCGAGCTGGCCCCGACGAGGATCATGTCCACGCCCTGCTGGGCGAGGTTCTCCAACTCGGTGGCGGCGGCGTCGGACTTGATCTTGTCGACGACGATCGGGTCGCCGAAGCCGTAGGTGGTGGAGACCTCCTTGGTCTTGTCGACGAGGGCTTGGTAGTAGGCGCCGTCGTCGGCGGGTCCGGCGGTGGCGATGCCGATGACGACCTTGCCGTCACCGTTGGCGTCGAACTTGGCGACGGCGTCGGCCGGCGTCATCGCCACCATCGTGTCGCCGGTGGGCGACGCTGCGGTGTGGTGGCAGGTGTGGTGGCGGGTGTGGTGGCGCTGACGGTGGCGCCCAGGCCAAGGGTGACGACGGCCGTTGCGGCCATCAGGACTGCTGGTTTCTTCATGGTTCCCCCAGAGGTATGCGAATGTTAGGTGTGCCTATCATAGATGTAATGCTGAACATTAGTCGGGCTGTCAGTCTGTGTCGTGGCGCCTCCCCGTCGCCGGCCACCCGGCGCGATAGTGCTGGACGAGCCACTGGTTGAACTGGACGTGGCTCTCCTCCTGCCAGCTGTACCGGCCGCGTGCGGCGAAGCGGCTGGTGAGGCCGCGCTGCACCTTCGTCGTGGCGTCCTGATCCTGCTGGACGAAGACCTGCACGCCGGCGTCGCTCATCGTCAGCAGGTGATCGAACATCGGGTGCTCGAGGGCGCTGGGGTGGAACAGGTAGCCGATCTCGACGTCGATCGTCGACGCCGTCTTCGGGCGGACGATGAAGAAGAACGCCTGGTCGGGGGCGGTGCCCAGGCACAGCGTGGGTGGGAGCAGGGCGAAGGTGCTGCGGGAACGCTCCTCGTCGGTGAGCCTCGGGAAGATCGGCATCAACGCCTTGGTGGTGGCGTTGAACCCGCCGTCCATGTGGGTGTAGCCGTTGGTCCGGAAGATCACGTTGCTGCCCGGTTGCCAGTCCACCGGGAACGCAGCCAGCTCGCTGGGGCAGAACTCCTGGATGGTGTGGTGCAGCTTGTTGGCGTGGTACCCGTCGTTGAAGTTCTCGAACATGACCTTCCAGTTCCACGGCAGGTCGGTCAGCGTGAAGGTCCCCGGACAGACGACGTCGTCGAGGTCGTAGTGGTCGAGGTACGGGGCGTAGCCCGCCAGGCTGGGCGCCAGCGGGGTGGCGTCATGATCGAAGTGGACGAACACGAACCCCCGCCAGATCTCCACGTTCAGCGCCGGGAGCGGGTACTCCTTCTTGTCGAACCCGGCGGTGCGTTCCATCGCCGGGGCGCCGAGCAGCCGCCCGGTGAGGTCGTAGCTCCACAGGTGGTAGAGGCAGGTGAACTTGGTGCAGTTGCCCTCGCCCTCGGCCACCGTCATGCCGCGGTGCTGGCACACGCTGGAGAACGCCCGGATCGTGTTGTCCTTGGCCCGGGTGACGATGATCGGTTCGTTGTTGACCGTCGTGGTGAAGTAGTCGCCCACGGTGGGGACCCGGCTGGCCCGCCCGACGCACTGCCAGTTCGTGGCGAACACGTGCTGGCGCTCGAAGGCCAGGAACTCCTCGTCGGTGTAGACGACCGCAGGCAGGGTGACCGCCGTGGCGACATCCGTGATCGAGGCGTCGAAGCTGTCCAGCAGGTCGGGTGTGAGCACGGTCATGGTCGAGTCTCCTCCTGGCTCTCGTTCATGTCACCACATGAATCGACAGTTCGTTCATGTGGTGACATGAACGAGGCGGGGGCGAAGGGCGCGGGCGCGCCGTAGCCGCCGCCGCCGGGGAGGTCGAGGCGCACGACGTCGCCCGGGGCCAGGGTGACCCGGGCCTGGGTGCGAACCGGAGTGCCGTTCACGGTGAACGCACCCGCTGCGCCGGGGCCGCCACCGAAGATGCCCTGCGGCGGATCGCTGAGTCGCGAGGTCACGGCGTTGAGCTGCCAGGGGCGCTCGGTGTCCACGGTGAACTCGATGGTCTGGCCGAGCCCGCCGATCTGGGCGCCGTCACCGCCCGAACCCTGGCGGAGCTCCTTGCGCAGGAAGTGGATGGGCGCCGAGGCCTCCACCACCTCCACCGGTACGGCCGACACGCCCGTGGGGTACGAGCACGCCGACAGACCGGGTTTGGTGGCCCGGGCGCCGACACCGCCGGCGTAGGTGAACATCGCCGTGATGAACGGGCTGCCGTCGTCGTGGTTGCCGCTGACCTGCATGGTCCACACCGCCCCGCTGCCCTCGGCCATGGCCTGTGCCGGGCGGATCTGGGCCAGCGCCTTCAGCAAGGCGTTGGGCAGGAACATCCCCACCACATGGCGGGCCGTGCACGGCTGGGGCGACACGGCGTTGACGATCGACCCCTCGGGGGCCTCGACCTTGATGGGCGCCAGGCTGCCGTGGTTGTTGGGCAGGTCGGGGTTCAGCACGCTGCGCACCGTGAAGGTGGTGTAGGCGTGGGTGTAGTTGCGGACCACGTTGATGCCGTACGGGCTGGCGCCCGACGAGCCGGTGTAGTCCACCAGGATCTCGCCGGCCAGCGGATCCACGGTCACCGCGCAGACGATGTCGATCGTGCTGCCGTCGGCCAGGTCCAACACGGCCGACGCCGAGTAGGCGCCCGCCGGAAGCTCGCCGATCGCCGCCCGCGTCGCCGCCTCGCTGCGCTCGATGATCTCGTCGGCCAGTGACTCGATGTCGTCGAGGCCGTGCTGGTCGCACAGCGCGGTCAGGCGCTGTGCGCCGACCTCGCCGCTAGCCATCTGGGCGTGCAGGTCGCCGGCCATGTGATCGGGCTGGCGGACGTTGGACAGGATGAAGCGCCACACGTCGTCGTTGCGCTCGCTGGCGCCGTCACGGCCGATCATCAACCGGCAGATCGGGATCCACAGGCCCTCCTCGAACACGTCCCGCGCGCCGGCGCCGATCCCGTACCCGCCCACGTCGGTGTGGTGGATGGTGGAACCGAACAAGGCGATGGCCCGCCCGCCGCGGAACACCGGGTACAGCACCGTCACGTCCAGCAACTGCCCTGCCGTCTTGTACGGGTCGTTGGTGATCAGCACGTCGCCGGGCGTCAGGGTGTCGGTGGGGTACTGCTCCAGCATCGCCGAGGCCGCCCGGGCGAGGCTGTTGATGTGCCCCGGTGTTCCGGTCACGGCCTGGGCCACCATCCGGCCGCGGCGGTCGAACACGGCGTTGGCCAGGTCACCGGCCTCACGCACGATCGGGCTGAAGGCGGCGCGCTGCAGCGCCTTGGCCTGCTCGTTCACCGTGGCGATCAGGCTCTGCCACAGGACTTCCAGCTCGATGGCGTCGAAGCGGCTCATCGGGTGGTCTCCAGGCGGTCACAGATCAGCGAGCCGTCGTCGTGGACGGTGACCCGCCAGCCGGGGCGGATCACCGCCGTGGTCTCGCGCTCCTCGACGATGGCCGGGCCGTCGAAGGTCTGGCCGCGGCCGAGGTCGGTGCGCCGGTAGACCGGGGTGTCCGCGGCGGGCGCGCCGCGCCAGAAACGCACCGGGCGGGTGCCCGTCGCCACGCCCTGCTGGTCGCCCAGCGCGGCCTTCGGTTGCACGTCGGCGGCGCGGGCGTAGGCGGACAGCCGCCAGGTGACGGCCTCGATGGGCACGTCGGGAATCGTCAGCCCGTAGATGCGCCGGTAATCGGCGTCGAACCGTTCACGCACGGACCGATCGTCACCCGGCCAGGCCGCACCCTCGCCCACCCAGATGGTGATCTCGTTGCCCTGCCCGGCGTAGCGGGCGTCCACGCCGTAGCGGAAGCGGATGGCCGAGTCGTCCACCCCGGCGGCGGCCAGGACCCGGCGGCCCTCGGAGCGCAGCTCGTCCAGCAGGGCGTCGCGCTCGCCGGCGTCCACCCCCGTCAGCGGGCGGACCATCGAGCGGGCCAGGTCGATGCGCACCGGGGTGACCAGCGTGCCGAAGGCCGACAGCACGCTGGCGTTCACCGGGAACACCACTCGCGGCGACTCCAGCAACTCGGCCACGCCGCAGGCGTGCACCGGGCCGGCGCCGCCGAAGGCCAGCACGGTGATGCCGCGCAGATCGACGCCCTGCTCCACGGCGTGCATCCGCGAGGCCGCGGCCATGTTCTGGTTGACCAGTTCGTGGATGCCGGCGGCGACGTCGTCGACCGACAGCCCGAGCGGATCCGCCACGCTGCCCAGCGCGTCGCGGCAGGCCGCCAGGTCGAGGGCCATGTCCCCACCGAGGAAGTACCGGGCGTCGAGCATCCCGAGGGTCAAGTCGGCGTCGGTGACGGCCGGCTTGGTGGCGCCGCGCCCGTAGCACGCCGGCCCGGGATCGGCGCCGGCGCTCTCCGGGCCAACCTTCAGCAGCCCGAGATCGTCGAGGCGCGCCTGGCTGCCGCCACCGGCGCCGATCTCCACCAGGTCAACCGACGGAACCGAGACGGGGAAGCCGGAGCCCTTCTTGAACCGGTAGATCCTGGCGACCTCGAAGGTGTTGGTGAGGTCCGGCTCGCCGTGCTCGATCAGGCACGACTTGGCGGTGGTCCCACCCATGTCGAAGCACAGCAGGCGTTCCTCGCCGAGGCGCTGGGCGAAGAAGCTGCCGGCCAGTGCGCCCGCGGCCGGGCCGGACTCGACCAGGCGGATGGGCGCCCTGGCGGCGTCGTCGGCCGAGACCACGCCGCCGTTGGAGAGCATCATCAACACCGACCCGCCGAAGCCCTCGGCGGCCAGCCACTTCTGCAACTCGTCGAGGTACGGGCCGATCACCGGCATGGTGGCCGCGTTGCACGCCGTGGTGATCATTCGCGGGTACTCGCGGATCTGTGGCGAGATCTCGGCCGAGATGCACACCGGGATGCCCAATTCGGCTTCCAGGCGGGTCGGCGACGAGCCGTTCGTTGGCCGGGTTGGCGTAGGCGTTGATCAGGCACACTCCGACGGCCTCCACCTCGGCGGCGCGCAGCTCGGCGACCAGCGCGCCGAGCGCGGCGTCGTCGGGCGGGGTCACCTGCGCGCCCGTTGCGGTGGTCCGTTCGGCCACCTCGAACACCAGACGGCGAGGCACGGGCGGGGCGGGGAACTCGATCTGCAGGTCGTACATGTCGTAGCGGTGCTCGCTGCGGATCTCCAGCGTGTCGCCGAAGCCCGCAGTGGTCACCACAGCGGCCCGGCCGATCTTGCCCTCGATCAGCGCGTTGGTGATCAGCGTCGTGGCGTGGACGATGGGCGCCGTGATCTCGGCCGGGCTGACCCCGGCCTTGGCCAGCAGCAGGCGCACACCCGTGCGCACCCCGTCGAGCGGCGCCGAGGGCGTGGTCAGGGTCTTGTCCACCTCTACCCGGCCGGAGGCGGCATCGAGCAGCACCACGTCGGTGAAGGTGCCGCCGATGTCGACGGCCAAGCGCCAGTCGGCGGTCATCGGCCACCTCGCGGTGGCGCGAAGACGTCGAGGATCCAGACTTCGTCGAGCTCGTCGTCACCGATGAACACGCTGTCGCCGTGCCACACCGTGACGGGAGCGAGGTACACGTCACCCTCGTGGAGCACCACTCGCTGAGGGTCGTCCCGGTCGGCGCTGATGCGGAAGTCGAGCGCGCCGCGCATGATGATGCCGAGTTGCTCGTTGGTCTGGTGCTGATGGATGAGCGATCCGGCGGCGCCGCCGGCGATTCGCCAGAACCACAGCTCGAGATGCTCGCCGCTGATGATCCGCCGGCGGAACCCGGGGCGGTCGGTCTCGACGAAGGCTGCCTCGTCGAGGAAGTAGCAGTACCGCGGGTCAGCGGTGACGCCCGGCGTCTGGCGGTCGATCGCGCTCATAGCAGGCGCTCCACCATGCGCCGCTCGACGTCGTCGAGGTGGGCGATCACGGCGGCCTCGGCCTTGCGAGCATGGCCCTTGCTGACTGCGTCGGCGATGTTGCGATGGGCCTCGGTGGCCTCGGCGATGATCTGGTCGACCTCGGTGCGGTTGACCTCGGCGTACAGCAGGGAGGCGAACTCGCCGCTGCCGAACAGCGAGGCCAGGGCCTTGGCGTGGACCTCGGTCAGCATCGGGTTGCCACACGCCCTGGCCAGGGTGCTGTGGAACATCCGGTCGATCGCCCGGAAGTCCTCCAGGCCGTGCGGCTCGCGGGCGGCCAGTTCGACCAGCGCGGCACAGTCCTCCTCGCTCGCCCGCTTGCTGGCCAGGCCGGCGATGGTGGGCTCGATCACCTGGCGGACCTCGAACAGCTGGCTCACGAGGGCCTTGCGGTCGTCGCCGGTGAAGTTCATCGCCGGGAGATGCTCGGCCACCACGGTGCGGTTGCCGCGGCGCTCGATGTATCCGGACATCATCAGACCCTGGATGGCCTCACGCACCGACGTACGAGCAACCCCGAACTCCTGGCACAGCACCCGCTCCGCGGGCAGGGGCATCCCCGGCGTCAGCTGCCCGGTCTGGATCGCGTCGGCCAGTTGCTGGCGGATCTCCGACGACACGGTGCGCCGGGCGATGGGATCGAAGCTGCTCATCGTCTACGACAGCCCGTAGGCCGCGAACCGGCGGCGTTCGGCGGGGATGTCCAGCGGGTCGATGATCGCCTGGTGCTCTGCCGCACCCCAGTGCTCGGCCGGCACCAGCCACATGACCTCGAACTCCAACCCGTCGGGGTCCCGGGCGTACAGGCTCTTGTTGGCGCCGTGATCGCTGGCGCCCACCAGCGCCCCGGCGGCCCGCAGGCGCTCGGCCATCTCGTCCAGCTCGGCCAGCGTGGGCACCTCCCAGGCCAGGTGGTACAGGCCCACCGTGGAGCGGCCAGCCTGGCTCGCCCCGGCGAGGGTGCCGATGGTGAACAGGGCGAGGTCGTGGTGATTGTCGCTGGCCGGGGCGCGCAGGAACACGAACGCCCCGTCGGGATGTTCGATGATGGTGGAGAACCCGAGCACGTCGGCGTAGAAGTCGCGTGTCCGCCGGGCGTCACGCACGTAGAGCACGGCGTGGTTCATCCTCGTGATCGGCATTCGGCCCCCTGGTCCCGTCGCTTGGACTGATGGTCAGACCATAGCATCAGCCGACGGCGCACCGGCGGGCCGGAGTGGCAGGCGCAGGGTGAACACCGCCCCGCCCCGCCCGTCGGCGGCGTTCGCCGCCACGGCTGACCCGCCGTGCTCGGCGGCGATCCCGGCGACGATCGACAGGCCGAGCCCCGATCCCGCGCCGGCGCGGGCGGCATCGGCCTGCCAGAACCGGTCGAATGCATGGGCCACCGCGTCCTCGGACAGCCCAGCGCCGTGGTCCCTCACCGAGAGCACGGCGTCGTCTCCCTCGCTGCGCACGGTGACCTCCACGGGTGTGCCCGGTGGCGTGTGCCGGCGGGCGTTGGCCATGACGTTGGCGATCGCCTGGCGGAGGTGATCGGTGACACCGTGCACGATCACCGGCTCGGGAGCGTCCAGCGACACGGGACGGCCGGGGTCGGCGGCGACGAAGTCGGTACAGGCATCGGCCGCCAGCACGGCCAGGTCGACCGCGCTGTGCTCGGCGGGCGCCGTGCGGTCCAGGCGGGCCAGCAGCAGCAGGTCGTCCACCAGCCGCTTCATCCGCAGCGACTCCTCCTCGATTCGCTGCATCAGCACGGACTGGTCAACGGGTGAGCGGTCCGGGTCGAGTCGGGACAGCTCGGCGAAGCCGCGGATGGACGTCAGTGGGGTGCGCAGCTCGTGGGCCGCGTCGGCCAGGAACTGGCGAAGGGTGTGCTCGGTCTCGTCACGTCTGCGGAATGCCTGCTCGAGGTCGCCCAGCATCGAGTTCAGCGCCTGGCCCAGCTGACCGACCTCGCTGCGCCCGTCGGCGGGCGCCACCCGCTGGCCGAGGTCACCGGCCGAGATCGACCGAGCCTGGGTGGCCATGTGCTCCAGCGGGCGCAGGCCGCGCCGCAGGATGAGCCAGGCGCCAGCGGACAGCACCGCCAGCAGCGCGGCCCCGGCGACGGCCTCGATGATCACCAGCTCGCGCAGCGCCCGGTCCACGTCGGCCATCGGCACGGCCACCACCACGGTGTACCCAGCGGGCCGGCGGGTGGGCGTGGCCAGGATGCGCCACTCGACGTCGCCGGTGGTGGAGCCGACGGTGGTCGCCGCGTTGAGCGTGACCTCGGCGGGCAGGCTGGGCTTCGGGCCACCCTGTGCCGACGCCAGCGAGTAGACCGTTGTCCCCGTGGCGTCACGCAGCTCGGCGTAGGCGCCGCTGAGGCTGATGCGCGGCGGACCCTGGCGGCTCTCGGCGGTGTCCGGCTCGGGCTCACCGAGCCCAGCACCGGCGATGAGCTGGCCCTCGGCATCGCGCCCGAGGGTCCGCAGGCGATCGTCCAGCGTGGCCCGCTCGCTGGCCGAGTACCGGGCGTAGGCGCCGAGCCCGAACGCGCCGAGGCCGATGAGCAGCAGCAGCCCAAGGGCCAGCACCAACCGGGCACGAAGGCTCATACGAGTTGCCATTGTGGTCGATGATCGACGTCGCGGCTCCGGCGAGGATGTGAGCAACCTGGGAGGCGCCTGGGAACCGGGGCGCCACGGCGGTGGACCGGTAACGTCGGCGCGTATGGCCGCAGCCCCCCAGCCCGTCGTGCTGGCCGTCGACGACGAGGAGCACATCACCGAGCTGATCGCCATGGCGCTGGGCTTCAACGGCTTCGAGGTCCAGCGTGTCGGCAGCGGGCGGGCCGCGCTCGGCCGCGGTGGATGCCCGCCGCCCGGACCTCATCCTGCTCGACGTGATGCTGCCCGACCTCGACGGCTTCGAGGTCGCCCGCCGGTTGCAGGCCGCCACCAGCGCGACGTCGCGCATCCCGATCATCTTCCTCACCGCCCGCGACGCCACCGCCGACAAGGTGGAGGGCCTGCGCCTCGGAGTGGATGATTACGTGACCAAGCCGTTCTCGATCGAGGAGCTGATCGAGCGGGTGAAAGCGGTCCTGCGCCGCACCGGCGGGGCCGGACCGGCGGGCGCCCGGCTGACCTTCGCATGACCTCGAACTCGACGAGGACACCCGCGATGTGTGGCGCGCCGGGCGGCTGATCGAGCTGACGCCCACCGAGTACAAGCTGCTGCACTACCTGATGGCCAACCCGCGCCGCGTCCTGACCCGAGAGCAGATCCTCGAAGCCGTGTGGGACTACACCTTCGCTGGGAATGCCAGCGTGCTGGAGACCTACATCAGCTACCTGCGCCACAAGGTGGACACGGTGGAGCCGCCGCTCATCCACACGGTGCGCGGCGTGGGCTACAGCCTGCGCCTGCCCGCAGGGTTCTAGAGAGGACGTGGCCACAACTCCCGGTGAACCCTGCGGGCGTTCTCAGCGTTCTCCCAGCGTCGGCGACCACCATCGAGGTCACAGCACGCACCCCGAATCCACCGGGTGCCACACAGGGAGCCACCACCATGAACGCAACGACGATCCCCACCACGCCGGCCGCCCGCAAGCGCCGCCCCCACCCGGCCCGCCGGGCCAGGCGCGTCAGCGGCGCGCTCGGCGCTGGCCGGCGCCACGCTGATGACCGCCTGCATGGCCGGCAACGCCGCCGATCAGGCCGCCACGAGCACCGCGGCAACCCAGGCCCCGGCGTCAGCCAGCGCAGCTGCGGCCACCAGCGCGACCGGCGCGACCACGGCGTCGACTACGGCGTCGGCAGCCGCCGCGTCCACCACCGCGTCCACCACCTCGTCGAGCACCTCGTCGAGCACCTCGTCGAGCACCTCGTCGAGCACCTCGTCGAGCACCTCGACGACCGCCGCTGCCGCCCAGCCGGCGGCGCAGGCCAGCACGTCCAGCCATGGCAGCTGACCGAGGTCATCACGAACGGCGGTTCCGGGCGATGGGCTCGGACGTCCACCTCATCGTGGTCGGCGGGCACGAGGCGCTGATCGACCGGGCCGAGCGCCGCATCCACGACCTGGAGCAGCGGTGGAGCCGGTTCCTGGGCACCAGCGAGATCAGCCGGATCAACGCCGCCTCCGGCCAGTGGGTGACGGTGTCCGCCGACACGGTCCTGCTGATCGAGCGGGCCATCGAGGCCTGGCGCGTGACCGGTGGCGGGTTCGACCCCACCGTGCTGGAGGCGGTCGTCGCCGCCGGGTACGACCGCAGCTTCGACGAACTCGCCGCGGATCGGCCCGCCACCGCCTCCCCGCCGGTCTGGCACGTCGGCCTCGTCGGCCCCACCGACATCGACCTGGACGGTCTCGCCGTCCGCCTGCCCGCCGGCTGCGGGTTCGACCCCGGTGGGATCGGCAAGGGACTGTGCGCCGACCTCGTCGTCACGGAGCTGCTCGGCGGCGGCGCCGCCGGTGCCTGCGTGAACATGGGCGGTGACGTCCGCGTCGCCGGCATCGCACCGGGCGGGAGCACCTGGACGATCGCGATCGAGCATCCGCACTCACCCGAGCCCATCGCCATGGTGGGTCTGGCGGCCGGCGCGGTGGCCACGTCCACCACACTGCGCCGGACCTGGAGCGTGGGCGGCCAGCGCCGTCACCACCTCATCGATCCCTCCACCGGCCAGCCCAGTGACAGCGATCTGGATCTGGCCACCGTCGTGGCCGGCGAGGCCTGGACCGCAGAGGTCCTGGCCAAGGCGCTGGTGCTGCGCGGCAGCCAGCGGGCCTTCGACGTCGTCGACCCGGCCGTGGCAGCCGGACTCACCGTCGACGGCGGCGGGACGGTGCGGACCACGCCGGGGTTCTCGGCATACGCGGGCGGCATCGAGGTCTGCGGCATGATGGCACTCGATTCGGGCGTCGATCCGCTCGGCCCGGACCTGGCGGACATCGACGACTGATCGAGATCACGGAGCCCCGAATGAACGACACCACGTGGTGGTACATCGCCCGGTCCGCCGGCATCGTCGGCTGGGCCCTGCTGGCGGGCAGCGTCCTGTGGGGCCTGGCGCTGTCCACCAAGGTCCTGCGCGGCAAGCCGCGACCGAACTGGATCCTCGACCTGCACCGGTTCCTCGGTGGGCTGGCGGTGGTCTTCACCGTGGTCCACGTCCTGGCGTTGATGATCCACCAGTACATGCGCTTCAGCATCACCGAGGTCCTCGTGCCATGGGTGAGCACGTACAAGCCCTCGGCCGTGGCCTGGGGGGTGGTCGGGTTCTACCTCCTGGCGGCCGTGGAGATCACTTCGCTGCTACGGCGGCGAATGTCCAAACGGGCCTGGAAGCTGGTGCACTACCTCAGCTTCCCGCTGTTCGCCCTGGCCAGCCTGCACGGCCTGCAGGCCGGGTCGGATCGCACCGCCCGCCCGTTCGTCGTGGCCAACATCGTCGTCATCGTGCTGGTCGCCACGCTCACGGCGATGCGCCTGCAGCGTGCCGAGCACCACGACCTGATGGTCTCCCCACCTGCACCACGCTGATGTGCGCGGCCCATGCGGGTCGGCGGGTGGCGTGCCTGGGGTTGCCTGGGGTTGCTTGGGCACGAAACCCTCGGATATGTGAAGTTGGCGCGCCCATGCGGGTCGGCGGGTGGCGTGCCGGGGTTGCTTGGAGCGAAACCCTCGGATATGTGAAGTTGGCGCGCCCATGCGGGTCGGCGGGTGGCGTGCCAGGGGTTGCTTGGGCGCGAAACCCTCGGATATGTGAAGTTGGCGCGCCCATGCGGGTCGCTCAGCGCCAGCCGGTGATGGCGTCGAGCATCGACGCCATCAGCTCTTCGGCCCCGGTGACGTCGAGGGCGCTTCGGGCGATGCGGTTGATCGGGCTGGGCAGCGGCATCGCCGGGATCTCCCGACCGACGCCCTCGAACTCACGCCAGGCGTCGGTGGCGAAGGGATCGGGTGGCGGTGCCGGCACCGAAGTCGGGCGAGGCGGCACCAGACCCGACCGTCCCGGTCTGGGGCACCGGCCCTCGCCGCAGCGCCACGCCAGCATCAGCTCCGGTCGGCCGGCGACCTCGTCGGCCAGGCACAGCAGGGCGGCGACGGCGTGCTTGCACGGGTCGTCCCAATCCGGGCAGGAGCAGCTCATCATCAGCTCGCCGCCGTCGGGCACGAGCCGGTTCATGTCGCTGCGGTAGGCCGTGGGATCACTGGTGTCGGCGGGAGCGGCCACGGTGGGCACGGCGATGACCACGTGATACGGCTCCGGCCGGCTGCCCATGACCACGGCCTCGACCACGCCGGAGCTGATGTCCAGACGGGCGACGGCACGCTCGGCCACGTAGGCCTTGCCCCGGCGGAATCGTGGAGGATCGGCCAGCCCGGCCACGGCAACGCTGAGCAGGGTGCCGGCCAGCTTGCCGACGGGGTGGGCCTCGCGGCGGAACGCACCGGGGATGACGATCACGCTCATCGCTGCAACGCCACCAAGTCACGGAGTTCGTCGGTGCTCAGCTCGCTCAGCCAGGCCTCGCCGGTGCTGCCCACCACTGCGTCGGCCAAGCCGCGCTTGTCGGTGATCAACGCGTCGATCTTCTCCTCCACGGTCCCCTGGCAGACCAGCTTGTGGACGAAGACGGCCTGGCGCTGGCCGATCCGCCAGGCCCGGTCGGTGGCCTGATCCTCGACCGCCGGATTCCACCACCGGTCGTAGTGCACGACACGCGACGCGGCCGTGAGGTTCAGCCCGGTGCCCCCGGCCTTCAGCGACACCAGCAGCAGCGGCGCCGCCCGGCCGGCCTGGAACTGATCCACCATCCGGTCGCGCTGGCCCTTGACCACGCCACCGTGCAGGAACGGCACCTGCAGCGAGGTGGTCTCGGCCAGATGGCGCTGCAGCAGGAGCCCCATCTCCCGGAACTGGGTGAAGACCAGGGCCTGCTCGCCGGCGTCCAGTAGTCCGGCCACCAGCTCATCGAAGCGGTTGAGCTTGCCGCTGCGCCCGGCGAGTCGTGACCCGTCTCCCAGGGCGTGTGCCGGATGGTTGCAGATCTGCTTCAGGCGTGTCAGCGCGGCCAGCACGATGCCCCGCCGTTTCATGCCCTTCTCCTGCAGCGCATCGTGGAGGAGCTGGTCGACGACCTGCTGGTAGAGGTGGGCCTGCTCGTGGGTCAGCGTGGCCCAGGCGACCTGCTCGATCTTGTCCGGCAGGTCGGGCACCAGCGTGCGGTCGGCCTTGGTGCGCCGGAGCAGGAACGGTGAGGTGAGCTGACGCAGCCGCCCGGCGGCCTCGGCGTCGCGGCTCTTCTCGATGGGTGTGGCGTACCGCCGGCGGAAGTCGGCCGCGCCGCCCAGCAGTCCTGGCGTCACCGTGTGCATGATGGACCACAGCTCGCTGAGCCGGTTCTCCACGGGCGTGCCGGTGAGCGCGATGCGCTGGCCGGCCTGCAGCTTGCGCACGGCGCGCGCCGTGTGGGTGTCGGCGTTCTTGATCGCCTGGGCCTCGTCCAACACGACGGTGACCCAGCGGTGGTCCGCCAGATGGGCGATGTCCCGAGTGGCGATCTGGTACGTCGTGACGACGAGGTCGTGCTCACCCACCGCCTCGGCCAGGGTGTCGGCGCCGTGGCGGCCACCTCCGTGGTGGACCATGACGCGCAGGTCGGGGGCGAAGCGGGCGGCCTCGGACTGCCAGTTGCGGACCACACTGAGCGGGCAGATCACCAGGTGCGGCCCGGGGGTGCCGGCCAAATGGGCCAGCGTGGTGGGTGTCTTCCCGAGGCCCATGTCGTCTGCCAGGCACCCACCCAGGCCGAGGCGCTGGAGGAACTGCAGCCACCCGAGGCCACGGCGCTGGTACGGGCGCAGCGTGGCGCGGAAGCCGTCGGGCACGGTGCCCTCGCCGATGGTCTCGTCGGGGAGCCCGGCCAGCAGGTCACCCACCCACCCGGAGGCGTCGATCACCGGGGCCTCGGTGGCCTCGCCGGCCGACTCCAGCTCCGCCGACAGCTCGGCAGCGAGGGTCATCAGTTGCAGGGCGGTGAGCTCGTGGTGGGTGGCGCGGTGCTGCTCCAGCGCGGCCAGCGCTCGCTGGGCGTCACGCCGGTCGACCTGCACCCAGCGCCCGCCGACCTGCAGCAGTGTGGCCCCGCCGGCGGCGATGCGCGCCAGCGCCGTCTCGTCGGCCGGTTCACCGTCGACGGTGGCCTGCCAGCTGACGATGGCCTGGGCGTTGAACCGCCCGCTGCCCTCGCCCTTGGGCTGGGCCGTTGCCCGGTGTGCCGGACGCTTGCGGGCCAGCCCTTGGGGCACCACCAGCGACACCCCGGAGCGGGCCAGTGCTTCGGTGGCCGACAGCACGGCGGCGGCCCCGTCGAGGTCCACCGTGGCGGCCTCGCTCACCAGCCACGACCCAAGCGCGGGAATCGCCGCGCGGACGGCCTCCTCGGCGTCGGCGAGTTGCCGCTCGACGCCATCGAGGAACTTACGCTCACCGGCCACGGCCAGGGCGGCGTCGTTGCCTGCCCGAACGTCGCCAGCGGTGCACCACCGGCTGCGGTCGTCGCTGTTGACGACCTCCAGCGTCAGCGGCCAGCGGGCCTCGTCGGCATCGTCAACGCCGACCGCCGGACCGTCGCCCCCGTCAACCCCGGTACCGGCGGCGCCGCCGAGGTCGCCGGCATCGACGGCGGGCAGGGCCAGGCGCAGCCGGGCTGACAGCACTGGGACACCCTCGGCGCGCTGGCGCACCTGGTGCAGCGCCACGGCGATCTCCACCAGCTCGTCCTCGTAGTCACGGTGGGCCACGAACTGGGCGTCGTACGAGCTGAGGGCATGGGCCACGAGGCGCAGGGCACGGTCCCGGCCGCGGGCCAGGTGCACCGGGCGGTAGCGCAGCGTGGTGAGCGCGGCGCGGGCCAGGGCATCGGCAAGGGTGCCGAGCACGTCGGCGGGATTGACCGGGCCCATCGCCGCCACCACGGGCGGCATGGCGGTGAACAGCGCCAGGGCCTCGTCCACGTCGGCCCCGATCAGTTGCCAGCGCGCCACCCACACGTTCTGGCGCGGGTTGGACACCGCCGGCACCACTCGCCCGGCGCGCACCAGCGTGGCCGCGTAGCGGTGCATGGCGACGAACCAGGCCAGCGACGGGCTCGGCTCACCGTCGAAGGTGTGGTGCTGGCCCAGCACGGCCAGGCTCTCGGGGAGCAGTCGCTGGGCGATCACCTCCACCGTGCCATGGGGCAGGGTGGCCTTGACCACCCGCACCCCGCTGGTGGCCACCCCGACGGCGCCACCGCGCAGGGCCCCGACGGCGCGCTGGTGGGGGCGCCAGGCCAGCGCTTCGCCGTCGAGCCAGCTGAGCTGCAGGCTGGGGGCGGTGGGGGGTGGCACCCCGTGCAGTGTACGGAAGGGGTGCGCGACGATGAGTCCGGGTCAGCCGGCGAACGGCCCCTTGCCGAACTGCTCGCGCACCGGCACCATCGTCGGGTTGATCAGCGAGCGTCGCTGCCAGTTGGCGCCGTCCACCACCAGCGTGTGCCCGCTGATGAAGGCGGCGTAGGGCGAGGCCAGGAACGTGGCCGCCCACCCCAGCTCACGCGGCCGCCCGGCACGCATCGCCGGCTGGGCCCGCTCCTTGTCGTTGCTGCGCTTCACGTTCTCCTGGATGTCGGCGGTCATGTCCTCGTGGGGGAACAGCCCCGGCACCAGGCCGTTGACCCGGATCCCGTACGGCCCCCACTCCACCGCCAGCGTCTCCACCATGTTCTTCACCCCGGCCTTGGCCGCGGCGCTGTGGGCGAAGCCCGGACCGCCCGTCCAGGCGTAGGACGCGCCGACGTTGACGATCGAGCCCGGCGTTCCGGCCGCCAGGTGACGCCTGCCGAACTCTCTGGCGCAGAAGAACGTGCCGTTCAAGGTGATGTCCACCACGGTGCGCCAGGCGTTCGGTGACATGTCCTCGGCGGTGACCGGGAAGTTCGCCGCGGCGTTGTTGATCAGCACCCCGGGGAGCCCGAAGCGCTCGGCGGCGGCGTCGAAGGCTGCGCCGATCTGCTCCGGATCGCGGATGTCGCAGGTCACCGTGAGCAGCCCGCCTGCTGCGTCGCCAAGGGCGTCGCGGGCGGCGGCCAGGTGCTCGTCCTTGCGGCTGGCGACCACCAGGGCGGCGCCCAGGCGGGCGAACTCGGTGGCGATCGCCTTGCCGAGCCCGGTTCCCCCGCCGGTGACGAAGACCGTTTCGCCCTGGAAGGTCCCCGCCGGCAGTGCCGACGCCCCCGACGGTGGCGGCTCGGGCAGTCCGGGATAGGTGTGCTCGGTCACCTCAGCTCCCCGTGTAGCGGGGCTCGCGGCCGTCGGCGCGTGCGGCCTTGAACTCGGCGAAGTCGTCGCTCCTGTTCACGAACGTCTGGAAGATCAGTTCGTCGGCCATGCTCGAGCGCACCGACGCCTCGCTGAGATGGCGGATCACCCGGCGGGCCATCTTCACCGTCACCGCTGGCGCCGCGGCGATCTTCGTGGCCATCTCCATGGCGGTGTCGAGCAGTGCCTCGGCCGGGACCACCCGGCTGACCACGCCGTGGCCGAGGGCCTCCTCGGCACTCATCGGCCGGCCGGTCAGAACCAGGTCGCTGACCACGCCGTGACCGCACATCTGGTACAGCCGGCCGACGCCGCCGGTGTCAGGGATCACGCCGTGGCCCACTTCGGGCAGCATGAACCGGGCGCCTTCGGCGGCAATGCGGATGTCGCACAACAGGGCGCGCTGGAAGCTACCGCCGATGGCCCAGCCGTGGATGGCCACGATGACCGGCGCGTCCAGATCGAAGACCCGGAGGATGCCCCGATGGCCCCGGCTCATCAGCTGGTGATGACTCAACTCGGTGACGTTGGTGCCGATGGCGCCGACGTCACGGCCCGACGACCACGACTTGCCCTCGCCGCGCCAGACGACGGCGCGGATGTCCGCCCGCCCGGCGAGGTGGCCGAGGATGTCGAACAGCTGCACGTCCATCTCGTCGGTGAAGGCGTTGTGCTTGTCGACGTTGTCGTTGACGATCACGGCGATCGCGCCGTGCTCCTCGAGGCGTACCGAACCGGCCATGCCCGGACGTTACCGGTCGTGACCGTCGGCCCTCGGGCCGTGGGACGCCGCCGTATCTGGGTCCGCTGAGACCCATCTATCGTCTGACCGTCCGAGGGGGGTCCGTCGATGACCGAGCACACCCAATTGCCGCCGCCGGCGCCGGCGTCGGCGCCGCGCCGCCAACTGCGCCTGGCGTTGTCGATGAACGGTGGTGTCTCACTGGCGGTGTGGATCGGTGGCGCGGTCGCCGAGGTGGATCGCATCCGCCGCGGCGAGGACGACTTCTGGCGTGATCTGCTGACCGGCTGCGGCTACTTCGCCGAGGCGCAGGTGGACGTGATGGCCGGGGCCAGCGCTGGTGGTCTGAATGCCGTGATGATGGCCGCGGCCATTCACGCCAACGTGCCCTTCGCCCGCTTCATCGGCGTCTGGCAGGAGGCCGCGGACATCACCGAGCTGGTCCGTGAGCCGCGCCGGGCGCTCACCGTGGAGACCTATCCGGACAGCGGCCTGCGGCGCAACGGGGCCCGCGCCGTGCTCGACGGCGGCTACTTCCTCGACACGCTGCACGACGCGCTGGACAAGGTGGCGCCGGCGGCGCCATCCACATTGAGCCACGACCTGGCGGTGTTGGTGAGCGCCACGTTGGTGCGTTCCAACGCGGTGGAGTTCCGTGATGTACCGGGCGACCCGATCAGTGACTCACGCGGTGACGCCTATTTCCACGTGGCCAAGCGTGGGTCGCACCAGTTGGGAATGGACGGGTTTGCCGATCCCGGCGGGGTGGCCGACCGTTGGGCGCTGGCGCGCATCGGCCGGGCGACGTCCAGCCTGCCTGGGCTGTTCGAACCCTGCGAGTTCTCCGCCGGGCAGTTCGGCTCACGCCTGGTGGGCGCCTTCCGCCATGACCGCCCCACCGTGGAGATCATGGATGGCGGGGTGGTCGACAACGTCCCCATCGCCCGGGCGATCCGGGCGATCTACAACAGCCCGGCCACCACCGCCGTCCGGCGAGTCCTGCTGTACCTGCACCCCGACCCCGGTGGACCCGACCGTGGCGAGCCCGACGACCCGGACTCGGTCGTGGGTGTCGTCGGTTCGTTCTCCGGCAAGCGCGCCGAGAGCATCCGTGAGGACATCGAGGTGCTGCGCGCCCACAACGACGGCGTCGAGCGGCGCCGGGCGTTGGCGGTCGCCTTGCTCAGCCGGACCACCGCCTCGGACGGCGTCGTCGCGTCCAGCGAGAACGTGGCGGCCCTGAAGCAGGCAGCCGACCGGGCCCTGCTGCTGCGGGCGATGACCGACCCGGCCTCGGAGCTGGGCTGGCACGCGCCGCTCGCTCCCCGCCTGGCCCCATTGATCGACGCCCCCGGTGACGAGAGCAAACGGGATCTCGCCGCCAACGTGACCTCGTCGCTGGCGGCCAATCCGGCGGTGCTGGTGGCCGCCGAGTGCCGCCGGGCCGTCGCAGCGCTGCGCTGGACGGTCTTCCTGGCCCAGCAGGACGGGGCCACGGCGGACTTCAGCGCCACGCTCAGCAAGCTCGACACCCTGGCCACGCTGACGGATCTGGTGCAGTCGTATCAGTTGGCCCGGATGCTCGGCCACGGCCCGGAACACGACGCCGACCCGACGCCTGGCGGCCGGCTTCAGGCCTCGTTCGCCGAGTTGCAGGCCCTGACCGTCGATCCCGACCTGGGGGTCAATCCGCCGTCGGTGGGGCTGCCGGCGAGTGTCGCAGCGACCTGGACGGCGCTGGCCACCTGGGACCTCACCCGCGCCGGCGCCGGCGCGGCGACCCTGGCGGTCGTGTTGTCCGAGCGCATCGGCGACGCCTTGCGGCTGCTGCCCGAGGCGTCGCCCAGCGGAGCTGCCACCGCGGCGCTCGCCAACATGCGCACGGTTGGCGCCGCCGCCCTGCAGGAGGTGACGGCGCGTCTCTTGCAGCTGCTGTCCGAGCCGGTGGCCAGCGACCAGCGCATCGACTTCGTACGTGTCGCCGGCGACGTGATCACCGAGGCGTCCCGCCGGTTTCTTGCCGACGGGATGCAGGACAAGGTGGGCGATCGCATCGCCGGCAAGCAGTTGCACCATCTCGGGGCGTTCTTCCATCGTGGCTGGCGGGACAACGACTGGCGCTGGGGCCGGCTGGACTCGGTGCCGGCGCTGCTCGACGCGGTGCTCGACGACCAGGCCGTCGCCCACCTGCGTGCCAGCGCCCCGGCCCGCTTTGCCGCCGCGCTGGAGGACAACCCGACAGCCGACGCGCTGAAGCAGCGGTTGCTGCTGATCCGCCAGGCACAGATCGTCGCCGACGAGTTGGACCTGGAGTCCGAGGATCCCGAGACGGTGTTCGCCAGCGCTCAGTTCCAGCGCTGGCGTCAGCGGGATCGGCGCCTGGCGTCGCTGCTGGGGAGCCGTCAGCTGCTGAGTGCCGGCAACCGGGCGGCGATGACGGCCACCCGGGTCGTGGCCTACCGGGCAGGTTGGAAACTGTGGACGGGTGTGCAGCTGCTTCGCCCGATCGTGCTGGCGATCATGGGCTTCGCCCTCGGTGGTCGGTGGGCGGCGCCGGCGCTGGCGTGGTCGGCGTGCGTGCTCGGGGCGATTCGCACCGACGGCGACACCGCCCGTGGATGGGTGTTCGGGCTCGGCGTTGCCTCGGTGATCGTCGCCGTGCTGATGGTCGAGTGGTGGCTCCGCCCGACTCGCCCGTGGTACCGCTGGGTGGTGCCCTACGCCCTGGCGCTAGCCGGTATCGGTGTGGGCGCGGTGGCCATCTCCCACCGCGACGAGTTGCGCAGGGCCGAGATCCCGATCCTGCACTGGTCGGCGTGGTGGGTGGTTCCGGCGCTGGCGGCGACGGTGGCCTCGTTCTCGCTGTTCTTCTGGATGCGTTGGTACGCCTGCGCTCTGATGATGACGATGGTCACCGCGCTGTACGGCGGCGCAGCGTTCCTGGCCTCGCAGTACAAGACCGGTCGGCACTGGGGGTTCCTCGGCTCGCTGCCGATCACCCGGTCGATCTGGACGGCGTTCATCGTCGCCGTGCTGGTGCTGCCGGTGGTAGCCATGACCTTCCCGGAGACGTGGCTGTCGCCGCCGCGGCGCCGACCCTCCGGCGGGCGCGCCCGGCGCGGGTAAGTTGCGTCGGTGGCCGGCGCCGTGACCGCCTTGCAGGTGGATCTCTACGAACTCACCATGCTGCAGGCGGCGCTGGCCGACGGCTCCGCCCACCGGCGATGCGTGTTCGAGGTGTTCACCCGCCGGCTGAGCCGCGGCCGGCGATTCGGCATCGTCGCCGGAGTGGACCGCCTGCTCGACGAGTTGGAGGAGCGCCGCTTCACCGGCGAGCAGGTCGCCTGGCTGCGCCAGCACACCCGGCTGAGCCCGCAGACGTGCGCGTGGCTCGCCGATCACCGGTTCACCGGCGACATCACCGGCTATGTGGAGGGTGAGGCGTACTTCCCGAACTCACCCGTGCTGCGCGTCGAGGGCACGTTTGCCGAGTGCACGCTGCTGGAGACGCTGGTGCTCGGGATGCTCAACCACGACAGTGCCGTGGCCTCGGCAGCGGTGCGGATGGTGATCGCCGCCGGTGACCGTCCGTGCATCGAGATGGGCTCGCGACGAACCCACGAGGACAGCGCCATGGCCTCGGCGCGTGCCGCCTACGTCGCCGGGTTCGCCAGTACGTCCAACGTCGCCGCCGGCAAGGTCTACGGCATCCCCGTGGCCGGTACCGCAGCGCACAGTTGGACGATGCTGCACGACACCGAGGCCCAGGCCTTCGCCTCGCAGGTGGCGGCGTTCGGCGCCGAGACCACCCTGCTGGTTGACACCTACGACATCTCCCGCGGCGTGCGCACGGCCATCGAGGTGGCGGGTACCGGGCTGGCCGCGGTGCGCATCGACTCCGGTGATCTCGCCGTCCTCGCCCGCCAGACCCGCGAGCAACTCGACTCGCTGGGCGCCACCACGACGCGCGATCGTGCTGTCCGGTGATCTGGACGAGTTCGCCGTCGCCGCTCTCGCGGCGGCGCCCGTCGACGCCTACGGGATCGGTACGGCGGTGGTCGCCGGATCCGGGGTTCCCAGCGCCGGCTTCGTCTACAAGCTCGTCGAAGTCGACGGGCACCCGGTAGAGAAGCGGTCTGAGGACAAGCAGTCCACCGGTGGCCGCAAGGACGTCGTCCGCCGCCACCGACCCAGCGGCACGGCCACCGAGGAGTGCGTCTCGATCGGTGGACCGCCGGCAGCCGAACCCGGTGACCGTCACGTCCAGGTCCCACTGGTGCGCGCCGGCTGGCGGGTCCACCGCGCCACGGTCGCCGAGACCCGGGAGCACGTCCGCAGCGTGCTGGGCTCGCTGCCCTGGCAGGCCCTGGCCCTGTCCGGCGGCGACCCGGCCATCCCCACCACCCTCCACCGCCCCTGACCGTTTGTTCACTCAGAATCCAGCGGGACTGGAGATCACGTGAACAAACGGGTCGCGGTGACCGAGCCCTGAATGGGATCGGGTGGCCCACCTCGCCCGGGTTTGTTCACTCAGAACCCAGCGGGACTGGAGATCACGTGAACAAAGCGAGTCAGTGGACGGCGAGGGCGTGGCGGAGCTTGTGGGCGAGCGAGGTGGTGTGGGCCGGGGTGTCGCCGACGACCATCCCGGTAATCAGGCTGATGTTGTCGCTGTCCTCGCTGGCCTCCCACAGCCGGATGGGGACGAACTCTCCGCGTTCGCCGAAGGGGGCAAGGCGTGCCAGGGCCGCCTCGAGCGGGCCGTCAACCGAGGCGTCGAACGAGTCCGACACCGCGGTGCCGACGCGCCCGGTCGCCGATTCGTGCAGCAGCAGCTGTGGAGTGCTGGACACCATTCGGAAGTTGAGGTCGAACATCACCGGCGCCCCAGCCGTGGTGACCGCGACGTCGAATCCGGCGACGCCCCGATAGCCGCGCCGGCGGGCATCGTCGGCAACCGCGACGGACGCCTCGACCAGCTCGACCGGAGGTTCGCAGGTCGGGTCGACCCGGCTGCCGCACTGCTCACCGGGCCGCTCGATCAACTGCACGGCCGAGCCGACGTATGTGACCGTGTTGTCGAGGACTGCCACCGTCATTCCCCACCCCGTGCGCAGATCGAGGGCACGCTCCACCCGAACGGCGTGGTGCGGCGGTCCGTCGGCGAGCCAGGTGATGGCTGCCCGTCGTGCCGCCTCGTCCACGCAGTACCGGATGTCCACGCCGGAGCCACACGCTCCGGCGACGCACGCCTTGACGAACACCGCCTCGCCGCCGAACGCGCCCAGCAGCCCGACGGTGTCGTCAGGATCCAGGAGCACGAACGGGGGAACCAGGCGCGCGGTCAACGGGCGCCACCAACTCGGCAAGGTTGGCCTTGTCGTTCAGCCAGCCATACAGGTCGTTCGGCACCAGCGCGGCCCCCGGGGGGATGCGATCGGCAGGAATCGGGTACGGCCCCGCTAGCCGATACCCCGTGTCCGCCAACCCGCTGGCGAGCGCGTACGCCTGCTCTTCGGTGGCGTAGGTCTTGACCAGGCCCGAGGCGATCCGCTCGTCCAGCTGCACTCCGCACTGATTGAAGAACTGGCGGGCACTTCTGGTCAGCAACTGCTCGTGGCACACCGCGGGCATCGTCCCGGTCACCGGCAGGGCCAACCCGGCGGCGGCGTCGACCCGGAACGGCGCCAGGAACACCCACGGCCCATCGGCGTACTACGCGCGCGGGGTGAAGGCGGTGCGCTGCGGGTGGAGCCGGTCCAGCGTGATCGTCGGCTCGATCGGGTCGAGGGCCGCGCTCACGACGCTGCGCCGGCGAGACGTTCGATGGCCTCGGCCAGGTGGGTGATGTTCGGTCCGGGTGATGTCGGGGTGCGCTGGCTGACCGGAGTCTTGTTGGCGTCCAGCAGGATCGCCTCACCGTCGCGCATGAGGTAGTCGAACTTGCCGTAGTCGATGCCGAGGTCACGGCGGCGCTCGCGCAGGCTCTCGGGGATCTCGTCGATGTAGTCGTACCGCCGGGTGTTGCTGAACTTCACCACGGGGTCGGCGCTATAGGACTTGGTGGCGTACTCGTGGTCGCCGAAGAACATCCAGTTGCGCAGCACGTATTCGTCGCCCTCGCGCTCGGCGACGAACTGCTCGACGACGAGATCCCGCCGGCGCCAGACCCAGCTGGGCACCCGCGCCGGGTGGTCGAGCACCGGGTACGTCTTGGGGAGCGTACGGATCCATGCCCACGGCAGGTGATCGGTGAGCCGGCGGCGGACACGCGCCCACTCCCAGCGCCCCAGCCCGGTGCGCTCGCCGGAACTCGACGAGTTGTCGTTGGTCTTGACGATGACGGGGCCGTCGTAGCCGTCCGCCTCGGTGACCAGCATCCGGCTGACCCGGTGCTTGGAGATGTCGAGCGCGGCCGCGTTGATCAGCGGACGATGGTGCGGGTTGGCGGGCAGCCAGGAAGGATCCACGACGGTGCGGTCGATGTGCACCACGCCGATGTCGCTGTCCAGCACGTCGCAGTTGCCTATTGCGACCGTGTGGCCGGCGTCGCGCCACAGATCGACCATCATGCTGAGCATGTACTGGTGGCCAAGCGGCTGCCCGTCGCCGGTGATGACCTGAATGTTCACGGCGGAAGTCTTGCCGAGACGCCCGTGTCTGGCGGACGTGACCCTGGTTGCGAGTTCTCGGGCGCGGTGATGAGGTGTACGTGCACTGCGATCAGCTTTGCCTATCCGGGTCGTGCCGATCGTGCCGCTGGGTCTATCCGGCGGCCACGTAGTGGTGGATGCCCGCAGCCAGTCGTGTGATGTTCGGACGGTCCGGTCCGTCGCCCTGGCGCAATGTCGGGGTCTTGTTGGCGTCGAGGAGAATGGCCTCACCGTCGACGATCACGAAGTCGAACTTGCCGTAGTCGGCGCCCATCTCGGCGCGCCGCCGGCGCAGCGAGTCCGGCACCTCGGTGATCGGTTCGATGCGATCGGACTGGAACGTCTTGACGACGGGTCGTGGTCCGCTCATCTTGACCACGTACTCCCGGTCGCCGAGGAAGGACCACACCCGTACGACGTAGTCGTTGCCGTTGCGTTCGGGGGTGAAGCGTTCGACGACGAGGTCGGACCGTTTCCAGACCCAGGTGGGGACGTGGGTGGCGTCGTCGAGGATGGGGTAGCGGCGGGGGAGGGTGCGCACCATGGTCCAGGGGAGTCGGGTGGTGAGTTTTCGGCGAATGCGAGTGGCGGTCCAGCGGCTGGTGCCGATGCGTTCGCCGGAGCCGGTCGAGTTGGCGTTGGTCTTGATGATGACCGGGCCGCGGTAGCCGTCGTCGGGGTGGACGAGTTGGTGGCTGATGGCGGTCTTGGAGATGTCGAGGAGGTTGGCGTTGAGGAGTGGCCGGCGGTGTGGGTTGGCGGGGAGTGCGCTGGTGGGAATGGTGGTGAGGTCGATGTGGACGATGCCGATGTCGGCGTCGAGGACGTCGACCAGGCCGGACGACACCCGGTGTCCGGCCTCCCGCCAGACGTGCACGATCTGTCCCAGTGCGTACACGGCGTCGACCGGCTCGCCGTCGCCGGTGATGACGTGGATGTGCATGACGGGAGTCTGGTCGATCGGCGCTGCCGTCCCGGCAATTCGCGCCGTCGCCGTTCTGGTTCACTACAGCAGTGATCGACACCCACGTCCACGTGGCCCATGCCGACCAGACGCGCTACCCGCGCCGCGCCGAGACCGGCCTGGGCAGCGGCTGGCGCGACAGTGCGCGACCGCCTCCCGAACAGGTGGCCGAGATCCTGGCCAGCGGCATCGACCGCGTCGTGATCGTCCAGGCGCTCGGGGTCTATGGCGACGACAACCGCTGCGCCGCCGACACGGTGGCCAGCGACCCGACGCGGATGTGCCTCGTGGCGGGCCTGCGCGTCCCGGCTGGCGTCTCCGAACTGCGCCGGTTGCTCAGTGGTCTGGCAATGCCGGCCTCCGGGGTGCGCCTGTTCGGCATCGGCGCCGACCCGGAGTGGGCGGACGGCGCCGACCCACTGATCGAGGTGTGCGCGGCGGCAGCGGTCACGCCGGTGGTCACCCTGTTCGGCCATCAACTGGCGGGGCTCAGCCGGCTGGCCGCTCGCCACCCGGAGCTGCCGATCGTGGTCGACCACTGCGGGTTTCCCGAGCGCGGCCCTGGCCTGGCGGCGGCCGAGGCGGCCTCCAACCTGGTCCTCAAGGTGACCAGCCATGTCCTCGACCACCAACCGGCGCCGGCCGTGTGGCTGGCGGCGCTGCGTGATCGTGTCGGCGCGCACCGGCTGTGCTGGGGGTCCGACCACCCGCAGCACCCCGGGACCTACGCCGCCAAGCTGACCACGGTGCGGCGTGCCGTCGCCGGCTGGTCGACGGCCGATCGGGAGCAGTTCCTCGACGGCACGGCCGCGCAGTTGTTCCCGCCACCGGTACGCCCCTCACGCAGATGCTGATACACTAACGCTCAACTTTATTAAGCGACCAGCTCGACCGAAAGGAACGACGACACAGGCATGGCACTGGACCCCAAGAAGTGGACCCTCAAGACCAACGAGGCCGTGGCCGCGGCGTTGGACCAGGCCAAGGCGCTCAACAACCCGGAGCTGACGCCCGACCACCTCCTGGCCGCACTCGCCCGGCAGGAGGACACCATCGTGCCGGCCGTGCTTGCCAAGCTCGGTCAGGCGCCGCTGATGGTGCGCAACAGGGCAGACGAGGCCGTCGCCCGACTCCCCAAGGCCTACGGCGGGAGCGAGCCGCGTCTGTCGAAGGAGACCAACAACGTCCTGGAGAACGCCGCCGCGTACCAGCGCGACCTGAAGGACGACTTCCTCTCGGTCGAGCACCTGCTGTTGGCGATGAACCAGCGGCTCGGGGTGGGCAGCGAGGAGCTCCTCGCCGCGCTGAAAGACGTCCGCGGCAGCCATCGTGTGACCAGCCAGAACCCCGAGGAGTCCTTCGCCGCGTTGGAGAAGTACGGCCAGGATCTCACCCAGCGCGCCCGTGAGGGCAAGATCGATCCGGTCATCGGCCGCGACGAGGAGATCCGTCGGGTCATCCAGGTGCTCAGCCGGCGAACGAAGAACAACCCGGTCCTGATCGGTGAGCCCGGTGTCGGCAAGACAGCGATCGTCGAGGGCCTGGCCCGGCGCATCGCCGACGGTGACGTCCCCGAGGGGTTGAAGAACAAGCGGCTCATCGCCTTGGACATCGGCTCGATGCTGGCCGGCGCCAAGTACCGCGGTGAGTTCGAGGAGCGTCTCAAGGCCGTCCTGAAGGAGATCACCGACTCGGCCGGCGAGGTCATCTCCTTCGTCGACGAACTGCACACCATCGTTGGCGCGGGCGGGGCCGAGGGGGCGATGGACGCCGGCAACATGATCAAGCCGATGCTGGCCCGCGGCGAGCTGCGGATGATCGGCGCCACCACGCTCGACGAGTACCGCAAGTACGTGGAGAAGGACCCCGCCCTGGAGCGCCGCTTCCAGCAGGTGTACGTGGGCGAACCCAGCGTCGAGGACACCGTCGGCATCTTGCGCGGGCTGAAGGAGCGCTACGAGGTGCACCACGGCGTGCGCATCCAGGACGGCGCGCTGGTCAGCGCCGCCGTGCTCTCCAACCGCTACCTGACCAACCGGTTCCTCCCCGACAAGGCCATCGACCTGGTCGACGAGGCGGCCAGCAAGCTGCGCATCGAGATCGACTCGCTGCCCACCGAGATCGACGTCGTCCAGCGGCGGATCCTGCAGCTGGAGATCGAGCAGGTGGCGCTGGCCAAGGAGACCGACAGCGCATCGCGGGAGCGCCTCGACGCGCTCACCGACGAGCTGGCCCTGTTGAACACCCAGGTGCACGAGATGAAGGACCACTGGGAGGGCGAGAAGCAGGCCATCGATGCCATCCGGGCCTTGAAGGAGGAGCTCGGCCAGCTCAGCCAGCAGCTCGAACGGGAGACCGACCTGGCCGTCGCCGCAGAGATCCGCTACGGGCGGATGCCGGAGCTGGAACGGCGCATCGGTGAGGCAACCGCGCACCTCGACCAACTGCAATCGTCGAACCGGATGCTGAAAGAGGAGGTCGACGCCGAGGACATCGCCGAGGTGGTGTCGAAGTGGACCGGAGTGCCGGTGAGCCGGTTGATGGAGGGAGAGATGGCCAAGCTGATCCATCTCGAAGGCCTGTTGCACCAGCGGGTCGTGGGCCAGGAGGCCGCGGTCACGGCGGTGTCCAACGCCATCCGCCGCAGCCGTGCCGGGCTCAGCGACCCGAACCGGCCGATCGGATCGTTCATGTTCCTCGGCCCGACGGGCGTTGGCAAGACCGAACTGGCCCGAGCGGTTGCCGAGTTCCTGTTCGATGACGAGCACGCCATGGTGCGCATCGACATGGGTGAGTACATGGAGAAGCACAGCGTGTCCCGCCTGATCGGCGCGCCCCCTGGCTACGTGGGCTACGACGAGGGCGGCCAGCTCACCGAGGCCGTGCGCCGCAGGCCGTACAGCGTGGTGCTGCTCGACGAGATCGAAAAGGCCCACCCTGACGTGTTCAACGTGTTGCTCCAGGTTCTCGACGACGGACGGCTCACCGACGGCCAGGGGCGCACGGTGGATTTCACCAACGTCGTGCTGATCATGACCTCGAACCTGGCTGGCGAGCCCATCGAGTACTTCAAGCCGGAGTTCGTCAACCGCATCGACGACATCATCCGGTTCCGCGCCCTGACTGAGGACGACTTGCAGACCATCGTCACCATCCAGGTGGCCCATCTCAAGCAGCGCATGGCGGATCGGCGCATCGGCCTCGACATCAGCGCCGACGCGATGCGCCTCCTGGCCAAGCTGGGCTACGACCCGGTGTTCGGGGCGCGGCCGTTGAAGCGGGTGATCCAGCGTGAGCTGGCCGACCCGGTGGCGTCGTTGATCCTGTCCGGCGAGGTGGGCGACGGGAGCACCGTCGCGGTGTCGTCGGACGGTTCCGACCTGCGCGTGTCGGCGCCCACGCCGTGATCACCACCCGGCGACTCGATAGATCGTCGTGTGCATCGGGTCACTGGACGACGCGGTGACCACCAGGAGCGTCGAGCCCACGAGCAGCGGGGTCGCGCCGAGATCGGTGGGGTCGGCCTCTGTGGTGGCGGACGCCACCAGCACGGGTGGCTCACCTCGGTAGACAGCGGTGGTGAACGATCCGAACGTCCCGGTAACCGTGACGAACCCGCCGCCCGGCACGGGCAGAGGGTCGAACACGACGGGTCGTGGGTCGGTCGGCGTTCTCGCCAAGGTGGTGGGGTCGATGCTGAGGGTGCGGCCTTCGGACTCGGTGTACAGCACGGAGCCCACCACGGTCACCACCGACTCGAGAGGCACCGATCGGGTCGTCCCGTTCGTCGGATCGATCCGGATCAGACGGTTGGGCAGTGGGGTTCCAGTGGCGTCGTTGGGAGAGTCACGACCGGGACCGACCCACACATAGCCGACGCCGTTCAGCATCGTCAGCCCGCTGAGCACGTGGTACTTGTCCGGCTCGGGCACGGCATCGATGAACGACGTCTCGCTGACGGTGCCGGTGGCCAGATCCAGCCGCGCCAGCTTCCCGTACTCGGCCTGCAGGACCCACACCACGCCCGGCGTCGTCGGGTCGACCCGCGGACGCGGGTTGCATCCACTCATGGCCTCGAGCGACACGTTGCGGAAGACGGGGATCAGCGGGCCGAACGTCAGCGTCGCCTGATCGAGGAGGCGCAGGCCACAGGTGGTCCCGTCGGCGCCGAGCGCCTTCTCGGCGAAGTACACCTGGTCGTCGACGGTCACGGGCGTTCCGAACTCGATGTCGATCGACGGATCAACTGGCACCGTGCGCACCACGGCGCCGTCCGGATCTACCTCGACCATCGACCGTGGACCGTCCAGGGAGTCACGCACCGTCAAGAGGTAGAGCCGAGACGACGTCGACGCCAGGTGGTAGGCCCACTCACCGCGGATCTCCGCGATTCGGGTGATGGTCAACGGAGGCGGGGCCGTGCCGGCGGCAGGGCATGCCGTGCCGGCCGAGGTGGCCAGCACAGCGGCCCCCGCCATCCTCCGCAGGATGCGCCTCACGAGGGTGCCCCCGGTGAGGCGTCCTCACGGATCGTTGCCGCGGCTGCGTGGGCATGGAAGCCCTCGTGGCGGCTCATGGCCACGATCGTAGAGGTGAATCGGCGGAGGGCGCCGGCGTCGGCGCGAGCCATCGCCGTGCGTTTCAGGAAGGCGTCCGCGGTGATGCCGCTGGACACGTGGGCGAAGCCGCCGGTTGGCAAGCTTGCCGGACATCCGATGACGTAGTTGCCGGCGCTGAACGGAGTGTGTTGGCCGATCAGGATCTCACCGGCGTTGACCAGTCGCCCAATCAGCGCCGCTTCGTCGGCGGGGTTCACGGCCACCTGGAGGTGCTCGGGTGCCCACCGGTTGGCGACGTCTGCGGCGATGTCGAGGTCGTCGACCAGGACGCACCCACCGTTCACGCCGAGCGCGGCACGGGCCGCCAACGCCCACACGGCGGGAAAGGAATCGAGTTGACGGTCCAGCTCACGGTCGACGGCGTCGGCGAGGCGAGCCGACGGTGTCACCAGCACGACGGTGGAATCGACCCCGTGCTCGGCCTCGTTCAGCAGGTCGGCTGCCACCAGTCGAGGGTCGGCCGACTCATCGGCGATGACCAGGCTCTCCGTCGGGCCGAGGATCATCATCGTCGTCAGCCCATAGCGTTGCATCTCCACCTGGGCGCAGGCCACAGGCGGCGAGCCCGGACCGACCACCTTGCGCACGGCGGGGATGGATTCCGTGCCGAACCCGAGGGCGGCGATGCCGGCTGGACCGTTGACCCGCACGACCTGCTCGATGCCGAGCTTGCGGCATACGACAAGCACGGCCGGGTCGATCCGCCCGCTCCCGTCGGGCATCGGTGGAACGACGAGTACCACTTGCGGAACACCGGCGGCCATCGCCGGCACGCCGAGCTGGTAGGCAACAGATGGATAGCTGGCCTTGCCGCTGGGCACGAACAGGCCCGCTGAGGTGATCGGCGTGACCTTCTCGCCGATGACGAGGCCCGGTTCCGATTCGATGGACCAGTCCTGGGCGCGGGCCATCACGTGCTCGTTGAACGTCCGCAGGCGGGCGATGGCGTCGTCGATCGCCGCGTCGACGTCGGGGTCGACGCAGGCATCGGCAATGTCGTCGGGGGTGGCGCGCAGCGCGCCCGGTGTCAGCGAGACGCCGTCGAAGCGGGCCAATGCCCGGCATACCGCCTCGTCGCCATGTGCCCGGACGTCGTCGATGAGATCGTTGATGGACCGCTTGAGTTCCTCGTCGAAGATGGCATCGACACCGCGGTGGCACCATGCCGCGCGAGCCTCGTCGTCCATTGCTGACCAGGTCAGACGGCGCATCACGCTCACGTGGGACAACCTACCGGTCCGATCGTCGCGGGTCCCGGCCTCGGCCATCCGGATCACTGACCGGCGCCGTGCCGCGCTGCCCACCTGCGTCCCGACTCGGTCCGACACTAGGCTTGCGCACCGGTCCCGGCGCCCCCAGCCTTCGCCGGGAACGGAGGAGTGTCTCATGCCCGTCACCGTTGTCGTCGGCGCCCAGTGGGGCGATGAGGGCAAGGCCAAGGTCATCGACCTCCTCGCCGCCGACCACACGTACGTCGTGCGCTACCAAGGTGGCCACAACGCCGGGCACACCGTCGTGGTCGACGACCAGAAGTACGCCCTGCAACTGGTGCCGAGCGGCGTGCTGTACCCGCATGTCACGCCGGTGATCGGCAACGGAGTCGTCGTTGATCTGCCCACCTTGTTCCGCGAGGTGGACACGCTGCAGGGCCGCGGCATCGACTGCTCCAAGCTGCGGGTCAGTTCCCAGGCCCACCTGATCTTCCCATGGCACCAGGCCATCGACGCCCTGCACGAGGCCTCGCGCGGCGACGAGCGCATCGGCACCACGCTGAAGGGCATCGGCCCGGCCTATGCGGACAAGGCCCGCCGAGACGGGATTCGCGCCGGGGAGACGGCGGATGCGGTGGCCTTCGCCGCCGAGGTGCGCCGCCAGGGCGAGGTCCACAACCGGGAGATCACCGCCCTCGGTGGGGACTCGCTGGACGTCGACGAGATCGTCGAGCAGTTCACCGGGCTGGCGGCACGGGTCGCCCCACTGGTGGTGGACACCGTGGAACTGCTCCACGGCGCGCTCGATCGCCAGGAGTCCATCCTGCTGGAGGGCGCCCAGGCCACCTTCCTCGACCTCGACCACGGCACCTACCCGTACGTCACCTCGTCGAACCCGACGGCTGGTGGGGCCTGCGTCGGGTCGGGGATCGGTCCCCGCTACCTTGACCGGATCGTGGGGATCACCAAGGCGTACTGCACCCGAGTTGGCGGCGGGCCGTTCCCCACCGAGGCGCTGGACGAGTGGGGCGACAAGCTGGTGGAGATCGGCCACGAGTTCGGCACCGTCACTGGGCGGCGGCGGCGGACCGGGTGGTTGGATCTGGTGATGCTGCGCAAGGCCGTGCGGATCAACTCGCTGACCGAGATCGCCCTGACCAAGCTCGACGTGCTGGACACGTTCCCCGAGGTCCTGGCGTGCACCGAGTACGACGCCGACGGCCGGCCTGTCTACGTCCGCCTTCCCGGCTGGCAGTCCGACATCTCCGCGGCGCGCACGGTGGACGATCTGGCGCCGAATGCCCAGGCACTGGTGGATCTGGTGCAGCGTGAGGTCGGGGTACCGGTCACGATCGTGGGCACCGGACCGGCAGCGCGACGCGGTGGTCAACTGGTCGTGATCCCGCGCTACACCCTGCCGGAGATGGCCGCCGTCTTCTCCGACGAGGCCCGTTTTGCCCGCTACCTGGAGATCGAATTGCTGGCGACGGACGCCCACGCCGTCGTCGGTGTCGTGCCCGCCGCGGACGCGGCCCGGTGCCGTGAGCGAGCCCCGAAGGTCGACGCCGCGTTCGTCGAGGCGGTCGCCGAGCGCGAGCGGATCACCGATCATGACGTGGCCGCTTTCGTCGACGTCGTCCAGGCGGCGATCGGCCAACCGGCCGGGGGCTGGATCCACTATGGGCTCACCAGCAGCGACGTGGTCGACACGGCGTGGTGCGCGATGATGCGCGACGCCTGCGACCTGATGATCAATGCGGCGTCCACGCTGCGGACCACACTGGTTCGCCTGGCCCGCCAGCACCGTGACACGGTGATGATCGGGCGGACCCACGGGATCCATGCCGAGCCAACCACGTTCGGCGCCAAGGTGGCGCTGTGGGCCTTGCAGGTGGGCCGAGACCTCGACCGGTTGCACCGGGCCAGGGACGTGGTGGCGGTGTGCAAGCTGTCCGGCGCGGTGGGCACCTACAGCAACATCGACCCGGTGGTGGAAGCCCACGTGGGCGCGGCGCTCGGGCTGCAGCCCGTGCCGGCCACGCAGGTGATCGCCAGGGACCGCCACGCCGAGTTCCTGTGGGCCTGCGCCGCGGTGGGCTCGACGATGGAGCTGATCGCCGTCGAGCTTCGCCACCTGCAGCGCACCGAGGTCAGCGAGGTGCAGGAGGGGTTCAAGGCCGGACAGAAGGGGTCAAGCGCGATGCCCCACAAGCGCAACCCGATCAGCGCCGAGACCATCAGCGGGTTGTCCCGAGTGTTGCGCGGCAACCTTCAAGCCGGCCTGCAGGACGTCGCCCTGTGGCACGAGCGGGACATCTCGCACAGCTCGGTGGAGCGCATCGTGGTCCCGGACTCGGCACTGCTGGCGTACTACGTCCTGCGGCGGATGGCCCGCCTGCTCGACGGGCTGGTCGTGTTCCCCGAGCGGATGCGGGCCAATCTGGACGCCAGTTTCGGGCTGGTCTTCAGCCAGCCAGTGTTGCTGGCGCTGGTGCAGGCCGGCGTGTCCCGTGACGAGGCCTATCGCATCGTCCAGGAGAGCGCGGCCGAGGCGTGGTCCCGCCGACGCCCGCTACGCGAGGTGCTCGAGGAACGCCATGTGGCGGGCGCAGAGGTGCTGGACCAGGCGTTCAGCCTGACCCGATCCCTGCGGCACGCCGGCGACGCCGTCGACGCGCTGATCGGCTGACGCCGCGCTCAGGCGGAGCGGCCGATGCCGGCGGCCGACAGCACCGCCGCTGGGACACCCACCTCGCGCCAGGCGGCGTAGGTGATCATGTTGCGCTCGCCGTACCGCTTGGCGACCTTGACGAACTCGGCCTGGACGTCGGTGAGGTCCACCATCGTGCCCATGTCGGCCAATTCGGCCTGGAGATGCATCCGATCGCTGATCAGCTTCAGGGAGGTGACGGCGTCGGCGTCCTCCAGCTTGGTGGCGATGGCAGCGATCTGCTTGCGGATGCTGTCCGGGGTGCGCTTGCGGCCGCGCTTGGGCTTGTTGGCCCGCAGCGCCTCCAGATAGTCCCGGATGGCCTTGCCCTCCACACGACCGGCGGCCATCGCCGCCTTGTGCTCCGGGGTTACTTCTTTGGGTCCACGCTTTGCCATGGCGGAATCTTAATTGAGTCTGGGCAGATGGCAACCCCGGATGCTCGGTATTCTTGTCGTGGTGGACGTGCGCCGATTGTTTGATCTAGAGCCGCACGGGTCGGACACGCTGGTAGGTATTGGACCGCGCTATCCCTGGGGAGGGTTATACGGGGGCCAGATCGTTGCCCAGGCATTGCGGGCCGCGGCCAGCTCGGTGGAGTCGGACTTCGTCGCCCATTCGATGCGCGCCTACTTCATTCGCCGGGGTGACCACAACGAACCGGTTCGCTACGAGGTCGATCGGATTCGCAACGGCCGCACCTTTGTCACGAGGCGTGTCGTCGCCCGACAGGCCACCGGAGCAATTCTCAACTGTGAAGCGTCGTTCCAGATTCCCGAGATGACGCGCAACCTGCAGACGGTGTTCATGCCCGAGGGGCTACCGGCGCCGGACGACCTCCCTGATTCCACGTGGTCCCCGGCCTTCGACCGCCGGTCGATTCCACGATCGGCGCTCTCCGAGACTGGCCATCTGGGCGCCGGCCGATCCGCAGCCTGGATGCGCCTGTCGGCGGCGCTGGGCGACGACGGGGTGCTGCACCGCTGCTGGCTGGCGTACCTCAGCGACGATCTGCCCACCGATGCGGTGGAGTGGGCGCTCGGCGACGGCGACACGAGACACAGCCCGGGCTACTCGGCGAGCCTGGACCACACCATCTGGTTCCACCGCCAGCCGCGGGTGGACCAGTGGCACCTGCACGACTTCACCTGCCTCGGCTTCGTCGGCGGTCGGGGACTGGCGCTCGGCCAGATCTTCAGCGCCGACGGGGAGCATGTCGCCACCGTCGCCCAAGAGGTGTTGTCCCGGGAACCGGTTGAAGACCGCGGCGCACGGCCAGCAGACTGACCCCATGACCCCCGCAGCATCGTCGTCGTTGGCCGCCAAGGTGAACTCGGTCGCCCGGCTGACGGGGACGTTCACCCTGCGGTCGGGCAAGGTGGCGTCGGAGTACTTCGACAAGTACCGCTTCGAGGCCCACCCTGTCCTGCTGAGCGAGATCGCCGAGGCCCTCGTGGCGCTGGTCCCCTCCGGCACGGAGGTCCTCGCCGGGCTGGAGTTGGGCGGCGTGCCGATCGCCACCGCCCTGTCGCTGCGCACCGGCCTGCCCGTTGCGTTCGTCCGCAAGGAGGCCAAGACCTACGGCACGGCCCAGTTGGCCGAGGGTGCCGCCGTGACCGGACGGCGTGTCCTGGTGATCGAAGACGTCGTGACCACCGGCGGCCAGGTGGTGATCTCGACCGGCCAGCTGCGTGAGCTCGGGGCGATCATCGACACCGTGCTGTGCGTTATCGACCGCAGCGATCCCGACGCGTCCACCGGCCAGACCGATGGCCAGGCCGCCCTCGCGGCCCACGGCCTCACCCTGCGATCGGTCCTCACCAAGGCCGACCTCGACGCCGCCCACCCCTGACCCCGCCCACCCCTGACCCCGCCCACCCCTAACCCCCCGCCCCGCCCGCCCACCCTGCCCCGGCCTGGCCCGCCCCGGCCCGCCCCGGCCCGCCCCGGCCTGGCCGTTTGTTCACGTGATCTCCAGTGGGACGGGAGTGTGAGTGAACAAATGGTGGGGACTAGGGGAGCAGGACCCCGGGGTTGAGGAGGCCGAGGGGGTCGAGGGCCTGCTTGATCCGGCGCATCGTGGCCACTGCCTCGGCGCCGCGGGCACGCTCCAGCCAGGCGGCCTTGGCCCGGCCGATGCCGTGCTCGGCGCTGATCGCCCCACCCACGCCGATGACCCACTGGAGGACCCGCTCGGTGATGGCCGCGGCGCCGTCGCCTGCGCCCAGGTAGTTGAGGTGGAGGTTGCCCTCGGCCAGATGGCCGAAGGCGACGAGCTGCGCCGGCCCAGCAGCGCTGCGGGCCACGTCGACGAGCGCCTCGAGGTGTGCGACGGGCACGGCGACGTCCAGCTTGAGCGGGACGCCGCGCTGGTTGATGGCCATCGACACGTGATCGCGAATCGCCGACAGGTGGTCGCGTTGGGCGCCCACGGCCAGCACCCCGGCGTGACCGGCCAGCGCCTCGGCCAGCTCCTCGCTGGGATCGGACGCCGCGGCGCACTCCACCAGTACCGCCACACCGGTGTCGGCCATGGGCGGGGCGAGCCCGAACTCGGTCGCCACGATCTCGACCGCTTCGGGCAGCAGCACCTCCACCCCGTCCAGCGAGCTCAACCGCCGCAGGGTCGGGAGTAACTCGACCGCCGCGCCGACGGTGGGCACCGAGATCCACGCCGCGGCACGGTGGGCGAGGTGCGCCACCAGCCCGAGCCGGGCCGCGGTGACGATGGCCAGGGTCCCCTCGGAGCCACACAGCACACTCGGTAGATGCAGCCCCATCGTCGACTTGGGCAGACCGCTGAGGTCGTCAAGCACCTCGCCGGTGGCCAGGACCGCCTGCAGGCCCATCACCTGCTGGCGCATGGTGCCGAAGCGCACGACCCGAGATCCGCCGGCGTTCGTTGCGACCGCCCCGCCAACGGTGGCGCTGTCGCGCGCCCCCCAGTCAACGGCGAACTCCATCCCGGCCGTGTGCGCCGCGGCCTGAACTGCCGCGATGGTGGCCCCTGCCCCGGCGGTGAGCTGCGCAGCGTTCTGTTCGACCGGGCCCACGTGGTCCAGCCGCCGCATGCTCAGCAGCACCTCACCGCCGCGTGGCACACCGCCGCCCACCAGCCCGGTGTTGCCGCCCTGGGTGACGATCGTGGCCCGCGCCTCGGCGCAGGCGCGCACCACGGCCGCCACCTCGGAGGCGTCGGCAGGGCGCACCACGCAGCTCGCCGCGCCCCGGTAGCGGCGGCTCCAGTCCGTCTCGTATCCGGCCCGCAGGTCGCCGTCCACCAAGACGTGCTCCCGACCGACGACCGCGGCGAGAGCGGTGCTGAGCCGGTCGCTCACCCCACGACTCTGGCGCCGGGTGGCAGCAGCGGGAGCATCGCCTCGCTCACCCAGCAGCGGGTCAGGTGCAGGGTGCTGCGGATTCGCACCACTCGTTTGGGCTCCTCGAACCCGCGCCCGCACATGCACAGGGCGGCCTTGATGCAGTCGTCCTCAGTGGGCAGCACCATCGGCATCCGGCTGCGGCGCAGCCCGGCCGGCCCGGCGGTGAAGCAGTTGATGTAGGTCTTGGCGAAGTCCAGCTGGGCGGCCAGCGATGCCGGGATGAAGTCGGCGAAGCCGATGCCGAGAGCATTCCCACCGGAGATCTCGGTGAGGCCGAGCAGCACGATCGTGTTCACGTTCGGGCGCTCGCCGTCGGCAAGCCCGGGGACCCAGAATCGCCCGGTCACGTTGGGGTCCATCGTGGTCCCGCTGATGTCCTTGCCGCCGAGCTCGATGATCAGCGTGTCGATCTGCTCGAACGGCAGCGTGGGAATCAGCGAGCGGGCGTAGTCGGTCAGCTCGCGCTCGAACTGCCCGCCTACCTCGTCGGCAGTCATCGCCTCGATGCGGGCGATGGCGCCGGTGGCGGACTCGACCGACGACACGCCACCCAGCAGCCGGCCCGTGGCCCGGATGGCAGCGATGCCGGCCAGGATGCGGTCACGCATCTGCACCGGACCGCAGGCGTGGATCTGCGCCGCCCCGGGCTGCTTGCCCATCCCGACGACCGTCATCTTGGCGCAACCGCTCTCGATCGGTCCCTTGAAGCAGGTGTGCGGCTTGGTGCGGTTGACCGGGAGGATCCGGTCGGCTGAGGCGGCGTGGCGGTCGAGGTACAGGGGCATGGTGTGCCCGTCGGCCATCGGCGGCGTGCGGGCTACCTCCACTGTCTCCATGGTCGCCCGGATCTCGCAGCCCAGCGACGCTTCGGTCATGCCCAACTCAGCCAGCATTGCCCGCTGCCCGTCGGCGGTGGCACCCCCGTGGCTGCCCATTGCCGGGATGACGAACGGTTCGGCGCCGAGTGCCCGCAGCCCCGAGATCGTGCCGCGGCAGCAGCGGCACACGATCGGTGAGGCCGCGCGACCCGCCGCCAACGGCGACCGTCATGCCCGGTTGAACCACCGCCGCCAGGCGTCGCACCACGGCTGCGTGGGTGGTCGCCTCCACGTCGGTGACCGGCGGAGGGTTCGGCACCGCCAGCGCCACCTCGGTCAGGGTGGGTACCTCGATGCCGGGTGGGAACGGCAGATGCACGCCAGCCATCACTTGATCCCATGCGCTCACGGATCCACCGTACATATTCGTGGCGGCGGCCGGTGGAGAGGGTCGTAGCGTTGCCGACGTGACGACCGTGCGCCTTCGACCGGCGACGCCGGAGGATCTGCCGGCCGTGTGTCAGGTGATCAACCGTGCCCAGTGGGCCGACGGCATCATGCAGGTCCGCACCGTCGAGGAGCTGACCGAGGATCTCGAGGCCGACGATGTGGACCTGGCCGCTGACATGCACGTCGCCGTGGTCGACGGCGAGTCGGCGGATGACGGCGCCATCGCCGGCTTCGTCCATACCCTGCTGCTGCCCAGCGAGGTGCTCCACGTGCGTTGCTACGTCTTCGGTGACGTCGAACCGGCGTGGCGCGGCCAGGGCATCGGCACGGCGTTGATGACCTGGGGCATAGCCCGGGCGCGCCAGCAACTGGACGCCTGCGCCACCACGCTGCCCACGCGTCTGCGCGCCCAGACCGGCGAGGACGCCGTGAGAACCCGGCGGATGTTCGAGCGGCTGGGGATGCGAGCGGTGCGCTACCACGAGGAACTGCTCCGGCCGCTGACCGACCTGCCGCCGCTGACCACGCCACGCGGCGTGCGGATCGTCGCCTGGCCCGACGATCGGGACGACGAGGTGCTGGCCGAGAAGAACCTGTCGTGGGTCGACCACTGGGGCTCTACCCCCACGTCGCCGGCGGGCTGGCAGGCGATGGTGCGCGGCTTCGGGGCCCGGCCGGAGTGGAGCTTCATCGCCGTCGACGCCGACACCGATGAGGTGGTCGGCCATTGCCTGTGCAAGCGCTTCGAGCAAGACGACTCGCTGACCGGCCGGCGCGACGGCTACATCGACAGCCTCGGCACGCTGCAGCGTTACCGCGGCCGCGGTGTGGGCGCGGCGCTGATCGTGCACGCCTTCCATGCCCTCGCCGAGGCCGGGATGACCCACGCAGCCCTCAACGTCGACAGTGAGAATCCCACCGGCGCGGCACGCCTGTACCGCTCTCTCGGCTTCGTCCACGAGCGCGGCGAGTTCACCTACGAGCTGGCCTGAGCCGAGTCGTCGTCGCCTGGTGCGACCGATGTCACGCTCGCATATGCTTGCAAAAGTTAGCAAGTGCTCGCATACTGGAACCAGCCCCCCGAGGCACCTGTCGAAGACAAGGAGAGTGCGATGAGCACGATGATGACCAGGGTTGAGAAGTTCCAGGACGACTACATGGAGCTGATGAAGCGGATCGAGGAGCCGGTGGTCAAGTACACCGGTGAGATCGCCACCCGCCTGGCCAAGTACGTCACCGGCCGCCCGGAGTTCATGGCGTCGCTGCCGACGCTGCCCGAGATGGTGGAGAACGGTCTGACCTTCCGCAAGCGGATGGTCGACCACCAGGCCACCTTCGCCCGCAAGATGGTCCGGGCGATGGAGCCGGTGCTCGTCAAGACCGGCTCGTCCGAGGTCAAGCCGGCCCCGGTGGCCAAGGTCGCTCCGGCCACGGTGACCCGCATGCCTGGCCGCTCGGCCAAGCGGGCCGCCAAGCCGGTCGCCAAGCGCCCCGCCGCCTGACACTCGCCGTCACCCACAACTGAAGATCCCCCCGGAAGTGGGGAGGTGGTCACCCCAACGGGCCGGCCGCCTCCCCACTTCGCCGTCTCACAGGGCGCGCATCCGGTTGTTGCGCGGTTCGTGTTCCACTTCGGCCAGCCCGAGGCGCTCCATCAGCGGTGGGATGTACATCCCGACCCGGCCGCGCAGGCCCTTCTTCAGGCCGTACCACCCACCGAGCGGGTTGTCGGCCGAGCGGGCCCAGGCCTCCACCGTGCCCGGCCGCGCCGGCTTCTGCTCGTCGGCGGAGCCGAGTTCCATCCACCCGCCGTGCTCGCGCAGCAGCGCCAGCAGGTCGTCGACGATACGCGCGTGGTACAGCAGCACGGTCTTGCCCACGGTGCAGACCAGAACCTCCTCGCCGTCGCGGTGGTCGCGGTGCAGCGAGTACTCCGATGTCAGCGGCGGTGTTTGCAGCAGCCACGGGTCGTCGGGCGTTCCAGAGCCCTTGTGGTTGATGAGCTGATTCGACATGGTCCTCCGTCGGGTCGTCCCCAGTTCACCCGACCGCCCGCATCAGCTTGGCAGATCGGCGGGCCGTGATGTGGTCGTAGGGTGGTCCCATGACACCGATCGAGTCCATTCCTGCGTTGGTGGCCGATGCCCGCGCCGCCTTCGACCGAGGTCGTACGAAGCCGCTGCCGTGGCGGCACGCCACGCTGACGACGTTGCGCACGTTGATGATCGAGCGCGAGGGCAAGCTGCTCGACGCGCTGGCCGACGACTTCGCCAAGCCGCGCACGGAAGCCTGGCTCAGCGAGCTCGGGTTCACCGTCGCCGACATCGACCACACGCTGGCGAACCTGGCGTTGTGGGCACGTCCGGAGAAGGTGGCGACGCCGGTTGCCTTCAAGCCCGGGCGTAGCGAGATCCACCGTGACCCGCTGGGGGTCGTGTGCATCATCGCTCCGTGGAACTACCCGGTGCAGTTGCTGCTGGTTCCGATGGTGGCCGCCATCGCCGCAGGCAACGCGGTGGTGGTCAAGCCCAGCGAGCTGGCGCCGGTCACCTCTGGCGAGCTCACCTCGCTGCTCCAGGCACTGGACGACCCGGCGATCGCCGTGGTCGAGGGTGGCGTGGCCGAGACCACCGCCCTGCTGGCCGAGCGTTTCGACCACATCCTCTATACGGGCAACAGCCGTGTGGCCCGCATCGTCATGCGCGCCGCGGCCGAGCACCTGACCCCGGTCACGCTCGAACTCGGCGGCAAGAGCCCGGCCATCGTCAGCCGCAAGGCGAACATCGACGTCGCCGCGCGGCGCATCGCCTGGGGCAAGTTCCTGAACAGCGGGCAGACATGCATCGCCCCCGACTACGTGCTGGTCGAGCGTCCCGTCCATGACCGTCTCGTGGCGGCGATCGGCGCGCAGATCACCGAGTTCTACGGCGCCGACCCGCAGCAGAGCCCTGACTTCGCCCGCATCGTCAACGACGTGCACTTCCAACGCGTCGAGAAGATGCTCCACACCGGCGCCGTTGCGGTGGGCGGCATCACCGATGCCGACACCCGGTACATCGCCCCCACCGTGCTGACGGGGGTGACCCGTGACGATCCGGCGATGGGCGAGGAGATCTTCGGGCCGGTGCTGCCGGTGATCGCCGTCGATTCGCTGGACGAGGCGATCGAGTTCGTCAACGCCGATGACAAGCCGCTGGCGCTGTACTCGTTCAGCGAGGACGACGGCGAGAACGAGCGCGTCCTGGCCGGGGCCACCAGCGGTGGGGCCTGCGTCAACGGCACGCTGATGCACATCAGCAACCCGCACCTGCCCTTCGGCGGCGTGGGGGAGAGCGGCATGGGCGCCTATCACGGGCGTTTCGGCTTTGAGACCTTCAGCCATCAGCGCAGCGTGATGACCAGGTCCACCCGGCTGGATCCGCCGATCAGCTACCCGCCGTACACGGCCAAGAAGGAGAAGCTCCTGCGCCGCGGGCTGGGCATGCCCGACCCGCGTGACGTGGTGGCCAAGGTGCGCTCCAAGCTGCGCCGTGGCTGACGGGGTTGGGCGGGTCCCACCCGCTCGATAGGTTCGGCTCACTTCCCCCAACTGACGGAGCCCGCCGCGTGGCGGGCGGTTCACGTGCGCGGAGGGTGTGATGATCCTGTGTTGGTCGGTCAAGGGTGGTAGCGGTACCACGGTGGTGGCGGCGGCGTTGGCCACGTTGCTGGCCAGGCGGGCCGCGGCGTGGTTCGTGGATCTGGCCGGGGACGGTCCGGCCGTGTTCGGCATGGCGCCCGGCGTCGATTCGACGGGCGTCCACGAGTGGATGACGTCTGCCGTGGCCACCGGTGAGTCCTTCGAGCGCCTCGGCCTTGCCGTGGTGGACGGGCTGCAGATGGTGCCACGTGGCGGCGCCCTGGTGCAGGAGCGGTGGTCGGAGCTGGCAGACGTCCTGGCGCAGCGGCGGTGCGTGGTAGACGCCGGGCTGGGCTCGCCACCCGCTGTGCTGGCGGCTGCCGCGGATCAGTCGCTGCTCGTCACCCGTGCGTGCTTCCTGGCGCTGCGCCGGGCGGTCACCACTGCGGTCCGCCCCACCGGTGTGGTGCTGGTGGCCGAGCCCGGTCGGGCGTTGACGGCAGCCGATGTCGAGGCGGTCGTCGGCGCACCGGTGGTTGCCCGGGTCAGCATCGACCCGAGCGTGGCCCGCGTGGTGGACAGCGGCACCCTGGGCCTGCGCCTCCCACGGGGCCTGGCCCGCCAACTGCACGCCTTGACCTGACAGAGATGTTGGCGTGCCGGGTGGTGGTGTGGCACCCCCTCGATAGGGTCCGAACTACTTCCCCCACGCGAACGCACCCGCAGATCCTGGGAGGAAGCATGTCCCGCTACCCGCTCGTTTCGTCGGTCCCCGCCCGACCGGTCATCCGCAGGCCGGCGCAACTGGTGGGAGGTGGCCGGTGATCGACCTCGTCGCCGAGCGCACCGCACTGGCCGGGTTGGCCCGGTTCCTCGACGATCCCGACGTCACCGAGGTGATGGTCAACGGCGGGAGCGAGGTGTGGGTCGAGCGCCAGCACCGGATGAGCCGGGCCGGGTCGATCTCCACCGCGGCGCTGATGGGCGCGGTGGAGCAGATCCTCGCCCCGCTCGGCAGGCGGGTGGATCGGTTGAGCCCCATCGTCGATGCCCGGCTGGCCGACGGATCCCGGTTGTGTGTAGCCATCCCGCCGGTTGCCGTCGACGGACCGTGCGTGTCGATCCGGCGATTCGCCGATCGCACGCTCCGGTTGGACGACTTCGCCGACCCTGCGGTGGTCGAGGTGGTCGCCTCGCTCGTCTCCCGCCGCTGCAACCTGGTGGTCAGCGGGGCCACGTCCACCGGCAAGACCTCCCTGCTGAACGCGTTGTGCGGGCTGATCCCCGACTCCGAGCGGGTGATCACCATGGAGGACACCGCCGAACTACGGCTCGATCACGCCCACGTGGTTCGCCTGGAGACTCGCGGCGCCACGGCCGAGGGCGTCGGTCGGGTCACCATGGCCGATCTGCTGCGGCTTGCGCTGCGCATGCGCCCCGATCGGCTGGTCCTCGGCGAAGCCCGCGGCCCGGAGGTGCTGGAGCTGCTGCAGGCGATGAACACCGGTCACGACGGCTCGATGGCCACCATCCACGCCAACAGCGCGGCCGACGCGCTCGGCCGGGTGTGCGCGCTGGTGCTCACCGCCGCCCCGGCGTGGCCGCCGGCGGTGGTGGGCGAGTTGGCCGGGTCGGCCATCGACGTGATGCTCCATCTCGGCCGGTCCGCCGACGGCGCTCGGCGGGTGATCGAGGTCGTCGAGCTCGGCGCGGGTGGCGGCGTCGAGCGGGTCCTCGTGCGTGACGGTGTCGCCGTCGGCGTAGCCCAGCGGGGCCGACGATGACCGACGCCTGGGTGGTGGGTTGCGCCGTGATGTGCTGTGTCGGCGGGCTGGGACTGATCGGCCGGCTGCGGGTGGCGGCACGATCAGGGACGCGCCCACAGCCCGTGCGAGCGGCTCGTGGCGGTAACCCGACCGACTTGCTCATCGCCGATCTGGAGCGCATCGCCCGGCGGGTTCGAGGTGGTGATGCGCTGACGTCGGCCATGGTCGACATCCACTGGCCTCGCGCCGACGGTGGCAGTCCGTCGGCGGACCTGCAGGTTGCCCGGCACGCAGTGGCCTTGGCAGCTGGTGTGGGCGGGCAGATCGCGGCCACCCTTGACGCGGCCGCCGTCACCCTGCGCGCCCGCCAGGCGGTGCGCGCCGAGGTCGCCGCCCACAGCGCCCAGGCCCGGCTCAGCATCCGTGTCCTCACGCTGGTGCCCCTGGCGATGGCAGCGTGGACCGCCTCCACCGCCAGCGGACGTGCAGCGCTGGCATCGCCGGCGGGCCTCGTCTGTGTCGTGGCCGGCGCGGCGTTCAACGGCGTCGGGTGGATGTGGATGCGCGCCCTGATCCGATCGGCGTTGCGATGAGCGCCTGGCTGGTCGCAGCGTCGACCGTCGTCGTCGTGGCCGGAGGGTTGCCGGTCGTGCTCGGGCGGGTGATGCGTGCCGGTCGCAGCGTGTCGGCCCGGCCGTCCGGCGGGCCCGCGGCGCGGGCCGTACGCCTCTCCCGGCGACGCCGGGCGCGGCTCGTCGAGGCGGCATGGCCCGACGCCATCGACATGCTCCTGCTCACGATTGCCGCCGGGTTCCTGCCGGTGCAGGCCATCGAGTCCGTGCGCGGTCTGCTCCCCGCGCCGCTCAGCGACGCGTTTGCCTCGGTGGGCCGGCGGTGTGCGGCGGGGGAGCGCTTCGCCGATGCCGTGCAATCGGTCAGCGAGGAGCTTGGCCCCATCGCCAGCCCACTGGTGGACGGCCTGGCGATGGCCGATCGATACGGCCTGCCGCTGGGGCCGGTGCTCGCCCGCCTCGGTGACGAGGCTCGCCACCACCGGCGGCGCGCCGCTGAGGCCCGCGCCCGCCAACTTCCGGTGCGCCTCGCCGCACCCATGGTGGTGTGCACGCTGCCCTCGTTCGTGCTGCTCGCCATCGCGCCGCTGCTGATCGGCGCCTTCTCGTCGCTTCGCCGGTGACCTCATGCGCTCACGTCATCAAGGAGTCCCCATGTTCGATCCCATCCGCATGTTCCTCGCCCGCGCCGTGATGTGGGTGGTGGCCCCGCCCGACGACGCTGACGGCCGCGACCGCGGCCAGGCCACCACCGAATACGCCCTCGTGCTCCTGGCCGCGGCGCTGGTAGCCCTGCTCGTGGTTGCCTGGGCCACTGCTGGCGGTGGCGCCGGCAAGATCGCCCGCCTGTTCAGCCGTGTGATCGATGCCGTGACCAGCAAGCTGTGAGCCGCCCACCGTTCACCCCACCCCCACCCCCGCATGGGCGCGAAAACTTCGGGGATACGAAGTTCTCGCGCCCAAGCGCTGCGCCGGTTCGCCCGTCGGGTTCGCTTGGGCGCGCAGACTTCGGATGTGCGAAGTTCTCGCGCCCAAGCGGACCGGTGAGGGCTGGGGGTGGGCGCCGGGAGCGGCGGGGCCGGGGCGACCGGGGCGACCGGGGCGACCGGGCCGACCGGGGGCAGTCGACGGTGGAGCTGGCGTTGGCGATGCCAGTGGTGCTGCTGTTGGTCCTGGCCATCGTGCAACTCGCCGTGGTGGTGGCCGACGCGCTGCAGGTCCAACTGGCGGCGCGCGAAGGGGCACGGGCGGCCAGTGTTGCCGGGGCACCCGCCGGCGCCGGTTCCGCGGCTGCCGGGCGCGTGATGGGAAGGGGTGGGCTCGTCTCGGTGTCGGTCGGCGGTCGCGTCGTCACCGTCACCGTGACGACGATCAACCACACCGATGTCCCATTGATCGGCGCCCTGCTTCCCGATGTCACCCTCTCGGCCACGGTGACGATGGCGGTCGAACCGCCCTAAGGCCGCCACGGCCGCGGCGCCAGGTCGGTATCGTTCGGCGGCGTGGACCTGACCTGCGTGCTCGAGGAGGTCGCCGGTCGCGTGGTTCTCGCGGTGCGCGGCGAGCTCGATCTCGCCACCCTGCCCACCTTTCGTGATCACCTGTCCCGCGCCGTGCAGCGCAACCCGGGGCAGGCCGTGTTCGTCGACCTCGATGAAGTGGCCAGTGCCGACGACGTCGCCCTGTGCGTCCTGCTGGCCGCGGCTGCGCACGCTCGTCGCAACCACGGCGAGGTGCGGGTCGTCTGCTCGCTCCCTCACATGCGCGACCGCCTCGCCGAGCTTCGTCTCGACCAAGTCGTGTCGGTCAGCGGCTCGTTGACCGCAGACCCGGCGTAGTCACCGCCGGTACGCAGCCGCCTGGATCTCGTACAGCTGGCTGTACGGTCCACCGCGTGTGATGAGCTCGTCGTGACTGCCCACCTCGACGACGCGTGATCCGTCGAGCACGACGATGAGGTCGGCCATCCGCACGGTGCTGAAGCGGTGGGAGACCAGCACCGTGACACGGCCGCTGCTTGCGCCGCGGCGCGCTGCGGCGGCGAAGTGCTCGAACAGGGCGTGCTCGGTCTCGGCGTCGAGTGCGGCCGTGGGCTCGTCGAGGATCAGCACCAGCGGGTCGTCGCGCATGAACCCGCGGGCAAGCGCCAGCTTCTGCCACTGCCCGAAGCTGACCTCCGCGCCGTGGTCCCAGGTGGGTCCGAGTTGGGTGTCGAGTCCAGCCGCCAGGCGCTCGATCACGTCACCCGCGCCGGCCCGATCGACCGCCGCCCGCGCCGCGGGGACCTGGTCCAGGCGCGGCAGGTCACCCACGCCCACGGTGCGCTGAGCGCGGAACTCGAAACGGAAGAAGTCCTGGAATGCTCCAGCCAGGCGTTGCCGCCAGGCGACCACGTTCATGCCCGCCAGGTCGACGTCGTCCACCAGGATCCGCCCACTGGTCGGTGCGTACATCCGAGCGAGCAGCTTGACCAGCGTGGACTTGCCGGCCCCGTTCTCGCCCACTACCGCCACCACCGATCCGGCAGGGAGCTGGAGGGTCACGTCGTCCAGGACCAGCCGGTCCGTGCCGGGGTAGTGGAACGAGACGTGGTCCAGCTGGATGCCGGACACCAGGCGGTCCGGCGCCGGCCCGACCGCCGTGGCCGCGCTGCGCGCCGCGTATCCCTCCAGCCAGGTGAGCCGGCGGGAGGCGTCGAGCCAGAACCCGCGCAGGAATCCCAACTCGCCAGCCGTGTTGCCGACGTAGCGGGCCAGGCGGAGCCCGGCCGCCAGCACGAGGGCGACATCGCCGGCCGTGGTCCCGCGCCCGCGATCTGCCACGAACACGATGGTGACGACGTAGCCGGCGGCGAACACCGCCCAGGCTGCGCAGTGCCAGAGAGCCGAGGCGATCCGCGTCCGTGACACCGGCCGGTACCACGCCTCCCATGCGCTGCGCCGGGCGTTGACCAGCCACTGCGCCGTGGCGGTGATGCGCACCTCCTTGCCGGGTGGCGCCGAGGTGCCGAGGGTGAACAGGTGGCGGGCCAGGCGGGTGTTGCCGATGGCCGCCTCCTCGACCCGGTTCTCCACGGCTGGCCGCCACGTGCTGACCCAGAACGCCGGGAGCGCGCACAGCAGCAACAGCACCAGTCCTGGATGCACGCTGGCCAGCAGCCCTGCCGTGATGACCAGCCGGAACATCCATCCGAGGGTGCTGAACAGCGACATGAACATATGGTCCAGCGTGAACACCTGGTCGCGCAGCATGGCCAGGCGGTCGAGGTACTCGGGTCGCTCGTGATGCTCGATCGTTGGGACGGATGCCTGCAGGTTGGCCACATGGGATTCCATGACGATGGCGATGCGATCACGGAACTTGCGCTGGACGCGCTGGGAGACCACCGACAGGTACCACGTCAGCGTGACCGAGACGGCCGTGGCGATGGCCGCGGTCATGATCTTCGACGACTGGCGCTGGTCGATGCCGTCGACCAGCAGCTTCAGCCACACCGCCAGGAGGGCGTCGGGCAGCATCATCAACAGGGCGATGCCCAGCGACAGTGTGAGCAGCCGCGGCTCGGCACGAGCGCCGATGCGGAACGTGCGCCACAGGCTCAGGATGCGACCGGGCAGTGCCGCCTCAGGGTCCACTGCGGTCTCAGTCGAGGACCTCATAGCGCACCTCCTCGCCCTGCTCGTCGTACTCCGGTTCCGAGTGGGCGGTGAACCGGCTGGCCTGCATCTGGAACATGGTGTGATACCGGCCGCCGAGAGCGACGAGTTCGTCATGGGTGCCGTGCTCGACGACGGTGCCGTGCTCGACCACGGCGATGCGCTCGGCCAGGCGGACGGTGGAGAAGCGGTGAGAGATGAGGATGACCGTGCATCCCTGCGTGGCCCGCAGGACGCGTTCGAAGATCTCCACCTCCCCGCGCACGTCGAGTTGGGCGGTGGGCTCGTCGAGGAGGACCACCCTGGCCCCACCACGAACGGCGCACAGGGCTCTGGCCAGGGCGACACGCTGCCACTGCCCTCCCGATAGGTCGGTGCCGCCGGGGTAGGCCTTGGACAGGATGGTGTTCAGGTCACCGTTGGCCAGATGGTCGGCCCCGGCGTCCCGGAGGGCGCCGCGGATGGCGTCGTCGCTGGCGCCGCGCGGCGCCACGTTGTGGCGGACCGACAGTTCGAAGCGGACGAAGTCTTGGAACACGGCGGTGACGTGCCGGCGCCAGGCGGTGGAATCGAGATCGGCCAGCGACACCCCGTCGGCTTCGATGACGCCGGCCGTGGGGTCGTACAGGCGGCACAGAAGTTTGGCGAGCGTGGTCTTGCCGGCCCCGTTCTGGCCGACGATGGCCAGACTGGTAGCGGCGGGGACCTCGATGTCCACCCCGCCGAGCACCGGCCGCCCAGCCTCGTTCGGGTAGGCGAAATGCACGCCCCGGAACGCCAACCGCGGTGCGCCCGCCGGTACTGGCGAACCGGCCCCCTGCGCCAGCGCTCCCGCCGGGGCCATGGCGACCTCCAGCCGGGCCAGCGCCGCAACCGGCGCAGCAGCGCCGTCGAGCGCCCAACTCAACCCGCCGAAGGCGATCGCCCCAACCCCGATGGCCGACTGGGCGAACACCACAGCGCTGGCCACCGACAGGTCACCGTTGGTGGCTTCGTGGCCGATCAGCCAGAACAGCCCGACGTTGGCCGCAGTGACGATGAGCAGGCACAGGCCAACGGATTTCTCGCGCAGCCGGGTGGCCTCGTACTGCAGGTCGTACAACCGGCGGCGCATCGAGATGAACCGCTCGGTCACCCATCCGGCCAGCCCGAAGTAGCGAAGTTCCTTGGCCGGGGCCGGGTCCACGGCGAGCCGGTAGGCGTACTCGGCGTGACGCTGGGCGGTGCGAACCTCGTCGGTGTTGCGGTCCTTCCACACGCCGCTCTCACGCAAGAGCCAGTGCGTGCAGCCCCAGGCGACGGCCAGCCCGATGCCGGCCCACCAGTGGTATCCCGAGAGCACCACTGCGGCGCTGATCCCGACGACGAGCTCGACCAGCCCGCCGGCGATGAAGCTCATCGACACGCTGAGCGGCGGCCCCAGCATGCCCTGGTCAAACTCCCGGGCCATCGTCAGGTCGTTGGCCAGATCGGCGCGCTCGAGGTGACCGATGCCCTCCGGCGACGTGCTGGCGATCATCAGCCGGTCGTAGAGGTGAGCTGCCATCTTGCTGCCGAGGTTCTCAGAACACAGCTGCTGCAGTGGCTGCAGCACGAGCATGAGCGTGAAGGCACCGCCCACGGCGGAGAGCGGGGCGGCCAGCGACTGGCCGTGTTGGTGGGCGTCGATCAACCAGCCGAACAGGACGCTGGTGGCTGCGGGCAGTAGGCCATTCAGCAGCAACGACAGCCACCACGCCCAGGCGTAGCCGGGGGACGCCTGATGCAGCGCGCCGAAGAACTTCCACTCCGGCCGCTCGGTGAGCCGCCGGCGAATCGAGCGCAGGGATGCTGGCATGCCCAAACCCTGCCAGATCGGTGTCACACGGTTCGCGGCGTGATCAGGCCCGGCGACGTGATCAGCCGGCATCGCCTTCCCAACCACCGGTCCTGATCACGCGAACCCGGCAGCCGTTCACCAGAGATCGGCCTGGTCGGGCGCCGATAACCTGGCCGGCGGAACGGTGGCAGAGCGGACAAATGCGCGCGCCTTGAAAGCGTGAGGCCCACAAGGCCCGGGGGTTCGAATCCCTCCCGTTCCGCGTTGGAATTCCGTGGACGTTCGAATCTCAGTGCTCTGACCGGGTCTTTCATTGCGCTGACGTCCACCGGCGTCGTACCCGGCCCGACGAGCGTTGCTCCTCCGGTTGCTCCTTTTCGGGGTCGTTGCTCCCGGGTAGCTCCCGTCCCAGGGCACATTCCGGAGGGGATTCGAACCCATCGCTCGCAAGGCAGCCAGCGAGCGAACGACGAGCGCCGACGGCTGCGTGAGGATCCACCGGAAGGCCCGAACGGCGAGGGCTCGATCTACCGCGACGCCGGTGGTGAGTGTCGGGCGACGTACACGGTGGCCGGCGAGACGTGGCCTCGGGGCGTGAGTCGGCACGACGCGCGAGAAAGCACTCGCCCGTCGGGCAGCGAAGTTGGAGGATCTGGCGCAGACAATGTCGGGCACGTTCCACCGCGACATGATCGTCGCCGAGCTGGCGGCGTGGTGGCTCGACACGGTGACGCCATCGGGTCCCGCACGCGACGTTCGGCGAAGACACGACCCGCGTCACGAAGATCACGGCGACGTTGGGCGTGATGCCGGCGCGCACGGTGAAGGCCGAGCACGTCGCAAGGTGGCAGTCGGAGCTGTTGAAGGGCGGCCTCGCGTCTGGGACCGTCGCGCGTATGTTCGATCTGCCCCAGAATCCTCGACTACCCTCTGGTGTGCCTGAGAGGAGGGGAAGATGAAGGAACGACGAAAGACGACGACCTCCAACTTCGGCGTGAGCGCCCGGGAGAACCACGACTCAACGCCGTTCTACGAACGATTCCGTGCACCGGAACTTTCCGACGACCAGGACGTCCCGCAGCCATTGCCGGTAGACGAGCCGTTCGTTCACGGAGATGCACGACACATGGATCGCATCGCCGATCGATCGGTAGCGCTCGTGGTCACGTCGCCGCCGTACTTCGCTGGCAAGCAATACGAGGAGGAGTTGGAGAGAGAGGGCGTACCCGCTTCCTACCTCGAGTACCTCGAGATGCTGACCGACGTCTTCGCCGAGTGCGTACGCAAGCTCGAGCCGGGAGGCCGCATCGCGGTCAATGTCGCAAACCTCGGCCGTAAGCCATATCGCAGCTTGTCGGCCGATGTGATCCGCATTCTCGAACACGACCTCGGGCTGCTTCTTCGGGGGGAACTCATCTGGCAGAAGGGAGAGGGCGCCAGCGGTTCATGTGCCTGGGGTTCATTCCGAAGCGCTGCCAATCCGGTGCTCCGCGATATCAGCGAGCGGGTGATCGTGGCCAGCAAGGGGCGATTCGACCGTGCTCGCTCCGTGAAGCAGCGCGTGGCAGACGGCCTGCCACACGAGAGCACGCTGATGACCGAGGACTTCATGGCCATGACCCTGGACATCTGGTCGATTCCGCCCGAGAGTGCGCGCCGGGTCGGTCACCCCGCTCCGTTCCCCGTCGAATTGCCTGAGCAGCTCATCCGTCTGTACACGTTCAAGGACGATCTCGTGCTTGATCCGTTCATGGGAAGTGGGTCGGCGCTCGTCGCGGCCGCTCGTCTTGGACGGCGCTACGTCGGCTACGACCTTGACGACAGCTACGTCGAGATTGCTCGTCGCCGTGTCCAGGAAGCGCTAGAGCCGAGTACGCCCGAAGTTCAAGCGAGCCGGAGGCGCGCGGTAGAGGTGCCAGCGATGGACATCGATGACGCCGAGGACTTCCAGAGTCGAGCTACGAAGGAAGGAAAGGCAGCGCAGAAACTCGCCGAGCAACTCATTGAGGAGGCCGGGTTCACGATCGCAGAACGCAATCGACGTATACGCAAGACCGGCGTCACCGTGAACTTCGTCGCCACCGACGTGGACGGAGCCAGTTGGTTCTTCGACGTGTCGGGCGCGTTCACGAGCCACCGAGGTGGCCTGCTTCGTACCGACACTGTGTGGAAATCGCTTGGACGTGCCTATGCGCTGAAGGGTGCCCGCGGCGAGGTGCCGTTGGTCTTCTTGACCAGCCACCTTCCGAAACGGCCCAGTGAGGGCGACACCGCGCTCCGGGCGGCCGGGCCTGACGCGTTCTTCGATGCGATCGAGATGCTTTCGCAGGACAGCCTCGAACGGCTCGAGCGCTACGCGAAGGGTGGGTTCACGGACAACCCACAACCGGGGTTCTGGACAGCTCAGGACCTGGCCCGGAGGACCCCGTAGTGGAGCGTCCGTAGCGTGTGCGGTCGTTCGTGATGATCCACCGCAGGTCTTCATCGCTGAGGACCAGGAAACCCTGAACTGGGTCCTCGCCTTGCGCCTGATAGCGCGCATACCTGGACACGAACTTGCCGACGGACTTCGAGACCGGCTTCGTCAGGCCTTGTGGGACGAGCTCTGGGGCGGTACAAGTGACCATCCGATCGGCCGACTGGCTGACCGACGGCAGCGGCACGTTTCACGACACCGTCGCCGGACGCCCCATCGTTTCGGTGCCGATGGCTACTCGAGCAACTCGGGAGGATCAGTCCCAGCAGCCGCTCGGCCGCCTCGACGACCGTCCGCGAAGTCGTCAGGGCCCAAGCAGCGTCGTCGCGGCTGATCTCCGTTCGACGGGTCGAAGTATTGAGCGGCGTGATGCGTCCGGCGAAGGCGTTCGAACGTTGGCTTGGCGAGGCCAGGGATCGCCATCGCGACTTGCCCGCTGACGGCATCCTCGACGGTCACGTGCGCCCTCGCCACCGGTGGCGCGCAGCCCTTGTCGGATGAGTAGTGCCTCGGCGGCCATGCGGTAAGCGTCGTGGGGAGCGGCGGACGCGCCCTCGACGTCACCGGCAGCGAGGTCTCCATCAGCAGTCAGACGGCGCCGTCGGCGTCGCCATGGAAGTCACGGTACTTGGAGGGTGTCTCGCTGTGGCCGGTCACGGATGTAGCGCCGGATCTCGCTGAGCGGGATGCGGCGTGAGCGGCCGATGTGGACCGAGGCGAGCTGGCCGGTGGTGAGCAGGTCGTCGAGCGACCCTCGGCTGACGGAGAGGAACCGGACAGCGTCCGGCAGGGTGACGAGGCGGAGGTCGTCGTCGAGGTCGGTGGCCACCTCGTCGTCGACGTGCGGGGTCCGATCCGCCGGCCGGCGCGCTCTTCCTCACCGCGCCCCCGCAGCGACGAGGCGCACCTGGTGTCCGTCCACCGGGCAAGATCCTCGGCAGAGCCCGTCCGCGCCGAGGAACGATGGTCGACTTGGGGCTCTGAGTCGCTCGAACTGGCGGTTTGCTCTGCAAGGATCGGGTCATCCAGTCTGCAGATCTCGGCCTAGACATGTTGCATCTCTCGGCATACGGGTAGCATTGATTCGTGGACACGCTGGAAGTCCTGGGACGGCGGTACCGGCCGCGGGTCGTGGATAGTCCGCTCGAGCGAGCGTTGGCGATCTCGGGCGCCGTGGTGATCGAGGGTGCTCGAGCGACGGGCAAGACGATGACCGCACTCCACGCCGCTTCGTCGTACGTGTTGCTCGACGATCCTGAGTCACGGCAGATTCTCGACGTTGCACCGCGCTCGGTTCTGGAGGGCGATGCCCCGCGGTTGCTCGACGAGTGGCAGCTGTCGCCTGAGCTGTGGAACCTCGTCCGACGAGCCGTCGACGCATCGCCCGAGCGAGGACGCTTCATCCTCACGGGATCGGCGGTGCCGGCCGACGACATCACGAGACATACCGGCGCCGGCCGGTTCCTGCGGTTGCGCCAGCGGACCATGTCGTGGTGGGAGAAGCTCCCGCCAGCGCCGATGTCGGTGAGCCTGGGCGCGCTCATCGACGGTGTACCGCCGGCACCGAACCTCGACGCAGCACCCGATCTCGCCGACATCGTCGACGGTGTCTTGCGAGCGGGGTTTCCGGCACTGGTCGATCTCGACCCGGACCAGTCAGCCACCAGCATGCGCGCCTACCTCGACGAGGTCGGCCGCGCCGACATCCAGCGACTGGCCGACGTCCGCCACGGGCCCGACGTGATCCGGCGGTTGATCGTCGCCATCGCTCGATCCGTCGCGTCCGACGTCGCGTTCACCACGCTGACCGCCGATGTGCGCGCCGTCGCGCCATCAATCAACGCCGAGACGGTCAGCAGCTATGTCGGGCTCCTCGAGCGGTTGTTCGTCGTCGAAGCACAACGGCCATGGACGCCGGCCCTTCGCTCTCGGGCGCGGCTGCGCACCGCGGCGAAGCTCCACCTCGTCGACCCAGCGCTCGCGGCCGCCGCGCTCGGTGCCGGTGCCCGCCAGCTGCGAGGTGACCTGACGACCCTCGGGCTGCTGTTCGAGAGCGCCGTCGTGCACGACCTCGCGGTGTACGCCGGCGCCCTCGGCGGCGAGGTCCGCCACTATCGCGACTCCAACGGCAAGGAGATCGACGCCATCATCACCCTTCCCGATGGTCGCTGGGCCGCCATCGAGGTCAAGCTCGGCGGACCCCAGATGAGCGCTGGAGCGAGGTCGCTCCGCGACGCCGTGGCACAGATCGACACCGAGGTCGTCGGCGAACCGATCCTCCGCCTGGTGGTGACCGGCACCGGTCCGATCCTGACGCTCGATGACGGGACCGTCACGTGTCCACTGCGGGCGCTCGCGCCCTGAACGGCGTCGCCCTCACCGGCCCGCATCGGCGCCAGGCGAACGACGCACGGGCTGGCCTGCGGGGCGTCAACATCTGGGCCCGCCGACGGCCGCTACCTCGGTCGCTGACAGTTCACGCTCACGCGCGTTCAGCTCGGATGATTCCGCTGCGATCGCCGACCACGTGGAGCCGGGCAGTCTCACCGACGGCGTCGTGTTCGGCGCCGTCAGGGTGCGCTTAATCCAAGCCGCTCGTCGCAGCGGCGTGTCGGTTGCTCCATCGACGACCGAACCTCGGCGGGGTGGCTCCGTCTCGGGGCTGAGTCGCTGTCGGCACGCTCCGCAGGCGCCGACGGAGGAGGTCGTGCCGGCCGGCGTCAGCGCTTGCCAAGGATGAAGAGGGCGAGAGCGATGATGGCGAGGATGACAAGGATGGTCCAAAGCATGGTCACCGTGTACCCCGGAGTCGAGGTGTGCGAAACACGCTTCTACCATGCGGTCGATGTCGTGAGGTGAGTTGGCGGCGTCTGGGAACGCTCGGGCGGTTTGCCGGCACGGATCTTGGGTACTCGGCGAACATGTTCAAACATCCAATTCGTACGATCATCCGGAAGTTGCCGCTCTCTGCGTGGGCCATGCTTGGTTGGACGCAACGTCACAGCGTGGGCTTGTGGTGGCGCTCCATCGTCGCCGAAGCAAAGCGAGACGAGCCGCTGAGCCTGAAGCGCTGGGCCACGCTGTTCAAGGCCCTCGTGAAGGTGTCCGGGGACCACCGGCTGGCCAACGCCAGGGCGCTGAAACAACTGACGGTCGACGGGTCGGCCGTTGTCGCGACCGCAACTCAGAACTGGAGCGAGCGCGGGACGTTGACAACGGTGCTTGAAGGTGTGTCGGAGGCATCCGACGTTCGAATCTCGTCATCGTCGCCCGTCGATCGACCCTGGTCCGCGACGGGCCCAGCTTGACAGCCCGTCACGAGACGTGTTCCACCATGGAGTTCACGGTCGCCGCGACAACGGTCAGAGAAACTGCGAATTTCATGTTTGCGAGATGGCTGGCGGGGTAACCCGATCCCGTGTCCGCGAGGAACACCAACCCGCCCCACCGCCCACTGGAGTCATCATGATCGGATTCATCCTCTTCCTACTCTTCGTCGGCCTGCTGGCCGGATTCGTCGCCCGCGCACTCGTCCCCGGTAAGGACTCGATGACCGTGGGCGCGACCATCGTGCTCGGCATCGTCGGCTCGTTCGTCGGTGGATTCCTCGGACGGGCGTTGCTCGGTACGGACAAGGGCCAGGGCTACCTGCAGGCGTCCGGCATCGTCGGTTCGATCATCGGCGCAGTGCTCGCCCTGCTCGTGTACCGCGCTGCCACTGGCCGGCGTATCACCACCTGATCCCCCAACCCACCCCCCAACGAGGGGCGTCGGCTTGCCGGCGCCCCTCGTTCGCGCGTTCAGGAGGATCGAGTGAGTTCGGCGGGCGACTTTCGGATCACCACGCGGCAACCGTCAACCAAGAACGAGTCGACCACCGACGTCAACAGCGTATGGGCGATGAGGTCAGGTTCTTCCGGTGCGCGACCGTCCTCGTGGGCGACCTCGACTTCCAGCCCTCCCGCGACAACGTCGAAGGCGACCGAAATCCGCCCACCAGCCGCAGGGTCGAAGAGGGAGAACACTTCGGTCAACGCCAACCGCAAGTCATCGATCTCGTCCAGAGAACACCCGGCGTCGGCGCCGAGACACGCCACCATGACGCGCAGGGTGGAGGCGAACTCCGGGGCGGACGGCACCGTCATCGTCACGCGGGTATCTGGCGAATCCGTCACGGATCGATCCTAAGCCTCGAACCGACGCCGGTGATCATCACTCGCCGTCACCCGCGAGGGCGCGCATCCGCTCGAACGACGCCTTCAGCAGACGGGAGACGTGCATCTGCGAGATGCCGACGATCTCGGCGATCTCGGCCTGCGACTTCTCGGCGAAGAACCGCAGTTCTACGATCTGTCGTTCTCGCTCCGGCAGCCGGCTCATCAGGGTTTCGAGCAGGATGGTGTCGGTCACCGCATCACGATCGTCTCCGCCGTCCAGTATCTCGTCGTGGGCACGCCCCGTCGCGGACGGTGTATTGATCGAGGACGCGCTCTTGGCCGAGCCCACCGACATCGCCCGTAACACGTCATCGGCGCTCACCTCGAGTTGTTGAGCGATCTCGTCAACCGACGGCGAGCGGCCCAGACGCTGCGACAAGGCGTCGATTGCTGCGGTCACCGTGGCGTAGAGCTCTTTTCGCGGACCTGGGAACGCGAACCGACCACGTCGTATCTCGGAAGAATCGTTTGACTTCCCCCTCGATGGTGGCGCCGGCGAAGGCAGTGAATGCATGGCCCAGCGACGGGTCGAAACGGTCCACCGCCTTGATCAGACCGACCATCGCCGCTTGGCGAACGTCTTCGGCGGAACGAGCCCCGCTATAGCGGCGGGCAATGAACGAAGCGAATCCCATGTGCGCCTCAACGATCCGGTTCCGAGCCCGGCGGTCGCCCTCTCGGGCGCGAAGGAACTCCTCGGTCAGATCCGGATGCTGATCGCTCACTGCAGTGCTGTCATCGGGTGTCCCGCCAAACACTTGCACACCATCGCCGGGCGACGGCGCCTCCTACCCGATCATCCCCCGAAGAGAACTATGTATCCGCCGTATCGAGCGTTGCGGTGATGGTGAGGGTGTCGCCGCCGCCATCCAGACCTACCCGCCGAGCGAGGGACGCGACGATGGCCAATCCTCTGCCTCGGGGGGTCGACGCTGACGGCGCCTCCCACGGACAGCGGCGGGAGCTGATCCACTCGCCCCCGACTCGTGAGAGCGATCTCGACGTCTGCGCCGATGATCCGGATCGACACCCGGAACGGCGCTCCCGGCGCGGCTTCGACCGCGTTTGCGGCGAGTTCGCTCACCACCAAGCTGGCGCGTTGACGGACAGACTCCTCGAGGCCGGCGCCGCCCAACCATACCGACGCGGCTCGGCGGACCTCGCCGATGCTCTTCGGCGCACCGTCACACGTCTTCTCAAAGCGCTGCGTCCGCAGGGGATGTACGTCAGGCGTGGAAGCGTCGTCATGGGGCATCAGGCGGTCCGATCGGTGGCCTCGTACCCAGCGCCACTGCTCGTCAAACAGCGTTCTTCAGTCGGATCCTGTCAACGACAGAATGGCGATGTCATCGGCCGCCTCATCCCAGGTCCCGGGAAGCGCGCGCAGAACCGTCTCGATCAAGGCAGCGGGGTCCTCGTCCCAGGAGATCATCCCGGCCAGACGGTCGTGCTCGAGCCCGCGGGCGGACGGTGTCGGTCAGCCCGTCGGTGTAGCAGAACAACAACTCGCCGCGCCGAAGGGTGAACTCCTGCGACGGCCAGGCTTCGGGGCACAGTCGCGAGCCCAGCAACGGCCCAGTGAGCGCTACGGTTTCCGTCCGATTCGGCGCCACCAGGAACGGGGCGGGGTGACCGGCGGAGCTGACGGTGACCCGGAGACCGTCGGTATGCTGTTCGGCGATTCCGAACAGCGCAGTGCAAAGATGCCCGTCTCCCTGGGTCAGCAAGCTGTCGTGGAGGAGTCTCAGCGCCTGTGGGGGATCGGCGCGTTGCACGGCGGCGGCCCGAAGGGTGTATCGGGCGAGCGCTGTCGCCGCGACGGCGTCGATGTCGTGGCCGGCGATGTCCCCGATGAAGAAGGTAGATTCGTCTCCGACCTCGACGACGTCAAAGAAGTCGCCTCCGACGATGGCCCGCCCTCCACGCGGCGCGGTACCACGTCGCGTACTCCACCTTGGCCGTGCGAGTCGCGTGGCTCGGAAGGAACGCCTGCTGCAGCACTCGCAAGCGGGCACGAACCTCGTCGTCCGCGTTGTGCTCGGCCGTGATGTCGGCGAACAGGGTCAATGCGCCACGCTCGCCGTCGAGATCCACTGGATACGAGTCGACCAGAAGCCAGCGCACCGCATGTGTGGGCGTTCTCACTCCCATGATCACGCCGCGCTGCTCCTGTCCGGTTTGCACGCAGCGCATTGCTGGGTGACGCTCCCCGGGGAACGGTTGCAGCTGCGTGTCGACCGCCATCCACGATGGGTCGGTCGAAGTACGGCCGAGCAACTGGTCCGACGTCAGATCCAACACGGCGAGGGCCGAAGCGTTGAACATCAGGATCGATCCGTCCACGCCTTGAACCACGACTCCGTCGGCCATCCGGTCCACCACGATCTGGGAGAGTGTCGCATCAAGCTGGTGGTGAACCGGCATCGGCGGCAGCGTACCGCCAACGCAGTTGGCGGCCATAGACTCCGGAACCCGTGGCCTGTTCGGGCCGTTGCGATGGGAAGACATTGGAACAGTTGACAGTCACCATTGACCTCACCGACGCCACCAGCTCCCGGCTCAGCGCAACCGGCGAGATCGACGCGGCGTCCTGCTCGGTGCTCGACTCCGCTCTCTTCGAGGCGATGGCTGCTGGTTGCACCAACGTGGGCGTCGACATGTCCGGCGTCGAGTTCATGGACTCGTCCGGCATTCGTGTCCTGGTCCGCTACGGCGAGCGGCTACGAGAGATCGGCGGCCGGCTGACGCTGTCGGCCGTCAGTCGGCCCGTGGAGCAGGTGCTGCAACTGACCGGACTCCTCGCTTTGTTGACCGAGGACTGACTTCGCCACCCTCGGACGTCGGAGTCGCGTCGACCTGGCGAATCGTGTTCGAGCCCGCCGACGACGGGGGCCACCGAGGATCTCGACCCGGTGACCACCGACCAGTTGGCGCGACAGACGACGACCCGGAGATGTATCACTGGTTCGTGCGAGCTCACCTGATGGGCGCGGCCGGCACCGTCGTCAACGCGGGGTCTCGACGGAGATGGCTGCCGCCGGAGCGGGCGCGAAGCAGCAGCCGAGCTGACTGCGCGACCTGTTCGAGGCTGTCGGGTCAGGGGCGGCGGCCGATGAAGGCAAGAAGCCTGGTCTGCGGGTCGGCATCGTGGGCGACGTCCACACGCGGCCCGTAGTGACCGCTTTGGCGCAGCGCCTCGTCCATCGGCAGCATGCCATCCAGCATTGCCGCACACCGCTCGCCATCGAGCGTGTCGTCCTGGCCGGTGGCTCGGGCGAGATCCCAGCGGTGTAGGAACACGTCGCCCGTGTAGATCATGCTGATCACGTCCTCCATCGCCATCGAACCCAGGTGCGGGAACTCGTGGACCTGCTGGGCGGCGAACGGGTCATCCAGCAAGGCCTGCACCGCGTCGGTCTGCGTCTGCCATGCGCCGGCGGGATCGTCGTCCACGGAGGGACCCGCCGGCAAGGTGAGACCGGTGGAGGCGTGCAGGAACGCCGGGAACCATTGGAGGAGATGCCGGACCACGTCTCGTGCGGTCCACCCCTCTGGTGGGGCGGGGTGCCCCCACACGTCGGGGGTCACGCCCTCCACCGTCGCGGTGAACTCTCCGGCGATTCGGCGGTGCTCCTGCGCGGGACCACTCACCGGTCCGCCTCCAGCAGCGCGTCGAGCTTGACGTACCCCTGCTCCACGCCAGTCTCCATGCCACTGGCCAGGAACTGGTCACGGCCCTCGAAGCTGTCGACCAACGACTGGGCGTGCAGACGGCACCGACCGTCGCCGAGGTCCTCGATGCGCAGCGTCTCGAGGGCGACGCCCTCTGGGTAGCCGTCGTAGGTGAACGTCTGCACGATGCGGTCGTCGCCGACATCGTGGAAGCTCCCGTGGAATCCGAACTCCTCGCCGTCACGCCGGAGGCGGTACCTCCACCGGCCGCCCGTCGTCGCGTCCCAGGCGAGGATCTCCACCGCCATGCCGTCGGGGCCCACCCATCGTGCGAACAGGTCGGGATCGGTGTGGGCTCGCATCAACTGCCCGACGGTGCCGTCGAAGTCTCGGGTGATGCGAACCATGGGGACGGTCGGGTCGGCCTCGATGGTCGTGCGGTAGCGGTGGTGGCTCATGATGCTGCTCCTCGTCGGGTCGTGGGTCGTCTGGCCGTGTCACGGGCGTTGAGCTGTGCCAGGACGGCGTCGAGGCGGTCGAACCGCGCCTCCGCCTGGCGGCGATAGCGCTCGATCCACGTGGTCATCAGGTCGAAGACCTCAGCCTCGAGGTGACACTGGCGCCGTTGGGCATCCTTCGACTTGCTGACCAGGCCGGCGTCGGTCAGCACCCTGATGTGCTTGGAGACCGCCTGCATCGAGACCCCGTAGGGATCCGCCAGCTCGCCGACGGTGGCGTCGCCCGCGGCAAGCCGGGTCACCATGTCACGCCGCGTCGGATCGGCGAGAGCGGCGAAGACTCGCGACAGTGGATCATCGGCCAACCGGGACACTCCTTCTCAACTCATTGGTTGAGGAGAAGTGTGCACCATCGCATCGCCATTGTCAACCACATGGTTGACAATGGATGGTGCGAGGGGCGCCAGAACCGTCAGCGCGCTGGGGCGCGGCGACGGCTGCGGCTGCGTGACCGTGGGCGGCCGGAGCGCTGCGGGTCAGCTGCTCGCTCGGCCGGGCGCGGGGTGTGCACCCGGGTGGTGACTCGAGCGCCCGGGGCGATCTCGGCCAGCAGTGGGTGGCCGGCCGAGACCCGGGTGGTGGTGGGTGTCACGCCTGCCTGGCGGGTGAGCTTGCGCACGTCCTGGACCTGTTCGTTGGTCATCATCGTGACCACGGTTCCCGACGCGCCGGCCCGGGCGGTGCGCCCGGAGCGATGCAGGTAGGCCTTGTGCTCGACCGGTGGGTCGGCGTGGATCACTAGGCGGACGTCGTCCACGTGGATGCCCCGAGCGGCGATGTCGGTGGCGACCAGTGTCTGCGCAGCACCACTGTGGAAGGCGTCCATGGCCTGCTGGCGGGCGCTCTGCGACAGGTTGCCGTGGAGCTCCACCGAGCGCACGCCCTCGGCGTTCAGCAGGCGGGCCAGGCGCTTGGCGCGGTGCTTGGTCCGGGTGAACACGATGGTCCGTCCGGGCGCCGAGGTCAGGTCCACCAGCACCTTGAGGTGCCCGTCGGTGTCCACGTGCAACACGTGATGGGTCATCTCCGCCACCGGCGACTGCGCCGAGTCGGCCTCATGGATCACCGGCTCGTGCAGGTAGCGGCGCACCAGTTGGTCCACGGCGTTGTCCAGCGTTGCCGAGAACAGCATGCGCTGACCAGAGGAAGGAGTGCGGTCGAGGATCCGCTTGACCCCGGGCAGGAAGCCGAGATCGGCCATGTGGTCGGCCTCGTCCAGCACGGTGATCTCCACCGCGTCGAGCTTGGCGTGACCCTGGCCGATGAGGTCCTCCAGCCGGCCTGGGCAGGCGACGACGATGTCGACACCGGCGCGCAGCGCGGCAACCTGTGGCTGCTGGCCCACGCCACCGAACACGGTGCGAGTGGTCAGCCGGTATGCGGCAGCGAGCGGGGCGATGGCCTGCTCGACCTGCACCGCCAGCTCACGGGTGGGTACCAGGATGAGGGCTCGTGGTCGCTTGGGCTGGCGGCGGGCGGTGCTGGCGCCGAGGCGGGCCACCAGCGGGACGGCGAAGCCATAGGTCTTGCCAGAGCCGGTGCGCCCGCGCCCGAGGACGTCACGTCCGGCGAGCGAGTCGGGCAGGGTGGCCGTCTGGATGGGTGTTGGCACGGTGATCTGCCGCGCGGCAAGCACGGCGACGAGGGGCGCAGGGACGCCCAGGGCAGCAAAGGTGGTGTCGATCGACACGGAGGAACTCCAAATGGGAAGGGGCGCTCCGGTTGGTTCCGGAGCGTGATGCGGTCGGTTCTGCCCGGCGCGTAGCGGAGCGGGGGCTCCGATGCACGGCGCGGTGGCATCGGCATCAACGGAAGGCTTTCCGAGGCAGAACAGAGCGGAAGGCCCGACCACCCTACCGGCAGAACAGGCGTTCCGGTCGGTAGCGTGCCGCCCATGACGACACTTGATGGCGAGTACGTTCCTGGTCCCTCCGCGTGGGTCAACGATCAGGTGGCGGCCTACGAACGCAGCGGTGGCCGTGAGGCCAACACCTTGCTGGACACCGGCATCCCCGTGGTCATCGTGACCATGCGCGGGGCCACCTCGGGCAAGCTGCGCAAGATCGCCCTGATGCGCGTCGAGCACGAGGGTGAATACGCGCTGGTGGCCTCCAAGGGCGGCGCCCCCGACCACCCGGCCTGGTACCACAACCTCACCGCTCACCCCGACGAGGTTCTGGTGCAGGACGGCCCGGCGCCCTTCGCCGTGCGGGTGCGCGAGGTGGACGGCGACGAGCGCGCCGCCTGGTGGGACCGGGCGGTGGCGGTGTACGCCCCGTACGCCGACTACCAGGCCAACACCGACCGGCTGATCCCGGTGCTGGTGGCGTCGCCCACCGGCTGACCGCTGACACCCGCCGAACCGGCCGGCTACAGGGCGAACGGCTCCACGGGTCCGGCCCCCGCGTGGCGGCGCAGCTCCAGGCGGGCCAACTGGTTGCGGTGCACCTCGTCGGGCCCGTCGGCCAGGCGCAGCAGCCGGGCCGTGGCGTACATCGCCGCCAGGCCGTAGTCGTTGTTGGTGCCCGCCCCGCCGAAGGCCTGGATCGCCCAGTCCACCACCCGGCAGGCCATATTCGGCGCGGCGATCTTGATCATCGCGATCTCCCGCCGCGCCTGCTTGGCGCCCACGGTGTCCACCAGGTGGGCGGTGTGCAGCACCAGCAGGCGTGTCTGGTCGATGGCGATGCGTGACTCGGCGATGCGTTCCAGCGTCACGCCCTGCTCGGCGATCGGGCGGCCGAAGGCGACGCGGTGTTGCGTCCGCCGGCACATCATCTCCAGCGCCCGCTCGGCCAGACCGATCAGCCGCATGCAGTGATGGATCCGCCCGGGCCCCAGTCGGCCCTGGGCGATCTCGAAGCCGCGGCCCTCGCCCAGCAGGAGGTTGCCGGCGGGGACGCGCACGTCGGTGAACTGCACCTCACTGGCCCGATCCGGCATCCCGTAGAAGTTGAACACCGGCAGCGGGCGCAGGACCTCCACGCCAGGGGCATCCCGCGGCACCAGGATCATCGACTGCTGGCGATGGCGGTCCGGGTTCCCCGGGTCAGACTTGCCCATGAAGATGAACACCTCGCAGCGCGGGTGCGTGGCGTTCGTCGTGTACCACTTGCGCCCGTTGATCACGTACTCGTCGCCGTCACGAACGATCGAGCGTCTCGATGTTCGTCGCGTCGCTGGACGCAACCGACGGTTCGGTCATGGCGAACGCGGAGCGGATCTCGCCGGCCAGCAACGGCGCCAACCATCGCTGCTGCTGGGCGGGAGTGCCGTAGCGGGCCAGCACCTCCATGTTCCCCGTGTCCGGCGCCGAGCAGTTGAACACCTCCGGCGCCAGGTGTGAGCGGCCCATTACCTCGCACAGCGGCGCGTACTCCACGTTGGTGAGCCCGGCGCCGTGCTCGCTGTCGGGCAGGAACAGGTTCCACAACCCCTCGGTCTTGGCCCGCGCCTTCAGCTCGTCGACCACCGGCCACGCCGCCCACGGACCCATCTCCATCGACTCGCGCACGAACCGCGCCTCGTTGGGGTACACGTGCTCGTCCATGAACGCCTCGAGCCGCGCCCGAAGGTCGGCGCTGCGTTGGCTGGCCTCAGCGATCATCGTTGCTCCTCGTCACTACTGTCTCGCAGGTGACCTCGCCGCTCCACGACCAACCCCTGCTCCCGCATCTTGTCATCCGTAGCCTCACGGCCCACGAGGACGAGCCGTGCATCTTCCTGGCCGGGCGCGTCGCCACCTACGCCGAGATCCGCCGGCGCACCAGCCAACTCATCCAGGCCCAGCGATCCCGCGGCGTCCAGCGCGGTACCCGGCTTGCCGTGCTGTCGAAGAACCGCCCGGAGGTGCTGACCAACCTCACCGCCTCGCTGATCAACGGCTGCGTCGTCACGCCGCTGCACCCGCTCGGCTCGCTGCACGACCACGCCTACGTGATCGGCGACGCCGAGATCGACTGCCTGGTGTTCGACGCCGAGCACTTCACCGAGCGCGCCCGCGAGCTGCGCGAGCAGTATCCCGGGCTCACCCTGCTGGGCTTCGGACCCACCGACGTGGGCGAGGACTACCTGGCGCTGGCCGACCAGTTCGAGCCCCGTCCGCTGGAGGCGCCGGATGTCAACCCTGAGGATCTGTGCACGATCGTCTACACCGGTGGCACCACCGGCCGGCCCAAGGGCGTGCTGATGACACACCGCGTCTGGGCGGCGATGACCTGGATCCAGATGGCCGAATGGGAGTTCCCCGAGGAGTTGCGCATCGCCGTCGCCACCCCGCTGTCGCACGCGGCGATGTCGTTGGTGGCGCCCGTGCTCCTGTCCGGCGGGGCGTTCTACGTGATGGAGACCTTCACCCCGGACGGCTTCTACGATCTGGTCGAGGAACACCGCATCACCTGCACGCTCGTCGTCCCCGTCATGCTCTACGCCCTGCAGGGGCACCCGCGGTACGCCTCGGCGGACATGTCGTCGATGCGCACGATCTTCTACGGCGCCTCCCCGATGAGCCCGGCGAAGCTGATCCAGGCCATCGAACATTGGGGCCCGATCTTCTTCCAGTTCTACGGGCAGACCGAAGCGCCGATGGTGCTCACCCACCTGAAGAAGACCGAGCACGACCTGTCCCATCCCGAGCGGCTGTCGTCGTGCGGCCGCCCGGTGCCGTGGATGCACGTCGCCCTGCTCGACTCGCAGAACCGCCCCGTCGGCCCCGGCCAGTCCGGCGAGATCTGCGCCCGCGGGCCGCTGGTCATGAACGGCTACAAGGATCTCCCGGCCGAGACGGCCGAGGCCCTGTCTGGGGACTGGCTGCACACTGGCGATGTCGGGCGGTTCGACGACGAGGGCTACCTGTACATCGTCGATCGCACCAAGGACATGGTGATCACCGGCGGGTTCAACGTGTTCCCGCGCGAGGTGGAAGACGTGCTGACCACTCATCCGGCCGTCGGCATGGTGATGGTCATCGGGGTCCCCGACCCGAAGTGGGGGGAGGCCGTGAAGGCCGTCGTCGTGCTCCAGCCGGGTCACGCGCCATCGGACACGCTGACCGGCGAACTGCAGCAACTCGTCAAGGGCGCCAAGGGCGCCCAGCAGGCGCCCAAGTCGATCGACTACGTCGACGCCCTACCGCTCACGCCTGTCGGCAAGCCCGACAAGAAGGCCGTGCGCGCCCGGTACTGGAGCGGCAGCGACCGGGCCGTGTCGTAGGGAACCGACACGGCCCGGTCGCTGCCGATCACCAGGACGGCGTGTTCAGCCGGCCTTGCCCGTGGCCAGGTTGCTGACATCTTCGAACTCGGTCGTCAGCGGGACGACCTTGCCCTTGTCCAGCTTGCTGAACACGACGCTGCGGTTGAACAGGCGCTGGTAGCCGGCCAGGCCGTCGGTCCACTCCTTGGTGAAGTCCAGCACCGGCACCATGCCGCCGAGGTCGAGGTTGTTCGTGGCCGACGCTGCGGCAAAGAACGAGTCGGCGGTGATGTCACCCTGGATGCCGCTGGCGATCTTGGTGAAGGCCACGTACGCAGCCCAGGTGCCCATCCCGCCGAGGCTGTTGTAGTCCAGCTCATTGGTGTCGAGGCCGGCCTCGGACAGCGCGGTGCGGTACTCGGCCCACGGTGCGGTGGAGATGTCCGGGTACATGCCGGCGATGACGTCACCGTCGGTGGAGTCCTCGTTGCCCTTGGCGGAGATCACGTCGAGGTTGCCCTGCGGGCCGTACTGCCGAGCGGTGGTCCCCGACTGGGTCCAGGCCGTGTTCCAGGTGATGTACGGGGTCTCGGAGATGACGGCGATGACGCAGTCGGCGCCATCGGTGGCCTGGGCCACCTCGGAGGAGTAGTCCTGCGCTGTTGGTGGCAGGATCACCGTGGCGCCGAACGTCTTGCCGAGGGCCTTCATCGCGTTCTCCATCGGCGGCAGGAAGATCTGGGCGCCGTCGATGATGACCGCGTTGATGTTGGCGCATCCGTCGTCGACGGCACGTTTCACCGCCCCCACCGCGTACATCGGCTGGTTGCCGATGGGGAACGAGTGCTTGCTGGTCAGCTCCGACGGCGTGATCGGGCAGCACTCACCGAACCAGGTGATGTTCTTCTCGGCGATGACCGGGACGATGCTCTCGGCGAAGAACGTGAACGACCCGACGACCGACACCATCTGCTCGTCGGCGGCCTGGCGGGCACACGTGGCGGCCACAGCCGGATCGAACTGCTCGTCGCAGACGGTCACTTCGAGCGGACGACCCGCAATGCCACCGCGTGCGTTGATGTACTTCTCGTAGGCCTTCGCGGTGTTGGCGATGTTCTTGTAGGTGGGTCCCGCAGCGTTCAGCGTGGTGACCGTCATCACCTTGATCGGGTCTCCGCTGGGCGCCGCTGCGGCCGGTGGTGTGGTGGCGACGCGCTGCGCGCTGGCCACACCTGCCGATGTCGCCGCACCGGCGACGATGACGGCAGCAACGAGCGCCCGCTTCACCGGCAGCGATCGCCAGCGTGCACGCGAGTCATTCGGATTGGTCATGTATTCCCCCAAGTTGACAAAGCCGGCACCCCCAAGCGCACCAGCCGGTTTTCTGACGGTCGTCATCTGAGCACACATCGCGAACGATTGCTACGGCTACTGTGCCGTTTCGCACGGCTGCACCGCAGGGGGAAGGGGGCCGATGAGCGAAGTCATTCGATTTGCCCTCTTGGGGCTCGGGGTCGGGGCGTTGTATGCCTTCGCCTCACAGGGTCTGATCGTGATCTACCGCGGAACGGGGGTGCTGAACTTCTCGCTCGGCGCCACGGCGATCGCCGGCGTGTTCATGCAATGGGAGCTGCACAAGAACGGGATGCCGTTCCTCGCCGCCTCGGCCATCGGTGTGCTGTGGGCGGCGTTCCTCGGTGCGCTGACCCACTGGGTGATCATGCGCCCGCTGCGCCGAGCCAGCTCGCTGGTCCGGGTCATCGCCACGCTGGGCGTGCTGATCACGATCCAGGCCGGCGTCGTGCTGCGCTACGGCTCGGAGTCCCGCCAGGTGAAGAGCTGGCTGCCCACGAACCGGGTCACCCTGTGGGGTGACGTCGGGACCACGGTCGATCGATTCATCCTGCTGGGGATCGCCAGCGTCTCGGCGTTCGGGCTGTGGCGCCTGTACCGGTCGAGCCAGTTCGGTCTGGCTACCGAGGCGGTGTCCGAGAGCGAACGATCGGCCGAGGCCGTCGGTGTGTCACCGAACCGCGTCGCCCTGCTGAACTGGGCGCTGGGCTCTGGCATCGCCGCGCTGGCCGGCATCTTGGTGGTCCCGATCATCACCCTGCAGGTCACGGCGATGACCTCGCTGATCCTCGCCGGGCTGGCCGCTGCGCTGGTGGCCGACTTCCGCTCGTTCCCGATGGCGACCCTGGCTGGCTTCGCACTGGGGATCGGTCAGACGCTGGTGTCCCGGTTCTCCAAGCAGCAGGGCCTCGGGCCGTCGCTGCCGTTCCTCGTCATCATCGTGTTCCTCGTGTTTCGTGGCCGGTCGCTGCCGCTGCGTGACTACTTCTTGAAGCAGATGCCCATGCTGGGCAACGGCCGGATCTCGTGGGACTGGACCATCTTCGGCTGCGGCACTCTCGTGTACCTGTTGCTCGCCCGGGAGAACAAGTGGGTTGACGCACTGACGGTCTCGCTGGGTGTCACCATCGTGCTGCTGTCGATCGTCGTGCTCACCGGCTACGCCGGCCAGCTCTCCCTCGCCCAGTACGCGATGGCAGGCTTCGGGGCCTACGTGGCCGGTCGGCTGGTCGCTGTGTTCCACATCCCGTTCCTCCTGGCGATGCTCGCCGGTGTGGCCGCCACGGTCGTGCTCGGGGTGATCTTCGGCCTCCCCGCCGTGCGAACACGGGGGATCAACCTGGCCATCGTCACCCTCGGCCTCGGCAGCACCATGGAACTGATGCTGTTCCGCAACCGCGCCTACACCGGCGGCGTGCAGGGCACGCAGGTGGGCAATCCCGACCTGTTCGGCTACGACATCGGCTCGATCAATCATCCCGAGCGTTACGGGATCTTCGTGCTGGCCATGGCGATGCTGATGGTGCTGGTGGTGTCCAACGTCCGTCGTGGCCGTAGCGGGCGGCGGCTGATCGCCGTGCGCACGAACGAGCGCGCCGCGGCGGCGCTGGGCATCGACGTGATGCGCGCCAAGCTGTTCGCCTTCGCCCTGTCGGCCGGCATCGCAGCTGTCGGCGGGATCCTGCTGGCGTTCCGGCTCAGCTCGATCAGCTACCAGTCGTTCACCAACTTCACCTCGGTCACCTACGTGGGCCTGGCGTTGGTGGGCGGCGTCGGGCATCTGCTGGGCGCGTTCGTCGGCGGGACCATGGCCATCGCCGGGTTCAACCAGGAGATCTTCGAGTCCACCTGGGACGGGGTGGGTCGGTGGATGCCGCTCATCAGCGGGGTGGCCATCTTGTTGATGGTGCTGGCGTACAAAGACGGCGTGGCCGCCGAGTGGGTGAAGATGTTCCGCGGCATCAAGAAGATGCGCAAGTGGGGCAGGACCCACCTCATCGCCCTTGCCGACGTGTCCGACCCGCGGGCCGACGACGCCGCCCATCAGCGGCGAGTCCCGGCCAGGACGCTGTCGGTGCGCAACCTCACGGTGAAGTACGGCGCCGTCGTCGCCGTCGACAGCGTCAGCTTCACGCTGCAGCCGGGCACCGTGACGGGCCTGATCGGGCCGAACGGCGCCGGCAAGACGTCGCTGATCGACGCGATCAGCGGATTCACCCGTTCCACGGGACACGTGCTGATCGCGGACCACGATCTGTCCAAGGCGCCAGCAGCCAAGCGGGCCCGCGCCGGTCTGTCGCGGTCGTTCCAGTCGCTGGAGCTGTTCGAGGACGCGACCGTGTTCGAGAACCTCAGCATCGCCGCCGACCCCCAGGACCTGTGGTCCTACGTGCGTGACCTGGTGCACCCGAGCAACCCACCGTTCCCCCCGGAAGTGGTCCGGGCCATCAAGGAGTTCCGCCTCGACAGAGATCTCCACGTCGACGTCAAGGACCTGTCGTACGGCAAGCGCCGCCTGCTGGCCATCGCCCGAGCCGTGGCCATGCACCCCAGCGTGATCCTGCTGGACGAGCCGGTCGCCGGGCTGAGCACCACGGAGAGCACCGAACTGGCCAACGTGGTCCGCCGCCTGGCGAACGACTGGGGCATGGCGGTGCTGGTCGTCGAGCACGACATGAACTTCGTGATGGGCGTGTGCGACGAGGTCATCGTCTTGGACTTCGGCAAGAAGATCGCCTCCGGCTCACCGCAACAGGTGCGCAACGACCACGCCGTCATCGCCGCCTACCTGGGCGACGAGGTCGACGACGAGGCGCCTGCGCTGGTCGCCGACCGCGCCTCGGTCGGGGGCGCGTCGTGACCACGCCGTTGCTGCAGACCCGCAACCTCAAAGCCGGGTACCTCGGCCGAGAGGTCGTGCGCGCGGTCAACATCGAGGTTCGCGCCGGCGAGGTGGTGTGCCTCCTGGGCCCGAACGGCGCCGGCAAGACCACCACGCTGCTGACCATCGCCGGTGAGCTGGCGCCGATGGACGGCATCGTCATGGTGAACAACGTGCCCACCTGGACGCCCATGCACCAGCGTGTGCGCGACGGCGGGATCGGGCTCATCACCGAGGAGCGCCTGGTGTTCACCAAGCTCTCGGCGTACGACAACCTGCGCCTCGGCGGCGGCTCGGTGGACGATGCGCTGGAATTGTTCCCCGAACTACGCAACCGGCTGAACGTGCGCGGCGGGATGCTGTCCGGTGGCGAGCAGCAGATGCTGGCCCTGGCCCGCGCCCTGGTGCGCAAGCCCGATCTGCTGCTCGCCGACGAGCTGTCGTTGGGCCTGGCCCCGATGATCGTCGACCGCCTGCTCGGCGCCGTGCGCGCCGCTGCTGACGAGCGCGGGACGGGCGCGCTGATCGTCGAGCAGCACGCTCGCAAGGCGCTGCGCTTCGCCGATCGGATGTACCTGATGTCGCGCGGCCAGATCGTCCTGCAGCTTCCGGCCGCCGAAGCCATCGGGCGGATCTCCGAGATCGAGGAGGCATACCTCAGCGGCACGTCCGAGACCGAGGACGACCACTTCGAATGGCAGCGGCGCAAGAAGAAGCGCAAGGCGTGGAAGCGTCAGCGCGTCCGTGAGCGTGAGCTCGAACGCCTGACCGGCAAGGTGGTGTCCACCAGGACACCCGACGAAGACGACTACTACTTCGACAAGGAACGCCGCCGGCGGGCCTTGACGCAGCGCGAGAGGATCTAGCTCATGGGCTATCGCACCGCAGAACTGCCACCCGTCGACCTCGACGAGTTCGCCACGATCCCGTTCTTCCAACGAATGAAGATCCTCCAGCTGCACTGGGTGGAGCAGGGCTTCGGCACCCCACGCAACACCTCGACGCTGTACATCTGGAAGCTGTTCTGGTACTCGTTCTTCGGGCTGGTGTTCGCCGGGGCGTTCACCAAGGGCCTGGAGTTCAACAACATCGGCGACTGGTGGCACCAGCCGATCCTCTACCAGAAGCTGATGATCTGGACGATCCTGCTGGAGATCATGGGGTTGGCCGCCACGTCGGGCCCGCTGGCGTTCCACTTCGACCCACCGATCGGCGGGATCCTGTACTGGTGGCAGAACGACACGCTGCGCGTCCCGCCGTACCCGAACCACGTGCCGTTCACCAAGGGCAGCCGCCGCCAGCCGTGGGACACCGGGTTGTACAAGCTGATCCTGGCGACGCTGATCGTGCTGATGTTCTTCCTGTCCGGCGAGCAGGTCGACGGGCTCCCGGCGGGCAGTGCGGGCATCCTGCCGCAGTGGGCGGTCCTGACCTACTGCGGGCTGATCCTGCTGATGGGCCTGCGGGACAAGGTGGTGTTCCTCTCGTCACGCGCCGAGCAGTACGTCCCCACGCTGCTGTGCTTCGGCCTGTTCCACAACTTCGTCGACATGGTCGTGGCCGCCAAGATCTTCATCGTCGTCATCTGGATGGGCGCCGGGTTCTCCAAGCTGCAGCACGGGTTCTCCTGCACCGTGGCGATCATGATCCAGAACACGCCGTGGATGGTGTTCGACAAGTTCCGCAAGCGCACCGTCCGGGAGTATCCGAACGATCTGCGCCCATCCAAGCTCACTCACGCTCTGGCCCACATCGGCGGGACCACGTGCGAGTTGGTGATGCCGCTGGTCCTGCTGTTCTCGCCGTGGCCGTGGATGACGTGGATCGCCATCGTCTCGATGTGGATGCTGCATACGTTCATCATCTCCACGTTTCCGCTGGCGGTGCCGCTGGAGTGGAACGTGTTCTTCATGTTCTGCGCCGGGTTCCTGTTCGGCAACTTCTCGGCAGGCAACGGTTACGGCGTGGGCGACATGCACCCGGCGCTCCTGGCGACGGTGATCTGCGTGGCCCTGTTCCCCATCCTCCTCGGGGCGCTGAAGCCCCAGTACGTGTCGTTCCTGGTGGGGATGAAGCAGTACGCCGGCAACTGGGCGTCGGCCACGTTCTCGTTCCGCAACAAGTCGATGGAGGACCGGATCAACGAGCGGGTGGTCAAGGCTGCCGAGAACCAGATCGACCAGATCGAGCCCATCTTCGGCAAGGAGATCTCCGAGATCTTCATCCAGAAGGCGGTGGCGTTCCGGATGATGCACCCGATGGGCCGGATGCACATCTCGGCGCTGATGCGTCATACCGACGGCCTCGATCATCGTGTTCAGCGCGAGGGTGAGTTCGTCAGCAACGTGCTCACCGGGTGGAACTTCGGCGACGGCCACTGCCTCGACGAGCGGCTGATCGGCGCGCTGCAGGAGCGCTGCCAGTACGAGCCAGGCGACGTCGTCGTCGCCTTCACCGAGTCCCAGCCGGCATTCAGCAAGCGGGTCCAGTACCGGGTGATCGACGCCGCGCTGGGCACCGTGGAGCGCGGCTGGTACCACAACGACGACGCGTACAACGAGCAACCGTGGTTGCCGAACGGTCCCATCCCGCACACGATCACCTGGACGATGCCGGGCTATGTGGCGCCGGGCATGGCGCATCCCGGCACCGGCGGTAGAACGTGATCGAGTGATTCGAGCGACACGATGACGACCGCGATCGTGGTGGGCAGCGGGCCCAACGGCCTGGCGGCCGCCGCCCGCCTGGCACGGGCCGGGTTGGCCGTCACCGTGCTGGAGGCCAGCGACACCATCGGTGGCGGCGTTCGCAGTTCGGAGATGATCGTCCCCGGATTGGTGCACGACCACTGCTCGGCGTTCCATCCGCTGGCGGTGGCATCGCCGTTCCTGTCCAGCCTCGACCTGGCGTCGTCGGGCCTGTCGTGGCGGTACCCGGAGATCGACTGCGTCCACGTGCTGGACGGCGGGTCGGCGGCGTTGTATCGCTCGCTCGACCGCACGGCCGACGGGCTGGGGACAGACGGCCGCGGATGGCGTCGGCAGTTCGAACCGCTGGTCGCCCACTTCGCCGACCTGCTGAGCGAGATCGGCCGTCCCATCCTCCACGTGCCCCGCCACCCCGTGCTGCTTGCCCGCTTCGGGGTGCCGGCGATGGCGCCGGCGACCGTGCTGGCCAGGCGCTGGGGCACGCCGCAGGCGCGGGCGCTGTGGGCCGGTGTCGCCGCTCACGCCTTCTACCCGCTGGGCCGGCCGTTCACCAGCGCGGTGGGGCTGATGCTGATCACCGCAGCTCACGCCCAGGGGTGGCCGGTGGCCGAGGGCGGGTCGCAGGCCATCGCCGACGCCTTGGTCGCCGATATCCGCCGCCACGGCGGGAGCATCGAGGTCGGACAGCGAGTGGGCTCGATCGCCGACCTTGCGAAGCACGACGTGTTGATGCTGGACGTCTCACCGTCGATCGCGGCCGACATCCTCGGCGACCGGCTACCGCGTCGCGTTGCCCGGGCGTACCGGCGCTTCCGCCACGGCCCCGGCGCGTTCAAGGTCGACTTCGCCGTCGAGGGTGGCGTGCCGTGGGCAGCCGACGACGCCCGCCGCGCCGGTACGGTGCACCTTGGCGGGACCATCGACGAGGTGGCCGCCAACGAGGCGGCCGTTCACCGTGGCCAGATGCCCGAGCGGCCCTTCGTGCTCGTCGGACAGCAGTACCTGGCGGACCCTGGTCGGTCGGTCGGGTCGGTCCATCCGCTGTGGACCTATGCCCACGTTCCCCACGGGTACACCGGGGATGCCACCGAGGCGATCATCGCCCAGATCGAACGGTTCGCCCTCGGCTTTCGTGAGCGCATCGTCGGCACCGCCGTGCGCTCGGCAACGGAGATGTCCGTCTACAACGCCAACTACATCGGCGGTGACATCGCCGGCGGGGCGTCGTCGCCTGTGCAACTGCTGTTCCGGCCGCGAGTGGCCGTCAACCCGTATGCCACCGGTGTGCGTGGCGCGTACCTGTGCTCGGCATCGACACCGCCGGGTGCCGGCGCTCACGGCATGTGCGGCGCCAACGCCGCGGCCCAGGCCCTGGCCGATCTCGGCCTCCCCCCGCCCTGACCCCGCCCTCGACCCGACCGCGCTCCGCCCTGACCCCGCCCTCGGCCCGACCGCGCCACGCCCGAACCCCCCGGTTTGTTCACGTGATCTCCCGTGCGGCTGGAGATCAGGTGAACAAACGGGGTGAGGTGGTCGGACGAGCTGGTCAGGTGAGCTGGTTGCGCAGGATCTTGCCGCTGGCGTTGCGCGGCAGCTCGGTCACGAAACCGACCGTCGCCGGCACCTTGTGGCGGGCGAGGTTGGCGCGCACGTGGTCCTTCACCTGCGCGGCTGTCAGGCGGTGCCCGGGAGCACGAACCACGATTGCCCGCAACCGTTGGCCGAAGGCGTCGTCATGCACGCCGATCACCACGACGTCGCGAATCGCCGGGTGGTGGGCGAGCAGGTCCTCCACCTCCGACGGAAAGACGTTCTCGCCACCGCTGACGATCATGTCGTCGCTTCGGCCCTCGACGAAGAGCAACCCGTCGTCGTCGATCACGCCGACGTCGCCGGTGTCCAGCAGGTCGCCCACCGTGGGCTTGGTGCCCCCGCCGGTGTAGCCGTCCATCCGCGCCGCCGATCCGACGAAGATCCGACCGCGCCGTCCGCGAGGCGCCTCGATGCCGGCCTCGTCCAGGACCCGCACCGTCGAACCGGTGATCGGCCGCCCGGCGGTGGCGGGGTGGGCGATGAGATCGAGGGGCGTGGCGATCGTCGCCATCGACACCTCGGTGGTGCCGTACATGTTGTAGAGGACCGGGCCGAAGCGCTCCAGGGTGGCCGTGACCAGCGCCGGACCGAGCGCCGAACCACTGCTGGCGATGTACCGCAGCGATGAGGTGTCGTACCGATCGAGCACCGCGGGACCCAGCTCAAGGATCCGCTGCAGCATCACCGGCACGACGACGAGCCCGGCGGCACGACGAGCGGCCACGAGGGCAACGGTCTCCTCCGGGTCGAATCGGGCGCGAACCACGATGGTGGCCGACAGCGCCAGATCGATCGTCAGATGCCCCATTCCCCAGCCGTGGAACACCGGCGCGGCAATCACGACCGTGTCCCTGGCCCGGATCGGGATGCGCGCCAGCAGCCCGGCCACGCTGGCTCCTCCCCGGGTCCCCGTGCGCCGTGCCCCTTTGGGGCGACCCGTGGTCCCCGAGGTCAGGATCACCGCGGCACCGCGCCGCCGCGACGGGAGCGACGGCATGCGGCCGCGACGCGACCCCGAGTCCTCGATGTCGGACCCGGACAGGATGTGGGCAACGGGCGCTGCGCCGACCACCCCGGCGAACTCGTCGGCGTGGAGCAGCACCGTGATCTGTTCGCCGCGGATGACGTCGGCCAGCTGCGGTGCAGCGAATCCCGTGTTGAGGAACACCACGTCGCAACCCAGCCTGGCAGCGGCCAGCCAGGCGACCACGAACGTCCGCCCGTTGCGGGCGAGCACGCCCACGGTGTCCTCCTCGCCCACGCCGCGGTCACGCAGGTCGGCTGCCAGTGAATCGGTGCGCCGCCACAGCGCTGCATAGGACAGCTCGCCGTCGACGTCGTCCAGAGCGACAGCGGTGGGATAGCGAGCGGCAGCCATCGCCAGCAGACCAGCGGCCGTTGGCCCGGCGATCGCCCCGGCGATCAACCCACGCAGGAGCCGGTCAGGCCGCTCGGGCCGCAGCAGTGCCAGGGCCGAGCGCGTTGCCGTGTGCAGCGCTTCGATCCCCGCATCGTAGAACCCCGCCACCAGCAGACGGGCAGGGTGGGGGTCAGGGTGGGCGTCAGGGGTGGGGCGGGGACCACAGGGCGCGGCGGGTGCAGCGGCGGAGGTGCTCGGCCTCGGCGCGGGTGGTCGCCTGTTCGGCCGACCAGCCGAGCAGGGGGGCGGCGAGTGAGGCGACCCGCTGCAACGTGCGCTGGCCAACAGGGCCGAGTGTGCCGATGGTGAGGCGGCGGTCGACGATGTCGGAGAGCTCGACTGCGCCCTCGTGAGTCACGGCCCGCACGATCTGGGCGGCGATGTCGAGGCAGCCCGGCCGCTCCGAGACGCGCTGACCGAGGGACGGGTCACCTGCGACGAGATCGAGCACGGCGGCGTACTCCGTGCCGTACAGGCGGGCGAGGTGGTCCCGCGTCGGTGGGTCCAGCGCGACCGAGGGCTGCGAGGTGAGCGCCGCCTCGAACAGTGGTGCCGGGTCAGCGCCCCACCCGAAGCCATGCAGCACGCCCGTCGCGGCGGAGTCGTACGGGCGGGTGCGCACGCCGGCCAGGCCAGGATCACCCAGCACGGTGGTGGCCGTCTCCACGCCAAGGGCGCGCCCGGTGGTCCACTTCCCGCCGGCGATGGACCACAACCCGTGGACACCGCTGCGGGCGTGGTGGTACAGCTCGTGGCGGCGGCTCGTCGAGCGGGTGTCCTTGCCCTCCTCCATCACGAGCGGGCGGATCCCCACCGTCACGTCGGCGACGTCGTCCAGGCTGAGCCGTTGGGCCGGCTGGGCGACGGTGGAGTTGACGATGGTGAGGATCTCGTCGACGTCGTCGGCGACCGCACGCACGTCGTCGGGGGAGCCCTCGACGGCGGTGTCGGTAGGCCCGATGAAGTGGTATCCCTGCCACGGCGAGACGATGACGTTCTTGCCACTGCGGGCCCTGGCGAACACGGTGTCCTCACCGGCGTCCCCTCCGATGGGCCGGCACAGCAGGTGGACCCCCTTGCTTCGTTGCAGCGCCACGCCCAGCGGGCGACCGAGCCGGGCCAGGACCAGATCCATCCACGGGCCGGCAGCGTTGACCACCGCCTTGGCCATGGCCCGGTGCGTGCTCCCGGTCTGGCGGTCGACGAGCTCCACGCCGGTCACCGTGATCGAGCCGGCCGCCGATCGATCGACGACGAACCCGGTGGCCTCGGCGTGATTGACGGCGGTGGCGCCACTGGCCACCGCGGTGCGCAGCAACGCCAGCAGCAGCCGCTCCGGATGCTCATTCAGCGTGTCGTGGTAGACGAACGCGCCCTGCAACTCGGCCGGGTCGAGCCACGGCACCCGCGCCAGCAACCGGGACCGCGACCACCATCGCGGCAGTGGCGTTCGCAGCGGCGAGGGGAGCCGCCGGTTGCGGTCGAAGCCGAGTGCGGTGTAGGCGCCCACGCCGGCGCCGATCAGCGTGGTCGGGGGCCGGCTCCAGCGCCACGCCGGCATCACGAAGCGGCGCTGGCTGACGAGGTGGGGGGCGGCCAGCGTCAACAGCCGGCGCTCCCGCAGGCTCTCGCGCACGACACCGAACTGGCGGGTCTCCAGGTACCTGATGCCGCCGTGGATGTACTTCGTCGTCGCCGAACTCGTCCCCTGCCCGAAGTCCGCCTTGTCGACCAGCAGCACTGTCACGCCCCGCCCGGCGAACTCACGGGCAACGTTGACGCCCGTGATTCCGCCTCCCACGACGATGACGTCGTAGGTCCCGTCCAGCGCCGACGCGTCGCGCTGGATCCTGCCGTCGGTCATCGGCCGGCGCTGGCGTGGACCACGATGGTGGGCCCGGTGGGGTCGAGCTGGTCGAACGACGTGATCGCCGGGTGGTCGCCGACACCGGCCGCGAAGTGCTCGTCGCCCTCGCGGCGCACCCCCACGGTGCACACACCGGCCTCGCGGGCGGCGTCGAGCTCGGCGGCCAAGTCAGAGAGGAACACGATCTGGCCGGCCGGCGCGCCGATGCGCTCGACGATGGCGCGGTAGCTGTGGGCCACACGCTTGGGCCCGGTGTTCTCGGTGTCGAAGTGATGGGTGATCAGGCCGAGGACCGAACCCTGCGGCGTGTTGCCGAACCACGCCCGCTGGGCGTTGACCGAACCCGACGAGAAGATGTCGATCTCCAGCCCGGCGCCGTGCCAGCGGCGCATTGCCGGGAGGGCGTCGTCGAAGAAGTGGCTGGTGAGCTCACCGCTGGCGAAGCCCTCCGCCCAGATCCAGCCCTGGAAGGCTTTCAACGGGCGGACCTTGTGGTCGCCGTCGAGCCAGTGGTTCAGCCACCACTCCACCCGGTCGTGGTCGGCGTCGGGCTCGCCGGCCAGCTCACGGACTTCACCGATCATCCTGGCGACGTCGTCGCGATTGCCGTGCTCGGCGAGGTAGCGGGCGAAGTGGCGGCGGGAGTACGGGTACAAGCGGTCCTGCACGAACCATGTCGACGACGTGGTGCCCTCGATGTCGATGACGACGGCCCTCACGACGGACCGGCGAGCTGGTCGTAGGTGGGGAACCGGGTGGCGATGTCGCTGCCGGTGAAGTCACCGACCCATCCGTCGGCCGACTGGAAGAAGCGGATGGCAGTGAACCGCGGGCGAGTTCCCATGTCGAACCAGTGCGTCGTGCCGGCCGGCACGCTGACGAAGTCACCCGCCTCGCACAGCAGCATCAGCACCTCGTCGTCGAGGTGCAGGTAGAACACGCCGCTGCCCTCCACGAAGAAGCGGACCTCGTCGTCGGCGTGGCGGTGCTCGCTCAGGAACCTGCCTCGCGCCCCGGCGACCATCTCGGCGTACCCCGGGTCGGCGGGGTCCGGGTTCATTCGGGCGACGTCCACGGTGGTGTAGCCGCGTTCGCCGACGGCGCGGACTCGTTCGGCATAGGCGGCGAGGATGTCGTCCTGCGTTGCGTCCGCCGGCAGCTCGCGGTCGGCGGCCCACCGGCCGAAGTCGATCCCGCGCCCGGCGAGCGTCTGGGCGATCTGCGACGCGTCGGTGGTCGAACTGACCACCGCGCCGGGATCGTCGGTGAGGGCGATGACGAGCTTGCTCATGGTGTTCCTCCTGGAGGTCGATGGTCGCGCAGCGCGTCGAGCGCGGCAAACGTGTCGGCCAGCGCGCCACCGAGCAACCGCCGGCGGACTCGTTGGATCGCTGCGTAGGAGGCCACCTCGACCGCGGCTGGGATCATCGAGGTCCCCTCCCCGACCCATCGCTGGATGGTCGCCGCCAGATCGGCCTGATGACCCACGGCGGCGGCGGCCAGGGCGGCGTCGGCCAGCGGGGCGCCGTCCTGGCGGGAAGGCACCAGCCATGGCAGGCCGGTGGCGTTGGCCTTGATCTGGTTCCACAGGGGTGACCGTGCGCCACCACCCACCGCGTGAACGGCGCTGACCTGCACACCGTTGGCGGCGAAGGCGGCGAGGAAGTCGGCGTACTCGAAAGCGATCGACTCCAGCATGCTGCGCCACAACTCGGCTCGCCCCGTGGCCATGGACATGCCCAGCCAGGTCCCGCTGGCGTAGGGGTTGTCGGGGTTGCCGCCCGACAGGTACGGCCCGAACAGGACGCCGCCCGACCCGGCGGGCACGGCCTCGGCGAGGCGGTCCATCTGGGCGTACAGCGAGTCATCGCCGCGGCGGTCGAGCACCTCGTCGCGGAACCAGCGCAGCGACAACCCGCCGGCCTTGACGTAGCCCCAGTACAGCGCCTGGCCAGGCAAGGTCCCCTGGCTGTAGAGCATTCCCGGCACCGCGGTAACGGCCGGAACCGGCCCGCTGACTCCGACGGTCAGGATGCTGGCGGTGCCGGCGACATCGGTGGCCAGACCCGGGCGCACCAGGCCGGCCGACAGGTTGCTCTGCATCACGTCCCCGGCGCCGGCGCAGATCGGCGTGGCGGCGGGGAGGCCGGTGCGTGACGCCATCTCCGGCGTCAACGAACCGATGATCTCGGTGGGCGCCACCACGCGTGGGCAGCGATCCAGCTCGATGCCCAGCAGCGCCGCCTGACGTTCGCTGACGGTTCCCGTTGCCGCGTCCCAGCCGACGATCCATCCCGACAGGTGCGAGGGGTCGGTGAATGCGTCGGTGGCTTGCAGCCCGGCGAGCCGGCCGGCCACGAACGGGGCCAGCGAGAGGATCGCCCTGATGCGGGCGAAGCGATCCGGCTCGTGGCGGCGGACCCACTCGTAGGTGGTGGCCATCACGTAGGTGTCGAGCGACGCGTTGGCCGACTCAGTCTCCCACAGGGGCTCCACGTCGGTGCGCAGCCAGGCCAGTTCCTCCTGGGCCCGCGTGTCGAGGAACGGGATCAGCGGGCGGACCGGCACCCAGCGCTCGTCGACGAACACCGGTCCGCACAGGATGCCCGACATGCCGATGGCAGCGACGTCCCGGGCCCGGCTTCCCGCCGCCGTGGTGGCCTGGCGGATCGCCCCGACGACCGCCTCGACGACCTGGAACGGGTCCATCTCGATCCATCCCGGACGGATGTTGTCGAAGACGTGCTCCACGTATCCATCGGCCAACACGGTTCCCGATGCGTCGTACAGCCCGGCCTTGGATCCCTGGGTGCCCACGTCGACACCGCAGTAGACCGCCCGATCGTTCCCCTGCTCGGCCACCGCCGTCCTTTCCGGGAGAGCCCCCGCAAACAATTGACCACTTCGCTCGGCGTTGAGCAAGATACCCCCCGTGCCCGGGGACAGCGCCAGCGGTGCGCCCGGTCCACTCGCCGGGCGCGGCCTCACCAAGCAGTTCGGCGGCGTCACCGTGCTGCACGATGTGGACCTCGAACTGGCTGCCGGTCGGGTGCACGCGCTGCTGGGTGAGAACGGGGCCGGCAAGTCCACGCTGATCAAGATCCTCAGCGGGGTGCTGCGCCCCGACAGTGGCTCGGTGGAGATCGCCGGCGCCGCGGTGGAGCTGCACACCCCGGCGGCCGCGCTGCACCACGGCATCGCCACGCTGTTCCAGGAGGTGTCGATCGTGCCGGGGCTGTCGGTCGCCGAGAACATCTTCCTCGGCCGCCCGTCGCCTCGCCGGTTCGGTCTGGTCGACTTCGGTGAGCTCAACCGGCGGGCCACCGAACTGTTGGCTCGCCTCGGTCAGCGCCTCGATGTCGGTCGTGATGCGTCGCGCCTGTCCCCGGTTGGCATGACGATGACGGCGATCGCCCGCGCCCTGTCCACCGATGCCGAGGTGCTGGTCCTCGACGAGCCGACTGCCGCGCTGACCGACGCCGAGACCTCGCAACTGTTCGCCGTGATCCGCCGGCTCACCGCCCAAGGCGTGGCCGTGCTGTACGTCAGCCACCGGCTGGAGGAGGTCTTCGCCATCGCCGACGAGTACACGGTGCTGCGCAACGGGCGCCGGGTCGACGCCGGGTCGATCGCCGACACGACGATCCAGCGGGTGGTGTCGGCGATGGTGGGTCGTGACCTCGACGCCTTCTTCCCCGAGCGTGGCGGCCCCCCGGCCCCCGGCGAGGCCGTGGTCGAGCTGAGCGGCGTCGGCGGGCTGCAGACCACCGCGGTGGACCTCACCGTGGGCGCCGGCGAGATCGTCGGCATCGCCGGGTTGGCGGGAAGCGGGCGCAGCGAGTTGCTGCGGATCATCGCCGGCGTGCAGCGGCCCAGCCGTGGCTCGATGCTGCTGCACGGCCGGGCCTTCGCCCCGTCGTCGACGTCGGCCGCACTGCGCGCCGGCGTCGCCTACGTGCCCCAGGAGCGGCGCGCCGACGGGCTGGTCCCTGACTCGATCGAACGCAACGTCAACCTCACCACCCTGGATCGCCACGCCCGCTTCGGGCTGACGTCGGCGCGCCGGGCCCGGCGTCACGCCACCGAGGCCGCCGATCGGCTGGACCTGCGCCGGCGGAGCATCGACCAGGACGTGCTGACCCTGTCGGGCGGGAACCAGCAGAAGGTGGTGCTGGCCAAGGCGCTGGCGACCGATCCGCGGCTGCTGCTGCTCGACGAACCGACGCGCGGTGTGGATGTGGGGACCAAGAGCGAGATCTATCACCTGATCCGTTCGCTGGTGGTGAGTGGCGTGGCGGCCCTGGTGGTGTCCAGCGAACTCCCCGAACTGCTGGGGCTGTGTGATCGAATCCTGGTGATGCACGAAGGACATCCCGTCGGGTGGTTCGATCCGGACACCACCACCGAGCACGAGTTGCTGCTGGCGTGCTACCGCACCGAGGCGGCGTGATGGCCACCCTGCGCAGGGTGGGTCACGTGCTTCGCCCGTGGGTCGGGGTGCTGGCCCTCGGCGCCGTGTTCGCCCTGTTCTCGATCCTGTACCCGGAGACGTATCCGACCAAGACGAACATCCTGTCGAACATCCTCGGCCAGGTGACGTTCCTGGCCATCATGGCCAGCGTCCAGACGGTGGTGATGGTGATCGGGGAGTTCGATCTCTCCGTTGGAGGCATGGCCGCGCTGGCGGCGGGCGCGGCTGCCACCATCATCAACACCCAGACCATCGACGGCCAGCCCAAGCAGCCCGGGTCGTTGCTGTGGGCCGTGGCCCTGTGCCTGATCGTGGGCGTGCTGTGCGGCGCAGTCAACGGGCTGCTGGTCAGCTACGCCGGCATCCTGGCGTTCGTCGCCACGCTGGCGATGAACGAGGCCTACCAGAACCTCGCCGCCTTCCGGGTCAAGGGCAAGCCCGTCTACAGCCTGGTGCGCAACAACTTCGTCGCCCCCGGCCAGGGCAGCATCTGGGGGATCCCGAACCGGCTGTTCGTCGCCCTCGCCGCCGCGCTGGGGGTGTGGATCCTGCTCGACCACACGCCGCTGGGGAGGCGGATGTACGCCGTGGGCGGCAACGCCGACGCGGCCCGTAACAGTGGAATCAACGTGCGCCGGGTGAAGTGGATCGCCTTCGTGGTCTGCGGGCTGGGGGCGGCCGTCACCGGCCTGACGCAGTCGGCCTACCTGGGCACAGCGAACCTCACCGCACCCGCGCCACTGATGCTGCAGTCCATCGCTGCGGTGTTCATGGGCATGGCGTTCTTTCGTGACGGGCGCCCGAACCTGCCGGGAACGATGATCGGCGTGGTGCTGTTCCGGGTCCTCGAGACCGGGCTCAACCAGACCTCGATCGACGACTACCTGCAGTCCGTGATCACCTGGCTTGTCGTGATCGTGATCGTGCTGCCGACGGCGATCACCCGGTTGCGGACCCGCCGATGATGCTCCTGGCGATCGACGTCGGCACGACCGCGCTGAAGGCCGGGCTGCTGATCGATGGTGAGATCGCCCGGGTCGAGCAGGTGGCGTACCCGTTGCGCACCCCGCGACCAGGGTGGGCCGAGCAGGACCCCGTGGACTGGTGGCAGGCGTGCGTGGAGGCGGTGCGCATGCTCGCACCGGAGGCCGTCTCGGCGGTGGCGGTGACCGGGCAGATGCAGGACCTGATCCCCATGGGTCACGACGGTGCGCTGGGCCGGGCGATCCTGTATAGCGATCAGCGCGCTGGGGGCGAGCATCGGGTGCTGAGCGAGCGTCTCACCGGGTGGGCCGAGCACGTCGGCGCCCAACCCGACGCCACCAATGTCGCCGCCAAGTGGGCGTGGCTGCGGGCCGCCGAGCCCGACCGAGCCGCCTCGACCCGCACGGTGCTGCTCGGCGGGCACTCGTTCGTGGTCCATCGGCTTACCGGGCGGGCGCTGTGCGATCCAACCACGGCGGCTACCACGGGGCTGTTCGACGTCGGCGCCGGCGTGTGGTGGGACGCCGTGGTCGACGCGGTCGGGATCCCCGTGCCGGAGGTGGCGGCACCGGCGGCCAGTGCGGCGCCACTCCTGGCCGGGCCGGCCGGGGAACTGGGGATCGCTGCGGGCATCCCGGTCATCCACGGGCCCGGTGACGCGGTGGCCACCACGATCGGCATCGTCGGGACCGCGCTCGGTTCGCCCTACGCCTACCTGGGCACGTCCGGTTGGGTGGCTGCCGGCGCGGCACAACGCCGGCCGACGGCGGCGATCTGGTTGCCGGGCGCCGAACCGTCTGCCTGGGTGGCGGCGGCGCCGATGCTGACGGCGGGGGCTGCCGCCGACTGGGCACGGGCCACACTGTTGGGCGGGGTGGACCATGCCGGCTTCGATCACCTGGCGGGATCAGCGTGCGCCGCGGCGCAAGGGGTGGCGTTCATCCCCCACCTCGACGGCGTACGGACGCCGCTGGCCGACGGCGATGCGACGGGCGTGCTGATCGGGGCCCGCCGTTCCACCGATCGGGCGACCGTCGCCGCAGCCGTGCTGGAGGGCATTGCCCACGCCGTGCGGGCGAGCGCCGGGGTGGTGGCGCCCGGCGCCACCGCGATGGCGGTGTGCGGTGGGCTCAGCGCCTCTCCGGTGTGCGTGCAGATCCTGGCCGACGTGTGCAACGTGCCCATCCGCGCGGTGGCGGGGGTGGACGCCGCGCTGCGCGGCGCTGCGTCGGTCGCCCTCGCCGCGGTGGGCGACGCCGACCTGGGACCGGCGCCAACGGTCTCGGTCGTCCAACCGCGGGCCGAACATGCCAGCATCCACCACGTGCTCGCCACGGTGTTCGACACTTCGCTTCGCCAACTGGGGCCAGCATTCGGCGCACTGGCGTCCATCCGGCGCTCGATCTCCAACAACCACTTCACGCAAGGGGAGCAGACATGACAGGACAGCACGAACCCAACCTCTCGAACCTGGTGAGCCGCCGACGGCTGCTGATCGGCGGGGCGACTGGCCTCGCCGGCGCCTGGTTGCTGGCGGCCTGCGGTGACGACGAAAAGAAGCCTGCGGCCACCACGCCGGGCACCACCGGCGGCGCCACGCGGCGGCACCACCGGCGGCACCACCGCGGCAGGTGGCACCGCAGCGGCAGGCGCCAGCGGCGCGGGCAAGACGTTGGCGATCATCTCGCCGTACTACGCCTCCCAGCCGGCCACCAAGGAAGTGGTGGACGCGTTCCAGAAGTTGGCCGAGGCGGCCGGCTACACGGTCACGATGAAGGACACCAAGAACGACCTGGCCGCGGTGAACACCGAGATGGAGACCGCCGCATCGCAGAAGGTGGCCGCCATCGTCCTCGGCATGGGCGACCCCAAGGAGTTCTCCGCGGGTCTCGCCAAGACGAAGGCGGCGAAGATCCCCGTCTTCGGCCTGGACGCCGGCTCCGCCGACGGTGTCACGTCGAACATCACGTCGGACAACGACTTCCTCGGGACCACCAGCGCCCAGGCGCTCATCGACGCCATGGGTGGGTCCGGCAAGGTGGGCATCATCCACTTCGACCCGTTCGAGCCGGTTCGTCTGCGCGGCGCGGCCGCCCGCAAGCTGTTCAAGGAGAAGGGCATCGAGGTCATCGAGGACGTCCAGGGTGACCCGGCCGACTCGACCGGCTTCGCCAAGAAGACCGTGCTCGACTGGCTCACCAAGTACCCGGCCGGCACGATCAATGGGGTCTACGCCGCGTGGGACGCCTCGGCCGACGGTGCGTTCCAGGCCACCCAGGAAGCCAAGCGCGACGACGTCTTCGTCGTCGGCGTCGACGGTCAGGACTTCGCCCACGCTGCCATCAAGCAGGGCAAGACCTGGGTCGCCACCGTGCGCCAGGATTGGCCGGGCATCGCCAAGGCCGCGCTCGACGCGGTCACCGCGTGGCTTGACCAGGGCACTGCTCCCGAGCCCGTGATCACGGTCAAGGGCGAACTGATCACCAAGGCCAACGCCTGACCCACCTCCATTCCACCCTCGTTTGTTCACGTGATCTCCAGTTGGGTGGGAGATCACGTGAACACAGGGACTCACAGGTGGTGGAGGAGGGCGAGGTAGTGACCCAGGGGAGGGGCGGTGACGGTGGGGTCCTTGGCGGCCTCGTCCCAGCGCCGAAGGCGCACCGCGTCGGCGTGGTGTGGTTCTGACTCGAACGCGGTGATCTCGGCGGTGTTCATCGGTCCGCCCTGCAGCGCCAAGGTGTGGACGGAGGCGGGGCTGAGCCTGGCCCGGTACTGCGGCTCGACCGCGCACAGGTAGCGCTTGGCGGCCACGTGCAAGCGGATGCAGTCGGTGACTCGGCGGGGGACGAGTCCGGCGAGAGCGGTGGCACCGGCGATCTCGTGACGGTGGTCGACGGTTGCGCCGGCAGAGTAGGTGCCGAGGTCGCTGGTGAAGTGCCCGAGGTCATGGAGCAGGGCGGCGATGACGAGTTCGTCGTCGGCGCCGGCGGCCTCGGCCTGGGCAGCACACTGCGCCATGTGCTCGGCCATCGACACCGCCTCGCCGAGGTACTCCTGGGCGCCTCGCCGGGCGAAGGTGTCCGCAACGGTGTCGGCCAGCGCTGTGCTCCGGTGCACCCGAACGGTGGAGGCCAGCCCGTCGACGTCCGCATAGCACCCCTGCAGCCATCGGGCGCCCTCGCCACCGAACGCCGTGCGGGAGTGCAGCACGCGCCGGTTGTCGACCACGAACAGGTCACCTGGCGCCAGCCGGAAGCGGACCTGCATGGCCGGGTCGTCGATGATCTCGGCCAACCGCCGGTAGGCGGTGAGGAACGCCGGCATGTCGTCGAAGGGCACGTCGGTCCACGGCGCGGCGGAGCGGTTGTTGAATCGCACCCCGAGCAGTTCGCCGTCGGGGCCGATCTCGATGATCGGTCGCTTGGCGCGCAACCACACGTCTGCCGACCCGTGATACTCGAAGCGGACCGGATGGGCGGCCAGCAGGTGGGCGGCGGGCGGGTCCTCGGCGTGCAGGCGGGCGACCGCCATGAACCCGTCGACCACGCTGGACTCGCCGCCCTCGACGCTGTTGTCCAGGCAGTGCAGCAGCTGCAGCGTGGGGACCGGGTCACGGTACGGGTTGTCGGTGTGCGCCTGGAGGCCGAGGTTGGTATCGGCCAGATTGTCCGGGTTCACCCGGGCGCGCACGTCGAACCACCGCCCGTAGTTCGTCTCGCGCACGTGACCGAACAGCGCGGCAACCTCACACACCACGCCGGATCTGACCGGCACGCCGTGCAGGATCGCCACGCCCGTCCGTTCGATCGCCGCCAACCACCTGGCCAGCGCCAGCGGGTCGGCGCACACCTGCGAGTAGCCGGCCCTGGCCAGCCGCCCGTGCATCGATGCGCCGTCCCACCGCTCCACACCGGCCGCCGTCCACCCCCAGTCACGGCGGCGCGGCCGGTCGTACCGGTTGGCCTCCAGCCACGACGCTTCGAACTCCGTCGTCAGCCCCTCCGGTTCGAAGCGCACGATCACCCCGGTCCCGTCGTCGCCGATCTCGGCGGTGGCCACCCGCGTGGCTGGATCGAGGGCGCCGATCGTGATCAGCCGCTGACCGTTGGCCGGGCCACGAGTGGAGGGATCGAGAGAGTTGTCACGCAGCCACAGCGCATGGAACCGGGCATGTCGGCCGCCCACCCAGCGCACCTCCAGGACTGCGCCGTCCTCGCCCACGCTGACGGTCGCTAGACGGCCCACGGCGCCGACAGTAGCGACCACCGCATGGCCCCGCACCGCCGCGCGTCTGTTCGATCTGGACCTGGGACTCAGGTAGGTTGCAGGGCGATGGCGCCCCGCCGCAGAACGATCACGTCGAACTTCGGCGTCAGCACCCGGGAGAGTCACGACGCCAGGCCGTTCTACGACCGCTTCCGGCCACCCGCCGTGTCCACCGACGACTCGGTCGCCGCGCCGGCACCCGTTGCCGAGCCGTTCGTCCACGGCGATGCCAGGCACATGGACGCGGTGGCCGACGGCTCGGTGGCCCTCGTGGTGACCTCGCCGCCGTACTTCGCCGGCAAGCAGTACGAGGAGGAGCTGGAGCGCGAGGGCGTGCCGTCGTCGTACCTCGAGTACCTCGACATGCTGACGACGGTGTTCGCCGAATGCGTGCGCACGCTGGAGCCAGGCGGGCGCATCGCCGTCAACGTGGCCAACCTGGGCCGCAAGCCGTATCGCAGCCTGTCCGCCGACGTGATCCGCATCCTCGAGCACGACCTGGGCCTGCTGCTGCGTGGTGAGCTGATCTGGCAGAAGGCCGAGGGCGCCAGCGGGTCGTGCGCCTGGGGTTCGTTCCGCAGCGCGGCCAACCCGGTGCTGCGCGACATCACCGAGCGGGTCATCGTCGCTAGCAAGGGGCGCTTCGACCGCGCCCGGTCCGTGGCCCAGCGGGCCAGGGAGGGCCTGCCCCACGCCAGCGATGTGCTGACCGACGACTTCATGAACCTGACGCTGGACGTGTGGTCCATCCCCACCGAGAGCGCCAAGCGGGTGGGCCACCCGGCCCCGTTCCCGGTGGAGCTCCCCGAACAGCTCATCCGCCTGTACACCTTCGTCGACGACCTGGTGCTGGACGCGTTCATGGGCAGCGGGGCCGTCGCTCGTCGCCGAGGCGTCGCGCCCCGACTCGCCGCCGGATGCCGACCTGCGCGCCTGAGGGCGGCTACGGCTGGATGACGGCCCAGCCGCGGCGTTGCAGTTCGGCGGCGAGGACGTCGTCGGGGATGTCCGCAAGCCGGTCGGTGGCGGCCCGGCTCGCAGCGCGTGCCGCCCGAGCCGGGGTCGTCGCCGGCGCCGGGGTCACGACCGGGGTCGTGGTCGTGGCATCGTCGTCGGCCTGCAGCCGGGCGATGAACTCGTCGGCCTCGTCACGGGTGAACTTGCCGTTGGCCTGACGTTGGGTGAACCCCATCGGCCCCCGGGCGTCACGGAAGTCCGTGTGGCCGGCGGCGTGCAGCAGGTCCAGCAACTCACGGAGCTGGCGGGCGGTGGCCGGTGGACCCGACGGTGCGGAGAATCCCATGCCTCAGCATGCCTGGCCGCGCCGGGCTACAGGCGGTGGATGACGTTCTCGGCGAACCAGTCGATGGCCGCCAGCTTGGCGTCCAGCGGCTCTGGATCTTGGCCGGTGATGTACGGCGAGCGGAAGCCGACGATGCAGTCGGTGACGCCGCGGTCCTCCAGCCGCTTGACCCCGTCCACCGAGTAGGCGTCGAGGGAGATGACGTGGACCTCGAAAGCGTCGCGCTGGTCGCCCTCGGCGCGGCGGATCTCGGCCAGCCGGTCGAGCATCCGCTCCAGGTCGGCGGCGTCGCCACCGGCGTGCATCCAGCCGTCGCCTTTCACCACGGCCCGGCGCAGCGCGCCGTCGGCGTGGCCGCCCACCAGGATCGGGATGGGCCTGGTGGGCACCGGGCTCTGCTTCATCGACGGGACCTCGAAGAACTCGCCGGAGTACGCAAAGTACCCACCGGCGGTGAGGCCGCGGATGATGTCGATGCACTCGTCGGTGCGCCGGCCGCGCTGCTCCCACGGCACGCCCATCGCCACGAAGTCCTCCGGCCACGGCGACAGCCCGACACCAAGACCCAATCGGTTGTTCGACAGCACGGCGACCGACGCGGCCTGCTTGGCCACCAGCACCGGTGGGCGGATGGGCAGCTTGAGCACGAACGGCGTGAACCGCAGCGTGGTGGTCGCTGCGGCGAGGTGGGTGATCAGGATCATCGTCTCGACGAAGTCCTTGTCCTCCAGGAACCCGCGGTCGCCGTCGTCGGTGTAGGGGTAGCGGGTGTCGGACTCCCGCGGGTAGATGACCGAGTCCGGGACGGTCATCGAGGTGAACCCGGCGCGCTCGGCGGCCTGAGCCAGGGGCACGTAGTACTCGACATGCGTCAGGGCTTCGGCGTAGGAGAATCGCATCGCGGCACGCTAACCGGCGCCGTCGCGGTGGCCTGGGGTTGACCATCCAGCGGCCGTGCGCAATACTCCGCTAACGAACGGCCGTTAGGCCGATTGATGCCGATCAGGGGGATCGCCGTGGAACTCGCCGATGTGATGCGCTCACAACACGCCTGCCGCTACTACCAGCCCGACCCAGTGCCCGAGCAGGTGTTCTACAACGCTGTCGAGGCGGCGCGCTTCGGGCCCCAGGGTGGGAACCGCCAGCCCGTGCGGTTCCTGATCGTGACCGATCCGGCGAAGAAGGCCCAGCTTGCCGAGTGGTACCGAGTGCCGTGGAAGGCCTACCTGGAGGCCGCCACCGTTGGCCAGGAGTCGATCCAGGCCGAGAGCGGCGACGAGAAGGCCACCACGATCACCATGTCGGACCCGGCCAAGGCGCTGGCCGACGCCGACAACTTCGCCGACCACTACGAGGATCACCCGGCCATCGTCGTGGTCCTCGCCGATCTGCTGGACACCCACCCGACGGACACCGACCTCGGCCGGCTGAGCATCGTGGGCGGGGCGTCGGTGTACCCGATCGCTCAGAACTTCTGCCTGGCCCTGCGCAACCAGGGTGTGGCCACCACGTTGACGACGTTGCTGTGCATGTACGAGCCGCAGGTCAAGGAACTGCTCGGGATCCCCGACGACCTGTCGACGGCGGCGTTCATCGTCGCCGGCTACCCGGCCAAGCCGTTCCCCACCAAGCTGCTGCGCCGGCCGGTGGAGGAGATGGGCTTCCTCGACAGCTTCGATCGGCCTCTCACCAGCGGATGACCACTGCGGGCGCGGGGCACGAGGGGACCACCCGCACCACGGTCTCGGGCATCCCCCTGCTGGCCAGCTACGGGCCGGGCGACGTGCCCGAGGCGGCGGCGGCCGCGGCCGCCACCCACCCCGGTGACGTGCCCTACCTGCGCGGCGCGCACGCCCTCGGCTACCGCTCCAAGCCGTGGCGGATCTTCCAGCTGTCCGGGTTCGGCAACCCGGAGGACGAGGCCGAACGGATCCGCTACCTGCTGGCCAAGGGCGGCACCGGGTTCATCATGGAGCACGACCGGATGACGGCCGACAACCTGTACGACGTGGACCACCCCGAAGTCGTGGCCCGCCGTGAGGACGTGGGGATCAGCGGCGCCGTCATCATGTCGGCGCATGATTGCGCGCTGGCGCTGGAGGGCATCGACCAGTCCAGGTACTTCGCCCACGCCGGCGGTGGGGTGGCGCAGCACGCACCCTTCGCCATGGCCGCCTACTGGACCGTCGCCCTGCGCCGCGGCCTCGGCCTCCACCAGCTCAACGGCACCGGACAGGCCGACTTCTTCCTGACCTACATCGGCTGCCCGCCGCTGCACCAGATCCCGCCAGAGGCGGCGCTGAAGATCAACTGCGACATCGTCGAATTCTGCGGCCAGCACCTGCCGCGCTGGGTGCCGATCTCGATGGCCGGGTACAACGGCGCCGACAGCGGGCTGAACGCCTACCAGGAGCTGGCTGCGCTGTTCGCCTGCAACATCGCCCATCTCGACGAGATCCGCCGCCGCGGGACCATGCCCGTGGAGCAACTGGCGATGGCGCTTGGCGCTGTCAGCTTCCGGGTGGCGATGGACTTCTTCGAGGACATCTGCAAGATCCGCGTCGCCCGCAAGATGTGGCACGACATCCTCCGCTCGCGCTACGGCATCACCGACGAGCGGGCCCTGCGGTTGCGGATCCACATCGTCACCGCCGGGTCGGCGATGACCTACCAGGAGCCCATCAACAACGTGGTGCGCGGCACCGTCATGGGCCTCGCCGCGGTGCTGGCCGGTGTGCAGTCGATGGGCGTGTCGGCCTACGACGAGGCGCTCTCGGTGCCGTCGGAGCAGGCCCACCACCAGTCGCTGCGGGTCCAGCAGATCCTGATGCACGAGACGAACCTGACGGCAGTGGCCGATCCGCTCGGCGGCAGCTACTACGTCGAGGCGCTCAGCGCCGAACTCGAGCAGCGGGCGTACGCCTTCATGGACGAGATCGAGGCGGCGGGCGGGTTCATCGCCGCGCTGGACAGCGGCATGTTGCACGCTGCGGCCTCGGCCAACCAGGTCGACTTGGAGCGGGCGATGGGTGACGGGACTCGCCAGATCGTGGGCGTCAACGCGTTCCCCGGCGACCACGATCCGTTCGGCATCGACGGGTTCCCCGGTTCGAGCGACGCCTGGGAGCGCGGCATGCAGCGCCTGGAGGCGCTGCGCGCCGAGCGCGACGGCATCCGTGCCGCGGCTGCGACGCGGGAGCTGACCCGCACCTGCCAGTCGGGTGGCAACGTGATGGCCGCGGTCATGGACGCGGTGGGCCACGACGTCACCGTCGGCGAGGTGGGCGAGGTGTTCCGTGACGTCTACGGCTCCTGGAAGTTCCCGGTGGACTTCTGATGAGCGCTCGCGTGCTGATGGCCAAGACCAGTCTCGACGGGCACTGGCGGGGGATCAACGTGGTGGCCAGGGCGCTGCGTGACGCCGGGTTCGAGGTCATCCTCGCCGGCATGGTCACCGCCGAGGCCATCGCCAAGATCGCCGCCGACGAGGACGTCGACCTGATCGGGCTGAACGTGGGCGGGCGCGTCGAGGTGGTCGAGCGGATCCTCGACACGCTGGCCGAATGCGACCTCGAGGTGCCGGTCATCGCCGGCGGGACGATCCCGCACTACGCCGTCGCCCGCCTGCAGTCCCGCAACGTGTCCTGCTTCCCACCCGGCTCGTCACTGGACGACATCGTCGCCCGTGCCCGAGCCCTGACCTCAGACCCGCCAAACCCGCCAGATCCGGAGGCACCGTCATGACCGACCCTGCTGCGATTGCCCAGTCCGTGCACGAGCCGGTGCGCCGTGCCACCTTCGGCGACCAGCTGCGCCGCCACGCCCGGCGCATCGGCGACCGGCCGGCGCTGATCGCCCTGCACACGCCTGCGGCCGAGCGGCGGGTGGTGACCTACCGGGAGCTCAACGAGCAGGCCAACCGGCTGGCCAACTCGCTGGCCGCTCAGGGCGTCGGGCGCGGCGACGTGGTGGCCATCATGGGGCGCAACTCGGTGGAGTCGATCGTGGCGTTCTGGGCCTCGGCCAAGCTGGGCGCGGCGGTCACCGGGGTCAACTACACCTTCACCGGGCGGGAGATCCACTACCAGCTCAGCCACTCCGGCGCCGTTGCCGTGGTGTGCGAGGACGCCTTCACCGCCAAGATCGACGCGCTCGACGAACCGCTCGACTCGCTGCGGCTCCGCATCGCCAACGACGCCTTCGCCGACACCGCCGGCGACGGTTGGCAGCGGCTCAGCGCGCTGATCGCCAGTGGCTCGGCCGACGAGCCCGACGTGGGCGTGGACGAATCCGACCTCGGCATCATCCCGTACACCAGCGGCACCGAGGCGCTGCCCAAGGCGGTGGCCATCCCCCAGCGCAACTACTTCGTGTCGATGATCCCGTCGTACGTGACCGGCATCGGCCTGCTGGAGGACGACGTCTGGTACTACACGCTGCCGCTGCACACCATCGCCGGGATGGGCATGCAGATCTGCCTGCTGAGCCTGGGCAACACCATCGTCCTGCCGTTCGCCGTGGACGCCGCCCAGGCCCTCCACGCCCTCACCGAGGAACGGGTGACGGTGGTCGGTCAGACGCCCACCTTCTATCTGCAGCTGATCAACACGCCAGGGTTCGAGGAGCGTGACCTCACCCGCCTGCGCCGGGCGATCACCTACGGGGGCACGATGCCGCGGGCCATGTTCGAAGCCTTCGCCAAGGCCTGCCCGGGGCTGCAGTGGGTCACCCTGTGGTCGCAGTCGGAACTGACCCAGACGCCGACGATCGGCAAGTTCACCTCGCTGGCGGACATCCCCAACCAGGACCCGGCGTGGATCGGGCGGCCCACCGCCCAGCTGGAGCTGCGCGTGGTGGACGCCGACGGCAACGATGCCGCCGAGGGCGAGATCATCTGCCGCTCGCCTGGCGTGATGCGTGGCTACTACAAGAACCCGGAGAAGACGGCCGAGGTGCTACGCGGCGGATGGCTGCACACCGGCGACAACGCTCGCATCGACGAGGACGGCAACCTGTTCTTCATGGACCGCCAGAAGGACATGATCAAGTCCGGCGGGATGAACGTGTCCTCCGTAGAGGTCGAGCGGGTCCTGTACCAGCACGGCTCGGTGCTCGAGGCCGCGGTCGTGGGCCTTGCCGACGAGTACTGGAGCCAGGTGGTGACTGCCTTCGTCGTGCCCCGCAAGGACGTCTCGATCGATCCAGAGGAGATCCGTGACTTCTGCCGGACGACGCTGGCCGCCTACAAGGTGCCCAAGTCGGTGCGGGTGGTGGATGCCCTCCCCAAGGACACCCAGGGCAAGATCCTCAAGCGCGAGCTGCGCCGGATCCACGACGCCTGACCGGGCGCCTGGCGCCGAGGATGCGGGTGACGGCCAGGTCGGTGTAGCGCTGCGCCACCTCCTCGATCGTGTACGCGCCGCGGTCGGAGAACCAGTCGTTCACCGTGTTGACCATCCCGAGGATGGCCAGGGCGGCCAGATGCGGGTCGTCGCAGCTGAACTCGCCGCCGGCGACACCGTCGCGAATCATCTGCTCCAGCGCGGTCTGGTACGAGCGCCGGATCGACTGGATCGTGGCGTACCGCTCGGGGGCGTTGGCGCGTAGCTCCTGCAGCTCGCGCAGGGCGACGGCCTCGCTCTGGCGGTGCACGTGGAAGTAGATGATGTGGGCGTGCAGCAGGCGGCGGATGCCGCGCCGCCTCGCTGGGCTCGTCGGCCACCAGGGGGAGCTGCGTTTCCACGAAGTCCTGGGTGGACTCCAGGGCAATGGCGTACAGCAGGTCCAGTTTCGAGGGGAAGTGGTGGTACAGGCTCGACGGCCTGATCCCCACGGCATCGGCGATGGCGCGCATGCCCACGGCGGCGAATCCGTGCTGGGCGAACAGCTCGGTGGCGGCGGTGGTGATGGTGGCGCGGCGTGACGTGGTGTGCATGGCTTCCCGACCGGGCTGGAACGCGGTGCCCGGATTCTCGGGACAGCCTGCCAGGCGCGGCGTGGTCAGGGTAGTCCACGATTGACCTTCGGCCGAACGTTCGTTAGTCTCACGCTGGCGCCTGGGAGGGGTGGCCGCCGGTGGTGTGTGGGGCACGCCGGCTCTGTCGACAAAGGGGAGTTCATGACCACTCGTGCACATCGGGGATCGCATCGCCGGGCGGGGTTGATGGTGGCAGCGGCCGCCGTCGTGCTCACCGCCGCCGCCGGCACCGCAACGGCCAGCGGCGCTCACCGCCCGGCCTCGGCCGGGACCACGGCCGGCAGCGAAGCACCAGCCGGCGACATCCTCGCCGACGCCAAGCGCATCAGCGATCTGGCCAAGGCCGGGTTGGTCTGGGCCGCCACCGACTCGGACGTCGCCGCGGCCGACATCGTCGCCCAGACCAGTTGGCTCGGGCCGACGGAGACGCCGGCGCCACCCAAGGACGTCAATCTGCAGATCATCATCTGCGCCCCTGGCACTGCCTGCGAGACGGCGGCGAACTACGCCGTCGAGGCGGCCAAGGCCCTCGGCTGGACCGCCGAGATCGTGCCGGGCGCGGGCACGCCGGAGAGCTTCGCCCAGGCATTCGACACGGCGCTGTCGAAGAAGCCCAACGTGATCATGAGCATGGCCATCCCGGACGTGCTGGTGGGTGCGTCGCTGCAGAAGGCCCGTGACGCCGGGGTGGTCACGGTGTCCGTGGCCGACGTGCCAGCGGCCTCCTCTGCCGACGCGTACGACGCCTACGTCTCGTACCGCATGCCGCTGATGCACCAGGTCAACGCCTACAACATGATCGCCGAGTCCAACGGCGCGGCAAACGTGCTGATCGTCAACGACTCCGCCTTCCCCAACCTGGTGGAGAGCAACAACCAGATGAAGAAGGTGCTCGACCAGTGCACCGGTTGCACGTCCACGATGGTCGACTGGCAGATCACCGACGCCCTCGACCCGGTGAAGGCCGACGGCGTGATCACCTCGGCACTGCAGTCCAACCCGGATGCCAACTATCTGGTGGTGCCGTACTCGATCGGGATGAGCTCGGTGATCGAGGCCGTGCGCAAGGCCGGCAAGGCCGACTCGGTGAAGATCGTCAGCAAGGACGGCGACCAGATCGGCCTCCAGGCGGTCGCCAGTGGCGGCAGCGCCTTCAATGCCGGCGTGTCGCTGGAATGGGTGGCCTACGCCGGCGTCGACCAGGCGATCCGCGGCGTGGCCAAGGCGCCGTACCTCGGCCCGGAGGCCCTCGGCCTCGGTGTCCACCTGTTCACCAAGGACAACACGCCCGCTGACGGGATGGCCGATTACACGCCGTACCTGGACTTCAAGGCGCAGTACCTGAAGCTGTGGGGCGTGGGCTGACACGCCCTGCTCCGATGGTGGCCGACGCCGACCAGGACTCCGACACCGACACCGAACCGCAGGCCGCGCTCTCCGTGCGCGGCCTGCGCAAGGTGTACGGCGGCACCGTGGCCCTCGCCGACGTCGACGTCGACGTCCGCCCGGGGGAGATCCACGGTCTGCTGGGCGAGAACGGCGCCGGCAAGTCAACGCTGGTGCGCCTGCTGGCCGGGGTCGAACCGTCCGACGGTGGGACGATCACGGTCGGCGGCCATCAGCTCCCACCACGCTTCGCCCCCGACGCCATCGCCGCGCTCGGTGTGGCGATCATCCATCAGAACCTCGGCCTGATCGAGGACATGTCCGTGGCCGAGAACGTCGCCCTGGCGGTGGGGTACGCCCACAGCGGGCCGATGATCAGCTGGAAGCAGACCCGCCAACGCGCTCGCCAGGCGCTGGACACGATGGGGGTCGACCTCGACCCGGACCTTCGCGCCGGTGATCTGCCGATGTCGATGCGCTCGGTGGTGGCCATCGCCAGGGCGCTGCTGCGTGACGTGCGCCTGCTCGTCCTCGACGAGCCGACCGCCACGCTCGGGGTGCACGAGGTCGACTCGCTGTTCGCCATCCTCCGCCGGTTGCGCGACCAGGGTGTGGCCATCGTGCTGATCACCCACCGTCTGGAGGAGGTCATCCAGCTCACCGATCGGGTGACGGTGCTGCGTGACGGGCGCGTGGTGGCCAGCCGGGAGACGGCGGAGATGTCCGAGGCCGACCTCGTCGCCGCCATCGTCGGCGCCGAACTCGCCGGGCGGCCGGCGCGCTCGTCCAGCGCCGGTGACACGGTGCTGCGGTTCGACGGCGCCGTGGCGGGCAGTGTGGGCCCGCTGGACTTCGAGATCCGCGCCGGCGAGGTGGTGGCGATCACCGGATTGTCGGGCGCCGGCCACCACGTGGTGTCGCGCATGCTCACCGGCCAGCAAGCCGTTCGCCGCGGCAGGATCACCTTGCACGGCCAACCGTTTGCCCCGCGCGGCCCGCAGGAAGCGCTGGCGAGGGGCTGCTGGTTGCTGCCCGCCGACCGCAACGGGGAGGGGGCCGTGCCGTCGATGAGCCTGCGCGAGAACCTCCACCTCAACCCACGACGGCGGTGGCTGCACCGCATCCGCCGTCGCCGGGAGCAGAACGCGTCCGCGCGAGACGCTGGTGCAGTTCGATGTCCGCCCGCCCCAGCCGGAGGCCGAGTTCTCCACACTCAGCGGGGGCAACGCCCAGAAGGTCGTCCTGGCCCGGTGCCTGTCCGGCCAGCCCCGCTTGCTGGTGATGGAGGAGCCGACAGCGGCCGTCGACGTCCGTGCCAGGACCGAGATCCACCAGCGGATCCGCTCGCTGGCCGCCAGCGGCTGCCCGGTGGTGCTGATCGGCTCGGACCTGGAGGAGGTGGAGCAGGTGTGTGATCGGGCGATCGTGATGGAGCGCGGCCGCATCCGTGGCGTCCTGAGTGGCGAGGCGGTGACTGCGGCCTCGCTGCTGCAGGCCGCGTACGGGGTGGACGAATGACCGAGACGCCGTCGCGCGACGGCGTGCTCGGGCTGGTCGGGCGCTACGGGCTCGCCGCGCTGGCCGTGGCCCTGCTGGTGTTCTTCTCGATCGCCGAGCGGGACAGCTTCGCCACGCTCGACAACTACCGGGCGATCCTCGACAACCAGACCATCGTGGTGCTGCTGGCGTTCGCCGCCATGGTGCCGCTGATCGTCGGGCGCTTCGACCTCTCCGTCGCCGCCGTGCTGTCGATCAGCCACGTGTTCGCCGTCGGCCTGATCGTGAAACAGGGGTGGAGCCCGTGGGCGGCCATCGGCGTCACCCTGCTGATCGCCATCGCCATCGGGCTGGTCAACGGCATCCTCGTGGTCGCGTTGCGCGTCGACGCCTTCGTCGCCACGCTGGGCACCAGCAGCGTGGTCGGCGGGATCGCCCTGGCCTACACCTCGGGCAAGACCATCTTCGGCAAGGTGCCGCGCTCATTCACCGACCTGGCCCGCGGCCGGCTCGGCGGGGTGCCGCACCCCGTGATCCTGGTGGCCGTGGTCGCGGTCATCGTCGGGGTGGTGCTGGCCGCGCTGCCGGTTGGGCGGCGGATGTACGCCACCGGTGGCAACGAGCGCGCCGCACGGCTGACCGGCATCGCCACCAACCGGTACGTGATCGGCGCCTTCGTCACGTCCTCGCTGCTGGCCGGCCTCGCTGGCGTCGTGCTCGGGTCACGGCTCGGAACGGCCTCACCGTCCACGGGTGGGTCACTGCTGCTGCCGGCCTTCGCTGGGGCGTTCCTCGGCGCCACCACGGTGCGACCGGGTCGCTTCAACGTCGCCGGCACGATCCTGGCCGTCTACACGCTGGCCATCGCGGTGGCCGGGCTGCAGCAGATGGGCGCCCCGGTGTGGTTCGAGCCGGTGTTCAACGGCGCAGCGCTGGTCCTGGCGGTGGCCGCATCGCAGTGGGCGCTTCGCCAACGCCAGCGGCGGGCCCGCCAGCGCGAGATCGCCGCCCTGGACGCCGAACTCGACGGCGCCGCGGTCGGCGGAGGCGCCGGCCGCGCCTAGAGTCGGGACGCGCGCACAGCGTGCCGGAAGGAGGCGTGATGAACGTGCAGTCCATCCTCGGCCGCAAGGGAACTGACGTGGCCACGATCCGCCAGGACGCATCGCTCGCCGACGCCGCGGCGGCACTGCGTGACCGTGGTGTCGGGGCGCTGGTGGTCTCCCCCGACGGGAGCACGATCCACGGGATCATCTCCGAGCGCGACATCGTTCGGGCCTTGGCCAACCACGGCGCAACGGCCCTCGGCCGCACCGTCGGGTCGACGATGTCGGCAGCCGTGACGACCTGTGGGTCCGGCGACGCGCTCGAGCAGTTGATGGCGCAGATGACCGAGCATCGGATTCGTCACGTCCCCGTCGTCGACGAGCGGGGAACCCTCGGCGGGATCATCTCCATCGGCGACGTCGTCAAGAGCCGTCTGGGTCAACTCCAGCAGGACAACCAGGCGCTGGCGGACTACCTGTACCAGGGCCGCTAGCCGCGACGCCGGCAGATGGTACCGGCTCACCACGAGACGGCTTCAGCCTGAACAGGGTCAGTGCTGCGATGAGGACGGCCACCGAACCGGTGTAGGCCAGGGTGTCGAGGGGTCGTTCGCTGCTGAGGAGCCGTTCGACCCCTTTGATCCCGATGAACACGATCAGGATGTCGACGATGGACTTCTTGAGGTCGTCGAGCGACCTCGCCCGCATCCACGATGGGACGTCGAGGGCGGCGATGAACAACTCGTACAGGCCGATCGCGACGATCAACTGGACGATGGCCAACAGGTAGGTCTCGATGACCTCGAGCAGATCGACCATGGAGGTATCGCTTCGCCATCCCCCGTCCAGGAGTGTGGCGATCAGCCGGATCGTCTTGGCGACGGCCCACACGAACGTGGCGGACATCGTCACCGTCAGCCCGGCGACGGCCACGACCACGAGCTTCCTGGCGTGCTGCAGCGCTGATCTCATCCGGTCGATCTCGAACCGGGCTGGGTCTCGCCCGCCGGGAGCACGCCGCGCAGGGCGCTGACACCGCTATGGACCGGCTGGCCGTCGACCGGCTCGATGGACACATCGACGATCGGGTACCCGGTCGGGTCGTAACCGGCGGGCACCGCGTAGACGCCGTTGCCGTGATACGGCCCGAGCGACACCATCTTGGCCACGGCCGGGTCGATCATCCACACCTCGAAGTACTCATTGTCCAGGGCCGGGAGGCTGCTCAGTTGGAGATCGAGGGAGTAGCCCTGGCCGTCGGCGTGGATCGTGGCCTGCCCGCTGGACTGGGCAGCGAGCGGGCTGAGGCCTGCGTTGGACAGCGGCGCCGCGGTCACGACGTCGTCGTCGGCGCCTGACCCGGTGATCAGGCTGCGCAGGCCCACCCCGGCCACCAGCAGGACCAGCGCGGCGGCGGCCAGCATCCACGGGCGGGCCATCCGGTTGGCGCGCCGCGCCGAGGCGCCCGCCTCGGCCCGGATGGCCGCCAGCACGGCATGGGGCGGGGTGAGTCGCGCCGTGTCCTCCTCGCCCAGTTGACCCAGCATCGACGCCACGAGCTGTTCCTGCCGAGCAGAGTCCGTGTCGTCGTCGATCGGGTTGTCAGTCATCGCGTTCCCCCCTCTCCGAGAAGTGTCAACGAGCTCGCCAGCTTGCGCATCGAACGCCTCAGGTCGCTCTTCACCGTCCCCAGCGGCAACCCGGTGCGGGTGGCCACCTCGTCGTGGGTCAGGCCGTGGATGTGGGCCAGTTCCACGATCGTGCGCTGCCGATCGGGGAGCTCGGCCACCGCGTCCGCCAACACCATCCGCAGGGCGACCTGGTCGACGTGGTCGGGCGACGGGAGGTCGGCGAGCTCACCGGTAGCGGCGGGGCGGTTGCGCTGCGAGCGCCAGTGGTCGATGCACCGGTTCTTGGCGATGGACATCAACCAGGCCCGCAGACTGCCGAGCCGTGGCGTGTAGGTCTGCCGTGATCGCCATGCGCTGATGAACACTTCCTGGGTGACGTCGGCTGCCGCGGCGGACCCCACGGTGCGCACGCAGAACGAGTAGATCAGGCTGCCGTAGCGTTGGTACGCCTGCTCGAGTGCTGCGTCGCCGCCGCTGGCGAACGCACGGTCCAGCACATCGGGGTCGGCTCTCAGCAGATCCACACTCATGAATGTAACGGCCTGTGACGCGCAGATGGCCCGGCCGAGATCCGGCCGGGCCATCAGCATCGGCTCAGCTCGGGGGCAGCACGACTGAGTCGATCAGGAACACGGTGGCGTTACCCACCTTGATGTCACCGCACTGGACGGCGGCGGCGCCACCGTTGATCACGATGGTGTCGTTGACCTTCGAGAAGGTCAGCTTGGCGCCGTTGACGGTGTCGACCTCGCCGGCCGCGACCAGCTCAGCGCCACTCATCTGCTTGCCGATCACGTGGTAGGTGAGGACCTTGCCCAGCGCGTCCTTGTCGGCCAGCAAGCCCTTCAGGGTGTCGGGGTTGACCTTGTCGAACGCCGAGTTGATCGGGGCGATGACGGTGAACGGGCCGGGACCGTTGAGGGTGTCGACGAGACCGCCAGCGGTGACCGCGGCAACCAGGGTGGACAGCAACGGATTGCTGGACGCTGCCGTCGCCAGCGGCTCGGCAGCCATCGCCGCGGCGCTGCCGGGGCCTTCTGCCGGAACCGCTGCGCACAGCGCGCCGGACGGTCCGGCCATCTCGGCCGGGGGAGTGGTGGCGGATGCCACGCCGGTGACACCGGCAAGTGAGGCTGCAGCGACTGCTGCAACCAGCCAGCGGGACTTCGTGGTGATCATGGGGTCTCCTCGTGGGTGAGTGTCAGGCTCGCTGTGATCAGCACCTGTGCCCGCCTCTACGGAGACGGCAGCGCCCGCGGATGCGCGCCGGAGAAGAATTTCCTGATCGTCCCTCACACCGAGGGTTCGTCGAGCTCGCCGAGCCCGGCCGCCCGGCGGACCTCGGCCCACAGGCGGGCGCGGTCGGCGGGGGTCGCGGCGGTGCCTGGACGCCACGACGTCCGCCGCCGGCGCCGGTCGTGCCACCACTCCCCACCTGGAGCGGTGGCCTCGCCGGCCCACGCCAGCCAGGCCGCGGTGTCCGACCCAGCCGCGGCGTCACGCAACAGCGGTCCGATCACCCGGCGGAACCCAGGCAACGACTCGCGCAGTCCGGGGGTGTCGGCCCATCCGGGGTGGACGGCGTGGAATCCCACCCCGCTGGCGGGGTAGCGCCGGGCCCACTCGCGATTCAATTCCACCTGGGCCCGCTTGGCGCCGGCATAGGCGATGGTTCCGTTGAACGGCGACGGGGGGTGGAACAGTCGCTCGACGTCCAGCGGTCGGGTGTACATGCCGCCGGACGACATGGTGATCACCCGGGCGTCGCCGTCGGCGCGCAGCCGATCGAACAGCAGGGTCGTCAGCAGGAACGGGGCCACCACGTGAACCTGGGCGGTCTGGTCGATGCCGTCTGCGGTCTGCGCTTGCTGGTGCACCAGCATCCCGGCCACGTGGGCGAGCGCATGGATGGGCCCGCCACGCGCCAGTGCGCCGCCCACCCGGCGAACGTCGTCGAGCCGTTCGAGGTCGGCGACGTGACCCTCCGCGGTGCCGATGGCGTTCAGCCGCCCGACGGTTGCCGACACCTTGGCAGAGGACCTGCCGACCACGTGGACGTGTGCCCCGAGCCGGGCCAGCTCGATCGCCATCGACTCGCCGAGGCCGGACGTGGCCCCGGTGACGACGGCGGTCCTCCCCGCCAGTCGGCCAGGTGAAGGCCGCTCCCAGGTGTCGGTTCGCGCCCGCACGGACGATCCGATCGCGGTGAAGCTGCCGACGACACTGGCCTCCAGCGCGGCGTCGACGGTGCGGGCCAGGACTCGCTGGACGATGGATCGTGAGTGGTGGGCCATGCGTGCCTGTACGTGTTGGGGACGAGCGGCGGATGCGCCAGCGCGCCGTGTGACGCGATTCGGGGAGGGTCGCCTTACTACCATCGGCGCGGTGGGTGTCGTCGCTGAGGGAGTAGGAGCTCAGCGCGTCGCCAGGCAGCCAGGGCGCTCGTCGCCATCTCGTCGCCCTGGCGACGGCCGGCGGGACGTCGTACGGAGGTCGTTCGCCGGTCACGCGATGTCCGACTTCCGCCCGGACGTCGAAGGGCTGCGGGCGGTCGCTGTCATCGTCGTCCTGCTGTTCCACGCCAACCTGCTGTCGTTCACCGGCGGGTTCATCGGCGTCGACGTCTTCTTCGTCGTCTCCGGCTTCCTGATCACCCGGCTGCTGGTCAAGGAGATGGCGACCCACGGCACGATCTCGCTGCCGGCGTTCTGGGCCCGGCGGGCCCGCCGGCTGCTGCCCGCCGCCGTGCTGACCCTGGTGGTCACGCTGGTGTTCGCCAACTGGATCCTCCCGCCGTTGCGCCAGCGAGAGGTGTTGACCGATGGGTTCTTCGTGTCGGGCTTCGTCGTCAACTTCCGCTTCGCCCGCACACTGGGCGACTACTTCGGCGCCCAACTCGGCGCCATCACTCCCTCGCCGCTGCTGCACTACTGGTCGCTGGCGGTGGAGGAGCAGTTCTACCTCGTGTGGCCGGCGACGATGCTGCTGCTCAGCCGCCGGCCGCGGCAGTTCCGCCGGCTGCTGACCACCGTCATCATCGCGGTGGGGGTGGCCTCGCTGCTGGTGTCCGTGTGGTGGACCGAGAACAACCCGACCGCCGCGTTCTACCTCTTGCCGGCACGCATGGTGGAGCTGCTCAGCGGGGCGCTGCTGGCCGTGGCGGGCACTGCGGTAACCCGCTGGTCGCCGGTGCTGCGCGGCAGGCTGGGGTGGATCGGGTTGTTCGGCATCGCTGTGGCGGCGGTGTTCTACGACGAGTCCGTCGCCTTCCCCGGCACCGCGGTCCTGCTCCCGGTGGTTGCCACGATGGCCGTCATCGTCGCCGGGATGGCGCCGTCGTGGGAGGGCGGGCCGTCGCGGCTGCTGAACCTCGACGCCTTGCAGTGGGTCGGGCGGCACTCGTACGCCATCTACCTGTGGCACTGGCCGGTCCTGGTGCTTGCCGAGGCGCGGCAGGGTTCGTTGTCGGTGTTCGAGCGGCTCGTGGCCATCGCCGTGTCCTGCGCGCTGGCCGCGCTGTCATTGCACTTCGTCGAGAACCCCGTGCGGTTCTCCAAGGCATTGGCCGCCCCGGCCTCGCGCGGGCTTGCCCTCGGCGCCGCCCTCACCGTGGGGGCGCTGGCGATGAACGGTGTGCTGTGGGGCAGCCAGCCCGACCTCACCGGTGGAGGCCAGGCCGCGCACATCACCTTGGAGGCCGGGGTCGATGCTGCCGCCTCCGAGACCGCTGGTTCCGGTGCCGCACCGGACGACCCTGCCGTGGATGCGTCGCGGACGTCGTCACCGGTGAAGGCGCCGGCTGGCGAGGCGTCGGCGCCGGCACCCGCCCCCACTGATCTCGCCGGTCTCGTCGCCGCGACGCAGCGGATCCTCGCCGATGCGGCGGCGAACGACGCGGTGCCGTCGAATCTGCGACCGTCGTTGACCAGGGCCGGCGACGACAAGGCCCAGCCCTATCGCGACGACTGCGTGAACATCGGTGTCGAGCCACACGTCAAGAACTGCCGGTACGGGGAGAAGGGCTCGGCGAAGAAGTTCGTGCTCTACGGCGATTCCCACGCTGCGCATTGGTTCCCGGCGATGGACGCCATCGCCAAGCAGCGCGGCGCCGAGCTGATCGTGTTGACCAAGGGCGGCTGCCCGCCCGCCGACGTGCCGATCAAGACCAACACGCTGGGCCGCACCTGCCCGGTGTTCCGCAACGAGGCCGTCGAGCTGATCGCCAAGGTCAAGCCGGCGCTGGTGGTGATCAGCGCCCAGTCGGACTACTTCAACAAGGACTCCGAGTGGCAGGCGGGCATGGTCAAGACGTTGAAGCGCATCGCCCCGCACACCAAGGACCTGGTGGTCCTGGCGGACAACCCCGGCAGCGCCGATATCCCGGCCAACTGCCTGTCCCGCCATCTGACCAGCGCCTCGGCGTGCAACAACCGGCGGGAGCGAGCCATCGCTCCGGGGCGGTTGGCGGCCGAGACTGCCGCCGCGGTAGCAGCGGGTGGGCGGGTCATCGACCCCACGGATTGGATGTGTACCCCGTCCACCTGCCCGGTGATCGTGGGCGACATCCTGCTGTATCGCGACGCCGATCACCTCACCACCGAGGCAGCGGACTTCCTGATGCCCTTGCTGCGCGCTGCGCTGTTTGCCTGACGGGATTGCGTCGACCGCGGCGGCTGGCCTAGACACGAGTCGTGAGCCAGATCCAGCAACTCCTCGACGCGAACGCCGGATACGCCCAGGCTCGGGCGAACGTCCATGACGCCACCCCCAGCCGCCGCCTGGCCGTGATCACCTGCATGGACGCACGCATCGACGTGTTCGCCGTGCTGGGCCTGCACCTGGGCGAGGCCCACGTCATTCGCAACGCCGGCGGGCGGCTCACCGAGGACGTCCTGCGCAGCCTGGCGCTGTCGTCGCACGTGCTGGGCGTGGACACCGTGGTGGTCATGCAGCACACGAAGTGCGGTCTGGAAGGCGTGACCAACGAGGAGCTCGTCAAGCTCACCGGCGCGGAACTCGGCTTCCTGCCGATCCATGATCACGAGGCTGACCTGCGCGAGGACATCGACGCCATCACCAGCGCCCCGTACCTGTCGGCGATCACGACCGTTGGCGGGTTCGTGTACGACGTGGAATCCGGGGAAGTGCAGGGTCTCGTCCGCTGGGAGCGACCCACCTCCCCGTGAACGCTCAGCCGGTGGGGCAGACCTTGCCGGTGGCCGGGGCCCGATTCACCGGGTCGAGCAGGTACTCGTCGATGGTGCCGCGTGAGCAGGCATTGACGTCGTAGCCCGTGTGCTGGTCGGCCTCGACGACGACGAAGCGCCCGTCCTCCAACGCGTCGGCCATGTTCTTGCTGCTTTCCAGCGGTGTCGCCGGGTCACCCGTGGTGCCCACGACCACGATGGGGCCTGCGCCTGTGCCCGTGATGGTGACGCGCGGATCCTGAGGCGCAGGGAAGAACGTGCAGAAGTAGCCGATGGTGCCCTGTGGTGACATGCGTGGCGCCGCGGCGTCGACCTTCATCGAGTCGGCGTCCTCCTCGGCGACGCTCAGGCGCTCGGGTTGGTCCATGCACGAGATGGTCTGGAACGCCTCCAGGCTGTTGTCGTAGCTGCCGTCGATCTGGCGGTCGTAGTACTCGTCGAACAGCGCCAGCAGGCCCTCGCCCTTGCCCTGCTCGGCATCGGCCAACGCCTGGGCCAGGATCGGCCAGTTGAACGGTGAGTACATCGCCTCGGCCGACGCCTGGATGGCGACGTCGCGGTTGACGTCCGGGCGGCCGCGAACGCTGGGGATGGGGGTGGCATCGAGCTTGGCCATCAGCGCGTCGAAGGCCGTCGCCGCGTCGCCCTTGCCGAAGGGGCACTGGGTGTTGGCGCTGCACTGCGCCAGGAACGTCTTCAGCGTGGCCTCGAACCCCTTGGTCTGCTGGATGGTGGACTCCAGCGCACTGGAGGCCGGATCCGCCGCGCCGTCCAGCACCGCGGCGCGGACGGTCTTGGGGAACAGGGTCGCCCAGGTGGCGCCGAGTTCGCTGCCGTAGCTGAACCCGAAGTAGGTGATCGTGTCCTCGCCGAGGGCACGGCGGATGGCGTCCATGTCCCGTGCCGAGTTGTTCGTGCCGATGAACTGGATGAGGTCGGCGTTCCTGGTGGCGCAGCCGGTGGCGAACTCCTTGGCCGCGCTGCGGACCAGCTCCACTTCGGCCGGTGAGTCCGCCGACGCGTCGATCTCGGCGTAGAAGCGGTCGTACTGGTCGTCGTCGATGCAGTCGATGGCCGGCTCGGACAGCCCGGTGCCGCGCGGGTCCCAGGCGATGATGTCGAAGGCCTCGACCAGCGACGGGCTGTACAGGCCGAGACTGCCACCCACGAGGAAGCTGCCGCCGAAGCCTGGCCCGCCCGGGTTCACCAGCATGGTGCCGATGCGTTTGGCCGGGTCGGCCTTGTGGCGCAGCATGAACAGCTCGATCGTCGGCCCGTCGGGGCGGGCGTAGTCGAGCGGCACCGTCAAGGTGCCCTGCTCGGTCCGGTCGTCGACGGCTTCGGCGAACGGCTGCCAGTTGAATGGATCACCCGCCGGCACCGAGCCCGCCGGGGACGAGCCCGCAGGGGACGAGCCCGCGGGTGCCGAGCCCGCCGGGGACGAGCCCGCAACGGACGAGCCCGCGGGCGCCGAACCGCTCGCGGTGGAGGCGGCAGATGGCGGGGTGGGGGTCGTGGCCGCAGCGGGGGCGGCGAACAGGAGGCCGGCGAGGCCGGCGAGCAGGGCGGGTTGGGCGAGCACCCGGCCATCGTAGGTGTCGGCGATCCGTCCGTATCCTCGCCGTATGCGAATGGGCCCCCCACACCGGATGATGTCACGCAACGATCCTGACCTCGTCCGCGACGTGAAGCTGGAGCGCACCTCGGTGCGCCGGGCCTGGACGTTCGCTCAGCCGTATCGAGGCACGATCCTGGTGTTCCTGGCGGCCATCGTGGCCGAGGCCGTCCTGGCGCTGGTCCCGCCGCTCGCGTTCCGCTCGATCATCGACCGGGCCATCCCGCGCGCCGACCGCTCGCTGATCACGTGGCTGGCGGCGTTGGTGGTGACGGCCGCACTGGCCGACGCCGGCCTGGCCATCCTCCAGCGGTGGTGCTCGGCACGCATCGGAGAGGGCCTGATCTACGACCTGCCGCGTGGCTCTGTTCGCCAAGGTGCAGCGGATGCCCATCGCCTTCTTCACCCGGACCCAGACCGGGGCGTTGACCAGCCGGCTGAACAGCGACGTGGTCGGCGCTCAGACGGCCGTGACCTCCACGCTGGGCAGCGTGGTCAGCAACGTGGTCGTGCTGGTCACCACCCTGGCGGCGATGGTGGCGCTGGAATGGCGGCTCACGCTCCTGGCCCTGGTGGTGCTGCCGCTGTTCATCGTCCCCGCCAAGCGAGTGGGGCGGCGGCTGCAAAAGATCTCCCGCGACCAGATGTCGTGGAACGCCGAGATGCACTCGCAGATGACCGAACGGTTCAACGTGGCCGGGGCCCAACTGGTCAAGCTGTTCGGGCGCAGCGGCGACGAGGTCAGGACCTTCGCCGGGCGGGCCCGCAAGGTGCGTGACGCAGGGATCAAGCAGGCGATGTTCGGGCGAGTGTTCTTCGTCGCCCTCGGGCTTGTCGGCGCCCTGGGCGGCGCGGCCATCTACGGCATCGGCGCCCATCTCGTGGTGGACGGCGCCATTACGGCCGGGACGCTCGTCGCCCTCGCTGCGCTCGTCACACGCGTCTACCAACCACTCACCGGTCTGACCAACGCCCGCGTCGACCTGATGACGGCGATGGTGAGCTTCGATCGTGTCTTCGAAGTGCTCGACGCGCCAGAGGCGGTGTCCGATCGGCCGGGTGCGGTGGATCTCGTGGAGCCACGCGGCCGGATCGAGTTCCGTGACGTGTGGTTCCGCTACCCCACCGCGGCCGAGGTGACGGTGCCGTCCCTGGAGGCGCCGTCGTCGGTGGGTGGCGCCGACCCTGACCGCGACGTGCTGCGCGGGGTCACCCTCACCATCGAGCCGGGGGAGACCGTGGCCCTGGTGGGCGCCTCCGGGTCGGGCAAGACCACGATGGCTGGGCTCGTTCCTCGCCTGTATGACGTGACGGGCGGGTCACTGCTGGTCGATGGTCGCGACGTGCGTGACCTGACCCAGGAGTCACTGCGTGCCGCGGTGGGTGTGGTGAGCCAGGATCCCCACCTGTTCCACGAGACGATCGGGGAGAACCTGCGCTACGCCAAGCCGGACGCCACCGTCGCCGAGTTGGACGACGCCTGCCGCGGGGCGCGCATCTACGAGACCATCGCCGCCCTCCCCGACAGCTACGACACGATGGTGGGCGACCGCGGCTACCGGCTCAGCGGCGGTGAGAAGCAGCGTCTGGCCATCGCCCGGTTGCTGCTGAAGAACCCGACGATGATGATCCTCGACGAAGCCACCAGTCATCTCGACAACGAGAACGAAGCCCATGTCCAAGCAGCACTGGACGAAGCCCTGCGTGGCCGGACGGCGCTGGTCATCGCTCATCGCCTGTCCACTGTGCGTGACGCCGACCGCATCGTCGTGCTGGACGACGGGCTGATCGTCGAGCAGGGCACCCACGACGAGCTGATCGCCCTCGACGGCGCCTACGCCTCCCAGGTGCGCGCCGGCGAGTACGGCGTGGAGATCGCCGGCTGAGGGCGTCCCGGCTCAGCGGGTGAGGATGCTGACCAGCGTGCGCAACTCGTCATCGGTGAAATGCGTCGGACAGGGCTTTCGGAAGTCCTCGCTGTCCGGGACGATCTTGAGATCGCCGATGAGGTGGATCACGTCGCCGAGGCTGAGGATGCGACCGAGGCATGACGCCGACGGATTCCCGTCGGTCACGTTTCGGCTGTCCACGTAGGCGGTAAACCCTTTGAGTTGGTCGTTGGTGAGGAAGATGGCTGAGCACGTCTCCTCGGCGATGGTTCTCACGATCGTCGTGAAGGGGCCGGCAGTTGCGCACTGAACCTCGGTCCGCACCGAACCCGGAGGCACCGACGGCACCGGAGAAGCAGTCAGCGCGACGGGTGACGGAGGCTTGGAATGTCCGATGGCGAAGGCGCCCGCGGCGACGGTCGCCAGCACGATCGTTGCGGCGGCTGCGCGCCATACCGCCAGGGTATGGCGGCCACAGGCGCGGGCTGAGGGTCGCAGGCGGAAATCGCCCACCGCCGGGGGTATGCCAGTGGCGTCGTCATAGGCCTGGAAGGCGCGGACGACGGCGGGCGGCCACCGTGGGCGTGTGTGCTCGGTATGATCGGTGTGCTCGGTCTGATCGGTGTGCTCGGTCTGGTCGGTCGGATCGGTCATCGAAGGTGCTCCTCCAGGGTGGCGCGGGCAGTGTGTAGGGCGCGCTCGGTGGTGCGCGCCGAGAGATGCAGCGACTCGGCGATCTCGGTCACCGGGAGATCCAGCCAGTAGGCCAGGTACAACACCGATCGCTCGCGCACGGACAGCCGGCTCATGGCCGCGGTCACGTCGGGGTCGATCGGCTGAGCCTCGATCCGGTCAGCCGACGCCACCCGCCGTTCGCGAGCGCGCCGACGGCCAGCCGAGCGGCGCATCGAGCTGGCTTCGTTTGCCACGGCGCGGAAGAGGTAGGCGCGATGCTCGGTCACGGTGGGCCACGACGGCGACGTCATCGCCCGCAGCACGGCATCGGCAACGACGTCCTCCGCTCCCGACGGACCCACCAGCGTGGTCGCGAAGCGCATCAGCTCGTAGGCATGCTTGGCATAGATCGCCTCGTCGATCGCATTCACCGCGGCTAGGACGTCACCGACCTCCCTCCGACCGCCACGCCTCGCTCTCCCTGCCGTCATCCTCGTCGAAGCATGCCCGACGGAACATCTCTGCGACACCCCTCGCTCAGGATGGCACTAGCGAGGTCGAACCAGGTCGAACCAGCTTGAATCGGTCCATCGGGACCCTGAGATCAGCCAACTAGCTTGGGGGTACCCGATGGTCACGCGCCAGCGGTACGTCGGGCGGCAACTGTCGCTCGGCCTCGGAGAGGAAGTGGACGTCAACGTGTTTGGGATCGACGAAGGCGACCAGCACGGCGAGGTGTTCACCCGCCGCTGGGTTGTCGAGCTCATCCGCGACCTCGGCGGCTATACGCCCGACCGAGACCTCGAAGCGATGGTTGCTGTCGAGCCGGCGTGCGGCGCGGGCGCGTTCCTTGATCCGATGGTCGAGCGACTGATCGACTCGTGTCGACGGCACCGGCGTATATCGAGGAGGCCGTTGGTGCACTGCGCGCGTTCGATCTGTTGCCCGCCAATGTTGAACTGGCCCGCAAGGCTGTGGCCACGGCGATCTCCGACGCGGGCGTACAGCCGGCTCGTGCTGCGATGTTTGCCGCGGAGGCCGTCCGATGCGCTGACTTCCTCCTGACCGAACACAATGCCGAAGTCGATTTCGTGATCGGCAATCCGCCGTACATCCGCCTTGAAGATGTCCCCAAGGCTCGTTGTGCGGCGTACCGCCGAGCGTGTCCCACCATGCGCGGTCGCAGCGATATCTTCGTCGGCTTCATCGAGTCAGGTCTTCGCCTCCTCACTCCTGGCGGTGTTCTCGGGTTCATCGTCGCTGACCGGTGGATGCACAACCAGTACGGAAGTGACCTTCGCTCGTACATCACGGAGGGCTACGCGGAGCGCGGCATCATCACCTCCCCGCTTCGACCGTGGCTCGGCTACTTCATGCTCATCGAAGACAACGATGAGTGGAACCGCGTCTCGGCCCCTCGATCGTCGGTCTGGCCGGCAGATCCGGCGTTCAGCGGCACCAGCGCTGCTGATCGGGCAGCGATCTTCTTCGACAGGATGGTCCGCGAGCGGCTGCTGGACGCGGCGTGTGTGGTGCTCGCCAACCGGGTCACCGGGGGAGTCCGCTACACGCAGGACCACCTCGCCTTTCAGGCCTTCGCCGCTGCCATGTTCGGCCGCTGCCTGCAGTTCAAAGCGATCAACGCCGACCTTCCGTGGCCGTGAGCGCCAGTCTCGGGCTCGTCGACTACGGCCGCTGATCGTCCGAAGCCAGGTCGGCGCGCAGGCGGGCCTTTTCCACTTTGCCCATGGCGTTGCGCGGTAGCGCGTCGGCCACCACGATCCACTTGGGCACCTTGAACCCGGCGAGCCGGCGCCGGGCTTCGGCGCGAATCCCGGTTGGGTCGATCGTGGCGCCCGCCTCGGCCACCACCACGGCGACCACCGCCTCACCGAGGTCGGCGTCGGGTACACCCACGACGGCCGATTCGTGGACCCCATCGAGCGCGTCGAGCACCAACTCGACCTCCTTCGGGTACACGTTCAGGCCGCCGCTGATGATCAGGTCCTTGCTGCGTCCAACGATCTCGACGTAGCCGTCCTCGTCGAACCGGCCGAGATCGCCGGTGATGAACCAACCATCGGCGCTGAACTCGGTGTGGCGCAACTCCGGCCGGCCCCAGTACCCGGCGAACACGTTCGGCCCGCGCACCTCGATCGACCCGGTCTCACCCGTCGGGGCATCGATGCGCACCTCCACGCTGGGCAGTGGTGGGCCCACCGTGCCCGGCTTGTGCGGGCCGAGCAGTGGATTGCTGGTCAGCATGCACGTCTCGGTCATGCCGTACCGCTCGACGATGTGGCGATTGGTCCGGGCGGTGAACTCGTGATGCGTGCTCGCCAGCATCGGCGCCGATCCCGAGGTGAACAGGCGCATGTGCGCGCACGCGCCGGCGTCGAACCCCGGTTCGGTGAGCATCCGCGTGTAGTGGGTAGGCACGCCCATCATCACCGTGCAAACCGGGAGATGGCGGAGCACGACGGCCGGATCGAAGCGGTCGAGCAGGACCATCGATGCCCCGACGGTGAGCGTGAGGTGCACGGCGACGAACAGCCCATGAGTGTGGAACAGCGGAAGGATGTGCAGGAGCCGGTCTGAGGGGACGAACCCCCACGAGGTCGCCAGGTTGGCCGCCGAGAACGCCAGGTTGGCGTGGCTCATCACAGCGCCCTTGGGTCTGCCGGTTGTCCCTGACGTGTACAAGATGGAGGCCGGATCATCGGGGCGCCGAGCCACGTCGGTGAACGTGTCGGCGGCGCGGTCGGCGAGGCGGCCGAGTTCGTCGAGGCTCACTGTGGGGCGCGCCGTCGACGGGTGGCCGGCGATCACCATCGCGGCGCCGGCATCGTCGGTCAGGTCGGTCACCTCGGTAGCGGTGTACGCCGAGTTCAGTGGCACGTAGACCATCCCGGCGCGTATGCACGCCAGGTGCAGGGCGAGCAGATCGGGGGTCTTCGCCGCGGTGTGCACAGCGACTCGCTCGCCGGGCACGAGCCCGCGGTCGGTCAGCGTGTTGGCGACCTGCGCCGACCGGGCGATGAGCTCGCCGTAGGTCACCGTTCGCCCCTCTGGCGTGACGATGGCCGGGCGGTGGGGCCCCGCCGCGCCAGCTGCCAGCAAGGTCGTTGCCAGGAGGTTCACCGGTCGGTCGCGTTGGTAGCGCCACTCGTCACGGCTGATCGCGTAGGTCACGTCACCGTGCTCGTCGCCGGGGATGCGCACCGGCCACTCGGCATGGAAGATCCGCTGGAGCCGCATGCCAACCCTCTCCATGACCCGCCTGGAGCCGCGGTTGACCACCATGGTCTCTGCGTAGACGCTGTGGACGCCGAGCGTCCCGAAGGCGTGGTCGATCAGCGCCCGGGACCCCTCGGTGGCGTATCCCTGTCCCCACACGGCGCGCCTGAGCCGGTAGCCGAGTTCTGGCGCCAACTCGTCATCGCCCTCCCCGGGCCGGAGGTGGAACCAGCCGAGGAACCGCCTGGCGCGCCGATCGACGGCCGCCCAGAAGCCGTACCCCGGGTGCCGTTGGGCGAGGAGGTTCCAGTGCTCGATCATCGCCGCGGCGTGGCTGGGGTCGACGGGCTCGCCGTCTTCGACGTATCGGCGGACCTCCGGGTCAGTGTCCAGGGCGACGAGGTCGTCGACGTCGCCACGCGTGAGCGGGCGAAGGATCAGCCGCGCCGTGCGCAGGGAGGGTGGCCGGTCCGTCATCGTCCCGCCCCCGGTCAGACGACGGTCAGCGGCTTGGCCAGGCGCAGTGTGGCGGTGCGCTGCGGCTCGGCAAGGGCCTGCATGGCCAGGTCGTAGTCGGGCAGGGAGAACACCTCGCCCTCGTCGGTGATCATCACGAAGCGGTCGAGGGTGCGCAGAAACGTCCGATCGTGGCTCACGGCGATGACGGTGCCGGTGAAGGTGTCGAGGGCTCGCTCCAGGGCCTCCGAGGAGTCGATGTCCAGGTTGTCGGTGGGCTCGTCGAGGAGCAGCACGTTGTGCCCGTCGAGCTCCAGGCTGAGGATCTCCAGCCGGGCCTTCTGCCCGCCCGACAGGGTGGCGAAGTCCTGGCGGCCGTGCTCCACCAGGCCGTAACGGGCGAGGGACTTCATCGACCGTTCGTGATCAAGCCCGCGCCCGGCGACGATGTCCAGCGGGGTCCTGCCGCGGAACTCCGGTCGGTCGTTGACCTGGGTGAACATGCCAACGGAGGTTCGCGGGCCGAACGTGATCGTCCCTTCCGTGGTCGGCACGGCGCCGGCGAGAGCCCGCAGCAGGTGGGTCTTGCCGGTGCCGTTGGGGCCGATCAGCCCGACGCGTTCGCCGAAGTGGACCTCGTCGCTGAACGGGAAGAACAGGTCGTTGACGCTGACGTCGTCGATCTTGACCACCCGGCGGGCGCTGTCCGCGCCGCGCAGGCTGACCAGGATCTGCTGGTCGGGCACGGGCGGTGGGGGTGGGCCGGCGGCGACGAACTTCTTCCAGCGGGTCTCGGCCGCGTCGGCCTTGGTGGCGTTCTTGAAGTTCTGCGCGGCGCGTGCCTTCATGACCTTCATGTGCTGGTAGAGCCGCCGTTCCTCGTCGTTCCAGCGGGCCACGGCGTCGCCCAGCAGTTCCTGGCGGCGGGCCCGGGCGGCGGGGAACGTGGCGTAGCTGCCGCCGTGGACCCACGCTCCGCTGCCTTCGATGGCGATGATCTTGGTCGTGACTCGTTCCAACAACGTGCGGTCGTGGCTGACCATCACGATGGTGGACTTGCACGCCAGGATCTGCTCCTCCAGCCACACGCGCGTCGGGATGTCCAGGTAGTTGTCCGGTTCGTCCAGCAGCAGGATGTCGGCGCCGCTGGTCAGCAACAGGTCCAGCACCAGGCGCTTGCGTTCGCCGCCGGACAGCTCGCCCACCTTGCGGGTGGCCACGTCGACCACCGGGGTCTTCACGCTGCGGCGCGCCGCGGCGGCCCACTGCGCTTCGAGTTCGTAGCCGCCAAGGTCACCCCACTGGGTCAGGACCTCGGCGTAATGCACGGCGTCACCCGAGCCGTCGTGCAAGGCGTGCTCGGCGGCGATCATCCGCCGACCCACCTCGCGCAGCGTCGCCGGGGCCACCTCGATGAGCATCTCGCGCAGGGTGTCGTCGGGCCGGGACATGCCCACGTCCTGTGTCATGGACAGCATCGTGCCGCCCAGGGAGAACTCTCCGCTGTCGGCGTCCAGCAGCCCGCTGAGGATCTTCAGGATCGTGCTCTTGCCCACCCCGTTGACCCCCACCAGGGCGGCGTGCTCGCCGGGGGCCACGCCGAAGCAGACGTCGAAGAACAGCGAGTCGGCCCCCGGTGGGGCGTACTCCAGCTCCGAGACGATGATGCTGCTCACAGCGCACCATCATGCCGGGCATCGGCAAGGATGGGGGCCGTGATTCACCCACATGTTCGGGAAGCCATCGACTCCGGTCTGACCTGCGACATCACCACGACCGGCAGATCCAGCGGGGAGTCACGGCGCATCGAGATCTGGTACTTCGTCGTCGACGGTGACGTGTACATCACCGGGACCCCCGGGCCGCGGCACTGGCTGGCCAACGTCCGGGCCAACCCGCGGATGACGTTCCACGTCAAAGAGGGCGCCCACGCCGACCTGCCGGCGAGCGCCGTGGAGATCACCGACTTGGCCGAGCGCCGCCGGATCATGCACCGCATCCGCCAGGCGATGAGCTGGTACGAGGAGCAGGGCCACTCCCTCGACGAGTGGGAGACCTCCAGCCCGCTGATCCGCGTCGACCTCGACCCCTGACTGTCCCCTCCAGGCGCCCCCGCCCGCCGACCCCGCCCCGCCCCGCCCCGCCCCGCCCCGCCCCGCGCTCTCGCTACCCGGCCCCTCACGTGGTCACCGAACATCTCGGTCAACGAGGGATTCGGTGACCACGTGGGTGGTGTGGGGCGCTACTCGGGCGAGAGTGGGCCGAGCGGCGGGAGCAGATCGACGGGCAGGTCGACGGTGGAGACCAGGCCCGGGGTATGGCGGCAGACCGCCGGGATGGCGTTCACCACTCGGGCGGCGGTGGCGATGACCCCGGCTCGGTTGTGGTCGACGCCCAGGCCGACGTGGGTGTTGATCTCCACCCCGGGCCGCCCGGTGACCACCACCCGGTGAACACCAGGTCGGCCATCTGGCGGGAACGGCCAGTGGGGGGCCGCGGTGGGCCCGAGGCGGTTGACGTGCTCCATGGCGATGCGCCGTTCGCCGCCGACGATGCCCTCGACCGCGAAGCGGATGGCCGCCACCTGGCCCGGCTCGACACGCATCATCGTGCAGTCGATCGGTTCGTCGGTGACCCACGGCTCGACGTGCTCACGGATCTCGTCGAGTTGCACGCCCAGCCGGTCGGCCAGCATGCGCACGGTGCCACCCCAGATGCTCGCCAGCACGCCGGGGATGAACAGCGGAGGCTGATGGGTAGGCGGTTGGCCGAAGCCGAAGCTGACGCCGGTGAACTCGGCGTCGGCGTAGGTGGCGTAGTCGCAGATCTCCTGCACCGTGATGGTCTCGGCATGCTCGGTCAGGCTCAGCGCGGCGAGCGGGAGAAGATCCCCGCTGAAGCCGGGGTCGATGCCGTTGACGTACATCGTCGTACCGCCGCGCTCGCAGGCCTGCTGCAGGGGGTCCACCAGCCAGGCGTCGGCGTGGGGCGGGTAGATCAGCCACACCAGCGATGACGAGACCACGTTGGTGCCCGACTCGAGGAACCGGGTGAGGTGGTGCAGCGTGTCCATCGGCCTGGCCTCGGCCCGGCTCGTGTAGACCACGCAATCGGCGCCGAGCGCCACCAGGGCCTCCAGGTCGTCGGTGGCGACGACACCCGTGGGCGTCGACAGCCCGCACAGCTCGGCCGCATCGCGGCCCACCTTGGCGGGGCTGGTGGCGTGCACCCCCACCAGCTTCAAGTCGGGGTGGTTGATCAGGGCGCGCAGGCTGTGCTGGCCCACGTTGCCGGTGGAGAACTGGACGACTCGGTACGTCATGGGCGCACCCTACGGATCCGCCCCCACTGCCCTCGTACCGCGCCGCCCCCGTGGTCACCGATCATCTCGCCAGGCGAGGTTTTCGGTGACCACGCTGGGGCGGGGGTCGGGCGGGGGTCGGGTGGGGTGGGGTGGGATCGGGCCTGGTCAGGGCGCATCCGCAACTCTGTGACACCCCCTCGTCATCATGGTGGGCATGATTCCTGCCCTGGTCGCCGCTCTGGCCGTCGCCGTCGCCGTGTGCGCCTGGCTACTGGTCACCCGCCGTCCGCCGGCGCCTGGCGAGCTCCCTGCTGACGTGATGCGTGAGGCCGTGCTCGATGCCGTCGCCCGGGTCACCGAGCACACCGAGCGCCAGTCGGCCACCGTCTTGCAGGCCACCGCCGAGCGCCTGGCGGCGGTGACCCGTGAGCAGCTCGCCGCCGAGGCCGCCCGGGCCGAGCTGGCCCTGGCCGGCAAGCAGGAGATCCTCGACCAGACCCTCGCCAGCCGACAGGAATTGGTGGATCGTGACCTCACCTTGCGCCAGCAGCAGCTCGACCAGCGCCTCGGGGAAGTCCAGGCTGGCGTGCGCAGCGACATGGAGCGACTCGCCGCGCTCGTGCAGCAGTTGGGTGAGGCCACCTCGGAGCGCTTCGGCCAGGTCGACACGTCACTGCGGGCCCACGCCGAGATCGCCCAGAGCCTGGCCGGCACCACGAACAGCCTGCGTGAGGCGTTGGCCTCGTCGAACGCTCGTGGCCAGTGGGGTGAGCGGCTGGCCGACGATGTGCTGCGCGCCGCCGGGTTCCGTGAGGGCATCAACTACGTCAAGCGCACCGCACTGTCGGGAGACGCCGCCGGGATTCCGGACTTCACGTTCATCATGCCCAAGGGCCAGGTGATGTTCATGGACGTCAAGTTCCCGATGGCCGCCTACCTCAAGTATCTCGAAGCCGCCTCGGACGCCGAGCGGTCGGCCCACCGGGCGACGTTCCTGCGTGACGTCCGGGCCCGGGTGCGTGAGCTGGCCAAGCGCCAGTACGCCGCAGCGGATGACCGCCCGGCAGTGGACACCGTGCTGATGTTCGTGCCCAACGAGACGGTCAGCGGGTTCATCCTCGAGAGCGATCACGGCCTGCTCGACGAGGCGATGGCCGACCAGGTGGTCATTTGCTCGCCGATGACGTTGTTCGCCTTCCTCGGCGTCATCCGCCAGGCGTTCGACAACTTCGCCCTGGAGCAGACCAGCCAGGAGATCCTCGGCCTGCTCGGCAAGTTCGGCCAGCAGTGGACGAAGTACGCCGAAACGGTCGACAAGGTCCGCCGCCAGTTCGACACCGTGGCGCGCAGCTTCGACGAACTGGCCACCACCCGGCGGCGGGCCCTGGAGCGCCCGCTGGCGCAGATCGAGGACATCCGCCTGCGCAACCACTTGCCGCTCGACGGCCAGCTGTTCCAGACCGACACGTTGGACGAGCTGCCGTCGAACGTGCGGGAACTCGGCGCCTGACGCGCCAGACTCTCGGCCATGAGCCAGCTGTCCTTCGGCGACGACTTCGGGCTGGAGGTCGACGACGGGGGCGACCCGACCTACTCGGTCAGCGAGGTGGCCGAGGCGGTCAACGGCGCGCTGCGCAGCCGGTTCTTCGACGGGTTGTGGGTCCGCGGCGAGATCCAGGGGTACAGCGTGCGCGGCCCGCATGCGTACTTCCGCCTGGTGGAGGACGGCGACGAGGGCAAGGCGGTGCTCAACGTCCAGTTCTTCGCCCCGGCGCAGAACCGCCTGCGGCCGGTGCTGGCCAAGCATCGCCTGCGTCTGGCCGACGGCTTGAAGGTGCGCATCTTCGGCCACCTCGACTTCTTCGCCGGGTCCGGTCAGCTTGGCCTGAAGATGAGCGGGATCGACCCGCGCTTCACCCTCGGGGATCTCGCCCAGCAGCGCACCGAGGTGGTTCGCCGCCTGGTGGCCAGCGGTCTGTACGACGCCAACCGGCGCCTCGCCCTGCCGGTGGCCCCGCTGCGCGTCGGCGTCGTCGCCAGCCTGGACAGCGCGGCGTGGGCCGACTTCCGCCACGAACTGGAGAGCAGCGAGATCGGCTTCCAGGTGCGCGTGGCCAACGTGCGCGTCCAGGGTGAGTGGGCGGTGGAGGAGATCAGCGCGGCCCTGGTGGCGTTCGGGCGGCGTCCTCGACCTCGACGTGATCGTGGTGATCCGCGGCGGCGGGGCCCGCAGTGAGCTGGCCACGTTCGATCACGAGCAGATCGCCACTGCCATCGCCACCAGCGCCCTGCCCGTGTTCACCGGTCTGGGCCACGAGACCGACTCGGCGGTGGCCGACGAGGTCGCCCACCGCTCGTTGAAGACGCCGACGGCCTGCGCTGCCGCGCTGGTGGAGACGGTGCAGGCGTTCCGTGCACGCAGCGAGCTGGCCTGGCAGGCCATCGAACGCACCGTGACCCGCTCGGTCGAGCGCGCCGACCAACGGCTGGCCGATGCCGCCCGGCGAATCCAGCAACGCACGGTCGCCGCCGTGGAGCGCGCCGGTGAGCGCCTGGATCAGCGCACCCACCGCCTGGGGCGTGGCGTGCAGCGCAGCGTGGAGCTGGCCGAGCGCACCATGACCGTGGCTTCGGCAGCGCTGGGCCGCGTCCCGGCGCGGCTGGTGGGCGAGGACCGCCTGCTCGACGGGGTCGAGGCCCGGGTGCGGTTGCTGGACCCGGTCAACACCCTGGCCCGCGGCTGGAGCATCACCCGCACCGCCGACGGCCGCATCGTCCGTGACGCGTCCGTGCTGGCGGCCGGGCAACGGATCGTCACCACCTTCGCCGCCGGGTCGGCCATCAGCACCATCGAGGAGACCATCACATGACCGCCAACCCTCCGAATCAGCCCGTGGCTGCGGGCTACGCCGAGGCCCTGTCCGAGCTGGAAGACATCCTCGCCCGGCTGGAACGCACCGATGTGGATGTCGACGTCCTCGCTGCCCAGGTGGCTCGAGCGTCGCAGCTCATCGGGTTCTGCCGGGACCGCATCTCCAACGCCCGCCTGCAGATCGACACCGCGCTGGGCGACCTGTCGGGCGCGCCGGAGCCGTAGCCTGCCAGCGTGAGTCAACCGGCCCCTGCTTCGCTGGCGCGGATCGCCGCCCGGGTCGAGCATCGCCTGGCCGAGGTGCTCGCCGCCGAGCAGGCCGCGCTGGTCGGCGTTCGAGGTGGACCTGTCCGAGCCCGTCGGCGAGGTCGCTCGCCTGGTGCTGGGCGGCGGCAAGCGTCTCCGCCCGGCCTTCGCCCACTGGGGCTACGCCGTCGCCGGTGGCGACGTGGACGACCAGCTCATCGTCGACGCCGGCGCGGCGCTGGAGCTGATGCACGCCTTCGCCCTGTTCCACGACGACGTGATGGACGACGCCGAGCGGCGCCGCGGCCAGCTCACGACGCACACCGTGTTCGGCGCCAAGCACCGTGACGCCGGCTGGAGCGGCGAGGATCGACGCTTCGGCGAGGGTGTCGCCATCCTCGTGGGTGACCTGGCCTTCGTCTATGCCGATCAGTTGATGGTCAACGCCAACCCGCGGGCCTGGCAGGTGTGGAACGAGTTGCGCATCGAGCTGAACATCGGCCAGATGCTGGACATCCTCGGCAGCGTGCGCGTCGAGCGCCGCCTGGACTACTGCGAGCGGATCTGCCGCTACAAGAGCGGCAAATACACCATCGAGCGACCGCTGCACCTCGGCGCCCTGTTGGCCTCGCCCGAGCGCGGCGTGGCGCTGATCGGGCCGCTCAGCGCCTACGGCCTTCCCCTGGGCGATGCCTTCCAGATGCGCGACGACGTGATGGGCGCCTTCGGTGACGCCTCGGTGACGGGCAAGCCGGTGGGTGGCGACCTGCGCGAGGGCAAGCCCACCCCGTTGCTGGCCCGAGCCGTTGCCGCCGCCACCCCGGCGCAGCGTGAGATCCTGGACCGTGTGGGCCGCTCAACGCTCACGGATCGGGATGTGGGTGAGATCCAGCAGGCCATCGTCGACACCGGCGCCCTGGCCGACCTGGAGGCCACCATCACTCGGCTCACCGACGAAGCCCTCGGTGCGCTGGACGGCCTCGATGCCTCCCCGGAGGTCCGCGCCGAGTTGGTCGACCTGGCCACCTACGTGAGCCAGCGCACGACGTAGCCGACCGTTGCGTCCCGGCGCCGTCCCGTAGCATGACCGCCATGGGTCGCCTCCGCCTCATGGTCCTCGGTGTGCTGTCCGTGGTGCTCACGGTGGTGGCAGCGGCGTGCGGTGACGACGGCCAGGCCTCGGGGACCCTGCCGCCCATCGAGACCACCACGACCACCACCACGGAGGCGCCCACCACCACCACGGTGCCCAGCCGGTACCGGGTCAAGGCCGGCGATCAGCTCGGGCTGATCTGCAAGAAGTGGGGTCTCGACATCAAAGAGGTCATGGCGCTGAACAACATCACCAACCAGGACCACATCTTCCGCGGTCAGGTGCTGAAGCTGCCGCCGCCGACGATCCCGCCATCGACCACCAGCACGTCGACCACAACGACCACCATCGACCCCGGTTGATCGCAGGATCGTTTGGTACCAAACGATCTGTGACTGTTGGCACGATGGCCGAGGACGCCCGGCTCGGGCGGAATGGTGAGGACTACGATTCCTCGCTATGAGCTTCTGGCCGACTGAAGAACACTGGAGCGTCGAGATCCCTCTCGACACCAAGCACTATCGGATGCCGCAGCTCGCCGAGACGGGCTTCGTTGCGTTGGCGCCTGCCAATTTCGATGTCCCCGAAGACGAGTACCTCGGTCTCGAGTACATGGATTGGAAGAGCGGTGGCGACACCAACTTCGCTCCGTTAGCCTCGGCCGACGGCGAATTGGACTGCCGCGGCTTCTGGGACAAGGGCAAGACCGACAAGGACGCCCTGTGGACGGTGAACGCCGACAAGGCCCCGACGTTGAAGAAGTACGTCGACTCGATCGGCGCCAACTTCGGACGGGTGCGGATCATCAAGCTCGAGCCCCAGGACCGTGAGGTCGCCCTGCGCAGCTTCCACCGCGACGACAACAACCGCTTCAACCCCGAGAACGAGGGTTGGGTCGTGCGCACGTGGGTGGAGCTGACCGACAACCCGGACAGCTACATGCTGCTGATGGATCTCGACGACAAGCACCTGCCCATCGCCGGCACCGAGCGGCGCGTCCCGCTCCCGCGTGGCGCTCGCTTCGTGGTGGACACCCAGCGGCTGTGGCACGTCGTGGTGCACAACGGTGACACGCCGCGCTATGCGTTGATCACCAGCGTGGAGAAGCTCCCCGCACCTGTCGGAGTGGATCGACACCCAGGTGCCGGCTCACGTCTGACGTGCGCCGGGCGGGTTGACCCGCCGGACAACCGACCGCGTGCGTCAGTCGCGGCGTCGCCCCGAACGGCGTCGCGGCGCGCCGTGAGACGCCGACCCGGCGGTGCTCGCCGACGGCGCCTGATTGCTGAGCGCCCCGAGTTCGCCGACGATGGTGCTCACGTCCGGCGGGCGGCGTCCCCCGGCCGCCACCTCGGCGAGCCCGGCGTCCACGCCGCGGCGGATCGCCGCCAGATGCTCGGGCGTCGTCCCGCAACAGCCGCCGACGATGCGTACCCCGGCGTGCACGGCAAGACGCCCGTAGCGCTCCATCAGGTCGGGGCTACCCGAGTACACCACCTCCGAGCCGCGCACGTGGGGGATCCCGCAGTTGCCCTTGGAGATCACCGACCCGCGGTCGGTGTCCATGTGCGCCACGGTGACCAGGATGTCCGCGGCGCCCACCCCGCAGTTGGCCCCGGTGGCGACGGGCGGCACCGGCAGCGCGCCGAACACGGCCGAGAAGTCGGCGGGGTGGATGCCCATCATCGTCCGCCCGGCAGTGTCGAACGAGCCGGTCACCGTGTAGGGCAGCCCGGCGGCGATGGAGGCCTCGGCGGCGGCCACCATCTCCTCGGCAGCCGACATGGTCTCGATCCAGGCCACGTCGGCCCCGCCGTCACGGAGCCCTTCGATCTGCTCGGTGAAGATGGCGACGGCCTCGGCGTGCGTCATCGGCCCGAGCGGCTCGAACAGCGCTCCGGTGGGGCCCACCGACCCGGCCACCACGACCGGCCGATCCGCGGCGTCGGCCACCTGGCGGGCGAGGGCGGCGCTGGCCTGGTTCAGCTCGCGGACTCGGGCCTGAGCATGGTGCAGCGCCAGCCGGCTGGCGTTGGCCCCGAAGGTGTTGGTCAGCACGATGTCGGCCCCGGCGTCGACGAAGCGCTGGTACAGCGAGGTCACACGCTCGGGATGATCGGCGTTCCACAGTTCGGGCGGGTCACCCGGCCCGAGACCCATGTCCATGTAGTTGGTCCCCGTGGCGCCGTCGGCGATGAGCACCACGTTGACGTCGAGCAGTTCTGACAGCGAGCTACGCACGTGGATCGAGGCTACGGCCGGATCACAGCCCGTTGGCGGCGATCACCCCGGCGTACCAGTCCGCCGACGCCTTCGGCGTGCGCGCCAACGTGTCGAAGTCGACGTGGACGATGCCGAAGCGTTGCGAGTAGCCCCAGGCCCACTCGAAGTTGTCGAGGAACGACCACAGCATGTAGCCGCGCACGTCGACTCCAGCGGTGATGGCGTCGTGCAGGGCGCGCAGGTGGGCATCGAGGTAGCGGATCCGGACCGTGTCATCGACCAGCCCGTCGATGACGGCGACGTCGTAGGCGGCGCCGTTCTCGTGGATCGTCAACGGCATCGTCGGGGCGTCGGCGGCGATCCGGCGCAGCAGGTCGGTCAGCGCCCCGGGGGTGATCCGCCAGCCGATCCCGGTGAGCTCACCATCGGGCGCCAGCGACACCGCCTTCGTCGTGCCCGGCCAGGCGAGGTGGGCCTGTCGACCGGCCGGCGAGGCCGGGTCGGCGATCAGTGCCGAGGTGTAGTAGTTGATGCCCAGTCCGTCGATGGGGGCATGCAGCGCGCCGATGTCGCCCGCCTCCACGAACGACCAATCGGTGATCGTGCGGGTCGTGTCGACGAGCGCGTCGGGGTAGCCGTGCCCGAGCGCCGGGTCGAGGAAGATGCGGTTGGAGATGAGGTCCACGTGTTCGGTGGCGCGCCGATCGGCCGGATCGTCGGACGCCGGGTAGACCTGGTGGACGTTCAACGTCAGGCTGATGGCGGCCGACGACGGCAGCACGCAGCGCAGTGCGCTCACCGCCCTGGCGTGGGCCAGGTTGAGGTGGTGTGCCACCCGGAACGCCTCACCGGCATCGGTGTGGCCGGGAGCATGGTCGCCCGATGCGTACCCGAGAAACGCGCTGCACCACGGTTCGTTGAACGTGGTGAACGACGGGACCCTGTCCCCGAGCGCCTCGGCCACCAGCGCGGCGTAGTCCACGTAGGCGTCCACGGTGTCGCGGCTGAGCCAGCCGCCCTCGTCGTCCAACGCCTGGGGGAGGTCCCAGTGAAACAGCGTGACGAGCGGGGCAATGCCCCGTTCGAGCAGGCCGTCCACCAGTCGTCGGTAGAAGTCGAGCCCGGCCTCGCTGACCGGGCCTCGCCCCTTGGGGATCACCCGCGGCCAGGCGACGGAGAACCGGTAGGTCTGGATCCCGAGCCGGGACATCAGGTCGAGGTCGCCCTCCAGGCGGTGGTAGTGGTCACAGGCGACGTCACCGGTGTCACCGCCCAGCACCCTGCCCGGCGCCCGGCAGAACGTGTCCCAGATGCTCGCGCCGCGCCCGTCGGCGTCGACCGCACCCTCGATTTGATACGCCGAGGTCGCCGTCCCCCACTGGAACCCATCTGGGAAGCGGTGGGTGAGGCTCACTGGGACATCCTGCCATGCGGACGCGGGCACCTCCCCGGCGTCACGCTCCACACGCCCGTAGGCTTTCTGGCGTGACCGAGGCGGAGGACTTGGGCGCTGCACTCGACAGTTCGAGTCCCGAGGAGCTGGAGCGGTTGGCTACGTCCACCTCGGTGCGTGTGCGGGTGCTGGTTGCGGGAAACGGCGTGACACCCGTCGCGGTCGTGAGTCGGCTTGCTACTGATCTGGAAGAGCGTGTTCGCCGTGGTGGTGACCCGCCGCGCAGACCTACCTCCCGAGACAGGGCGCGATCTTCGCCTCGACCCGGTGCGTTCGGTCCGTCGGCTCGCTCAACGACGCCACCCCCTCGCGGTCGGCGAACTGGTGGAGTGCCTCCGTCAGGGACTCGTCGACGGGTTTCGATCGAGTCAGCTGATCGACTACCTCGACGATGAGGCAGTATGCGAGGAGGTCACCTCGTCGCTGTCGCACCCGATGGGCGTGTGGTTTCTGGCCCGGCACGGCCGGATGTCGCCACGGGCTGCAGTGCAGGTGGTGCGTAGCTACCCGCACCTCATCCGTGTGTTGGCCGACAATGAGCGATTGAGTCCAGTCACACTCGGCGCGCTCCTCCGAGCGTCTCACGTCGACGGGTCCGCATCCGACGTAGTCGCGTCCACGACTCGCTGCCGAGGCGGCGCCGTGGCACCGCCGTCTTCGCGAGCCGGGCATCGTTCGCGCTCATCGCATCCGCCGCACCGGACGCGATTCGCTGCCGTGGCCGCTGCGTCTCATGAAGGTCAACGCGGATGTCGCTCGAGCACGAGCCCAGTGCGTGCCGCTTGGACCCGTGGGCCAGTTGCTGATGCTTGCTCGGCGGTGGGACGTACGCGGCCGCGTTGGCCGCCAATCCGGCACTGCGCCCAAGGATCGCCGTACTACTGTCTCGTGACCAACAGTGGAGCGTGCGGCATGCCTTGGCCGTGAGCGGTGCCATCTCGGCCTGGTCGCACCGGTCGCTCGACTCCGAACACCCCGCGGTTCGCCTGGCTCTGGCTGCTCAGCCGGCGCTTCCTGCGCACCTTGTCGCCAGGCTGGCGAACGATCCAAGCCCGTTCGTGCGTGCGGTCGCCTTGCGCCATCCTGCCTTGAATCCGGTTGTCCTGCGCGGACGGGCTGCAGACGCCCGGGCGCCAGCCTGGCTGCTGAGATCGATCGCGATCAACCCGTCGTGTCCCGACGACCTACGCGAGGAGCTACTCGTCCTGTTGAGTGTCGGGGGCGCTGGTGAGTGGGACCCGACCTTCGATCCGCTGACCGAGGCGGGGAATCCTGGGTCAGTCGCCGATTCTCCATTCGCGAACATCACCGAATTGGCCCGTGCCGGTGGGGTCAGGTCTCCCCTCTGGTCGGTCCGAGCCAGGTGGTCCGCCGAGTGCCGAACGATGCAGATCCCACAGCTTCGCGAGCTCGCTCGGGACTGTGCCCCTGGAGTGCGGCTGACCGCGGCGCGGTTCACGTCCGCCCCGGTGTTGCAGGAGCTGCGAAACGATGCTGTGCCCTCCGTCGCCAGCTGGGCTGGTCGAACGCTCGCGGGAATGCCACGTTCAACGCGAACTCGGCGAGCGAGAGCCCTGGCCAACCCCTGGATTCAGTCGCTGCTGGTGGTGATTGGAATCGCCGGCGCGTTCAACGTGCTCAGCCATCGATCTCGCTACTCGCCGCCCCGGCCGGTCACGTATTCTGAGCGGGTGGTCCTGGCGAGGGATGAAGTGCGTGGTTGCCCGCCGTTGGGGATGACGATCGTGGTCCTGCGAGACCCGGAGAGTGGCCAACTTGCCGTTCAGCTCGCAGCCGAACAGCGGGACACGTTCGTGGAATCTGCCGACCTCGTGAACGTTGACCGAGTTCCTGTTCCCTCAACGGCCGCTCCGCTGACGTTGGCAGTTCGCCCAATGGACGGGCGACCGATACGACTCCGACTGTGGCTCGGTGAATCGACCAGGACGGTCGATATCGACCTACGAGAGATCGCACTGGGCCGGACCGAGGTCGTCTGCGAATGACGAGCGTCGTCCGACGAGCACTTGGGGTTGCTGTCGCCTGCCGATGTCCTGTGCTGCTGTGGGGTGTTCCCGGCACCGGCAAGACGTCAGCTGTCACCGAGATGGCCGCGGCAAGCGAATGGCCGCTGGAGGTCGTGATCGCAAGCATCCGCGAGCCCTCGGACTTCGCAGGCCTACCCGTCGTCAGCAACGGATCAGTGGACTTTGCGCCGCCACGGTGGGCCTCACGGCTGGTCGATGCAGGGCGCGGGGTGTTGTTCCTCGACGAGATCTCGACGGCGCCGCCTGCCGTCCAGGCGGCGCTTCTCCGGGTCGTGCTCGAACGCCATGTTGGCGACCTTCGGATCCCGGACGAGGTCGCCATCGTCGCGGCCGCCAATGCGACCGACCAGGCCGCCGATGGGTGGGACCTTGCGGCTCCGCTCGCGAACCGGTTCTGTCACCTCGACTGGCAGATCAGTGCGTCGGAGTGGGCGGACGGAATGATCGGCGGCTTCGACCCGGTGACGATCCGATCGTTGGACCCTGTGGAACTCGCTCGAAGAACGGCCCACTACGACGCCGTGATCGGATCGTTCGTCGCCCGCCGATCGGGGCTGCTCAGCCAACTGCCCACCGACTCTAGCGTGGCGGGTCGGGCGTGGGCGTCCCCACGAACGTGGTCGATGGCCGCAAAGCTCCTTGCCGCGGGGGATCTCGCTGGTGCCGGCGCCGACGTGTCATCGATGCTCGTCGCGGGTTGTGTCGGCCCGGCGGCTGCCTTGGAGTTCGCCGTGTGGGCGGCTGAGCTCCGATCTTCCCGATGCCGAAGCAGTGCTGAGCGATCCCGCCTCGTTCATCGTTCCCGAGCGGGGCGATCGTGCCCACAGCGCGCTCTCTAGCGGTCGTCGCCGCCGTTCGCGGCAGATCTGACGCCGCAGCGGTGGGCGTCCGCGGTCGAGGCCGTCGGACGGGCTGTCGACAGCGGCCACGGGTGAGGCTCACTGGCGGCCGGCGGCGGCGAGGTGGGCGACGTCGTCCATGATCTTGGCCAGCTCGAAGTCCTTCGGGGTGTAGACACGGGCGACGCCGGCGTCGACCAGTCGCTGGCGATCGTCGTCGGGGATGATCCCGCCCACCACCACCGGTGCATCACATCCGGCGGCGCGCAGGCCGCGCACGACGGCCGGCACCAACTCGAGGTGCGAACCCGACAGGATCGACAGGCCGACCACGTCGGGGTCCTCGTCCACGGCCGAGGCGACGATCTGCTCGGGCGTCAGGCGGATCCCGCTGTACACGACCTCCATCCCGGCGTCCCGTGCGGCGACGGCGATCTGCTCGGCGCCGTTGCTGTGCCCGTCGAGGCCCGGCTTGGCGACCAGGAAGCGCGGCGGGCCACCAGGCATCGAGCGCACGTAGTCGGCCACTCCGGCCAATTCGCCGGTGCGCTTGCCCACCGCGGCCGACACGCCCGTCGGGGCGCGGAACTCACCGAACACCTCGCGCAGCGCCGCGGCCCACTCACCGGTGGTCCCGCCGGCGCGGGCCAGGGCGATGGACGGCTCCATGATGTTCGTGTCCCCCAGCGCGGCCGCGCGTAGGTCGTCCAGCGCGGCGCGCACGGCCGCCTCGTCACGCCCGGCCCGCCAGGCGATCACGTCGTCGATCATCTCCCGCTCCACGGCCGGATCCACCGTGAGGATGTTGCCGGGCGTGTCCAGCGGTGAGTGGGTGGTCTCGGTGAAGGCGTTGACGCCCACCACGCGCAACTCGCCGGCCTCGATCCGCCGGGTTCGCTCGGCCATCGATCGGACCAACCGGCCCTTCAGCTCGTCGACCGCCTCGAAGGCCCCGCCGAGGGCCAGGACGTCTTGCAGTTCGGCCCAGGCGGCGTCGGCCAGCTCCGCGGTGCGGGACTCCACCACGTGGGACCCAGTGAACAGGTCGTCGTACTCCAACAGGTCGCTCTCGAACGCCAGCACTTGTTGCATTCGCAACGACCACTGTTGGTCCCATGGGCGTGGCAGGCCCAGAGCCTCGTTCCATGCCGGAAGTTGCACGCTGCGCGCCCTGGCGTCCTTGGACAGCGTGACGGCCAGCATCTCCAGCACGATGCGCTGCACGTTGTTCTCCGGCTGGGCCTCGGTGAGCCCCAGCGAGTTGACCTGCACGCCGTAGCGGAACCGGCGGTCCTTGGCAGATTGCACGCCGTAGCGTTCCTGGCCGATGCGGTCCCACAGCTGGGTGAAGGCGCGCATCTTGCACATCTCCTCGACGAAGCGGATGCCGGCGTTGACGAAGAAGGAGATGGCCCCGAACACCTGGCCGAACCGCTCCGGCGGCACCTGGCCGCTGTCGCGCACCGCGTCGAGCACGTCGATCGCCGTGGCCATCGAGTAGGCGATCTCCTGCACCGGCGTGGCGCCGGCCTCTTGCAGGTGGTAGCTGCACACGTTCATCGGGTTCCACTTCGGGGCGTGATGAGCGCACCACGCCACCATGTCCACGATCAGCCGCTTGGAGGGGACCGGCGGGAAGATGTAGGTCCCGCGGCTCAGGTACTCCTTGACGATGTCGTTCTGGGTGGTGCCGCGCAGCGCGGCGGTCGGCACGCCGTGCTCGGCGGCGTTGGCCACGTAGAGCGCCAGCAGCCACGCCGCCGTGGCGTTGATGGTCATCGAGGTGTTCATCTGCCCGGGTGGGATGCCGTCGAGCAGGGTGCGCATGTGGCCAAGGTGCACCACCGGCACGCCCACCTTGCCCACCTCGCCGCGGGCCAGCACGTGATCAGGGTCGTAGCCGGTCTGGGTGGGCAGGTCGAAGGCGATGGACAGGCCGGTCTGGCCCTTGGCCAGGTTGGTGCGGTACAGGGCGTTGGACGCGCCAGCGGTGGAGTGCCCGGAGTAGGTGCGCATCATCCACGGTTCGTCTCGACGTGGTGGCTCGGTCATGATGACTCCTCCTGTGCGGTGCCGCGGGCCCCTACGGCGTCGGCCAATCGGGCCAAGTACTCGGCGCGGGGGACGTCCACGGCCCCGAGCGACCGAAGGTGGTCGGTGGTCCACTGCACATCGAACAGTCTCGCCCCGGTCTCGCCCAACCACCCAACCAGATCCACCAGCGCCACCTTGGACGCATCGGTCTCGGTGTGGAACATCGACTCGCCGGCGAAGAAGCCGCCGATGCGAACCCCGTAGACACCTCCGACGAGGCGCTCGCCCGACCACACCTCGACACTGCTGGCCCACCCCAGACGATGCAGGCGGGTGTACGCGTCGACGAACCGCGGCGTGATCCACCCGTGCTTGCGCCGAGGATCACCACACGCCACCATCACCCGCTCGAACGCCCGGTCGCGGGTGACGGTGAACGAGCGCAGGCTGCGTCGCAGTGACCGGCTGACGTGCAACCCGTCGACCGGGATGATCCCGCGCGGGTCGGGAGACCACCAGCCGAGGCGCTTGCGGTCCACGGGCATCGGGAACAGCCCGGCGCGGTACGCGGCCAGCAAGGTGCCGGGTTCGATGTCGGCGCCGACGGCAACCAGATCCTGCCCCGGCGGCGCGAGGTTCGGATCGGGAAACGTCCACGCTGACGGCGGCGGCTCCACGGGATCGATCACGATGAGGGGCACGCCGATCCGTCCTGCGACGTCCAGATCGCTGGGCGTCAGTAGGCGAGAAAGCCGCGCCTGGTCTTGCGACCGAGATGGCCGGCGGCAACCATCCGCCGCAGCGTGGGAACGGCTGCGTAGTTGGGATCGCGGAACTCGGTGTACAGCGCGTCGAGGATGGCCAGCGAGGTGTCCAGCCCCACCAGGTCGAGCAGGGCGAACGGTCCCATCGGGAAGTTGCACCCACCCTTCATCGCCGTGTCGATGTCCTCGATCGACGCCGTGCCCTGCTCCCACAGACGCACCGCGTTGTTCAGGTACGGGAACAGCAAGGCGTTGACGATGAAGCCGGCGCGGTCCTTGACCTCCACCGCGTCCTTGTCGCACGACTGGGCGAAGAGCATCGCCGTCTTGATGGTGTCGTCGCTGGCGGTGAGCGGGCGGACGACTTCGACCAGCTTCATGGCCGGGGCCGGGTTGAAGAAGTGGATGCCGCACACCTGGGCCGGGCGCTGGGTGGCCATGGCCATCTCGATCACCGGCAGGGTGGAGGTGTTCGTGGCCAGGATCGCCGAGGGCTTGGCGATCTGCTCCAACTCGCTGAACAGCGCCTTCTTCACGGCGAGGTCCTCGACGACGGACTCGATGATCAGGTCGCACTCGGCCAGCCGGCCGAGGTGGTCCGTCGCCGTGATCCGCCCGAGGATCGCCTCGCGGTCGCCGGGGGTGATCTTCTCCTTCTCCACCTGCTTGGCCAGGCCCTTGGCCACCCCGGCGAGGGAGGCGTCCGCAGCCGCCTGAGTTCGTGACCGAAGCACCACGTGATAGCCGGCCTTGGCGGCAACCTCGGCCAGACCCGACCCCATGATTCCCGATCCGAGAATGCCTACTGTCGTGATCTCACTCATGACCGAATGGTACCTACTCGCGGGTAACTTGCGCCAGACGGGTACCGTCACGGCTGATGACCGACGATGCGAGCCAGGCAAGCGACACCAGTGACCCAGTCGGCGGGCCCGAGCCGGCCGGGTTGGCCGACACCCTGGCGTTCTTGGTGGAGATCGACCGGCTGAAGCTGGTTGAGCGGCGCAACTTCCTGGCCGACGGTTCGCGGCGGGAGAACACCGCTGAGCACAGCTGGCATCTGGGCGTCGCCGCGGCGGTGTTGGCCCCCTTCGCCGCCGAGCCCATCGACCTCGCCACCGCGATCACGATGGCGTTGGTGCACGACATCGTCGAGATCGACGCCGGGGACACCTTCGCCTACGACGAGCACCTCAACGCCGACAAGGCGGCGCACGCGAGCAGGCAGCCGCCGATCGCCTGTTCGCCATGCTCCCCGAAGCGATGGGCGCGCAGCTGCCGCGCCCTGTGGGACAGCTACGAGGCCGGGGACACGCCAGAGGCCCGGTTCGTGATGGCCGTCGACCGGATGGCCCCGATGGTCCTGAACACCGAAGAGGGCGGCACGGCCTGGCGGGAAGCGGGCATCACCCGCCAGCGGGTGGAGGGTCGCAACCGGCGGTTCATCGACGCCGGTGTCCCGCACCTGTGGGGGCTGCTCGCCCAGCGGCTTGATGCCCGCGTAGCAGCGGGCGACCTACAGTCCGAGACATGAGCGGAACGCTGGTGTTGCAGGGTGGTGGTCCGTTCGTGGCCAACGACGACCTCGACCGTCGGGTCCTCGCCGGGCTCGACCGGGTGGTGGTCCTGCCGACGGCGGACGCCTTCGAGCAACCGGAGCGGTTGGTCGCCGCAGCGATGAACTGGGGCGAGCGGCTGGGGATCACCGTCGAGGCGCTGATGGTGCTGCGCCGCAGCGAGGCGATGGCGCCCGGCCCGGCCGAGGTGCTGCGTGGCGCGTCGGCGGTCTACCTGGTCGGCGATCAGCCGCTGCACCTGCGTTCGGTGCTGAAGGGCACCCCCCTGTGGGACGCGGTGCTGGCAGTGCTCGGCGGTGGCGGCACGGTGGCAGCGGTGGCCGGGTCGGCCGCGGCGCTGTGCGATCCGATGGTCGATCCTCGCGGCGGCGCGTTCACCCTCGGCCTCGGCATCGTGCAGCGGCTGGCCCTGATGACCGAGTCCGAGACCTGGTCACCCGAGCGCCGTCACCGCACGCTGGAACTGGCCGACACGGCCGTTGCCGTGCTGCCCACCGGCTCGGCACTGGTGCGCACCGATGGGTGGGAGCGGGTGGGCGAGGTCGAACTCCACGGCACGTTGCCGTAGCGGTTCGGGGATCAGCTCCCGGTGGTGCCGGGCGGGGTGCTGGCGCCGGGAGGGTTGGCGGCAGGTGTGCCGGCCGCGGACGTCCCCGGCGTGGACCCTGGCGGGTTGGTGGACGGGGTGGAACCCGCCGGCGCGGTGCCGAGTGGCGTGGATTCCTTGGTGAACACGGTGGAGGCCGTGTCGGATTCGGCGATGGTCACCGTCTTGATGGTGATGTCCTTGGAGATCCCCATCGGGTTCTGCGGGTCGGCGAAGCCCACCATCCGGGTGACGATCTCCAGACCCTTGGTCACCTTGCCGAACTTCACGTACGTGCCCTGGGAGTCCAGCGCCGACACCTTCGGCCCGCCGGCGATGAACCACTGTGCGCCAGCGCTGTTGGGCTCGGTGGTGCGGGCCATGACGAAGTCACCCGCCTGATAGGTGAAGCCGCTGCCCTCGTCGGGGATCGTGTAGCTGAACTGGGACGACGGGCTCGCCCCACCGCCCTGGATGATGTCGATGCTGCTGTCGGCGCGGAAGATCTTGGTGTCGTCGTAGAAGTGGTAGCGGGCCAGACCGACGAAGTTGTTGACCGTGGCCGGGCGGTTGACGGTGTCGAGGGCGATCTCGAAGGTCCCCTCGGTGGTGTCAAACGTTGCCGTGTACGAGTGCGCCGGATCGATGCACATCGGCATCATCGTGTTGAACACCGTCTGGCGGGCGCTAGAGCCATCGGCCTTCGGGCACACGGTGTCACCGGCGGGCGCGGTGCCCGCCGACGGGTTGGTCGGCGAGGTGGTGGTGGACGACTCGTCGTCGTTCAGCAACCACACCAGGCCGAACAGCAGGGCCAGGGCGACGGGGATGCCGATGCCCCAGCGCATCCCGACAGCGCTTGGCCTTGGTCTTCCGCGCCTGGCGCTGCAACTCCTCGAGGCGAGCCTGGCGATTGGCCTTCTGACGTTCCCGTTTGGCGGTTCCCACGGCTGCGCAGGCTATCCGTCCGAGCCAGGCGGCTCCTCGTCACTGCGGCGAGCGGTCCTCGGGCTCGTCACTCCCGGACTTGGCCATCAGGTAGCCGATGGCCCGCTCCGTCTTCGGGTACCGGCGCACCAGCGCCCAGAACGCCCGGTTGTGACCGCGCACGTGGAGGTGGGCCAACTCATGGACGATCACGTAGTCGATGACCCAGTTCGGGTAGGACGCCAGCTTGCTGGACAGGCGAATCTCACCCGTGGATGGCGTGCACGACCCCCACCGGCTGCGCAGCTCCCCGGCCCAGGTGATGGCGGTGGGTGTGCGCAGGTCGTCAGCGCGCCGCCAGTGCGGCGGCGCGCGCCGGCAGGTCGATGCGTTCGGTGTCCAGCCGTTTGGCGAAGCGCCGGGACATGACCTCCACCCAGTGGCACTCCTCCTCGGTGTTCATCCAATACGGCAGGGAGATGTCGAGCACGTCGCCCACCAGGCGCGCCCCCACGGTGCGGGTGCGCCGCCGTGACCGGGACACCTGGATGCGGAAGGGGACGGCCGCGCTGGTCACAGTGACTCCGGTAGCGGCGCGTCCACCGTGGTGATGGCGCCGCCCACCTCGATGGCCGCGGTCTTGCGGTCGATGTGCACCCAGAAGCCGGCGAGATTGGTGAAGCGCACGTCGGGCCGCTGCAGGGCGCGGCGCAACTGGCGCATCACGCCGGCGTGGGTGATCACCAGGATGGTCTCGTCACGGCGGCTGTCACGGGCGATGTCGGTGATGGCCCGGGTGAAGCGGGCCAGCACGAGGTGGGCGTCCTCGGCGCCGGGCGGCCGCCGGCGCTCGGCCAGGTAGCCGGGCCACTGCGCTTCGATCTGCTCGACGGTGAGCCCCTGCCACGGCCCGAGCCCCGACTCACGCAGCCCAGGGTGGCGCTGGATGTCGAACACCTGCAGGGCCGAGCCGAGGATCTCGGCGGTCTCGGTTGCCCGGCTCAGGTCACTGGACCACACGGCGCTGAACGGGCCGAGGTCGGCGAGGGCCGAGGCGGCATGCGCCGCCTGGTGACGGCCCTCGGCGGTGAGCGGCGGATCGGCGTCACCCTGCCACCGGCCGTCCACGTTCCACTCGCTTTGCCCGTGCCTGAGCAGGAGGAGCCGACACTGTCCACCACGCATGCGCTCGACGTTAGTTGGGGGGTGTCATCCAGAACCGGGAACCCGCTGCGGCGGTACGCTCGGTCCATGGCCACGCTCCGGTTGTTCGCCGCCGCCCGGGAGGCCATTGGTGTGGGCTCGATGGACGTTGCCGCCCCCGACGTGCGCGGCGTCATCGCCGCCGCCCTGGCCCGGCCCGGGGGGCCGCGCCTGGCCGAACTGCTGCCCACGTGCACGATCTGGCTCAACGGTGACACGGTCGCGCTGGACGCGGCGGTCACCGAGGGCGACGAGGTGGCGCTGTTGCCGCCGGTCAGCGGGGGATCGTGAACGAGGAGCTGGATCGCCGCCTGGCCGACGTCGGCGAGTTCATCAAGAACCAGCGCGAGGTGGCCAGCATGAGCGTGCGCCGGTTGGCCAACCTGGCGAACATCTCCAACCCGTACCTGTCGCAGATCGAGCGCGGGTTGCGCAAGCCCTCCGCCGACATCCTCCAGCAGATCGCCAAGGCACTGAAGATCAGCGCCGAGACCCTGTACGAACGGGCCGGCATCCTCGACCCCGAGCACGCCGGCGGGCGCCCAGGGGTTCGCGATGCCATTGCCGGCGACCCGCTGCTGACCAACGAGCAACGCCAGGCGCTGCTCAACGTGTACGAGAGCTTCGTGGCTGCCACATCAGCGTCACAGCAGCGAGCCCCGCGCTGACGGCGCTGGCCACCAGGATCGACAGCTTGGCTTCGGCCAGGTGGGTGGGATCATCGAAGGCCAACTCGGCCACGAACAGGGCCACCGTGAACCCGATCCCGGCCGCCGCGCCGACACCCATCAGCTGACGCCGGGTCCCGGTGATGCCCTCGGCGACGCCGGAGCGGGCCGCCAGCCTGGCGGCGGCGGTGACGCCGAGCGGCTTGCCCACCACCAGCCCGGCGAAGATCCCCCAGGCCAGCGCCGACCCGGCGGCCTCAGAGACGATGTGCCGGTTGATCTCGATGCCGGCGTTGGCCAGGGCGAACAGCGGCACGATCAGGTAGCTGGTCCACGGGTGGAGCACGTGCAGCAGCCACTCGACGACCGAGACCGACGAGCGGGCTAGGCGGCCCGTCTCGACGGCGGCTTCCGCCGACCCGACGTCGGCCAGGCTGGCGCTCAGCTCCTCGGCGTCGACGAGATTCGACGGAAGGTGCGGCGTCACCGGGGCCAGCAGCCCCATCGCCACGCCGGCCAGCGTGGGGTGCACGCCGGCCTCGTGGAACGCCAACCAGCAGATGGCGCCGAGGATCCAGTAGATGCCCGACCACTGCACGCCAGCGGCGCGGACCGCGACGACGGCGGCGATGGCGCCCGCCCCGGCGAGCAGCCAGCCCCACGTGACCCCTGTCGAGTAGAAGGCGGCGATGACGATGATGGCCCCGATGTCGTCGACGATGGCCAGGCCGAGGAGGAAGGCACGCATCGACCCCGAGGCGCGGTCGCCGACGAGGGCCAGCACCCCCACCGCCAGGGCGATGTCGGTGGCCATCGGCACACCCCAACCGCGCGGCGCGCTGCCCCCGGCGATGGCCAGGTAGAGCAGGGCCGGGACGGCCATGCCACCCAGCGCGGCCAGGGCCGGCAGGGCCGCGGCGCGCCGAGAGGCCAGGTGACCGGAGGTGACCTCACGCCTGATCTCCAGCCCGACGACCAAGAAGAACAGCGCCATCAGCGCGTCGTTCAGCCACAACCGCAGGCTCAACGACAGGGTGTGCCCGGCGACGGTGAGGCCGACCTGGCTGTCCCACAGCGAGCGGTAGCTGCCCGACCACGGGGAGTTGGCCCAGGCCACGGCGATCACCGCGGCGGCCACCAGGAGGATGCCGCCGGCCGCTTCGGCGTGCAGGAAGTCACGCAGCGGCGAGAGCAGCCGCACCAGCGGGGACTGCCGGCGGCGCATACGCATGGGGGCAGTATCGCGTGACGGGCGGGGTCACGGAATGTTGACCGCTTGGATAAGGTTTCACCTCCTCGTGCAACGAATCGCCATGCTCTCGCTCCACACCTCGCCGCTGGCTCAGCCAGGCACCGGCGACAGTGGCGGCATGAACGTCTACGTGCGCGAGATGGCGTCGTCGCTGGCGCAAGCCGGTGTGCAGTGCACCACCTACACCCGGCGCACCAGCGCCGATCAACCCGACGCCGTGCAGGTCGAGCCGGGGCACCGCGTGGTCCATGTCGACGCCGGCCCGGTGGATCTCCCCAAGAGCGCGCTGACCGATGTCGTCAACGAGTTCGGTGACCGGGTGATCGAGCACCTCGCCGGTGAGGCACCGGCCGACGTGGTCCACGCCAACTACTGGCTCAGCGGGTTGGTCGCCCACCGCATCAAGCACGAACTGGACACCCCGTTCGTCACCACGTTCCACACCCTGGCCAAGGTCAAGGCCGAGGGCGGGGACCCGGAGCCCGAGTACCGCCATCGCGCCGAGGCAGAGATCATCGGCTGCGCAGACGCCATCTGTGTCAGCTGCACCGAGGAGGCCGCCCAGTTCCGCCGGCTGTACGGCGACCCCGCCGGGCGGATCGAGATCGTCGCCCCTGGCGTGGAGCACGCCTTCTTCGCCCCCGGCCAGCAGTCCGGGGCACGCAGCGCCGTCGGCCTCCCGCTCGGGGTGCCGATCCTGCTGTTCGTCGGGCGGATCCAACCGTTGAAGGGCGTCGAGCTGGCCGTCGCCACGCTGGGCTCGTCGACCCGCCGGGACGCCGTGCTGGTGATCGTGGGTGGCGTCAGCGGCGTGGACGGCCACGCCGAGCTGGCCAGCGCCCAGCGCCTGGCCCGTGATCTCGGTGTGGCGCACCGCATCCGCTTCGTCGAGCCCCAGCCGCACCACATCCTCAGTACGTACTACCGCGCCGCCGATGTGGTGGTGGTGCCGAGCCGCAGCGAGAGCTTCGGGCTCGTGGCCCTGGAGGCCGCGGCCTGTGGCACGCCCGTGGTGGCGTCGGCCGTCGGCGGGCTGATCAACCTCGTCGACGACGGCGCCACCGGATTCCTCGTGGAGGGGCGTGACCCACGGCGGTTCGCCGCTGCGGTGGACGCCGTGCTGGCCGATCCGGCGCGTGCCGCCGCGATGAGTGGGCGCGCCGCCGAGCGTGCCGGGCGGTACACGTGGGGGTTCGCCGCGGCGCGCCTGCGCCGCTTGTACGTGGACGTGCGTTCCGTCCGCCAGCTCGTCGCCTGTTCATGAGCGATCTGTTCGACGCCTCGCAGGTCGCCGACCTCCGCCGTGCCATCGACGGGTGGCTGTCGTCGATGGCGGCCGAGAACCCGGCCATCGAAGCCGTCGACCATGGTGAGGGCGACGAGGTCCGCTGGTACGTGCGCATGGCCGGTGAGGCCAAAGCGCACATCACCGCCTGGCTGACGCTGGGCCAGCGCACCCTCGCCTACGAGGTGTACGTGATGCCCGCCCCGCTCGACAACGTCGCCCGGGTCTACGAGACGGCGCTGCGCCACAACCAGCGCCTGGTGGGCGCGCACTTCGCCATCGGTGTGGAGGACGCCATCTTCCTGCGCGGCGAGGTACCCCTGGTGGCCCTCGACGCCGAGGAGCTCGACCGGATCATCGGCTCGCTCTACGCCTACGTCGAGCACACCTTCCCGTCGCTGCTCCGCCTCGGGTTCGCCTCCAGGCTCACCTGAACCCGGTCCGTGAGCGTTGGGCGGCTGTCGCCAGCCCAACGCTCACGGACCTGGTGGGATCGGGTGGCGCGGCTGCCGGGTGCCCCTCGTGGATGTCCACTTGCGGTGGGGTCGGTGGGCGCCACCTTCGGGGAAGTCGGCGGCGCTCACCGGCCCCGGGCTCGCCGTGTTCGTTAGCCTCGGCCCGATGGGGTCACAGGACGCACACCGGCTGGCGATCATCGGCGGCGGCAACATGGGAGCGGCGCTGGCGCGCGGTCTGATCGGTTCGGGTTGGTGCCGGGCCGAGGAGTTGGTGGTGGTGGAGGTGATCGAAGCCCGCCGCGGCGCGCTGGCTGGCCTGCTGCCCGGTGTGGCCATCACCGACGCAGTGGGTCCGTGCCGGGACGCGGTGATCGCCGTCAAGCCGGGTGACGTGCCGGCGGCATCGGCGGCGGCAGCGGCCGCCGGAGCCCGCCGAGTGCTGTCGATCGCCGCTGGCGTGTCCACGGCCACGCTGCAGGCCGCCTGCGGTGATGCCGTGGCGGTGGTGCGCTCGATGCCGAACACCCCGGCGTTGGTGGGCAAGGGAGCGGCGGCGATCAGTGGCGGCCCAACGGCCACCGCCGACGACCTGCGGTGGGCGGCATCGGTGCTCGAAGCGGTTGGCACGGTGGCCGAGGTTCCCGAGTACCAGCTCGACGCGGTCACCGGCCTGAGCGGTAGCGGCCCTGCCTACCTGTTCCTCGTCGCCGAGGCGCTGATCGACGCGGGAGTCTCGGTGGGACTTGCCCGGCCGGTGGCCGATGCGCTGGTGCGTCAACTGTTCCGCGGCGCCGCCGAGCTGCTGGCCGGTGGCGAGTCACCGGCATCGCTGCGCGCCGCGGTGACCTCCCCCGGCGGGACCACGGCCGCCGGGCTGCGGGTGCTGGAGCAGCACGGCGTGCGCGCCGCGTTCGTCGACGCCGTGCACGCGGCCACGCTGCGCAGCCTGGAACTCGGCGCGCCGCCGGCCCACTGACCAGGACTCGGCAAGTTTCATGGGTGTGACTCTTTTCTCACCCGGGCAAGCCAGTTAGGCTGTGGTCGGTCCGAAAAGACCCCGGGAGATTCGTCAACCGGACGACGCGCCCCACCAGTGGGCAGCGCCGATGAGGGCTGGTGCCATCGGGGGGTTGGCACCAGCCCTCCTCGCTTTTTCGGGCGCTTCGTCGGGGTCGTGGTGTCATCGGGCCGGGCGCGACCGGCGACCCGGCGGCTCGGTAGCCTGCGGCCGTGGCTCGCCGGTTCGACACGTTGACGTTGCTCACCGACCTCGGGTCGGTTGACGAATCCGTCGGCATCCTGCGCTCCGTCGCCAGGGACATCGCCCCACACGCGGCGCTGGTGGATCTCAGCCATGAGATCGGGCCGGGCGACGTGCGCAGCGCCAGCGTGATGCTGGCCCGGGCCGTCGGGTACCTGCCCAGCGGCGTGGTGGCGGTGTGTGTCGACGCCGGGATGACCTCGCACCGGCGCTGCGTGGCCGTCCAGATCGCCGACGGCAACGGGATCATCGTCGGGCCGGACAACGGTGTGGTGGCGCCGGCGGTGGCGATGGCCGGAGGCGCCGAGCGGGCGGTCGTGCTGGACCGCGCCGAGGTCCACTTGGCGTCGCCGGGCGCACGGTGGCCGGCCCGCGACGTGATCGCTCCGGTGGCCGCGCACCTGTGCGCCGGGGCGGACCTGGCCGACGTGGGTACGGAGATCGATCCCGGCCTGCTGCTCCCCGGCGTGGTCCCCCTGTCGCGTACCGACGGCGAGCAGATGATCGCCGACGTTCTGTGGATCGACCGCGCCGGCGTGTGCCAGCTCAACGTCGATCCCGCCGAGCTCGACCACTTCGGCGAGCACGTGATGGTGACGGCCGGCGAGGTGCGACGCGTCGCCCGCCGGGTGGGTCCGGCCGCGCCTGCCGGCGCCATGCCCGCCGGCGCGCTGGGATTCATGGTCGACGCCAGCGGGATGATCTCGCTGGTGGCGGCGGGCCGCAGCGCAGCACGAGAGCTCGGTGTGCACCTCGCCGATCAGGTCACTCTCGGCCCGCTGGCCGACGGCGACCGGGCAGGCGCCCCGCCGGTCAACGTTCGCCTGCGGCCGTCCCCGCCCAACCGTGACCTCCACGGGTAGCGTGGCGCGATGCGTCCGGCGACAACCCTCACCCTGGTCCTGCTGCTGGCGGCGATTCTGGTGGCCGGCGTCGTCTCCCTGATCCGCCTGTAGATCAGGGCGGTGGGGGCGCCGCGATAGCATCGCTACCCGGGGGTAGTCACCTTGAATCTCGCAGCGATCATCGATCCGCACCCGGCTGATCGGGTCGCCATCATCAGCAGGAGCCGGCCGACCACGTATGGCGAGCTCCGTGACCAGGTCGCTCGTGTGCGTGGTGGGCTGGCAGCCCTCGGGGTGCGGCGCGGCGACCGCGTGGCGGTGATGTGCAGCAACGGGCGCTACTTCGTCGACTCGTACCTGGCGGTGGTGGGCCTCGGAGCCATCGCCGTCCCGTTGAACCCCACCAGCCCGGCCCCGGAGCTGGAACACCAGATCGCCACCGTCGGCGCCGTGGCCGTGGTGGTGGACACGGCGGCGTCGGTGCACTGGCACGACGTCAGCCGGGAGCGGGTGCCGTCGGTGCGCACCGTCGTCGTCACCGAGCCGGTGGACGACGCCGTCGTCCACGCCGACGTTGACTTCGCCCAGTTGCTGGCCAGCGAGCCGATGCCCAGCGTGGACGTCGAGGCCGACACCGTCGCCGTGTTGATGTTCACCAGCGGCACCGCCGGGTCACCGCAGGCGGCGATGCTCAGCCACGGCAACCTGCTGTCCAACATCGACCAGGGCCGCCACGCCGAAGGCGAGGTGTTCCCTGACGACGTGGTGTTCGGGGTGCTGCCGCTCAACCACATCTTCGGGCTCAACGTCATCCTCGGTCTCAGCCTGGAACGTGGCGCCACCGTGGTGCTGGTGCAGCGCTTCGACCCGTACACCGCCCTGGAAACGATCCGTGAGCGCGGCGTGACCGTGATCCCCGGGGCCCCGCCGATGTGGGTCGCGTTCAGCCACTTCGACGACGCTCCCGCGGACTCGTTCGCCTCGGTGCGCCTGGCGTTGACCGGAGCGGCCAAGATGCCCGAGCCGGCGATGCGCCGCCTGCGGGACATGTTCGGCATCGAACTGGCCGAGGGCTACGGGCTGACCGAAGCCTCGCCCGTGGTGACCAGCGCCGCCGGCTTGGCGTGGAAGCCTGGCTCGGTCGGCAAGGTGTTGCAGGGCATCGAGGTCCGCCTGGTGGACGCCGACGGCACCGACGTCGTCGAGGGCGACAGCGGCGAGATCTGGGTGCGCGGCCCGAACGTGTTCCTCGGCTACTGGGAGAACCCCGAACAGACCGCCAAGGTGCTCACCGCCGACGGCTGGTTGCGCACCGGCGACATTGCCGTCACCGACGCCGAGGGATTCCTGTACCTGGTGGATCGGGCCAAGGACCTGATCATCGTCAGCGGGTTCAACGTGTTCCCGGCCGAGGTGGAAGCGGTCCTGGCCGAGCACCCCGCCGTGCGTGAGGTGGGTGTGGTCGGCGTGCCCCACCCGCTCACCGGCGAGGCGGTGAAGGCCTACGTGGTGGTCGACGGCGAGCACGGCGTGGACGAGGAGTCACTGATCTCGTGGTGCGCCGACCACCTGGCTCGCTACAAGTGCCCCACCAAGGTCCTGTTCGTGGACGAGCTGCCGCGCAACGCCGGCGGGAAACTCCTGCGCCGCGAACTCGTCTAGCTCGCCCCGCCTGCCCGCTTGGGCGCGAAAACTTCAGATATCCGTAGTTGTCGCGCCCATGCTCGGGTCCGGTGACTCGCATGGGCGCGAAGACTTCGAGTATCCGTAGTTGTCGCGCCCATTCGGGGGGAGGGGGGTTGGGCGGGGGCGGCCGGGGCCGGCCACGAGGAAGCCGGCGAAGAGCACGACGATGCCGGCCGTGAGGGTGATGGCGAAGGCCCGGTCCTTGCCCAGCCGCCCGGCCAGGGTGCCGCTGGCCGACAGGATCAGCGTGCCCCCGGCGATCAGCAGGTTGCCGGCGACGAGCCGCCGGTTCGTGGCACCGGCCCGGGTGTGCCCGGCCACCGCCGGCGCCGTGGCGCGCCACACCCGCCATGCGCTCCACAGCGCCCCGCCGATGATGACCAGCGCGGCCACCCCGCTGCCCAGCGCGGCAAGGACCCGTGGCGCTACGCCGAACACGTCCTTGCCCGTCGGCATCTCGTTCCCGTTCACGGGTGTGCGCGTCGGGGCGGTGAGGACCACGCCGGCAGCGAGCCCGCTGAGGCCCACGAGCCACCCGCGGACGGCTCGGCCGCGGCGCTCGCCGGCCAGCAGGTACACCGTGCCGAGGGCCAGCCAGGGCACGTTGAGCACCGCGCCGGCCAGGTAGAAGAGGCGGAAGTTGGCCAGGTTCCAGCCGGTCGACTCGGCCCACCACAGCGCCGCCGAGCCGAGGGTGAACGTGGCCAGCGAGATCGTCCAGGCCAGTTCGTGGCTCCGCCGGCGGCGCAACCAGCGGTCCCAGGTACTGAGCGTGAACGCCGCGGCGACCAGCGTGGCGGCAGCGGCGAGGGCGGCATTCACGAGGGGTCAGCGTATGCCGCGGCTCATTCGGTCGGTTGTGCCGTCTGCTTTGTGAACGTGTGCACGAGTGCCTAAGGTGAACCCAGTTATGCCTTCGGACCGTTCTCGCCGTCGCATCCCCGATGCGACCGTCGCCCGCCTGCCGGTGTACCTGCGGATCCTGACCGAGCAGTCCGACGAGGGCGTCGACAGCATGTCCTCGGACCGCTTGGCGGACTTGGCCGGGGTCAACGCTGCCAAGGTGCGCAAGGATCTCAGCTACCTCGGCAGCTACGGCACTCGCGGCGTGGGCTACGAGGTCGCCTACCTCGTGTACCAGATCCGCCGCGAGCTCGGCCTGACCCACGACTGGCCCGTCGTCATCGTCGGCGCCGGCAACCTCGGCCAGGCCCTTGCCGGCTACGGCGGGTTCAGCGAGCGCGGCTTCCCGGTGGCCGGCATCGTCGACGTCGACCCGGCCAAGGTCGGCTCGGTCCTGGCCGGCGTGCGCGTCCGGCACATCGACGAGCTCTCCTCGATCGTCGCCGCCAAGCGGGTCAGCATCGGCGTGGTCGCCACGCCGGGCACCGCCGCCCAGGACGCCGCCGACCACCTGGTGGCCGCCGGAGTCACGAGCATCTTGAACTTCGCCCCGGTCGTGCTGACCGTGCCGCGATCGGTGGAGGTCCGCAAGGTCGACCTCGCCGTCGAGCTGCAGATCCTGTGCTACCACGAGCAGCGCCGCGGTGGATCCATCCACGCCGTGCCCCACCGTTCGGCTACCGCCTGAGGTCCCCGTGTCGATCGTTGTTCTGGGCGTCAACCACCACACCGGCCCGCTGGCCCTGCTCGAACGGGTGACCGTCGCCGCCGATGCGCTGCCCAAGGCCATCGCCGGACTGGTCGCCCGTCCGAACATCCGCGAGGCGGTGGTGCTGAGCACCTGCAACCGCACCGAGGTCTACGCCGTCGCCGAGCGCTTCCACGGTGCCTACGCCGACATCCGTGACTTCTTCTGCGACCTCGGATCGCTGGACCCCGCCGAGCTGCAGCCGCACCTCTACAGCCAGCACGACGAGGCCGCGGTGACGCACCTGTTCGAGGTGGCCTGCGGGCTGGACTCGGCGGTGCTGGGCGAGAGCGAGATCCTCGGCCAGGTCCGTGGGGCGTGGGAACTGGCCCAGGCCGAGGGTGGGGCGCGCAGCACGCTGAACCTGCTGTTCCGCCATGCCATCGAGACCGGCAAGCGGGCCAGGACCGAGACCGCCATCGGCCGCGGCACGGCGTCGGTCAGCCATGCCGCGGTGGAGATGGCCGTGGAGCGGCTCGGCACGCTGGTGGGCCGGCGGGTCCTGGTGGTGGGCGCCGGCGAGATGGGTGAGGGCATCACCGTGGCCCTCAAGCACGCAGGCGTCACCGACATCACCGTGGCCAGCCGCACCGAGCTGCGCGCCGCCACGCTGGCCGCCAAGGTGGGCGGGACGGTGGTGCCGTTCTCCGACGTGGCCGAGCGCCTTGGCCACGCCGACGTCCTGGTGACGTGCACCGGCGCCGGTGACACCGTGATCGACGTCGACACCGTGCGCGCCGCCCGGCCCGCCGCCGACGCACCCTTGCTGATCGTCGACATCGCGGTGCCGCGCGACGTCGCCGCCGACGTGGCCGACCTGGCCGCGGTCACGCTGCTGAACCTCGACGACCTGCGGACCTGGGCGGCACGCGGCCTGGCCGCCCGGGCGGATGAGGCCGAGGACGTCGCCGACATCGTCCGTGACGAGGCCGAGCGGTTCGCCCTCGAGGCCACCGCCCGCCAGGCGGCCCCGCTGGTCGCCCAACTGCGCGACAAGGCCGACGAGATCCGCCGCCACGAGGTGCGCCGCCATGACGCCAAGCTGCGCGGCCTGTCCGAGGCGGAGCGTGACGCCGTGGACGCCGTGACGCGTGGCATCGTCGCCAAGCTGCTGCACCAGATCACGGTGCGGCTGAAGGACGACGCCGGCACCCCGCAGGGCGAGCGCAACGCGGCCGCGGTGCGTGACCTGTTCGATCTCGGCTGAGCCGATGGCGAACCGTGGGATCATGCGCATCGCCACCCGGCGCAGCCCGCAGGCGCTGGCCCAGGCAACGGTGGTGGCCGAGCGTCTCCGTGGCGCCCATCCGTCGCTGACCGTGGAGCTGGTGCACATCGAGACCGCCGGGGACGTGCGCCACGACGTGCCCCTGCACACGATGGGCGGCCAGGGGGTGTTCGTCCGCGAGGTGCAATGGGCGGTGCTCGACGGGCGCGCCGACGTCGCCGTGCACTCCGCCAAGGATCTGCCCAGCACCCCGGCCGCGGGGCTGACCATCGCCGCATTCTGCGAGCGGCGCGATGCGGCCGACGCGTTGATCGGCCGCTCACTGGCAGCGCTGGTCGCGGGCGCCACGGTGGCCACCGGGTCGGTTCGCCGCCAGGCGCAACTGGCCGAGGCCCGACCCGATCTGACCTTCGTCGGTCTGCGCGGCAACATCCACACCAGGCTCGGCAAGCTCCCGCCCGACGGCGCGCTGGTGATGGCCGTCGCTGCCCTGCAGATCCTCGACCTGACGAACCTGATCGCCGAGCGCCTGCCCGTGGAGCAGTTCGTGCCCTCACCGGGCCAGGGGTGCGTGGCCGTGGAGTGCCGGGCCGACGATCCGGCCACGGCTGTGGCACTGGCAGCGCTCGACCACGCGCCGACGCGCCACGCCGTGCAGGCCGAGCGGGCCTTCCTCGCCGAGTTGGGTTCCGGATGCGCCTTGCCGGTTGGCGCGCACTGCGTCGACGGCGTGCTGCACACCTTCGTCGCCGACCCGGACACGGGCCTGATCGAGCGCCAGCGCCGGGCGGTGGCGAACCCGTGAGCCCGCTGGCCGGGCGACGAGTGGTGGTCACCCGCACGGCCGAGCAGTCGGGCGAGCTCGCCGATCTGGTCCGCGCCGCTGGCGGGGAACCGGTGGTGGTGCCGCTGTTGCGGATCGAGGACCTGGCTGTCGAGTGGCCGGCCCTCGACGGGTTCGACTGGGTCGTGGTCACCTCCCCGAACGGCGCGGCGCGGCTTCCCGGCGTGAACCCGACCGTGAAGCTGGCCGCGGTGGGCGAGGCCACCTCGGCCGCGCTGGCCCGCCGCGCCGACCTGATCCCCGTGCAGCAGAACGCCGCCGGTCTGGTGGCCGCGTTCCCGGCCGGGCCGGGCCGGGTGCTGGCGGTGCAGGCGGCCGACGCCGCGCCAACGCTGGTGGACGGGTTGACGGACGCCGGTTGGACGGTGCAGGTGGTCGTGCCCTACCGGTCGGCGCCACGCCTGCCCGCTGACGAGGAACGGGCTGCGGCGATCGGCGCCGACGTGCTCCTGCTGGCCAGCGGCAGCGCGGCACGGGCCTGGGCCGCGGCGTTCGGCGCCGAGACGCCGCCGGTGGTGGTGGCCATCGGCCCGCAGTGCGCGGCCGTCGCCCGCGCTGCAGGGCTGACCGTCACGGCCACGGCGACCGAGCACACGCTCGACGGTCTCGTCGACGCCATCACCCGCCGCTGAACCGGCGCCGCGGATCGCCGCGTACGCTGGCGGGATGGTTGCCTTTCCTGCCGCACGGCCGCGTCGGTTGCGTGGCTCGGCGCCGATGCGCCGTCTCGTCGCCCAGACCACGGTGCACGCCAGCGACCTGATCGCCCCGCTGTTCGTGCGCGAGGGCATCGACGCCCCGGTGCCGATCAACTCGCTGCCGGGCGTGGTCCAGCACACCCGTGACAGCCTGCGGGCCGAGGTCTCCCAACTGGCCGGGCTCGGCGTGGGGGCCGTGATGCTGTTCGGGGTTCCGGCCACCAAGGACGCCACCGGCAGCGGGGCCTTCGACCCCGACGGCATCGCCCAGTTGGCGCTCAGCGACCTGCGCGCCGAGGTGGGCGACGACATGGTGATCATGGCCGACCTGTGCGTCGACGAGTACACCGACCACGGTCACTGCGGCATCCTCGACGGCCCGGCCGGGCACCCCTCCACCTCGGTGGACAACGACGCCACGCTGGAGGTCTACGGGCGCATCGCCGTGGCCCAGGCCGACGCCGGCGCACACGTGGTGGCGCCCAGCGGGATGATGGACGGCCAGGTCGGGGCCATCCGCGCCGCCCTCGACGCCGCCGGGCACACGGGCACCGCCATCCTGGCCTACAGCGCCAAGTACGCCAGCGGGCTGTACGGGCCGTTCCGTGACGCGGTCGATTGCCAGATCGTGGGCGGGGGTGATCGCAAGGCCTACCAGCAGGACTGGTCGAACGCCCGCGAGGCTCTGGTGGAGGTGCAGGCCGACATCGACCAGGGCGCCGACATGGTCATGGTGAAGCCGGCCCTGGCCTACCTGGACATCGTCAGCGCGGTGCGCGCGGCCACGAACCTGCCGCTCGCCGCGTATCACGTCAGCGGTGAGTACTCGATGATCAAGGCAGCCGCGGCCAACGGCTGGATCGACCACGACGTGGTGGCCCTCGAGCACCTCACCGCCATCAAGCGCGCCGGGGCCGACGTGATCCTCACCTACCTGGCGCGGTGGTTCGCCGAGACGATCGGGCCGGCGTCACGATGAGCGCGCCCACCAACGCCGAGCTGTTCGCCCGCTCCAGCCGGGTGATCCCCGGCGGGGTGAACAGCAGCATCCGGGCGTTCAAGGCCGTCGGCGGCACGCCCTACCTCGTCCAGCGCGCCGAGGGTCCCTACGTCTGGGACGTGGAGGGCACCCGCTACATCGACCTGGTCCAGAGCTATGGCGCGGTCATCCTCGGCCACGCCCACCCGGCGATCACCGCGGCCATCACCGCCGCCGCCGCCGGCGGCACCTCCTACGGCGCGCCGACGCCCGGGGAGATGCTGCTCGCCGAAGCGATCCGTGATCGTGTCCCCAGCTGCCAGCGGGTCCGGTTGATGAACAGCGGCACCGAGGCCACCAGCACCGCGCTGCGCCTGGCCCGCGGTGTCACCGGCCGGGACAAGGTGGTCATCTTCCACGGCAACTTCCACGGCGCCACCGACGCGCTGCTGGCAGCCGGTGGGAGTGGAGTGGCCACGCTCGGCCTGCCCGGCACCGCCGGGGTCCCGGCCGCGGCGGTGAGCCACACGCTGGTGGTGCCGTACAACGAGATACCCGAGCTCGACGGCAGCGTCGCCGCGGTGTTCGTCGAACCGGTCGCGGCGAACATGGGTGTCGTCGAGCCGCTGCCCGGGTTCCTCGAAGGCCTGCGCATGGAATGCGATCGCGTCGGCGCCCTGCTGGTGTTCGACGAGGTGATCACCGGGTTCCGCCTCGGCGCCGGTGGCGCCCAAGGTCGCTTCGCGGTCACGCCCGACCTGACCACCTTTGGCAAGGTCATCGGTGGCGGCCTGCCGATCGGAGCGGTCGGTGGCCGGGCCGAGATCATGGAGACCCTCTCGCCGCTCGGACCGGTGTTCCATGCCGGCACCCTGGCCGGCAACCCCCTGGCCACCGCCGCCGGGCGTGCCGCCCTCGAGCACCTCGACGAGGCCGCCTACGCCACGCTGGTCCGCCGTGCCCGGCGGCTGGCCGACGGGCTGACGAGCGCCTGCGCCGGCGGCGGACTTCCGGCTGCGTTCCCGGTGGTGGGCACGCTGGTGGGCATGTTCTTCGGCGAGCACCCGGCGCCGACGAACTTCGCCGAGGCCAAGCTGACCGACGAGGCCGCCTACGCCAGGTTCTTCCACGCCATGCTGAGCGAGGGCGTGGCCCTGGCGCCGGGGGCCTACGAGGCGCTCTTCGTCGGGCTCGCGCACACCGACGAGCTGATCGACGACATCGTCGAGCGCGCCGGGCGCGCCGCCGTTCGCGCCGCCCACTGACCTACCATCGACCCGTGCGCGAAGTCCTGTCGATCCGCTTCGCCGCGACGATCGCCGCGCTCGTCGGGCTGGCCGCGTTCGTGTGGTTCATCGTGCCCGACCACTCGACCACGCTGGTCCCCACCTCCAGCGGGCTGAAGGAGCGGCGCATCGACTTCGTCAGCCTGGTGTTCAGCACCACGGCCCAGCAGGGCTTCGCCATCAAGGACGGCAAGACCACCAAGAAGATGGAGTTGGTGCTGGACAGCACCCGGCGGATCCGCATCCCCGAGGGCACCCCGGGCGAGGTGACCTGCCCGAAGATGGGCGAGTTCGCCCAGTGCGCCGTGGCCGCCGACCTGCTCGGTGAGTCCGTGCTGTGGTTCGCCCTCGTCCCGGCGCCGCCGCGCCAGTCATTGCCGCTGCCGCCCGTTGTCGAGGTGCGCAAGAACAACGACGTCCTGCTGGCCAACGGGTGGGTCGTCAAGCGCTCCTCCACCGTGGATCGGGTGTGCCGGTTCGACACCGACTCGCTGGACGACTTCCTGACCCGCTTCGGCGATCGCAGCACGTCGACGTTCAGCTACGACCGCCAGCAGATCGTCCGGGTCACCTGCGCCGGCGACGCGGCCGACGTCTCGACGGTTCCCACCGAGGACACCGTGTCCGGCTCCACGCCGCCCGGCGCCGACACCTTGCCCAACGAGGGCACCGACACCCTGCCGCCGGGGTCCGTGGTGGTGGGAACCGGTGTGCCCGACATCATCGAGGTCACCCCGCCGCCCGGTAGCACCGGCTGAGCCGGAGGCCGGCACCGGTCAGCGGTGGCGGGCGACCTCGTAGGTGGCCAGGGCCGCGGCCGCGCTGACGTTCAGCGAGCTGAGCCGGCCACGCATCGGGATGCTGACGACGAGATCGCACCGCTCACGCACCAACCGTGACAAGCCCGGCCCCTCGGCGCCCAGTACGAGGCAGATCCCCTCGGCGGCCAGGTCGCCCAATTCGAACAGGCTGCGCTCGGCGTCGTCGTCCAATCCGACGATCCAGATGCCGGCCTGCTTGATGGTCGCCAGTGCGGCAGGGAGCCCGCCGACGACACACATCGGCACGTGCTCGATGGCGCCGGCGGCGCTCTTGGCCACGGTGGGGGTGACGTGCACGGCGCGGTGGCGGGGAATGACCACCCCGCCGACACCGGCGCCGTCGCAGCAGCGCAGCAGGGCCCCGAGGTTGCCGGGGTCGGTGACCCCGTCGACGGCCACCAGGAACGGCGCCTTGCCGGGCCGGCGGGCCACCAGCTGGTCGAGCGGCGCCTCCGGCAGCGGCGCGGCGAAGGCGACGATGCCCTGCGGGGCCTCGCTGCGGGCCTGGGCCTCGAGGCGCTTGCGGTTGACCTCCTGCACCTGGACGCGCTGGTGGCGAGCGATCTCGCGGATGTCGTCGACCACCTCGTTGGCGTCGAGGTCACCGGCAACCCAGATCTCACGGACGCGCCGGGTCCCGGCGATGAGCAGCTCACGCACGGCCTGGCGGCCCTCCACCTGCTCACCGCCGAGGATCTTCGGCGCCGGCTTGCGCTCACCCGGTGCGGCGATGCGCCCGGTGCGTGCCGCGCCGCGCGAGGCGAACCCGGTCTTGGCGGGCGCCAGCTTGCCCTGGCGTGACCGCGGCGGCTGGCTGCCGTCACGCTGGCTGGCCCGGCCCCTGCCGGCGCCGGTCCCACGGGCGCCGGCGCCACCAGTGCGCCCGGCGCCACCTGCGGCGCGCCCACCGGTGCTGGCGCGGCCGGCGGAGGCGCTTCTTGCCGGGCGCCCTGATCCGCCTACTTGTCGCCTGGCCATTCCGTCGTCCTTCCGATCACCGCCACCGCCCAGCAGGCGATGCCCTCGCTGCGGCCGAGCGCACCGAGACCTTCGGCGCGGCGACCCTTCACGGTAACGGGACCACCGGCCGCTTCGCTGAGGCGGGCCTCCATCGCCAGGCGCCTCGGGGCCAGCTTGGGCGCTTCGCACACCACCGAGCAGTCCACGTTGCCGACGGTCCAGCCGTGCTCGGCCAGCAGCGCGCCCACATGGGCCAGCAGGGCGATGCTGTCGGCGCCGCGCCAGGCCGGATCGGTGTCGGGGAAGTGCCGGCCGATGTCACCCAGCCCCGCCGCGCCCAGCAGGGCGTCGGCCACCGCATGAGCGATCACGTCGGCGTCGCTGTGCCCGTGGAGCCCGCGACCGCCGTCGAACACCACGCCGCCCAGCACCAGCGGTCGTGACGGGTCGTCGCTGAACCGGTGGATGTCGAAACCCTGCCCGACGCGCATGGTCCATGGTGCGGTCATCGTGATGCCACCTGCTGCTCGGCCCAGACCAGATCGTCGGGGTGGGTGATCTTGCGGTTGCCGGACTCGCCGGGCACGACGACGACGAGCCCGCCGATGGCTTCCACCAGCGCGGCGTCGTCGGTGGCGCTCGCCTCGACCGCCGCGGCGTGGGCGGCGCGCAGCACACCGGCGCGGAACGCCTGCGGTGTCTGCACGGCGACCAGCACGTCGCGCGGCACGGTCTCCACCACGCGGCCGCCGTCGACGCGCTTGATGGTGTCGGTGACGGCGAGTCCCGGGACGGCCCCGTCGGCGCCGGCCTCGACGGCGTCGATCACCGCCCGGAACAGCGCTGCGCTGGCGAACGGCCTGGCGGCGTCGTGCACCAGCACGATCGTGGCCGACGGCGGGACGGCGGCCAGACCGTTGGCCACCGAGTCGTGGCGCGTCGCCCCACCGGGCACCCCGCCCTCTCGCGCCGCGTCGGTTGCGGGGACCACCACGACCACGCCGTCGCTGACCGATGTCGCGACGTCGACCGAGCGATCGAGGATGCGCCGCCCGCCGACGGCGAGGTACTGCTTGGCCGCGCCGAACCGCGTCCCCGCCCCTCCGGCGACCACCACCGTCCAGACTTCGGGAGCAGACGTCACCAGGGCGAGGGTAGTACCGTTGGGCCGATGGGGAACGTGGAGCTATTGACGAAAACGGAGTTCTTCGCCGAGGCGCCACCCGAAACCGTCGAAGCCATCGCCGCCCAGGGCGTGCGCCGCTCGCTGGTCCGCGGCGATGTGCTGTTCCGTGAGGGTGACGATGCGGCAGCGATGTACATCGTGCTCAGCGGCCGCCTGGCCATCGTCATCGTCAACCCGATCGACCATCGTGAGACGGTGGTGTCGCTGATGGAGCACGGTGACCTGTTCGGTGAGATGTCCCTCCTCGACGACCTGCCGCGCTCGGCCACGGCCCGTGCCCTTGAAGCCAGCGAGGTCCTGGAGATCCCCTTCGCCCCCGTGGCTGCGGCGTTCGACTCCGACCCGCGGATGTTGCGCGGCGTCACCCGCCTGCTGGCCCGGCGGGTCCGGATCACTGACGAAGCGCTGGCCGACAGCGTGTTCCTGGACGTCACCGGCCGCACCGCCAAGCGCCTGCTGGAGCTGTCCGACGGCGCCGACGAGTTCTCCCTGCCCGTGACTCAGGAGGAGTTGGCCGGGATGGTCGGCGCCTCGCGCGAGCGGGTGAACAAGGCGATCGCCAGCTTCATCCGTCTCGGCTGGCTCGCCCAGCACGACCGCAGGTACACCATCCGCCAGCGCGACAGCCTCGAGCTTCGTTCGCGCTGAGCCGCCAACGGTCTCGGGCCGCCGGCTCCTACACTCCTCCGTGATGTTTTCGCGAACCCCCCTGGCGCGCCTCGGCTGCGCCGTGCTGCTCTCGGCCCTCGTCCTCGGCGCGTGCGGTGACGACGAGTCCACCTCCGACACGGTGGCCCCGCCGCCCAAGTTCGTCATGTCCTACGTCGCCGGCGACACGGAGAACCAGTTCCTGGAGGAGCTGTTCGCCCAGGGTCTGGCCAATCCGGACGGCGCCAACCTGCGTATCTCCCGGCTCAGCCCGGTGGCGGACCTGGGGTTGCTCTACGACCAGCTGGCGGCCGACCGCATCCAGATCATGCCGGTGTACAGCCAGCAGCTCCTCACCATGTTGCGCGCCAAGGCCGGCAAGACCGGCGCGGCGATGCCCGTCACGGTGGCCGAGCAGGTGACCAAGATCAACGAGCTGTTGCCGAAGGGGCTCAGCATGGGCTCGGCCTCCACCGGCGAGCACAAGGCGGCCATCGCCTGCACGGCGGCCATCGTCGACAAGAACACGCTGACGGACCTCAGCGGGTTGGCCAAGGTGGCCTCCACCCTGGTGCTGGCTGCGCCTGCCGGGTTCGACACGGCCACGCCGCTGGGCGCCGCCACGCTGAAGGACACCTATGGGATCACCTTCAAGGCGGTGGTCACCGTGGCCGACGACGCGGCGATCACCGCCACCTTCAAGGACAAGTTGGCGGACTGCGTGGTCATCGACAACGGGTCGGCACTGCTGGTGAAGTCCTCGCTCTCCCCGCTGCGTGACGACAAAGGGCTCGTCCCCGGCAACGCCGTCATCCCGCTGTTCCAGATCGACGTTCCCGAGGACGTCGTGGCGGTGATCGAGCAGATCACCGAGCGGGTCACCAACCGCAACCTGACCTCGATCCTCAGCGTGGTCGCCGGGGGGATGCAGCCGCACGTGGCGGCCAAGTCGTTCCTGGAAACTGCGCAGCCTGACCCAGTGGTCGAGTCCTCCACGCCCGGCACCGCCTCGGCGCCGGCCGGCTCCAGCCCCGCCGGCTCCAGCCCCGCCGGCTCCAGCCCGGCTGGCTCCAGCCCAGCAGCCACCGCGCCCCCGGCGACGACCCCGAGCGCCACGACGCCGGGAACGAGCGGCTGACGTGATCGAGGTTCGTGGCCTGACCAAGCGATTCGGCGGAAAGGTGGCGGTGGCCGACCTGTCCTTCGACGTCCGCCCCGGAGTGGTGACGGGGTTCCTCGGGCCGAACGGTTCGGGCAAGTCCACCACGATGCGCTGCATGATCGGGCTCGACCGGCCGCAGGCGGGTACCACCACCTTCTCCGGCCAGCCCTACCAGAGCTTCACCCAGCCGCTGCGCGAGGTGGGGGCGCTGTTCGACGCCGGCTACGTGCATCCCGGTCGCTCGGCGCGCAACCACCTGCGCTGGCTGGCGGCCTCCAACGGCCTGGCGCCGCAGCGGATCGACGAGACCCTCGACATGGTGGGACTGAGCTCGGTCGCTCACCGCCAACTGCGCACGTTCTCGCTGGGCATGCGCCAGCGCCTCGGACTTGCGGGTGTGTTGCTGGGCGACCCGCACACGGTGATGCTGGACGAGCCGGCCAACGGGTTGGATCCCGAAGGCATCCGCTGGATCCGTGACGTGCTGATCGCCCTGGCCCGCCAGGGGCGCAGCGTCCTGGTCAGCAGCCACCTGTTGTCGGAGGTGTCGTTGATGGCCGACGATCTCATCGTCATCGGCCAGGGGCGGTTGATCGACCAGGGTCCGGTGACGTCGTTCGTCGACCGCTACGCCGATCGCTGGGTCCATGTGGTGGGACCGCAGATCGGTCCGCTGATGGATGCCCTGCTCGGCGGGGGCGCCAACGTGCGGGCCACCAGCGCCAACGCCGCCGATGTGCGCGGCGTCACCGCTGCGGACGTCGGTGAGACGGCCGCCAGGCTCGGTGTGACGCTGCACGAGCTGTCGCCCCAGGCCGGCTCGTTGGAGGACGCGTACATCGCCGCCACCTACGGTTCGGAGGAGTTCACCGCCCGGCGGGTTCCGCCGTCCACGCCGCTGCCGCCGCCGACGCCAGGCGCCGGATCCGGGGGTGCTGTCATGATCGCCACGATCCGCAGCGAGTGGATCAAGCTGCGCACGGTGCGCAGCCACGTCGTGCTGGCCATCGTGGCCGCGGCGTTCCCGCTGATCATCACGCTGCTGACGGTGAGCCTCATCAAGGAGTTCGACATCGGCAGTGACACCTTGGTGCAGGTGCTGGTGAACTCGTCGCGGGTGTCCTCGATGATGCTGGGCGTCCTCGGGGTCATGTCGATCACCGGTGAGTTCACGTACAACACCATCCGCCCCACCCTGGCGGCCACGCCCAACCGGCTGCGCGTCCTGACGGCCAAGGCCGTCGTCGCCGCCGTGGCGGCCACGGTCGTGATGGCGTTCATCCTCGCCGCCGGGTACGCCGCCGGCTCCGTCATCGTCGACTCCCGCTTCAGCGGGCTCGGTAGCTTCGACGAGACCAGCGGGATGATCGGCGGGATGATGGTCTTCAACCTGCTGTATGCGGTCGCCTGTGTCGGCATCGGTGCCCTGCTCCGCAACCAGGGGGCGGCCATCAGCCTGCTGATCGTGTGGCCGCTGATCGCCGAGCCGCTGCTCGGCACCCTGTTCGAACGCATCGGGGCCACGGGGTTGGTCAACTACCTGCCGTTCAACGCCGGGTTCCGGTTGGTCGAGCCGTTCGGCAACGGGGACTTCGGGCGTGTCCCGTCCGGGCTGGTGTTCGGCGGCTTTGCCGTGTTGATCCTGGCCGCTGGGGCGTGGGCGTTGTCCCGCCGCGACGCCTAGGGCCGGCGATCCGGAGGATTCGTCAGCCCCCGCCGGAGGCGCCGAGTCCTACGGACAGGGCGGACAGCTTCACCGAGTTGGCCTGGTCCGGCGCGGTGAGCGAGATCGGTGTGGTCACGTCACTCAGCACCACGGTGGACGAGATCGTGCTGGGTCCGATGTCGACGTCGCTCTCGATCCGGCGGAGCCGGTTGTCCTTGGTGACGAACAGGTCGAACACGACGGTGCTGGGCAGCGTTCCGCCGGACTTCTCCACGGTCGCCGGCAGATCGGGGTTGAGCGTCTCGACGTCCTTGGTGGGAACCTCGACGGTGAAGTGCTTCAGTTCCTCCGTACCGATGGTCAACGTGCCCACCTCGGTCGGCGACCCCTTGGCCAGCACTGCCAGCACCTCGAGTGGGTTCTTGGCGGCGTTGGTGAACTGCGTGCTGATGTCCCGGCCCTGGACGACGGCCTTGTCGACCTCGATCCAGGTCTTGCCGGCAGCGAGGGCCTCGCCGTTGGGGAACGTCGTCGCCCGGATGTAGGCGATGCGTTCGGCGGCGTTGAGCACGATGTTGACGGGTGCGGTCGGCGCGACGCCGGCGGTGCGTGACGTCACGGTGACGTCGACCACCTTGGCGTCGGCGTCGATCAGGCCGATCCGGTTCACCTGCACCTGCTGGCCGTCGACGACCGCCTTGGTGGTGGCGTCGAAGCTGGCGTCCTTGGACAGCGTCACCCGCGGCAGCAAGCGCCGGTTGGAGGGAGAACCCGCTGGAGGTCGCCGAGTCGTCGTTGCTGAGGATGGCGAACGCGCCACCACCCAGCGCGGCCGCGGCCACGAGGCCGATGACCGCGATGAGCGCGGTGCGCCGGCCACGCGACGGTGCTGGCTCGACCGCGGTGTGGTCCAGTGGCCCGATGCCCGGCGCGGCTGCGCCCGTTGGCTGGCCCGGTTGCCAGATCGGCGTGTCCAGCGCCGCGGGTGGTGGCGAAACGACACCTGGCGGAGGTGGCGGCGGTGCGCCGGGCGCGTCCTGCGGGGGAGTCCATCGCGCCGGTTGGTTCGGCGGGGGCGGCGGCTGCTGCATCCGCGGATCTTACGCAGCGCTGCTCGGCGCGGTTCCCAGTGCCACCTGCACCAGCGAGACGGTGCCGTTGTCGGCCAGCCACATCAGCCCCGGGCGAGGTGTCAACGGGCAGCGGCGTGGCAGGCAGGCGGCCAGCAGGTCACCGTCGGCATCGGTGCAGGACGCGCCGATCAGCCCGATGCGTGACGCCCGCACGGCCGCGGTCCAGTGGCCGTACAGGCGCCGTAGGGGTTCGGGGGCCCCGGTCGCCACCACGAGCAACCCGGCACTGCGCCCGCCCACCGCCACGCCGAGCGCGCCGCTGGCATCGTCCACCAGTTCGGCATCGTCGACCAGCAGCAGCCGTGGACCGTGACGCGGCATGGTGTCCAGCAGCTCCGCCGGTTGCGCCGAGCGCGCCCGGCCGTGCACCCAGCCGACCCAGCCGCCGGTCCCGTCCGCCCACTGGGCGGCGATGGTCCGCAGGGTGGTGGTCCGCCCGCTCGCGGTTGGCCGACGACCAGGACATGGGCGCCGTCGGGTACCGTCAGCCACTGCTCGGCCAGGGTCTCGAAGGCCACGCCGATCGCCAGGTCCACGCCGTGCCGCGTGCTCCGCGGCGCCGGCAACCGTGATCGCTCGACGTGGTCGGGGAGGCGGTCGAGCCGCCGGACTCGTCCAGCACCTGGCGGGAACTCCGCCGCCACCGGGCGGCACAGTTGCATCTCCAGGCCGCGCCCGGCGATGACGAATCGGCCCGGAACGTCGGCCGGCAGATCCCGTGCGCGCAGGCCCACCGCCAACGCATCGTGGCCGTCGGCCAGGTCGCCGATCCAGTGGTGGGCGAACGTGGCGCACACAGCTGCGGGCAATGCCCCCAGTCGCTCGACACCAGCGACCACGGTCACCCCGGCAGCCGGGCCGTGGCTGAGCAGCACGTCGAGTTGCCGGGCGAGGTCAGCGGTGTCGAGGTGGTCGAGCTCGGCGCGCAGCACCTCCAGCCCGTCGATCACCACCAGGTGGCGGACCGCGTGGTGACCACCGGACACGGCCGCGTCGCCGCCCTCGTCGCCGCCGCGGCGGTTGGCCTCGACCGCCGCCGTGGTGATGCCGAGGGCCCGGCGCAGCCGCTCGGCATCGGCGAGCCCGATCACACCGGCGCAACGCGGATGGTCGTCGATGTCCGACCAGGCGCCGCCGCCGCGGGCGTCGATCACCATCAGCTCGACCGGAGTCTCGCCGCGCCCGGGTGGGCGCAGTCCGGCGATGGTCAGCGTGCGCAGCGCAGTGGTCACTCCCATGCCGCGGCGCCCGGCCACCAGCACGCTCCCATCGTCCGGCGCCCACGTCAGCTCCTCGACGTGTTGGGCGTCAGGATCGTCGATCCATCCCAGCCCACCGCTGGGCAGCGGATCGAGCACGGCCGGCAGCGGTGGTTGCCACGGCGGTGGCGGGGGCCGCACGCCAAGCAGGTCGGCGGCGTCGATCACCGCGCCGACGGCACGCTCGACGCACTCGCCGTCGCCGCCGTGGGCCGTCTGGAACACGATCTGCTCGTCGTCGCTGAGCCGCAGCATCGCTCGCCCCGGGACCCCGCGGGGAAACGTCGCCGGGGCGGGGTCACCGACCACGTCGGTGGCGTCGTCACGGTCGAGCAGGCGCAGGGCGATGCGCAGCGTGGTGTTGGCCCGGATGTCGTCGGAGATCACGCCGCGCGGCCGCTGGGTTGCCAGGACGAGATGGATTCCCAGGCTGCGACCGCGCTGGGCCACGCCCACCAGGGCGTGGAGGAACTCGGGTTGCTCGGCCACCAGGGCGGCGAACTCGTCGACCACGACCACCAGGCGGGGCAGCCGGGCGGTGCCGGTGATCGCCCGCAGCTCGGCCAGGTCGGTGGCGCCGTGATGGCGCAGGATCGACTCGCGCCGGCGCAGCTCGGCGCGCAGGCTGCGCAGCGCCCGTTCGGCGAGGCGGTCGTCCAGATCACTGATGACCGCGGTCACGTGGGGCAGCGCGGCGCAGGCGTCGAAGGTGGCGCCGCCCTTGTAGTCGATCAGCACGAAGGCCAGATGCTCCGGCGACGACAGCATCGACCATCCGGCCACCAGGCAGCGAAGCAGCTCGCTCTTGCCGGCTCCGGTGGTGCCGGCCACCAGGGCGTGGGGCCCGTCGGTGACGAGGTCGATGTCCACGGTGCCGTCGACGGCCACCCCCACCGGTGCGGTGAGGCGCGGGTCGGCACCACCCGCCACCCAGCCGGCGGCGATCGACGCCGGGCTCGCCGGGTCGACGCCGACGCGGCGGATGACCTCGTCGAAGCGGACATCGCCCGGCAGCCGGCTGTCGGTTCCGAGGGGGTCGTCGGGGTCGTCCAACCGGGCCAACCGGTCGACCAGCGCGCCGGCGCGCAGCGTGGACAGCCCGCAGGCATGCACCGGTTGGGTGAAGGTCTCGTCCACCGCCGGGGTCCACCTGGCGCGCAGCAACTGGCCGATCTCCAACACTGCCGTGCACACGTCCGGCACCCCGTGCCTGGCGCGAACCAGCACCACCAAGGTGGGCGGCACGGAGGCCGTCCCAATCGCGCGGCGTAGCGGGCTGGTCCGGCTGGCCAGCTGATCGGGTTGGTCGGTGACGATCACCAGGCGCTGGTGAGCCGCCGCGGTGAGGCCGGCCAGCACGTCGGGCAGCGCCGCGGCGCCGATCACCGCGTGACCGGACTGCAGCGCCACGTGCGGGGCGGCGCGCGAGCCATCGCCACCGCTCGGGCGTGTCGGTCACGACCACGACGCGGAGGTCCGCCGGGCCGGCAGCGGCCAGCGCCTGGACGATCACCGATCGCCCGACGGCGTACGTCCAGCGCGGCTCGCCGCGCAGGGCGATGCACCGGCCCGGGGCCAGATCGACCGCGACGGGTTCGTCGGCGAAGGTGTGCGTGGCGCGCAGGTCCCCGGGCGGCAACGGGCGGTCGAGGTCGGCCTCCACCACCAGCGGGCCGATCCCCACCGAGACCGTCAGGCAGTCGGCGTCGGCGGCGCGCCGCTGCCACAGCTCCACCGCCGGACCGGTGATCCAGCGCACCGCCTCGGCCAGGGTGACGGTGGCGGCGCGGTGCCGCTCCAGCAGCGTGTGGTGGTGCGCGGCGACGGCCGCGTCGAAGGCCGCGGCGGCGGACGCGGCCTCGGCGGCGAGGCGCCTGGCTGCTCGCCGCTCGGTGATCACCTGGGCCAGCCAGCTGACCGCGGCGGTGCTGGCGCCCACCGCGGCGAAGATCAGGAACATCGGCTGGTGCAGGAGCAGAGCCACGGCGGCCGCGGCCGCCAGGGCCACGCCGGCGGGCAGCAGCCCGGTGGTCCGGCGCGTCGCCGCGGCGGGCTCGCCGGGTACCTCGACGGGCCGCGCCGGGGCGGGCAGGGGTGGGCGCGGCGTGCGCAGGACCTGGCCGCGGCGGATGTGGGCCGGTTCGGTTGCCGGGGTGCCCGGGTTCAGCGCCAGCAGGCTGGCGCCGAACTGCACGGTGGCCGGGGCGACGAGCAGGCCCCGGTCCGGCCGGCTGCCCGCCAGGGGCTGCACGTCGACGCATCCGTCCTCTCCCAGCACCAGCCGCACGTGGTGGGACTCGAGGTCGGGGTCATCGGCGCGCAGCTCGCAGGTGGCGGCCCGCCCGACGAAGTACGGCCCGGGGATCAGCACGGTCTGCTGGCCGGCATCGGGGCCGGCCATCCAGGTGGCGGTGACGGTGTCCACGCCGGTGAGTGGGCGGCGGCGACGCCGATCCGGCAGCCCGGTGACGAGAAAACCGCCCAGTGAGTCTGCTGTGAGGCCTGCGGTGAGCCTTGCGGTGAGCGGCGCGGTGAGGGCCGTGGCGCACCGTCTGCTCATGACCCAGCGCACCGACCCCGGCCCGTCGACCACCACCTCCGCATCGCTCGGTACCCGCCTGCAGGCCGAGTGGGACCGCCTGGCCCATCGTCGCTCGCTGGTGGCCAGGGCCAACGGGTGGCACCTGCTGCCGGTACGGATGGACACCCTCGACGAGTTGGTCGTTGCCAGCGGCTACGCCCGGCGCGGTGATCAGCCTGCCTTGGCGCAGGCCGCGGGCGAGCGGGCCAATGCCGTGCTGGGGGAGCTGCTGATCCGGGCCACCACCGACGAGCTCGCCGCCCGGGTCGTGCTGCAGCGCCTGCTCCCTGGCCTGGCGGTGCTCGCTCGCCGCCACCGCCATTGCCCGGAGATGGCCTTCGACGAGTTGGTGGGCGTGGCCTGGTCGGTGATCCGCCGTTTCAACCACACCAGGCGCCGGCCGCGCTTCATCGCCGCGACGCTGCTGCGTGACTGCCAGTACGAGGCGTACGGGCGGGCGATCCGCCGGCGGATGGTATCGGTGCCCACCGCGCCCACCGCCCTGGACGACGTGGCGAGCGCCGCCGGCAACGGCGAGGCCGTCGAGGAGTTGCTCGATCTGGTGGCCGATGCCAAGCGCGGTGGGTGTGGTGTCGGCCGACGACCTGGCCGTGGTGGCCGGGGCGTTGCGCGGTGAGACGCCGTCAAGCGTGGCCAAGCGGCTCAGCGTTTCGGAGCGCACCCTGCGAGTCCGGCGCGCCGCCCTGGTGCAGCGCCTTCGTGACGTAGCCCTCGCCGCGGCTGCGGCGTAGTCGCCTGCCACGCTGTTCGGGTCAGCCGAGCGGGGGATGCTGATCCGCCGCGTGGGTGATCGAGGCGCGGGGCGTCGCGCTCTACGGTTGGCCCCATGACAGCGGTGACCGCCAGCGCCCTGGTGAAGCGCTACGGCGACCTGACAGCAGTCGACGGCGTGGATCTCGAGGTTCACCCGGGTGAGTTCTTCGGGATCCTCGGGCCCAACGGGGCCGGCAAGACCACCCTGCTCGAGATGCTCGAAGGGATCCGCCAGCCCGACGGTGGCGCCTGTTCGGTGCTGGGGGAGCAGCCCTGGCCGAGGAACCCGGCGCTGCTGGCGCGCATCGGCGTCCAGCTGCAGAGCTCGTCGTTCGTCGAACGGCTGACGGCTCGAGAGCAGCTGCAGACCTTCGGCGCCCTGTACGGCGTGCCCCGGGCGCAGTCGGAGGCGATGCTGGAACAGGTCGGGCTCGTGGACAAGGCCGACGAGCGGGTCGAGAACCTCTCCGGCGGCCAGGCCCAGCGGTTGGCCATCGCCTGCGCCCTGGTCCACCAGCCGGACGTGGTGTTCCTCGACGAGCCCACCGCCGCGCTGGATCCGCAGGCCCGGCGAAACCTGTGGGATCTCCTCCGCCAGCTCAGCACCGACGGTCGGACCATCATCCTGACCACTCACAGCATGGAGGAGGCCGAAGTGTTGTGCGACCGGGTGGCGATCATCGACCACGGCCGGGTGTTGTCGGTGGGCGCACCGGCCGAGTTGGTGCGCCAGCTCGACGTGCCACGCCAGATCACGGTGGCCAGCAGCCGCTTCCAACCCGGCTGGGCCGAGGCGATGGACGGTGTCGAGCGTGTCGAGGACGACGGCGTGCACACGACGCTGTTCTCCCGGCATCCGGCGCAGGTCATCGGCGATCTTGGTGACCGCGGCCTGCTCGACCACGTACAGATCCGCAGCGCCTCCCTGGAGGATGTGTTCCTGGCGCTGACCGGCCGGGAGTACCGGGCATGACCTCCACGACGACCCTGCTGCGGGCGATGTGGATCAGCTTCCGCCGCGATCGCGCCGCCCTGTTCTTCACCACGGTCTTCCCGCTGCTGTTCCTGGTGGTCTTCGGCGCCTTCTTCCGTGACGTCGGGGCGTCGAAGTCCGACCTGGTGATCACCTCGCCCGTGCCCCTCCTCGACCAGGCGCTGAGTGCCGATCCGGGTCTGGCCAAGATCATCTCGGTCACCACCGTGGACAGCGAGGCGGCAGCGCTGGACCGCGTGGCCAAGGGCAGGTCCGACGCCTACGTGTCCCAGACCGGCACTGACCTGACGCTTCGGTACAGCGCTGCCGACCAGGTCAAGTCCGGGGTGGTCCAGGGCGTGGTGGCCCAGATCGTCCAGTCGGCGAACCTGGCCGCCTCCGGCCGGGCGCCCACCTACCGGATGACCGCCAGCCAGGTGGAGGACGACTCCCTCTCGCCCATCCAGTTCCTGGCCCCCGGGTTGCTGGGGTGGGCCATCGCCAGCGCCGGTGTCTTCGGCGCCTCGCAGACGTTCGTCAACTGGCGTACGAAGGGGTTGCTGCGCCGGATGCGGCTGGCGCCGATCAACGTCAGCAGCATGTTCACGGCGCGGGTCGTCCTCGGCCTGGTGATCGGACTGGTCCAGCTGGTGCTGTTCCTCGCCGTCGCCCAGATCCCGTTCTTCGGGCTGCAGCTGCGCGGCAGCTGGTGGCTCGCGGTGCCGACGATGATGGCCGGGACGCTGGCGTTCCTGGCGATCGGCGTGCTCATCGGCGGGCTGGCCAAGACCCAGGACTCGGCGAACTCGATCGCCCAACTGGTGGTGATGCCCATGGCGTTCCTCGGTGGGTCGTTCTTCCCGCTGGACGAGGCGCCGGCGTGGATGCAGGCGGCCTCGCGGGTCTTCCCCCTGCGCTACCTGAACGACGGCCTGGTCAACGTGATCGGGCGTGGACGGGGCGTGGACGGCGTGGCCTCACAGGTGGCCGTGCTGGTGGTCATCGCCCTGGTGGTCGGCGTCGTCGCCCTGCGCCTGTTCCGCTGGGAGCACTGACGTGATCAGCGAAACCGGCGCAGCCGAAGACTGTTGCTGACCACGAAGACGCTGCTGAACGCCATGGCTGCGCCGGCCACCACCGGGCTGAGCTGCCAGGACATCGCCAGCGGCACGGCGGCGACGTTGTAGGCGAAGGCCCAGAACAGGTTGCCCTTGATCACCGCCAGCGTCCGCCGGCTGAGGCGCACGGCGTCGGCGGCGGCGCGCAGGTCGGGGCGCATCAGGGTCAGGTCGCTGGCCTCGATGGCGACGTCGGTCCCGCTGCCCATGGCGATGCCGAGATCCGCGGTGGCCAGCGCGGCGGCGTCGTTGACCCCGTCGCCCACCATGGCCACCACCTTGCCGTCGCGCTGCAGCGCGGCGATGGCCGCGGCCTTGCCGGCGGGCAGCACCCCGGCGGTGACGTCGGCTGGGTCGATGCCGACGGCCTCGGCGACGGCGCGGGCGGTGATGGGATTGTCACCGGTGAGCAGCATCGGCCGCAGGCCGAGTTCACGCAGGGCGCGGATGCCGTCGGCGCTGGTGGGTTTGATGGTGTCCGACAGCGAGATCAGCCCGATCGGTCTGACCCTCAAGGCTGACCACCACCACGGTGCGCCCGCCTGCCTCGGCGTGGGCCGCGGCGTCCGCCAGGACTCCGGCCTCGCCGCGCCCGACGTGCACGGAGCGCCCGCCCACCAGTGCGGTGGCGCCGCTGCCGGCGAGGTTGGCGAACTCCGCGCTGGGCGCCACGGTGATCTCGGCCGTGACGGCGTGGGCGACGATGGCCTTGGCGATGGGGTGCTCGCTGTTGTGCTCCACGGCGGCGGCCAGGCGCAGCACGTCGTCGGCACTGTGGCCGTGGCCGGCCACCACGCCGGTCACGCTCATCTGCCCGGTGGTGATCGTGCCGGTCTTGTCCAACACGACCGTGTCGATGCGCCGCGTGCTCTCCAGGATCTCCGGGCCCTTGATGAGCAGGCCCAGCGTGGCCCCGCGCCCGGTACCCACCAGCAGCGCGGTGGGCGTGGCCAACCCCAGCGCGCACGGGCAGGCGATGATCAGCACGGCCACCGCCGGGGCGATGGCCTGGGTGATGCTGCCGGTGCGGGCTGTCCAGAACCCCCACGTGGCGATGGCCGCGACGATCACGACCGGCACGAACACACCCGAGATCCGGTCGGCCAGGCGCTGCACCGGCGCCTTGCCGGTCTGGGCCTGCTCCACCAGTCGGGCCATCTGCGCCAGTGCGGTGTCGGCGCCGATGCGCGTCGCCTGGACGACGAGGCGCCCGTGGGCGTTGATGGTGGCGCCCACCACCCGGTCCCCGGGTCCGACGTCGACGGGCACGCTCTCACCGGTCAGCATGCTGCGGTCGACGGCCGAGGTGCCCTGCTCGACCAGGCCGTCGGTGGCGATGTGCTCACCGGGGCGGACGACGAACTGGTCACCGACGCGTAGCTCCTCGATCGGCACGCCGTGCTCGACGCCGCTCGCGTCGAGCACCGTCGCCTGGCGGGCGCCCATCGACAGCAGGGCGCGCAGCGCACCGCCGGCGCGACGCTTGGCCCGGGTCTCGAAGTACCGCCCGCCGAGGATCAGGGCGGTGGTGGTGGCGGCGACCTCGAAGTACAGGTGATCGGCCGCGCCGCGCTGGGGACGCAGCGCCATCGGCATCGTCATCCCGATGTCACCGGCGTGTGTGAACAGCAAGGCGTAGACGCTCCAGCAGAACGCGGCCAGCACGCCCACCGACACCAGCGTGTCCATGGTGGCCTCGGCCTGGCGGGCGTTGCGCCACGCGGTCCGGTGGAACGGCGACGCCGACCACAGGGCGACGGGCGCCGTGAGCCCGGCCGCCACCCACTGCCATCCGGAGAACTGCGTGGCCGGCACCATCGACAGCACCAGGACCGGCAGGCCGAGCACAGCGGCGACGACGAGCCGGCGGCGCAGGTCGTCGAGGTAGGCGTCGGTGCGGTCGGCATCGCCGGCCGATGCGCTGGGCGGAGGGGGCACGGCCGCGCCGTAGCCGATGGACTGGACGGCGGCGATCAACTGCTCGACGTCGACGGGGTGCCCGGAGGGCACGTCGATGGCGGCGCGCTCGGTGGCGTAGTTGACCGTCGCGGTGACGCCGCCGAGGCGGTTGAGCTTGCGTTCGATGCGCGCCGCGCAGGCTGCGCAGGTCATCCCGGTGAGGTCCAGCTCGACGCGGGTCTGGTCCCGGTCTGCGGTCTGTGGCCCAGTCATGTCAGCCCTGGCCCATGCCGCGGTGCATCGTCATCGGGATGGTGACCACGGTGCCGTCGTAGGTGAACTGCAGGAACACCCGATACGTGCCGTCACCAAGCCCGGTGGCGTCGAAGACGAAGTGGTTCGGTCCGGTGGTGACGGGGTGGAGGTGGAAGAAGGCCAGATCCGTGGAACGCACGACGATGAGGTGGGCAGGCATGCCCAGGTACGGCTGGGTGTCTCGTGGCGCGGTGACCGTGAACTGCATTCCGTCACGGGTGACCGTGATGGTGTCGTCGTGGACCGAGGTGGTGGTGGTCGGCGCCACCGCCGGCAGCGGTGCCGGAGCGAACGATGCGCCGTCGCCCACGTCGAGGTGCCCCACCACCGCGGTGGTCTGGCCGGTGGGCAGCGCCTCGGCGAAGATCCGCCATGGCCCGGCGTCGGGCGCCGGGGCGTCGAAGGATCCGTCGGCTGCGGGCGTGGGATGGATGTGGACCATCTCGCTGAGGTCCGGGCGGACCATGACCACGTGCAGCAACGCCTGGTGATTGACGGCCATCGACGTCAGTGCCGTACCGTTCTGGGCGCGCAACGTGTATCGCCCGTCCGGCTCCGGGCTGAGCTGGTAGGCGGTGGTGTTGGCGGCGTGGGAGTGGGTGTGACTGTGCCCCGGGAGCCGCTCGCCGACGGCGTAGGAGAAGCCGAAGGCCCCGGCGAGCACGAGCGTGAACCCGCCGAGTCGCTTGCCGACCTCACCCACGTCACTGACCTCCTCGGTGATCCAGGATCACCAAGAGCCGCTGCCCTGGGCAACGTCGAAGCCAGCTTCGTCGATGGCGGCGACGACCGCGACGGTGTCGAGGTCGTCGCCGCGGACGGTGACCAGCTTGGTCGACAGGTCGACGGTGACCTCACTGACGCCGGGGACCTTGAACACCTCGGTGGTGACCGCCGACTGGCAGTGCCCGCAGGTCATCCCGGGGACGGTCATGGTCAGTTCGTGGGGGGTGGTCATGGCATGCCTTTCAGGCTCGGAGCAGCCGTTCGATGGCGCGGGTGGCTTCATGGACGAGCTCATCGGTGCGGGCGTGATCCCCGGAGGCCGCGGCGCCGGCCACGCAGTGCCGGAGGTGCTCGTCGAGCAGCTCCAGGCCGACGCCCTGCAGCGCCTTCGTGACCGCGCTGCACCTGGGTGAGGACGTCGATGCAGTACGTCTCGGACTCGATCATCCGCTGCAGGCCGCGGACCTGGCCCTCGATGCGCCGCAGGCGGGCCAGCAATCTGGCTTGCTCACCGTGATACCCAGGGTGCTGATCCACGGGGATCATGATACCCCTGTGGGGTATCTACGACAAGTGTGGACGGAGTTCAGCAGCGCTGCTGGAAGTTCGGCGGGCGCTTGTCCAAGAAGGCGCTGATGCCCTCCTGGGCATCGGCCGTGACCGCAGCGGTGGCCATCAGCTCGACGGCCGTGCGGTAGGCCGTTGCCTGGGGACGGTCGACCTGCTCGTAGAAGCCGCGCTTGCCCATCGCCTTGGAGCGCACGCTGCCGCGGGTGGCCCGGGCGAGCAGGTCGGCCACCGCGTCGTCGAGCTCGGCGTCGGGCACGGCGCGGTTGATGAGCCCCCACTCGGCCGCCGTCGTGGCGCTGATCGGATCACCGGTAAGGGCCATCTCCAGGGCTCGCTTGCGGCCGACGTTGCGGGCCACGGCAACCAGCGGTGTGTGGCAGAACAGCCCGCCCTTGCCGCCGGGCAGGGCGAAGCTGGCGGACTGGGCGGCGATGGCCAGGTCACAACTGGCGACGAGCTGGCAGCCGGCCGCGGTGGCCAAGGCGTGCACCTTGGCGATCACCACCTGGGGGATGGCCTGCACGGTGTCCATCATCTTCGTGCACACCTCGAACAGCGTGCGGGCGTCGGCGACGGTTGCGCCGGCCATGTCGGCGAAGTTGTGCCCGGCGGAGAACACCGGTCCGGTGGCCGCCAGGACCACGCCGATGGCCTCGCTGGCGGCCACGGTCTCGAGGTCCTCGATCAGTTCGCTCATCACGTCCATGGCCAGGGCGTTGCGCTTCTCGGGCCGGTTCAACGTGATCGTCGCCACCGGCCCGTCGATGTCGACCAGGGTGTGGTGGCGGGGCATCGGGAGAGTCTCGCACCGCTGCCCGAACGGCGGAACGGCTGTCGCCGAACTGTGACGAAACCACAACATGATGACGATCAGGCGCGTGCCGGATCGGTCACTCCTGGTGTAGACAGGGTCCACCGCGTGTCGCACCAAGGAGCACCCGATGATCGTCCGAACGTTGCCCACCCGCTTGCGCCGTCACGGTGCCGTGGCACTTGGCGCTGCCGGAGCAACCCTCCTGCTCGCCCCAGGCATCAGCGTGGGCAGCACGCCCATCACCCCACCACCGCCGGTCTCGGCGCCAGCTCCGTCGACGTCGGTGCCGGCCCCCAGCGAGTTCTCCCTGGCTGCGGCGCTGGCCACCACCGCAGCGCCCAAGGACCTCCACGTCGACACCCGCCTGGTGATCGACCTGGATGGGCAGAACGTGATCGTCGTGATCGGCAGTGACCTCGACGTCGAGACCGGCCGGATGAAGTCCTCGGTGATGATCGATGGGCTTCCCGGTGACCTTGCCAGCATGCTCCCGGGCCTCTCCCAGCCAGCGGTAGTGGAGCCTGTGCCAGTCGGCACCGCAGTCACGATCCCGGCGGTCACGCCTTCGGTCACGATCCCGGCGGTCACGCCTGCGGTCACGGTCCCTGCGGTGACGGTGCCGGCCAGCTCGTCGGTCGTCCCGGGCTCGCAGCCGCTGTCCTTGGACGTCGTCCTCGACCAGAAGTCGGCCAAGCTGTACTTCGACACCTCCAAGCTGCCACTCCCGCCTGGCACCACCAAGCGGTTCGTCGAGGTGGACCTCTCGGCCATGGGTGGGGCGGGCATCCAGGAGCAGCTGGGGTCGGTGCTGGACGGTTCGGCGGTTACCAGGGGCCTGGACGCCAGCATCGCTGTCGACCTCGGCCGCGTCACCCTCGACGGTGAGGACGTGCAGAAGTACCGGCTCACTGTCGACCTGGCCAAGGCGCTCGCGGCGAACCCGCAGCTGGAGGGCCAACTCGACGATCTCGGGGACGTTCCCCCGGCGGTGCCAACGACGATCTACGTGACGCGGGACAACCGCATCCGCGGGGTGGACATGGACATCTCCAACGATCAGGTCAAGGTCACGGCGGAGATCCGCATGCCGGACCTGGCGGGCCCGATCGACATCACCCTCCCCGATCCGGGTGACGTCGAGGCGCTGCCCGGGCTCTCCGATCTGCCGGGGCTCCCAGGTTTGCCAGGACTGCCGGGCCTGAACCCCACCCTCGCCACCATCTTCCCCGACGGGCCCCCGCTCCCGGACGTGGTGGGTACGCTGATTCCGGCCACAACCACCGGCTGACCCAGCCGGCTCGGGCCAGGGGGTGGAGTCGTGGGACGAACTCGGCGGCCGGAATCGTCGCTCGGTGTCGTGGCAACACTGGCGCTGGCCATGGTGGCCAGCGTGGTCGTCACGTTGGTGGGCGTGCGCGAGGTGGCCGCTGCCGACGGCATGGACATCGCCGCCGACGCCCGGTTCACCATCGACGCCCCCACGGGCGTGGTGATCGTCGAGAACACCTACACGATCACCAACACCCTGTCGGACACGCGCCGCGGCAATACCGTCGAGAAGCCGTATTTCAAGGGCTTCAGCGCGCCGATCACCACCAACAACTTCGGGCTCTCGGTCGAGCAGGACGGACGACCGCTGGACAGCTTCACGGTTGCTTCCGAGGTCGGCAACGCGATGTACACGCGGCTGGACATCACCTTCGCCAAGAACCTGTTCGCCAAGAAGACCACCACGTTGGTGGTGCGCTACATCATGGTGGGCGGCCAGCCGCGTGACCCGCTGAACCCCACCCGGATCAACGCAGCGTTCGCCGCGTTCCCGGCCTTCGCAGCGGGTGACCCCGGCAAGGCGGCAGTCCATGTGGTCGTCCCCCAGACCTGGGATATCGACCAGCTGTCCGGGGACCCACAGACGGTCGAGGCGTTCGGCAACAAGATCGCCACGGTCGACAACATCTCCGACCCCACGCAGTTCACCGTCTGGGTCATCGCCAGCAACCCCGACCAGCTGGCCAGCTCGACGGTGGCCGACGGCGCCGGCAATCGCTTCGAGATCCTGTCGTGGCCCAACGACACGGGATGGGCCGACTTCGTCAAGCAGCACGTGACGACGCAGATGCCCAAGCTGGCGGAGCTGATCGGCCAGGAGTGGCCGATCGTCGGGTCGTTGCGGGTGGTGGAGACCATCACCCCGTCGCTCACCGGATATGCCGGAGGGTTCTTCCCCAGCCTGAGGATGATCCAGATCGGCGAGCGCCTCGACCAGATGACGATGCTGCACGAACTGGCCCATGCGTGGTTCCATGATCAGTGGTTCACCGACCGGTGGGTCGGCGAGGGCCTTGCCGAGGTGTACGCGGCCCAGCTGATGCGGGACCTGGGCAACACCCCGGTGCCGCCGCTGCCCGTGGCCACCACCGACGAGGGCTACATCGCCCTGAACGGCTGGGACGCGCTCTCGGCCACCAGCGTGGGGACCGATGCCGCCGAGCAGTTCGCCTACAACGCCTCGTACCTGGTGATGAACACCATCGCCGGTGAGGTGGGGTTGGACAAGATGCGCGAGGTGTTCGCCGCCATCGCCAAGGGGCGGCCGGTGTACTCGAGACCGGACCAGACCGGCCTGATCAATTCGGTCAGCACGCAGAGCGGCTGGAGGCGGATGCTCGACCTGTTCGAGGACGTCGCCGGGTCGAAGCTGGCCGCCGAGCTGTTCCGCAACCGGGTGGTGACCGAGGAGCAGCGCCCGGAGCTGGAGCGCCGTGCCGCCGTGCGCGCCGCCTTCGCCGACGTGCAGCAACTGGCCGGCACGTGGGCGTTGCCCACCGCCTTAACGGGATCGATGGAGGGCTGGAACTGGGACGACGCCGAGCGGCTGATCGCCGACGCCACGGGTCTGCTGGCGGTGCGCGACGAGGTGTCGGCGAAGGCGGTGGCCGCGGGCACCACCCTGCCGGCGTCGTTCGCCGAGCGGTTCCGGGCCACCATTCACGCGACGATGCCCAACCTCGAGCAGGACCTGCGTGACTTCGCGGCGTCTCTCCCGGCGGCGTCCACCACCGCCACTGGAGTGCCGCCAACCACGGCCACCACCGACGCGACCGGCCCCGCGTCCACGAAGGGCTGAGCAGCTGGGGCGCGAGCGCTAGCCTCGCCGTGGGGCGGTGACGAACCTGGCCGTCCCTGTACGCCGTACCAAGCGAAGGGAACTCACACATGGCCGTCACCTCTCGCCGGGCCGCCGGTGCAGCGGTCGCGCTGCTCTGCGCCACGGGCATCATGGCTGCGCCTGCGGCTGCCCGCACCACGCCGCCCACGACTCCGGCCGGCAGCGCCGGCACGGAGGCCTTCGCCGATCCGATGACGAACTTCACGCCGGACAAGGACGCCAAGCCGGTGGCCTGCAAGCCGGCCGACGGACCGTTGAAGGCGGCGTGGGTGTACGTCGGGCCGATCAACGACGGCGGGTGGACGCAGGCCCACGATGCCGGCCGCCAGGCCGTGCAGGAGGCGCTCGGTGACAAGGTGGTGACCACCTACAAGGAGAACGTGCCCGAGGGCCCGCAGGTCAGCCAGGTGATCGACGACCTCGTCAAGGACGGCAACACGTTGATCTTCGGCACGTCCTTCGGGTTCCAGGACGCCTTCTTGGAGTCCGCCGCCAAGCACCCCGAGGTGTGCTTCGACTTCGCCACCGGCTACCAGACCGCGCCCAACATGGGCCAGTTCTACGGGGCCGGCGAGGACACCGACTACCTCACCGGGATGGCCGCCGGCGCGGCGTCGAAGAACGGCAAGATCGGCTACGTCGCCCCGTTCCCGATCCCCGAGGTCATCCGCGGGATCAACTCCTACACGCTGGGTGTGCGGGCGATGCGCCCGGACGCCACCGTGCAGGTGGTGTGGACCAACACGTGGTTCGACCCCGCCAAGGAGCGCGCCGCAGCCGAGTCGCTGATCGCCGCTGGGGTGGACGTGATCGGCTCGGCCCAGGACTCGCCGGCCGCCGGTGAGGCCGCCAAGGCCAAGGGCCTGCCGTGGTCCGGCTACGACGCCGACCAGAGCGCCAACTTCCCCGACATCTGGCTGACGGCGACCAACTACCACTGGGGCGCCTACGAGACCGCCCGTGCCCGCCAGGTCCTCGACGGCACCTGGGTCCCGGGCAACTACTACGGCAACCTGGCCGACGGCTTCGTCCGCCTGGCCACGTTCGGCAAGCTCGTGTCCGACGACGACCCGCGCGGCGATCGAGGCCAAGAAGGCCGAGCTGACCGCCAAGCCGGGCGCCCACCTGACCGGCCCGATCAAGGACCAACAGGGTGAGGTGCGGATCAAGGAGGGCGAGCAGATCTCCTTCGCCGACCTGATGAGCATGAACTATCTCGTCGAGGGCGTCATCGGCGATCTCCCGGCGGGCTGAGCCACGCCAGGATGCCCGAGGGAGTGATCCGCTCGGCCGAGTCCGGTCCCGGGGAACCGTCTCCGGGACCGGTTCCGCGCCCCACCGCGCCGGCGCTGCGGATGAGCGGGATCGTCAAGCGCTTTCCCGGCGTGGTGGCCAACGACGGTGTCGACTTCGAGGCCCTGCCCGGTGAGGTGCATGCCCTGCTGGGGGAGAACGGCGCCGGGAAGTCCACTCTGTCCAACATCTTGACCGGGCTGTACCGGCCCGATGCCGGGTCGATCGAGCTGGGTGGCGTCGCCAGGGTGTTCAACTCGCCACGCGAGGCCATCGCCGCTGGTGTGGGAATGGTCCACCAGCACTTCCGGCTGGTGCCCACCTTCACCGTGGCCGAGAACGTCGCCCTGGCCGACCACGACCGAGAGGGTCGTGGCCACCTTCGCCAGGTGGAGGCCGAGCTGCGCGAGATGGGCGAGCGCTACCGGCTGCCGGTGGACCCGCGTGCCCACGTGTGGCAGCTCTCCGTCGGCGAGCAGCAACGCGTCGAGATCCTCAAGGCGCTGCACCTCAACGCCAGGCTGCTGATCCTCGACGAACCCACCGCGGTGCTGACCCCACAGGAGGCCGACACCCTGTTCGTCACCCTGCGGGCCATGGTGGGCGAGGGGCGCACGGTGATCTTCATCTCCCACAAGCTGCATGAGGTGAAAGCCGTCGCCGACCGGGTCACGGTGCTGCGCCACGGCAAGACCGTTGGCACCGTGGACACCGCCTCCAGCTCCACTGCCGATCTGGCGCAGCTGATGGTGGGCCGCAGCGTGGTGTTCTCCCGTGCCGAGCGGGCCCGGCCGGTGGACCTCGACAGCGATCCCCTGCTGGTGGTGTCCGGGCTCGGCTGCGCCGACCGCCGCGGCCGCCCGGCAGTGCGTGACGTCACGTTGGAGATCCGCCCGGGGGAGATTCTGGGGGTGGCCGGGGTTGCCGGCAACGGCCAGCGTGAGCTGGCCGAGACCATCGCCGGGATGCGCACCCCCACGGCGGGCTCGGTGCGGGTGCGCGGTCAGGTCGTGCGCACCGGGTCGGTGCGCGCCGCGCACCAGGCCGGGATCGCCCACGTCCCCGAGGACCGCCTGCATACCGGTCTCGCGCCCAGCCTGTCGATCGCCGAGAACCTCGTGCTCACCTCGTACCGGCGGCCGCCGGTGTGTAAGGGGCCGTTCCTCGACCGCGGCTTCATCCGCCGCCACGCCGCCACGCTGATGGAGCGCTTCGACGTGCGCGCCCCGGCCCGGACACACCGGTGCGCCTGCTGTCGGGCGGCAACGTGCAGAAGGTGCTGCTCGGGCGGGAGTTCACCGGCCAGCCCGCGGTGCTCATCGCCGCCTCACCCACCCGCGGTCTGGACGTCGGGGCCATCGAATCGGTCCGGCGGATGCTGATCGACGCCGCCGACTCCGGCATGGGGGTGCTGCTGATCAGCGAAGACCTCGAAGAGGTGCTGGCCCTCAGTGACCGGATCCTGGTGATGTACGAGGGCGGCATCGTCGGGGAGGTGCCGGCGGCCGGCGCCGACGTGGCCACGCTGGGGCTGCTGATGGGTGGCGATGCCACGGCCGCACCCGCGGCGGAGGCCGGCTGATGCGCTCGCCGCTGCGCTTCGAACGGCGCCTCGCCCAGCCGAAGTGGCTGTCCATCGCCGTGCCAGTGTGTTCGCTGCTCGCCGCGCTGGTGCTGGGAGCAGTGGTGCTGCTGGTGACCGGGCGGAACCCGCTGAGCACCTACCACCGGATCCTCGAGCGCGGCTTCGGCGCCCAGGACGCCTGGTCGTCGACGCTGGTGTCGGCGACGCCGCTGGCCTTCACCGGGCTGTGCGCCGCCGTCGCCTTCCGGATGGGGATCATCAACATCGGCGGCGAGGGCCAGCTGTTCGCCGGGGCGATCACCGCGTCATGGGCCGGTATCGCCCTCGGTGACCAGCCGGTCCTGGTGGTGTTCGTCGTCATGTTGGTGGCCGGGGCGGTGGGTGGGACGAGTGTGGCCCTGATCGCCGGCGTGCTGCGCGCCAGGTTCTCGGCCAACGAGATCATCACCACCCTGATGCTCAACTACGTGGTCGCCATCGTCTTGGACTACCTGATCTTCAACTCCACGTCCTACTGGCGGGACCCGAAATCGTTCGGCTTCCCCGCCGGCAAGCGCGTCGGAGCGGCGGCCTACTGGAGCCCGATCACCATTGCCGAGACGGAACTGCCGCGCGGCTTCTTGGTGGCGGTGGTGGCCGCCGTGGTGATGTGGGTGCTGTTCCGAACCACCCGCTTCGGCTACGAGGTGTCGGTGATCGCCGACTCGCCCTCGACGGCGAAGTACGCGGGCATCCGCACGACGCGCAAGATCGTCGCGGTGATGGCCATCTCCGGTGCCTTGGCCGGCCTCGGCGGGGCCAGCGACGTGGGCGACTTCCGCCACCTGCTGGATGCCAAGGGGCTGCAGCTCGCCGGGTACGGCTACACCGGCATCGTCGTGGCCGCCTTGGCACGACTCAACCCGCTCGGGGCGCTGGTGGTCGCCGTGCTGATGGGCGGGCTCACCAACGCCGGGTACGCCCTGCAGGGGCCGGACTTCCCCTCGGGCCTGGTGGGCGCGCTGCAGGGCCTGATCCTGTTCACCTCTGTGGCCGGTGAGGTGCTGACCCGCTACCGGATCCGCCGGGCCCGCCAGACGCGCCCTGCGGTCACCGTGTCCGAGGCCGGCGCGTGAACAACAACCTGTTCGTCGTCATCGCCGCGTCGGCCATCTACTACGGCACGCCCATCTTCTTCGCCGCCCTCGGCGAACTGCTGGCCGAACGCAGCGGGGTGCTGAACCTCGGCGTCGAGGGGATGATGCTGATCGGCGCGCTGTTCGGCTCGTGGTCCTCGCAACACGTGGGTGGCCCGAGCTGGTTCGTCGTCCTGGCCTCGATCCTGATCGGGGCGCTGGCCTCCGCCGTGTTGGCCGCGCTGTACGCCTTCTTGGCGATCACGCTGCGGGTCAACCAGACCGTCGCCGGGTTGGCGCTGACGATCTTCGCCGGCGGGGTGGGGCTGTCCAGCTACCTGGCGAACTCGTGGCAGGTGGCTGTCGGTCCGACGCCGCGGCCAATCCGCAAGCTCGATGTTCTGGGCCTGGCCGATGCCCCGGTGGTGGGGCCACTGCTGTTCAACCACACCGTGCTCACGTACCTGTCGTGGGCGCTGGCCATCGCCGCGTCGTACTACCTGTTCCGCACACGTACCGGGCTGCGCCTGCGTGCGGTGGGCGAGTCACCGCAGACGGCCGACGCGATGGGGATCAGCGTGACCGGGTACCGCTACGTGCACACCATCCTGGGCGGCGCGCTGGCCGGCGTGGGCGGCGCGTTCTACAGCCTCAGCATCGTGCCCACCTGGGTGGACGGGATGACCAAGGGTGTGGGGTGGATCGCCATCGCCCTGGTCATCTTCGGCTTCTGGCGACCCGATCTCACCTTGGCCGGGGCGTACCTGTTCGGCGGGCTGTCCAGCCTCGGGTTGATCCTCAAGGCGCGCAACGTGGACATCAACGGCTCGATCCTCGACGCCTTGCCGTTCGTGACGACGATCGTCGTCCTCGTGGTCATGAGCAGCGGGTCGGCGCGCCGCCGGCTGGGCGCGCCCGCCGCCCTCGGCGTGCCCTACCAGCGGGAGGCCCGATGACCGTGATCGACAACACCTCGGCGGCGTTGCGCCGCTGCTGGCACCCGGTAGGTCTGGCCAGCGATCTCGCCGTGGGGCCGGCGCGGGTGGAGATCGGTGGCGACGGGTTCGTCGTCGTCCGCCACGAGGACGGGTCGTTGGCGGCCTTCGCCGACCGCTGCCCGCACCGCCTCGGCCGGCTCAGCGACGGCCGCCTCGCCGGCGACCGGCTGGTGTGCCCCTACCACGGCTGGGAGTTCGAGCGTGGCGGGGCCTGCGTTGCCATCCCGGCGCTCGGCCCGCACGCCCCGATCCCGGCCAGGGCATGCCTCGACCGGGTCCAGGTGGCGGAGCGCTACGGGGTGGTGTGGCTGGCGCCGTCGCCGCCCGTCGCGCCGTTGCCGGAGGTGGGTGAGTGGTCCGACCCGACCCTGCGCCCGGTGTGGCTGCCCGTGGTGGACATCCGCGCCGGGGCCGCGCAGTTCATCGACAACTTCTTGGACTTCGCCCACTTCCCGTTCGTCCACGCCGGCACGTTCGGGGACAGCGAGTCCCCGCTGATCGACGACTACTCGGTGGTGAGGCGGCCAGGCGGGTTGGTGGTCGACTACCAGCACACCATCGTCAACAACGAGGACCCGCTGGTGCGCACGGGCGCCCACCCGCTCATCCAGCCGCGGCGGATGCGTTACGAGTACACCGTCCCGTTCACCGCCGTGCTCCGGCTGGAGCTTGCGCTCACGGGGGTGATCAACGCCATCGCGGTGTTCTGCCAGCCCGTCGATCTCGCCACCACCCGGCTGTACACGGTGATGCTGCGCAACGACTGCGCCGACGACGCCGCGGCGGCGGACGCGGTGGCCTACGAGATGTCGGTGCTGGCCGAGGACCTGCGCATCCTCGAGCACCTGCCCGACGCCTCGCTGGCCGTGGACGCCACGGCCCACCTGCACACCCGCGCCGACCGGCTCACGGTCGAGTTCCGCCGCCTGCTGCGTGAGCTGCTCGCCGCGGCCGACGCCCGGTGAGGCCCTCCAGGCGATGTCGCCCGGTCAGGCCGGGTAGATCCCGGACATCACCACGAAACCGGGGATCCGCTTGACCCGGTCGGTCCAGCGCCGCAGCGCCGGGTAGTCGATCAGGCTGATGCCGCCCTGGTCGGACAGCATCACGTCGGGGAACAGGGCGATGTCGGCGATGGTGGGGTGCGCGGCCGAAGCGACCCACTCGCGGCACTGGCGCTCGTGGAACCAGAGGTGGTCGTCGAGGAACCGGAACAGCCGGTGGGCCCCGGCGCGCACGGCATCGATGTCGAAGTCGTAGCCCAGGGTGTCGTGCAGCCGGGCGGCCGACGCCGTGTTGGTCGTGCCTTCGGCGAACAGCATCCACGAGGCCACCTCGCCCAGCAGCTTCGGGTCGCTCGTCGGGTACCACGCCGCCGTCGAGTCGTAGGCGGTGGCCAGGTACACCAAGATGGCGTGGGCGTCACGCAGGACGTAGCCGTCGTCGTCGATGACGGGGATGTGCCCGAGCGGGTTGACCTCGGCGAAGGCTTCGCTCTTGTGCTCCCTGCCGGGGAAGAAGTCGACCGCGACGCGCCGATAGGGCACGCCGAGGATGGCCATCAGCAGCCGCTGCTTGTAGCAGTTGACCGAGAGCTCGTAGTCGTACAGCGTGAGCATCAGACGTCCAGCACCAGTCGGGCGCCTTCGGCGCGCGACACGCAGGTCATCATCCGCTGGTTGGCGGCGCGCTCGGTGGCGTTGAGGTACACGTCCTGGTGCAGTGGCGTGCCGTCGAGCACCGTGACCGCGCAGGTGCCGCAGGCGCCCTGGCGGCACGAGGACGCCAGCGCCACGCCGTTGGCCGCCAGCACGTCCAGCACCGACACCCCGGCCGGCACCGTGGCGGTGATCCCGCTGCGAGCCAGTTCGATCTCGAACGACCCGCCGGTGTCGATGGCGGAGGCGTTGGCGAAGTACTCGAAGTGCACCGTCGGATCCGGCCACCCGTGGCGTGCCGCGGTGGCCCGCACGGCATCCAGCATCGGTCCGGGCCCGCAGGCGTAGACGTGATCGCCGCCGCCCGGACCGGCGAGGAGGTCGTCGAGATCGGCGGCGGTCTGTGCAGGGGTGCGTCCGAGGTGGAGCCGGACGGCGTCGCCGAGCCGGTGAAGGCGATCGCCGAACGCGACGTGCTCGGTGGTCTGGGCGAAGTAGTGCAGCTCGAAGGTCAGCCCGTTGGCATGCAGGGCTTGGGCCATGGCGAGGAGCGGGGTGATGCCGATGCCCCCGGCGATCAGCAGGGTGCGCAGGCTGTCCCGGCGCAGGACGAACTGGTGGTGGGGTTCGGAGATCGTCAGCGTGTCGCCCACCCGCAGGTCGTCGTGGATCCATGCCGAACCGCCGCGTGACGCCGGCTCGCGTTTGACGCCGATGACGTAGCGGTCCTGCTCGCCCGGCGCGTTCACCAGCGAGTACTGGCGGGTCAACCCGTTGCCGAGCTGCACGTCGACGTGCCCGCCCGGTTGGGCCGTGGGGAGCGCACCGGTCACGGCGCGCGAACTCCACTTCGCAGATGTCCGTGGCCGTGATGCGCCGGGCGGTCACGGTCACGGTGAGCCGCGGTGGCGTGCCGGTTACCGTTCGGATCTGCACCCGGCGCAGCGACTCCGCCGGTGCGGGGGTGGTGTGCGTGTCGGCTTCCACGGTGGCGCGGCAGGCGGTCGAGGAACCGGTGGTGGGCTCGCAGCACGCCAAGTTCGTCACCGGTGTCCACTGCGTGGGAGCGCACACCGCGCACCACGCAACGATCGTCCCCCAGCGGCTGGACGAAGTAGACCACGATGGCGTCCCCGTGGCCGTCGGCGGCGTCGGCCTCGATCCAGGTCGTTGCCTGGGCGCCACGGGGGGCCGCTCCCGTTGCGCTGGCGAGCGCCGCCAGAGCCGCGCTGGACGGGGCGTTGAACGGCAGGGCGCGGAGGGCCAGGGTGTCGCCGTCGACGAGCGAGGCCGGCGCCTCCACGTCGCCGCCCTCGCTCAGTGAGGTCCAGATCAGGCCGAAGCGCTCGACCGCCGGGAAGGTCACGTTGCAGATGGTCTGGGCGGGGGCGCCAGACGGGTGGGCGGGGATGTACGTGCACCCGGCGGTGCGGCTGGCGTACCGCCACCCGTGGTAGCGGCAGACCAGTTCGCCGCCGTCGTTGCGGCCCAGCGTGAGGCGCACGCCGCGGTGCAGGCAGCGGTTCTCCCAGACGTTGACGAAGCCGCCGCCGTCCCGCCACACCGCCAACTCGCGCCCCAGCAGCTGGCCTTGGTAGACGTGACGGGCGACGAGATCGTCGCTCGCCGCGATGGGGAACCAGGGTGCGATCTCGCTCACGGCGTGGCCGGGATCACGGCGTAGGTGAGGCCCGTAGAGGACAGCCACCTGCGGTAGCTGACGGAGCTCTTGTCGGCCTGGACGGGCACTTCGGCGCCGGGGTCGAGCGGCAGGCGCTTGGGCCACTGGTTCTCCAGGATCGTCTTGTCCTGGCCGAAGATCGTCTGCTGGAAGCTGCGGATCGCCGCGGTGGTGGTGACGTCGTCGAGCAGGCTGAGGAAGTTGTGCGCCGTGATCGACTCGGCCGTCATCGGCTGGTTGAACAGGGCGATGACGTCCATCCGTGTCGGGTCGGTGGGGTTGGACTTGTACAGCATCACGCAGTACGGGTGGGGGACGCGGTACACGTACTCGGTCATCTGCCCGTCGCTGGCGATGGCCGCGGCCTGCGGTTGGTAGAACAGGCAGCGAGTCGCCAGGATGCCGTCGGCCGAGGTGGTGACGTCGTAGTCGAGCACCTCCGTGCGCGGTTCGGCGCCGAGGATGCCGGTGTGGACGTAGGGAAAGTGACCCATGTCCAAGAAGTTCTCCACCGCACGCGGCGCCGAGGTGGCCACGATGAACGAGCCGCCGTTCAGGCTGCGCCGGTCGGCCTCGTCGGTTTCGGGGATGTCGAAGACCTCGTGGTCCGGTGACCCGAGCGTGGTCCATACGTAACCGAACTTGACCCGCGTGGCCAGCGTTGCGCCGCTTGCGCTGCGGCGCACGAGCGGCGTGGTGGCGTCGGTGCGTGTGGCCGTGATCGGGGTGTCCATCAGCAGGGTCTGGCGGTCCGCCCCGATCGGGATCTCGTCGATCGCCCCGATCGGGTGCCACTCGTCCATCGCGACCGGATCCCTGCCCTCCACCACCCCCGAACCGTACCCCCACCCCTTTGGTCACTCACACTCCAGCCGGACTCCATTCCAGCCGGACAGCAGATCAGGTGAACAAACGGTCAGCCGGGGGCGATGTGGGCGTCGAAGGAGCGGGCTCGTGAGTCGCGAAGGGCGCGGGTGGTCAGCCGGCGGTGGCTTCGCTGGCTGAGGCGATGGCGCATCCGGAACGTGGCGGGGGCCGTAGCCAGCAGGCGCGAACGATGTGAGGGCGCCAGCCACGACGCGATGAACGGGACCGTGAAGCGAGCCTGCTTGCCCTTTGCGAGCCGCCGAACCATGGCGCTCGCCAGTTCGGCGCGCTCCTCGGCGCCGACGTGGCGAGCCATGAGCGGCATCACCTGAGTCTCCTCGAGGTCGAGGTGGCGGTGGATGAGCTCGTCGATGCGGTGCATGAGGCGTGCCGCCGGGGCGGCCGGGACTCCCCAGCCGAGCTTGGCGAGGGCGCCATCGGCGCCGGCGATGAGGTCGTCGAGGAGTCGGTGGTCGCGTGTCGCCAGGCCGATCACCCCGGCAGCCGATGGGACGCTGCCGAGGACTGCCGGGTGGATGATCGTGTCCTCGATCTCGTGGTGGGTCTGCACGGCGATGCGAAAGCCCGACCAGTAGCGACGCAACTCGTCGGCATCGGCGAGGTCGTAGTGGCCGAGCCGGCGGGTGCGGTCGGACAGGGCGCTGGCGGCGAGGCGCACGCTGCGGTGCACCGCCGTGATCATGTCGGTCGTGATCGTGTCGGTCGTGATCGTGTCGGTCGTGGACGTGTCGGTGTCGTCGGCGGTCGCCGTCAGGGCAGCGGTCGTGGTCGACTGCTGGAGGCTGCTGGCGACCCGGAGCGCAGCTCCGTGGACGGCAGCTCCGTGGACTGCGGGAAGTGTTGATGAGGGGGTCATTCCGTCAGCATCGGCCACGGTGCTTGCCACTGGCTTGTGGTCAGCGGCGATCCGCTTGGAATCGGCTTGGAGCGCCTCCGGCGTGGTGGCTACTGGGCTTGGATCAGCCGCTCCAGACGGCGGCATCCGTCGCGCCGGGCCACGTCCAGAGCCGCGGCGATGTCCGCCTGGCGGCCGAGCATCCGCCCCCGAGCCCACAGGCTGCGCACGAGCCAGGGTCCGGCACCGGTCCGGTGCATCCGTTCGACCGAACGATGGATCGCCGCCTCGGCCTGCACTGCGTCGCCGATGACGTGGTGGCCTAGGGCGATCGCCAGGTCGACGTCGCCGTAGCACAGCCCGCCACCCACGACGGCCAATTGGCAGCTGAACCCGTCGAGGCGGGTGATGAGTTCCTCGACGCCGTCGGTGACGCCGAGGAGTGCCCGGCTCGCCAGTACGCACGTGTCGAGGGGGACGGCGATCCACCGATCGGAGGCCGGGTGGAGGGCGCTGGCGTCGGTGATCCCGGGCGTGCTCTGGCCTGCCTCGGCATACCAGCGGGCCGCGGCAGTGCGGAACGCGATCCCGTAGGCCGAGTCCCGGTGGCGGTCCATCAGCTCGTACGCCTCGGCTTCCCGGTCCAGCTCGATCAGGGTTGCGGCGCGGGCGTGGTCGTGACTCATCCGCAGCGTGGGAGCTCGCCACCGCCGGACAGCGTCCTCACCGTCGTCGAGCAGCCGCAGCGCTCCGCCGAGATCACCCGACCACAGCAGCAGGGCGTGCTCGGTGAACATCATCTCCAAGTCGACGGAACGACCGCGGGTGGCAAGCGATCGAGCCGACGCCAGCCGCCTGCGGACGAGGTTGACCTCGCCGGCGTTCCACGCCACCGAGGCGGCGACGAGGTGACCGACCGCTCGAAGGCTGTGGGCCAGCGTCTCGTTGTCCGCCAGGCTGTCGAGCTCGTCGGCCCATTGGGCGACGATGCCCGTGGTCAACCAGCGCCCAGGATTCTGGATCTCGCGGACGAGACCTCGCACCAAGCCGGCATCGTCGCCGAGTCGGCGAGCGGCCTCGACCGCCGCCCCGGACATGGCGTGCAGGTTCGGCGTCGGCAGGATCCAGTAGCCGTACTCGCAGGCCGTGTCGAGCAACGCGACGCGATCGACGGAGTCGGTGTCCGGCAGCGCGGCCAGCACCTGGAGCAGGGCGTTGGTGGCGTCGACCGACAGGGAAGCGGCCTCGCCGTGCCACATCGACTGGCCGGCCAGTGCCCGTGCCGCGGCAACGGCCCTCGGTAGGTCTCCGGCCTCCAGGGCGATGCGGACGGCCGGGAGCAGCACCGCGGCGGCGTCGACGATGTTGTACAGGCGGACGTACGTGCGGCCCAGCTCGATGGTCGCGTCGAGCCGAGCGGAGGCCGTGTCCCCGGGGTCGGCATCGAGGGCCTCGATGGCGCGTTGCCAGTGCTCGACGGCCTGCTCGTCGCTGAGCTGCATCGTGGCCAGATTTGCGGCGCGCGACGGACAGCTGGTACGCCAGCGTCGCCGTTCCGGCCGGCGCACCCAGCAGGGCATGGTGGGCGATGTACGGGATGCGCTCCTGCAGGCGGTCGTCTCCCCTGGCCACCATCGCCTCGGCCACCATGGCGTGCAGCCGGGCCCGGCGCGCCGGCCCCAGCTCGGCCACCATGGCTTCGGCCGTGATGGCGTGGGTGAAGCGGAACACGCCTGGTGACTCGCCGGGCTCGATGAGTCCGAGGGCCGCGGCCGGCTCCAGGCCTTCGACGACGTCGATCTGCGCCATTCCCAGCACGGTGGCCAGCGTGGCGCTGTCGAAGTAGCGGCCGATCAAGCCGGCCGGAGGGAGCAGGCGCTGCGTGGCGTCCGGTAGGCGGGCCACGTGGCGGCGGACCGCGTCGTTGACCCCAGATGGCAGGCCGTCGGCCGACGCTGCCGGCAGCGAGCAGTTGGGCGATCTCGCGCACGAAGTAGGCGTTGCCGGCAGTGCGTTCCATCACCGTGTCGGCGACCGAGTCGTCGATGCCGCACGCGGACTCGCTGAGCAACCACTCGCGGACCTCGCTGGCCGACAGGCCACCGAGGTCGAGGCGGATCATGTTCGAATGACGGCTCAGCTCGGCCAGGCAATCGCGGAACTCGCCGTTCGAGGTGTCGTCGCCCTGACGGACCGTGATCACCAGCATCACCTTCGAGCGCCACAGATCACCGGCGACGAACTCGACGAGCCGAAGGCTTGCCGGGTCGGCCCACTGGAGGTCGTCGAGCACGACCATCGACGGCTTGGACGCGCCCGCCAACGAGTCACCCACCGCCTGGTGGAGTTCCAGGCGCCGGGCGCTGCGTTCCCCGGGATCGGCGGCGTCACCGCCGATTGCCAGGCTCGACAGGTAGTCGACGTTGAGAATGCCGGCGCCCTCGAGCTGGCGCATCACCTGGGACAGCGGGAAGTAGGGGGCCTGCGCAGCAGACTCGGGGCAGCGGCCCCAGGCCATCACCTCCGGCGTGATCCGCTCGATCGCCTCCTCCACGAGGCGGGTCTTGCCCACGCCAGGGGCGCCGCCAATGACGACGACCTGACCCTCGGCGGTGGAGGCCCGCTGCCACAGCGTGGCCAGGCGTTCGAGCTCCGTGGCGCGGCCGAAGAACGGGTGACCGCTGCGCGCCGGGGACGGCGTCGCCGCCGCGGGTGTGTCGATCACGAGCGGCTCGGCCGCGGTCGTCGGTGACGTCGCCCGTTGCCGCAGCCTGCTGCGCGGGGCACGCTGCAAGCTGTCCGCCTGGGCGAGCACGTCGTGCTCCAGGTGGCGCAACTCTGGACCGAGGTCGATGCCGATCTCGTCGATCAACCGCTGACGGGCGTCGTGGATCCTCGCTCAAGGCGGCGCGCTGGTTGCCGAGCTGGTAGTCCGCCGTGGCCGCCAGGGCGTAGAGGTGCTCGTCATAGGGGTGATCGATCAGCAGCGGCTCGATGATCGCCAGCACGCCGTCGGGATGCCCAACGGTGAGCAGCGTTTCGGCGTGCGTGCGGCGGATGGCCAGGTAGGTCCGGTCGAGCTGCACCTGGCGCTCGTCGACCCACGCAAGTCCGGCGAACTCGGGCAGCAACGGGCCTCGCCACATCGCCCGGGCCGTGTCGGAGATGGAGACGACGTCTGCGTGGCGGCCCTCGTCCGCCGCGGTGGTGATGGCCATGGCCAGGTGATCGAGGCGGTGGACGTCGACCGCGTCGGGGTCGATCTCCACGGCGTACCCGGCACGGCGTGACACCAGCACCGATGGCGCCGAGCCGCGGCGCCGCTCGGGTTCCAGCGCCCGCCGCAGGTTGGAGATGTAGGCCTGCAGTGAGATGTGCACACGGGCCGGTGGCTCCTCGCCCCACACCCGGTCGATGAGGACGTCGGCGCTCAGCGGTCTGCCGGCATGCAGCAGCAGCACGGCAAGCACGGCGCGCTGCTTGGGGCCACCAAGCTCCAACGGCTCGCCGCCCGCCGTGACCTCCAGGCCACCCAGCAGACAACAATGCACCGAACGATGCTAGTTGCGGTGCTGGTGTCGCCGTCGGGCGGTTTCCGGGTGCTGGCAGTGCCGGGTGGGGTGCCCCCCCAGGGACTCGAACCCTGAACCAATGGATTAAAAGTCCACTGCTCTGCCATTGAGCTAGAGGGGCTGTAACCCGCCACGCAACGCTATCCGGACGACACCAGGGCCAGGGCGGCGACGGAGAACACCATCCCGACCAGTTGCGACCGGCTGATCCGTTCCCGGTCGACTCCCAGCGCCAGCACCACGGTGCTCACCGGGTACATCGAGGTGATCACGGCGACGATTGACAGCAGCTCGTGGCGGGCGGCGATGAGATAGGTGAGGTTGGCGGTCATGTCCAGCAGCCCGGAGGCCAGCACGAACGGAAGCGCCGCCCGGACCACGCGACCGCCACCTCGCCGCCGGACGGCCAACCACAACGGGATCGTCATGCTCAGCGAGGCGCACCGGGCGCCCACCAGTGGCCACATTCCGGCCTCGTGGGGGGCCTTGGACAGGAGCACGAACACCATCCCGAAACCCACACCACCCATCCCGGACAGGACCAGCTCACGCCGCCGAATCGGCGTGTGCACCACCCCGACCACGCCGCCGACCAGGGCCACGGCGATCACCGCGCAGACCATCCCGGCCCAGGCCACCGAGCCCGGGCGGTCACCGAGGATGACGCCGGTCACGACGGGTACGACGAGGCTGATCACCGCGGTGACTGGGGCCACGACGGTCATCGAGCCCTCAGCGAGGGCCGAGTAGAAGCAGATGATGGCGGCAGTGCCCGAGATCCCGGCGGAGACGCCCCAGCCGAAGCCACCGAGCGGGTCGCCGAGGATCAGCGACGCCCCCAGCACCAATGCCATGCCGGCGCACTGGCCGATGACGACGACGGCGAAGGCGTGCATCCGCCGCGTCGCGTGACCGCCGCACCAGTCGCCGACGCCGTAGACGAATGCCGAGATCGCCGCCAGGATCACCCCCATGGCCAGACCTCTGGGTGCGGTGCGAGGGCGGTACGGCGCATGGCCCGACAGTCTGCCCGGCGCCGCCACCGGTTCCGTCGGGTCCGATCGACCGACGTGGCTCCGGCGATCAGTGACGCACGGTCAGGCCACCGTCGACGAACAGCGTGGCGCCGGTGGTGAACGAGGCGGCGGGCAGGCACAGGCTGAGGATCATCTGGGCGACCTCTTCGGGCTCGCCGTAGCGGCGCAGCGCGGTGCGCCGCCGGGCGTAGGTGGCCTTGGCGTCGGCGGGGATGTGAGAGGTCATCGCTGTGTTCACCGGTCCCGGGCAGACGCAGTTCACGGTGACGCCAAGCGGGCCGAGCTCGACTGCAAGGTTGCGGGTGAGCCCGGTGACTCCGGCCTTGCTGGCGGCGTAGGCGGCGATGCCGGCGGTGGTGACCGCTGACTCGGTGGACGCGATGTTGACCACCCGGCCGGCCGGGCTGGCGCGCAGGTACGGGACTGCCAGGCGGATCAGGCGGACGTGGGCCGTGAGGTTGACCGCCATCGTCCGCTCCCATCCCGCCTCGAACTCGGCTTCGGGTTGACCGATGCTCGTGACGGCCGCGGTGCCGGCATTGTTCACCACGATGTCGAGCCGCCCGCTCCAGGCGACGGCGGCATCGACGAGCGCGCCGAGTGAGGCGGGGTCGCCCACGTCGCACTCGACGCCGAGGGCTGCGTCGGCGCCGTGGGCATCGCGGATCTCGGTGACGACCCGGTCGACGCCGTCGCCGCGGCAGATCGGCCACGACGACGCGGGCGCCCTCGTCGGCGAACAGATGCGCCGTGGCCCGGCCCATGCCATTGGCGGCACCGGTGACGATGGCGCAGTGGCCGGTGATCGAGCGGGACAGTGAGGTCAGCCGGGAGGTCACGATCGCACCGTAGATGTGTGCGAAAGAGCTTTCTCGCTCGGGGTTGCGAACATCAGTTCGACGAGGTAGAGTGGTCATGCTTCCCCAAGCAGATCGTCACCCAGGTGACCAGTCGAGAACCAACGTCGCAGGTGCGGACCCGGCGCTCGTCGATGCGCCTGCTATTGACCGGGGAGGTGTGATGCAACCGAATCATGGGGCCGTCGCCGAGTCCGTCGCCGAGGCCAACCGATGCTCCCACTTGCTGCCAGCGGTCTTCGCTGTGCGCCGCGGGTGCCGGGACCGATCGTTGATCGACGCGGCCCTCGGGGCGCTTGCCGTGCTGTCCGCCATGCTCGAGGCACAGCGGCTGGTGTGTGCCGAGGCTCTGGCCGAGGTGTCGCCTCGCCCGGATGTCGATCTCGCCGACGGGTTGCGCAGCGGCAGGCGTGACGCCGAGCGGGCGATGCAGCGTCTCGATGTGGCCCAACGGGCACCGCAGATGTGTGGCGCGCTGGGGGACGGGCGTGTCGGCGCGGCGCATCTCGACGAACTCGGGTCGTCGCTGCGCCGCCTCGACGGCCCCCAGCAGGATGGCCTGTTGGCGGAACTCCCGGCGTTGGTCGAGGTGGCGGCACAGATGACGGCGGATCAGTTCGGCAGGCGCCTCCGCCTGATCGAGCGCCACCTGCGCGCCGACGACGGTGAGGCGCTGTTCGAGCGCCAGCGGCGCGCTGTCCGCCTGCACTCGTGGGTGGGCCGCGAGGACGGGATGTACGTCTGGAAGCTGGCCGTCGACCCGCTGACCGGCCTGCGGCTCAACGCCCGGCTCAACGCGGCAACCGAGTCGATGTTCCACGGAGGGCTCGTTCCTCCCGGCGCGCCCCAGGACGGGATCGAGCGGCAGGCGTTCCTCCGGGCGCATGCGCTTGTCGGCCTGCTGGACGGGTACGCCGGTGGCGGGCGGCCAGGCCGGCCCGAGTGGGTCGTTGTCGAGGACCGCCGCGTCCCGGCCGGGGCCAGTCCAGTGGTCGATCTCGGGCTGGCGGTGGAGCTCCCCGCAACGGTGCTGTCCCGGATCCGTGCCGAGGCCGTCGAACGCGTGGTCACGCTGGACGGACCGGTCGTGGTCGGCGGACCTGGGCGTGCGAACCTCGGGCGGGCATCCCGCCTCGCCAGCGAGGATCAACGACGGCTGCTGCGGGCGCTCTACGCCACGTGTGCGATCGACGGCTGCACCGTGCCCTTCGGGGCCTGTGTGATCCACCACGTCGTCTGGTGGCGCCACGGCGGTCGTACCGACCTGGACAACCTGGTCCCGATCTGCATCCGGCACCATCACCGCCTTCATGACGGTGGCTGGTCGGCGCGGCTCGACGAGCACCGCCAACTGCACATCCGCACGCCAAGCGGGCAGACCTTGGTCAGCGTTCCCAACCGGATCGAGCACACCGCCCAGCACACATCGGACAGCGTCGCGTCGGTGCAGGCTCGACCGCCGCCGTCAACGCCGCCCGGGTAGGGGCACCCGCTAGCGGGCCGGGAGCTTCCAGCCGTAGCGCTCGTCGAGGCCGGTGGCGCGCACCATGTCCAACCCGGCGGCCACGTGGGCGTCGTGCAGGGGGCGCAGCGGTTTGCGCAGGGGTCCGGCCGGCATGCCCACCGCGTTCAGCAGCGACTTGATCGGGATCGGGTTCACGGCCGAGTACGTGAAGTCCAGGATCGGCAGCATCGCCAGATACGTCTCGCGGAACACCGTGCTCTGCTGCGGGGTGTCCCACGGTGTGGACAGCGTGGCCATGCCGGCCGGGTCGAGGTTGCCGCTCATGTTGGCGGTGCCGTGCCCGCCCAGTGACATGGTGGGCACGACGAGGCCGAGGTTCGGGCTGTCGCAACACATCACCGCGCAGTCCGGGCGGCGGGCCAGGACCTGGGCGACCTGGCCGACACGGGGCGTGCTCTCCTTCAGGACGGCCATGTTGGGGTGGGCCATCAGCCGGGTGATGGCCTCCCAGTGCAGGTCGGTGCTGACACGCGGTGGGTTGTTGTAGATGCCCATCGGGAGCTCGACGGCGTCGGCGCATTCGGCGAAGTAGGCCTCGATGTCGTCGGCCGGGGCACAGATGTACGCCGGAGCGGCGAGGATGGCGCCGTCTGCCCCGGCATCGGCTGCGTGGCGAAGGTAGTCGATGGTGGCCTCGGTGCTGGGGCCGGTGCAGCCGTACCACAGCTGCAGTGGCCGGCCATCGGCGCGGGTTACCTGCATCGCAGCGGTGCGAGTGATGATGTCGCGGCGTTCCTCGGGGGTCAGCATCGACACCTCCCCGGTGGAGCCCATGATCAGGATCGCCGAACTGCCGTGCTCGGCGTGCCACTCGATCAGGGTGCGGAAGGCGCCGTAATCGACATCGCCGTTGTCGTCGAAGGGCGTGATGAGGGCGACGAATGACCCGGTGACCCGGGGCACGCTCGGCTCGGACATGACCGGAGCCTACTGAACCGGCGAGCCGGGTCAGCTCAGCGTGGCGAGGGCGTGGAGCCCGTCCCACACGTCGACGAACCGGGTCGTCAACGGCGAGCAGCCGACGCGGACGATGTCGGGCATGCGCAGATCGGTGATCACGCCGCGGCTGGCAAGGGCCTGGACCAACTCGGCGGCGCGCGGGTGGTGCACGGCGACGTGCGCGCCACGGCGGGCCGGGTCACGCGGTGTCGAGGTGCGCAGGCCGAACTGATCGCACAGGTCGAGGGCCAACGTGGTCAGGGCTCGCCCCTTGGCGGCGATGGCAGCCATGCCGACCTCGGCGCTGAGGGCGATGCCCTCCTCGGCGGCGGCGAGGGCCAGGATCGACGGGGTCCCCAGCAGCACCCGGCGGATGTCGGGCTGTGGCGCGAAATCTGGACCCATCGTGAACTGGTCTCGTTGGGCGAACCATCCCCAGATGGGCTGGGGTAGGTGGGCCTGCAGGTCCGTGGCGACATAGGTGAACGCCGGAGCGCCGGGGCCGCCGTTGAGGAACTTGTAGGTGCAGCCCACCGCCAACTGCACCCCGGCGGCGTGAAGGTCGATCTCCACCGCGCCGGCCGCATGCGAGAGATCCCAGATGACCAGGGCGCCGTGGGCGTGGACCCGGGCGGTGTCGGCGGCGACGTCGGCCCGCAGCGCCGAGCGGTAGTCGATGACGCTGCGCACGACGACGGCGACGTCGTCGAGGCCGCCGGTGCCGTCCACGCCGAGCCGCACCTCGTGGCCGGTGACGGCGGCGATGCCGTCGACGACGTAACGGTCGGTGGGGAACTCGCCCTCGTCAACGACGATCACCCGGCGGTCTGGCCGCAGCGTCACCGCGGCATGCACGAGCTGATACAGGTTCACGGTGGTGGAGTCGTGGACGGCGACCTCGCCGGGGCCGGCCCCGATCAGCGGCGCCAGGCGGTCACCCACCCGCAGCGGCAGCGTGGCCCAACTGGTCGGCCCGGCCCCCCAGCTGAGGATCAGCTGCGACGCCCACTCGTGATGGACCACCTCTGCCAGCCGGGCGACGGTCCGCTTCGGCGTGCGGCCCAGCGAGTTGCCGTCCAGGTACACGAGGTGAGGATCGGCGATGACGAACTCGTCGCGGACCTGGGCCAACGGGTCGGTCGCGTCCATCGCCTCGGCGTCGGCACGCCTTACCGCCGGGCGGGCTGCCCCGTCGGCGGCGGTGCCGGCGGCGGTGCCGGCGCCGAGTGTGGCGTCGTGGTCGTTCTCGAAAGCCATGGGAACCTCTCAGGTCGGGGGCCGGCCGACGACGGTGTGGAACGGCACCGGGTTGGCCACCTCGAGTTGATCGTAGGTGCATGAACGCGGCTCACGATCGGGTCGCCAGCGCAGGAAGGTCGACCCGTGGCGGAACCGGCCGTTCTCCAGCTGGCCGAAGGTGACCTCGGCGACGCGCTCGATCCGCAGCGGGACCCAGGACAGGTCCTTGCCGGTGTTCCACCGGCTGAACCCGCCAGGCATCCGCTGCCCGGCGCGCGCCGACTCCTCGACGTGCTCGGCCCACTCACGCCACGGGTGGCCGTCGAGCCCGACGAGCGGGGCCAGCTCGGCCAGCAACTCGGCCCGGCGCTTCACCGTGAACGAGGCCACGACGCCGACGTGCTGAAGTGCCCCTGCCTCGTCGTACAGGCCGAGCAGCAACGAGCCAACGCCATTGCCGTCCTTGTGCACCCGGTAGCCCGCCACCACGCAGTCGGCCGTGCGCGAGTGCTTGACCTTGATCAGCGTTCGCTTGTCCGGCGTGTAGGGGTCGGACAGGCGTTTGGCGATCACCCCGTCCAGCCCGGCGCCCTCGAACTCGGTGAACCAGCGGTGGGCTCGATGCCGCGTCCGTGGTGGACGGACACAGGTACACCGGATCGGCGGCCGACACCAGGGCGCGCTCCAGCTCGGCGCGGCGCTCGGACAGCGGGGCGTCCATCAGCGAGCGATCGCCGATGGCCAGCAGATCGAAGGCGACGAACGATGCTGGGGTCTCGGCGGCCAGCCTGCGGACCCGTGACTCGGCCGGATGGATGCGTTGCTGCAGCGCGTCGAAGTCCAAGCCGCGTCCGCCGCGCTCGCCGGTGGCCGGCACGACGATCTCGCCGTCGACGACGCATCGCCGCGGCAGGTGGGCCAGCAGCGGGGCGACGAGTTCGGGGAAGTAGCGGGTGAACGGTCGCTCGTTGCGGCTGGCCAACTCGATCTCGTCGCCGTCGCGGAACACGATGCAGCGGAACCCGTCCCACTTCGGTTCGTACAGCCAGCCTCCCGCCGGGGCGGCCGACCCCTGCGGGTCGTCGAGCCCGGGGATACTGGGGGTCAGCTTGGCCAGCATCGGGGCGATCGGCGGTTGGACGGGAAGGGTTCCTACGGTCACGTGACCAGCCTGGCATGAGCAGCGGCCTCGCTACCGCGCTGCCGGGGCCGACCGGATCGCCCGGACGGCGCGCCGAGGGATCGCGCCCCGTACAGCGCAGCGACCAGGCAGGCGACGCCGCCCAGGACGATGCCGGCCCTGGCGCCGAACCGGTCGCTCAGCCAGCCCACCAGCGGCCCGCCGATCGGGGTGCTGCCGAGGAAGACCATCGACTGCACGGCCAGCACCCGGCCGCGGTACTCCGGCTCGGCCAGGATCTGGACGATGGCCGTGGTGGAGGTCATGAACGTGATCGACGCCAGCCCCACCGGGATGGCCAGGGCGAAGGCCCCGACCACGCCCGGCGTGGCCGCCATCGCCAGCATCGCCAGACCGAACGCCACCGTCGCGGTGATCAGCTGGTGCTCGGTGACCTCACGGCGGCGCGCCGTCCACAGCGCGCCGATCACCGAGCCGATGCTGAGCACCGAGAACAGCAGGGTGAACGTACCGTTGCCGCGGTGGAGATCCTTGGTCACCAGCAGCGGGACGGTGACCGAGAAGTTGAACGCCAGCGTGCCGACGATGGCCATCATCACCAGCGGGACGAACAGATGCGGGTTGCGCCGGATGTACCGCAGTCCGTCGCTCACCTGCCCCTTCGATCGTGGCGCGCGCCCTGACGGGTACAGCTCGGCCGGTCGCATCCGCACCAGCCCGGCGAGCACGGCCAGGTAGCTGACCCCGTCGAGCAGGAAGCACCACCCGTAGCCGACGCTGAGGACCAGCGCACCCGCGGCGGCGGGACCCACCACCCGGGATCCCGTCATCAACGCGCTGTTCAGGCTGACTGCGTTGGAGACGTCCTCGGGCGGCACCATCTCCACCACGAACGCCCGCCGGCACGGGTTGTCGAACGCGGTCAGCACGCCCTGCACGGCGGCCAGGGCGTAGACCGCCGGGATCGTCGCCGCCCCGGCGAACACCAGCACGGCGAGCGCGATCGACTGGATCATCGCCCCGGTCTGGACCACGAGGAGCAGGCGGCGCTTGTCCGACCCGTCGGCCACCGCCCCGGCCCAGGCCCCGAGCAGCAGCACCGGGGCGAACTGGCAGGCGGTCAACACCCCGACGGCGATACCGCTCGACATCCCTGCGGACTCGGCCAGGTGCAGCACCAGCAGGGTTTGGGTGATCATCGTCAACCAGGTCCCGGTCTGGGAGATCAACTGGCCGGCGAAGAACAGCCGGAAGTTGCGATGGGTCAAGGAGCGAAACGTCGCCGACCTGCTCCCGCCCACGCGACGATCGTAGGCCCGGTGGTCGGCGATGCCTCGTGGGAAGAGCCGCTGGGGCCGGCGGGAACTGACCGGCCGCCGCGGACGTCAGACTGCCATCGCATCCACCACGGGCAACACCGTTGCCGGCACTGTCACAGCAGGAGCATCCATATGAACAGCAAACTCGGAACACTCGTCGGGGGAGCGGTGGCCGGACTGGCCGTCGTCGCCGCAGTCGCCCTCGCCGGCGGCGGGACCGCCGGCGCCGCGGCGACCCCGTCAGCGCCGCCCACCGCGTCGCGGACGATCACCGTCAGCGGGGAGGGCAAGGTCACCATCAAACCGGACATGGCCACCGTCCAACTGGGCGCCCAGGCCTCCGGCACCAGCGCCGCCCAGGCGCTCTCGACCGTCAATGAGAAGACGGCGGCCCTCATCGCCGCGCTGAAGGCGGCGGGCGTGGCCGACGACGACATCGCCACCTCCGGGTTGAACGTCTACCCCAACTTCGACCGCGACAACCGCGTCAGCGGGTTCACCGCCTCCAACAGCGTGACCGTCAAGATCCGGGCCATCGACAAGGCCGGCCCGGTCATCGACGCCGCCGCCGCGGCCGCCGGTGACGCCATCACGATCAGCGGGATCTGGTTCGGGCTGCAGGATCAGGAAGCCGCCATCGGCGCGGCGCGGACCGCGGCCATCGAGAACGCCAAGAAGCGGGCCGGTGAGTACGCCACGGCCGCCGGCGTGACGGTTGGCGACGTGGTCCAGATCAGCGAGGTCGGGATCAACGTGCCGATGCCGGTGCTCTACGACCGAGCCGCAGCTCAGGACTCGGCGGCTGGCGCGGCGATGGTCCCGATCCAGGCCGGTACCCAGGACCTGACCGTCAACGTCACCGTGGTCTACCTGATCGGCTGACCGTCGATCCGGCCGTGAACCGGCCGACGAACCACTCAGCACTGGCCGTCGGCCCCGGGGGTTGCACTACCCTCGGGGCCGATGAGCACTCCGGCCACTCCGATGGAATCCAAGCTGGACGACCTCCGCCAGCGCCGTGAACAGGCGTACTCGGCCGGGTCGCCGCGAGCCGTCGAGCGCCAGCACGAAAAGGGCAAGCTGCTGGCCAGGGAGCGCATCGACTACTTCTTGGACCCCGGCAGCTTCCACGAGCTCGATCTCCTCGCCCGACATCGGGCCCAGGCCGCCGGGCTCGAGGAGCGTCCCTACACCGACGGCGTGATCACCGGCTGGGGCACCGTCGACGGGCGCAAGGTGTTCGTCTTCAGCCAGGACTTCACCGTGTTCGGCGGGGCCCTCGGTGAGGTCTTCGCCGAGAAGATCCACAAGTTGATGGATCTGGCGTTGAAGGTCGGGGCGCCGGTCGTGGGCCTCAACGACGGCGCCGGTGCACGCATCCAGGAGGGCGTGGTCTCGCTGGCAAGTTATGGCGGGATCTTCTACCGCAACGTGTTGTCCAGCGGCGTCATCCCGCAGATCAGCGTGATCCTCGGGCCCATGCGCCGGCGGCGCCGTGTACAGCCCGGCGATGACCGACTTCATCTTCATGGTGCGCGAGTCCAGCCACATGTTCATCACCGGCCCCGACGTGGTGAAAACGGTGACGGGCGAGGAGGTCACGCTCGAAGAGCTGGGCGGAGCGATGAGCCATGCCTCGAAGTCCGGGGTGGCCACGTTCGTCTCCGCCGACGAGAAGGCCTGCCTCGACGACGTCCGCTTCCTGCTCGGTTTCCTGCCGTCGAACAACCTCGACGAGCCGCCGCAGTCCGACACGGGCGACGATCCCGACCGGTTGTGCCCCGAGCTGCGCGACCTGATGCCGGCCAGCCCCAACCAGCCCTACGACATGAAGCGGGTCATCGCCGCCGTGGTGGACGACGGCGAGTTCTTCGAGTACTTCCCGCATTGGGCCAAGAGCATCGTCTGCGGGTTCAGCCGGGTCGACGGGCAACCGGTGGGCGTGGTGGGGAACCAGCCGCTGATGCTCGCCGGCGTGCTGGACATCGAAAGCGCCGAGAAGGCGGCTCGCTTCGTGCGCACGTGCGACGCGTTCAACATCCCGCTGCTCACCTTCGTGGACGTGCCCGGGTTCCTTCCTGGTGTCGACCAGGAGTACGGAGGGATCATCCGCCACGGCGCCAAGCTGCTGTACGCGTACTGCGAGGCCACCGTGCCGCGCATCCAGATCATCACCCGCAAGGCCTACGGCGGGGCGTACGTGGTGATGGACTCGAAGTCGATCGGCTCGGATCTGAGCTACGCCTGGCCGACGGCCGAGTTGGCGGTGATGGGCCCGCAGGGTGCGGTGGAGATCGTCTACCGGCGCGAGCTGCAGCAGGCGGCCGATCCGGTGGCCCGCCGGGCGGAGCTGGTCAGCGACTACACCGAGAAGTACGCCAACCCGTACGCCGCGGCCGAGCGGGGCTACGTCGACGACGTGATCGACCCGGCCGAGACCCGCCAGAAGATCGTCGCCGGTCTGCGGATGCTGCGCACCAAGCGTGAGGAGTTGCCGCGCCGCAAGCACGGGAACATGCCGCTATGACCGGCGCGGTCCCGTCCGAGGAGGAGATGGTGGCGATCATCGCCGCGGTGGAGGCCACCTGGCCGAGGGCCGTGGTGGTCGCCGAGGCGCCCGCACCACGCAACACCTCGTGGCGCTTCAGTGGGCGGTGGTGGTCACGCCCGCTGCCCACTCGGCGCGACCGGCCGTATCGCCGCTGATCGCCGGCGCCACCCGGAGTTCCACCAGCACGAACAACACTCGGTCCTGCCGTGGGGCCGCGGTACTGTGCGCCCATGAGTTCGCTTCCTCCCCCGCCCGGCCAGCCACCCAGCGAGCCGTCCTGGCCGTCGTACCCGAGCCCCGGTGGCGCCGGTCCGGCGCCCACGCCGGGCTATGGTCCGCCGCCCAGCTTCCCCGGTGGCGGCTACGGCACGCCGTCGTCGCCTCCCGGCGGGATGCCACCGGGATTCCAGCCCTACGGCACGCAGGGCAACGCCCGTGCGTCGTTCGGTCAGCGCCTGGGGGCGCTCATCGTGGACTTCATCGTCAATCTGGTGATCATGGCCCCGTTCCTGGCGGGGTTGTACTTCCTGCTGGACAAGGCCCTGGAGAACTGCTTCACCATCACCAAGGCCAATGGGGACAAGAAGCTCGAGTGCCCGGACGGCGCCCTACAAGTCGGACCGCTCGTGGCCGCGATCGTCATCGGCGTGATCGGGCTGATCCTGGTGGTGTACCTGAACTGCCGGTGGGTCGGGCGGACCCAGACACCGGGCCAGAAGGCCCTCAATATTCGTGTCGTCGACGCCAACTCCGGCCAGTCCATCGGGATGGGCCGGGCCTTCGGCCGGTATCTGTTCCGCTCGTTCGTCTCCGGGTCGTTCTGCCTGCTGGGGTACCTGTGGATGCTGTGGGATCCGAACAAGCAGACCTGGCACGACAAGGTGACGAACTCCGTCGTCATCCAGACCTGATCCCGGCATTCACCGCTGATGTACACCGTTGATCCGGCGCTGATCCGCGAGGCCTTCGCCGAGGCGTCGGCCACGTTCAGGCGTACGGTCGGTGCCGTCCCGGCGGGGATGTGGGACCGGCCCAGCGGCTGCGGGACCTGGACCGTCCGGGAACTCGTCGCCCATACCCTGCGGGCCTTCTCGACCATCGGGACCTACCTGGACGCCGCCCCCACCAGCGACGTGCTGATCACCGACGCCGTCGACTACTACCGCACGGTGCTGGTCGATCCCGGTGTCCATGCCGGTGTTGCGGCGCGCGGGCGTGAGGCGGCCGCTTCGCTGGCGGATCCCGCCGGGGACGTGGAGATCGCCGCGCAGACCATTGGCGGGCGGGTCGCCTCCACCGGTGACGACGAGCAGGTCAACACGCGCTTCGCCCAGATCCCATTCATCCACTACCTGGCGACCCGGGTGATCGAGCTGGCCCTGCACACCGCTGACCTGCAGCGAGCCATCGGGTCGCCGGTGGACATGCATCCGGTGGTGGCCGAAGCGGTGCTCGACGTCCTGGTCCGGCTCGGCTCGCCCACGACGGTGGCACTGGCGTTGTCGGGGCGGGGATCGCTGCCGGCCGACTACAACGTGCTGGGCTGAGCGAACCCACCGGGTGAACCAGCGATGACAGCCGCGCCATTGGACGGGCTCCGGGTCCTCGATCTGTCGACGGTGGTGGCCGGTCCGAACTGCGCCAGGTACCTGGCCGACTTCGGGGCGACGTGCATCAAGGTCGAACGCCCCGGCAGCGGCGACAGCTTGCGCAACCTGGCCTGGCGGGACCCCGCCGACGGCGTGGGGCTGTGGTGGAAGCTCGTCAACCGCAACAAGTGGGCCATCGCCCTGGATCTCAAGGATCCTGGTGATCTCGAGGAGCTCCGCGGCCTGGCCGCCGACGCCGACGTGCTGGTCGAGAACTTCCGACCGGGAACGCTGGAACGCCTCGGCCTCGGGCCTGACCAGCTACTCGCCGTCAACCCACGCCTGGTGATCACCCGGGTCACCGGGTTCGGCCAGACCGGGCCGTACCGCCACCGCCCCGGGTTCGCCACGATCGCCGAATCGATGAGCGGCCTGGCGGCCATCAGCGGCGACCCCGGCGGCCAGCCACTCCTGCCGCCCATCGCCCTCACCGACGAGATCACCGGGCTGGCCGCGGCGTTCGCCACGATGGTGGCGGTGCATCATGCCCGGGCCGGCGGCGGCGGGCAGGTGGTCGACGTCACCCTGATCGAGAGCCTGCTGCAGATCATGAGCCCGCTCGTCTCGCTGTACGCCACGACGGGGGAGCTGCAGGGGCGCCTCGGCGCCGGGCTGCCCTACAGCGTGCCACGCGGGACCTACCGGTGCAGCGACGGGACCTGGGTCGGGGTCTCAGCCTCCAGCGACTCGGTGGCTGGCCGGCTGATGGCGCTGCTTGGCGTTGGCGACGATGCTCGCTTGGCCACCTTCGCCGGGCGCATCGAGCACCGTGACGAGGTGGAACAACGTCTCGCCGACTTCTGCGCGGCGCGCTCGCAGGCCGAGGTCATCGCCGCCTTCGAGGGCGCCGAGGCGGCCGTCGGCCCGGTGATGACCATGGCCGACATCGCCGAGGACCCGCATTACCTCGCCCGCCACACGATCGTCGACGTCGGTGGGGCGGCGATGCAGGGCGTGCTGGCCAAGCTCTCGGCCACCCCGGGGCTGGCCCGCTGGCCCGGCCGACCCCTCGGCCAGGACACCGACCTCGTCCGCCGCCAGGGCTGGAACCTCCCCGACCACCCCTGACCGCCCCCGACCGCCCCCGGTTTGGTCAAATGATCTCCACTCCGGCGGGATGGTGAGTGAGCACACGAGGGTGGGGGCGCGAAGACGGGCCGCCCGCTGGGGCGACCCGTCTGGGGCAGGGTGACGTCGTCACCGGTGGCGTCGTCAGTCGACCACGGGACGGCTCAGTGGCCGTCACCGTCGCTGTCGCCGGGGATCAGGTCCTCGATCTTGTTCTCGATGTTGTCGGGAATCAGCTCGCTGGCCTTGTCACGCAGCGAATCGAGCATGCCCTCAGCCTTGTCACCCGCGGCGGCAGCAGCGTCCTGCGCACCCTCGACGGCGTCACCGGCGGCGGCCTGTGCGGTGTCGGCAGCGTCCGCGGCAGCGTCCTTGCCCATGCCCAGCTTCTCCTCGATGCTGTCGGGCAGCAGGTCCTTGACCTTGTCTTCCAGCTTCTCGCCCAGTTCCTTGGCCTTGTCCATGAATCCCATCGGAGGTCTCCTTGTCGTGGTGGGGTCGCCCACCGGATGTGGCGTCCGGCGGGGCGGGGTCATCCTAGGCGTGCCGAGCGCTCACCCGTTCGCCGGTGGCGCCTCGGCGGTGGTGCCCGGGTAGGTGACGCCCGTGGCCGCGTGGCAGCGGTACCCGTGGGGGTTCTTGGCCAGGTACTGCTGATGATACGGCTCGGCGTAGTACCAGGCGCCGAGCGGGGCGATCTCCGTGGTGATCGCCCCGAAGCCGGTGGCATCGAGCGCGGCCTGATAGGCGTCGAGCGAGCGGGCGGCCGCCTCCCGCTGGGCTGGCGAGGTGGTGTAGATCGCGCTGCGGTACTGCGAGCCGAGGTCGTTGCCCTGGCGCATTCCCTGCGTCGGGTCGTGATGCTCCCAGAAGATGCCCAGCAGGGCGTCCAGCGTGACGACGGCCGGGTCGAAGACCACGAGCACCACCTCGGCGTGCCCGGTGCGCCCGGTGCAGGTCTCCTCGTAGGTGGGATTGGGGGTGAAGCCACCGGCGTAGCCCACCGCCGTGGTGAACACCCCGGGCAACGGCCAGAACAGTTCCTCCCCGCCCCAGAAGCAGCCCATCCCGAACACGATGACCTCGTGACCGTCGGGCCACGGCGGCTGCATCGCTCGGCCAAGGACGGCGTGGGCATCGGGAACGGGCATGGTGTGGTCGGTCCTCCCGGGCAGGGCGTTCGCCGGGGCAACCATCTCGGACGATCTGGAGAGCCAACTCATGGAGTGAGGCTACGCCGGTCGCCTGACCTACGGTTTGCGCCGTGCCCGAACCCGAGTCTGCGCCGGTGCCCGGCTTCGTCGTTCGCCGGCTGCAGCCGGGCGACCTGACCGAGGCCCTGCTGCTGAACAACGCCAACGTGCCGGCGGTCAACGCACTGGACGCAGCCGAGCTCGCCCGGTTGCGCGGGTTCGCCGTCGCCGGTCTTGCCGCGGTGGACGCGGACGGCCTCGTCGGCTTCTGCCTGGTCTATGCCGCGGGCGAGGACTACGGCAGTCTCAACTACCGCTGGTTCTCCGAGCGGTTCACGGACTTCGCCTACCTCGACCGCATCGCTGTGGCCCACCGGGCTCGCCGCCTCGGCGTGGGCAGCGCGCTCTACGACGGAGTCTTCGACACGCTGGCGGCGCACCCGTCGATCAGCACGCTGTGCTGTGAGGTCAACGTTCGACCGCTCAACGACGGATCGCTGCGCTTCCATCACCGGCTCGGGTTCCGTGAGGTGGGTCAGCAGGAGACCGATGGCGGCGCCAAGACGGTGAGCCTGATGACGCTGAGCCTGATGACGGTGGGACTACCCAGGCCCGGGCGCGCTCAGCTGCGGTGACGGCGGCGGGCGCGGCCGTCGCTCAGCCGGTGGCGGGAGGCGCTCGACCGACCCGCACCTGGCGACCGGGGAATTCCCGGCGGCGAAGTTCGGCGGAGACGAGCCGGATCACGCCCACCAGTGGCGTGATCACCACGGCGCCGACGAGGCCGCCCGCCGCCGCACCGACCAGCGCGGCCACCATCGCCGCCCATGCCGGGATGTCGATGACCTCACCGATGATGGCCGGGTACAGGATGTTGGTCTCGAAGAGCTGGTACACGATGTACACGACCGTGGCGATGACGAAAGGCACCGGCCCGGCGACCAGGGCGAACAGCACCAGTGGGACGCCGCCGATGAACCCGCCCACCTGAGGGACGAAGTCCCACAGGAACGCCCACAGGGCGAGCACCGGCGCCAGGCCGATCTGGAGGGCAAGGGCCAGCACGAGCACCACCGTGCCGTTGATGCCGCAGATCAGCACCGATCCGGCGGCGTAGCCGGCCAGCGCTCGGTGGCTGACGTCGGCCAAGCGGCGGAACTGGCGGCGGTGCAGCGCTGGCACCCGCCGCTCGACGGCGCGCACGATCCGGCCACCGTCGATCACCAGTGCCGCTGTCAGCAGCAGGATCCACAGCACGTCGACGAGTTGCGATCCCAGCGACGGCAGCCAGTTCAGCGATCCGTGCGAGCGCCGCACCAGGGACGGCAGCCGCTCGAGTTGGCGGGTGACCACATCGGCGGCGTGGTGCTCCTTCAGCCATCCCCCGACCAGCGGGGCGCCCTCCAGCTTGTGCACCACCGCCGGCACGTTCTGCACGGCCTTCGCCGCCGACGTCGGACCCTCGTTGACCACGGAGATGCCGATCCCGGTGAACACCGCGGCAATGAGCGTGAAGGTGATCGTCAGGGCCGTGGTTCGCCCGAGGCGCAGCGTGCGCTGGAGGAAGTCGACCGGGCGGTCGATGGCGACGGCGAACAGGATCGCCAGCGACAACCACACCAGGGTCAGCCCCGAACGGCCGATGATCGACCAGCAGATCACGGCCACGACGATGGCGACCGCGACCATGACGATTCCAGTCACACCCCGCGGGATGACCAGCGGGCCCCACCGGTACGCCGACTCCTCGGAGTACTCGGGCATGGGCAGGCGCACGTCTCGCTGATACGGCGACGTCGCCAGGCACACCCCGATCACGGCCAGGCAGTAGACCAGCAGCGCCGCCGCCGATCCGCTGTACGCCACACCGACCGCCAGAGCGATCATCGTGACTCCGACGCCGGGCCTTAGGCTGCGCGCCGTGCGCCGGCGCATCACGACCGCCGCGACGCCGACCGCCACCCCGGCGGTGATCATCAGCCGCGGTGCGCCATGGCGCCAACGTCAGCGCCGTGAGCACGAGGGGAAGGAGCCCAATGAGCATCCCGAGGGTCGGGATCGTCAACCAGAAGCCTGCCCAGGCGGCAATCAGCACGGGCGCCGGCATCCCCAGGGCGATGCCGGGCGCGCTGAGCGCCGCCGTCCACAGCAGCGACTCGAGGCCGAGGCGGCGAAGGTAGGAACCGGCTCGCCGATCGATGTCGTTGAGCAGCCCCCACACCGGCTCGCGCTCGTCGCGTCGCCACAGGCGGACGAACCCGGTGACGATCCCGCCGGCGCTGGCATGGATGAACGCCGACAGGACCACCACCACGGTGAGATCCACGACACGCTCACCCACGGCCGGCTCACCGTTGATGCCGAACAGGAACTCGCCGGGCAGGTTGGTCAACCAGTCGGTGATGCTGTCCCCGAGGCGCAGGGCGCGAACCACACGGTCGAAGGTCGTGGTGCCGTTGACGGTGTCGAGCGAGGTGCGGATCGACGCCGCCAGCGAGTCGGCAGTGGCGGTGAGGTCGGAGAGCAGCAGGCCGAGCAGCACACCGGCGCCGGCGAGGATGATGACGGTGGTCAGGGCGATCGCCGCGCCCTCGCCGAGGCGGCGCTGGACGCGCCGGAACAGCGGGCGGGTCAGCCAGGTGAGCACCAGGGAGAACGCCACCAGGCCGACGATGTCGGTCACTCGTGACGAGATCGTGGCCAGTGCGACCGCCGCGGCAATGGCCACTGCGACGGCCACGATGGGGCGCACTGGCACCCGCGGGCTTACCGGGCTCTCGGGTGTGCTGGGCAGCGCCTCATCCTCGGGCATGGCGCAGTCTTACCCGATGGCGCCCCGCCGGGCGGCACGACGGTGGCGCACCGGCGGCGCCACGGCCCGGCGCTCCCTACGATGTGGGGATGCGAATCGCCGCGGTGCAGCACGACATCGTCTGGGTCGACCGTGCCGCGAACTTTGCCCGGCTGGCCCCGCAGGTGGCCGCCGCAGCGGCCGGTGGGGCGGATCTGGTGCTGCTGACCGAGACGTTCTCGACCGGGTTCGCCGTCGACTCACCCGGGCTGGCCGAGCCCGAGGGCGGCCCGTCGTCGCAGTTCCTCGCCGACCAGGCGGCCGCTCACGGGGTGTGGGTAGGCGGGTCGTGCCCGGAGATCCCGGCAGGGTCGGATCCCGCCGACACCCGCCCGGCGAACAGCTTCGTCCTGGCCGGCCCCGACGGCGCCGTGCACCGCTATCACAAGACGCATCCGTTCACGTTCAGCAACGAGGACCGCTACTTCCGGGCGGGCGAGTCACTGCGCACCCTCGCTCTCGACATCGGCGGCGAGGTGGTCCGGGTGTCGATGTTCGTCTGCTACGACCTGCGCTTCGCCGACTGCTTCTGGGACGCCGGTCCGGGCACCGATGTGTTCCTGGTCCCGGCCAACTGGCCGGAAAGCCGCCGGCACCACTGGCGCTCGCTGCTCGTCGCCCGGGCCATCGAGAACCAGGCGTACGTGGTGGGCTGCAACCGGGTCGGGCGCACGCCAGCGGGGCTCGCCTATGTGGGCGACAGCCAGATCGTCGACCCGTTGGGCGAGGTCCTCGCCGGGGCGTCGCAGGGCGAGACCATCCTGTTCGCCGACATCCACCCGGCGACGGTGGCCGACGTGCGTGACCGGTTCCGCTTCCTGCCCGATCGCCGCCCGATCAGTCGCGGCTGAGCCGGGCCACCGCTTCGTCCAGCACCTCGGGCCGCTTGCAGAACGCGAAGCGAACGAGGTGACGGCCCTCGTGCTTGTTGGCGTAGAACACCTCGTTGGGGATCGCCACGACGCCGTGGGTGTGGGGTAGCTCGCGGCAGTAGGCCATCCCGTCACCGTCGGGCCGCACCGGCCGGATGTCCACCGTCACGAAGTACGTGCCGCTGGTGGGGAACACGGTCAACCCGGCGCTGGCCAGGCCGGGAGCGAGGCGATCGCGCTTGGCCTGCAGGTCGGCGGCGACGTCGGTGAAGTACTGGTCGGGCAGGTCCAAGCCGACGGCGATGGCCGGCTGGAAGGGCGCTCCGTTGACGTAGGTGAGGAACTGCTTGGCGGTGCGCGCCGCGGTCACCAGATCCGGTGGGCCGCACAGCCAACCGATCTTCCAGCCGGTCGTGTTGAACGTCTTGCCGCCGCTGGAGATGACCAGGGTGCGCTCGCGCATGGCGAACAGGGTGGCCAGCGGGACGTGCGCCGTGCCGTCGAAGACGAGGTGCTCGTAGACCTCGTCGCAGATGACGATCAGGTCGAACTCCACGGCGAGATCGGCGATCGCCTGGCGATCGGCGGCGTCGAGCACCATCCCGGTGGGGTTGTGCGGCGAGTTGATCAGCAGCGCCTTGGTCTTCGGCGTGATCGCGGCATGCAGGGCGTCGATGTCGGGCCGGTAGTTCGGAGGGCGCAGCGTCACCGGCTTGGCCACGGCGCCGGCCAGGGCGATGCACGCCTGGTAGCTGTCGTACATCGGCTCGAACACGACCACCTCGTCGCCCGTGTCGAGCAACCCGAGCAATGCCCCGGCCAGCGCCTCGGTGGCCCCGGCGGTGACCAACACCTCGGTGTCGGGGTCGTACACCAGCCCGTAGAACCGCTGCTGGTGACGGGCGACCGCCTCGCGCAGCACGGCCATCCCCGGGCCGGGCGGGTACTGGTTGACGCCACCGTTGATCGCCTCGATCGCCGCGTCCAACACAGCCCGCGGACCGTCGGTGTCCGGGAACCCCTGGCCGAGGTTGATGCTGCCGGTCTGGGTCGCCAGGGCGCTCATCTCGGCGAAGATGGTGGTGCCGAACCCTTGCAGTTTCGAGGTCAGGTGAGGAACGCGGAGGCTCGGCGTGAATGGCACGGGCCCACGCTACGTCGCGCCTGGCGGGTGGGGCGTCCCGTCAGCGGGATGGATGCCCGACTCCATCCCGCTGACGGTGATCGTGTGGGCGGTGTCACCCCTTGACGACGAGGGCGCCCTTCATCGAGCTGTGGATCTCGCAGTGCACCGGGTACGAGCCGGCCGTGGCGGGCGCCGTGACGGTTGCGGTCTTGCCGCCGCCCACCGAGACGGTGAAGCTGCCGTCGTCGGCGGTGAGCGTGTGCGACGCGCCGTCGTCGTTGGTGACCGAGATCTGCGCCCCGGGAGTGACGCTTGCGGGCAGTTGGAAGGCGAAGCCGGAGATCGTTGCCGTGGCCGACGATCCACCGGGGGCCGCGCCGGTGCCTGCGCCGGCCGTGGTGCCGCCTGGCGCGGTGGTGCCGCCAGCAGGCGTGCCGTACGGATCGTTGGCCGCTGCAGAGGTCTTGGTGTCGTTCTTCTTGGTGTCGTTCTTCTTGTCGTCACCGCATGCGGCGAGCAGCCCGGTGGTGAGGACGACGGCAGCCAGGCTGCGCAGCAGTGGACGGTTCATGGTGGGTGCCCCCTCAGTTGGCGGCAGGTGCGCCGCTCGGTCGTTCGGGGAATGGTACGACGTCAGCGTCGGGTCGGTTCACGAGTCCCGGTCGTGGCGGGTCAGCTGACCGGCGCGTCGACGCCGAGGCTCTCCGGGCCGAACGACTGCGGCAGCAACTCGGCCAGCGTGAACGTGACGCGCAGGCCGGCGGGCCCGCAGGCGTGGATGGGCGTGTCCGGGCCGGCGAACTCGCGGATCTTCTGGCGGCACCCCCCGCAGCACGTCGCCAGCATCTCGCCGTCGGCGACGGTGAGCACCGCGGTGATGCGCCGCTCACCGGCGGAGACCATCGCGGCGATCGCCGATGCCTCGGCGCACCAGCCCTGCGGGTACGCCGCGTTCTCCACGTTGGCGCCGGCGTAGATGGTCCCCGACTCGCTGCACACCGCGGCGCCGACGCGAAAGCCGCTGTAGGGCGCATGGGCGTTGGACTGCGCGGCACGCGCCGCGGCGAACAGATCAGCGACCCGGTCATTGACCCGGTCGTCGACCCGTGGCTCGCCGTGCTGGGGTTCGACGGCGCCGTGTCCGTCGGGATGTTGGGCATGGCCGGTGGTGGTCACCCGGCCAGGCTATGGCTGGATGTGCCGGGCGGCGGGTGACGTGCCACGATGAGCGCATGTCCAGCGTTGCCCGCCGCCTGTCGATCCGCCGGTTCATGCTCGGCAATCCGGTCATGCGGACCGTCCTGTCGCTCTGGGCGTGGTTGGTCCTCGGCATCGTCATCATCGTCTGGCTGCCGCTGGTCGCCATCGTGTGGGCGGTGACGGCGCCGTTCGACCAGGGCCGCTATGCCGCCGGTTACCTGTTCCGCAAGCTCACGGTGGTGCATCAGACGCTGAACCCGCTGTGGCACTTCCATACCTCCGGTGTGACGATCACCGACCCGCGCCGCCCGTACATCGTGGTCTCCAACCACCAGAGCTTCGTCGACATCCTGCTGATCTCACACCTGCCGTGGGAGATGAAGTGGCTGTCGAAGGCTGACTTCTTCAAGTACCCGCTGATCGGCTGGATGATGCGCATGGCCGGCGACGTGTCGCTGGTGCGCGGCGAGCGCGACAGCGCCAAGCAGGCCATGGACGCCTGCCGTGACCGCCTGTCCAAGCGGGTCAGCGTGATGATCTTCCCCGAGGGGACACGCAGCCGGACCGGCGAGCTGCAGCCGTTCAAGAACGGCGCGTTCCGCCTGGCCATCGAGACCGGTACGCCGATCCTCCCGCTCGTCGTCAACGGCGCGTACACGGCGCTGGTCAAGGGCGACTGGCGCTTCGGGGTCAGCAACGCCGAGGTCCGCGTCCTGGCCCCGATCGAGACCGCCGGGATGGAAGCCAAGGACTTCGGCGCGCTGCGTGATCGAGTTCACGCCCTGATCGGCGCCGAGTTGGCGGCGATGCGCGCCGCTGGCGCCGGCGAAGTACCCGCCGGGTTACCATCCTGCGATGGCCCGGCTGAACATCCCTGACGGCGACGGCGACGACTACCTCCGCCTCGGGCTGCTGTCGCCCACGGTGTCCCGGGCGGCGGGCATGTTCAGTCGCACGGTCTACGCAGAGGCCGACGTGCCGGTGCGCCAACGGGAGTTGATGCGCATGCGCGTCGCCCAGATCAACCAGTGCGTCATATGAATGGATGCCCGCGCTGCGCAGTTGGCGCAGGATGACCCGAACGCCGCAGCGGTGGATCTCGACGAGGCGTCCTATCTGCACGTCGGCGAGTGGCGCACCTATGCGGGCTACAGCGACCTCGACCGGGCGTGCATCGAGTACGCCGAGAAGTTCTGCATCGATCATCTGGCCATCGACCAGGCGATGATCGACCGCCTCCGGCAGTGGTTCTCCGACAGCCAGATCCTCGACATCACCTACTCGATCGGCAGTTGGGTGGCGCTCGGGCGGACGATGCAGATCATGCAGGTCCACGCCGGCTGCGCGCTGCGGGTGTGAGCTCGCCCCGCCCGGCTGATGTCAGCGGCGGAGGGCGCTGCGCAACTTGGCGTCGGGCGCCGGCCGGGCGCCGAGGTGCTCGATGACCCACGCCGAGATGCGCGTGGCGTACCTCGCCGCGGCGACGGCGTCGCCCTGGTCGAGGTACGAGGCGAGGAACGCGCCGGCGAAGGAGTCACCGGCGCCGGTGGCGTCGACCAGGTTGTTGGTCCCCGCCGGCACCGGGGTACCCACCCCGTCCTGCCACACCAGCGCGCCGTCGGCGTCGAGCTTGAGCATGATCAGCGCACCCGGGAACAGCGCTGCGAGGGCCTCGGCGATCTCCGCCGGGTCGTCCAGCCCGCCGGTCAGGATGCTGCCCTCCTCCTTGTTCGGCAGGAGGATGTCGATGCCCAAGTCCTTGGTCACCGCCAGGAACTGACCCACGCCCATCTCGCCGATCATCTGGAACGAGCCGGGATCGAACGACAGCGTGCCGCCGCTGTCCTGGACGATGTGCGCGGCCTCGCGCACGGCGGCGCGCGGCGGGTCGACGAAGAACGACCAGGCGGTGAGGTGCAGGTGCCGGGCCCGGCGCAGCAGCGGCCGGGGGAGCTCCGAGGGCAGCAGGTAGAAGTCGGCGCCGTGACCGGACACCATCGAGCGCTCACCCGTGTGGTCGACGAACACGGCAACCGACCCGGTGAGGTGGGCGTCGTCCGCCACCAGGTGGGCCACGACCCGCTCCCGGTCGAGGTCCTCCTCGGCCAGCTGGCCGAAGCGGTCGCGGCCGATCTTGCCGATGAAGTGCGTCTCGATCCCGGCGCGCCTGGCCCACACGGCCACGTTCGCCGCGCTCCCGCCCGGCGTCAGCATCACCTCGCCGAAGGTGTCACCGCCGCGCAGCAGTTCGGAGTTGGCGCGGATCAGCACGTCCCAGGCGAAGTCACCGATGACGCACAGCGGCCCCGATTCGACCGCCGGCTCCGCCACCGTCAGCCGCCCCGGGGGGCTCGCTTGGCGGGCACCCGCTTCGCCGCCGGCTTCTTCGTGGCTGCGGCCCTGGCCGGTGCTCGCTTCGAGGCGGCCTTCTTCGCCGGGCGGTCACCGGCCGTCTCGCGGCGGATGGCCAGCAGTTCGTAGGCCCGCTCGGGCGTCATCACCTCGACCCGATCGCCCTTGGACAGCGAGGCGTTGGTCTCGCCGTCGGTGACGTAGACGCCGAAGCGGCCATCCTTGGCCACCACGGCGCGTCCGCTGGCGGGGTCGTTGCCGAACTCACGCAACGGGCCCGCTGCGGCCATGTCGCGGGCTCCGCCGCGGCGGAACACCTTCGGCTGGGCGAGGATGGCCAGTGCCTGATCGAGGGTGATCGTCAGCAACTGGTCTTCGTTGTCCAGCGAGCGGAAGTCCTTGCCCTTGTTGACGTATGGGCCGTAGCGCCCGTTGTTCGCCATGATCAACTCGCCGTCGGCTGGATCGGCGCCCAGCGTGCGCGGCAGCGCCAGCAGGGAGATCGCCTCGTCGAGGGTCAGCCGCTCCAGCACCATCGTCTTGAACAGGCTGGACATCCGCGGTTTGGCCAACCCCGGCGGCAACCGGTCGGGCGCGCCCCACTGCACGTAGGGTCCGAAGCGGCCGTTCTTGGCGTACACCGGGTAGCCGTCGAGCTCACCGATGGGCTCGTCGCTCTTCGGCGCGGCCAGGAGGGTGGCGGCCATCTCCACGGTCAGCTCGTCGGGCGTCAGGTCGTCGGGGACGCTGGCGGTGTCCTCGCCGCGCTTGACGTACGGGCCGTACTTGCCGGGCTTGACCACGATCTCCCGACCGGCGTCGTCCACCCCGATCGGGAAGGTGTTGATCTCGGCGGCGTCGATGCCCTCGAGGTTCTCCTCGACGAGGCGCTTCAAGCCGGGCAGGGCGTCCTCGCCGGTCTCGCCGCTGCCGAAGTAGAACTCGTGCAGCCAGTCCTGCTTCTGGCGTTCGTTGCGGGCGATGGCGTCGAGGTCCTCTTCGACCCTGGCGGTGAAGGCGTAGTCCACCAGCTCGTCGAAGTGCTTCTCCAGCAGGCCCACCACGGCGAAGGCCGTCCAGGTGGGGACCAGCGCCTGGCCCTTCTTCCAGATGTATCCACGGTCCTGCACGGTCTGGATGATCGAGGCCCACGTCGACGGGCGGCCGATGTCCAACTCGTCGAGGCGCTTGACCAGTGAGGCCTCGGTGTAGCGCGGCGGCGGTGTGGTGGCGTGGCCGTTGGCGGTCAACGAGGCGACCGGCACCTGCTGGCCCACCTGCAGCGGGGGCAGCAGCGCCTCACGCTCGATCCCGGCGGTGGCGTCCTCGTCCACCGACTCGACGTACACCTGGCGGTGTCCGGGGAAGGTGATCGTGGTGCCGCTGGCGGCGAACTCGGCGTCGGTCCCGGCGGCCGGACCGGACTGGGCCAGCGCACCGAGGCGGATGCTGACGGTGGTGCCGGCGGCGTCGGCCATCTGCGAGGCCAGCGTGCGCTGCCAGATCATCCGGTAGAGGGCCAGTTCCTGGGCGTTGAGATCACCGGCGACGGTGTCGGGGGCACGGAGCGGGGTGGTGGGCCGGATGCACTCGTGGGCTTCCTGGGCGTTCTTCGATTTGCTGGTGTACTGGCGCGGCGCGGGGGACACGAAGTTGGCGCCGTAGGCCCGCTTGATCTCGTCACGGACGGCGGCCATCGCCTCGGCGCTCAGCACCACCGTGTCGGTACGCATGTAGGTGATGTAGCCACGCTCGTACAGGCCCTGGGCCAGGCGCATCACCTGGCTGCTGCTGAGCCGCAGCTTGCGGCCGCCCTCCTGCTGCAGGGTGCTGGTCATGAACGGGGGCTTGGGTGAGCTGCGGTACGGCTTGTCCTCGACGCTGCGAACCGTTACGTCCTGGCCGGCGAGACCGTCGACGAGGTGGTGGGCCCGAGCCTCGTCCACCACCACGACGGACCCCTTCGGCCGGCCCGCGGCAGTGAAGTCCTTGCCGGTGGCGATCCTGACGCCATCGACGGCCACCAGGGTGGCGGTGAAGTCGGGGACGGTGCCGGTCAGCAACTCGACGTCCCAGTACCCGGCGGAGACGAACGCCATCCGCTCCCGCTCGCGCTCCACGATCAGGCGCACGGTGGGGCTCTGGACGCGCCCGGCCGACAGCCCGCGGTTCACCCGGCGCCACAGGACCGGGGAGACCTCGTAGCCGTACAGCCGGTCGAGCAGGCGGCGGGTCTCGGCCGCGTCCACCAGCCCGTAGTCGAGACCTCGGGGGTTGGCCACGGCGTGGTCGATCGCCGACTTGGTGATCTCGTGGAACACCATCCGCTTCACCGGGATCTTCGGCTTCAGGTACTCCAGCAGGTGCCAGCTGATCGCCTCACCCTCGCGGTCCTCGTCGGTGGCGAGGTACAACTCGCTGGCGTCCTTGACCATCGCCCGCAGGTCCTTGACGATGGTCCTGCCGCGCTCGGTCAACTCGTACGTGGGCTTGAACCCGTTGTCCACGTCGATCGACAGGCCCTTGGCCGGCAGGTCGGCGACATGACCCACCGAGGCGCGCACGTCGAAGCCCGAACCGAGGAACTCGGCGAGCTTCTTGGCCTTGGTCAGGGACTCGACGATGACGAGCGGTCGGGACCGCGTGGTGGACATTGGGTGCGAGTGCTAGGCGACGGCGACGGCAGTTGTCAAGGCAGGGGATCGGCCGGGCGTGGCGTGAGGTGATCGCGGCTGCCCTCCACGTTGACCCGTGGCAGGATCCGATCGAGCCATGCAGGCATCCACCAGTTGCGCGCCCCGAGCAGCTCCATCGTGGACGGGACCAGCACCATGCGCACGATGGTGGCGTCCACCAGCACGGCGACGGCAAGGCCGAGACCGAACAGTTTCAGCTGGCGGTCGTCGCCGAGGACGAAGGCGGCGAACACGCACACCATGATCAGCGCCGCGGCCGTGATCACCCGGGCGGTCACCGCCAAGCCGTCTGCCACCGCGGTGGCGTTGTCACCGGTTCGGTCGTACTCCTCCTTCATTCGTGACAGCAGGAACACCTCGTAGTCCATCGACAGCCCGAAGGTGATGGCGAACAGCATCATCGGCACCCAGGCCTCGATCGGGCCCGGTTCACCGATGGCGAAGACGTCCTTCAACCACCCCCACTGGAAGATGGCGACGATCACCCCGTACGCCGCGCCGACGGACAGCAGGTTCATGGCCACCGCCTTCAGTGGCACCAAGACACTGCGGAAGACCACCATCAGCAGCAGGAAGCTCAGGAGCAGGACCGCACCGATCAGGATCTTCAGCCGCTGGGCGAGGAAGCTGGAGAAGTCGACACCGATGGCGGTGGTGCCACCGACGGCCACCTCGTGCCCGGTGCCCGGCAGGACGTCGTCACGCAGGCGCTGCACCAGGTCCGTGGTGGCCTCGTCCTGGGGCGAGGTCTTGGCAAAGGCCTGCCACATGTAGACGCCGTTGGCCAGCGGGATCGGCTTGCTGACGAAGGCGATGTTCGGGTCGGCGCCCACTGCGCTGCTGATGGCGGTGGCCGCGGTCTGGTCCACGCCGGGGTCGCTGCTGACCATCACGATCGGCCCGTTGAAGCCCGGGCCGAACCCGTCGGCCAGCAGGTCGTAGGCCTGCCGGGCGGTCTGCTTCTCGGCCAGGTTGCCGTTGTCGCTGAACCCCATCCGGATGGCGAACACCGGCAGGGCCAGCACGCCCATGATCATCAGCCCGCCGACGAACCCGACCCACGGCCGGCGCTGGATGAACCGGCTCCACCGCCACCATCCCTGCTGCTGGCGCGGCTTGGCGTGGCGGTGCGGGAGCGGGGTCCGCAGGGCGCGGCCCACGGGCAGGAAGCTGGCGACCATCACCACCACGGCGATGCCGACCGCGCCGAGCAAGGCGGCGCCGAGTGGCAGACCGGTCAGCACCCCGGCGAGGGCCAGCACGACGAACACGCCCGTGCTGATCGCCGCGGCCCGCGAGGTGTTGTCGATGCGCCGCCCGACGAAGCCGAGCAGCGCCGGCACGAGCGTGATCGCGGCCAGCATCATCACCAGCACGGCGAGCGACCCGGCGATGGCCAGGCCGCGCACGAAGGCGATGCCCACCACCATCAGGCCGAGCAGGGAGATCATCACGGTGATCCCGGCGAACACCACCGCTCGGCCGGAGGTGTCCACCGCGGCCACGATCGAGTTCTCCACCGAGTCACCGGCGTGGAGGTGCTCCCGGTAGCGGGTGACGATGAACAGGGCGTAATCGATCCCCACCCCGAGGCCGATCATCGCCGCCATCTGCGGCGAGAAGCTGGGCATCTCGTGCAGCCGGCTGGCCAGGGCGACGCCGCCCATGCTGACGCCGAGGCCGAACAGCGCCGTGCCGATCGGCAACCCCATGGCCAGGACCGAGCCGAAGGCGACCAGCAGGATGAGGATCGCGGCCAGGATCCCGAGCAGCTCGCTCTCGGGGAACTCGAACTCGTTGAACACCTCGCCACCGAACTCGATGCGCAGTCCCGGGACCGAGACCTCGTCGCCGAGGGCGCGGATCTGCTTGGCGAGGTCACGCAACTGCCCCTCGGTGCGGTCCGAGGAGATGGCCAGTTGGGCGAAGGAGATGGGCTTGGTGGCGCTGTTGAACGCCGCCCCGGCGGGTGTGAAGGGGCTGGTGACCTTCACGCCGTCGAGCGCGTCGACCTTGGCGAACAACCCCTCCATCGCCGCCTTCACCGCCGAATCGGCCGTTCCCTGGTGGGCCGTGAACACGATCTGGGCGTTGAAGCCGCTGTCCTCCCGGTTGCCGGCCGCGATCAAGGTCTCCTGGACGGTCTTGGACTGGCTGTCGGGCAGGCTGAAGCTGGTGTGGTAGTCGGAGCCGACGGCCCCGGAGATGGCGTTGACCGCCACCAGTAGTGGCAACCAGATGGCGAACACCATGATCCATCGGCGCCGAAAGGCGAATCGTGCAAGGGACACCAGCATGCCTGGGAGGCTAACGGTGGGCGCCCGAGCCGAGGGTGTGATTCCCGCCGCGCCGGCCCGGGCCTGGTGGCGGGTCGGGCCGTGGCTTGGTGGGGTGAGATGTATTTTGCGTGCAGTATGCAGGATGGCGGACCGTGTGCGAGACTGGGTCAGTGACCGTCTCGGCCGCCGCTCATCTTGCCTGTGCAGCCGCCGCGGTGGGCGCCGGCGCGGTGAACGCCATTGCCGGTGGGGGCACGCTGATCTCGTTCCCGGTGATGACCGCGGTGGGCGTGCCGTCCGTGCGGGCCAACGCCACCAACACCGTGTCGCTGTGCCCGGGCTACATCGGCGGGACCGTCGCTCAGCGCAGGGACCTCGGCCAACTCGGTGACAGCGTCAAGGCGCCGCTGGTCGTCTCGGCGGCCGGCGGACTGGTCGGCTCGATCCTGCTCGTGCTGTCCAGCGAGGCGATGTTCCGGGCGATCGTGCCGTATCTCATCATCGGCGCCTGCGTCCTGCTGGCCGTGCAGGCGCCGTTGCGGTCGTGGTTGTTCGGCCGTCACCGCGCCGAGCACCGCCTGGTCGAGCTGTCGGCGATCGGCGCCGCGTCGGTGTACGGCGGTTACTTCGGGGCCGGGCTCGGCATCATGCTGATCGCCGTGCTCGGGCTGTTCTCCGACGCCCCGCTCACCCGGGTCAACGCCCTCAAGCAACTGCTGTCGATCGCCGTCAACGTCAGCGCCGCGGCGTTTCTGACGTTCTCCGGCACGGTGGAGTGGTCTCTGGTGGCCGTGATGGCGCCGATGAGCCTGATCGGCGGGCACGTCGGCGGCCGGCTGGTGTCGGTGATCAAGCCGAACGTGCTGCGCGTGGTGGTGGTCGTCTACGGCCTGATCGTGGCCACGGTGTACCTGCTGCGCTGACGCGGCGTTTGTAGGGTGTGTCCGTGACCATCGGCCAGTCATACCGCACCCTGCGTGAAGTGGTCGCCGACGAGATCCACGGGATGATCAGCCGCGGTGAGCTGAAGCCCGGTGACCGCCTGCTCGAAGACCGTCTCGCCGAGCACCTCGGCGTGTCCCGCAACCCGATCCGCGAGGCGATCCGGGCGCTGGAGGGCACCGGTCTGGTGGAGGTCACCCCGCGCCGCGGCGCCTATGTGACGCGCATCGAGGAGGACCAGGCCTGTCAGTTGCTGGAGCTGCGAACCGTGCTGGAGGCCTATGCCGCGCAGCGGGCGGCGGTGCGCCGCACCGACGACGACCTCACCGCGCTGCAGCGCTGCATCGACACCGGCCGGGCGGCCACCGCCGCCGGTGACCTGGTCAGCGCCGCCCAGCGCCACCGCGAGTTCCACCTGATCATCGAGCGCGCCGCGGCCAACGTGTACCTCGACGGCGCCGTGTCGCCGCTGCGCCACCAGACCGAGCTGATCTTCAGCATGCTCACCGATACCCGCGGCGTGACCAGCTGGGACGAGCACCAGGCCATCTACGACGCCCTCGCCGCCGGTGACGCCGACCGGGCCCGGGTCGCCACGCGCACCCACATGGACAACGTCATGCTGGGCCTGGTGACCCGCCCGCCCACTGCCCCCTGACCGCATTCATGTCACCGCATCAACGAAGGGTCCGTTCATGTGGTGACATGAACGAGGCGGGCGGCACGGTGGACGTGGTGGTGGTCGGGGCAGGGATCGCCGGGGCCAGTGCGGCGTGGGCGCTAGCCGAGCACCTCGACGTCGTGCTGGTCGAGCGCGAGCCGGCAGCGGGGTACCACGCCACCGGGCGGTCGGCCAGCGTGCTGTCGGCGACGTCCGGGCCGTACGAGGTCTGCGCCCTGGCAGCCGCCAGCCGCCCGTTCTTCGAGGCCCCACCCGAGGGCTTCGGCGAGGTGGCGCTGCTGGCGCCGCGCGGCCTGTGGTGGGTGGGCCAGGCAGCGGACAGCGCCACCTTGGATCGCTTTGCCGTCGAGGCCGCGGCGGTGACCTCGGTGCGGCGGATGACCGCGGCCGAGACGCTGGCACGGCTGCCCGGGTTCCGTCACGACGCGGTGGCCGGGGGGAGCGTGGCCGAGCCCGAGGCGATGGCCATCGACACCGCCGCGCTGCTCGACGGCTACCTGCGCGGCCTGCGCCGCCGCGGCGCCAGGCTGCTCACCACGGCCGAGGCGATCCGGGCCACACCGACGGGCGCCGGCTGGACGGTCACCGTCGGGGGGTCGGCGGTGCGCTGCCGCCACGTCGTGAACGCCGCGGGGGCCTGGGCCGACGAGTTCGCCGCACGCGCCGGTGTCGATCCGCTGGGCCTGCAGCCGCACCGGCGCACCGCGGCCCTGGTCCCGGCGCCCGCCACGGTGGCCGGCTGGCCGCTGGTGATGGACATCGCCGGGAGGTACTACGTGGAGCCGGAGAGCGGCGGGCTGCTGCTGTCGCCCGCCGACGAGACGCCCGCCGAGCCCGGCGACGCCCGCCCCGAGGAAACCGACGTCGCCTGGGCGCTGCACCGCCTGGACGAGGCGACCGAGCTCGGCGTGCAGCGGGTGCTGCGGTCGTGGGCCGGGTTGCGCACCTTCGCCCCAGATCGCCGCCCGGTGGTGGGCGAGGATCCACGGGCTCGCGGGTTCTGGTGGCTCGCCGGTCAGGGCGGGGCCGGGATCAAGACGGCCCCGGCGCTGGCCGCGCTCCTGGCGGCGCAGATCCTCGGGGTGGCCCGACCGCCCACACCCGTGGACGAGGCCCGCCTCGGCCCGGCCCGATTGCGCACGCCGAGCGCAGCACCAGGCTGATCGGGCCGGCCGGCGACAACCGGTGCTAGCGCAGCCAGCAGGCTGCCCAATGGCCGGGGGCCTTCTCCTCCAGCGGCGGGCTGGCCTCCCGGCAGCGCTGCTCCACGAGCGGGCAGCGGGTCTGGAACCGGCAGCCCGGCGGTGGGTTGACCGGGTTGGGGATCTCGCCCGACAGCACGATGCGCTGGCGGCGGCGCTGCACCGGGGGATCGGGGATGGGGACGCTGGACAGCAGCGCCTCGGTGTAGGGGTGCAACGTCCGCTCGTAGATGTCGTCGGTGCTGGCCAGTTCCACCAGCCGCCCGCAGTACAAGATGGCGATGCGATGGCTGATGTGGCGCACGACCGACAGGTCGTGGGCGATGAACAGGTACGTCAGGTTGCGCTCCTGCTGGAGGTCCTGCAGCAGGTTGACGACCTGGGCGCGGATCGACACGTCCAGCGCCGACACCGGTTCGTCGGCGACGATGAACGCCGGTTCCAACGCCAGAGCCCTGGCGATGCCGACGCGCTGGCGTTGGCCACCGCTGAAGGCGTGCGGGTAGCGGCTCGCCGCGTCGGCCGGGAGGCCGCAGCGCTCCAGCAGGGTCGTGATCTGGGGCATCGCCGCATCGATCGAGTCGATCAGGCCGTGCACCTGCAGCGGTTCGGCCACCAGCTGGGCGACGGTCATGCGCGGGTTCAGGCTGGCGTACGGATCCTGGAAGACCAGTTGCATGTTCCGCCGCAGCCTGCGCAGCGCCTCGCCGCGCAGCTGGGTGATGTCCTGGCCATCGAAGGTGATCGTGCCCGACGCGGCGTCCACCCGGCGCAGCACGGCCCGCCCGAGCGTGGTCTTGCCCGAGCCGCTCTCACCCACGAGCCCGAGCGTCTCGCCCCGGGCAATCGACAGCGAGACGTCGTCCACGGCGCGCAGGTACGTCGGCCGTGTGCCCCACACGCCTTCGCGGCCGACCTCGAAGGTGACGGTGAGCCCGTCGACGTCCACCAACGGCGCAGGGGAGCTCACGGGGCCATCTCCGGCGCCGAGTTGGCCGAGGCCTCGAAGGGCCGCCAGCAGGCGACCTTGCGGGTCTCGGTCTGGAAGTGCAGGCCGGGCATCGAGTCCCGGCATTCGTCGGTGGCCAGGTGGCAGCGATCGGCGAAGGCGCAGCCCACCGGCGGGCTGACCAGATCTGGCGGCGCACCCTCGATCGAGATCAGCCGGGGGATGACGATGTCCAGGCGGGGTGTGCTGCGCAGCAACCCGGCGGTGTAGGGATGGGCCGGGCGATGGAAGAGCTCCTCGGCCGCGGCGACCTCGACGACCTTGCCGGCGTACATCACGGCCACCCGGTCGCACAGCCCGGCGACGACGCCGAGGTCGTGGGTGATCATCAGCACCGCCAGCCCGAGGCGCTGCTGCAGGTCGGCGATCAGCTCGAGGATCTGCGCCTGGATGGTCACGTCCAGGGCGGTGGTGGGTTCGTCGGCGATGAGCAGTTCGGGCTCGCAGGCCAACGACATGGCGATCAGCGCTCGCTGGCGCATTCCGCCGGACAGCTCGTGGGGGTGCTGGTCGACTCGCTGGCGAGGATTGGACAGACCCACCATCGCCAGCAACTCGGTGGCTCGCTCGACGGCCTGCCGGCGGTTCATCCCGAGATGCCGGCGGAGCACCTCGCCGATCTGCGCGCCCACGGTGAACAGCGGGTTCAGCGAGGTCATCGGGTCCTGGAAGACCATGGCGATGTCCTTGCCGCGCACCTGGCGGAGCAGCCTGGTGGACTCACCCAGCAGCGACTGCCCCTTCCACAGCACGTCGCCACCGGTGATCTTGCCGGGCAGGTCGATCAGCCCCATCAGGGCCTGGGCCGTGACGCTCTTGCCCGACCCGCTCTCGCCCACCAACCCGAGGGTCTCGCCACGGTTGATGTGGAAGCTCACGTCGCGCACCGCGTGCACCGTGCCGCGGCGGGTGAAGAACTTGACGAACAGGTGGTTGACCTGCAGCAGGGCGTCGGGATCGTCGCTCACGTGCCCGCCCCCGGACCGGCAGCGCCGCCGCTGATGGCTCGCCCGGCGAAGCGCTTCTCCCGCTCCTGGGGATCGAGGGCGACGCGCATCCAGCTGCTCAGCAGGTTGGCGGCCAGCACGGTGATGCTGAGCAGGATGCCCGGGTAGACGATCAGCCACTGGTTGCCGAACAACTCGTGGTCCTGGGCCCTGGCCACGTCGAGGCCCCAGGAGACACCTGGGTACTGGATGCCGAGGCCGAGGTAGGACAGCGCTGCCTCGGCCAGGATGATGCGGGCGAACTCCAGCACGGCCAGGGTGGCCAGCGGGCTGATCAGGTTCGGCAGGATGTGCTTGAAGACGACCCGTTTCGGTGTGCAGCCGACGATCTCAGCGGCCTCGACGAAGGGCTTCTCCTTGGTCGACAGCACCACACCGCGGGTGAGCCTGGCGAACACCATCCACCCGTTGATGGCCAGGATGATCGTCACCGACAGCACGCTGCCGCCCACCAGGGCGATCAGCAGCATCGCCAGCAGCAGACCCGGGAAGGACACCTGTACGTCGACCCAGCCCATCAGCCAGCGATCGGCTCGTCCGCCCTTGTACCCGGAGTACAGCCCGTACAGGACGCCGAACGTGCCGGCCAGGAGGATGACCATCGCCCCGATGAACAGCGACGTCCGAGCCCCGTACAGCAGCCGGGAGAGCACGTCGTAGCCCTGCCAGTCGGTACCGAGGGGGTGCGCCCAGGTACCGCCGTGCCACACCGGCGAGCGCATCCGGATGCTCATCCCGATCTTGTTGGGCGGCGAGGGCGCCAGCCACGGAGCGAGGATCGCCGAGACCACCAAGACGACGAGCACGACCAGCGCCGCCATGCCCAGCTTGTCGCGGACGAGCTCACGGAACGGTCCGCCGTGGGTGGCTGCCTGCAGTTCGAACGGCCGGCCGCTGGACGCCTCCTCGGCCTCGACGGCGTGCTCGGCCTCGCTGCGCGCCGCGCTGTACTCGTCGGGCGCGTTGCGGCTCATCCGAGCTTCACCCGCGGGTCGAGCAGCTTGTAGCTGATGTCGATCAGGATGTTGAGCACGACCACCATCACCGCCACGACGAAGACGATGGCCTGGATGAGGTAGAAGTCCTGCTGGGCGATGGCCTCGCGGGCCATGAACCCGATCCCCGGCCAGGCGAACACGGTCTCGACGACCACGGTGAACCCGGCGAGGGCGCGGATGATCTCCCACCCGGCCAGGGTGACGTAGGGGATGCCGGCGTTGCGCAGGGCATGCACGGCCAGGATGCGTGTGGTGGGCATGCCCTTGGCCCTGAGCACCTTGACGTAGTGGGCGTTGAGCTCGTCGATCATCGACGAGCGGACCAGCATCGCCAGGCGACCCACCGCCGGGAGCGCCAGGCAGATGGCGGGCAGCACCAGGTGCTGGCTGAGCGGGCCGACGCCGGTCTGGAACCAGTGCAGCTTCACCGTGAAGGCGATGACCATCAGGCTGCCGAGGAAGAACTGGGGCATGGACAGGCCCACGAGCGACAGCGACGTCAGGGCCCGATCGAGCACACCGCCCGGCTTGCGCGAGGCGAGCAAGCCGAGCGGGATGCTGAGGATCATCGCCAGCGCCATGCCGGCGGCGACGAGTTGCAGCGTGCGTGGCAGGTAGTCGAACACGACCGACAGGGCCGGTCTGCCACGAACGTAGGTGCTGGTGCCGAAGTCCAAGCGGACGACGTCACCGAGGAACGACCAGAACTGGGCGAGCAGCGACCGGTCAAGACCCATCGCATGACGGGTGGCGGCGCGCTGCTCCTCGGTCGCCGAGAGCGGCAGCATGAACTTGACCGGATCCCCCACCACACGGGTGACGACGAAGACGAACACCGTCACACCGAAGATGACGACCAACCCCTGAGGAAGCCGTTTGGCGAGGTATCGGCCCATTCCTGCTGCCGCGCTCGGGACTGACGAGTGCCTGGACTACGCCTTGACCGACATGTCCTTGACCAGCAGCTTGCTGTCCACCCGCGGGGTGAAGCTCAGCCGGGTGCTGGTGCCGTACACGTCCTGGTTGCTGACCAGCCACACGAAGTAGGCGTTGTCGTAGGCGATCTTCACTGCCTGCTGGTACAACGCGGCCCGGGCGGTGGCGTCCAGTTCCTGACGGCCCTTGTCGATCAGGTCGGAGAGCGCCTGGTCACTGTTCGACGAGCCGATGCCACCCTTTTGGTAGTAGGTGCTGAGCTGGCGGTCGGGGTCGAGCAGGTCGTTGGAGCTGGACACGAAGATCGCGTCGGCGCGCTGGTTGCGGTCGAAGAGCACGTCCAGGTAGGCGCCGAACTCCGGCGTCTGCAGGTCGACCTTCAGCCCGATCTCCTGCCAGTACCCGGCGATGGCTTCCAGCAGGTCCTTGTCGTTCAGCCAGCGGCCCGAGGACTCGCCGACCAGCGTGATGGTCTTGCCCTCGGCCCCGGCGTCCTTGATCAGCTGCTTGGCAGCCTCGACGTCATAGGCGTAGGCCTTGATCTGGTCGTTGTAGCCGAGGATCGACGGGCTGAGCAGCTGGCCCTCGTCCACCGTGGCGAAACCGCTGTAGATGGCGTCCACCAGCGTGGCCTTGTCGACGGCCATGTTCAGCGCCTTGCGCACGTTCGGGTCGGCGGTGATGCCGCCGTCGGCGTTGAGGATCAGGACCGGGTGCTCCTGGGCCTGCTTGGCCACGAAGGCCGGGGCCTCACCCGTGTTGTTCGGCGCCAGGTTGGTGATCAGGTCGTACTTGCCGCTCTTCAGCCCGGCCAGGCGTGTGCCGGCTTCGCTGACGAACTCGTACTTCACCGCGCTGAGCGACGGCGCCCCGCCCCAGTACGTGGGGTTGGCGGCGAGGTCGATCGACACGCCGGTCTCCCGGCCGACGAAGGTGTACGGGCCGGTCCCGTTGGGCTTGTCGCTGAGGTCGTCGCTGGCTTCGGTGCCGGGAGCGACGACCTTCAGCCAGTACATCCGTGCGGGCAGCACGCCGTCCTGCTTGGCCGTGGTGATGTTCACGGTCAGATCGTCCACCTTGGTGGCCCCGGTCAGCGACGAGAAGAACCCGTCGTTGTCGGTCTTCTTCTCGGTGATGAGCCGCTGGATGCGGCTCACGGTGGCGACGACGGCGTCGGCGTTGAACGGGGTGCCGTCGTGGAACGTCACGCCCGAGCGCAGCTTGAACTGCCAGGTGGTGGCGTCGATCTGGGTCGGCATCTCGCTGGCCAGGCCTGGGGCCAGGGCGCCTTCGGCGTCGCGGCTCAGCAGGGTCTCGTAGATGTTGTCGTTGATGGCTCGCTCACCGCCGTCGTCGACGGTGTGCGGGTCGAGGCTGGTCGGCTCGGAGCCGAGGGCGATGGTGATCGACCCCCCTGCGGCGGCGGCCGGCGGCGTGGTGGCTGCTGCCTGCGGCGCGGCGATGCCGGCCCCAGCGATGGCCACTCCGGCCACCAGCAGGCCAACGATGGAACGATGCTTCTTCAAGGAACCCCCCAGGTGACGTGCGGTACTGCTGGCGCCGGATGGCGCTTCGGGATACTGTATACACTAGACAAGGGAGGGTCAATGGCTGTGGGTGCGCGGGTTGGCGACACGCCGGCTGGTGGAGCGGCGCCGGGGTCGCCGATCGGGTTGCGCTACCTGCCGTTGCGCGCCCCGGTGGCCGACGAGATCCGCCGGAGGATCATCGACGGCGCACTCCAGCCGGGCGAACGGCTGCTGGAGGATCAGCTAGCCGCAGACCTCGGGGTGAGCCGCAACCCGGTCCGCGAAGCGCTGCAGGTGCTCGGCCGGGAAGGCTTCGTCACCCTCGAGCCGCGCCGTGGCGCCCGGGTCAGCCAGTACAGCGACGAGCGCGCCCAGCATGTCTTCGAGGTCCGGACGGCCCTGGAAGTGCTCGTCGCCGGGCTGGCCGCCCAGCGGCGCACGCCCGAACAACTCGCCGCCCTGGAGGCGGTGCTGGCGGCCGGGCGGCGGGCCCTGCAGGAGGACCGGCTGGCGGAACTGCCGGCGCTGAACGCCCGGTTCCACGGCCTGCTGGTGGACGCGGCATCCAACCCGCTCCTGGCCGAGATGGTCGAGGGGTTGATCCACCAGATCCGCTGGCTGTACACGAGGCGGATCCGTGAGCGCGGCGAATGGTCGTGGGGCGAGCACGAGCAGATCGTCGCTGCGGTGGCGGCCAACGACGTGGAGCTGGCCAGCCGCCTGGCAGGCGATCATGTCCGCCAGGCCCACGCCGGCTTCTTCGCCTCGCCGGCCGGCTGACGCCGCCGTCAGAATGGTTCGGTGGCCAGCAGCACCGGCCCGGTCGGCGACGTCGACCCGGCGACCGGCTCCTCGGTGAAGGCCAGCAGCGTCGTCCCGGCCGGCGGCGCTGCGGCGGCGGCGACCACCCGATGATCGGAGGGAACGAACGTCGGGCCGGGCACGGCGACGTCGTCGACGATGTACCACAGCTGCATCGCTCGCCCGGCGGCCAGGTCGGGAAGCCGGTCCAGCACGACGACGAGCCGCTGCTGGGTGGGTGAGTACACGGCTCGACCGGCGCCGATGGTCCCGCTGAGGGGCAGGGTCTTGGCATCCGGCGCGGCCAGCACGGCCGCCAGCGCGTTGGCATCGTCGCGGTCGGCGCTCACCGCCGCGAGGCGGATACCGAGCACGGCGACGAGGACGGCCGCTGCGGCGCCGAGCGACGCCAGCGCCCAGCGCGAGCGGCGCGTGGCGACTGCCCGTGCGACGCGCTCCTGACGGGTGCGGGCGACCTCGCCCATCACCGCCGCCTTCAACGACGCCGGCGGCGGCGTCGACTCGGCGACGGCCAGCGACACGCCCACCGTGCGGAACTCGTCGACGTCGCGCTGGCAGGCCTGGCACCGTGCCAGATGCTCCTCGAACCTGGCCCGATCCAGATCGTCGACGGCGTCGAGTGCGTAGGCGCCGGCGAGATCGTGGATGTCGTCGTTCATCGGTCGGTTCATGGCCGCTCTCCCAGTGCGTCTCGAAGGCGGATCAAACCGTCACGGATTCGCGTCTTCACGGTACCCAGCGGGACGTCGAGCAGTCCGGCGATCTCGGCATGGGTGTGGCCGCCGTAGAACGCCAACTCGACGGCGTCACGCTGGACGCTGGTCAGCGATCCGAGCGCCCGCGCCACACGCCGCCGGTCGATCCCGTCGACGACCTCGGTGGCGATGTCGGCGACGGTGGTGGGTGACTGCTGGATGGCCTGGTCGTCGCGCCGGTCACGTGAGGATTCGGCGCGCACCCGGTCGACGGCCCGGCGATGGGCGATGACCGCCGCCCACGTGGTCACCGAGGCCCGGTGCGGGTCGAAGCGCCGCGCCGTCCGCCACAGTTCGACGAAGACCTCCTGGGCGACCTCGTCGGCCTGGGCAGGGTTGCGTATCACCTTCAGGCACACCCCGTACACCAGCGGCGCCAACGAGTCGTAGAGCGCGGCAAACGCCCGCTCGTCGCCGGCCATGACCCGCACCATCAACGCGGTGGCGTCGCCGGAGGCGTCCGCCGGCGGGTCGACCGAGCGGAGCCGGCGCAGCGGTGGCACGTCGGTCATGGTCGCGCACCCGAGCGGGCCCCGACGCCGGGTGGGAACGCCGGGACCTGCCGGCAGGCACGTGGTTCGAATCGCACACCGCAGGTTCGTCGCCGGGCCCAGTCCGGATTGGGCCATCCACGGACCGGCCGGCGACGAACCAGGTGTATGGATGAACAGCCTGTCGTTGTGCCTGCCCCGCCCAGAGTCTCCCGCCTGGCCGCGGCGATCACGGGTGTCGTCGTCGCCGTTGCCGGTCTCGGCGTTGCCGAGTTGGTGGCGTCGGCCACCCGTCGTTGGAAGTCACCGGTGCTGGAGGTGGGCGACCGGGTCATCGACCTCGTCCCCCGGTGGGCCAAGGACTTCGCCATCCGCACCTTCGGTACCAACGACAAGCTGGCGCTGCTGATCGGTATCGGCACGATCCTGGCGATCTATGCCGCGGTGATGGGTGTCGTCGCCCTGCGCCACCGACTCGCCGTGGGCGTGGGCATGGCCGCGGCGTTCGGGGTGCTGGGCGCGTGGGCGGCGACACAGGCGCGCACCAACCCGCCGCTGCACGTCGCCGTCCCCAGCCTGTGCGGCGGTGTCGCCGCAGCGCTCGCACTGGCGGTGATCGCTCGTGCCGGCCAGCTGCCCGATGCGCCGGCGACGGCCGTCCCCGCGACTCCGCTGCCGGCGCTGCCCGAGGACGTCGTCGACGCGCCGCCCGCATCCCCCCGTCCCGCCCGTGCCGGGATGAACCGCCGCCAGTTGCTCGCCGGCGGGGCGACCGCGGTGATCGGCGTGGCGTTGTATGGCCTGGGCCGGCAGTTCGCGGCGCGCTTCGACGCTGCCGCCTCGCGCGCCAAGGTGCTGCTGCCCCAGGCCCTCCGCCCGCTCGATGCCGTCGACCCCGCCGCCCAGGCCACGGGCGCGGTGCCGTTCTTCACCCCGAACTCCGACTTCTACCGGATCGACATCAACCTGTCGGTGCCCAACATCGACCCCGACGACTGGTCGCTGCGCGTCCACGGCCTCGTCGACGGCGAGCGCCGCTACTCGTACGCCGATCTCCTCGCCAGGGATCTGGTCGAAGCCGACATCACCTTGACCTGCGTGTCCAACGAGGTGGGTGGGCGCCTGATGGGGACGGCCCGCTGGCTCGGCGTGCCGCTGCAGGAACTGCTGGACGAAGCGGGCGTGCGCCCCGACGCCGACTACGTCGTCGGGCGCAGCTTCGACGGGTTCACCGCCGGGTTCCCGCTGGGCGTGCTGGACGGTCGCGCCGCGCTGCTCGCCGTCGGGATGAATGGTGAGCCGCTGCCGCTGATCCACGGGTTCCCGGCCCGGCTGGTCGTGCCGGGGGTGTACGGATACTCCTCGGCCACCAAGTGGATCACCGAGATCGAGCTGACCAGGCTCGACGACGCGCCGACCTACTGGGTCGAGCGCGGCTGGTCGGTGGAGGCGCCGATCAAGACATCGAGCCGGATCGACACCCCGGCGGGGTTGGCGTCGGTGCCGCGCGGTCTCGTGGCCGTGGCCGGCGTGGCCTGGTCACAGCCGGTCGGGATCTCGCGCGTCGAGGTGCGTGTCGACGACGGTCCCTGGGAACGGGCGACGCTGGCCGCGGAGGTCAACGGTTCCACGTGGCGGCAGTGGTCGTTCCCGTGGCAGGCGTCGGCGGGGCGCCACACGCTCACCGTGCGGGCCACCGACAACAACGGGGCAATCCAGATCGAGGAGCGCTCCGAACCATTCCCGAGTGGTGTGACCGGCTGGCATCAGATCGTCGTGCTGGTGGCCTGAGCCGCCGGACACACCGCTCGGACCTCGAACCCCACCCCGCAAGGAGCACCCCATGACACATCCCCGAACCCTGCGCCGATCGGCACTGACCGGCATGCTCGCCCTGAGCGCCACGCTGAGCCTGTCGACCGTCTCGCCGGCGAGCGCAACGACCACGCCGAGCAGCGACCCGATGCACTCGATGGCGCCGATGGCCCCCGCCGGGCCGGGTTGTGCTGCCGTGCCGGCCGACGGCGCCGGCAGCTTCGGCGGGATGGCCCAGGATCCGGCGGCGACGGCGGCGAGCAACAACCCGCTGCTGTCGACGCTGGTGTCGGCGGTCAAGCAGGCCGGTTTGGTCGACACGTTGAACGGCCCTGGGCCGTTCACGATCTTCGCCCCGACCAATGACGCCTTCGCCAAGATCCCGGCCGCCGATCTGCAGGCGGTGCTGGCCGACCAGGATCAGCTGACGTCGATCCTGACCTACCACGTGGTGCCGGGCATGATGAGCAGCGCCGACCTGGTCAAGGCCGGAACGGCCACGACGGTGAACGGCGCCGAGTTGCAGTTCAGCCGGGCAGCCGACGGCCAGTTGTTGGTCAACGGCAGCCCCTCGGTGTGCATGGACGTCCCCACGGCGAACGCCACGGTGCACATCGTGGACACCGTGCTGATGCCCGGAGTGCTGGCCACCAGCGGACCGGGGTGCGCCTCGATCCCCACGGACGGCGCCGGCAGCTTCGGCGGGATGGCCCAGGATCCGGCGGCGACGGCGGCGAGCAACAACCCGCTGCTGTCGACGCTGGTGTCGGCGGTCAAGCAGGCCGGTTTGGTCGACACGTTGAACGGCCCTGGGCCGTTCACGATCTTCGCCCCGACCAATGACGCCTTCGCCAAGATCCCGGCCGCCGATCTGCAGGCGGTGCTGGCCGACCAGGATCAGCTGACGTCGATCCTGACCTACCACGTGGTGCCGGGCATGATGAGCAGCGCCGACCTGGTCAAGGCCGGAACGGCCACGACGGTGAACGGCGCCACGCTGAGCTTCACCCGCGGGCCCTCCGGTGAGCTGATGGTCAACGGCGCCACGGTCGCGGCCTGCATGGACGTCGTGACGGCCAATGCCACGGTGCACATCATCGACAGCGTGCTGATGCCGCCCGCCGGCTGAGCACCGACCCATCACACCCCTCGCAGCGATGGCGTCCGGCTGGACCGGACGCCATCGTCGCGCCCGCCGATCAGAACCCGCGGACGGACCCCCCGTCGACGCGCAGTGCCGTCCCGGTGACGTAGGAGGCCCTGGCGCTGCACAGGAAGGTGACGACGTCGGCAAGCTCCTCCGCGGCGCCGAAGCGGCCCATCGGGATGTGCCCGAGGTGCTCGGCGCGAACCGCCGCCGGGTCGACGCCCTCGAGCCTGGCCCGGGCCGCCTCGAATCGCCCGAGGGCCGGGGTGTCGAACTGGCCGGTGACCACGACGTTGACCGTTGCCCGTGGCGCCAGCTCGATCGCCAGTGAGCGAGCGGCGGCGTGGACTCCGCTGCGGAACACCGAGCTGAGCGCCAGCGCCGGTGAGGCCTCGACGACCGAGCGGGCGGTGAGGTACACCAGCCGGCCGCGGCCGCCGGCGCACACCAGGGGAGCGGCGGCCCGGCTGATCTCCAGTACCGGACGGAGCATCGAGCGATAGGCGCCGTCGTCGGCGCCATCGGTCGCCATGATCGGCCCGGGCGTTCCACCCCCGGTGTTGACGACGCAGATGTCCAGCCCGCCGAGCGCCTCGGCGGCGGCGCGAACGGTGGCCGCGCCGGCGCCGTCGATGGCGAGGTCGGCGGCGATCGCCGAGGCGGCGCCGGTGGCCCGCATGGCCTCGTCGGCGCGGCCCTGGTCTCTGCTGACCACTGCGACCAGGACGCCCTCGGCGACCAGGCCGGCCGCGACGGCCCGGCCCAGGCCGCTGGACGAGCCGAACACGATGGCCCGCGTTCCCGACAGTCCGAGGTCCATCAGCTGCCCATCCAGACGGTGCGCAGCTGGGTGTAGAAGTCCATCACCGTGGGCCCGAGCTGCTCGCGGTGCATCCCCGTGCCCGACTGCTTGATCCCGCCGAAGGGGGCGTTGAAGGCCGCTCCAACGGTGGGCCGGTTGACCCGGACCATCCCGGCTTGGATCTCGGCGGCGAAGCGCTGAGCGGCCGAGATGCTGCGCGTGCAGATCGCCGCGGACAGCCCGTACTCGACGTCGTTGGCCGACGCCAGGGCTTCGTCCAGCCCGTTGATCCGTTCGAAGCCGATGACCGGGCCGAAGACCTCGCGCTGGGCCAGCGGGCTGTGGGGCCCGACATCGGTCAACACGGTGGGTGGGAAGAAGTTGCCGGCGGCCAGGGCGCCGCCGGTGCGCGGCTCGCCACCGCACACCACCGTCGCTCCGTCGGCACGGGCCTGCTGCACCACGTCGACCATCGTCCGTACGGCCCGTTCGTCGACCAACGGCCCCTGGGTCACGCCGGGGCGATCGCCCGGGCCGAGGACGTGGGCTTCGGCCAGGGCGCGAACCCGTTCGACCAGGGCGTCGTGGACCACCTCGTCCACCAGGATCCGCCCGGCGCCGGTGCACGCCTGGCCGCTGAGGCTGAAGCTGCTGCGGGCCACCACCGTGGCGGCGGCGTCGAGGTCGGCGTCGGCCAGCACGACGACCGGGTTCTTGCCGCCCAGCTCCAACTGCACCCGCCGGCCGAGGCCCATCGCCGCGTGGATCGATCGGCCGGTGGCGGTGGCGCCGGTGAAGGTGATCGCCGCGACGCGCTCGTCGGCGACGAGCAGCGCCCCGGCGGCGAACCCGTGGACCACGTTCAGCACACCGGGCGGCAGCCCGGCTTCGGCGAACGCCTCGGCCAGGCGGTCGCCCATCAGCGGCGTCATCGGTGACGGCTTGAACACCACGGTGTTGCCAGCGGCCAATGCCGGGGCGATCTTGCGACTGGCCATGTTCAGCGGGAAGTTCCACGGGGTGATCACGCCCACCACCCCCACGGGGTCGAGGACCGAATACACCAGCGGGGTGTCGTCGCTGGGGAAGGTGGCGCCCGTGAGCCGGTAGGCCTCACCGGCGTAGAGCTCCAGATTGCGCGGGGTACGTGATGCCTCGTTGGTGGCGTCGGCCAGCGGCTTGCCCGCCTCGGCCACCATCTCCGCCGCCAGCTCGGCGGCGCGGCCGTCGAGGATCCGCGCCGCGGCGCTGAGGATCTCGGCCCGCCTGGTCGGCGTCGACCGGCGCCAGGCGACTGCCGCCTGCTCCGCAGCATCGACGGCGGCGGCGACGTCGGCGGCGGCGGACTCCGGGGCGACCGAGACCACGACCGCGCGGTTGGCCGGGTTGCGCCGCTCGAAGGTGGCGCCGTCCGACGCGTCGAGCAGGTCACCGCCGATGCGGTTGCGCACGACGCGGTCGGGGACGACGCGGTCGGGGAGGGTGGCCGGTGACCTCACGTCAGCGCACCGGCGGCGGGGCCCAGTTGTCCCACTTGGAGAAGTCGGCCTGCTGGCCCAGATGGGCGAGGACCGCAGCGACGCCGGCCTTGCAGCAGGCGATGTCCTCGCGGGTGTGACCGCCGCTGACGCCGATGCCACCGACGACCTCGCCGTCCACCTCGATGGGCCAGCCGCCCACGAAGATGGCGAAGCGGCCACCGTGCATGTTCATGATCCCGAAGGCCTCACCGCCTGACTGGGCGTTGGTGTAGGTGTGGGTCGGGCGGCGGTGGCAGGCAGCCGTGAACGCCTTGTTGATGGCGATCTCCACGCTGGTGGCCTTGGCGTTGTCCGGGCGCTTGACCACGATCGGCCAGCCGGCGTTGTCGCACACGGCGATCACGGATCCCACCTGCAGACTGGCCGCCTCGGCCAGCGCCGCGTCGGCGGCGATCTCGGCCTCGGCCAGTGACAGTCGGCGTTGTTCGATCATGGTCAGTGCTCCTGTGTGTGGGTGGTGTGGTGGTTGCCGGCGCTGAGGCGTTCCCACGCCAGCCCCGCCGCGGCGACGTCCTGGAGGGCGACGCCCTGGGTCTCGAACAGCACCGGGGCCGACCCGGCGCGGGGGACCTCGACGGTGCCGGCCAGCACGGCGTGCAGCTCGACGGCCCGGTCCCACGAGAACCGTCCGGCGGACGCGGCGCGGATCAGGTCACCGCACTCCACGGTGCTGCCGGCGACGTCGTCGCACACGACGGCGGCGCACCGCTCGATGACGTCGGCGCCGACCTCGCAGCGGTCGTACTTCGTCGCGCCAACGGCGCAGATGACGGCGCGGTCGCCAACGGCGCCGGCGGGGAAGAGCGGCTCGGTGCTCTGCGTCACGGTGACGATGACGTCGGCGCCGAGGACCGCCTCGGTGGGGGTCCTGGTGGCCACCGCGGGGATGCCGGCGAGGCGGGCCCGTTCGACCATCGCGGTCGCCGCGTCCGGGCGGAGGTCGTTGATCCGCACCTCGGAAAGACCGGGAACTTCGGCGGCGAGCATCACCAGATGATTCCAGCCCTGGCGGCCGGCGCCGATCAGTGCTGCGGTGCGCGGCTCGACGGCGGCCAGGTGACGGATGGCCAACGCGCATGCCGCCGGCGTTCGCAGCCTGGTCAGGGCGTCACCGGCGAGGGTGCACAGCAGCCGCCCGTCCATGTCGAACAGCACGTTGACGAACGTGAACACGCCCTCGTGCGTGGCGTAGACCTTGCCCCCGCTGTACGGCGGCGCGACGGCCGCCATCGCGCTGGCCATCGCCCCGCTGGCCGAGCTGCGCACCCGCTGGGTGGTGGCGGCCAGGCCGTGACCCCAGGCGCTGAATGCCCGCTCGACGACCTCGGTGACGGAAGGCAGATCCAGCAGAGCGTCGATCGTCGCGTCGTCGAGATGGACGGGTGCGGACCCACCGGGCATGTTGGATACTGTATACGAACGATGCCGACGGATCACCATGCCGCTGCCGCGGCATCGTCGGGTGACCGCCCCCGCCGCTGGGCCTTTGCCCTCGTGTGCCTGACCTACGGCACCGCCACGGTGGGCGAACAGCTCCTCTCACCGCTGTTCCCCACCGCCCGCAGGGACCTCGGCCTCACCACGGGACAGGGCGGGGTGGCCTTCGCCGTGCTCGCCGTCAGCATCGCCGTGTTCAACATGGTGGCCGGACTCGCCCTGCGACGGTGGTGTGCCGCCACGGTCATGCGCGTCAGCCTGCTCACCGTCGCCGCGGGGAGCACGGTGGCCGCCCTCGCCACCGGGCTGCCATCCCTGTTGGTCTCCCAGGCGCTGCTCGGGGCGGCTGCCGGGCTGTTCTTCCCCTCCGGCCTGCAGGGTGTTGCCGCCTTCGCCGAGCCCGGACGGCGGGGGTTCGCCATGGGGATCTACGGGGTGGCGTTCAGCGTCGGGCTCACCGTGGCCGCGTTGCTGGGAACGCTGGGGGCGGCGACGAGCTGGCGGATCCCGTTCTGGTCGGGGGCCGGGTTGGGCGTGGTGTCCCTGGTGGCCATCGCCCGGCTGCGCACGCCGATGCCCGATCCTGGCGGGGCCCGTGGCGTCCCCTGGCGGGCCGTGTTCGGCCTGCCCACCGTCGTCGGCACGATCGGCGCGATGCTCCAGTACGGCGTGCTGGCGTTCTTCACCACCTTCGCCGTCGAACGCTGGGAGCTCACCGAGGGCGCCGCAGCGGCGGTGCTGGCCGTTGGTCGGGTGGTGTCCATCGCGGCCAAGCTGGTCGGCGGGCGCACCACCGACCGCGTCGGCCCGCGGGGCAGTGTGGTTCGCACCTCGCTGCTGCTGTCGGCACTGGGCCTGCTGTGGGTGCTGCTGCCCGGCGGGCTCCTCACCTATGGGGTCGCCGCCGTGTTCGCCGGTACCGTCAGCTCGATCTTCCCGGCTGCCAACGTGATGGCCGTGGAGCGCTTCGGCAGCCACGGGCTGGCCCTGGGGGCCTACCGCAGCGTGCAGATCGGCATGGGTGCCCTGGCCGGGTTCGTCATCGGCAACAGCCCGTTGAGCCTGCAGATCACCGTGCTGATCGCCGTATCGACGCCCCTGCTGCTGGTGTGGGCCTGCCGCCCGCTGGTGGCGTCAGACGCCCAGCGCTGAGCCCTGGGTGCGCGGGTCGGCCGCACCAGCGTGGACCTCGCCAGGCCGGGCGAGCCGCACCACCTGGATGGCGCTCTTGCACCCCCATCGGGGCGCCTCGGTGACCGCGTCGGCCACGGCCGACAGACCCTCGCGCTCGTCGGCCGTGAAGCCGTCCTCCAGGCGTAGGCCGCCGTCGGCGAGGATCTCCCACAGCGGCGCCGTCACCAGCACGCCGGGCGCCTCGCAGCCGTCGAGGACGCGCCGCAGGACCTGGGCGTTCCACGGGAGTTGGTTGGCCCCACCAGGAGTGGCGCCCAGCAGGCGGACACGCCCGGCGCCGTCGTCGACGGCCCAGGCATGCAGCGTCGTCGCCGGGCGCCGCCCGGCGACCGGGAAGTTCGGATGCCCGGGGGTGGGGGTGAACCCGCGCCCGGCCCGGTTGGCCAGCACCAGCTGGTACTCCTCGACGACGATGCCGCTGCCGAAGCGAGGGTACGAGTTGCTGTGGACGACGACCACGGCGTTGCCCTCGGCGTCGACGGCGCTGACCATCGAGGTCCCCGACGGGTCGGCCAGCGACTGGTCACGGGCGGCCATGGTGGCGAGGACTCGGCGGTAGGCCTCCGCCGCCGAGTCGCGCTCGCCGAGGGCGCGCACCAGGGCAGCACCGTGGGTGGGCGCCGGGGTCGCCCACAGTGTTCGCCGGCCGATCCGGGCGGTGGCGCAGCCGCGCCACTCGGCAGTGGCGCCGGCCAGGTCGGCGGTGGTCAGCACCCCGCCGCGGCGGCGCACGGCGTCGACGACGGCGGCGCCGATCGGGCCGTCGAGCAGGCCCGCGCCATCGTCGACCCAGGCCTGCAGGACGGCGGCGAGGCCGGGCAGGCGGGTCAACGTCGCCGGAGCGATCGGCGTCCCCCCCGGGAAGTAGGACGTCCCGCCGGGGTTCATCTCGGCCACCAGCGCGGCGGCTTGCTCGGCCAGCCGGGTGCACACCGCCGCCCACGGGAACCCGTTGACGGCCAGGTCGATGGCCGGGGCGGCGAGCCTGGCCCGCCCGAGGCGGCCGAGGCGGGCGAGCGCCTCGTAGCCGGCGGGTGCCGCCGGTGGACCGACTGCGTTGGCCCCCACGTCGCGCCAGATACCGGTGGCGGCCACTGCCGCCAGCCCGGCCGAGGCGCCGCCGATGGCCAGCAGGGCGTCGGGCTCGGTGGCCGGGGACCGCAGGGCGAGGGCGACCAGGTCACCACCCATCCCGCACTTCGGCGGGAGCAGGACGGTCTCGCACAGCGCGGCGGTGACCGCGGCGTCGAAGGCGTTGCCGCCGGCGCGCAGGGCCTCGGCCCCGGCAAGCGCAGCCAGGGGCGCCGCGGCGCAGACCACGCCGTTGCGGCCTCGTCCCGTGCACTGTTCGGCCATGACCGCGTGCTCGGTGCGGATCGTCACCTCTTCCCCCCTTGCGTGTCTCCGGCCGAAAAGTATACAGTATACCGACAGCCGGGCCGGGTGGCCGGGCTCCATTCTGTCAGCACGGCGCACGTGCTGATCCCACCAGTTGTGACCCAAAGGAGTGTCAAATGGCCGAACTGCTCGACAGGACCCAGTTCCGTTCAGCCCTCGAGGATGCGATCAAGGGCCGTGAGGCCAAGAACGCCTCGTTCTCGCTGGCCTGGGCCAACGGTGAGCTGACGCGCGAGCACTTCGCCCGGTGGGCGGAGAACCACTACCACTACGTCGGCCCCTTCGCCGACTACCTCGGGTACATCTACTCCAATGCGCCCGACACGGCCACCGACGCCAAGGACTTCCTGCTGCAGAACATGTACGAGGAGGAGCTCAGCGACGTGCGCCACACCGACCTGCTGATCCGCTTCGCCGAGGCCTGCGGCACCACCCGGGAGCGGGTGACCGACATCGACAACGCCACCGCCGTGACCCGCGGCCTGCAGGGCTGGTGCTACGCGACGGCGATCCGTGAGCACTTCGCCGTCGCCACCGCAGCCCTGGTGGTGGGTCTGGAGTCCCAGGTGCCGTCGATCTACCGACGCCAGTACCCGGTGCTGATCGAGAAGTACGGATTCACCGAGGAGGAGGCCGAGTTCTTCGACCTGCACATCACGAGTGACGAGATCCACGGCGAGCGCGGCTACCAGATCGTCCTCGACCACGCCACCACGCCCGAGCTCCAGCAGCGCTGCCTGCAGGTCGTCCGGCACGGCGCCGAAGCCCGCTTCGCCTACACCAAGGCGCTGTACGACACCTACGTGGCCCCCGAAGCGGACGTCGACAACCCAGAGCCGGCGCTGGCCTGAGCCGGCCCGACACCCGTCGTCCATGCCGCGCATCCGCTTCGAGACCTCCGATCGCGAGGTCAGCTTTCCCGACGGTGACGAGGTCAACCTGCTGCGGGTGGCCATCCGCAACGAGTGCGGGATCCCGTTCAAGTGCGCCAGCGGGAACTGCGGCACCGACCGGGTGCGCGTCCTGGAGGGCGCCGACCGGCTGATCCCGCCGCGCCGTCGTGAGCGCGACCGGCTGGGTGAGTTGGCCGACCAGGGGTACCGATTGGCCTGCCAGACCTACGTGTCCGACGACGTCACCGTGGCCTGGGATCCCGACCAACGCGAGCTCGAAGCCAGCGGCAAGGTCTACGACCGGTTGCGTCAGGTGTGGCTGGCCACGCCCGACACCGCTGGTTCGGGGAGCGCGGATGAGTGAGTGGGCCGACGTCGGCCCGGTGGCCGAGGTTCGCCGCAGGCGCAAGGTGGTGATCCCGGCGGGGGATGCCGCAACCGGCGAGGCGCCCGACACCGTGCTGGTCCTCGCCGTCGACGACGGGTTCCGGGCCTTCGGCAACGTCTGCGTCCACCGTCGCAAGCTGCTCGAGCGGGGTGTCATCCTCACCGGCCGGTTGATCTGCCCGGGGCACCAGTGGGCCTTCGACCTCGACGATGGGTGGGAGGCCACGATGCAGCGCTGCCAGCCGATGTACGACGTGCGCATCGACGTTCGCCCGGGCGCCGGTGGCGACGCAGTCGAGGTACCGGTCGAGGTCGTCCAGGTGGATCTGGCCAGCCGCACCCTGCGCCATCCCGAATCCGACCCCGAATCCGACCGACCGAATCCGACTAGGGACGGCTGGACGATCCAGACCGGATCGTCCAGCCGGGCTCGACACCGCGGGGTCAGTCGTCAGGTGGCCGGGTCGACCTGCACACCCATGTACTTGCCGCCGCCGGGCGCCTCAGGGGTGAAGGCGACCGCGATCACCCGGAAGCCCTTGCCCGTTGCGGTGAAGCCGACGTTGTGCCCGTCCTTGGCGCTGTTGTCGAACTCGTCGGACATCGTGAAGCCGGCCTTGGACAACGTGTCCTTGTAGGCCGCGACGTCGGCCACCGCACTGGGCGAGGTGAGCCGCAAGGTGAACCCCTTGGCGACGGCAACTCCGGTCTCGATCTTCAGATCGGGTGTCGGTACGTCGGTCGGGAACCCCTTGGGCAACCCGCCCTGGGTGTTGACGTTCACCCCGGCGTCTTTCAGGGCCTTGTTGGCGGCGTCGTCGGCGGAGCACGCGGCGACACCTCCGAGCAGGGCAACGACGGCAACGCCTCTGGCAATCATTCGTGTGATCATGCTGGACTGATCCTGCGCATCGCCCGATGATACGCGTTCTTGGCACGCCGGTGCGCGGCGGTACGGTGACCGGGTTGCTGGATGAGTCACTGGGCGCCCTGGGCTGGGACGAGACGTTCGAGGCGGCCTGGCGCGCCCTGAACGTGCACCAGCGACCGACGCGGATCTCGCGCATCGATCGCGGCTGGAGCAGCCTGCTGCGCCACCGCGACGACATGGCGGCGCTGCGGGTCCGCAACATCGGCGCCGACGTGGCGGTGGGCGACTGGGTGGTGCCGTCGGGCGACCACGAGCGCGTCGACCATGTCCTGGCCCGGCGCAGTGCCTTCGTCCGCCGGGCCTCGTTCGAGGGTGACCGGGCGGCCAAGCACACCATCGCCGCCAACATCGACGTGGTGATGCTGGTGCACTCGCTGACCACTCCTCCCAACCAGCGCCGCCTGGAGCGCGAGCTGGTGTTGGCCTTCGACAGCGGGGCCACCCCGGTGGTGGTGCTGTCCAAGGCCGACCTGTGTGACGACCCTCGGCAGACGGCCGCCTCGCTGCGCGCCGTGGCCCCGGGCGTTGCCGTGCACGTGGTCAGTGGGGTCACCACCGCGGGGGTTGACGAGCTACGCGGGTACGCCGGCGCCAACGGCACCATCGCCCTGCTGGGCGCCAGCGGTGTGGGCAAGAGCACCTTGATCAACGCGTTGGTGGGCGAGCGCACCCGGCACACCGAGGACGTCCGCTTCGGTGACCAGCGCGGCCGGCACACCACGACCGCCGCCGAACTCGTGCCGATCCCGGCAGGTGGCTGGTTGGTCGACACACCCGGGGTCCGCGCCGTCAGCCTGTGGAGCAGCGGGCACGGCATCGAACGAGCCTTCCGGGACATCTTCGAGGTCATGGACCACTGCCGGTTCCGTGACTGCAAGCACGACGACGAACCCGGCTGCGCGGTGCGTGCCGCGGTCGAGAACGGGACGTTGACGCCAGAGCGGCTGGACAGCATGAAGCGGCTGGTGGCCGAGGAGGCCGCGCTGGAGGCCGAGCAGCGCGTCCAGGACAAGGCCCTCGACCGCCGTGGCGTGCGCAAGCCGCGACCGCGCCACTGACTCGTTGGGGAGCCGGAGGACACCGCGCAGTACCGTCGGAACATGGACTTCGCCTTCACTCCCCGCTGCGAGGAGTACCGCACCATGCTGCTCGCCTTCATGGACGAGTGCATCTACCCCAACGAGGGGCGGTACGAGGAGGAGATCCGGGCGACCGGTGACCCGCACCACTGCCCGGCGGTGATGGACGAGCTGAAAGCCGAGGCCCGCTCCCGCGGGCTGTGGAACATGTTCAGCCCGCACGCCGAGGGTGGGCCCGGCCTGACCAATGCCGAGTACGCGCCCCTGGCGGAGATCCTCGGCCGGGTGCGCTTCGCCAGCGAGGCCTGCAACTGCTCGGCCCCCGACACCGGGAACATGGAAGTGCTGATGATGTTCGGCACGCCCGAGCAGAAGGACCAGTACCTGCGCCCGCTGCTCGCCGGCGAGATCCGCTCGTCATTCGCCATGACCGAGCCCGACGTGGCCTCCAGCGACGCCACCAACATCCAGCTCAGCATCCGCCGCGACGGCGACCACTACGTGTTGAACGGGCGCAAGTGGTGGATCAGTGGGGCGATGCACCCGCATCTCGGCGTGTTCATCGTGATGGGCAAGACCGACCCGTCGGCCTCGGCCCATCGCCAGCAGAGCCAGATCCTGGTCCCCGCCGGGACGCCCGGCGTGACCATCAAGCGGGCCCTGCCGGTGTTCGGCTACCAGGATGCCGAGGGTCACGTGGAGATGGAGTTCGACAACGCCCGCGTTCCGGTGTCCAACCTGATCGCCAACGAAGGCGACGGCTTCGCCATCAGCCAGGCCCGCCTCGGGCCGGGACGGATCCACCACTGCATGCGCAGCATCGGCGCCGCCGAGCGGGCGCTGGAGCTGCTGTGCCAGCGAGCGCTGACTCGCACGACGTTCGGCAGGCGAGTCGCCGAGCGCAGCAACATCATGGACTGGATCGCCGAGGCGCGCATCGACCTGGAGATGGTGCGCCTGCTGACGTTGAAGACCGCGTGGATGATGGACACGGTGGGCAACAAGGCCGCCGCGGTGGAGATCAGCGCCATCAAGGTGGCGGCGCCGAACGTGGCCCTGAACATCATCGACCGGGCCATCCAGGTCCACGGCGCCGGTGGCCTGTGCGACGACTGGCCGTTGGCGTTGGCCTACGCCCACGTACGCACACTGCGCCTGGCCGACGGCCCCGACGAGGTCCACAAGATGACCATCGCTCGCCGTGAGCTGCGCAAGCACGACCCTTCCTTCCGCATGGACGGCGCCGTGGCCATGGCCCCCGGCGGGGGCCGCGGCTGACCCTCCCGCTCGCCCGCGCCCGCCCGCCCGCACCCGCCCGCACCCGCCCCCCGGCCCGGCGCCCCACCCGCCCCCCGGCCCGCCCCGCATGGGCGCGAAAACTTCGGATACCCGTAGTTCTCGCGCCCATGCAAGCCGCGGTGGTCATGCATGGGCGCGCAGACTTCGGGTTTTCGTAGTTGTCGCGCCCATGCCGGCCAGGGAGCGGTGAGGCGGGGTCAGGTGGGCGGGTGGATGGTCGAGCGAAGCGACCGGATCCAGTCGTCGGCGGCGCGCCAGCGGGCGTCGGCGTGCTCCCGGGCCGAGGTGCTGGTTGCGCCGGCCACCGGGTACGAGCCGAGGAACTTGACGTCGCCCTGCTTGACCCGCAGGGCGCGCACCGCGTCGGCCACCAACTCGTCGGCGATGTGCCCGTCGGCGTAGATCACGAAGCAGTAGTCGCCCAGCCCGCCGGCCTTGGTGGGCCGGGACAGCAGGTTGGACAGGTTGATCCGCCGGGCGGCGAACTCCTGCAGGATCGAGATCAGGCTGCCGGGCTCGTCGGCGCGCTGGAAGATCACCAGGCTGGTGCGGTCATGGCCGGTGGGCGCGGGGATGCCCTGCTTGGCCACGACGACGAAGCGTGTCTGGTTGCCGGGATGGTCGGCGATGTCGGCGGCGAGGATCTCCAGGTCGTACAACTCGGCCGCCGCCCGGGGCGCGACGGCGGCGAAGCCGGGCCCGCTTTCGCTCACCGTCCGGGCGCCTTCGGCAGTGCTGTTGGCGGCGCGCAGTTCGGCCTGGGGCACCATGGAGCGCAGGAAGGCGTGGCATTGGGCCGACGCCACCGGGATGGACAGCACGACCGTGACGTCCTCGGGCGCGGTGCCGCGCTTGGCCATCAGGCAGTGTTCGATGTCCAGGACCACCTCGCCCTGGATCAGCAGGTCGTGGTTGAAGGCCAACTCGTCCTGGGTGAGGTTGACGGTCCCCTCGATGGAGTTCTCGATGGCGACGAAGCCGAGGTCGACCTCGCCGGTCTCGACCGCGTCGAGGACGTCGGGCATCGTGCGGTAGAGGACGCGTTCCATTCCCGCCAGCTCGGTGAGCGTGTTCAGCGCCTCCTCGGTGAAGGTGCCGCGCGGTCCGAGGAAGCCGACGCGGCGAGGGGACCCGGTGGTTGCGCTGCTCACCCGGAGGAGACTACCGACGGCGCCCGCCCGGCCTCCCGGAGATTGCGCCCCGGCGCGCGTGACGGTTCCCGGCCGATCGCCGCCACAATGGACCGAATGGACGAGCCGGCGCTGCGCGCCCTGATCGACGCGGTGCGCGGCGGTGAGCTGTCACCGGACGAGGCCGTCTCCCGGCTGCGGCGCCTGCCGTTCGCCGACATCGGCGACAGCCTCGTCGATCATCATCGGGCGCTGCGCCAGGGGATGCCCGAGGCGGTCTACGCCCCCGGCAAGTCCGCTGAGCAGTGCGTGGCGGTGGTGGGCGAGCTGCTGGCCAACGGCAGCGGCCCGGTGCTGGTGACCCGGGCGGACAGCGGCCAGTCGGCGGCCTTGCATGCCGCCTACCCCGACGCCACCCAGGCCCAGGGCGCCTTGCTGTGGCGGGCCCCGGTTCCGCACCGCGCCAGCCGGGTGCTGGTGGTCAGCGCCGGCACCAGCGACGTGCCGGTCGTGGACGAGTGCGTCGTGACGCTGGTCGGCTACGGGTTCCGGCCGGACCGGCTCACCGACGTGGGCGTCGCCGGGCTGCACCGCCTGCTGGCGCACCTCGAACGGGTCCAGGACGCCGACGCAGTGGTGGTCGTGGCCGGCATGGAGGGCGCGCTGGCCAGCGTGATCGGCGGCCTGACCGCCGCGCCGGTGGTGGCCGTGCCCACCAGCGTGGGGTACGGCTCGGCGCTCGACGGCGTGACCGCCTTGCTGGCGATGCATGCCTCGTGCGCCAGCGGAGTGACCGTGGTGGGCATCGACAACGGTTTCGGCGCGGCCTGCGCGATCGCGAGAATGCTGCCGTGACGGGTCAGCGAACGGCGTGGTTCAACTGCTTCGCCGGCACGGCGGGGGACATGACCCTTGGTGCGCTGGTGCATGCCGGGGCTTCGGCCGACGAGGTGGCCGCCATCCTCGCCGGGCTCGGGCTCGACGGGTGGGCACTGTCGTTCGAGCGCGTCCAGCGCTGCGGCATCGCGGCGACGAAGGCCCACGTCGTGGTCCACGACCACGACCACGACCACCACGACCACCACGACCACCACGGACACCACGGTCACCACGGACACCACGGACACCACCGCCCGTACCGGGTGATCCGTGACCTGCTGGATCGGGCCGACCTGCCCGAGCGGGTGCGCCGCCGGTCGCAGGCAAGCTTTGCCCTGCTGGCCGACGTGGAGGGCCAGATGCACGGGATCGCCCCCGAGGACGTCGAGTTCCACGAGGTCGGCTCGCTGGACGCCATCGTCGACATCGTCGGATCCTGCGCCGCGCTCGAGGTGCTGGGTGTCGAGCGGGTCGTCTGCGGGCCGATCACCACCGGCCAGGGCACCGTGCGCGCCGCCCATGGCCAGCTACCGGTGCCGGCGCCTGCCGCTGTCGAACTGCTGGCTCGCCGGGGCGCGCCGGTCAGGGGCATCGACCACGAGGGCGAACTGGCCACGCCCACGGGTGTGGCGCTGATGATGGCGCTCGCCGACGGCTTCGGCCCGCTCCCGGCGATGACGGTGCAGTCGGTGGGATACGGCGCCGGGTCGGCCGACACCGCCGGTCGCCCGAACGTCGTCCAGGTCGTCGTGGGCGCCGCCGAGCCCGGCACCGCCGCGCCATCCGGCCAGCCCGTCACCCTGCTGGAGGCCAACGTCGACGACGTGACCGGCGAGATCGTCGCCCACACCATCGGCGCGCTGCTCGCTGCCGGCGCCCACGATGCCTGGGCCACCCCGATCGTGATGAAGAAAGGTCGCCCGGCGTACACGGTCCACGCCCTGTGCGACGCCGCCTTGGCGACGCAGGTGTCCGACGCAGTGGTGCGCGAGACCGGCACCCTGGGGCTGCGCGGCAGCGTCATCGAGCGCTGGCCGCAGGCCCGCGCCGACCTCACCGTCGACGTGGGTGGTCAGCCCGTGCGCGTCAAGCGCTCGGCCGGGCGGGTCAAGGTCGAGTTCGACGATGCCGCCCGGGCGGCGGATCGGCTGGGCCTGCCCGTGCGCGAGGTGCTGCGCCGTGCCGAATCGTCGGCCGGCGACGCCGAGGACCACGGATGATCCCGCCCATCGTCTCCGCCGCCCACGTCCTGGCGGCGCCAGATCCCCGGCGGGTCCTCGTCGACGTCCGCTGGTACCTCGACGGGCGCTCGGGTCGGGCCGCCTACGAGGCGGGGCACATCGCCGGCGCGGTGTTCGCTGATGTCGACACCGACCTGTCCGCCACCGACCTACCCGACACCGAAGGGCGCCACCCGCTACCGTCGCCGGCGGCGTTCGCCGCGGCGATGAGCCGGCTCGGCATCGGCGACGACACCGTCGTGGTGGCCTACGACGACAGCGGTGGGCTGACCGCCGGCCGCCTGGTGGTCATGCTGCGGATGCTCGGCTGCCAGGCCGCCCTGCTCGGCGGATCCGTCCAGCACTGGCCCGGCGCCATCGAGGCCGGGTCCGGCCCGGCCATCCGCCCCGCCTGCTTCACGGCCCGCCCGTGGCCTGCCGATCGGCTGGCCACGGTGGAGGCTACCGTCGCCCACGCCGCGGCCGGCATGCCGGTGCTGGATGCCCGCAGCGCCGAGCGCTACGGCGGTGCGCTGACGCTGGTGGACAAGCGGCCCGGGCACATCCCCGGCGCGGTGAGCTCGCCGTCGGCCTCCCTGGTCGGCGCGGCGGGGAGAGCTCCTGGACGACGACCACCTCGCCGCCCACTTCGCCGCGCTGGGCCTGACCGAGGACCGCCCGGCCGTCGTCTACTGCGGTTCGGGCGTCAGCGCCTGCGTCAACGTGCTGGCCATGGAACACCTCGGGCTCCCGCCGGCGCGGCTCTACGTCGCCAGCTGGTCCGGGTATTCGGCCGACCCGCTGCGCCCGGCAGCGCTGGGACACTGATGGCAGCCGCACTCGCCACCGAGACCGCCGCGCTCTACGACCTGCGCCGCACCCGCAAGCGCCGCCGCCTGGGGGACATCGAGTGGTTCGACTCCGCCTACCGGGTGTACCTCGCTGCCCTGTTCGGCGGCGGCGGCGTGCTGTGGCTCAGCAGCGCCATCGGCAGCGGCCAGCTCAGCGCCGCTACGGCGCGCAGCGTCGCCGACCACGGCCCGGCGTGGCTGGGTATCGTTGCCGCGGTGGCCGTCATGATCGGGGCGCGCAGCGGCGCCCAGGGCGGTCCGCTGGCGCTCGAGGCCGCTGACGTCTCGATGGTCATGCTGGCGCCGGTGGAGCGCGGCGTCGCCTTGCGCCGGCCGGCCGTGCAGCGGCTGCGCAGTGCGCTCGGCCTCGGCGTGCTTGCCGGCGCCGTCGCCGGGCAGCTTGCCGGTCGCCGGCTCCCTGGCTCGGCCCCGGCGTGGGCGGCGGGCGGGGCGCTGCTCGGGCTCACCGTCGGGCTGGCCTGGTACGGGGCAGCGCTCGTGGCCCACGGCATCAGAGCCAAGCTGGCGGTGACCACCGCCGTGGGCCTGGCGCTGCTGGGCTGGCAGGTGGCCGCCGCGGCCGACGACGTCCCCGGCCCGTACACCGTCGTGGGCAGCCTCGGGCTGTGGGGATGGCGCCAGCATCCCGTGGACCTGGTCGCCGTGGTCGTCGCCGTTGGCCTCGCCGTCGCCGGTCTCGCCAGCGTCGGGCGGACCTCGCTCGAAGCCCTGGCCCGGCGCAGCAGCCTCGTCGCCCAGCTGCGTTTCGCCGTCACGATGCAGGACCTGCGCACCGTGGTGCTGTTGCGCCGCCAGCTCAACCAGGAGCACAGCCGCACCCGGCCCTGGGTCCGTCTGCGGTACAGCGGCCGCGGTGACCCGGTGATCCGCCGCGGCCTGCGCGGCCTGGCGCGCACCCCGCTGACCCGCTTCGTGCGCATCGCCGCCATCGCTGCGGTGCTCGGCGCCGCGGTCGCCGGCGCCGGACGCGGCGCCACCGCCCTCGTGGTCGTCGCCGCTCTCGCCGGGTTCCTGCTCGGCCTGGAAACGATGGAGCCGCTGTCCCAGGAGATCGACCAGCCGAACTACACCGACAGCTTCCCGGTGGCCCGTGCCTCCCTGCTGGTCCGCCATCTCGTCCCACCCGTGGTCCTGCTGGTCCCGGCGGCCGCCGTCGCCGCGGCCGCGGCGCTCGCCGTGCTCCGCCGTGCCGACATGGTTGCGCCGGTGGCCATCCTGGCGTTGCCCGTCGCGCTGGCCGGCGCGTGCGGCGGCGTGGTCAGCATCGTCCGTGACGCCCCGGATCCGCTGAGCTCGCAGAGCCAGCAGGCGTTCCTTCCGCCGGAGATGGCCGGGTTCCAGACCACGATGCGCCTGCTGTTCCCCGTCGTCGTCAGCGTGATCGGTGTCAGCGCCCCGCTCTTCGTCCGCTCGGCGGTGATCCACGGCGAGAGCCCGGTGACCGCGGCGCTGCGCGGGTGCGCCGGCTGTGTCCTGGTCATCGGTGGCACCGTCACCTGGGTCCGGTATCGCGACCGCGTCCGGGCCCGATTCCGCCAGTTCCTCGACGAGGGCAAGAACTACCACCCCAACCGTCCGCTGCCGGGAGGCTCATCGTGACCACCGAGACCGCCGTCGCCACCGATGGGCTGACCAAGACCTACGGCGACCGCCCGGCGCTGGAGCCGTTGACCATCGCCGTGCCGGCCGGTCAGCGGGTGGCCGTGGTGGGCCACAACGGCAGCGGCAAGACGACGTTGATGAAGATGCTCGCCGGCCTGCTCGATCCGTCGGCAGGCTCGGCGACGGTGTTCGGTCACCGCGCCGGGAACACCGACGCCCGCCGCCTGCTGAGCTGGCTCAGCGACAGCCCGACGTTCTACGACGATCTGTCGGTCAACGAGCACCTCGAGTACGCCGCCCGGTTGCACGGCGAGACCGATTGGCAACCCACCGCCGAGCGCCTGCTGGCCACCCTCGGACTTGCCGAGCGAGCCGACGATCTGCCCACCACCTTCAGCCGCGGCCTGCGCCAGAAGACGGCGATCGCCATCGGGCTGATCCGCCCGTTCAGCGTCCTGCTCGTTGACGAGCCGTTCGTCGGGCTCGATCAGGGCGGCAAGCAGGCCTTGCTCGGGCTGCTCGAGCGGGCGTCGGCCGCGGGGGCCACCCTGCTCGTGGCCACGCACGAGTTGGCCTTCGTCGATCGTGTCGACCGGCTGATCGCCCTGCGAGACGGAGCGTTGGTCTACGACGGCGCTCCCACCGGCGCCGACGTCCACGATCTGGTGAAACACGGCTGAACGGGCGACGCTACGATGCCGCCCATGGAGTACACCAGCATCACCTCGAACGACGCCGCTTCGCTGGCCTCATCGCTCACCGAGAAGTCGGCCGAGGGCTGGGCCGTCGTCGGCATCGCCGGTCATGGATCGTCGATCAGCGCCATCCTCAGCCGCGAGGGCGGATCCGCCGCCGCGGCGGACAGCGCGACCAGCGCGTCGTCCGCGCCGAGCTACGAACCGGCCAGCACTCCTGGCGCGGACTCCTCCGGCTGGGGCGCCACCGCATCGCCGGCAGCGCCGTCCTCACCGGTCTCGTCGGTGCCCTCCTACGATCCGGGTCCGTCGTCGGCGCCGGCCGCGGCCCCCAGCTACACGCCGGCGCCGGCCGCGGCCACCCCGGCCGTGCCCGCCGGTTGGTACGCCGACCCCGCCGGTCGCTTCGAGCTGCGCTACTGGGACGGCGGCGCGTGGACCGAGCACGTCAGCCGCGCCGGCCAGCAGTACACCGATCCGCCCGTCGCCTGACGCAGCGGCCTGGCGAGGCAGACGTCACAGCACGCCAGGGACTTGGTACCCGGGTGCGCAGCGTGCTGCGTGGCTACCCTGAGCAACGATGCGCGCCACGTCGATTGGTCACGCCGGCATCCTCATCGACACCGTCGATGGGTCGATCGTCTGCGATCCCTGGTTCCTCCCGGCATTCCGTGGAAGCTGGTGCGTGTTCCCACGCAACGACCAGCTCAGCTCGGAGTTGATGGAGCGGATCGAGAACCCCACCTACCTGTACATCACCCACCTGCACGCCGACCATCTCGACGAGCCGTGGCTCACCGAGCACATGAATCGCGACACCACCGTGCTGCTCCCCGGGTACCCGACGCGTGAGCAGGAGCGCACGTTGCGCGGCCTCGGGTTCCGCAACATCATCCGCACCACCGACGGAGAAGAGTTGTCGCTCGGCGCTCGTCTGAACATCACCATCCACTGCGAGACCAGCATCACCGACGGGCCGGGTGGGGACTCGGCGATGGTGGTCAGCGACGGGACCGGCCGGCTGGTCAACCAGAACGACTGCCGCACCACGAACCTCGATGCGCTGCGCGACCACGGCCCGGTCGACCTGCACTGGCTGCAGTACAGCGGGGCGATCTGGTACCCGATGGTGTACGAGGAGACGCCGGAGCGGATGCGCGAGCTGGTCGACGACAAGGTCGAGCACCAATTCTCCAGGGCGATGCGTTACGTCGAGTCGATCGGCGCTCGCGCCGTGGTGCCCAGCGCCGGGCCGCCCGCCTTCTTGGACCCGGACCTGTTCGGGCTGAACATGATCCGTGGCGACGAGCTGAGCATCTTCCCCGATCAGCGCAGCTTCATGGACCGCCTGGCCGCCGCCGGGCGACACGGGATCCTGGCCGTGCCCGGGACCGAGATCGCCTTCGGCACCGACAGCCCCGACCCGCGCGGCTTCACGGTGACCCACCCGATGAGCGACCGGGCTGTCGCCGACATCTTCGAGCACAAGGCGGAGTACCTGGCCACCTACCAGCGCGACTGGGCCGGGTACCTGGAGGCCGAGCGCAACTCGTGGGCCGCTCCCACCCCTGACCTGCTCGCCACACTCCGGGCGTGGTGGGCGCCCATCCTGGCGATGGCCCCGACACTGCGCCGGGCCGTGGGTGGCTGCGTCGTGGTGCACTGCCTGGACGAGGAGCAGCCGCTGTCGATCGTCATCGACTTTCCCGCCGGCGAGGTGCGTGAGTTCGCCGGTGAGCCGCACAACTACTGGTTCAAGATCAACCGCCGCCTGGTCGAGACCGTTGCCGCCGAGCGCGCCGTCGACTGGAGCGACTCGCTGTTCCTGTCGGCCCGGTTCCGCGCCTGGCGGTCCGGGCCGTTCAACGAGTTCGTCTACAACTTCTTCAAGTCGCTGTCCGCCGAGCGGATGCGCCGCACCGAGGCCGAGGCCCAACGCAAGCTCGATCCGGATCGCGGCGGGATCGCCAGCGAGGAGATCCGCCTCGGCAACTACCTGGTGGAGCGGACCTGCCCGCACCGCCAGGCCGATCTCGCCGTGTTCGGCGTCCTCGAAGGGGAGTGCACGATGGTGTGCTCACTGCACGGCTGGCGCTTCGACCTGGACACGGGTGAGTGCCTGACGGCCCATGACCGCACGTTGAAGGTCCGCCGGGCGGACTGACGCCGGCGGGTGAGCGCCGGGCCGGGTGGTTCAGTCGTGGACCCAGACCGGGGTGCCGAGCGGCACGAGGTCCTGGGCCCACAGGAAGTCCATCGCCGGCAGGGACAGGCGCACGCAACCGTGTGACGCCGGGTAGGCGGGCACGCTGGTCATGCCGTGGATGGCGATGCCGCCCACGAAGTACTTCGGCCGGTAGATCTTGCCGAGGTCACCCTCCCACCAGCCGTCGGGACGCTGGCGGTCGGTGCGGAACAGGCCCACCGGGGTGACGGCGTCACCCTCCTCGGTCTTGGTGGGGTCCTTCTTGTTCGTCGCCTTGTAGGCCTTGCCGCTGCCCGTGGACGTGTTGAACACCCAGACCGTGCGGCCGTCCTTGACGAGGAACAGCAGCTGGCGGTCCTTGTCGATCTCGACCAGCGTGCCGTAGTTGGACTCGCCGCGGGCCCGCTCGGTGAAGATCGACAGCCAGTTGGCGGTCTCGGCGTCGACCGAACCCGTGCGGCGCAGGCCCATGTACTTCTGGAAGGCCAGCACGGCCTGCTGGGTGGACCAGTCGTAGTGCCCGCTGAAGGAGTTCCAAAAGCCCAGTTGGGCCAGGCGGACCTGGACCACCTTGGTGGTGCCGTTGGTCTTGGAGCCGATGGCCGGGATCGGTTGGTCGGTCTGGGGAACCTTTTCCACCACCGAGGCCAGCGGGGCGATGGGGATCTCGGCAAGCGGGGTGGGCTGCTCCTGCGGGGCGACGAGCCGGGTGGCGTTGGCCACCAGCATGTCGATCGCGCTGTTGCGGGTGGGTGTCAGCGCCTGGGGAGCGGGGGTCTTGGCCGGGGCCGCGGCCGCACTGGCCGGGGCCGCGGCGCGCCGGGGGGCAGCGACGGGTTCCGCGGCGGCAGCAGGTTGCGGGTCACCGGTGATCATGGGCGCGACGGCGGGCGCCAGGGCGAGCACGCTCCCGCCGAGGGCGATGCCGATTCCGCGTCGGTTCATGAAGTCACCTCGATCTTGTGTGGTCGTCGTCTCGTGCCGCTGATGTCACGTGGAGGACTTGGGGGGCCGCTCCGGTCCGTTCAGGCTAACGCAGCCCTCGCTCAGAAATTCGGCACCTCGCACCAAATCGTCAAGGAGTACTTGGTGCCCGAGCGCAGTGGTGTGGACAGGTGCGGATGGGTCACGAGCGACGGCCACACCGAGCGCGTCGCCCACCGCGACGGAGGCGTTGCCGGCGTTCTGGCGGGGGAACCGCAACTCGGCGCCGGTGTAGTCGTCGTTCAGCTTGATCGAGGCCGACACCTGGGCGACGTCGTGGTGGATCCGCAGTTCCTCCTGGCCGCCCAGTTCGTACTTGATGACGAAGGCGTCACGCAGACCGACGTAGTCCACATACGGCCAGACTCGCTTGAGCCGCGGCCACAGCCGGCCCCCCACGTCGTTCTGCACGGCCTCGAACAGCTGCGGGCTGATCGCCGCCAGGGAGACTTCGTGGCCGGGGACCGGGTCGTGCGGGTTGGGCTCGAAGGCACCGGTCGCCTCGGCGGCGCGGATCAGCGTGGCACAGAACGACGGTGTCCAGAACGGGGTGACCAGGATGTCCGCGGCGAGTTCGGTGTACTCGTCGCCGCTCGCCGCGGCCCCGGCGTATCCGAGGATGCGCTGCAGATCGGTGAGTTCGTCGTTCACGGCTTCGATCGTGGCAGATCGCTGGGCGCGGTCCACGCCGTCCGCGGGATGCCCTCCCAGCGAAAAGCTGCGGCCAGCGCAGCGAGCTCGAGCGGGACGTCGACGCCGATGCCCAGGCTGGTGGCCAGGCGGCGCAGGACCTCGGGCGGTTCGATCCCGCGCCTGGCCAGGTCGGCAAGCGTTGCCCCGGCGTGGCGCTTGGCCAGACGGGCGCCGTCCGGACCCACCACCAGCGGGACGTGAGCGTAGGCCGGGGCGGCAAGGCCGAGGAGCCGTTGCAGGAGGATCTGCGCCGGGGTCGACGCCGTCAGGTCGTCACCGCGGACCACCAGGGTCACGCCCTGGTCGGCGTCGTCCACCACCACCGCCAGGTGGTAGGCCGGGACCCCGTCGTTGCGCTGCAGCACCACGTCCCCGGTGGCGCCGCCGACCCGGCCGGCCACGAGGTCGTCGAACTCGATCACCTCGTCGATCCGCAGCCGCAGCGCCGGTGGCCTGCCGCGCCCGCGCCGTTCGCCCCGCTGGCGGGTGGTGAGATCCCGGCAGGTGCCGGGGTAGGCCAGTGGAACCCCGTGGGGCGCGCTCGGCGGCCTCGCGGATCTCCCGCCTGGTGCAGAAGCACTCGTACACCCGGCCCGCGGCGCGCAACTGGGCGATGGCCTCCCGGTAGCGATCGAAGCGCGCCGACTGGAACACGACCGGTCCGTCGGGTCGCATCCCGATCCGGGCCAGGTCGGCGAGTTGGGCCTCGGCATGGGTGGGCGAGGAGGTGACTCGGTCGAGGTCCTCCATGCGCACCAGCCACCGGCCGCCAGCGCCGGCGCTTGACAGCCACGAGGCCAGCGCCGTGCGCAGGTTGCCGAGATGCAGCGTCCCCGTGGGAGAGGGGGCGAACCGACCGACCGGCGACATCCTCCCCATCATGGCGCTCGCCTAGACTCCGCCCGCGTACGTTGACGACGGTCAGCGGCAGATGAGGAGACGATCGGTGTTCTGTTCGGTGTGCGGGGCCGCTGTCCAGCCGGAGAACCGCTTCTGCCCGTCGTGCGGTACGCAGCTGGTGGCCGCCCCGTCACCCGCCGGGTCCTTCGCCCCGCCGCCTGCCGCCGAGGGCGAGCAGGTGCCGTCTGGCCAGTGGCACGTCGTCGAGCAGGCCCCGCTGGCCCCGCCGTCGTGGCAGGAACCCGTGGCCGCGCCCTACCAGGACCAGGTGTACCAGGACCCCGGGTTCCAGCAGCCGGCGTACCTACAGCCGGCGCATCAGCAACCCGTCTACCAGCAACCGGCCTATCAGCAACCCGCCTACCAGGACCCGCAGTACCAGGACCCGCAGTACCAGGGCTACCAGGCGCCCTTCGACCCGCACTGGTCCGCCCAGAGCGCGCCGACCACCGCCCAACCGGTCTACGACCCGTACGCCTACGCCTACCAGCACCAGTACGTCGTCGAGCCGATCCGCAAGGTCACGCCCCTCGGCATCGCCACCGTGCTCGCCGGCGCCGTCGCCATCGGCACCATGACCGTGAACGTGATGTCCACCAAGCGTGACGGGGTGCTCAGCTTGGGGTCCCCCTCCAAGCTCGGCGACATCGCCGCCAACGGGCCCACCGTCGCGGTGGTGCTGGCGGTCGTCGCTGTCCTGGCCGCCGTGGTCGGCGCCGGCTGGAAGCGGTTCGGTACCGGCCTGGCCGGCGGTCTGGGCATGGCTGCGGCCGGGTGGGCCGTGCTCAACATCGGGGTGGTGCTGGCCCGTCTCGACGCCGAGGAGCGTGCCGCGATCAACGAGCGTGTGGGCCGGTTCACCAAGACCTTCGACATCGGCTTCTTCCTCCTGGTCGCCCTGGCAGCGCTGGGCATCCTGCTGTTCGTGCTGTCCCTGCCGGGCTCGGGGAACGATGGGCAGCGGCGGTTAAACCCCGTGGTCACGGTGCTCGGCGTGCTGGGCACGCTGGGCATGGCGCTCGGCCCGCTGATCCCCACCGCGCCGGCCTCCTTCGACAGCAACTTCGACACCGACGGGGTACCCGTCGCGTTCGTGCTGTGCCGGGTGGGCATGCTGGCCCTGCTGGCCTTCGTCGGCCTGGCCGGGTTCTTCAACGCCCGGCGCTGGGGGCTGGCGACGGCGCTCGGCGGCGCCGTCGCGGCAGCCACGCTGTGGCTCACCGCCCTCGTCGGTGACGATCAGAAGTTCCACCTGGGCATCGGCATCAGCAACCCTGGCAAGCTGGCGTCCGAGCCGCACATCGCCACCACCTTAGGTGTGGTCGCCGTCGTGCTGGCCGGGCTGCTCGTGCTGCTCACCGATCTGCAGGCTCGCCAGCGAGCGATGGCGTCGGCCGCGACGGAGCCAGTGCAGTGACCCGCCCACTCGGGTCGGCCCCGCCGTCGGGACCCTCCGGCGCGGTCACCGCGCTGGGCCTGGCGTTGATCGCCGCCGCCGCTGCGGTGGTCACCATCGTGGTCCGCAACGGCAGCGACTCGCCGGCCGTTGCCACACCGTCGGGCACCGTGGTCACCCCGCTGGGGGTCACCGGCGGGTCCACCGCCGGACCAGGCGTGACGCCGTCGGGCACGGCGGCTCGCGCCGCACCTGGCGTCACCGCCGCCGCGCCGGCGGTCGATCCGCAGAAGCAGGCCGAGGACTCCCTCACCTTGCGGTTGTTCGCCGACCACGACGCCGTCGAGGCGCTGGTGGGGTCGTGGGTGCCGCAGCTCTCCGCCAAGCGGCCGGGAACCAAGGACGACGGCATCACCTACCGGTTCTCCGACATCGTCGCGCTCCACGACCAGTTGCGCGCCAGGTTCGGCGCGCTCATGCTGCGCAGCGGCGACTACGTGTTCAAGTCCACTGACCTGTACGTCAGCATCGCCCCGCAAGCCTTCCCCACACCTGACGGCGCGCTGGCGTTCTGCCGGACGAACGGGCTGAACAACAACCGCTGCTTCGCCAAGCTGATCACTCACGACGCCTCGATCACGGACACCGTGGTGCAGCAGACGTGAGCCGGCGGTGGGCCGCCGCGATCATCACGCTGCTTGGCGCGTGCAGCTCCACCTCGGTGGCCTCCAACCCCCGTGGCGTGGCGTCCACGGACGTCACTGCCGAGGTCACGTCTGCGCCGACGCCTGACCAGATCCGCTGCGTCGCCGGCCTGCCGCTGGCGGTGCGCGTCGGCCAGCTGGTCTGGCCGGCCGTGACCGGCGACGAGTTGCGCCGCCGCGCCGCCGACGTGCGCCGCTGGGGCGTGGGCGGTGTGGTGCTGATGACCTGGACCGCCCGGTCGACGGCTGCGGATCTGCAGGCGTTGAAGTCGGCCTCGCCCATCCCGTTGCTGGTGGCGACGGACGAGGAGGGCGGCTCGGTGCAACGTCTCGGCGACGTCGGTGTGCTGCCCTCGGCGCGCACGATGGCCAAGCAGCGGACCCCGGCCGAGGCGGGCGACGTGATCGCCGCGCACGCCCGCGCCCTGCGAGACCTCGGCATCGACGTGGTCTACGCCCCGGTGGTGGACGTGTCACCGATCACCGGTTCCGGTCCGATCGGATCGCGGGCGTTCTCCCAGGATCCGGCGGTCGTGACGGCGTTCGCCAGGGCCTACGTCGAGGCCTGGGAGTCGGCCGGGATCCTGCCGGTGCTGAAGCACTTCCCCGGCCACGGGAGCGCCTCGGCGGACAGCCATGAGGCCTCGGCGGTCACGCCGCCGCTCGACCAGCTACGCCGGCGTGACCTGCTGCCCTACGTCGATCTGGCGGGGTCCGGCGCGGCGGTGATGGTGGGCCATCTCACGGTCCCCGGGCTGACCGAACCGAAGACGCCGGCCTCGCTGTCGCCGGCGGCGATCGCCGGCCTCTTGCGAACCGAACTTGGCTACGCGACCGCGTTGGTCTTCACCGATGCCCTCGGCATGGACGCCATCACCGACGGGCACACCATCGCGCAGGCCGCGGTACTGGCGATCATCGCCGGCGCCGATGTGGCCATCTTCACCAACACCGACCAAACCGATGCCGTGCTGGCCGCGTTGCAGGACGCGGTGGTGGCGGGACAGCTGACCGACGCCCGGCTGAACGAGGCCGTCGCCCACGTGCTGCGCGCCAAGCAGGTCGATCCGTGCTCGATTGGATCGGTTAGGAGTTCAGCGCCCGGTTGACCAGTTCGGTCAGCGCGGTCACCGTGATCTCGCCGGCGTTGCGGACCTTGACCTTGCCGTCGGCGCCGATGACCACGAAGTACGGGTAGCTGCCCACGCCGTACGCCCTGGCGGCGGCCTGCTTGGCGCTGTCCGCCATGGCCGGCCACGGCCAGCTCAGCTGCTTGAGCCATTGCGAAGGTGGGAAGTGCTCGCGTGCCGAGGTGACGGCGGTGGACACGGCGATGACCTGCAGTCCGTCGGGGACACCGCCCGAGTCCTTCCACTGCCGCAGCACGGGGATCTCCCTGTTGCAGTGCGGGCACCAGTGGGCCAGGAACACCACCATCAGCGGGCCCTTGGCGGGATCGATGGTCATCGGAGACCCGTCGAAGGCATACCCGGCGAGGGTTGGCGCAGTCTGCCCGATCGCCGGGTCGTCGAATGGGCTGGCCAACGTGTCGAGGTCGGTTGCCGGGAGTGCTGCTCCGGTGACCGCGACGGGCTGGTTCTCGGCCGGGGCAACGGCGCCGCTGCCCCGGGCAGCCGTGGTCCCAGCCGATCCGGCGGCAGCGCTGCCAGGCGCCGGCGTCGTGGCCGGAGTCGCCGTCTTCTCGTCGTCGCCGCTGAGGGCGATGGCGAGGACGGCAATGATGGCGATGATGCCGGCGAGGATGGCCCACAGCCACAGCGAGGGGCCGGTGGAACGTTTCGGGGGTGCCATTAGAGGTGCTCCTCGGATGAGTTGGTGGACGAGACGGGGTGGGCCAGGGTGAGCAGGGCGATGATCGCGGCGAACCCGCACAAGGCCATGAAGGACAGAGAGATGAACCCGAAGGTGCGGAAGTACGGGACGCTGCAGGGAACCGTGGCGCTGCACGAGTCGGACTCCAGCTGCGGGTTCCACTCGACGAGCTGGTGCCACAGGCTGATCGCTGCGCCGGCAGCGGCGACCGGCACGGCGTACCAGCGCACGCCGTGGTCACGACGGATAGCGCCGACCATCAAGATGACGGCCAGGGAGAACATGGCAATGCGCTGGTACCAGCACAGCTGGCACGGCACCAGATCGAAGTGCTCGCTGAAATACAGGCTGCCGACCATCGACGTGGCCGCGACCAGCCAGGCCAGCCACACCTGGGCGTGGCGCACGGGCGCAAGCAGGCCGCGGACAGCGTCGGTGTGCACGAAGCGGATTCCGCCGAGGATCACCGCGGCGGCAGCGGCGACGAGCGACAGCAGCGCGGTGAAGCGCTGCGTGACGTCGTAGGACATGGCTCATAGTCTGCCGGAAAACGTGTCAGCAGCGGCCTCGACCGGCTGGTGGTCGGCCGCTACCGAGTCAGGCTGGACGCCCGCCGCTCACCCGGTAGGGCTGAGCGTGGTGACGCCGCCCGGGCTCGCTGGCCGCGGCTCGTGCCGATCATCGCCCGCGTTCCGGCGGCCACCACCGCAGCCACGGTGAGGGCCAGGGCGACGATCTGGTACACGCGGTTCGAGGCGTCGGTACCGGCCATGGCGCCATGGACCACCGACAGCCACACGGCCACGTAGCTCGTCAGATGCACCAAGCGCCAGAACCGCTTCGGCAGGCGGCGCATGAACAGCGACGTCAGTTGGACGGCGGCCACGATGTACAGGGCGATCACGCCGAGGGTGACCGGTGTCCGCTTCCACGACGACCCGCCAGGAACGAACAGTTCGCGCCAGCTGAAGTGGACGTAGTTGTCGGCAACCAGGGCGGCCAGGTGGATGGCGATGCCGATGCACGCCAGGGCGCTGAACCACCGGTGCATGGCCAGCAGCCACGCCGGTCGGTCGATCTGGCGCAGCGCCCGCGTGGCCAGCAGCACGCCCCACACCAGGCTCAGCACGAGCAGGACGGTGGCCACCATGCCGGTGGCCCGAGAGACCCACCACCAGAGCTGTGGATGGAGCGCGGCGATCATCCGCGGTTCCCTTCCGTGAAGGCCCGCCAGGTCTTGTTGTGCTCGACATCGCCGGCGTCGCGGACCACCATCGCGCCGATGCCCTGGCGGTCGAGGTCGTCCAGGCAGTCACCGGCACGCACCACTGCCTGGGTGGCGAAGACCTCGGCCCAGGCCGCCGTGCCGGCGACCGCGGTGGCCTGGATCACGGCGCCACGCCCACCGCGGATGGGCCGGCCCGTGGCCGGATCGAGCAGATGGTGCACGGCGTGCCCGGCGCCGCTGCCGTCGGTAGCGGTCCACCGGCGCAGCGTGGTGCCCGACGTGGCGACACCGCCCGAGCCGATCGCCAGGGTGGCGATCGGCTCCCCGTGCATCGGGTGGGCGATGTTCACCGGCCAGCCGGCGGGCAACGGCTGACCGGCGATCCTGAGATCCCCGCCGAGGTTGACCATCGCTGTGGTCGCCCCCAGGCTGAGCAGCAGTTCGGCGGCGAGGTCGGCGGCTCGGCCCTTGCCGATGCCTCCGGCGTCGATGGTGGTGTTCGCGGGCAGGGTCACCGTTGAGCTGGCCCGGTGGATCACCGTGCCACGCAGTCCGCCGCGGGGGACCGCCTCGGCGACCCCCATCTCCGTGCGCATCTCCGGGTGCCATGGCGCGATGTAGCCAAGACCCACCAGCGGCGCCAGCAGGGTGGGGTCGAAGGCGCCGCCGGTGGCGACGACTCCGGCGGCCATCGCGTCGATCAACTCGAGGGTCGCCTGGCTGACCTGCACGGGTGTGCCGCCCGCCCGGTTGAGCCGGCACAGCTCGCTGTCGGGCCGGAAGCGGCTCCACCGCGCCTCGAGATCCTCCACCAGTCGCTGCGCGGCGTCGGCCAGATCGGCGCCCAGCGGGGACTCCGCCGGGGTGACGAACTCGACCTCGGCGGTGGCGCCCATCGCCCGCCACGACGAGTGGTGGAGTGTCTCGATCATGACGGTCACCCGGACTGCTTGCTCGTCGCCGGCTTGGGTGCTGGCGCCTTCTTGGGCGCCGTGGTGCGCTTGGCGGTCTTGCGCGCCGTAGTGCTGCGGGCCTTGCGCGTGGAGGTCGACGAACCCGACGCGCTCGGCCGGGCAGCGGGTTGGCCGGCCGGCTGGGCAACCTCGGGCAGGGCCGGGACGTCCAGGTGGATGATCTCGCCCGGGCCCAGCCTGGCCCCGAGGCCCTGGAGGCTCGGCGCGGGCTGCGTATCGGCCACCTGCGCGGGTTCGGTCGTGGCCGGGGGATTGGCCTGGGCGCTGTCGGCCATCACCGCGACGATGGCCAGCACCATCGACGTGCTCAGTCCGGCCGTCAGTGACTTGGTGACCAGCGCGTGGCGGGGGGTCTGGACCGTGCGGATATCGCGGGCATCAGTCGTCATCGCCGTGCTCGCTCTCGTTCTCGTGATCCTCGTGGTCCTCGTGGTCCTCGGACTGGCGACGCTCGGTGGTCGACGTCGACCGGCGGCGCACCGTCGTGTTGGTCTGGTGCTGCTGCTGCTGGTCGTCGCCGCTGTGGTCGTCGGTCGCTGGGGCGGGCACCGCCGGAGGCGGCGTCGTCTCGACGGCTGCGGAATCGACGGACGTCACGACCACGCCTCGAACGATGCTGGCCGTGAAGGTCACGACCATCACCGGGCTGGCGAGGCGGACCTCGATCCGCCCGTTGGACTCGTCGGTGGAGGTGACCGTCCAACCCGCGGCCGGGGTCACGGACTCGATCTCCAACGACGAGCTGTCGGTCATCACGGTGACCTCACCCGCGTCACCGATCTGGTAGATCACCGGCTCGCCCGTGGTGCCGTCAACCGTGGACGGCACGGTGGTCACCGTGCCGGCGGCAGGCGACTGCTGGCTCAGCGGGCTGCGGCTGGACAGGATGCTGCTGTTCACCGCCGCTGCGGCAGTCCCGGCGACGAGCACGCCGCTCAGTGTGAGGATGGTGGTCAGTCGTGGGTTCATATCGCCTTCTTGCGCCCGTCTGGTTGTGATGCACACGGTACGGATGTGCCATCCAAACGGTGGCTCGTGGATGTCCAAGATTCGTCAAAGCTTTGCCGCGGTCGGTGATGGCCCGGTCGGCCGGTGCAACAATCGAGCCGTGCGTGTGCTGCTGGTCGAAGACGACCCGTCGATTGCCGAAACCCTGAGCCAGGGGCTGGCATCCCATGGGCTCGAGGTCATCCGGGTGCAGACCGGCACCGATGCGCTGGCGGCCACCGGCTACGACCTGGTGCTGCTCGATCTGGGGCTTCCCGACCTCGACGGCGCAGAGGTGTGCCGGGCGCTACGGACCACCGGCTCCACCGTACCGATCATCATGCTGACGGCCCGGGCCGAGGAGTTCGACCGGGTGCTGGGTCTGGAGCTCGGCGCGGACGACTACGTGACGAAGCCCTTCAGCCTGCGTGAGTTGGTGGCCCGGATCCGGGCGGTGTCCCGGCGGAGCGGTACCGGCGCCGATTCCGCGCCACCGGACCCCACGACGACGGTCGGCAGCCTCAGCATCGACCGCCGAACCCGGCGTGTGCAGCTGGACGGAGTGCAGATCCAGCTCACCGCCAAGGAGTTCGATCTGCTGGCATTCCTGGCCAGTGACGTGGGCACGGTGCACACCCGCACGGAGATCCTCGAGAGCGTGTGGGACGCCCACTGGTACGGACCCACCAAGACGGTCGATGCCCATGTTGCGTCGGTACGCAAGAAGCTCGGCGATGCCGACTGGATCCAGGCCGTGCGCGGCGTGGGCTTCCGCCTCGAACCTCCCACGCCATGAAACCTCCCACGCCATGAAGTGGCGGCTGTTCCTGGTGATCGCCGGCGTCTTGACGCTGGTGCTGCTTGGCCAGGATCTCCCGCTGGCCCGGTACCTGCGGAGCGTGGAGCACGATCGGGTGGTGGCGTCGCTCGAACGAGACGCGTTCATCCTGGCCGGAGGCGCGGAAGCGGTGCTCACCGCTGATGCGGGCGCGCAGCAATCCCAGCTCACCGCCAGTGTGGAGTTGTACGGGCGGCGGACCGGAGCGCGCGTCATCGTCGTGGACGAGGCGGGCGAGCTGGTGGTGGCCTCCGACACGACCGCGCCAGGTGCGGATTTCAGCAACCGTCCGGAGATCATCGCCGCCCTGCGCGGCCACCCCGCCGAGGGCACGAGAGCATCGGAGCAGGCGGGCACCGATCTGTCCTACGTGGCGGTACCGATCCTCGATGGCGCCACGGTTCGCGGAGCGGTGCGGATCACCTTCCCGAAGTCGGTCATCGACGAGCGCGTCGCCCGGCTGCAGCGCGGCCTGGTGCTGGTGTTCGCCATCTCGATCGTGGCCGCGATGGCCGCGGCGTTGTTGGTGTCCAACCAGCTCGGCTCGCCACTGGCCAGGCTGCGGCGGCGCACCGAGCGCCTGGCAGCGGGGGACTTCACCGCCCGCGCCGACGAGCACAGCGGACCGAAGGAGATCCGCGTGCTGGCGGCGAGCTTCAACACGATGACCGAGCGCATCGACGAGCTGGTCCAGCGCCAACGGAGCTTCGCCGGTGACGCCTCCCACCAGTTGCGCAGCCCGCTCACGGCGTTGCGCCTGCAACTCGAGCAGGCCGCGGCCAGCAGCGATCCGGCCGTGGTCAGCGACCGGCTCGACTCAGCGATCGGTGCGACCGAGCGGCTGCAACGGCTGATCGACGGTCTGTTGATGCTGGCCCGCTCGAGCGCCGACACGAGTGTCCGCTCGGCAGTCGCCCTCGACGGTGTCGTGCCGGACCTGCTGGAGACGTGGGCCTCGCTCGCCGCCGAGCGCGGCGTCAGCCTGCGGGCGGAACTGCAGCCCGGGCTCGTCGTGGACGCGGTGCCCAGTGCGGTGGAGCAGATGGTGGCCAACTACCTCGACAATGCCCTGGCCGTGGCGCCCGGCGGTAGCGCCATCGACGTGTACGTCCGCCGGGTGGGCGACGAGGCGGTGATTCAGGTCGTCGACGAGGGACCGGGCATCCGCCCGCAGTTCCTCGACAGGGCCTTCGACCGCTTCTGGCGGGCGCCGGACGCCGCCCATCAAGGCTCGGGCATCGGGCTCGCGGTGGTGCACCAGTTGGCGATCGCCAGCGGGGGCCGGGCCGAGTTGCGCAACCGGGCCGATCGCAGCGGGCTCGTCGCCACGGTCACCCTGCCCATCGCCCGCCCGCTCCCACCGCCGCGAGCGACGCGCCAGGGCTGACGGCGCCCCGCCAGCTACTGGTCGTAGGTGGTGCGACCGCTGACGACGGGGACCGGATGCCAGCGCCCGTCGGTGGCCGAGCGGACGATCGCCTCGGCGACTTCGGCCGCCGCCCACCCGTCGGCAGCCGACGGCGCCACCTGCCTGCCGTGCAGCATCGACTCGAGGAACAGCTTGGCCTCCACGGTCTTGGCGTCGTCGAACGACATCGTCATCCCGGCCACCGGTTGGAAGCGGGCGTAGTCCCCGTACGAGGCGTCGGTCATCACCGAGACGTACCCAGAGTGCGCTGCGCCTGCGGCCGTCACCACCTGGAGGTGGTTGGGGTGCTCGAAGTTCCAGCGCACCGACCCACCGGTCCCGTAGATCTCCACGATGTACTCGGCGCGTGGGCCCACGGACACCCGTGACGACTCCAACGTGCACAGCACGCCGCCGTCGGTGCGGGCCAGCACGCCCACGTAGTCCTCGTTCTCCACCGGGCCGCGCTCGTCGCTGACCGCCACCGCGCTGTGGCCGATGCCCACCCCGAGGGGGATGGGCCGGGTGTCGATGAACGTCCCGGTCATGGCCGTGACCTCGGAGATGCGCCCCACCAGGAAGTGGACGAGGTCCGAGCCGTGGGAGAGCAGGTCGCCGACGATGCCCGAGCCGGCCTGGGCCTTGCTGTATCGCCACGTCAACGGGCCCTCGGGTGAGGAGGCGTAGTCGGCGAGCAGTGACACCCGGGCGTTGGTGATCCGCCCGAGCGCCCCGCTGCGCACCAGTTCCCGGGCCTTCATCACGGCCGGCATGTGCCGGTAGTTGAAGCCGACGGATGTTGCCAGGCCGGCGGCGTGCGCGCCACGGGCGATGTCGGCGCTCTGCGCTGCGGACACGCCCATCGGCTTCTCGATCCAGAACGGCTTTCCGGCGGCGATGGCCGCGAGGGCGATCTCGTGATGCAGGAAGTTGGGCGCGCAGATCGAGACGGCCTCCACGTCGGGATCGGCGAGCAGGTCGCGGTAGTCCGTGTAGGCCCGCTCGAACCCGAGGACCTCCACGGCATCGGTCCGGTTCTGCTCGGCCGTGTCGGCGGCGGCGACGAGGCGCACCCTGACGCCGAGCTCCGGGTACCGCTCCGTGATCGCCCGGTAGCCGCGAGCGTGCAGCCGGCCCATCCATCCGAGGGCGATGACGCCCACTCCCACTGTCTTCATCGGGTGGAAGGTAGTGCGTCCGCGGGCGCAGCGACCGACCACCCGGGGCTCGCTCGGGAATATACCCACCCGGGTATTGGTTCCATGACCACCATGACCCGAAGGGATCGGACGATGACCACAGTGATCAAGGCAGACGACAGCGCCAGCTTCCAGCGCGAGGTGCTGGATTCCACCGTTCCGGTGGTCGTGGATTTCTGGGCGGACTGGTGCGGCCCGTGCCGCATGGTCGCCCCCGAAGTGGAGGCCCTGGCCGACAAGTACGGCCCCTCGATCAAGGTCGTCAAGGTTGACGTCGACGCCAATCAGGAAGTCGCCAGCCGCTACGGCATTCGCGGCATCCCCACCATCGGGCTGTTCGAGTCCGGGACGATGACCAAGCAGGCCGTCGGCGCTCGGCCGCGCCATGCCATCGAGGCCGAGCTCGGGCTGAGCCGCTTCCCGGCCTTCGGCCAGAAGTAGCCCGAGGTTCAACGGTCCTGGCGGCGGGCCTCCCGCTACGCAGCCGACCCGCCGCGCTCGGTCGGGCTGTTGACGATGCTGTCGAAGTCCGCCTGGGAGATGTGCGTCGGCTGGTAGGTCACGCCGTTGTTGGTGAGCTGACGGTTGAAGGCCCGCAGATGGTTGCGCGAGCCGCTCTCCAGATTGTCGAAGACCAGCTGGACGTCGGCTGCCGCCGAGCGCCGGGCCTGCAGGTCGGCGATGTCGAGTTCCTCGATGAGCGCCCCGACGCGCAACGCTTCGGTCAACGATGCCGAGCCCTGCGCCGTCAGTGACGTGTACAGCGCCTGGAGTTCCTGGTCGGTGAACACGCCAGGAGCGTTGGTCCCGACCGGATCGGTGATCCCGTATCGGTCGAGCAATGTCTTCACGGCGGTCGTGTGGGTCGCCTCGGCCCGGGCGATGTTCTCGAACGTCCGCAGACCCCACCTCTCGCCGAGGGCGACGTACACGTCGTGAGCGAGCCTTTCCTCCTCACGCATGTAGGCCAGGTTGGTGCGGTCGGCGGCGGTCAGGACGGAGGTCCCGATGGTGGCCAGTTGGCCGTCGAGCAGCGATCCACCCACGTGGGTGACACCCTCGTCGCCCTGGCCGTTGCCCTGGCCGTTGCCGTGCCCGTTGCTGCCGCAGCTCGCCACAAGGGTGGCCGACGCCAGCGCGACAGCGATGATCCGGCGAGTCGATCCGTACATGACCTTCCTCCTTCTTCATACCCGGTGGGGTATATGAGAAATGGTAGGAGCGGTCGGTGAGACGTCGGTGAGAGTTCGACGAGAGCGACGTGAGATATACCCTAGGGGGTATAGTGAGTAGCCGAGGAGTAGTTGCCATGTTCTTTCGCCAGTACTACCTGGACTGCCTGTCCCACGCCAGCTACCTGATCGGTGACAGCGTGACCGGCCACGCCGCCGTGGTCGATCCCCAGCGTGACGTCGATGCCTACGTGGCAGACGCCGAGCAACACGGCCTGACGATCCGCTACGTGCTCGAGACCCACTTCCACGCGGATTTCCTGTCCGGCCATCTCGAGCTCGCCGAGCGCACCGGAGCCTCGATCGGCTTCGGCCGGGCGGCCACCGGGCGGGCCGAGTTCCCGATCACCACCTACGCCGACGGCGATCGCATCGAGCTCGGTCAGGGTGGCGCTGGCGTGACCCTGGAGATCCGTGAAACACCGGGGCACACGCCGGAGTCGATCAGCATCGTGGTGTTCGACGGGCCGGGGGACCCCTACGGGGTGCTGACCGGCGACACGCTGTTCATCGGTGATGTCGGCCGCCCCGATCTCCTGGCTTCGGTGGGCGTGAGCGCTGACGAACTTGCCCGCCAGCTCTACCACTCGCTGCACGAGCGGCTACTCACCCTGCCGGACGCGACCCGGGTGTATCCGGCCCATGGCGCCGGCTCGGCGTGCGGCAAGAACCTGTCGACCGAGACCTCGTCCACCATCGGTCAGCAACGGGCGACGAACTACGCGCTGGCGCCGATGAGCGAGCAGGACTTCGTCGAGGCGGTGACCCACGGGCAGTCGGTCGCCCCGCTGTACTTCGCCTTCGCCGCCAACCGCAACCGGGAGTGGCGACCGCTGCTGGGGGAGGACATATCCGTGCCGGTGATGCACCTCGACGACGTCCTCGCCGCCCAGCACGATGGCGCGGTGGTCCTGGACGCCCGCGACGACATGGTGTTCGCGGCCGGGCATCTGCGCGGCTCGGTGAACGTCGGGCTCGGCGGCAGGTTTGCCGAGTACGCGGGAGAGGTGATGAACCCGGGTACCCCGATCGTCCTGGTCACCCCGCCCGGGCACGAGTCCGGAGCCAAGGTGCGCCTGGCGCGCATCGGGTTCGACCGGGTGCTCGGCGCGCTGGATCACCCGGCGGCAACGCTGCTCGAGCATCCCGAGCACGTCGAGCGACTGTCCCGACTGTCGGCGCTGACGCTGGACCAGCGACGGGCAACCATCCCGGGACTTGTCCTGGTGGATGTGCGCAACGCCGGTGAGGTGGCGCTGGGAACGATCGACGGTGCTCGGCACATGCCGCTGCCGGCACTGCTCACCTCGCTCGACTCCCTGGATTCCGGCGCGCCGACGGTGGTGTTCTGCGAGGGCGGGTACCGTTCGGTCATCGCTGCCAGCCTGCTCAGGGCTCACGGCTTCGCCGATGTATCGGATCTGCTGGGCGGATTCAGCGCGTGGCGCCAGTTCCACCACCGCGAGCAGGCGGCGGTCCGATGATGGTGATCGACATCTCAGTCGATGATGCCGCGGCCAATACCGGCGCGCTGCTGCTGGACGTGCGCGAGTACGACGAATGGATGGCCGGCCATGCACCGCAGGCGGTGCACATCCCGATGCACGACATCCCGGCACGCCTGGCCGAGGTGCCGACCGACCGGCGTGTCGTGTGCGTGTGCCGCTCTGGCAACCGCTCCAGGGTCGTCAGCGGATGGCTGCAGGCCAGGGGTGTGGACGCGGTGAACATGGCGGGGGGCATGCGCCAGTGGTCTGCATTGGGTCATGCCGTGGTCAACGACGCCGGCCGCCAAGGTGTGGTCATCTAGCGCCGGCGGCAGCGTCGCTCACAGCGAGACGATCGAGCGAATGGCGGTGTACATCGCCACCGACCACGAGCAGACCGACGAACCAGCGCTGTAACAAGCGCGGCTGGCGGGTGCTGGCCAGCCGGCTACCCACGACCACACCGCCCAGGCTGGCGATGGTGAAGGGGATCACCGTCCGCCACTCGACCGACCCGCCGTGCAGCCGGCTGGACAAGGCCACAAGCGAGTTGATGGCGATGACGAGCAGTGAGGTGCCGACGGCGTCGAGGCATGTCGAAGCCGAGCGCCAGCACGAGGGCAGGGACGATGACGAACCCGCCGCCGACGCCGAAGAAGCCGGTGAGCAACCCGACACCCGTGCCTGCCACGACCACCTTGATGACGGTCGACGCAGAGACAACGGTCGGTCGTTGGCCCGCGGCCGGCTCGGCGGACCGTGCCGAGCGCCGCCACATCGCCGAGGCAGCCACGAGCATGACCCCGGAGAACGCCAGGAGCAGCACGTTCGGGTCGGCGGACTTGTTCCACGACGATCCGAGGAGCGAGCCGCCGACGCCGGCTGCGCCGAACACCATGCCGGCCACGAGACGGACACGGCCAGCCCGCCAGTGGGGAACGATCCCGGTCAGCGCGGTGATGGTGACCAGCACCAGTGAGGTGGTGGTGGCCTGCTTCGGGCTCTGCCCGGCGGCGTACACCAGGGCGGGGACGGCGAGGATCGATCCACCGCCACCGAGGGCACCGAGGGAGACGCCGATGAGGAATCCCAGCGGCGAGGCAAGAAGGGCGCGCATCGCCGCTACCGTTCCTCCATATACCCCGGAGGGTATCAGGTGGAGGCTGGCCCGGGTGCGGCGAGGTCGTCCAGCATCCGCTGCTCGCGGGCGAAGCCCCTCGACGCGGCAACCACCGCAGCGGCGCTGGCGACCCGCTGAGCCCTGTCAGGCTCGCCGCGCTGATGGAGCGCCGACGCCAGCAGGCGGCGGGACACGACCGACTCGAACACCATGCCGGCGGCGTCGGCTGCGTCGACCGCTTCGCCCAGCAGACCGGCCGCATCGTCCAGGCGACCCATGGCCAGCGCCAACTCGCCCAGCGAGCGGGAGACCAGCCCGAAGCACAGCGAGCCCGAGGCCGTGATCCCCACCAGACCGCGGAAGGCAAGCAGTTGCTCGAACAGCTCGCCGCAGCGGGTCGCCAGGCCCAGGTGGGCTGCTACCTCGGCCTGCACCTGGGCCACCGTCACCCAGAAGTAGGTGCGCGGCACGTCCCCCTGCGCGGTCAACGTGGCGGCTGCCGCGTCGGTGTCGCCGGTCATCATCTGCGCCAGCGCCAACGCCGCCGGCCAGGTTCCCGAGTGCGGGCCGCCCACCATGTCGACGATGACGGGCACCATCGTCCCCAGCGTTCCGGCCTGGTACGCCAGCGCTCCGGTCTGCAGAGCCCACGTCCCGTCGGTGTCGGCGACGCTGGCGGCGTGACGCACGGCGAGGGCGTCGATGCCCAGTTGGGCGCCCTGCTCACCGCAGGCGATGTCGATGGACACGATCAACCGGTCACCCAAGAACTCGAAGTACTGGTTGTTGGTCGCCGGGAGCAGGGCGCGCAGCTCGACCAGCCGGCGGCGGGCCTCGGCCAACTGACCACGCTCGGCCTGGCAGTACGCGGTGAAGAATCCTCCGAGGTAGGCCAGCTCCGGGTCGCCGATCCCGGCTGCCAGGCCCACCAGGCGGGAGGCGATGACCTCGCGTCGCGCCAGCGTCGCCGGTTCCCACAGGCAGACGAATTCGGCGTTCAGCACCGCGCCAACCAGGGCCGGATCACCGAGCCGCTCGGCGAGCTCATGGGCCTCGGCGATCAGCTCGGCTCGCCGTTGCGCCGACGAGGCGAAGGTCAGGTTCGAGGCCAGTGCGGCCAGGACGCGTGGACGCAAGGGGTCGTGCACCGGCAGCGCGCCCAGCGCCGCCTCGCACAGCGCGATCAACTGCTGGTCGGGTTGCTCGGCGATGTGGAAGAAGGCGCCAGGCCAGGTGGTCATCGCCGCGGCCTCGGCCAGGAGCACCTCGTTGCTGGTTGCCGTCGCCAGCGATGCCGTGCGGGCCAGTGCCTCGGTGTAGGTCGGGTCGCCCAGTACTCGCCCGGATGCGCCGAGGCTGAGCCAGGCCTCGGCCCGATCGACCGATTCGGCGCCGGACCCGTCGCGGTGGGCGGCCACCACCTCACGGAACCGCTGGCGGGCGACGGCGAAGTCCAACGTCTCGGTCGATCCCTGGACGTCGTGCCCGGTGAGGGCGACGAGGAAGGCCTGTCGGTCGATGCGAACCACCGACCCGCCGCTCACCGCATGTACCGACGTCGTCGCCGTGGTGCCGGTCAGGAGCGCCACCTCTCCGATCACATCGCCGCGCCCGGCCCGCCGCAGCCGGGTGCCGCGCACGGTGATGTCGAACTCGCCGTCGGCCACCACGTAGCAGGCGTCGACGCGGCCACCCTCGACGACGACCGCCTCGCCGGGTTCGAGCCGCACCGTCTCGGTCGAGCGGGCAACGCGCTCGAGCGTGTTCGAGCGCACCGACGCCAGCATCGGCAGGCCGGCCAGTAGGGCCATCTCCATGGCCGGCACGTCGGCGTGAGACTCGGCGCGGCGTATCGAGCGGACCGTGATGACGGCGAGGGCGACGAGCAGCCCTCCGAGCACGATCAGCGCCAGGCGAACGTCACCGATCGCAACCATCACCTGGGCGATGACGGAGCCGGCAATCTGGCCGAGCCCGGCCACGAAGCCCACTGCGGCGTACAGCGGGCCGAGGCTTCGTGGGTCGGTCGAGCGTTGCAGGATGGTGCGCGCCAGGGCATCCATCGACGCCATCGCCAAGCCGATCACCGGCAGGGCGATCAGCACGACCGGACGGTCAGTGCGCAGGCCCAGGGCAACGGAGAACGCGGCGGCGACGACCACAGCGACCATCAGCGCCGGGCGCAGCTTGGCTCGCCGCACCACGCCCGTGGTGACCAGCGTGCTGACCAAGGCGCCGCCGCCGACGAGGGCGCCGAGGTAGCCGGATCCGCCGTCGCCGAGCCCGAGGACCTCGATGGCGACGATGACGAGCAGCACGTCGAAGCTGCCGACGATGAGGTTGCGGGCCGAGGCCACGGCGAGCACACCGACGCTCCACGGGTGTGAGCGCAACTCCGCCAGGGTCCGCACGATCACCCGCCGGGGCCGGGTCGAGTTCCCGCTGCGCGCCGCACGCACCAGGCGCGCCGCCCGCCACCACGTTGCCAGGAGGCCGGTTGCCGCCCACGCCGCGGCGACCACGAAGACGATCTGCGGGCCGCCGGCGCCGACCAACACGCCGGCGACCAGTGAACCCACGAGGGCGCTGGCGCTGTCGCAGTAGGTCACCCACAGGTTCCCCGACACCAGATCCCCGGCGGATCGAGCCAGGTGGGGGAGCAGCGCTGCGGTGGTGGGAGGGATGGCCGTCATGGCCGACAGGCCGATCACGACGAACGGCGCCACCACCGGTGTCGGGGCGTCGAGCGCCGCAACGAGTCCTCCGGCGCTGTAGGCCACGGCCTGAGTGGCGAGCGCCGTCAGGCGGATCGACTGCGTTCGCCACCGGGCCATCGCCGCCCCCACCACCGGGGCGACGGCGAACGGTGGGACGAGCAGCGCGCTGGCGGCGACGCCCACTGCCCTGGACCCTCCCCAGGTGAAGGCGTGGACGAGCAGCCCGACCGTGACGGCCCACTCACCGATGACACCGAGGAAGTGGGTGAGCAGCAGTCTTCGAACCGAGGGGTCGCGCAACGTTCTCACTCACGGGGACGGACGCCGACAGCCCATCCGCCAGCGGCACGGAACGCTACCGCGCCCGCCCGGCCCGGTTCGCCGACGGTCGTGGGCGTGGCGTCAGAACGTCAGGTGGCCGTCCTTGACGACCGCGTTGTCGCCGACGAGCGCGTCGAACCGCGCCGATCGGCGGTCTCCGCTGGCGCGTACCGTGATGACCTCGCCGGGGGTGACGGGGGCCGCGAAGCGAGCGTCCAGCGAGGACACGGCGCACGGGTGGGCGCCGACCAGCCTGGCGACGGCAAGGGTGGCGATGGCCAAGGTGCACAGGCCGTGGAGGATGGGCCGGTCGAACCCGCTGCGCCCGGCGGTGACCGGGTCGACGTGCACCGGGTGGCGGTCTCCGGTCAGCCGGTAGAACAGAGCCAGGCGTTCGTCGGTGGGGCACTCCACGGTGAGCTCGGGCCCGAACGGCTCAGCAGGCGTGGGTGTGTGGCCGGGCGCGCCGCCGAACCCACCGGCGCCGGGCAGGAAGATGGTGTAACCGAGCTCGACATACGCCGACGACACGCCGATGTCGAGGATCGCCGCCTTGCCCTTGTCGGTCACCGCACGGATCGTCCCGGTCATGTCGATCTGGCCGGTGGGCGGCAACGGTCGTAGGACGCGCATGCGCTGCCCGACGTGCAACGAGATCGTCGGGTCGTAGGCACCCAACTCACCGGCGGCCATCACCGCCCACAGCCCGAGTGCCGTCGTCAGCGACGGCATCGCCCGCAGGCGGTCCTCCCACACCAGATCCAGATCGTCGCCGGTGGCGCCGGCACAGAGCGCGTAGAGGATGGTGGTGCGATCGTCGAAGGCAACCGTTCGGGTACCGAGGTGGAACCCGGCGAGCTGGTCGAGGCCTGCCGTCATCGTGGGTCCTCCTTCCGTCGGCGGTCGGCCATCGGGTGCTGGCGCTCCGGCGAATCCAGCAGTCGCAAGCGGCGTGGCGTCCAGGCGTCGAGGTCCACCGTGCCGGTGTCGAGTGCGCCGAGGAGTTCCTTGGTGGCCGCCACGGCCTGGCGATTGGCCCCGGCGATCTGCCGGGCGATGTGCCCGGTCACCTCGGCCAGGTCATCGGTGTCCACCACCCGGGCCACCAACCCGCCGGCGGTGGCATCGGTGGCCGACACGCTGACGCCCAGCATCAGTTGGCGCATCAGCGCGCTGGTCAACCTCCCGCGGATGATCGACAACGAGGCCGGGTTGTAGAGGATGCCGATGCGCACCGCGGGCACCTCGAAGCGGGCGGCGCGGGCGGCGATCACCACATCGGTCGAGACCACGAGGTCCACTGCCGCGCCGAGGCAGGCGCCGTGGACCGCGGCGATCACCGGGATGGGGGACCGGCGCAGCGTGGCGGTGGTGGCCGCAACGGCGGCGTCGTAGTCGGCGTCGGCGGACGTTCCGGTGAGCTCGTTGAAGTCCGCGCCGGCGGAGAACACCGGTCCCTCGGCCGACAGCACGATCACCCCCGCGCGCGGCGCGCTCGGCCGCGCCCACGTGCTCGGCCAACGTGGTCAGGGTTCGCCGGTCGAGGGCGTTACGCCGCGGCGGATCGTTCAACACGATGGCGGCAACACCGTCGGTGATGGAGAGATCGACGCTCATGGTTCACCCGCCGTCGTGTCGTTGCACCGGGCGGGCGCGAGGTGATCGAAGCCGATGGCCTCGTCGAGGTCCTCGGCCAGGTCCACCAGGAGCGCGTCGGTGTGCATGGGCGTGACCAAGTGGACACCGACCGGTAGCCCGCCCACCAATCCGCTGGGAATCGTCGCCGCCGGGGTCCCGGCGACGTTGAAGGGCACGGCGAACGGGAACGCGCCCCACAACCCGTCCACCGCCGTCCCGTCGATGGTGCGCGGCCGGTGTCCCAGCTCGAACGCCGGCACCGCGGTGGTGGGTGTGACGATGACGTCGACGTCCACGAAGATGTCCGCGATCCGCTGGCGGTACAGCGGCAGCGCATCGCGGGCCCGCTGCGCCATCGCGGGGTCGAGCGTGCTGGCTGCCTCCAGGCCGCGGCGGACGTAGTGGGTCAGCAGGTCCGGGCGGTCCAGCAGGTGGGATCGCTCACGGCGCTCGTCGTCCAGCACGAGCGGACCGAACACGTCGGCCCAGCCCTCGATCGCCAGGTCCAGGGTGACGACGTGGTGGCCGAGCCGTTCCAGCACGGCGACGGCGTGATCGGTGGCGGTGACCACACCCGGGTCGACCGGGCGACCCTCCGGCCGTGCGCAATAACCCACGACCAAGGGCGGGGTGGCCCGCCGCGGCAGGCGCCGGTCGGCCAGCACCGCCAGCATCGCCCGGGCGTCGGCCGCCCGCCGGGCCAGCGGGCCGGGGCAGACGAAGTCGGTCATCGCCCGGAACCCACCTTCATCGGGGCAGCGGCCGTGGCTCGGCTTGACGCCGACCAGCCCGCAGAAGGCCGCCGGGATGCGGATCGAGCCGCCGCCGTCGGACCCGACCGCCAGCGTGGACATTCCCGCCGCCACCGACGCTGCGGCCCCGCCGCTCGACCCACCTGGCGTGCGCCGTGGGTCCCAGGGGTTGGCGGTGTCCGGCCCCAGCAGGTTGTCGGTGGTGGCCGACTGGCCGAACTCAGCGGTGTTGGTGGTGCCGGTGAACACGGCTCCGGCCCGGCGCAGCCGGCGGACCACGCCGGAGTCCTCGGCAGCGACATCGTCACGGTGGACGAGCGAGCCCAGCGTGGTGGGCAGGCCGCGCACCCGGAAGGCGTCCTTGATCGACACCGGCACACCGTCCAGTGGGAGGTCCTCACCGTTGCGGTAGCGCAGCGCCGACGCCTCGGCCTGGCCCGCCGTCATCGCCGGGTCGACGGTCACGAAGGCGTGGAGCCGTGGGTCGAGGCGTTCGATGCGCTCGAGCGCGGCCCGGGCCACCTCGACGGGGGACAGGTCACCGGACCGGTACGCCGCGGTCAGCTCGTACACCGACCAGGTCAGCGGGGTGCCGTCAGGCATGCGGATGGACCCCGCCGCTGATGCCGTAGACCTCGCCGGTGATGTAGCCCGACTCCGGGCCCACCAGGAACGAGACCAGGGCGGCCACGTCCTCCGGCGCTGCCGACGCGCCCCACCATCGAGCGGTGCTCCACGTATCCGGAGAAGAACTCCGGCGGGTAGATCTTGGTCAAGAAGTCGTTGTAGATCAGGCCCGGCGCCACCGCGTTGACGCGGATCCCGTGGCGACCGTTCTCGGCCGCGGCCACACGGGTCAGCGCCATCACCCCGGCCTTGGCCGCCGAGTAGGCCGCGCCGTGCTCGGCGGTCATCTCCCAGCCGGCGATGGAGGAGATGTTGACGATCGCCCCGCCGCCGCCGGCGATCATCACCGGGAGGGCGTAGCGCATGCAGTAGAAGGTGCCGTTGAGGTCCACGTCCAGGCATCGCCGCCAGGTCTCCAGGTCCATCTCGGCGACGGGCTCGATCTTGCTCCAGCCGGCGTTGTTCACCAGGACGCGCAGCCCGCCGCGCTCGGCCGCCACACGGTCGACGAGCGCTTGTACCGCGGCGGGATCGGTCACGTCCAGCGCCGCCGACAGGAACTCACGCCCACGCTCGGCGCTCAGGGCCTCGGCCAGTTGGGCGGCGCGCCGTTCGTGGGCGTCGGTGACCACCACGTCCAGCCCGTCGGCGGCCAGCCGGCGGGCGATGGCCGCGCCGATCCCTGCGCCCGCTGCGGCGGTGACGAGTGCGACCTCTGATGTGTTCATGCGGGTCCTCGGGGTTGGTGGCGTCAGCCGCTGGTCACGGCGGGGATGATGCGCTCGGCGATCTGGGCCATGCGATCCAGGCGGCCGCCGGAGAGCAGGGCGAAGGTGATCCGATCGACGTCGAGGGCGACGAGCTCACGCAGCCGGGCGATGCAGGCCTGCTCGTCGCCGGCGATGGCCACGCTGCGGACGAACTCGTCGCTGACGATCTGCTTGTGGTCGGCGTGCAAGGAGAGGTGGTCGACCAGGTGGTACTCCCGCTCGGCGCGCTCGAACTCGGGGCGGAACGCCTCCCACGCCGCGGGCATCGTCCTCCACGGGGCGAAGGTGGCGGCCTGACTGGTGGCCCAGGCGCGCACGTCGTTCAGCGCCTCCTGCTCGCCGTCCCGGCAGCTCATCGTGACGACCAGGTCCACGAGCACCTCGGAGCGGTCCCGCCCCGATCGTTCCAAGCCCTCGTACAGGTGGTCGAGTTGCCAGCGGCAGAACTGCGGGTCGGCGGCGCCCATCAGGATCGCCCCGTCGCCCTTCTGCCCGCACATCCGCAGCATCCCCGGCTGGGACACGGCGAGGTAGATCGGGATCTGCCGCTGGGCGGTCTTCAGTTGGACACGGGCGCCGTACAGGTCGTGCTCCTCGCCGGAGAACAGCTGGCGGATCTCGTCGATGCCGGTGGAGATGTCGCGGAGCTTGGAGGGCTGCCCGCCGGCGCCGTACACCGCCGACCACCCGGCGCCGATGCCCAGCATCGCTCGCCCGCCGGTGAGCTCGTCGAGCGCGGCCATGGCGTTGGCCGTGACGGTGGGGTGGCGGGTCACCAGGTTGGTGACCGACGGACCGATGTGCATGGCCGTCGTGGCCATCGCGGCCACGTTCATCGCCGCGTAGACGTCCTTCATCCCCAGCTGGAAGTCGATGTACCACAGGGCCTCGAAGCCGTGGGCCTCGGCCGCGGCGGCCAGCGTGGCCACGTTCGACAGCGGCTCGCGTGGGCTGACCCCCATCGACAACGCCCAGCGGTTCATGACCGCACCTCGGCCAGCAGCGTGGTGAGCAGGCGGGTGACCTGGGCGGGGCGGTCGACGTTCATCAGGTGGGCGGCGTCGGCGATCTCCCAGTACGACGCGTCGGCCAGCCCGGCCATCAGCAGGTCGGCGGCCTTGCGCGGGCAGAACGAGTCGTGGTCGGCGCCGATGACGTCCACGTGAGCGGTCACCCTCGCCAGCGTGTCGGTCAGCGGGACGCTGTTGATCCGGGCCATCGCCCGGGCGGCGTTGACGTATCCGAGCCCGTCGCCCACGGCCACCAGCCGCCGGGCCGTCACCGCGTCCACATCGACGTCGGGGTTGGCGATCGCCGCCGCGGTGTCGTCGCGCAGGGCGGCGCGGAAGGCGTCGGTGACCCCACCGTCCACCATTGCGATGCGCTCGGCGAAGAACTGTGCGGCGGCCCGGCCGACCACGGACGAGGTACCCATCACGATGGCTCGGCGGACCAGCGATGCGTCGGCCGCGGCTGCGCCCAGCACCACGGTGCCGCCCAGCGAGAATCCCACGCAGGTGGCCGGGCCCGTCACCCCGCCGAGGAAGGCCAGCAGGTCGGCGGAGAGTTGCTCGGCGGTCCCGTCGCCTGACCCGACGGTGCTGTCACCGTGGCCGCGCAGGTCGTAGGCGTAGGTGGTGAACCCGGTGAGCGCGGCCTGCTGGGCGGCCCAGGTGGTGTGGTCCTCGGCGAGGCCGTGGATGAACACCACCGCCGGTCCCGCGCCCTGCTGATTCCAGGCCAGGTCGATGTCGCCGATCCGGCGTCGGTGTCTCATGGTCGCTCCCCGAACAGTGTGTCCCGTAGTTGGTGCTTGCGGATCTTGCCGCCGGCGGTGGTGGGCATGTCGTCGACGATGCGCAGTGACTCCGGCCAGTAGCGGCGGGCGAGTCCGTGGTCACCCGACCATCTGATCAGGTCGTCCAGGGCCAGGTCACCTCCGCCCTGGGTGACGACCACGGCGCAGAGCCGCTCACCCAACCGCTCGTCGGGTTCGCCCACCACGGCCACCCGGCGGACCTGCGGGTGCCCGGCCAGGACGTCCTCGATCACCACCGGGGAGATGTTGACCCCGCCGCGGATGATCAGGTCCTTCAGCCGGCCGGTGAGGCGCAGGTAGCCGTCGCCGTCCACCCGGGCCAGATCGCCGGTGCGGAAGAACCCATCGGGGGTGATCGACTCGGCGTACACGTCGTCCTGGCCGAGGTAGCCGATGAACACCCCGGGGCCGCGCATCGCCAGTTCACCGCTCTCGCCGGCGGGCAGGTGCCGCAGGTCGGTGTCGATGGCGCTCAGCTCGAGGCCCGGTAGACCGCACCCGGCGGTGGTGCGGCGCTGCTCGGGTGTGCTGGTGGCCGTGCAGGTGGTGACGCCACCCTCGGTCATCCCCCACAGCACGGAGACGGAGGTGTTCGGGAACTCGGCGCCGGCCTGGTCGATCAGCAGTGGTGGGACGGCGGCGCCGCCGCACAGGAAGCTTCGCAACGAGGCCAGCTTCGGCTCGCCCGCCGGCGCCGGGGCGTCGATGAGGTCCTTGAGGAACGGGGTGGCGGCGCAGGTGAACCGGCAGCCGTGAGTGGCCACGAGGCGCAGGGCGTGTTCGGGGTCCCAGCGCTCCTGCAGCACCAGCGGGGCGCCCACGTGCATCGACAGGCGGGCGCCGTGGATGGCGCCGACGCTGTGGCCGAGGGGTGAGGCCATGAAGATCGGGGTGTCCGGACCCAACCCGAAGCGCTCGGCGAAGCCGATGTTCAGCGCCGCCAGGGTGTTGCTGGAGTGCATCACCGCCTTCGGCCTGCCGGTGGTGCTGGACGTGGTCATCACGTGGGCCAGGCCGTCGATCGGCTGGTGGCGCCGGTCCTGCGTGGCACGAGTCGCCTGTCCCACCTGGCTGGAGACGCACCGCCGACGGGTCATCGACCACGGCCACCGCCGGGCGCCGGCGGGCGCCGGCCGCTGCCTCGGTGACCACGTCGGCCAGGGCGACGGAGCCCGAGCGGGTGGTGGTGATCAGCGCGGCCACACCGGCGAGATCGCACAGGTAGCTCAGCGTGGCGGCGTCGGTGGTGACGGGCACCGTCATCGGCACGGCGTCCAACCGCAGGAGGGCGGCGAACACGACCTGCCACTCCACCCGGTTGGGCATGACGACCAGCACCAGGTCACCCGGCGCGATGCCCGCTCCGGCCAGGTCGGCGGCCACCCGCTCGGCCGCGTGCGCGGAGTGCCGCGTGGGTCAGGGTGGCGCCGCGGTCGTCGACGACCGCCAGCCCCTGCGGGGAGCGGGCGGCGACGGTGGCGTAGCGGTCCCACAGCGCCTGATCGGGCCACCAGCGCCGCTGGCGGTAGTGACGCGCCGCCTGCCCCGTTGTCACGCCTGCCTCCTTGCCGAGCCCCCACTCGACGCTCGGGCTCTCAACGTAGCCGGGCCGGTCGTCGCCGCTCGCGGCGGCCCGCCGCGTTGTGCTGAGTCAGAACGGGAAGTCGGTGGCCAGCGTCGGCGTGGCGAAGGCGTCGGCGAAGACCTCGCCCAGCGCCAGCAGTTCGGCGTCGGCGCCGCGGCGGCCGACCAGTTGCACGCCAACGGGGAGGCCTGCTTCGAAGCCCACGGGCAGCGCCAGCGCCGGGTGGCCGGTGATGTTGGCGAACGCGGTGTTGCGGCACATCGAGGTGTCGCGATCCTCGATGCCGCCGCCCACGTCCAGCGAGGTGACGCCGAGCGGCGGGGCGGGGTACGGGATCCCGGGCACGATCGAGCGCGTCGAATCCGTCGAGGGCCCGGTCGAGGTCTATGCGACACTGCGAGGCGGCCTGCAGCGCGCTCGACGTAGGCCACGGCAGAGGTCGACTCGGCGTCGGCCAGGCGCTCGCGCACGTAGGGGGTGTACAGCTCCCGCTGGTCGCGCCACCGCTCGTGGTACAGGACCGCTTCCACGCCGAGGATCGTGAAGTTCGTCCACACCGACTGGGCGACGTGGGGCACGCGCACCTCGATGGTGGCGCCGAAGGTGGCGGCGGTGGCGACGGTGCGCTCGAAGGCGGCCTGAACGCCGGGCGTCATCCGCCCGGGATCGGCGAGCACGCCGATGCGCAGCGCGCCTGCGGCTGCCCGCTTGGCCGCGGCGCGATGCAGGGCGTCAGGGGCGTCGGATGCCCAGCGCTGTGCCAGAACGCCCATGGCCAGGGCCAGGTCCCGGGGGTGGTGGCCCATCGGGCCGACGACGTCCAGCGATGGGGCCAAGGGGATGACGCCGCGCGTGGAGACGGTGCGCCGCGTCGGCTTCAGGCCGGCGACGCCGCACAGGTTGGCGGGGATGCGGATCGACCCGGCGGTGTCGGTACCGATGCCCATCAGAGCCAGTCCCGCCGCCAGCGCAGCACCCGGCCCGCCAGACGAGCCACCCACGAGGTGGTTGGTGTGCCACGGATTGACGGTGGGTTCGGTGATCCCGCCGTAGGCGAACTCGTGGGTGTTGGCCTTGCCCAGCAGCACCGCGCCGGCCCGCGCCAGGCGCTGCCAGGCTGGGGCTGAGGAGGTGGCCACGTTGTCCCGCAGCACGGCGCTTCCGGCGGTGGTGCGCACGCCACGGACGTCGATGAGGTCCTTCACCACCAGGGGGATGCCCAGCAGCGGTGACGGGTCGCCGCCGGCGATTCGCCCGGCGGCCGTGCGGGCGTGGCGGCGCGCCAGGTCGGGTGTGACAGTGACCATCGAGCGGATCCGCTCGTCGAAGCGCTCGATGCGCTCCAGGAAGACCTCGGTCACCTCCACGGGTGAGAGCGGTCGGCACCGCCGCCGGTAGGCCGCGGCGAGGTCGCCAACCGACAGCAGCGGCTGCGCGTTGGTCGCCCCGGCCCCCATCGGCCGATCTTCGCCGTCGCCACTGCGGTGCGTCAAGCCGATGACTCGCCTGTCCGGAGGGCTTGATTACACATAGGAATCCTATCTATAGTCATCCTATGCACATGCCGTCGAGCGGACCGATTGCCCCAGCGCTGCACGTGTCGCGGTGGTTCAACACCTCGTCGCCGATCTCACTGGATGATCTGCGTGGCCGTGTCGTGGTGATCGAGGCGTTCCAGATGCTGTGCCCGGGGTGTGTGAGCCACGGCCTCCCTCAGGCGCAGCGGATCATCGGCGCCTTCGGCAGCGACGTGAGCCGGTGCGATCGACCGTGCCGGCCGTATCCGGCTGAACGCCTTCGGCCACGTCGACGACCTGGCGCTAGGTGCCGCGCTGGCCCGGCTGATCGACGAGAACCCACCCACCACCACGCCCTGCGACCCTGCCGAGGGCTGCACGGCGCCAACCAAGGAGCACACCCATGAGCACTGACATTCCCGGCTACACCTACGGGTCGGGCCTGGCCACGTCGCCGGTCACCACCGCCGACTTGGACATGTTGCTGAAGACCCTGCTGTGGACCGACGACGATGCCGCCGCGCTGGCGCGCGCCGGCGCCGTCCTCGAGCCGCAGATCGAGCAGGTCCTCGACCTGTGGTACGGATACGTGGGGTCGAACCCGCATCTCGTCGTCTCCTTCAGCGGCGCCGACGGGCAACCGTCCGGTGACTACCTGGCCGCGGTTCGGGTTCGCTTCGGGCAGTGGATCCGCGACCTGTGCTCACGTCCATGGGATCAGTCCTGGCTGGACTACCAGCACGAGATCGCACGCCGGCACACCGACGCGATGGGCCGCACCGACGGGATCTCGTCCGACCAGACGCACATTCCGCTGCGCTACCTGATCGCCTTCGTCTGGCCGATCACGGCAACCATCCGCGGGTTCTTGGCCGCTGGTGGCGCGGATGCGGCCGAGGTGGACGCCATGCACACCGCGTGGTTCAAGGCGGTCACGTTGACGGTGACGCTGTGGTCGCAGCCGTACGCCCCGGCCTGGTGGTGATCCCGCCGCCGTCCCGCCCGGCCACAATGGGCCGATGACGTCCGCCAACGACCTCGACCGCAAGGTGCTGGCCGCGGTCGAGCGCCTGGGCCGGGCGCTGCGTGCGGCACGTCAGCAGGCGGCGACGCGCCACGGGTTGTCGCTGTTGGGGGTCAGCGTGCTGGAGACCCTGGCCGATCGGCGTTCGCGCCGCGTCGGCGATCTGGCCCTAGAACTCGACGTCACCCAGCCGACGGTCAGTGACGCGGTCGCCGCGCTGGAGCGCCACGGCCTGATCGAACGCCACCGGGACCCAGCAGACCTGCGCAGCACGCTGGTCGGCCTCACCCGCTCAGGTACCCGAGTCGCCGCCGCCGTGGCGTCGGAACTGGCCCCACTCCTGGCCGCTGCCGCCGGCGCGGCCACCGAGCGAGCCACGACGCTGCGGATCCTGCTCGGTGAGATCGCCCGCCTGCAGGACGCCGGCGTCATCACCGTGAACCGAAGCTGCCTGACGTGCCGCCACTACCAGCCTCCCGGCGGCCGATCACTGGCCAGGTGCCTCCTGCTGGGCACCGCGCTTGCCGACCGAGATCTCCGCCTCGACTGCCCGGAGCACGAACCCGTCCCCGCCTGACGTCGTCACCGCGCGGCGCCGGCGCCGGAAGTGGCGGTGGCGTCGGTGGGATGTCTCTCGACGCTCCTCGGTCGTGGTGACGGTGACGACGGAGCCATTCCGACGCTGGGTGAGGCATGGCGGTTGCTGACGTCCGACAACTCGGTGTTGACAGCCCGCGTCCTTCCCGCCGTGCGCGACCGGCTCGCCAAGGTGTCGGACGACGTTACCCTCGAGGTCCAGGGCCCGGCCGTCGCCTGATCCACGACGACAAGGCCAAGGGTGTCGATGGGCTACTTCGGCGGCAGCCCCGTCCACTTCCCCGTCGGCCCAATTGTCCCCTGGCCCGACCGTGCCATCGTCGGCACACGCTGGTGGATCAACATGAACCCGTGGCATCGAACCGGCCCGGTGCCCACAACGCTGGCCCGGTCCGCCACCCTGCCTCCACCTCTGCTGGTGTCGGCACGCTGCCGCTGGACGCCTTCTTGCTCGCCGTCGGCGCCCAAGCCGCCAAGGCGCTCGCGAGGAACCTGCGCCCCGCGATGTAGTGCTCCGACTGGTGCACCCGACCGACAGTCGTCAGCCGGTCAGCGTGTCGAAGCGCAGGCCGGCCGACGGGATCTGGCCGGCTGGGCGGGTGCGGTGTGCGGCCCACACGTGGAGCGTGCCGTCGGTCCAGCGGACGGCCTGGTAGGTGCGCTGCACCACCAAGCCGTCGTCGGGCACCTCCTCCTCGGGGATCAGCAATGCCCCATCGGGACCGCCGGCCAGCAACGCCGTGACGCTCTCGACCAGTCGTCGCCCGCCGGTCACGTCCAGCACCGAGCCACGCGCCAGCACCACCTGCTCGTCGGGCCCGGGTCGCACCGGCAGCAACGGGATCCAATGCGGCGGTGGCTCGTGGGCCAGCCGGTAGTCGGGCGCCGCATCGGGGTCGCCGGGCGGGTCGGCCGGCCGCGTGTCGCTCAGCGCGACGCCGACCTGCAGCGGTGACTCGACGATCTGCTCGATCGCCCAACCGACGTTGGCCTGCTCGTCACGTGACAGGGTGACCTGCTCGACGACGCCACCCACCAGCGGCTGCGCGGCACGTGGGGCGACGTACAGCAGGTTGCCGATCGGCGCGCCCTCGGCCTCGTCGTCGTCGACGGGCATCGCATGACGGAACAGGCCCCATCGACCCGATGTCGTCGAGGTGGCCGGCCGCAGAAGGGTGCGCACGCCGAAGGTGTCGGTGACCACCAGCGACGCCGATTCGACCAGCCGCCCGACGGGCAGATCGACGCCGATCACGTACCAGTCGTTGCCGTACCCGCTGAGGGTTTCCACCAGCAGCACCTGAGCGAGGTCGGTGGTCGCCGGCCGGATCTCGGCGATGTTGAGCCGGCCGTCCTCGAACTCCCAAAGCGCGGCGCGGGCAACCCGGGGGCGGTCACCGGCGCCGGTACGACCGTGCGCGTGACGGGCGCGCCGGATTCGGGCGGCCTGGTCCCCAGGTTGACCTCGCCGTTGACGTCGAACTCGTACCAGTCGATGGTGTCACGGTCGTAGCGAGGGGCGGTCAGGGTGGTCTCGCCGAACTGGTCGGTGGAGCGGCGGGCCGCCATCGAGGCGGTGTACTCGAAGCGGGCCGGCTGCCAGCAGGAGGCCTCCGGATCGGCGTCGTCGAACAGCGTGGCGAGCCAGGCCAGCCAGGCCGCCGCGGCCTGGCGCACCTCGGCCACATCGCCGGACGCAACCGCGGCGTCGAGCCGCGGTACGTCGCGTTCTGCGAGCTCGGCCCGCAGCCGCCTGCCGTCGACGCTGCGGCCGGCGTGCAGCCGGGCGAACGCTGCGGTGGCGGGGTCGAGCATCGCCAGCTGCTCCTCGGTGGGGAGCTCCAGCGCATAGCGCGTGCGTACGTCGGCCCGATAGTCGCGCGACGTCGCCTGAGTTCCGAGCAGGGCGAGGAAGTGGCGGCCGGTGTCGACCGCGAGGCGCAGCCCGGCCGTGGTGCTGGCGGTGGACGGCAGTGGCGCGGTGACTCGCTCGATGATCGACTCCAGCGGTGCGCCGTCGGGGTCGAAGCGCGGTCCTTCGATCGCCGTGTTGGGTGGGACCGGGCCGGCGACGAAGCGGGTCGGCGCGGCGGCGACCCCGCGCCGCAGCGCGCCACGATGGGGCTGCCGCCGTCGTGGCCGGTGAACTCGCCGACCTGCCATTGCCGGGCGAGCATCCACAACGGGTCGCCCACGGGCGCGGCGGCCCCGACGGTGATGTCCCCGCGGCGCGGTTGCGGTTCGAGCCGGCTGAAGGTGGTGATCGATGCCATGTCAGCCTCCGTGCAGCGAGTTGGGGTTGGTCGACGGGACGTCGCCGGCGTTGTTGAACGCGAGGACCGTCGCCGGCAGGATCTGGCGAACCAGGTCGAGGTCGTCGGGCCCGAGGGCCCGCAGGTGGGCGAGGTCGAGGGTTTCCAACAGCACCTGATTGAGCCCGCCAACCGTCCACGGCTCGCCGACGACCGGCGGCACCGCCAGGAGCAGGGCCTGGGGCGCCATCGCCGCCGGAGGCTCGTAGCGGAACGCCACACCGGTTGTCTCGGTGGCCGAGGGCACGAGCTCGGTGAACTCGTCGATGAGCAGGCCGGCGAGCGCACGGCCCGGCGCCAGGAGTTCCGCCCCGAGGAGCACCAGCGACGCAGCGCCATCGACGTAGCTGGAAGCCGGTCGCCCGTTCCACGCCGCCCCCGGGCGGTGTGGGGTCTGCACGAGGCCGAGACGCAGTGGGGCACCCCCCATCGCTTCCGCCTCGCGGAGCGCGATGCCGACACGCATCAGCGGCTCGCGCACCCGTTCCATGCGCATCAACCAGGTGTCGGCAACCAGCGGATCGTCACCGGCCAGCGCAGGGTCGTCGCGCGACGCCACCAGTTCGGCGGCGTTGGGGGCGAGGAACCGGGGCAGGGCGACGAACCCCGGGCCGAGCAGTGCGCGCATGCGCTCCACGACGGCAGCCGGCTCGTCGTCCGCTGTCAGCGTGGTGGCGGCCCGGTCGAGGCGGGCGAGCAGACCCTGACGGGCCCGTTGCGCTGCGGCGCGCAGCGACACCTCGTCGGTGGTGGCCGGCACGGCGCTGTCGCCAAGCCCGAAGCCCCAGGTGGCGGCAAGTGCGGCGTGGACGTCAGCAACGCCGGGCGACGAGAGGGCCGCGTCCAGCCGGTCGACCGTGGCGCGGACCAGTTCGGATGACCGCGCCAACCGGGCCGCGAGGTCCTCGCGGTCGAGGCCGGGCTGCGGGTCGGCGTGGGGAGGTTGCAGCGTCGCGCCGTCGAGCGGCCTCGCACTGCCAACCAGCGCGGCCAGCGACCGGCCGAGCTCGAGCAGATCGAGGAGATCGCGATCGAGATGGAGCTGCGGACGATCCGGCGGGTCGGCAACGGCGCGTGCCGCCCGGGCTGCCAGCTCCGCCACCCCCGACGAGCCTGTTCCGGCCATGCGGACGAGGTCGGTGGCGGTCAGGTTGAGGTCGGCGAGCGCGACGGGGCGTGTGCCGCCATCGGCCGCCATCAGCGTGAGCTCGCGGCCCGCCAGCGGGCCAAGGCACTGCGCCAACCACGCGTCGAGGGCCGGTTCGCATGCCGACCACGGCGAACTCGCCGCGCCGGCCCAGCCACCCGCCGGTGCGGCGTCGGCGGCGAACACGACCGCAACTCGGTAGGTCACCGTCGCTCCGGTGCGCGGCGTGCGCACCACGTCGAGCTCGGGCGGCGGGGCCAGCCCGCGATCGACGTCGCCCAGGGTGTTCACCGCCGCCGTGATGTTGCCCCGGGCGAAGTGGTGAACCTGCTCGGCCTGCAGCAGATCGGCCGCGGCGTCGACGGTCACGCCGAGCCGTCGCAGCACGCCGGTGGCGCGTCGGCGCAGGTTCGGGTCCTGGCTTCCGGCGACGAGGTGGTCGACCGCGTGGTCCTCGCTGTCAGACCACAGCCGGTGGAGGGCGAGGCCGTCGAGCCGGCGGGCGGGAACTGGTAGCGCCTCTTGGCCCGGCAGGGGTGCGACCTCGCGAGCGTAGTCGACGGCGGAGTCGAGACCGCGCTCGTGCAGGTCCCGCTCGACGAGGTAGCCGAGCACGGCGCCGAGGCTGCGGCCGGCTCTGACACCGTCGAAGAGGCGTTGGGCCAGCCGTACCCGCTGGGACGTGATCGTGATCGAGAAGGGACCCGTGTCGCCACCTCCGTGGGCGAGGTGCGCAGTGCGGAGCAGCGCGGCCACCTGGGCCTGGTGGATCGACGGGGCGTGCAGGAACCCTGGATCGTCGGCCGCTCGTCGCAGCGGCCCCGGCTCGCCGGCGATGTCGTCGACGGCGGTGTCGATCGGGCCGGGTTGGAGGCCTTCGACCCAGCCGTACCCACCGACCAGCACCCCGGTGGGTCGGGTCGTGCGCAACTGGGCGAGGCGTCGCGTGGCGAGCGACGTGGCCCACGCATCAACGCGATGGGACGCGGCGTCGAGCGTCCCGGCGAGATGCCGGGACAACTCGTCGGCGCTCGCGCCGGCCAGGGCGAGCACCGCCGAGCGGTACGCCTCGATGCCGGCGCTTGCCGGGTCGGTGCCTGACGCCAGGCGTTCCCGCACGGTGGCGCCACCCACCGTCCGGTCGCGCTGCTCAGCCCATCCGAGCGTCGATCTGCCGAACCCGGAGATCTCGTCGTCGCGGTCGGGTGCCAGGGCCGCGTCGCCGATCAGGCCGGCGGCGGCAACGGCATGCTCGCGCAGCCATCCGTGTCGGACCAACGCCGTCAGCAGCGACGCCGGCCTGCCAGCGGCATCCGCGGCGAGGGCGTCGACGTCGGCAGCCAGCAGCTCGCGGAGAGCGGCGCCGTGGTCGTCGCCGACCAGTGGCAGGTCGACCGGCCACGCGGTTGGGTCGTGGAGCACGAGTGCCCCGAGGGTCGTGGCCGGCAGCCCGGCCGCTCCCAGGAGCGCCTGCGTTCGCGCAGCGAGGGCGATCCACGCATCGGCTGGCACCGTGTTCTCCAGGAAGTCGAGGGCGTTGGCGGCGAAGGTCGAGCCGAACGACCGGCGAAGCGTCATCGCGCTCGACACGGCTTCGAGACGGAGCACGTCGACGAGATCGGCCGCCGGGTCGCCGCGCCCGACGCGCGCCGCGCCGCTGAGCGTGGGCCGCCATCCGGTGGCGATCGCACCGGCGAGGATCGACCCGAGCCGGGTTTCGTGAGCATCGCCACGGAACCGGCTCAGCGACGTGACGGGGAGGAGGCCGTAGGGCTGGCGCCCGACGCGGATCGTTCGCAGCGGCCCGCCGGGCCGCACGAAGCGGCCGGCGTGGTCGCACGCCCAGTCACAGTCGGCGAGCCCGAGACCGGAGGCGCCGACGCCGACGAACTGGGTCAGCCAGTAACCCCACGTCGACGGCCACAGGACGCGCGACGTGGCAGTGACCACGCCGTCATCGCCGAGTTCGGCGCCCGGCACACCCCACAGATGACCGTCGGGCAGGCCGAAGGCTCGCTCGACGGCCGCCACCGCGTCGCCACCTGGCGCCGGGCCGGGTTCCGGGAGCCAGAAGGTGGCGCCGCTCGACCACCCGGCCGGCGCACCCTCGGCGTTGTTGGTCGGCGTTCCGGGAGCGACGAATCCGATCCCGGCGGTGAACCGCTGGGCATCGAGGAGCGAGGCCAGCCCGACCGCGCCCGCCTCGGGTCCCCCGTCGCGCACACCGGTGACCAGCAGCAGGTCGACGGGTCCCTCCACCGCGAGCCGCAGCGCCATGCCACGATCCTGCGCGTCGGCGAAGTCGACGAGCCAGTTCATGCCGGTGTCGACGGCGGTCACCTCATGGTCGTCGCCGCCCTCCGATCCGTGGACCAGCGGCGCGTCGAGGTCCGGACCCACCGCCGGGTCCACAGCGATCGGCCGTCCGGTCACCGTGGCGACGATCTGCCCGCCCGAGTAGGCGGTGGCGGTCCACGCTGCGGGCAGCAAGCGGGCGACCGGCGTGGCCGGCCGATCGGCCAGCTCGACCGGGCCGAATTCCGGGAGCAGGCGCGGTGGGTCGGTGTCGGCGACGGCCTGCGTTGGCCGGTCGGACGCGTTGAGCGGGCGCGTCGCCTGCGCCACCCACCCGGCCCGCCCCGGATCCAGGCGCTCGGCCAGCGCTCGCCAGGCCCGGTGCCGCCGTTCGGCGTCGTCACCGCACCGCCAGTCGGACGACCAGAACTGCCGGCCTGCTTCGAGTTCGGCCGCCGACAACCGCGGATCGTGAGCGTCGATGTGCACCTGGTCCGGGAAGACGCGAACCAGGAAGCTCGGTGGCGCCGCCGTCGACCTGGACGAACCGGGTCTCCAGGCGCACCGGCAGCAGCGCGATCGGGTGGCTCCCGCCGGGAAGCGGCGTGTCCAGCGCCGGATGGCCCGCCGCTCCGCTGGCGATGAGCGGGCCCAGGTCGACCACGGCGTCGCTCACGGCGTCACGCTCGCGTCGCGCAGCAGCACGGGGACGGGGATGACGATGCGGGCCGGTAGCTGGCGCAGGCGGTGTGCCAGCGCGGCCGACGTGGCATCGGGCGCGGGCGCGTGGCTCACGCCTGCCGGCGCCGCGCCGACCTCGAGGCCGAAGCGCGGGGCGCTCGGCTGCTCGGCGATGACGACCGACCACTGGGCCGCTTCGGCGCCGGGGATGGCGAAACCGAAGTAGCGCACGTCGGGCACCAGCGCGCCGCTGAACATCGGGAGCAGCGTCTCGCCACCGCGCACCGCGGTGACGACGGCGTCGGGGAAGCGACGCAGCAGCTCGGTGCGCAACAGCAGCACGAACCGTTCGTCGGTCGCATCGGTGTCACCGAGCGGGCGGTCGGCCCACTCGGCCAATGGATCAAGATCGACCGGCGCCGACGGATCGATCGCGTTGTCCCAGAACCGCTGGAAGTAGGTGGCGTCGAGCGGCGTCGGGAACTCCCGCCACAGCAGCTCGCGGCCGAACTCGTGGTTGAGCCCGATCATGAACGCCTGCACGAACGACGAGTTGGTGCGCAGCGCCATCGCCGTGTCGGCCGGCACGCCGCCCAACCCGGGGAGCAACCACTCCTGGCCGATCTCGGCGAGGGCGCTCGCCATCGGCGTGCCGAAGCGTGGGGTGAGCTGGCTGGGGATCGACGCCGGATCCGGACCGGCCGGTGTTGCCGACTCCTCGACCAGCCGCCCGAGCGCGGCGGTGAACGTGGCCGCCGGCGCCGTCATCGCCAGGACCTGCTTGAACACGGCGCCGGGGTCGAACCCAACGGCGACCGGGCCGTCGGGGCTGCCGGACGCCAGGAACGTCGCGAGGTGGCGCGACGCGAGCAGTCGGAACAGGGCCGCCTGCTCGCTGTCAGGACGAGGTGGCGGCGGGGGTGGCGGATCTGGCGGTTCCGGTGGCTCGGGTGGATCCGGTGGCTCGGGCTCACCGGGCGGACGCCGCCGGCCGAGGCGCGGCACGCCGCGCAACGGGCGGTGGTCACGGATGATCTCAGCCGCCGTCGCCGCGTCGAAGGGCACGGGGCGGCGCCCGCCACCGGTGTCGGTGAGCGACAGCGGGCGGACGGCGAACGTGGGCCGTGGTGGCGCGGCGTCGATCGACGCCGGGCGGATGAGGTCCCACGCACGAGCGGTGGGCGATCCGGGGATGGTCGACAGGACCTCGAGTGTCGCCAGCTGACCAGCGTCGACGCGGACACTCGCTGCTCCGGAGATGCGTGCCAGGCCTGCGGTGAGGTCGAATCGCGACGCGGCGACGGCGCCCCGGCTGGCCCGCCGCACGGTGGCGCCGCGACCCCGGACGACGCGACGGACGGTCGCGCTCAGCGTCGCCGCTGGGAGCCCCTGGCGGTCGGTCATGCGCGCCAGCATCGGGGCGATCACCTCGTCGCCCGGGAGTCGGTGGAGCAGCGGAGCGACCACGAACACACCGGCCTCGGCGCTGAGGGACGCCAAGTGGCGTGTCTGCAGTCGCTCGGCCACCGCGATGCCGGCGTCGGCCAGCCGGCTGAGGGCTCTGGCCGCACGGAGATCCGCCGCCTGATCCCATGCCGAGGCGACGAGCGACTCCTGATCGCGCTGGACAACCTGCACGCCGAGCGCTGCCGCGACCCGTGTGGCGGGGTTGACGTTGAGTTGCTCATACCACCGCGTTGCAGCGGTGGGGTCGAGCGTCGGGTTCTCCCGATACGCGGCGCCGTACCGTGGCGGCGCCAGCACGGGCGCCCCGGCCGGGGCGCTGTCGGGTGTGTTCAGGACCTCGGTCAGCGCGGTCGCGAAGCGGGGCGGGAGCGCTGGGTCGGACCAGATGTCGCCGCCCGAGCTGAGGGAGCGCAGGGCGCCGCCAAGCCGCATCTGGGCGTCGTCCGTATCGGCGAGTCCCAGCCCTGCCGTGGAGAGGTCGATCGGCCGAGATCCAAACGTGGCCGGGACCGGCCGGGCCCTGATCGCCAGCGCCAGCGACTGGAAGTCACCGGCCGGGCCGGTGGCGAAGCGCCAGTGGTGGTACACGGGCAACTCCACCGGCGCCATGCCCGGTGCAAGCGTCCATGCCGGGCCCTCGACGCCGCTCGGATCCTTGCCCAGCCCGGCTCGCCGACCCGCCTCGAACGTCGGCACCACGCAGGCGAGGTACTCGGTCTGCTCGGCGAGCAGTCGAGAGCACACGAGCCGTGACAGGTTGCGGCTGGGGTCGCCGTCAAGGGCGGTCACCAGCGCGGCCCCGCCGGGGTTGTCGGTGGCGACCTGGGCGTGGGCCCACGCCCAGGACTCGGCGAGATCGGGCAGTTGCGCCTCGGGGCGCGCCGGCGGGCCGATGCGCAGCACCGGCAGCGGCCCGCCCGCGGGTGGATCGAGCCGGACGCCCGGTGTGACGTCCACCACCACGAGGCACAGCCATGGGCGCAGCCGGCCGGAGACCGCAGCGGCCGGGGTGAACAGCCACGGCAGGCTGGGTTCGTCGAACTCGACGAGAGCCAGGTAGTTCGACTCGAAGGTGCGCGTGCCCGGCGCCGGGTCGGTGCGGATGACCTGCTGGGCAGCGATCGCCGTCACGTCGCCCGGGCCCATCAGCTCGATCGTGATCGCCGCCCGGCCGGTCTGGTTCACGACGACCTCGGCGCGCGTCGAGACCCGGTTGGGCGGGTGCGCGTCCGGCCGGTCGTCGGGCAACACGGCCGCGCCCCCACGGTCGACCCACGGCAGGAACACCAGCGCTGGATCGCTCACGGCCGTCTCCACCGCTCGTTCAGGCGAGGCGCCCCGGGCAGGACCGCCTCGACGTACCGCTCGCTCTGTCCGGTGCGGGTGGCGGCACGCGCCGCAGCACCCACGCGAAACCCGGCTGCGAACAGCTCGGCGGGCGGTGGTTGGGGCGCGGAGGCGACCACGGGCACGCCATCGGGCCCGACGGTGATCTCGGTGTAGCCGACCGGCGAGGCCACCGCGGCCGTGGCGTCCGTGCGGTACTGGTCGACGCCGAAGGCCACGCCGGCCTCGCGGCGCACGAACGCCGGCGCGGCGAGACGTTCGGCGTCGGTGAGCTCGAAGAAGTGGCCGTCCGGGAAGTCGTCGAGGACCGCCACGGTGGTGGCCGCCGACCCGCCAACGGTGGCCGCGGTGACCGCGAATCGGCGATCGCCGGCCGGGACGAAGGCGCCGACCCGATCGATGTCGCGGTCCAGGTTGAGCGGCACCACACCCTGGCGCACCTCCAGGTGGCCGAGCGGGTGCAGGAGCAGGGTGTCACCGCCGCTCGCTGCGCTCCGCACGCCCACCAACTGGATCGCCGCGGGCGCCGGCTCCGCCCGCCAGCTGGCCGGGTTGGCGAGCCGGGCGACGATCTCGGCCACGACGTCGAGCGCCTCGGTGATGACATCGCCCGAACCGCCGACCAGCGTGCGGTCGAAGCCGACGGTGTAGTCCCACCACAGGATGCCGAAGGTGGCCTTGCCCGCCACCCGCAACGGGAGCGGACCCTCCAGCGTTCCCCGAACGTCAACCTTGAACAGGTTGCGGCTGCCCCGCTTGAGTTGCACGCCGGCTTGGAACTCGGCGAGGAAGTGCGGCGGCCACAGCTGGATCAGCACGTCGAAGCCCACGTAGCCCTCGATGCTGAAGCCGTAGGCGGCTGCATACAGGGCGGCGCGGGCACCGAACTGGACGGTGTTCGAGGTGAGCGCGAAGTAGGCCTCGACGGTCAGCTTCGGGTTGTCGCCAGCCGTCAACGCGATCGTGACTCGGGGCACCACGGGGAACCCGCTCGGGGGTCGGAACCGTGGGTTGAAGCCGCCGACTGCCAGTGCGAAGCCCTCGCCCCTGGCGCGTCGGAAGGCGGCGGCGCCGGTGAGCACGAAGCGGCCGCACAGCATGGATTCGTAGAGCACGGCGTCGACGGCCATCGCTCCCGTGTCGAAGTCGAACACGCCCACGACGTCGAGGTTGAGACGCAGCACGGCGTCCTGGTCCTGCGGCAGGGCGGACGAGATCCGCCCGAGCACCAGCAGGCGCGACCGGTCGGCCACCGAGTCTCGCTCCAGCAGTAGGGCGAGGTCGGCGCGGATGATCGGGTGGCCGGCGCCGAAGAACAGCTTGACCATGATCCCGTAGCTGTGGACGCCCGCCTGCACCGGGAAGAACGTGCGTACGCGCGCTGACCAGCTCGGGCACGTGCTTCACGGGATCTGCCGGGAACAGGATGTGGCGGAGCTGCCCGGTGGGCAGCGCGGCCCGTACCGCGGCAACGTCGAGGCGGCGGTCCGCGACGTAGATGAGCCCGAAGCCGTCAAAGGTCACGTAACCGGCCTGCAGGTCGAGGTGCTCGACGGTCCCGATGAGGATCATCGACGACTCGTCGGTCCCGTCGCGGTCCTTCGTCGACACCAGACCGATGCATGTCAACGTGACCCGCTTGCCGAGTTTCAGCACGAGGACGCCGATGTAGTCGCCGGTCGCCAGGTCGTGCTGAATCGAACCACCGCCGCTCACCAGGCCGGTTTCGACGTTCACGGCGATGCCGAGCGGGGGAGCGGCACGCGCTCCGACGTCGACGACCCGCAGGTTGCGCTCGTCCGATGGCGTGATCGTGTCGGCGGTGGCCGCCAGCCCGAGTCGGTCGATTCGGAGGTACACCGGACCGAGCTGGGTGCTGAACGACACCAGCACCGCGGCGCTCGCGGCCCACCCGGTCGCCGGCGCCGTGGCCCTCCGGGCGCCGGCGCGGATCACGATCTCATGCACGTTGATGCCGAGCAGCCCGCCGCCCCCGAGGGGCAGCGTGGCCTCGAGTGTCGGGGGGCCGGCGCGCCCCGACGAGTCGAACGGCGGCTCGTCCCCGGCGGCATCGGTGGACGAGGGCGTGTGCACCTCGGAGATGAAGCCGACCTGCGAGTCGTAGCCGACCGCGAGCGCGATCGGTCGGCGGATCGGCCGGCCGCCGAGCAGCTTGCGCACGAACCCGTCGCTGGTGGCCCCGTCGATGACGACGGCGGCCTTGTCGAGTCGGAACAGGATGCGTGCTCCCGTTCCGGACAGCGTGAGCACGGCCGCCATCGGCCCGAGCTCGAGGCGCGTGCCGGTGGGACGTGGCACCCGGTACGCCACGCCCGACTCGTTGGGGATCGCCGCCCACCCGACCGACACCTGCGAGGTGGCCGCGGTGGCGTTCACCTGCGAGTCGTCGCCCGAGATCAGCCACGACGCCCCGGCCTCGCTGCGGATGTCGACGCGGAAGCGCCACTCCGGATCGCCCTCGCCGTGATGTGGGTTGATCACCTGGTCGATCGTCATCTCACCGCCGAGGGAGAGGAACAGTTGGTGCGCACGGGCCGGGGTGCCGAGCCGGCGCGGCAGGTACAGCCAGCTCAGCCGCAGCTGCTGCTCGTCGTCCGCGGCGCCGCGTCGCAGCACGACCGAGACCATGCGGCCGGATACGACATCCGCGGCGGTGGGGCGCGCCGGCGAGTCGACGTCGAGGGCAGCGGCGTCCCAGCCGACGATGACGTCTCCCAGCAGGTTGTCTCCGTCGCCGTCCTTGATCTGGTCGATGACGGCGATCGCCGCGACCAGCCCGCGGATCAGTCCGTCGACGACCAGGAACGACGTGTCGCGTGCGGTGTTGAGCGTGCTGCCGCTGGCCCCGGGCGTGGTGTCGTCGAGGTCGTCGAGGGTGCGGCCGGGGTTCCAGACGAACGAGAAGATCGTGGCGAAGGCGTTGAGGAATCGGGCGTGGCCCCGCTCGCCCGGTCCGTGCGTCTCGGTCAGCTCGACGGCCGAGGCGATCGCCTGCAGCACCAGGAACCACTTCGGTGACTTCCGCCGCATGTAGCTGCTCGCCAGCAGATCGAGGAGGCCGAACACGAACGTGTCGCCGCGGCTCGGCCAGTCGGCGTCCCAGCCCTCGACCTGATCGATGATCGCCCCCAGCAGGATGGCCAGGTTGGTGACCGCCTCGGCGTCGGCCTGGCTGTCGGGGTCGACGTGGTCGCGATAGAGGCGCACGGCGGTGAGCGGCGCCTCGGGCAGCTCCACCGCTTCGCCGGCGCCCGGCTTGCCGCCCAGGTCGTCGAGCACCGCGGCTCGGGTCTCCGGTCGCCCGAGGAGGTCGGCGGCGTCGCTGGCCAGGTCGGCGACGAGCCCGGCGAGCCGTTGAAGGATCGTTCGCTCACTCACGACGGGCTCGGCGCGGGGATCGGGAGCGGCCGGATCGCGGCGACGCGGCAGGCGGTCGGGCGGCGGTTCGTCGAGCGGACCAAGCGGTGCTGACTGCACGAGGAACGGGGCGAGCACCGGCAGCTGGGTCTCCGGGTCGGTGGCCGACGTGTACAGCTCCTGCACCGCGGTGATCGCACCGCCCGGATCGGTGGTGAACCGGCACACGCCGAAGTTCGACCGGAACAGCATCTGGCGGGAGTTGCGCATGCGGTCGAGCGCCGACTGGTGGCGGGCCGCAATCGTCTGCAGTGCGCTCAACACCTGGTCGGGGTCGGCGAGCTGGGCCTCGACGGCCGCGTCGTCGATCGCCAGGGCGCGGATCGGGGCGGGTCGTTCGGCGTCTGGCCGCTGGTCGAGCAGCGGTTCGGCCCGCCAGCGCCAGTCGGGCGGGTGGGCCGGGTTGAGCCGCGTCGTCAGCTCCGGTCGGGGGTCGTCGGCGCTGTCGGGGTCGTTGTCGTCGAGCCATCCGTGCGCGGGCAGCAGCACCGGGCTGCGCAGCAGCTTGGCCCTGGTGGCGGCGACGAGGTCGTTCTCGGTGCGCCCCTCGGGCAGCAGCACCAGGTCGTCGGCGGGCCGCTCCCACCCGAAGCGTTCGACGCCAATGCCCGCCCGCAGCAGCTCTTGCAGCAGCATCGCACTGCGGTCGAGTGCTCGCAGGTAGACGGGCATCACGTTCTTGAAACCGCTCGAGGTGAACTGGGCGATGCGCGCCGGTCGATCGGCGCTGCCACGCCAGTAGCTCATCACGTTGCCCGTCGAGTTGTGGACGTCTCCCGACAGCACGACCACGCGTTGGTATTCGGCGAGCCGTTCGAGCAAGTGCTCGTAGGCCAGCGGTTCGAGCGCCCATGTTTCGAGGGCATCCGGGTTCGTGCCTGGCATGCGCCGCGACCCGCTCACCCGGTCCTGGGCCCGCTCACTTGCCTTGGCGAGATCGAAGATGCGGTAGATGGCGGGCGCCACCACCTCGTCGAGCACCCCCGGGCCGATCACTTGGAGTGGGGCTACCACGATCAGGACGTCGCGGCCGGCGGGGAGGGGCGGGCGCGGCAGCTGGTCGACGAGCGCATCCGGCGAAACGTTGCCGGGCGGGCCGATCTCGGCCGCGTAGGAGCGACGAGTGCGGTTGTCCAGCGCCACCACCCGGTGCCTGGGGCCGTCGACGCTGAAGTGCCACGTGAGTGGCGGGCGCACCGCCCGGAACCGGCCGTCCGGGTCGGGCTGGTTGTCCAGGTCGTGGCCGAACATCGTGGCCAGCGCAGTGAACGTGGCCGGGTCCGGCCCGTGGCGCTGGCCCGTGGGGAAGTACTGCGGAGCGCGCACGAGCAGGTCACCCGGTAGCTGGCCCCCGAGGTCGGGGTGCTGGTCGTCGGTCGCCTGGTCGTACCGTCGCGGATCGTTGCCCCAGTCTTGGAACAGCGCATAGGCGAGCATGCCGTTCGCCAGGATGACCTGGCCGAGGGTGGAGCCCAGCACCCGGCGGCGCCACATCGGGCTGAGGAACAGGTCGTCGGTGAGGTCGTGATCGTCGAGGATCATGTAGGTCGGCACGTTGGCCAAGACCCGCTGCACCTTGCCAAGCCCGAGCAGGAAGTCGCGGTGCACCCGGTGGCTGTGGCCCAGCGACCGGCTGGCCTCTTCGGCCGTGCTGGCGCCCTGCCCACGTGTGGCGAGGGTGTCCTTGTCGGCATAGAGGTGCTCGGGGATGCGTTCCGGGTACTCGGGCTCGGGGAGGGAGATCGGACCGAGCTCGGCGGGTTCGTCGAGCCATCGGAGCTGACTGGGCCCGCTGTCCCCGATCCGATGTACCGAGGCGTTGGGGATCAGCTCACCCCACGCCGCGGGACTCCAGACCATCAGGTGGAGGGCGGCGAACTCGCCGAAGGAGACCAGGTGGTTGGCGCCGTCGGTGCTCGTGAACTGGGCGTTGCGCTGGATCACGTCAAGCCGCTGGCCCACCGGGAAGTGCGCCGCGCCGGCCGGGAGGTCACCGTCGGCGATGCCCTCGGCGTCGGTCTCCGGCGCGTACGACGCGGTCGGGTCGGTCGGGTCGGGTTGTGTCCCGGCAGGCCGGCGCAGCACGCGATCGACCTTGACCCGTTCGATGGGCGGTCCCGTCCCGCCGTCGCGGCCGATCAGCTCGACGCCAAGTTCGGCGACGCGCAGCATCATCAGGGAATCGACGTCGTCCGCGTAGATCTGGTCGCCGCCAAGGAACAGCTGGTGGAGTCGAGCCCGCGGATCGGCGACGCTGGTGACGAGCAGGTCGTCGATCCAGGCGAGCGCGTCGCCGTCGTCGTAGCCGGGTCGCCGGCAGGAGCCGTACGCGAGCCGCAAGTGGTCGAAGCTCAGACGGAGGCAGGGCGAAGCTCGGGAGCATCCGGTCGTCGAATCCGAGTGGCGGTATCTCGACGCCGTTGACGGTACGTGTGGCGAGCATCCCACGCTCACCCAGCCCGAGCACCTCGCCCCCGGCGTTGATCAGGACGTCGTAGGAGTACAAGCGGTCGGGTTGAAACATCTTGCCCGATGCCGGTGGAATCCGTGCCGTGACCAGCCCCAGATAGAGATGCTCGCCCATCCTGATGGCCTCGCCCCCGGGTCGTGGCGGCGGCAGGGATGGATCCGGCGGGTCGTCGCTGCTGGCGAACACCGGATTGGTCGTGTCGTGGGCCACCCGGCCCTCCCACACCCGCAGCTCCAGCGCGGCCGGTTCGCTGAACGCCATCCAGACCGCGACCAGTCCAGGATCGACTCGTCGCAGGATCGGTCCGGCGAGGATGAGTGGCAGGTCCATGCGTACCCCCTCGGGCCAGCAGTGCGCCGCATGCTACACGTGCCAGCGATGGCCCTCGTCCGAGCGCCCGAGCGCGTCGCCGCCGCCCACCGCCACCGTGCGCACGCCAGCGCTGACACGAAAACGTCCAAGCGCGAAAGGACCCCAGCCGAGCTGGGGTCTTCGGTGGGCGAGGGGGACTTGAGCAGAAGAATCGTTAGAAGTGGGGCCGATGCGTGGGTAGTCGCTCGGTATTCGACCGGACTCACGCGTAACCCGGAACCCTCTCGGACGGGTTGACCCCGCGATCAGTTCGCTGGTCCCCGACACGATGACCACCGGGGAGCTCGGAGCTGCGCACTACGTGAACGTTCGGAACTCGTGGCGGGCAAACATGCGTTCGCCAGATGCTCCAGAGATGGACGAGGACAGCCGAATGAGCGAGCGACCCGAACCGTACGGGTCGGCTCACGATCTCCCATCGTTCGTCGAGATGCGGCAGCAGCTCCGCCTCCTGAAGGGTGTGACGCGTGTTGTGATGCGGGACAAGCGGGCGGAGATCATCCGACTGGAGCGTCAGATGGAGGAGATGGCTGACAGGGTCGACGCGTTCTACGACCGACTCGGCTCGCGGGCGCGTGATGCCGAAAAGATGGTCGCTTGGGACAGCGTGACAGGCCACCACCTCGGACTTACCAACGCCCTCACGCCGTTCCTGAAGACCATCAAGAAGCGCGTTGACGACGAAGTCTTCGAACTCCACCGCCAGGGGATCGTTCACGGGTCCGTGACTGACTTCAACAACGCCGTCGTCGCTACGAAGGCATGGAACCTCCTGTTCGCTGTCGTCGATTGGAGCATCGCAACCGCGAAGAAGGTGAAAGACGACGAGAAGCGCCCGGAGCCCGGCTGGAGGGAGACACTGAGCTCACTCGCCGAGTACGGCCGCAGGAAGAAGGCGCGGGATCAGTTCGCTCCCTGGACTGTCACGCTGCTAGTCAGACCTCCGAGGAAGATGAGGTAGTGCTGCAAACGCGGGCGTTCGTTGACGCATGGCAGAAGAAGCAGTGGGGGCGCATCGTGCCGCTCATGCCGCCTCAGCTGATCAGTATGAAGAGTCCGGGCGAAGCAGCCGAGTATGCCAAGTCGTGGTTCGACGCCCACGAGATCGGGGCCGTCCAGATCGACCGTGTGGAGTACACGCAGTCGAGCGTCGCGGAGATTCGAGACTGTGCGACTATCGATGGAGTCAGCGGGGACCTGAGGCTCCGCTGGGTGTACTTCGACTCCGGCGGTGAACTCGCTATCAACGGTGAGGCGGGGACCTGGCATCTCGCCGTCGTCGCACCAAACACCTACCTCGTCGATGACGACGCGAGACTCACCTGACCTTGCCCGTCTCCGACCGCTGAAGGCATTCAAAGCGCCGCGTCGCTCTAGACGAACACACCTCGCAGGCCAGCGACCTGGCCGGACAGAACCGGATTCGCCTGACAAGTGCTACACTTTCCTCGCACAAGGAGCGACGTCATGACACCACCCTCGAGCGCAGTAAGAGACTGGGTCATGGCGCGCACTCCAGGCACGTACTTCACGACAGCCGACGTTCCAGGCACGCACGGGGCCGTTGACTCTGCACTGTCGCGGCTGGCTGTGGCGGAGGGGCCGATCCAGCGCGTGCGTCAGGGCGTGTACTGGCGCACGGCGGCGCCGACCCGCTTCGGCACCGCCAAGCCTGATCCGGTGCAGGTTGCACTCGTCGCCGCTGGCGCCGGTGCCGGGCCAGCGGGCGCGTCAGCGGCCAACGCGGTCGGACTCTCGACACAGATCCCCCGGCAACCTCACATCGCCGTTGTCGGTCGGGCGCCGAAGGGGTTGCACGGCGTTCACATCACGGCACGAGCAAACGCTCACCGGGTGCTACTGAGCCCGACCGAGGTCGCCGTGCTCGAAAGCGTGCGCGACTTCGATCGCTACGCAGAGGTTCCGTGGCCGCGGGCACGGCAACGTCTCCGCAAGCTCGCCGCCACCGGCGCGATCGACCTGACGAAGGTGGCGGTCGTCGCCGGCCACGAGCGCAGCGCTGGTCTTCAGGACCGCATCGCCGACTTGGTTGGCGCGTGACCGGGTACGTGCGCGACTCCCCGGCTGAGTTCGAGGCGCTACGGGACTCCACGTCCGAGCGGCTCGGCGTCGATCGGGGCGCGGTCGAGAAGGACTACTGGGCAACCGAAGTCCTCCGCTCGGCATGCACGGTGGACGTCGGCGTCGAGGGCGTCGTGTTCAAGGGTGGGACGAGTCTGTCGAAGGCATTCGGCCTCATCGAACGCTTCTCGGAGAACGTCGATCTGCTCGTCGTGACGACGGCCACCGGAAACGCGCTGAAGCGGACTCTGCGCGGAGTGGCTGATCGAGTGTCGGCCGACCTCGGCATCGAGTACGACCGGGAACGCGAGGGCAGCGGGTACCTCAACGCTCGGTTCGCCTATCCGACGGCGAGCCCTGTGTCGTTCTTGACGAGCGGCGTCCTGCTGGAGATGGGATCACGAGGCGGTCCTACACCGAACGAGGTCCGATCGGTCGGCTCACTGATGTCAGAAGCCGCCGCCGTGATCGACCCGACCGCCGAGCGCGACTTCGCCGACCTCACGCGCTTCGAGGTCACGGTCTTGGCTCCCGAGCGAACCCTCGCCGAGAAGCTGGCCTTCCTCCACCACCGCGCAACCGTGGGCGACGTCGAGACACTCCGGCGCGGGGCACGTCACCTCTACGACGTCGCACTGGTGCTGCGCTCAGAGCGCGTTCGTGACGCGCTCGCAGATGGCGAGATGGCGTCACTGATGGTCGACGTCGACGCCCGCAGCGAGGCGGCCGGCTGGCCGTACACCCCGAGGCCTGAGGTGGGCTTCGCTGCCAGCCCAATGTTCGCACCGACCTCGGCAATTCACGAGGCACTCGAAGAGGGGTTTGCCGATCTGCGCGAGCTCGTCTGGGGCGAACTGCCCACCGTCGGCGAGGCAATCGAAGTCGTGCGCACGAGCGCCGAGCTGCTGTGAGGGGCTAACGGCTGCCCAATGACATTCATGAGGCGGGCGACCTGATCCCGGCCGACGTCGTGGCCGGCACGACGGGCGGCCTTCCAGAGCTTGTGCGCGCCGTAGACCTTGCGGTTCGCGACCCACAGCACCATCAACACCTGGATCAGCACCGCGTCACGCACCGCCCTCGCCGACGGAGCGAACTGACGCTTCTTCGCCGCGTAGTACGTGCTCGGAGCGATCTGCAACACACGGCAGATCGGCTCGACTCCGAACTCGTCACGATGCTCGTCGACGAACGCGACGATCACTTCGATGGGCGGTCGAGCTCCGCCATTCTCCTATGTCAAGCGCTTGTTCCTCAGGCAGCGATTGCTGCTGGCTGAGTGGGCTGTGAGGCGTGTCGTTGGTGGTCGAGGCGGAGCCTGCGGAACACTTCGTCGGACAGGTGTCGGCGTAGCGCCCGGATTGCGCTGGTCTTGGTGTCGCCGCGTTCGATGCGTCGCAGCATGTACTCGCGGCCGGGACCGACGCCTCGCCATTGGGTGATTGCGATGCGGTGAACGGCGGCGTTGACCTGTCGATTGCCGCCGCGGCTCAGGCGGAATCGTTCGCTTCCTGTCCACACAGGAATCGGCGCGGTGCCGTTCCATCGGGCGTAGGCGGCGTTGGAACGGAACCGGTCGACTCCGGCGGTCTCAGCAACGATCTTGGCTGCCGAGAGCACCCCACAGCCGGGAAGCTCGAGCAGGCTCGGGGCGAGGCGGCGGACGATCAAGGTGATCTCACGTTCCAGCTCGTTGGCTCGCCGGGTGAGCGCGCGAATGCGGCCGACCAACTCGGCTGCAATCTTGGCGACCGGGCCTCCGGCCACGCTCAGGCGCCGGTCGAGGTCATCGAGCACCACAGCGCGCTTGAGCGCCGAGCGGATGATGACGTGCTCGGGCATCAGCTCGTGGAGATGCCAGCGAAGCCGTGATTGCATGCGGGTTCGCTCGGCGACGAGATCATCGCGATGATCGACCAGCAGCTTCACCTGGCGAGCTTCACCGTCAAGCCGGGCGACCGGCAGATCAGGCTCGCGGAGCGCTGCTCGGGCGACCGACATCGCGTCGATCGGGTCGGACTTGCCGACCTCGCGTGCGCCGCGCCGTTCGCCAGCCATCGGTTCGCGGTGGAACCCGCAGCACCGCTTCGCCGCCACGCAGCAGGTCGTTCTCCAGCCGGCGGGTCAAGTGCCGACAGTCCTCCAACGCCCCCCCCACGTCCGAGATGGCCACTTCGCCGCCCACGCCAGCGCCTCAAGGTGCCCGTCGGTTGTCGCTGCGACCGTGGTCTCGGCGACCTTGCGGCCAACCTCATCGACGGCGACGAAGGTGTGCGTCCGCTTGTGCGAATCGCCTCCGATGGTGATCATGTGTCCTACCTCCTGTTGGTAGTGCTTCACGAGGTGCGCAGGACCTGTCGATGGACACGCGTTTGTTCAGGTGCTCGACCGGGCTCCTATCAAGCCACACCGGCAGGCCCTGACGCGCCCGGCGGAGCCGCACATCGCGGAAACGGCCACTACCGAAGCAGGGCACCGAACAAACGAGCGAACCCCGCCGGGCACCCTCACGATGACACAAACCCGAAAAAGCTGCCGCGTCCGACAAGATCGCGTTCGTGCGCCGCAGCTCGCGGTTCTCCTGCTCGAGCTCGCGGGCCCGTTGCTCCAACTCTCGGACCCGCTGTGCGTCCGGGCCGGCCAACCCGTCACGGGCGTCCGCATCCGCGACCCACTTGCGGACCGACTCGACGCCGTAGCCGAGCTGCTTCGCAACGCGCTGCACGGTCCCGTGAACGGTGCCGAGCTCCTTGCGGAGCTGACGCACCAACCGGACCGCATGATCCTTCTCCGACTCGGTGTACCGACGCGTCGTCGGCTTCCCCGGTGACTTCTCTCGTGGCATAACTCCATCCTCGTTTCCAAGGTCAGGAGCCTCCAACGAAGCCAGGGCGATTCAGAGAGCCCGAATCCCACCACTCAGCGGGGCTCTATCGTGCCGACAGCTTGGGACTTGCAGTATAGTAAGTAGAGCATGGCGGCACGCGGGACGTCGGCCCTTACAAGACGCGAGCCCTTCGGCAATGTCGAGGGGGCGACGGAGGATCTTCAGCGTCTCGTCTCGCCTGGAAAGGCGAGCCTCGCCCTGCCTGATGGTGGGCTGTCTATGCGGGTCTTCGCCGGTTGGAAAGGGGCCGGCAAGACCGTGTACCTCAAGAAGCATCGCGAGGAAGCAGCCCGGCGCTCGGCTCGAGATGGGTTCTACGTCAGTGATCTCTTGGCTGACCTTCCGCCGACAACCACCACGGTCATGACACTCGCGCAGTCGAGGAAGCGCCCAGACCTACCCGGGCTTTGGACACGCTTGTGGAGGCATGCCATCGTGCTTTCAGCGGCAACTCACCTTCTCTTTGATCCGAAGTTGAGTAGTTACCTCGCTCATGCACCAGACCAGTTCGCGTCGAGCAGCTACGTCAGAAGGCTCAGCGAGCCAATCGACGTCTACGACACGTTTCGCGTCCTGACTTCGTCGGCCGAGCGACGTCTCTCCCTCGACTCCACAGAGTGGGACAGATTCGAGAGTCTTACCGCACGCGCACTCGAGCACGCTCCGCCTGTCTCACTCTACGTCGACTCAATCGACAAAGAGTTCGAGGCTGCGCCATCCTACTGGATGCGTACACAGGAGGGCCTCCTGACCGCGCTGGTCGACCTGATCAACTCACACAAGTTCGGCGGCAGGCTCCACACAACAATCACAGTACGAGATATGGTGATCTCGTCGATCATGCGCTCAACTCATGCTTCTAAGATGCTCGACACGGGCTACATCCGCACGCTGAACTGGGACCCGGCCTCACTGAGAAACCTGGTCCTCAAGAAGATCAGGGAGCTACCAAGAACGCTCCTCGTCGAACCCGAGGTGGTCAAACAGGACAGCGTCCGCGCATGGTTAGGATTCTCAAAGATTCACAATCTCGAACGCGGCGTCGATGAGGATGCTCTGGACTACCTCATCCGCCATTCCCGATTCATCCCGCGCGATATCGTGGATGTGGGGAACACGATCAGCCGAGAGATCGAATCTTATCCGTCCTCATTCAACCCGGAGCGATTTCGACAGATCGTTTCCCGAATGGCGCTCAAGCACGGCCGCGAGCAACTCTTCATATGCGCACAGGAGATAGCAGCAGATCTCCTGCCAGCGGGTCTTGACGATCTTAGCTACTTCGGAGGGATGGAGCATCTAAAGTCAATGGCCGCCACTCTCGAACACGTCCTGCGGTCGCAAAGGACCGACATCATCACGTCTGACGACTTCGCCCTACTTTCTCGTGAGATTGAGGTCGAATTCGAACAGTATACGATCAACCCTAAGCTCGATAGGAGCACGCTCGTGCCAATAGTGGTTGATGCGCTTTGGCACAATCGCGTCATCGGCTATCGCCTCTCAAGCTCCAGAGCGGCAGCCGGCGCTTATCACTTCTACGGCGTCAACTCAGATAGCCGCTTCGATCTTCCGTCTGAGGGCGTCGAGCTAGCCCTTCATCCGTGTATGTTGGACGCCGTACCCGGACTCACGCCGAGCGGGGGAACCCCTGTCATCGCAGACGAGCACGAAGGGCGTCGCTGATGGGCCAAGCCTCAAGAGGCAAGAGCGGGACGCCCAAAGCTCGCACCAGCGCACCATCAAGGTTGACGATTGCGCCCGTGCAACGACGCGCAATTGACCGTTGGTCCGACTTTAGCCAACAGCTGCTTGAGCTCGCTGTTCAACGAACACCAAGGCGGCCAGGGTCGTCTCGACTCCATCATGAGATCGATCACCTCGATGGGCGACGCTTCATCTTTCGTGGCACTCGACGAGCCGATTGGCAGCTTGAAAGCAAGTTCCAGAGGGTCTGGCGGGACGTGACCCCCAATGCTAGGGCTAAGATCCATGGCGAGCAGATAAAGGCGTTCCGAGCTGAATGCATCCGTTACGGAGTCGCAAGTGAGGTCTGCGACTCCGACACCGATCTCGAAGCATTCGGACAACACCACGGACTGCCAACGCGGCTCCTCGACTGGTCATTGAACCCACTCGTAGCTTCATTCTTTGCTGCGGCTGATTCGTTGTTCCACCAGTCGGAGCAGGCAACCCATCTGGTAGTCCACACGCTCCGGACCGACTCGCCTGTGTGGTCCGATCAACAGGAGGCTGTCGAGATAGTCTCGGTTAGTCGCAAGCACAACTTCAGGGCGAGCCGCCAGCATGGCGTCTTCACCTATGATCGCTCGAACTCGCACGATATTGAGTCCTACCTTCATTCGTGTGATGACAGCGAGACCCGCGAGGATCTGGAGAACAACGGCCCAGTGCTGATCAACTTCGAATTACCACGTAGCGAAGCTGTGACGGCGATCGAAGAGATGGACCTATACGGTGTGACCTTCACATCGCTGTTTCCCGATGAGTCTGGGCTAGCTCAGTCAGCACAGTTGCGAACAATTTTGTCATCCCTTCGACGACCCGTGATGACTCAACGGTCGTCGACCAAATAGACAAACGCAACTGACTGCGAAACAGACGCTTGAAGTGACCCCCGGTTGACGGACACCTAGTTTGTGGGGACTTCGGATTTCACGGTGGAGTGGGGGTGCCGAGCAGGGCCCAGTTGGGGCGTCCGGCGTAGAGCAGTGACCGGATGCGGTAGTGCTCGAAGTTCCGCATCCCGAATGCCACGCGCTTGACCCGCTTGACGAGGTTGTTGACGGCTTCGGTGGGTCCGTTCGAGACGTGGGATCGGTGCCAGGCGATGATCTGGTCGCGCCAGCGGGCGATCGAGCGGCCAAGGCGGCGGACCTCGTCGGGCATCTCGCGGTCGGCGAAGTCGCGCACGATCTCGTCGACCCACTCGGTCGCGAGCTGGTGGTCGGTGTGGTCGTAGATCTGGCGGACGACTTCTTTCGCGTTCCACGCGAACCACACCTCGCGGCGTGGATCCCCAGCGCGCAGCAGGCCCATCAGCCGGTCGTGTTGCTCACCGGTGAGGCGTTCGCGGGCCATCGTGAGGCGCCGTCGGGCCCGGTAGAGCGGATCGTTCTTGCGGCCCCGATGCCTGAGGGTGTCGTTCTGCACGCGGCGCCGGGTCTCGTCGAGCGCGGGTGTTCGCGAGCTTCACGACATGGAACGGATCGGCGACCTGGACGGCGTCGGGCAGCATCGTGTCGAACACCGTGCGATACGACGTTGGACAGATCGAGCGTCGCCCACTCGACACCTGCGCGCCACTCGTCGCTGCGGCCGGCGAGCCAGCGACACGGTTCGCTGCTGTCACGTCCCTCGACGACGTCGAGGAGTTGGCCGCGGCGGACGTCGACGATCTGGGTCGACCAGCACTGCACCCGGAACCGGCCTTGCCGGCAGAACAGGGTCTCGTCGAGGCCGAGCGCCGTGAGGGCGTGTCAGATGGTGTGTGTAAGCGGTCGGATCGTGACCTGACTGGAGAACACTGATGACTATGACGAAGACCGATCCGGAGAGGCTTGAGCGTCGACGCCAGCAGAAGGAGATCGCTGATCAGCTGACCGAGTCGGGCGCGCTCGATGAGATCTTCGCCCGGATCGACGCCGGCGAGCCGCTCACTGGCCATGAGGGCCTGCTCAAGGGGATGCTGAAGGCGTCGCTGGAGCGTGGCTTGAATGCCGGCACTTCGGATTTCGGCGTGGGATCACGGGTTGAGGAGTGACCAGTTGGGCTGGCCGGCGTAGAGCAGGGCGCGGGTGCGGTAGTTGGTCCAGTTCGTCATCCCGAACGCGACGCGCTTGATGCGCTTGACGAGGTTGTTGATCGCCTCGGTCGGCCCGTTGGTGTGGCGGCAGCGGTGCCAGGCGGCGATCTGGTGTTGCCAGCGCACGATCGTGCGGCCGAGGCGCTGGACTTCGGGTGGGCAGGAGTCGTCTTGGAGATCGACGCCGAGCTGGGCGACGAACACTGTCGCGGTGTCGGCGTCGTCGATGTCGTAGATCGAGCGGAGCACTTCCTTCGCGTGCCAGGCCATGCGAACCTCACCGCGCGGATCGCCGGCACGCAGCAGGCCTTGGAGCCGGTCATCACGATCAGGGCTGAGGCGTTCGTGCGCGATCGTCAACAGTCGCCGCGCTCGATACAACGGATCGTCCTTGCGGCCTCGATGACCGAGCGTGTCGTTCTGGACGCGACGGCGGACCTCGTCGAGGACCCGGTTCGCGAGCTGGATCAGATGGAACGGGTCAGCGACCTGGACGGCGTGCGGGAGCATCGTGTCGAACACGCTGCGATACGGGCCGGACAGATCGAGCGTCGCCCAGCGGATCGCCGCCAGCCACGCCTCGGGCCGTTGGGCGAACCAGGCGCACGCTCCGGCTGCGTCACGGCCAGCGACGATGTCGAGCAACTGGCCGTGCTCGACATCGACGATCTGCGTCGACCAACACCGGGTGCGGAACTTGCCGAGCCGACAGAACAGGACCTCATCGAGACCGACCGCGTTGGTGGCGCCGATCCGGTCGGGGTCGTCGATCAGCGGTGTGCCGTGCAGGGTGACGGCGTCCATCACGGTGTGCCAGTCACAGCCGAGATCGGCTGCGACCTCGCTGACACTGCGACCGTGGAAGCCGACCTGGAACGTCGCCCACCTCCCAGCCCGATCGGTGATCGCCGCTTCCGGCGCTGCGATGCGTTCGTCGGTCTCGGTGAACGTCACCATCCGACACGCCGGGTTCGGGCACTTCCATCGCCGCTTGCACCACACCAGCCGCGTGCGACGCCCGAAGCACGGCAGATCCGCGAGCTCGACCTCGTCGACGTCGTGGCGATGCACGATCCCGCCGCAACCCGGACACGGCGGTCGTTCGGTTCGAGTCGTGATCGCGATCCGCAAGAACAACGGCCAATCGCCGACACCGATCACGTTCACGTCGGGCAGGCCGACAAGCAACTCGCACATGCGAGTAGGGTCCGATTCCAACAGGGGCTCCTCGATCCGGATGCGTAAGACACACCCAGACTCGTCGAGCCCCTGCCCGCGCCCGCGGACCCTCCTACATCGCTACCCCACGCTCAGATCCGAAGCGCCTGAATGCCGAGCTGGGCGATCACGTCGGCTATGACCGCGGCGATCCTGACGCTGCGCAGTTCCCGAACTCACGCAACGGCGCCTACCCGAAGACGGTCGCTTCGGAGATCGGCGACATCGAGCTGGCCGTGCCCCGTGACCGGCAAGGAACGTTCACACCGATGCTCGTACCCAAGGGGGTCCGTCGTCTCGACGGGCTCGACGCGATGATCGTGTCGCTCTACGCCGGCGGGATGACGGTGCGCGACATCGGCCATCATCTCGTGTCGACGATCGGCACCGAGCTGTCTCATGAGACGATCTCGAAGGTCGTCGACGCCGTTGCCGATGAGGTCCTGGCCTGGCAGCAACGCCCGCTCGAGGCCCTCTATCCGGTGATCTACCTCGACGCCATCGTGATCAAGGTGCGTGACGGTGGCCACGTGCGCAACAAGGCCGCGCACATCGCCATCGGTGTCGATGTCGACGGCGTCAAGCACGTACTGGGCATCTGGGTGCAGGCCACCGAGGGAGCGAAGTTCTGGGCGACGGTATGCGCCGAGCTCGCCAACCGGGGGGTGCGTGACGTGCTGATCGTGTGCTGTGACGGCCTCACCGGCTTCCCCGAAGCAGTCGAGGCGACCTGGCCCGAAGCGACTGTGCAGACCTGCGTCGTGCAACCTGATCCGTGCCGCGATGCGCTTCGTCAACTACAAGGACCGCAAGGCCGTCGCTGCAGCGTTGCGCCCGATCTACACCGCAGCCAACGCCGACGGGGCGCTGATCGAGCTCGAAGCATTCGAGCAGACCCCGCTCGGCAAGAAGTATCCGTCGACACTCAAAGCGTTCCGCGACGCATGGGAGCGGTTCACACCATTCCTCGCCTTCCCGCCGGCGCTGCGCCGGGTGATCTACACGACGGATGACATTGTCAACCCTGTGCGGCGGGTTTGCGGGGTTGCCAGTGCGCAACGGCGACTTCGTAGGCGCGTTCGGCGTGTTCGACGAGTTCCTTCTCGGTGTCTCGGAGTTGCTTGATGTGGTAGTCACGGGAGACGCCGGCGACGGGCCCGCGTCGTGAGGTGGCGCCGGCGGCGGAGCTCGAATCGGCGGCGCTTGTGCGCGTTCAGGCTCGGCCTGCCGAACGCGTAGTCCTCGTCGCGGGTGACGAGGTGCCAGCACAGCACGGTCAGCTTGCGTGCCACCGCGACAGTCGCGACTTGGAAACCGCGGCGATCTTTGACGCGGCGATAGAACGCCCGCAACGGACCCGGCGTACGCGACGCAGCGAACGCTGCTTCGACGAGCATCCCGCGAGCCTGTGCCGGCCCGGCCTTGGTGATCCGTCCGTGGACCGCGTGGTCGTTGCCGGACTGGCGGACCTTCGGGTTCAACCCGAGATAGGCGACCAATCGGTCGGGCGACTCGAACCGGGAGAAGTCGCCGACCGCGGCGATGACAGCCATCGCGACGGTGACATCGATGCCGGGCACCGTCATCAGACGGGCGGCGGCACGATCGTCGATCGCCTCGATCGCGAGATCACGCTCCACCTCGGCGAGCTCGTCGCCATGGAAGTCGAGCTGGCGCAGCAGCGACTCGATGCTGCGCCACTCGTCGGCCGGGAGCTCCTGGGTGCGCAACCAGCGGCGGCCGACACCGGAGAACATGTCGGCGTGCGGGCACGTCGGTGCCAGGTTCCGGGCCAAAATCGCGTGGACCTGGTTCTTCACGCGGGTGCGCTGCTTCACCAGATGGGTGCGGCGCATCACCAGGCGGCGCAGCGTCCGGGTCCGATCATCCGCAACCCACGTGCCGGGCAGGAAGTCAGCCGCCAGGAGCTGCGCGAGGATTCGGGCGTCAACCTTGTCGGTCTTCACCTTCGCCTCCGCGATCGCACGGGTCTTGCGCGGGTTCGACACCACCACCTTGGCCACCAGCGGGCGCAACAGTGTCGCGATCGCGTCGGAGTTCGTGGTCGCCTCGAGCGCGATCTCGTCGTCGGGTTCGAGCGTCGCCGCCCACGCACGCAGGTCCTCGGGGCGAACCCCGATCCGGCCCTCGTCGCGGCACAACCCGTCCTCGACGCATCGGCGATCTGAGCGAACGTGCGATGCACGTCCATGCCGATCGATCTCATCTTTCCTGCTCCTCTCTGATTGTTGAGGAAGATGCCGGGCGAAGAGACGACAGAAACGGATTCGCGCTCGCAGCGCAGTCGGGCCAGTCGCTGGGGCGGCCAAGTACTAACGCGACCTCGCAGGTCAAGGAGTAGAGCGGCCTGCCCTGGCAGATTCCTCTCCGACGCCCCGAACCCGACCACCCGACCCTACGAGAGCCGGCACCAAGCCCGAACCGTCAGAGATGTCATACCTGATACCAACTCGATCGAGTCGCTGAACTACCAGCTACGCAAGGTCACCAAGAACCGCGGCCACTTCCCCAACGACGCCGCCGCCGTGAAGCTGCTCTGGCTGGCAATCTGCAACATCGAAGACCGTCGGGCCCGTGACCGGGCCAAGGAACGAGGACGACCAGCCACCGAACGCCGAGCCGCCGGCCGCCTCGTCGAAGGCCAGATCACCACGAACTGGAAACAGGCCCTCGAGCAACTCACCCTCGTCTACCCCGACCGCATCCACCCCCACCTATAACCACCGTGATCACGGCCGCTTACACGGCCCTACGCGATGAACCTGGGATGAGCATCCGCGATGTGAGGTGGGGGCCTCGGTGAACTCTCGTGACTGTCTGACGGTCCGAGGTCCAAGGAGGCCCCCGTGGGGGAAGGTAGCGCAGGAGCTGGTGTGGTTCGCCGCGCCCGGGTTCCGGTTGATCTCGGCATCGACGACGACCGACGGTCGACGTGGTGGTCGAGATCGAGACCGATGCCGAACGCGGGTCGGCGTGTCCGGCGGTGCGGGGTGATCGGCCAGGTCGAAGGACCGGCGGTGGGTGACGCTGCGTGACGCGCCCGCGGGCGGATCGGCCCGTGACGTTGCGGTGGCGCAAGCGGGTGCTGGGAGTGCTGCGAAGCCGGCGTGCGTCGGTGAAGACGTGGACCGAGCAGCGGCCCGAGTCTGGTGCTGCCGCGTGCGACTCGCTGACCGAGCGTGTCGGGTCGTTGGGCGGCGGATCGCGATCGCCGACGATCGAAGCGACACCCGACGTCCGCTGGCGCGCGAGTTGGGGGTCACGTGGTCGACGGTGTGGGCTGCGATCGTCGAACGCCACGGCCAGGCCCGCCTCGACGCGCCGTTGATCAGTGTCGGCGAGGTTGCTCGAGGTCGGCTTCGACGAGACCGTGATGTCACCCGTCGAAACGGCATCGGCGGCGACGCTTCATCAGCCGCCGCGGTCGACGTTGCTGACCGGTCGGATCATCGACGTCTTCGAGGGACGCAACGCCGCCGGATCTTCAAGCGCTGGCTTGCCTGCACAGCCCGTCGACTGGGTGCGCCGGGATCGAGTGTCGTGTCGGTCGATCCGCACGAGGGCTACCGGTCTGCGGTCCACGAACTTCGAGCTGCTCGCCGACGTGACGATCGTGGTCGATCCGGTTCCACATCGTTCGCCTCGCCGAACGCCGCAGTCACCAAGACCCGCCAGCGGGTGCAGCAAGCCAGCGCTACGACCACCGCGGGTGGAAGGGCGACCCGCTCTACGGGATCCGCAAACTGTTGCTGATGGGCTGCCGAGCACCTCGACGAACGACGGATGGGAACGCCTCCACCAGGCGCTCCGCGACGGCGACCCCGACCGGCCACGTCCGAGACGCGTGGGTCGCCAAGCGAACACGTCCGCGACATCTACCTCACCAGCGACCCCGTCGAAGCCGACCGACAGCGCTCGACCGGGCGATCGCCTGGTGCTGCGACCCGGCCGCCGGGCCCGAGCTGCGCACCCTCGCGAAGACCCTCGCGACGTTGGCGCCACTGAGATCCTCGCCCACCACACCACCGGCGCCTCCAACGGCCGCGTCGAAGCAGCGAACCTGACCATCAAGCAGGTCAAGAGATCAGGCCGCGGGTTCCGCGAACCTGCACAACTACCGGCTACCGCATCTTGCTCGCCGGCGGCTGCCCACGACAGACTCACCCACGTCACGCGACACCGAGCCCGACCCAGGTTCATCGCGTAGGGCCACCAATCCCGAGCTGGGTAGTCCGCCAACAATCGCCCGGCCAGAGTCGCAACGGGCGACAGGTCGATCCCGATTGCTCGCGCTCCGGCCCGGGCTGCTTCCAGCGGGATAATTGCCCGACCGGAAAACATGTCAAGAACCACCGGGGCTTTGCCCCCATTGAAGTCGGGGACCATCTCCCCGAGTTCTTTCAGTCTGTGACGCCCGGTTTCGCGGATGGCTTCCTCGATACGCGTCTTGAGAGCTTCATCGGCTGGCAAGAGCGCCGTCAGTGCCGCGGCTCGGGCTTGGGCTAAGGGTCTTGAGGCGAACCAGGTGAAGATCGCCTTCTCCACTCGACCTGACCCGACAGGCGTCTTGCAGGCATCGTCGACCGCCGCTACAGGAAACCAGCGGTCGATCATTCTCTCGTTGGGCGTGGCCGTCATCCTTGAACCTGCCCCTTCAGCTGCGAGAGCCTGATCTGGTAGCGCTGGATCCTGCCGGCGCCGTCCGCAAAGACGCTGACCGGGTCCTTCACCCTCACGTGTACCGTGGGTTGCTGGGCGCAATCATCCACGACGTACAGCCAATAGTCGTCTCGTCGTTGGAGGGCCTGGGCCCACTCGTTCTGTTCGAGCCACACGGGACCCATATGGCTGGTGAAACCCTTGACCTCGACGCATCTCTGCTCGCCGCTGTGCTTGTGTCGGGCAAGGAGGTCGTAGCCAACCCCGGCAGTCTGACGGTCATCAACTGCGTAGCCGAGGGCCTCGAGTTCAGTGAGTACCTTGGCAATCGCGACCCTTTCGGCGTTCGGCTCGTAGCCCAACTCGTCGAGGGTCACGCCAGCGCCGACCTGGGTCCATCCCACGAGACGCACGGCGGTGGGCTGGACGTCCTCGAGCTCACTGAGCTGAGCGAGGCGGTCCGCTTTCAGCTTCGCAAAGACCGTCTGTCGCCCCTGTCTTGCAGTCTTTGGAAGCTCAGCGATCTCCTCCAAGAAGCGGTCCTCAAGTTCGTTGAGCTGCTCACGAGCTTTGTTCACCCATCCGAGTCGCTCCTCACGCTGCCGCCTCACCTCGGCCGCGAGTGCCGCCTTCGCTTCGACCTCACCTTCAACGAGTTGAGCCGGGCTCGGTTTGGCGCCAGCTCGGCCAACTCCGGGCTTGAGGCTCATGACAGATTCCCAGGACACCTCGAACGCCCCAGCGCCGGACCATCTAATGAGAACAGGGGAGGGCCGCGACACCTGGCGGACGTCATCATGCATTCGTACCTCGGCCTCGTAGACGAGCAGCGTGTACTCGCTTATGGACCCGGTGTCGACGAACTTCGCGCCGCGGAGCAACTCGGGTCGGCCTCTCTCGACAGCGAGTTGGATCAGCTCTGTGAAGGCCTCCTCGGTGGGTCCTAGAACAGTCACTTCGTCCAGGTCTGCGACACCGTCAGCTCGGGCTTGTTGGACGGCGGTACCGTCGGCGGCGATGTACTTCGCCGACCCCCCGCCGAGTGCGGCCGGCAACGGCTTTGGCGACTGGATCTTGCGGATCCCTACTGCTGGTCCGGGGCTGGCGCTCCACCCTTCCGAGGCACTGATTGCATCAATGAAGCCGTCAACGATGACCGGGTTGATGGATTCGAGGCGGTCTGCCCGGAAGCGAGCGTCTGCTGCGACGTGGTCGACTTTCGTCCGGAGGTGCCTGTCTTCGTTGACGAGCGCTTCGCCAGCGCGTTTGAGGTCCGCAACATCAGGGATGTTGATCGCTGCTCTCGGGTCGGCCTGCGCCTTGGTCATTGCCTGGGCAAAGTCGAAGTTCGTACCGAGTGCCCTTGCAACGGTTGCGTCGAGTAGATCGAAAATGCGTCCACCAAGGCTTTCTGCGGCCGCCTCAAGGTTGCTGAGCATGACTTCTTGCACTCGGCCCTCGCGGGTAGCGGGCGCAACCAGATGATAGATGAACACGTCGTTCTTCTGGCCGATGCGGTGGAGTCGACCCATCCGTTGCTCCAGGCGTACGAGCGACCACGGGATGTCCCAGTCGAGCATCACATGAGCGCTTTGAAGGTTGATGCCTTCGCCACCAGCGTCGGTAGACACCAACACCTGGTAGTCACCTGCGAGGAAGCCTCGCTGGAGTTCGTGTCGGGCTTTGTGGTCGACTGCGCCCTCGAGAGTCTCAACGCTGAAGCCGGCGTCGGCAAAGCGATCGTGCAGCCAGCGAGCGGTATCGGCAAACTCAGTAAAGACGAGCAACTGGCCTCTGCCGGGAGTGATGGCATGTCGGTCGAGCAGTTCGCGGGCCTTGTCCCACTTCGCCGGCGTGCCACCGAGTTCGATCGCAGCGCGAAGTTGGGCGAGCAGTGACTCGATCGCTTGGATCTCGCCCTGTTTGTCCTTCGTAGACGCTGCGACGATCACGTCCTCAGCTCTCTCGAGTTCCTCGGGATCCTCAAATGCTTCGGACATCGCGTGGTCGCCACGCAAGCCTTCGGCCATCGTCTCGGGGAGCTGTCCTCCACCCCGTTTGGATGCGGAACCACTGACTGCAGCGAGACGACGCATGAGCGTGGCTTTCACAGCGGGAAGACATGAAGCTGCCCGCTTGCCGTAGATGGAGAGAGCCAAGGTTGAGTTCTCTCCGTACCAGGTTTCGGCGTAGTCCATGACGGCGTCGTAGGCCGCCCGTTCGAGCTCGCCGAGGCTGACCGGAATGGTCTCGGCGTATCGCTCCGGGAACAGGCGAGTGCCATCGACATCGCGCAGGTCCTCCTTCATCCGCCGAAGAAACGTCAGTCGGCTTGGACGGAGCGAACCCTCGTAGTCGTCTTCGTCTGGGTCCCACGGATAGAGAGCCGGATCAAGAAGGTTGCATAGCCCACGAAAGAAGTGTTCCTTGCCTCTGTGAGGGGTGGCCGTCAACAGCAGCAAGTGGTGCGTACGAGAGGCAAGTTCCTGGGCGGCCGCAAGGTATCGAGAGGTTGGCGTCAGCCGGTGGGCTTCGTCGAAGACCGCCAGGGACCAGGACGCCCGGGCACCTGCGACCTTGCGTCGGACGTCTCGGTCGTGGGTGTACAGATCGACACTCGTGATCCACACGTCGACTCGAGGATCGAGGTCCTTGGGGTCGCGCGCTACCTCGGGGGTGAGCCTGCTGGCCTGGATCCCGAAGAAGTCTTCGAGCTCCTCCTGCCACTTCTGGACCAGGTGAGCGGGAACGACGACCATGGCGGGCCCGGGGATCAACCCACGTCGCCGGCCTTCAACCAGGTACATGCCAGTCATGATCGTCTTGCCGGTTCCCGGTTCGTCCGCCAACAAGAACCGCAGGCGCGGCTGCGGGAGCATGTGGTCGAACACCGCTTCGTCCTGGTGTGCGAACGGCTTCAGCGGCCGCGTCGCGAGCGTGGCGGAGCGAAGCCGGGGTGACGTGTACCTCATCCACTGTCCCCATAGACCGGCGAGCGCCTTGGCTGGGTCACCGAGTCCGTCGTTCTCGGGGATTCGCGCCTTCTCCAGCTGCTGCCAGGTAGCGGTCCGGTCGAAGAGGGATCCCGTACTCGTGCGAAGGATCAGATCCGCACCGGTGTCGGTCGCGGTAACAACCTCCACGATGACCAGCTCTCCGTCGATTCGCAGGCGGTCCCCCCGCTCGGGAAGTTGCTCAGTCACGGTTCAGCCTGCGCTCGATAGCCCGAGTCGTGTTCGCGTTGTCGTGACCGGTCATCGACGCAGTCCTTCCTCGCCGATACGGGGACGAACCACATCGAGAACTTCTCGCGTGACAGCGATCGCCTTCTGCGCGTCAGCATGAGTGGCTTCGTCTAGGTCAGCGGGGTATCGGCCCTCTATCGACCAGCGAGTCAACTCGGGGAGTTCTATGATGGCGAAGGCCTTCCCCTCATCCTCCGGCAGTCTCTGGGCCAATCGGTCGAGATCGTGCAGCTTCGGTGGATCGATGTCACGAAGGATCAGCAGAGCTTTGAGCGCCTTCTCCGCAGTTTGGTGAGCCCACACGCATGCACCGTGGGCTACCACGTCTGGGTCGGCAGCGGTGTGCTCTGCGAGCGCAAGGTCTTCCCCCGCCCAACGCAGCCATCGCCGAGCGATGTCGGTGCGATCAGGCGGCGACAAGGACCCTCCCTTCGCGCATTGCGGCGCGAACGACACCAGGGACGCTCGCTTCTTCGTCGAGGTGCGCCGGGTCGACAACGGTGATGTCGACCGGGACAGGGAGGTCACGAAGTTCGTTGAGTACGCGGACTGAGGCGTCGTGACGACGACCGACGATCGGCATCACGACGAGCAAGTCGATGTCTGAGTCGGGACCGTCATCACCGCGCGCTGACCGAGCCGTAGAGCACGATGCGGCTGGCGTCGCATCGCTCGACGATTCGGTCGGCGACTCGTGAAGCCCAGGCGACGAGAGACCGTCCGTCATACAGCACCTTGCCGTCGATCAGCTCCACACGCGGTCGTTCCATGGTCACATTGTCGCGGCTCGCCGCGGATGCGGTGGACGACGATGGCACTCGAGGCCCATCACCGGCTTCACAGCTGGCGCGGCCGGCGCGGCCGGCGGTGGTAGTCGGGATGCCATCGACAGTGGTGAGGTCGCCGCTCGCGAGGTCCTCGCGCCAGATTCTGATTCCGTCGAGACCGGCGCGCCGAATTCGCGCCGAGGTGGGAACCGTGAGCTCGATCGTGTCGGGCGAAGTGTCGGTCGAGCCATGGAGGTAGTCCGATGAAGCGTGCGACACGACGGCCCCGTGGCCGACCTGCATGACGGCGGCTGCAAGATGGTCGTACTTGCCGATGGGCAGTTGGGGGATGCGGTACAGCCCTCGGCCCCACCGTTCGAGCTGCCCCCGCGCCAGCATGACTGGCAGGCGTGCAGGGTCCACCCCGGCGGCGGCGGCCGTATCGGGCGTGATGAAGCCATGCTGGCCGACTGCTACTTCCAGCAGTCGCGCGAGCGTCGAACCCTCGGACATGCCGAGATTATATCACAGAGACATGATCGTGGCTGATAGCAGCAGCCGCCGCGCACTGGAATACCGCGACCGAGAAGTCCAGTAAGCGGACCAACGGTGGACTACCTGCGCCTGCTGCTGGGTCGGAAGCCAGGAGAGGATCCTGACGTGTCCCACAATCCGTGCCCGGTGCGCCGATCGGCCCTGAGAGGATGGAGCTCCCGTCGCTAGGAGTGCCCGTGGCAAAGAAGAAGCTGAAGAACGCAACCACGCGGCGGAATACCCCTCTGTCCAAGCACCGACAGCAGGGCAAGGTCCTCAACAGCCCGTTTGGTGGAATCCCAAATATGCGGGCGGTGCCGTGGCTGCGGGACCAGTTCCCCGACTACTTGTGGGCGTGTTGGCATCTTGCCGACAAGATCGATCGGGGACGGTCGACGGTCGTCGCCATCATGAACGTTGTCAATGAGGTCTTGGACGAGGTCCTTGGTGACTCCGCCGCCGACAGGGCGGTCTTCGACGGCTCGCTGACCTCATGGGAGTCGCTTCCACCACAGACCCGGGATGCGGTCCTCGACGCTCTGACCGATCGCGGGGTTCACGATCTGGTTATCCCGGAGACGTTTGCACAGGCGCTGGGGATGTATCCGGGCGCGCCGGGATCATGGCCAACTGCGCGTTGGCACGCCCGAGATGGTTTCCGCGTTGACCCGGAGGTTGCTGAGCGGGCATTGGCGCCAGTGATCGTTGCAAGCATGAGCGGCAGGGATACGGTCGGCACCCAGACGAAGATGCTGAACTTCCGTGCCTTACTGATCGCGGAGAAGATCAAGTTCTCCTTCGAGATCGAGACCGTCCACCTTCTTGCGCGGTGGCCCGACGAACTGACCGACGAGGAACGGGCAAGAGTTGAGTCCTTCGTCCGAGCGAGCTTCGGTGCGACCTCGGCGATGGTGCTCGACGAGGAAGGCTCCAAACGACTCGCGTGGGCGAGGACATTTTGGCGGTCGAACTGGCGTCTCTACCCTTGCCGCGTTGCGAACGAGGGCGGAGATGACTTCGACCAGGAATCGATCATGTTGAAGGTCACCGAGTTCGTGAATCGGGCGAATGATCAGTGGGAGGCCTTCGAAGCAGCGGCCATCGCCGCCGACCCCGACCTCTACGACCCAGATCGTTTCGAGGTCCTAACGGGACTCACGGCCCGCAGCCTTCGCATCGCAACCAGCGCAATCCACAGCCCAGCCGAATGGACGTTGGAGCACTCGTCCGCCAGCATCCGAGCGCTGATCGAGACTCTGATCACAGTCACTTGGCTTACAGCCCGTGACGAGCTGGTGATGTACAGCCGTTTCAAGGACTACGGGCGCGGCCGTCTCAAGCTGCTCAAGTTGCACTGGGAGGAATTCGCAGATTCCGTCGATGACGTGCCTGCCGCCGTCCAGGGCTACATCGACGACCTTTGTGAGCGCTCAGGAGAAGGCGTGTTCTGTGCTCACTGAAACCCGCGGTTGATGCTCACGGTGTCTGGTCGGCGGGGTGAGGTTATCGGTCGGGGCTGGTGGTGGCGATCTCGAGGCCGTTGTGCTCTCGGAGCCGCCAGGATGGGCCTCGGATGTTGAACACGATGGCTTTGTGCATGAGCCGGTCGAGGATGGCGGCCGCGACGACGGCGTCGCCGAAGATCTGGCCCCATGCGGGCAGGCCTCGGTTCGTGGTGACGAGGGTGGGGTGTCCTTTCTCGTAGCGGGTGTTGACGACGTGGAAGAACATCGCCGCGCCCTCGGTGCCGCCGATCGGGAGGAGCCCGACGTCGTCGATGATCATCACCGTCGGGGCGGTGTAGGTCTTCAACTTGGTGGCCAGGGTGCCGTCGTGTTGGGCGTCGGATGAGTTGCTTGCACATGGCGTCGGCGGTGGTGAAGTAGCCGCGGTAGCCGGCCTCGACCGCAACGGTCGCGAGGGCGACGGCGAGGTGGGTCTTGCCGCAGCCTGGTTGGCCCAGGAACAGGATCGGTCGGTTCTCGTCGATGAATCTGCAGGGTGGCGAGGTCCTCGACGAGTTTGCGGTCAACGCTGGGTTGGAACTCGAAGTCGAAGTCCTCGAGTCGACGCCGGTAGGGGAACCGGGCGTAGCGCAGCCGGGCGGCGAGTCGCCGGTTGCGGTCGGCGGTGGCTTGCTCGGCGACGAGCCGGGCGAGGAACTCGACATGTGACCACTCATTCGTTCTTGGCTTGTTCGGCGAGGACAGCGAAGGAGGCTCGCCGCGGCGGTCGAGATGCAGGTAGCCGAGGTCGGCCTTGATCTGCTCATAGAACCCTGCTGGCTCATGCGAGGTCCTCGACGTCGACGACAAGGCCGTAGCGTTCAGCGAGGTCAGGGGTCGTCGACGTCGTAGTCGCCGTCGCCGAGCGCCAACTGCTCCGATCCGTCCTCGACCGGTGGTGGCATGAGGTGGAGATGGCGGCCGTCGTGCTTGGGTCGGCCGGCCAACGCGATGGCTTCGACGCTGACGCGCGGTGCTCGGGGAGCCAGATGATGTCGGGCCCCGGGCTCTGCTGGAGCACGTGGGTGACGACGGTCCGGCCGGCGTGGCGGACCGTCGAACTCCCGTGCGTCGACGGGGCGGCGGATCTCGACCAGCTGCCCGACGGACTTCGGGTGGGACGCCGTAGCGGCCGCCGTCAACGGAGATGAACGGCACGACGTTGTGCACCCGACGGGTCTCGACGTAATCGGTGTCGAACCGCACCCGCGGCAACGGCGACAAGAACTCCCGCTCGATGATCAGCCGCCCGGCCGGGCAGCTCACCGGTGCTGCGCGACTTCGACCTGATGGACACTCGCTCTCGAGCCATTGCTCGGCCCGGCGGTTCAACTCGGCCAGATCATGCGGGATCCCGTCAAGCTCGACCTCGGGCAGGAACGTCTCTTGCAGCTGACCGGAACGGCCGCTCGACCTTGCCTTTGCGCTTCGCGTCGCTCGCCTTGCACGAGGTGATCGTCGTTGCGTGATGGGCGGCGAACCCGACCGTCGGCGGGTGCAACACGAACCGGCGGCCCTGCGACGTGCCGAGCGCGCCCATCCGGTCGGTGCGGTCACGCGGCCGGGATCCCGCCGACCGCGTCGAAGAACCGGGCGATCCCTTCGAAGGTGTGCTCACGGTCCTCGGACGTGGTGAACCACCACATCCGCCAACGCGACCAACACAAGATCATCCCGAAGCACCACAACGGTGTCGCCCATCCCCAGCCGGCGAGCCCAGTCGGACAGGTCGCAGAAGTCGAACTGGGCTTCCTCGCCCGGGTCGGTGTGAATCGGCATCGACGCCGCCTCTGCCGCCCGGAAACGCGGTCCCCGGATCACCCGGAGCTCACGGGTCACCGTCGAGTAGCCACCGGTGAAGCCCTCGGCACCCAGCTTGTTGTGAACGCTGACCCCCAACAACCGCGGGTACTTGCCGATCAGGATGGCGATCCGCTGCTTCCAACACGCGTTCATCACCAACGACAAGTCCGGCACCTGCCTTCTCATCGGTGGGCCGTCGGCCTTCAAACGCTCGGAGATCGTCGCCGGGTGAAACCCGGTCTCAGCGGCGATCTCTTCCAACGTCCAGCCCTGCTCTCGCAGTTCATGCACTTTCACGTACGTCTCCTGGTTCATCATGGGGGCGGTTCCTCCAACGGTCGTGGCTTGGTCGCTCGACACGTTGGAGGAACCACCCGGCTCCCGGGTGGGATGGTCGACGCCGGCCAGGAAGACCCCAGCATCAACCGCGGATTTCAGTGAGCACAGAACGCGGGTCTCACCGAGCGCTCACAGGCTCTATCCTCGAAGTCTGACCTCGGCTGCGCGGAGTAGTCGGGTCGCGTCCTGGTGCTAGCGGGCTTCCGACGTCCGGCGATAGAGCCCCGCTGGGTGGTGGGTTTTCGTGGGTCCACCGTCGGGTGAGCCATCGGCGTGATCCTTGGTGTTCCTGTCAGAACGAACCGAGGAGATCACACCGATGGCGCTGGATGAGTCTGCCCTGTCCGAACTCGTCGTTGCGCTGCGCACGCGCGATGGCGGCGTTGATCTTGTGCGCGAGCTGGCCCAGTGGTTGGCGAATGAGTTGATCGAGGCCGAAGCCACCGAGGTGATCGGCGCCGGCCCGTATGAACGCACCGAGGGGCGGGTGACCGAACGCAACGGTCACCGGACGCGGACGTTGACGACGAAGGCTGGCGATCTCGAGCTGGCGATCCCCAAGCTGCGCAAGGGCAGCTTCTTCCCGAGCATTCTCGAGCCGCGCCGACGGATCGACCAGGCCCTGTACGCGGTCGTGATGGAGGCCTACGTGTCCGGAGTGTCGACCCGCTCGGTCGACGCGCTCGTGCAGTCGATGGGCGCGTCCGCGGGCGTGTCCAAGTCTGAGGTCTCCCGGATCTGTGCGGGGCTCGACGAACGCGTCGCCGCGTTCCGGAACCGCACGCTCGGTCACATCGAGTTCCCGTACGTCTACCTCGACGCGATCTACGTCCACGTCCGCGACGACGCCTTGGGCCAGGTCGTGTCCAGAGCGATCGTCGTCGCCACCGGCGTGACCGCTCAGGGCGGCCGTGAGGTACTTGGCGTCGACGTCGGTGACTCCGAAGCCGAGACGTTCTGGACAGCGTTCCTGCGTTCGCTCAAAGCCCGCGGCCTTACCGGCGTGCGGCTCGTCATCTCCGACGCGCACGAAGGCCTGCGCGCCGCGATCCGCAAGACCCTGCAGGGAAGCTCGTGGCAACGATGCCGCGTGCACTACGTCCGCAACCTGCTCGCTCCCGTGCCCAAGGCCCACCAAGAGATGGTCGCCGCCGCGTTCCGATCGATCTTCGCGTTGACCACCCCAGCCGACGTCGCAGCGCGCTGGGACGAGGTCGCCGTCATGCTCGCCGACAGGTTCCCCAAAGCCGCCGCGCTGATGGACACCGCCAAGACCGACGTGCTCGCGTTCACCGCGTTCCCCAAGGCGCACTGGCGCCAGATCTGGAGCAACAACCCGCTCGAACGCCTGAACAAAGAGATCCGCCGGCGCACCGCCGTCGTTGGGATCTTTCCCAACGACGCGGCCGTGATCCGACTCGTCGGCGCCGTGCTCGCCGATCAGCACGACGAGTGGGCGATCGCTCGCCGCTACTTCAGCGAGGCCTCGATGACCAAGCTCTACACGCGCGATACTGACCCTGCCGTCACCGCCGAACTCGAACCCGGCGACTGACGACCACCAGGATCCGCGTCACGCGAATCCCACCACGCCACGGGACGCTCCTCGTCCGGCGCCTCAGCGACAGGGCGGAGTCGAACGGATCAGCTGCGAAGCGTCAGCTCTGGTCCTTGAATGATGCGGTCAGCGGGTGCCGTCGGCCGCCGGTAGAAGTCCGGTAGAAGTCAGGGGTCCCGGCACGCGAAGAAGACCCCAGCTGAGCTGGGGTGTTCCTAGTGGGCGAGGGGGGACTTGAACCCCCACGTCCTTGCGAACACTGGCACCTGAAGCCAGCGCGTCTGCCATTCCGCCACTCGCCCGAGTGGAAGGCACAAGCTATCTCACCCGTGACCGGGGGCCAACCCGGTTCGGTGGCTGGCTCGTTCATGTCACCACATGAACGGACAGGTCGTTCATGTGGTGACATGAATGCGGCCGGGGGCGGCAAGGGGGGCGGCGGCACTCGGGGGTGGGGGTCAGGTGGGGTGCGGCGCTACTACCCTGGTTGCGATGGGATTGCAGGGGTTTGAGCGCGGTTTGGAGCGTATGGTCGAGGGCGTGTTTTCCCGCGGCTCGAAATCCGGCATCCGTCCTGTCGAACTGGGGCGGCGGTTGTTGCGTGAGATGGACGACCACCGCAGCGTCGACGTCAAGGGGCGGCGCATCGTTCCCAACGAGTTCACCTTCCGCTTCAGCGAGCGTGACCACGCCAGCTTCGAGGACTACCGCGAAGCTCTCACCACCGAGCTGGGCGAGACCGTGCGGGAGTACGCCCGCACCGAGGGCTACCACTTCATGGGCCCGGTGTCGGTTGCCATGGAGGTCAACCCGGAGCAGAAGCCCGGCCGCTTCGAGCTCGGCTCACGGATGCGTGAGGGCGCGGGCGTCGCCGGGGTCGGCTCGCTGATCCTGCCCAGCGGTCAGCGCATCCCGCTGGACAAGCCGGTCATCATCATCGGTCGCCTGCCCGAGTGCGACGTCAGCCTGTCGGACCCCAACGTCAGCCGCCGGCACACCGAGGTCCGCTCGGCGGGCACCGGGTTCTTCGCCCGCGATCTCGGCTCCACCAACGGCACCATGGTGAACGGGCTGCGCCTGCACAGCGACCAGCCGTTGAACGACGGCGACATCCTCAGCGTGGGTGGCACCCACATGCGCTTCGAGGCCTTGTGATCCTGGCGGCAACCGAGGATCTCCTCGGTGTTCTGAAGTACGCGGTGCTCGCCCTGCTGTACCTGTTCTTCGCCCGCGTCCTGTGGGCCGTGTGGAGCGAGGTGCGCGCCCCGAAACCCGGCCACGGCCAGCACGGCCCGCCCGGCCAGCACGGCCTGCAGCACGGCATGCCCCCCGGGCTGCAGCACGGGATGCCCTCGGGCGGTCCGCTCGACCCCACCGCCAAGGCTCCGTTCCCCGTCGCCATCCAGCAACCCAAGGGGCCCAAGCCGAAGGCCAAGCGGACCAAGGGCGTCGCCGGCTCCCGGCTCGTCATCGTCGAGCCCAAGGCGCGCAAGGGCTCGGCCTACGGCGTGGAGACCGAGATCACCGCCGGACGCAACGAGACGTGCGTGATCACGATCCCCGACGACACCTTCGCCAGCGGCCTGCACGCCAGGGTCTACCGCGACGCCGGCTCGCTGTACATCGACGACCTCGGCTCCACCAACGGGACCTTCGTCAACGGGCGGCGGATCACCTCGGCCACCGCGCTCAGCGTGGGCGACAGCATCCAGATCGGCCAGACCATCATCGAGGTCGACTGATGGGAGAGCCCACGGATCACCAGGCCCCCCAGCTGCGCTGGGGCGCAGCGACCCACCCCGGACGGGCCCGCCCGGAGAACGAGGACAACTACGTCGCCGGGCCGAACCTGTTCGTCGTCGCCGACGGCATGGGCGGGCACGCAGCCGGCGAGGTGGCCAGCGAGATCGCCGTGTCCGTGCTGGACGAGCGCCTGGCCACCGGCGCCTCCAGCATCGGCGTGGTCGTGGCCGCGGCCATCGAGGCCAACTCGGCCATCTTCCACGAGGCTCACGCCGACTACGACCGCCGCGGCATGGGCACCACGATCACCGGCATCGTCGTGCTGTACCCGGGAACGGGCGACACCGATCAGATCCAGATCATCGACCCGATCGAGCCCCCGCCGTCGGAGTACGCCGGGCGCCTGGCCATCATCAACGTCGGCGATTCGCGCACCTACGTGATGCGCCACGGCCACCTGCGGCGGATGACCATCGACCACAGCTACGTCCAGGAGCTGCTGGCCACCGGGCACATCACCGAGCCGGAAGCCCGCGCCCACCCGCGGCGCAACATCGTCACCCGGGCCCTTGGCATCGACCCCACGGTGCGCGTCGACAGCTGGGTCATCCCGCTGGTGCGCAACGACCGCTTCATCCTGTGCAGCGACGGTCTGGTGGACGAGGTCGACGACGCCCGCATCGCCCAGGTCGTCGCCGAACACGCCGACCCGCAGGCCTGCGCCGACGCCCTGGTCGACGCGGCCAACGCAGCAGGCGGGCGGGACAACACCACGGTGGTGGTGCTGGACGTGCTGGAGGGTCAGGAGGCGCCCGACTACGACCACGAGCCCCCGCTGGACCTCAACGCCCCCACCTGGCTGGACGACAGCCCCGAGCCCGAGCTGGTCACCGCCGGCGCCGTGCACGTGGCGGGGCCGGGCGACGCCCCCCGGTTCATGACGCCGGGTAAGTTCCTGTTCGGCCTGGCCCTGGCGGCCATCGCCGTGGTCAGCGTGGTGCTCGGCCTCGTCGCCCTGCAAAGCGACGACTCGCCGCCCACCACCACGACCACGACGACCACCAGCACCACCTCGCCACCAACCACCACCACGACCACGTCGTCCACCACGACCACGTCGAGCTCCGTCCCGCTCGCCGGGCGGGGGCCCTCGGCGTCGTCACCGTGACCTGCGCACCATGAGCCGCTTCCGCACCATCGCCACCTCCCGTCGCAACACGGAACTGGGTCTGGTGCTGATGGCCGCCATCATCACCGGCGGCGCCTACACCCTCGCCGCGCTGGGCAAGAACACCGAGCTCCCGCCCAAGCTGGTCCCGTTCCTCATCGCCACGGTCAGCATCCTGATCGGCACCCACGTGGCCAATCGGCTGTTCGCCAAGGGCGCCGACGCCACCATCTTGCCCATCGCCGCACTGCTGAACGGCGTTGGTTACGTGATGATCGCCCGGCTCAGTGAACGCCTGGCCGGGTTGCAGACCACGTGGACGTTCATCTCCGTGGTGGCCTACGTGCTCACCCTGATGGTGGTCCAGCGGGCCAGTGACCTGGCTCGATACACCTGGACGTTCCTGTTCCTCGGCGTCGGCCTGCTGCTGATGCCCCTGGTGCCCGGCCTCGGCGCCACGCAGAACGGGGCGCGCATCGGCGTGGCCGTGGGCGCCGTGAACTTCCAGCCGGGCGAGTTCGCCAAGATCGCCCTGGCGCTGTTCTTCGCCGGCTACCTGGCCGACAAGCGTGAGCTGATCGCCGCCAGTACCTGGAAGGTCGGCCCGCTGCACCTGCCCGAGCCGCGCTACCTGCTGCCCATCGTGCTGGCCTGGGGCTTCGCCGTCGTGGTGATGGTGGCCGAAAAGGACCTCGGCTCGTCGCTGATGTTCTTCACCCTGTTCGTCGTGATGCTGTGGGTGGCCACCGAGCGGGCCGTCTACCTGGTGTTCGGGGTGGTCAGCTTCGCCGGAGCGGCATTCGTCGCCTGGAAGCTGTTCAGCCACGTCCAACTGCGCGTCAACCTGTGGCTCGACCCGTGGTCGCGCTACGGCCCGGAGACCGGCGGGCGCGGCTACCAGAACGTCCAGGCGCTGTTCGCCATGGCCGACGGCGGCATCGGCGGGCGCGGCCTGGGCCTCGGAACACCGAACAAGATCCCCGAGGCCAAGAACGACTTCATCTTCGCCGCGATCGGCGAGGAGATGGGCCTGATCGGGGCCACGGCCGTGCTGATCGCCTTCGTGCTGATGATCGGCGCCGGGCTGCGCATCGCCACCCGCGCCGAGCGCCCCTTCGAGAAGCTGCTGGCCACCGGCCTGTCCACCATCATCGGCGTGCAGGCGTTCATCATCATCGGCGGTGTGGTCCGGGTCATCCCGCTGACGGGCCTGACCCTGCCCTTCGTCAGCTATGGCGGCTCCAGCCTGCTGGCCAACTACGTGCTCCTGGCCCTGCTGATCCGGGTCAGTGACTCCACCGCCCGGCGCCTCGGCGAAACGCCGGACACGCTGACGATGGGCGAGCGGTGGACGAAGTGGCGCAAACGCAGCGCGCTGAAGTGGGCGGGGCGCACGTGAACAGCCGCATCCGCAAGCTGGCCGTCGGGCTCCTGGCCTGCTACCTGGTGCTGTTCGTCCAGCTCAACGTGATCCAGGTGGCCCAGCAGGACAGCCTGGCCGCCGACCCGCGCAACAGCCGCCAGACCATCCGTGACTTCAACCGGATGCGCGGCCCCATCGTCACCGCCGACGGCGTGGTCATCGCCCAGAGCCGGCCGACGTCCAAGGGCTCGACGTTCAAGTTCCAGCGGGAGTACCCGCAGGGCAAGCTGTTCGGCAACGTCACCGGCTACTACACACTGAACTTCGGCTCCACCCAGCTCGAGGACTCGATGAACGACGTCTTGATGGGCGACACCCCGGCGCAGGATCTGCAGGCCGTCGGCGACCTGTTCAAGGGCGAGAACTTCGGCTCGGTGAAGCTCACCCTGCGCGCCGACCTGCAGGCCGTGGTGGCCAAGGCGCTGGGCAACAAGACCGGTTCGGTGGTCGTGATGGAGCCGCGGACCGGCAGGGTGCTGGCGATGGTCAACAACCCGCGCTATGACCCCAACCTGATCGTGGTTCCCAGCACCGCCAAGGCCGAGCAGGCGCTGAACTTCCTCCTGGCCCAGAAGACCAAGCCGCTCTTGGACCGGACCTACCAGGAGAACTACATGCCTGGTTCGTCGTTCAAGATCATCACCACCGGCATCGCCCTGCAAGCCGGAGTGGTCAGCCTGGACACCACCTTCCCCGACGAGTCCAGCTTCGTGCCGCCGCAGACCAAGAACCCGATCCAGAACTTCAAGGGGCACACCTGCGGTGGCTCGATGCTGGAGGTCTTCTACCGCAGCTGCAACATCTCCTTCGCCCGCATCGCCCTGGCCGTCGGGCCGCAGGGCATGGTGGACGGCACGAAGGCGTGGGGTGTCGGCGAGAAGGTCCCCATCGACCTGCCCTCACCGGCCGCCAGCCGCTTCGGTGACGACGCCAGGGCCTTCGCCAAGTCGCTGCCCCTGCTGGCCATCGGCGGGTTCGGGCAGGGCAACGACGTGATGGTGCCGATGCACATGGCCATGGTGGCCAGCACCGTGGCCAACGGTGGCGTGATGATGAAGCCGTACGTCGTCGACGAGACCCTGGCGCACAACGGCGCGGTGCTCACCAAGACCACCCCGCAGCAGTGGAAGCGGCCGATCAGCTCACGCACCGCCGACATCCTCACCACGATGATGATCGGTGTGGTCAACCAGGGCACCGGGCGGAAGATGAAGCTGGCCAACGGCATCCAGGCCGCGGCCAAGACCGGCACCGCCCAGCTCAACGCCACCGGTCCGGAGAAGTCCAACGCCTGGATCGTCGGGTTCGCCCCGGCCGACGCCCCGCGCTACGCCGTCGCCGTGGTCCTCAAGGGCGGGGAGAACGACGAGATCAGCGAGTCCACCGGTGGCACGCTGGCCGGCCCGATCGCCAAGCAGATCCTCGACTACCTGTTCGCCCACGACGGCCGCTGATGGACCCGTCCGAGAACTGGCTAGCCTTGACCAGCGTTTGTTTCGGGTAGTCCCCGTTCGCCCGCTGATGAGTACCCGATGACCACCGACACGCCGCGCACCGTCTTGAACGATCGTTACGAGATCACGTCGCGCCTGGGCCGCGGCGGGATGGCCGACGTGTTCCTGGCCACGGACCTGCTGCTCAACCGTCCGGTGGCCATCAAGGCGTTGTTCCCCGAGTTCGCTACCGACCCGAACTTCGTCGAGCGCTTCCGCCGCGAGGCCCAGTCGGCGGCCAACCTGAACCACCCGAACATCGTCAGCGTGTACGACTGGGGCACCTACCAGAACACGTACTTCATGGCGATGGAGTACGTGGAGGGCCAGACCCTGGCCGACATGCTGCGAAGCACGGGCCATCTCACCGCCCGGCAGAGCTCGGAGATCGCCAGCGAGGTGGCTGCGGCGCTGGCCTTCGCCCACCGCAACGGCGTGGTCCACCGTGACATCAAGCCGGCCAACATCCTGATCGGCAACGGTGGCCAGGTGAAGGTGGCCGACTTCGGCATCGCCCGGGCGATGAACGCCCCCGTGGAAGCCGGCCTCACCCAGGCCGGCGCCGTGATGGGGACGGCCACCTACTTCTCGCCCGAGCAGGCCCAGGGCGCCCAACCCGATCCGCGCAGCGACCTGTACTCGCTGGGCGTCGTGATGTACGAGATGGTGGCCGGTGCGCCGCCGTTCAGCGGGGCCAATCCCGTGGCCGTGGCCTACAAGCAGGTCCACGACACCCCGCGCCCGCTGAACCAGATCGTCGTCGACATCCCCCGGGCGTACGAGGCGATGGTGGCCCGCCTGTTGGCCAAGAACCCCGACGTGCGCTACGCCAACGCCGAAGCGCTGCGTGACGACCTGGCCCGGTTCCGCCGCGGCGAGCCCGTGCAGGCCCTGGCAACGGCCCGCGCCGCGGCCACCTCCACCTCTACCGTTCCGCTGTCCCGGGTCGACCCGAACTCCACGGCGGCGATGCGCCAGGCGCCCACTGCCACGATGCCCCGCAGTGATGCCACCCGGGTCATGGCGCCCGTCGACCAGGGCATGCCGCCACGGCGGCGCGGTGCCGGTGTCTACGGCGTGCTGGCCTTCCTGGCGCTGGTGGCCCTCGGGGTGGGTGGCGTGTTCCTGTACAAGGCGCTGTCGGAAAACACCCTGCCGAAGACCTTCGCCATGCCCAGCGTGGTGGGCAAGCAGCGGGCCGAGGCCACGTCGGAGCTGGAACAGGCCGGGCTGGTGGTCAACCCGATCGCCGAGACCGCCAAGGACCCGAACCGCCAGGGCCAGGTGACCAAGACCGACCCGCCCAACGGCGCAACGGTCACCCGTGGCCAGACCATCGACCTGTACTTCTTCCCCAACCTGTCCACGGTGAAGGTGCCCGACGTGCGCGGCAAGTCGATCAGCCAGGCCCAGAAGCTGCTGACCAAGGCCGGCCTGACGGTGAAGCCCAAGGCGATCGGTGAGGCCAGCACGAAGTTCGACGACGGGCAGGTCACCCGCACCGACCCGAAGACCAACACCCAGGTCGACGAGGGCACGCCGGTGCAGCTGTTCGTGGCCACTACCCAGCTCGTGCAGATCCCCAACGTGGCCAACCGCAGCAAGGCCGACGCCACGGCGATCCTCAGCGGCGAGCCGTTGAACCTGACCGTGGCGTCGAAGAAGGTCAAGGACCCGAACGTCCCGGCGGGCGTGGTCATCTCCACGGACCCGCCGGCGGGGACGAACGTGGCCCAGGGCAGCAAGGTGACGCTGCTGATCTCCGACGGCAAACCCGACGTCGAGGTGCCGAACCTGGCCGGCGACACCCAGTCCGAGGCCGAGGCCGAGCTGGGCGCGGTGGGGCTGAAGATCAAGGTCGAGTTCCAGAGCGTGCCCGCCAGTGACCGTGACATCGGCAAGGTCATCGACCAGAACCCGGCCAAGGGCACGTCGGTGCCGGCCGGCTCGACGGTGGTGGTCACCATCGCCAAGGCGGTGGGCAGCACGACGTCCAGCTCGGCGCCGGGAACGTCGCCGGGTTCCTGAGCCCGGCCGGCCCTGCCCGGCGCGCCGTTACGCGCAGCGGGCCAGGAAGTTGCCCACCAAGGTGTGGCCGGCTTCGGTCAGGATGCTCTCCGGGTGGAACTGCACGCCCTCCACGGGCAGGGAGCGGTGCTGCACGCCCATCACGATCCCGTCGGCGGTGGCCGTGACGTGCAGGCAGTCGGGCACGGTGTCCGGGTCCAGCACCAGGCTGTGGTAGCGGGTGGCCGTCAGCGGTGACGGCACCCCGGCGAACACCCCCTCACCGTGGTGGCTCACGGGTGACGTCTTGCCGTGCATCAACGCCGGGGCACGCACCACGCTGGCGCCGTACACGTGGCCGATGGCCTGATGCCCGAGGCACACGCCGAACACGGGCGTGCCGCGTCCGGCAAAGGCCGGGATGGCCGCGCACAGGATCCCGGCGTCCTCCGGGCGGCCGGGACCGGGGGAGAGCAGGACCCCGTCGGGGTCCATGCCCACCGCCTCGTCCACGGTGAGCTGATCGTTGCGCACCACCACCGGCTCGGCGCCCAGCTCGCCCAGGTACTGCACCAGGTTGTAGACGAAACTGTCGTAGCTGTCGATCACCAGGATGCGCGGCACCGAGACAGCCTGGCCGAACGGCGCACACCGTGTCGAACCCCATTCGGACGCCTACACTCGACCGACGTGGCTCCACCTAAGCGAAAGACCACCGGCGGGCGCGTCACGCCGAAGGGCACCCAGCCGGGTCAGTTCACCACGGCCCACCGCGAGTCATCGCTGGCCAGCCGGCCCACCACCGGCCGCTCCGAGCACGACGCCGCGCACTCGGCGTCGGGCATCGCCGCCTCCACCCGGTACACGCCGCCGACGCCGAAGGACGTCTACGAGAGCCCCACTTGGGTGCCCATCCTGATGGGCGTGCTGCTGGCGCTCGGCGTGCTGGTCATCCTGCTGCGCTACATCGTCTGGCCGGATTCCAACTGGCCGGTGCTGATCGGCCTGGGCTGCATGCTCGGGGGCCTGTTCACCGCCACCAAGTGGCACTGAACGAACTTACACCGATGTAGTTCTCCCCTGGTTGTCCACAGAACTGGGGATAACCGCCGGTCGCGGTCACTCGAACAGCGGGGCGACGATGTCCATGTCCTCGAGACAGTGCCGGGGTGGCGGTGGATCCTCGTCCGGGGCCGTCAACGTCTTGATTTCCAGCCCGCACACGCTGCAGCGGTAGCGGACCGAGACCTTGCGCATCTCGCCGGCTGGTGGCGGTTCGGGCATCGGCGTGGTCAGGCTGCGGATCAGGGCGATCCCGGTTTTCCACAGCACGTAGCCGCCGACCACCCCAGCGGCCACCCACAGGATCGTCGACAGCGCCGGCACGGGGCCAGCGTACCCAGTGCGCTGTCAGGCGAGCCGTTCGATGATGGTGGCGTTGGCCATGCCGCCGCCCTCGCACATCGTCTGCAACCCGAAGCGGCCGCCGGTGCGCTCCAGTTCGTGCAGCAGCGTGGTCATCAGCCGGGCGCCGCTGCAGCCCAGCGGGTGCCCGAGGGCGATGGCCCCACCGTTGGGGTTCACCGTCTCGGGGTCGGGGCGCAGTTCCTGCTGCCAGGCCAGCACGACCGAGGCGAAGGCCTCGTTGATCTCGGTCACGTCGATGTCGTCGATGGTCAGCCCGGCTCGCTCGAGCACCTTGCGGGTCGCCGGGATCGGCGCACTGAGCATCATCCGCGGGTTGTCTCCGGCCAGGGCGAACTGCACGAATCGGGCCCGCGGTGTCAGCCCCAACTCGATGGCCTTGCGCTCGCTCATGATCAGCAGGGCCGCGGACCCGTCGGTGATCTGCGACGAGTTGCCCGCCGTGACCCGGCCGCCGTCCTCGGCGGTTCGGAACGCCGGCTGCAGCGCAGCCAGTGATTCCATGGTGGTGGCACGCAGCCCTTCGTCCACCGTGACCGGTCCGCCAGCGGCGCCGGTGACCGGGTGGATCTCGCGCTCGAAGCGGCCCTCGGCCGTGGCCCGGGTGGCGCGCACCTGGGACTGCAGGCCGAAGGCGTCGAGGTCCTCGCGGGTGAGGCCCCAGGCGTCGGCGATCAGTTCGGCGGAGATCCCCTGGGGAACGAGGCCACCCTCGGAGGCGTAGCGGGCGCCGAGCCGCGGCCCGAACGGGAAACCGAACTTGCCGTCCAGCATCGAGGCGCCCATCGGGACGCGGGTCATCACCTCGACCCCGGCGGCGACGACGACATCGTAGGCCCCGGCCATCACGCCCTGGGCGGCGAAGTGGGCGGCCTGCTGGCTGGACCCGCACTGACGGTCGATGGTGGTGGACGGCACGGTCTCGGGCCACCCGGCGGCGAGCACGGCGTTGCGCCCCACGTTCACGGCCTGCTCGCCCACCTGCATCACACATCCCATGATCACGTCGTCGATCAGGCCGGGGTCCACGCCCGCCCGCTCGACCACGGCGTTCAAGGTTTCGGCGGCAAGGTCCACCGGGTGCCAGTCCTTCAGCATCCCGTTGCGGCGGCCGAGGGGTGTTCGCACCGCCTCGACGATGACTGCGGTCTCCATGGGCAGAGTCTGCTGTGCGGCGAGTTCTCATTCGCAATCCGGCCGGTGTCCTCGCCGGTGGATCTGCGCGAGAATCCCAGCCCATGAGCACCGAGACCACCACCGAGATCAACCACCTCGTCGCCGGGCAGACGGCGCCCAAGCTGTTCCTTCGGACGGTCGCCGAGCACGGGGACTTGGTGGCGGTGCGGTCGATGAACGGCGACGGCTGGAACGAATGGTCATACCGTGACCTCGCCGCCAAGGTGGCCCAGGCCGCCGCCGGTCTGCGGGCCCTTGGCGTGGGCCCCGGCCAGCGCGTGCTCCTGATGATGCGCAACCGGCCTGACTTCCACTGGTTGGACATCGCCGCTCAGTTCCTGCGGGCGACTCCGGTGTCCATCTACAACTCATCGTCGCCCGAGGAGATCCAGTACCTGGCCGACCATGCCGAAGCCCAGGTGGCCATCGTCGAGGACGAGAGCTTCCTGGCCAAGGTCATGGCGGCGCGCCCGCACCTGCCGCGCCTGGCGACGGTGCTGTCCATCGACGAGCCCGCCGCCGGGTACGGACCCTCGACGGCCGAACCCGTCGAGGACCTGTACTCGCACGGCTCGCTCGATCTGGACGAACTGGCCGAAGCCACCGACCCCGAGGACGTGGCCACGCTGATCTACACCAGTGGCACCACCGGGCCGCCCAAGGGCGTGATGATCAACCAGTACAACGTGGTGTTCACCGTGGAGTCGCTGAAGCGATCCATCGACCACCCGTACTACGCCGGGCTACGCACCGTGAGCTACCTGCCGATGGCCCACATCGCCGAGCGGATGATGGGCCTGTACCAGCCGATGCTGCTGGGCTACGCCGTGCACTGCTGCCCGGAGGTCAACCAGCTCAGCAAGTACCTGGTGGCCGCCAAGCCGCAGGTGTTGTTCGGCGTGCCGCGCGTGTGGGAGAAGATCTACAACTCGGTGAACGCCGCGCTGTCGATGGATCCCGACCGGCAGCAGAAGTTCAACGAGGCGGTCGACGCCGCGCTGACGATCAAGCAGGCCGAGCGTGACGGTGTTGCCACGGGTGAGCAGGCCGAGACCTGGGCGTTCCTCGACGCGGTCGCCTTCAAAGCGGTGCGCACACTGGTCGGGCTGGACGAGTTGCTGTATGGCGTCACCGGCGCGGCCCCGATCCAGCGGGTGGTGCTCGAGTGGTTCAACGCCGTCGGCGTGCCGCTGTCGGAGATCTACGGGATGAGCGAGTCCTCCGGCCCGATGACGTGGAGCCCGAACGCCCAGCGGCCCGGCACCGTCGGCCAGGCGATCCCGGGCGTCGAGGTGAAGATCGCCGACGACGGCGAGATCGTCTGCCGCGGCGGTGTGGTCTTCCAGGGCTACCTCAAGCAGCCCGACAAGACCGCCGAGACCGTCATCGACGGCTGGCTGCACAGTGGCGACATCGGCGAGGTCGACCAGGACGGATACTTCCGCATCGTCGACCGCAAGAAGGAACTGATCATCACCTCGGGCGGCAAGAACATCAGCCCGGCCAACCTGGAGTCGGCGCTGCGCTCGATCCCGCTGATCGGCCAGGCCGCGGCGATCGGCGACAACCGCAAGTTCTGCACGGCGATCCTGGTGCTCGACCCTGAGGCGGCAACGGCGTGGGCCAACCAGCACGGCCTGGCAGGTACCCCGCTGGCAGACCTGGCGGCCAACCCCGATGTGCTCGCCGCCGTGGACGCCGGTGTGGCCGAGGTCAACCAGCAGTTCGCCAACGTCGAGCAGATCAAGAAGTTCGTGCTGGTGGGCGAGGAGTGGCTCCCCGACAGCGACGTGCTGACGCCTACCTCCAAGCTCAAGCGCCGCGGCGTCAACGCCCGCTACGCCGCCGAGATCGAGGCCATGTACGCCGACTGACGACTGACACCCCTCCCGCCCCGCCCCCACCGTTTGTTCACTCACACTCCAGCCGGACTGGAGATCAGGTGAACAAAGGTCAGTCGATCGCCTGGTCGATCTCGGCCGCGGCGTCACGCACCGCGGCGGCGCCGGGCACCTCCACCAGCAGGGTGTCCTCCAGGCGGGTCTCGTCGATGACCAGCCAGGCGACCACCCCGATGATCGCCCCGACCAGCGGGAACAGGATGAACACCCAGATCTGGCCGAGGGCGTTGGGGTCGGTGTCGGCGAACACCGCCGCGCCCAGGCTGCGCGCCGGGTTCATCGACCCGCCGTCGATGGCGCCAGTGACCAGCCAGCCGAGCGCCAACGTGGCCCCGGCGACCACGCCCACCATGGAGGGGGCGAACCGGCGGTGGGCGGCGAACAGGTAGACCATCACCAGCAGGGCGGTGAAGATGACCTCCACGGTGATGACCGCGCCGACCCCGGAGAACAGGCGACCGTCGGCGACGCGGTCGTAACCGTTCGCCGCGAAGTTGCCACGCACGAACGGGTCACGGCCGTTGGCGATCCCGAGGATCATCGCCCCACCGGCGATGGCACCGACGACCTGGGCCACCCACGCGGTGATCGCCCAGCGCAGGTTGATCTTCTTGGCCACGAGCATGCCCAGCGTGACGGCCGGGTTGACGTGGGCGCCCGACGCAGGGCCGAGGAGGTACATCAGGATCATCAAGGTCAGCCCGCCACCGACGGCGACGGACGTCGGTGTTCCGCCGCCGAGGATGGCGACCCCCGGCCCGCCGAGCATCAGCACCGCGGTGCCGATGCCCTCCGCTGCAGCGATTCGCCCGTAGTTGTTCCCGTCCGTGGTCATGGCGACACCCTAATTGCGCTGTACGTTCGCTTCGTGGCCAAGTCACGAAGCACCACCATGTTGGTGACCACGGTGGACACCACGGGGCGCGCCGCGGCGCGCCGCCGACCCGACGAGGTCGTGGTCGAAGAGCCGCTCACCATCCAGCTCAACGACGTCACCGTGGCCACGACGATGCGCACGCCGGGCCATGACTTCGAGTTGGCGGTGGGGTTCTGCCACGCCGAGGGGCTGCTCGGCGGGGCCCCGGTCACCGCCGTGCGCTACTGCGCCGCGGCCCCGGCCAGCGCCACCGAGTTCAACGTGGTGACCGTCACGGCCCCGGCGGCGCCGCCGCCCGCGCCGCGCCTGGGAACCACCACCAGCAGTTGCGGGTGGTGCGGCAGCGACGCCACCCTGGCCCTCGCCGGCCGCCTGGCGCCGATCCCCGGCGCCTCGGCGCCAGCCGTCGCCGTGCTGGCCGGCATCGCCGACGCGGTCCGCCCGCTGCAGGCCCTGTTCAGCGCCACCGGCGCGGTGCACGCCGCGGCCGCCTTCGCCGCAGACGGCCGGGTGCTGCTGGTGCGTGAGGACGTCGGCCGGCACAACGCCGTGGACAAGGTTGTCGGGCGGATGCTCCTTGACGGGCAGCTCCCGGCGGGCGCGCTCGGCCTGTTCGTCAGCGGGCGGGCCAGCTTCGAGCTGGTCGCCAAGGCCTGGGCCGCCGGGTTCGCCGCGATGGTCTCGGTCAGCGCGCCCACCGCCCTGGCGGTGGAGACCGCTCGCCGGGCGGGGTTGCTGCTGGCCGGGTTCGGGCGGGGCACGGCGCTGAACGTCTATGCCCCCGAGCGCTTGCCTGCCTCGTAGCCTGAACGCATGGTCAGTCCCATCGAACCGGCCGTCGGCAACGGCGTCATCCACCTGTTCTGCAAGCCCACGCTGGGCTACGAGCCCGAGAGCCTGGTCGCCGCGGTGCGCGCCGCCGAGGCCGCCGGTACGCAGGTGGTCACCGTCGCCCTGCTCGGCCACAAGGCGGATCTGGCGATCATGGCCATCGCCAAGGACCTCCGCCGGCTGCGTGCCCTGCAGACCGCGGTGCAGCGCGCCGGGCTAGACGTGGTGGACAGCTACGTCAGCCTCACCGAGGTCAGCGAATACGCCAAGGGCATGCCGGCCGAGCGCATCGAGGAGCGGATCAACCCACAGATCCCGCCGCGGCGCGTCGAGATGAACTCGTGGTGCTTCTACCCGATGAGCAAGAAGCGCGAGGCCCACGCCAACTGGTTCACCCTGCCCTTCGACGACCGCAGCGAACTGATGCACGAGCACGGCGCCAGCGGCAGGGCCTTCGCCGGCCGGGTCGTGCAGTACGTCACCGGCAGCACGGGCCTGGACGACTACGAGTGGGGGGTCACCCTGTTCGCCGTCAACCCCGACGACCTCAAGGAGGTCGTGTACACGATGCGCTTCGATCGGGCCTCCAGCGAGTACGCCGAGTTCGGCCCATTCTACACCGGGATGGTCACCCCGGTTGAGCAGCTTGCCGGCTCGATCGGCTAGGCGCTCATGGTGACGGTGCGCTGCTTGGTTTCGCCACCGCGGACGATGTCGACCACGTCGAAGACGCTCTCGTCCACGTCTCCGCCGGCGCCGAGGCGGATCGGTCCGTAGTCGATGTTGCGCCGCTGGTCGATGAGCTGCACACAGGTGGAGTAATCGGTGCAGACCGAGCCACCGGCGCTGGCGGACACGATGTTCGAGGCGATGTCAGCCGAACGTGTCGAGCCCGATTGGGCCGCCGCCAGGGCGATGAGGTTGACGCAGTCGAAGGCGTTCTCGGCGAAGACCCCGGACGCGGCGCCCTGCAGCGCCGCGACGAGCCGCTGGCCGAACACACCCGAGGCGGTGGCCCGCGGCGCCAGGGCGGTGATGGTGGTGGTGGTGAAGACCGAGGCGGGGAGGTCGGCGAGCGTGCGCCGGGCGGCGTCGTTGACCACGAAGGCGCCGCGGGTGGCGCCGTAGGACTTGGCGATGGCTTGGGCCATCACCGCGGCGGTCCCGCCGTCGGCGATCAGCATGGTGACCGCCGGCTTGCGCTCGGCCAGCGTGGTGGCCGCGGCGCTGATCGAGTTGTCGTCGGGAAGGTAGGACACCCGGGTCACGGACAGGTTGGCGGCCCGGGCCGCGGCCTCGACCGCGTCGGCGAAGGGCCGCCCGTAGCCGTCGTCGAGGTTCACCAGCCCAGCCGTGGAGGCGCCGGTCAGGTTGACCTGCTGGGCGATCGCCTTGGCCTGGAGCGAGTCGGAGGCGACGGTGCGGAAGAACAGGCCGCGGTCGGGGTAGTCGTCCAGGGCCAGCGCGCTCGCCGTCGGCGAGCAGGTGGTGATCCCCATGTCGACCGGCACGCTCAACGTGGCCAGGGCGACGTTCGACGACATTGGCCCGATGATCGCGTCGACGCGATTCTCGATCAGCTCGCGCAACGAGGCCGAGGTCACCAGGGCGTCGCCCTCGTTGCGCTCCAGCAGTTCCACGTTCACGCCGGTGCTGCGGATGTCGGCGATGGCCAGGTCCACGCCGGCCTTGGTCGAGGCGGAGATGTCGGCGGTGGCGGTGCCGGTGGGGCGCAGCAGGCCGATGCGCAGCACGCCGTCGTCGGTCGGCGAGGTCACGGGCGCCAGCGTCGGGGCGCCGTGCACCGTGGGCGGGGAGGCGGCCGGGTCGTCGGAGCAGGCGGCGATCAGGGCGCCGAGCACCGCCAGTGCGGCGGCACGTCGGCGGGGAGACACGGCGTCATCGTACGGTGCCGCGGGCGGCGGTTCGGGTCTGCAAGGTCCCGATTGCTGCCGTAGGGTCGTGGCCGTGAGTTCCGACGCCGATGCCGTCCCGTCCGATTTCACCCGGGACCTGGTGCGCTGGAGCGAGACGCTGTCCGCCATTGCGCGCACGGGGCTGGGGTTCACCCAGAGCCTGTACGAAAAGGAGCGGTTCGAGGAGGTCCTCCACGTGGCGGCTGACATCAAGTCCGCTGCCGACGAGGTCCTCGAGGTCCGCCGTGAGCAGGACCATCTGATCCAGGAGTGGATGAGCAACATCGGTGAGGGCGTCCCCGGCTACGTCACCCCGAAGGTGGCCGTCGGCGCCATCGTCGGCAACGAGGCCGGGCAGATCCTGCTGGTGAAGCGGCCCGACAGCGGCATCTGGCTGTACCCGACCGGTTGGGCCGACGTCGGCTACTCGGCGGCCGAGGTGGCGGTGAAGGAGGTGGCCGAGGAGACGGGCATCCGCTGCCAGCCGAGGCAGCTGCTCGCCGTGCTCGACGGACAACGGCTCGGCTTCACCCGCTTCGCCATGTACATGTTGCTGTTCCACTGTGAGGCCCTCGGCGGCGAGCTGAACGGGCACCCGCTGGAGACCGCCGACGTCGGCTGGTTCCACCGGGATCAGTTGCCGCCGTTCACCGCGGGTGCGCAGTGGTGGGGCCCGCAGGCGTTCGCGGCGATCGACGGCGTGGAGTTGCGCACCTCGTTCGACGCCCCGCGTGACGACGTGTGGCGCGGCCGCTCACACTGAGGCCGGCGGCGGCCGGGGTTCAGCCGCCCTGCTCGCGCAGGAACTGCTCGACCTCGGCCACGAGATCGTCGTTCACGGCGTCGACGGCCCGATCGGAACCGTCGCTGCGTGAGCCGCCGGCGCTGGCGTCGCCGGCACCGCCGAACTCGTCGTCGCCGTCGTCGTCGTCGACATCCAGGTCGTCGCTGTCGTCGAGATCGTCGTCGAGCGCTCCCTCGTCGTGCATGACCTCGAGCCGGTCGACGTAGGTGCGCAGATCGGGGTCCTCGTCCAGGAGGGCGTCCACCCGCTGCCCGTAGGCCTCGGCCTCGGCGATCAGCGCGGCGGTGGGCGGGGGGCTGCCCACCATCGCCGCGACGCGCTGCAGCAGCGCCATCGAGGCGGCGGGGGAGGGGATCTGCGCGGCGTACGCCGGGACCGCCGCCCACAGCGAGGCGCTGAGGATGTCGGCCGAGGCGCAGGCGTCGTGCAGCACACCGACGATGCCGGTGGGGCCCTCGTAGCGGCTGTGCTGCAGGTCGAAGCGGTTGACGACCTCGTCGTCGGACGCGGTGCCGATCACCCGCACCGGCCGGCTGTGGGGCACGTCGGCCAGCAGGGCCCCGAGGGTGACCAGGAACGGGACCTCGAACCGCTCGGTGACGCTGAGCAGCTGCTCGCAGAACATCCGCCAGCGCAGCGCCGGCTCCGGACCGAGCACCAAGATCACGTCACCGCCCGGGGTCGACGCCGACCACAGCCCGACGGTGGGCCACACGATCAGCCGGGTCCGCTCGGGCGTCAGGCGGACGTGCGGGCGGACGGTGGCGAAGTCGGTGAACTCCTCCGGGTCGATCTCGGCCAGCGGCTTGGCGTTCCAGGCCTCGATCATCTGGCGGACCCCGTTGGAGGCCGCGTCACCCGCGTCGTTCCAGCCGGTGAAGGCCGCGATCATCGTCGGCCGGCGCAGCACCGGGTTGTCGACCCAACGGACATGAGGCACCTCGGGGGCGGTCATTGCGCACGAGGCTACCCGTGCCCGGTCCGCTCAGGCTGGCGAGAATGCGGGAGTAGCGTGACGGCGTGACCGCGACGATCGAACTGGCCAAGTCGGTGAACGATGACCTGTTCGCCGCTGTCCACCGGCTCCTGCCGCAGCTCTCGTCGGCAGCCCCGCCCTCGATCGAGGAGCTGCAGGCCATCGTCGACGACCCCGACACCGGACTGTTCGTCGCCAAGCTGGACGGCGTCGTCGTCGGCATGCTCACCCTGGTGCTGTTCCGCATCCCGACCGGGGTGAAGGCCTGGATCGAGGACGTCGTGGTCGACGGCGCGGCCCGCGGCCACGGCCTGGGCGACGCGCTGAACCGGGCAGCGCTGGCCCACGCCCGTGCCCACGGGGCCACGGCCGTCAGCCTGACCAGCCGCCCATCCCGCGAGGCCGCCAACCGCCTCTACCAGCGGATCGGCTTCACCGTGCGTGACACCAACGTCTACCGCTACTCCTTCGACACCTAACCCACCGCGCCGCCCCGCCCCGCCCGCCTCGCCCCGCCCTGCCCGCCCGCGGGCCTGGTTGTTCACGTGATCCAGTCAGGCGGGATGGTGAGTGAACAAATGGGGGGCGATGGGTGAGTCACGTGGAGGTGGGGTCGGCGCCCATCGCCCGGAGGACGTCCTCGGCCGCCTGGCGGACCTGCCAGTCGCGGTCGGTCAGGGCGGAGTGCAGGGCCGTGTCGGCCCGTTCGTCGTCAAAGGCCGCCAGGGCCAGTACCGCTCGCCGGCGTATTCCGGGCCTGTCGGTCGTCCCGTGCAGGACGGCATCCAAACCCCGCTGGTCCCCGATGGCGCCCAAGGCGGCGACAGCGGACTCGCGCACCAGTGGGTCGGGGGCGGTGAGGGCGAGGTCGATGAGGCGCGCCAACACGGCATCGGTGGCCTGCTCGTGTTCGCCGCACGCCCAGGCGGCCATCTCCACCACGGTGGGGTCGGGGTCGTCGAGGCTGGCGAGGAGGTCGACGGCTCGAACCCCCGCCGCGAGCTGGGCGGCGCGCCGGCGGACCGACGCGTCCCGGTCGCCGAGCGCGGCGCGGACCTGCTCCGCCGTGAGCGCGCCGGCCCTGGCCAGTCCACCGAGGGCCAGGTGGCGGGCGGTGGGGTCAGAGTCGCCGAGCGCATCGACGAGCAGCATGACGTCGCCGCCGTGACCGGCAGCGGCGATCGCCCGCCAGCGCTCGCTCACTGCTTCAGCAGATCGGTGAGCTTGATCACGAGGATCGCCGCGCCGTAGCCGCCGATGGTGGCCAGCACCGCACCCAGGGCGAGGGCCATGCCGGTGCTGCCGACGATCGCCCGCAGCCGGCGGAGGATGCTGGGCGGGCGGTAGCCCTCGGTGTCCACCTCGCGCACCGCCACGGCGGTGTCCGACGGCGGTTCGACGCTGGGGAAAGCCCGGGAGCGGAACGCGCCGCGGTGTGAACCGGGCGTTGCTCTGGCAGGCTTGCGCCACCCTGCGGCGATCAGTACGAAGATCGCCAACCCGACCAGCAGGGCCGCATTGGTGGTGGCACTGTCGATGTTCACGCAACCCGAGATCGTACCCGGCCCCCCGGCCGGCTTCCGGCCACGCGCCGTCGCCCCGCCCACGAACCGTCCGGCGGCGATCGTCTCGTTCCTGACCATCGGCGTGCTGCTCGCCGGGTTGGCTGCGTTTCTGGTGCCCACCACGTCGGTGCTCTCCAAGCGGGACTGCGCGGCGCGTGATCAGGCCGGGGCGTGCACCAAGGACGGTCCGGAGGAGCCCATCGAGCGCGGCATCGTGCCGGCTAACGCCGAGCCCGTGCAGCCGCGCCTGAAAATCACCGGCCTGCCCACCCCTGGTGGCACGGGCCAGGTCCTGTTCGTCACCATCCGCCAGCCGGAGCTGAACCTGCTCGACTGGCTGGCGGTTCGCCAGAACCCGGCGGCCGGCCTGTACAGCCACGAGGACCTCTTCGGTTCGGAGACCCCGACCCAGCAGCGTGACCGCAGCTTCCGCAGCATGCGCACGGCCAAGGATGTCGCCGAGTTCGTGGCGATGACCTATGCCGGGTACAAGCCCCAGGTGATCGAGGGCGACGTCCTCGTGTCCCAGGTGGCGTGTGTGAAGGTCGAGGGCGACACGTGCGCGACGTTCGCCCCCGCCGACCAACTGCTGGATCCGGGCGACAAGATCGTCGAAGCCAACGGTGTGCCCATCAAGGTGCTCGACGACCTGCGCGGCGCGCTGCAGGGCGTGCAGCCGGGCGCCAAGGTGGCCATCAAGCTGGAGCGTGACGGCAAGCCGATCAGTGGGGAGATCACCACGGCCACGGCGCCCGACGATCCCACCCGCGCCATCATCGGCTTCGCTCCCGTGGACACCAGCACCATCAAGCCGCCCGAGGGGGTGTCGGTGGACATCAGCACGCCCGACATCGGCGGCCCGTCGGCGGGCCTGGCCTTCACCCTGACCCTCATCGACCAGCTCACCGAGGGCAACCTGCTGGGCGGCAAGACCGTAGCGGTGACCGGGACGATGGGCATCGACGGCAAGGTGGGGGCGATCGGTGGGCTGTCCTCGAAGGCCTCGGCGGTCAGCCAGAACGGTGCCAACTACTTCCTGGTGCCGACGGCCCAGGGTGAAGCCGACATCGCCCGGGCGCAGCGGGCCGCCGGATCAGGGGTGCAGATCATCCCGGTGGACAGCATTGACGAGGCCGTTGCCGCGCTGGTCAAGCTGGGCGGCGACGAGCCGGTGAGGATTGCCAAGGCGAGCTGAAACCCATGATTTGCTTGGTTCGCGAGGGCTGATTGCCACCCTTTCGATGACCGGGTTGCGTAACGTGGACAGCCAATGGCACTCTCCTTTTCCCGTCCGGACCCCTCGTCGCCCAGCGCGGTAGCGGCGGCCACGTTCTCCACGGGGCGGCGCGGCTTCGACCAGACCGAGGTTCGTGACCTGCTGCGTATGGTGGCGGCAGAGCTCGGCCGGCTGCAGGAGCGTGAGCGCTTCCTCGAGCGTGAGCTGCGCGCCGCGCAGCACAGCACCACCTCGGCCAACGTGGCGCTGGACGACGAAGTGGTCACCCGGATGCTGGGCGAGGAGGCGGCGCGCATCCTGCACACCGCTCGTGAGGGCGCCTCCCAGATCCGCATGCGCGCCGAGGAAGGTGCGGCCCGCGTGCTGCGCGAAGCCAGCGACGAGGCTCAGCGGATCCGCGAGGAGTTGGAGATCGACGTCGCCCGCCGCCGGGCCGACGCCAACGCCGATGCCGAGGCCGAGTTGCAGATGGCCAAGCAGCAGGGCCGGGAGATGGTGAACGAGGCCCGGGCTTACCGGGAGCGGGTGCTCGGTGAGCTGTCCCGTCGCCGGGAGCTGGCCCGCCAGCAGATCGAACAGCTGGTGCACGGCCGGGATCGGTTGTTGCAGGCGTTCGAGCGTGCTCGCCTGGCGGCAGTGGACGTGATGGCCGAACTCACCCCGCTCGGCGCGCCGGCCGAGTACGTCAACCTGTCGCCCACCACCGGGCCGGTCCCGGTGATGGTGCCCGCCGCCCGCCCGCCCCAGACCGTGGCCGAGATGCTGGCCGATCTGGAGGACGCCCTGCCCGACCCGCCGGAGGTCGACGGCAGTGACGTCGAGACCACCACCGATGCCGGGACTCAGACCGAGTCCGTGACCGACGATGACGAGGGTGTCGCCGAGGATGTCGATGTCGAACCCGCCGACATCGACGCGACCGAGTCGGTGGTCGTCGCCATGCCCGACAGCGGCGAGGATGCCGCCGGTCCCGCGGCGGATGACCCGGACCGTGAGCCTGCCCCGGTGGTGGCGTTGTTCGCCGGTGAGCTCGATGCTCCCACCTCGCTGACGGCGCCGCCGTCGGAACGCTCCGCCGGGGCGCTGTTCGCCCGGCTGCGCGCCGCCCGCCTCGACGACGTGGCCAAGCGGGCCACGGAGGCGGGAGACACGGTGGCCACCGGCCACGGCGTCACGGTGGCCACCGGCCACGACGACACCGCGGCCAGCGGCCACGACGACACGATGGCCGAGCAGGTCACCGATGGCACGGTGACCAGCGGCCACGACCTCCCGGCGGCGACCGCCAGTGATGCAACGGTGGCGTTGAACCGCGAGGACCTGCTGCCCAAGGCGTTCGACCGCTCGCCCGAGGCCCCACCGGCAGGTGAGGCGTTCGAGGACACCCCGTTCGGCCGGCGTGACGCCGAGCTGACCCCGATCATCGTCGCCATCGGCCGCAAGGTGAAGCGCGTCCTGGCCGACGAGCAGAACGAGGTGCTCCACACGCTGCGCCGCTCGAAGTCGGCGGTCACCTTCGCCGAGCTCCTTCCCGCCGAGGCCGAGCACATCGGTCGCTACGCCACGGCGATGAACCCCGAGCTGGAGAAGGCCGCGGTGGCCGGGGCGGTGTCGGTGGACCCGGACGGCTCGGCCAAGGCGCACAAGGCCGCGGTGCAGTCCGGGGCGGCGGTGGCGCCTGCCGTGGACTGGTTCGACCAGTGGCTGATCGCCCCGTTGCGTGAGCGCATCGAGCGGGCGGTCATCACCGCTGACGGTGACAACGAGGATCTCTCCGCCCACATCCGTGGGATCTACCGAGAGTGGAAGACGCAGCGCATCGACGAGTACCTCGACGACGTGGCCCGGATGGCCTATGGCCGCGGGCAGCTCACGGTGCTGGCCCCGGGGACCCCGGTGTGCTGGGCCGTGGACCCGAACGGGCCGGAGTGCGCCGATGCCGAGGACAACTCGCTGGCCGGCGCCGTGCCGGCGGGGGCGCCGTTCCCCACCAACCACCTGTGCGCCCCGGCCCATGAGGGCTGCCGCTGCCTGCTGGTCGCCCCGCCCCGCTAGCCTCCCCCGCGTGCCAACCCCCAGTGAGCTCGGCGCCTCGCGGTTCGGGCTGCGCCGCCGTCTCAGCGGCCGTGGCCGCCAGGTCATCATCGTCATCGCCGCGCTGGTGCTGCTGCTGATCATCAGCTCGCGGGCCATCTCCGGGTTCTACGTCGACTACCTGTGGTACGACTCGCTCGGTCGCAGCGACATGTTCTGGGGGATGCTGCGGCCCAAGCTCCTGCTGTTCGCCATCTTCGCCCTGGTGTTCATCCTCGTCGCCGCGCTGAACCTGGCGATCGCCGACCGCCTTGCGCCCACCGCGTTCTCGGCGAACATGCACCCGGTGGTCGAGCGGTTCCACGAGTTCTTCGGGCATCGCCTGCGCGCCGCCCGCTTCGCCGTCGCCGTGGTGCTCGGCCTGCTGGTGGCCATTCCCGCAGCCGGGCAGTGGCAGCAGTGGCTGATGTTCACGAATTCCAAGGGGTTCGGGATCTCCGACCCGCAGTTCGGCAACGACGTGGGCTTCTACCTGTTCAAGATGCCGTTCCTCACGTTCGTGATCAGCTGGCTGTTCCTGGCGGTGCTGCTGATCACGTTGTTGGTGGTGGCCACACATGTGCTCAGCGGGGGGATCATCTTCACCCCGCCGCGGCCGCGGGTGCGGGCGGCGACCAAGGCCCACGTGGCCGTGCTGCTGACAATCCTGGCGCTGCTGAAGGCCGCCGACTACTGGGTGTCCCGCTACGACACCACCACCGACACCCGCGGCATCGTCCGCGGGGCGCTGTACTCGGTGGTCCACGCCGAGCTGCCGGCCTTGACCCTGCTGGCGCTGATCGCGGTGATGGTGGCCGGGTTGTACATGTCCACGCTGCGCACCGGTTCGTGGCGCCTGCCACTGGTGGCGTCGGGGTTGTGGGCGGTGATGGCCGTCGTCGGGGGCTTCATCGCACCGTCGGTGGTGCAGTCGTTGCTGGTCAACCCGAACCAGAAGGACCGCGAGGCTCCCTTCATCGCCCGCAACGTGGAGGCCACCCGCCATGCCCTGGGCATCGACACGGTCGAGTCACGGACGATCTCGATCGGCGCGCTGACCAAGGACAAGCTGACCGCCGACACGGCGCCGCTGTCGGACGTGCGGATGCTGAACCCGACCATCGTGCGCGGCCGGTTCAACGCCGACGAAGGCATCACCACCGGTCTGGCGGTGAACGACCTCGACCCCGACCGCTACGAGGTCGACGGGCGCATCCAGCAGGTGATGATTGGCGCCCGTGAGCTGGACCTGAAATCCATCGGCAACACCTCGTGGCAGGGCGAGCACCTGATCTCCACCCACGGCTGCGGCGTGGTCATCGCCCCGGCCAACCGGGTGGACACCAACGGCCGCCCGGCCTACATCCACCCCGATCTGACCCGCCCGGAGCTGTACATCAGCGACTCGCTCACCGGCTACGCCATCGTCAACACCGACGTGGCCGAGCAGTCGTGCGGGGGAACCGCCGCCCGTGACCGCTATGCCGGGGTGGCTGGCGTCCAGTTGTCCAACGGCTTCCGCCGCCTGGCCTTCGCCCTCAGCTATCTGGACTACAACCTGTTCGGCTCGTCGGCGATCACCGATCAGTCACGGGTCATCTCCGTGCGACGCGTCCAGGACCGGGTGCGCAAGGTCGCCCCGTTCCTGTCCTTCGACAACGACCCCTACCCGGTGGTGCTGAACGGCCGTGTCCTGTGGGTGGTCGACGGCTACTCCACCTCCAACCGCTACCCGTACTCGCAGGGCGCGGACCGCAGCCAGTTGGCCGCCGACAGCGGGCTGAACCACGCCTTCAACTATGTGCGCAACAGCGTCAAGGCCGTGGTCGACGCCTACGACGGGACGGTGTCGTTGTTCGTCGTCGACGACAACGACCCGGTGGTGAAGGTGTGGGAGTCGGCGTTCCCCGACCTGTTCCGGCCCAAGGCCGAGCTCCCCGCTGGACTGGCCCAGCACCTGCGCTACCCGGAGGAGCTGTTCCGCATCCAGACCGCGGCGTACTCCAAGTACCACCTGTCGGCCGACGAGTTCCTCGAGCGCAACAAGGCCTGGTCGGTGGCCCCGGCGCCTGCCGGGTCACCGGAGAACCGGGTGCTGGCCGGTGCGCCCGAAGCGGGCAGCGACGCCGAGGCCGAAGTGGGCGGGGTCGGGCTGGCCCGGGACAACGCCGCCGAGCGGTTCGAGCCCTACTACACGATGTTCCGTGAGCCGGGCGCGCCGCCGTCCACCCCGACGAGCTTTTCGATGTTCCGGCCGTTCACCCCGTTCAGTCCTGACGATCGCCGGCCGGAGTTGCGGGCGTTCATGACGGTGGGCTCCGATCCGTGGAACTACGGCAAGCTGGTGAGCTACGACATCACCCAGGCGGACCGCCCGGACGGGCCGGTCACGGTGGAGGCCAGCATCGAGAGCGACGACGTGGTCTCGCGCAACCTGACGCAGTGGAACCAGGAAGGGTCACGGGTCTCCTTCGGGGACATGCAGATGATCCCCATCGGTGACGCCATCTTGTGGGTGCGGCCGCTGTACCTGCAGCCGAAGTCGGCGCCGCAGCCCTCGTTCCGCCAGGTGATCGTCAGTGCCGGCGGCCGGGTGCAGATGGCCAACTCGCTGGGCGAAGCGCTGGGTCAGTTGTTCCCCGGGTTCAGCCAGAACATCGGTGACGTGGTCGGTGGTGGCCCGGTCACGTCGGCGCCGCCGACGGGGACCGCGACGGGCCCGCCCGGCACGGGCACGACCAGCGGGACCGGCACGCCAACCAGTGAGCCGGGGACCGGGGCGGACGAGACTCCCGCGGCGCTGCTGGCCGCCGCCGAGCGGGCCTTCGCCGAGGCCGACACGGCCCTGGCCGCCGGTGACCTCGGGACCTATCAGACCAAGATCGACGAGGCCAAGGAGTTGGTCAAGCGGGCTGCCGCGGCGATGGGTGGTTCGGCGGGGTAGTCGTCAGTGCCGGGCGCCGGCGCGCTCGAGGTGCTGGATCTGCTCGGCCAGTTCGCTGAGGTCTTCGAGGAAGGCGATCTGGTAGCGGGCCTGCTCGTTGGCCAGCCGGGCCTGCCCGTCACGCAGGGCGGTGATGGTCGCGCCGTCGGGTGGGCGAGTAGAGACGGAGTCGATGTCGTGGCTGAGCTCGGTGAGCTGGTTGGCCAGCTCGGTGCCCATGCTGGTGATCCGTGAGTCGAGGTCGCTGAGCCGGGCGTCGAGCTGCCGCTTGAGGGCGGCGACGTCGTGGCGGATCTCGTCGAGATCGTCCTGCGTGGCGGCGGCCGGGGCAGCCGGCTGCGCCGGTTCGGCGGCCTGCTCGGGCTCGGCCGTTGGTGCTGGCGCTGATGCGGTGCGGCGTCGGAACCATCCCATGGCGGAAAACCGTAGTGGCGTGGGCGTCAGCGAAGCTGGATCATCGTCACGCCGTCGCCGATCGGCAGCATCACGACCTGGACGCGCTGGTCTGCGGCGACATGGTCGTTGAACGCCCGCACGCCGGCGAGGTTGCCGTCGTTCTCGTCGCCGCGGCCGTCGACCACGGCGCCGCCCCACAGGGTGTTGTCCACCAGGATCACGCCGTGGGCGGTCATGCGCGCCAGGACGGCTTCGTAGTAGTTGACGTAGTTCTGCTTGTCGGCGTCGATGAACGCCAGGTCGAAGCGCAGGTCGGGGTCCAGCGAGTGCAGGGTGTCGAGCGCTGGAGCAAGGCGCAGGTCGATGCGCTCGCTGACGCCGGCCATCTCCCAGTGACGCCGGCCGATGTCGGTCCATTCGTCGCTGACGTCACAGCAGATCAGCCGGCCGTGCGCGCCGAGGCCGCGGGCGATGCTGAGCGCCGAGTACCCGGTGAACGTGCCGATCTCGATGGCGGTGCGGGCGCCGATGGCCCGGGTGACGATCTCCAGGAACGTGCCCTGGTCACCACCGATCTGCATCCCTGCCGCGCCGCCGGTGGCCTGTTCGGTGACGTCCATCAGGCTGTGCTGGATGGGGTCCGGAGGGGTGGAGTGAGCGCCGATGTAGTCGGCGACCTCGTCGCCGGCGAGCGAGGAACGGGAGCGTGGCACGAAGCGACGGTAGTCGGTGGTCCAGCGTAGTGTCGGCCGTGGTGACACTCGCCGAATCTGTGGGAGGTGCGTGATGGCGCAGTCGTGGGACAAGGTGGTCGACGTCGTGGTGGTGGGCTCGGGTGGGGCGGCGCTGGTGGCCGCCACGCTGGCCGCCGACCAGGGCGCCTCGGTGGTCGTGGTGGAGAAGGATCACATGATCGGCGGGACCACGGCCGTGTCCGGGGGCGGGATCTGGCTGCCGAACAACCACGTGATGCGTGAGGCCGGGATCGAGGACTCGCGCGAGGCGGCGCTGGCCTACATCCAGCGGGTCTGTGCCGGGCGGGCCCCCGACCCGTCGCTCCTGGAGGTGTTCGTCGACACCGCGCCGGAGATGCTGCGCTACCTGGAGGACCACACGCCCGTCCGCACGCACATCCAGCCGCTGCCCGACTACTACGCCCCGTGGGGGTTCGAGGGCACGCAGCCGCGGCCCGGGCGCACCGTGGAGGCCAACCCGTACCCGGTGGCCGACGAGCTGCCCGACTGGAAGGACCGCATCGTCAAGCGCGGCACGCTGATGTCACTGGGGGCCGCCACCACGCTGACCGAGGATTTCATGCCGCGCACGGCGGAGTTGCAGGCCGAGATCGACCGCCGCGAGGCGCAGGACATCCGGCCCAAGGGGGCGGCGCTGATCGCCATGCTGGTGAAGGGCCTGCTGGCCCGGTCGGTGGAGTTCATCCTGTCCACCCCGGCGCGCTCGCTGGTGACCGACGACTCCGGCGCCGTCGTCGGCGTCGACGTGTCGCACGAGGGCTCGGCGATGTCGATCGGGGCGCGCAAGGGCGTGGTGCTGGCCTGCGGCGGGTTCGAGTGGAACCCGGAGATGGTGATGACCCACATCGGCTACGACGTCAAGCCGCTGAGCCCCGGCGGCAACACCGGTGACGGGTTCACCATGGCCGCTGCGGCGGGTGCCCGGCTGGCCAACACCACGTCCTACTGGGGGACGCCCGTGATGTTCGATCCGGATATCCAGCGCGACGGTGCCCTGGTGCCGCAGTTCGAGTGGGGCCGTGGCGAGCCGTCGTCGATGGTGGTCAACTCCGCCGGGAAGCGCTTCGCCAACGAGGCGCTGCCGTACAACGACTTCCCCAAGGCGTTCGGGCTGTTCGACCCGGAGACCCAGGAGTTCCCCAACGCCGGCCCGTGCTGGCAGATCTTCGACACCAAGGTGCGCCAGCGGGTACGGGTGCTGTCGATGTTCCCCGGCCAGCCCGACCCGGAGTGGGTGATCAAGGCCGACGACATCGCCGGCCTGGCCGCCCAGATCGGCGTCGACCCGGCGGCGCTGGTGGCCACCGTCGAGCGGTTCAACGAGCATGCCGCCAGCCGTGAGGACCCCGACTTCCAGCGCCACACCCGCGGCCTGATGGGCCCCGGCGCCGTCGCCCCGCTGGACCGTGCGCCGTTCTATGCGGTGCGGATCTACCCGGGCACGCTCGGCACCAACGGTGGCCCGATGATCACCAAGGACGGCGAAGTCCGCCGCAGCGGCGGCGACGGCGTGATCGACGGCCTGTACGCCGCGGGCAACACGGCGGCCAACGTGTTCGGCTGGGCCTACCCCAGCGGCGGCGGCACCATCGGCAACGGAACCGTGTTCGGCTACCGAGCCGGCATCCACGTCGGCGCCCGGCCGGCGCGGGAGATCTGATCCCCGGTCTGGCGCGGCGTGGGCCCCCGACGCCCGACGGGCGGGTTGGGGCCGGTTGCCGATGCCAGTCGTGCCCAGTACAATCGTTTTCCTTCGCCGCGGGGTGGAGCAGTTCGGTAGCTCGTCGGGCTCATAACCCGAAGGTCGCAGGTTCAAATCCTGCCCCCGCCACCAAGTAAAGAACCAGGTCAGAGGCCCTTTCCGAGAAATCGGAAAGGGCCTCTGCCGTTGGCGGAGAGCCCTCGGTACAACACCCGTACAACACGAGCTCTTGGCCGTCACCAACGCCGTAGCCGTGCGTTGTCCCGGAGAGCGGGGTCGCGACGCTGCCCGACTCCGACAGGGAAGTCCTTTCCCTTGTCGCGTTCGGGCGACGTCCTGGAGGTGCGACGATGGTTGTGGAGGAAGTCCGCGATGACCGATGAGGTCTTGAACACATTGGTGGTGCTTGGTCACCGGTTGTTGCTCGTCGAGGTCGGCGGTGGGTTCGAGACGCACCTGTGCGAAGCGACGAGTGACTCGGCGGCCCGCGCCGCCCTCGATACTCGCCGGGCGCTGCCGGACTCATTGGCGGACGCGTTGGAACGAGGCGGTGACGACGACCGACTCGATGCCTTGCTGGACCGTCTCCTGGACACGGCGTGGAAGCCGACAACGTTGTGCGGTCGAGCGTGGGACGAGATGGCCGCCGGCGAGGCGGGTACGTTCCGGCGCTGGCAGGAGATCGAGCTGACGCCGACGTGTCGGTCGTGCCTGCGGGTGGTCGACACCTGGTTCCCGCGGTCCGGGTCGCTGCCCGGGATCGGCGTGCTCGTCTCGGTGATCGGCGAGAAGGTCGAGGCCTTCGGGTCTACGTGGGTGACCGGCGTGCCAGGCGAGTTCCTCGACGACCTCCGCAAGGCGATTCGCAAGCACCTGCGCCAGAAGGGGTGGCGATCGCAGACCATGGTCGGTAGCGGAGTGCTGCATGTGATGTCAGCCGACGCGCTGGAGGCGATCGAACCGACCGTGCGGGCGGCCTGGATCGATCAGGCGATTCGGCGGATGGGCGTGGTGGAGCAACCGACCGATGACGAGGCCATCGTTGATCGACCCCGGTTGGGCGTCGCCTGGCAGACGTGGGTGCTCGATGAGTAGCTCGCACACCAACGTCTCGCGCCGATTCGCGTTGGCTTTCAATTTCTGAAAGTGTGGGTGATGTATGGCAGCACGACCCACCCTTGATCCCCTTCGGGAAGCGGCACAGCGACTGAACGAGGCGGAGATCGAGCGCAATCGGCTGATCCGAGCGCTGCGCTCGAAGCGCGAGACGCTCACCGACCTCGCCGAAGCGGCGGATGTGTCCCTCGGGACCGCGCACAAGCTGACGCGTCCTTCGACCATCGTGTCCGTCGGCTACGAGGGCCGCAGCGTTGATGAGCTCGTCGACGCTTTGGTCGACGCAGGGGTATCGGTGCTGGTGGATGTTCGGGAGAACGCGATCAGCCGCAAGCGCGGCTTGTCGAAGCGTGCGCTGGCGGAGAAGCTGCAGGCACGGGGCATCACCTACGTGCATGAGCCGACGCTCGGCAACCCCCGAGACAACCGTGACGGTTTCCGAGAGCAACGCCCGGACAGCGTCGCCGCCTTCGAAGCGCACCTTGACCGCAACGGGTCGGCGGCGCTCGATCGGGTCGACGCGATGCTCAGAGATCGAACAGTCGGCCTTCTGTGCTTCGAGGCGGATCCGTGCTCCTGCCATCGCTCGATCGTGGCGCGGTATCTCCTGGACCGGGACCCACTGGCGTCGGTTCGACCGGCGTGACGTCGCGGGCGATGCCGAGCACAAGGAAGCCCTGCGGTGCCTGGTGCTGGTTGCCCACGTACAGTGCCGGCAGCCGCGCTGGGTCGACCAGGCTGAGCCACTTCTCTTCGATCCGATCGAGGTAGTCGGTCGGGTAACTGCGACGCCAGTTCCGCCACGCCTCGGAGATCTCCCAGTCGACAATGCTCTGTTCGTGACCGCGGCACGAGGCCGATTGGCAGCGGTAGGCAAGCTTGAACGTGAACGGCGAGAACTCGAGCTTCGGGGCGCCCTGAGCCAGAAGACTGCCCTGGGCGGCCCGGTTCATCTTCGCTGCGTGGGCGGTGTCGCCGGTGTGGTCCTCGCGGGTGAAGCCGGTGATCTCGCGCGGGACGACCAACCCCAGGGACGGGCGCGCCCAACCCTTCGCCGCGACGAGGTCGCACATCCTGTACTGGGGTAACCGGTTGAGCACTTCGGCGCGCCGCTTGCCTGCGGGGAGCTGGTCGAGCACGGCCGTCGTATCGAGTCGTGGCCGATACGACTCCGGTCGTTGGTCCTTGTCGTGCTTGTCGATCTCGAGCTCGATCACCTGGTACTTGGGATGCTCGCCCTGCCAGAACCACTGCCACTGCACCGGGAACAGTCGGATCCAGCGATAGTCGTCGCCGTCGAGGCGGATGCCGGCGACGCACACCGTCTCGCCGTGTGTGCGTCCGATCTCAGGAGATGCCTTGACGGTGATGAGTACCGTCGCTCGCTCAGCGACCATCGGACTCATCGTACGATTCGTCGGGCGACGGGTTGTCGCCTTCGGCATCGCCGCCTGCCAGCGAGGCATGGCCCTGACCAGTTATGGCCTCGTCCGATTGTTCAGGGGCGCTGGTTCCCTTGAACACGATGTGCGCGATCTGATCTGCGGCGTCCTCCTCCACGGCGGGGATGGCGTGCATGTACACGTCCTGGGTGAAGCTCGTCGTCGCGTGGCCGAGTCGGTCCGAGATCACCTTGACGTGGACGCCGGCCGCGAGGCCGAGCGTGGCGTGGGTGTGGCGTAGATCATGCAGCCGGATCTTTGGGAGTCCGAGCCGCTTCACCGTGCGGTCGAAGGTCTGCGAGAAGTAGTCGGGATGCACTGGGGCGCCGTCCTCGCGGGCGAACACCAAGCCCTGGTCGTGGTAGCCGTCGCCGAGCAACTGCTTCTCTTGTCGTTGCGCTGCTCGATGGTTTCGCAGTACCTGGATCGTCTGGTCATCGAGCGCGATCTTGCGTTCACCGCGGAGGGTCTTCGGGCGCCCGATGACGATCTGGTACTCAACGGTGAGCACGGTCTGCTGCACGTGGAGACGCCGAGCGTTGAAGTCGATGTCGCGCCACCTGACGCCAAGAACCTCTCCGCGTCGCATGCCCGTGGTGGCAGCGAGGATGTAGGCCGCCGCCAGACGGTGGTTGGCGATGCCGGCGAAGAACTGCCGGAGCTGCTCCGGCGTCCACGTCTTCATCTCCTCCCGGTCGGCGCGATTGAGCTTGGGTGGGTCGGCGGCGTCGGCGACGTTGCGCGGCACCAGGTTCTTGCGCGCGGCGTCCGTGAGGGCCCGATGGAGGAGCACATGGATGTTGCGGACCGTCTTGGTGGCGAGGCCTTGCGCGACGAGGTCTGCGTAGAACCGATCGAGGCGATCGGCTGACAGCTGCTGGATCTGCACGTGTCCGAGCGCCGGCACCACATGACGCTCGACGAGCCCTCGGTAGCTGGCGTAGGTGCTCACCCGCACAGCCATCTTCTTCGTGGGTAGCCACCGCTCGACAAGGAACTCTCCGAGTGTCACCTTCGACGGCTCGGAGAACACGCCGCCGCGGATCGCGGCCATCGTGTCGGTGAGGAACTGCTGGGCTTCCTTCTTCGTGCGGAACGACTTGGTGTGCTGTTTGCGGCCTTCGGCCGTCTCGGTGCGCCAGTACGCGATCCAGACATCGCCTCGACGGTGGATCGATCCTCGTTGGCTCATGGGTGGCCCCCGTTGCGTTCGGGCCGCGGTGCGGCCTGTGTGCGTTGGTGGGCCAGCTCGGGCCGAGGCACCAGTCGGAGTGCCGGCGTTGCCGGCGGCTCGGTGGTGGGGTCGTCATCGTACTGGTCGGTGACCGTCGGGTTCTCGAGGTCATCGTCAGCGTCGAGCAGTCGGCGGAGTGCGGCGGTGGGGACGCGGATGAGCCGGCCGACGCGGATGACGGGGACGGGGAAGGTGCCGTCCTTGATGGCGCGGTATCCGGTGGTGCGGTCGATGCCGAGCTCGGCGAAGGCTTCGTCGGCGGTGATGCAGGCGCGTGTGGCGGGGTCGGGGATCACGGCGTGCTCCGGTTGTCGTCGTGCGGCTCCATGTGAGTGATCGCACCCTCGAGCCCCGCTCGGCGTGACACCTGGTTGACGGCCTGTGCTGTTGCCGCCCTTCGGGCGGGTGCCGTTGCCCGCCGGATGGCGGGGTGCCGTGGGGGTCGCTGGCGTTCGCCGTGTCAAGCCCCTCGTTCCTCGGGGCCGAGCCCTTCGGGTTGACACGGCGCCCGCCGGCGACCCTGCGCCCGGAGGGCGAAGCCCCGACCGCCGCTCGGTCGGGGTCCGCTCAGCGCACCGAAGGGAGGCAGTCGTGGCAACGGTCGAAGTGGTCGAGTCGTGCGTCGCTCCGGGTGGACAGCCTGTGCTGTTCCACGCCCCCACCGAGGGGGTCCCGACGTATGTGGTCGTGGACCGCTGCGGGGTCGAGCACGTGCACACCGGATCGCTCGGTGTGGCGATGACGGCTGCCCGTCGGGTGCTGATCGAGCAGGGCGAGGTGTGGGTCCACGCCTCGGATGACACCTGCGCCCACATCGACCCGAACCGGGTCGCTACCGACACCCCGTCGCGTCCGTGGATCCAGACGATCGCGGCGTCTCAGCAAGGAGGAACCCCATGACCATCACCGACCCCACCGAGACCGTCGCCGACGGCGACCCGGTCGAGCTCGAACCGGAGTTGTGTTGGCTGAACCTGGCCGACATGGCACCGCATCCGGACAACCCGCGGCACACCGTCGGTGATCTGACCGAACTGGCCCGGTCGATCCGCGCGCACGGGATCATCGAACCGCTCGTCGTGCTGCCCGCCGACGACCACGGCGTGTACCTGATCGTTGCCGGTCGTCGCCGCCACGCCGCTGGTCTGCAGGCCGGGGTGACCGAGGTGCCGGCAGT
>JBAOHQ010000005.1:0-10513 GCA_037045185.1 Ilumatobacteraceae bacterium
ATTGGTCAGTTCGCGCGTCAAGGCAACCACAGCTGACTCCGGGCTAGGCATCGACCCAGTTTCGTCGTGCTCGGCTATTTCAGTCCCTCGAACTGCGCTTGGCCTTCCGCAGTGTGAAGGCGGAGCCTCCACCCTCGCCGTCCTCGAAGATCACGGCGCCCTTGTCCGGATCGGCGGGTTCGGGCCGCGACTGCACCCTCGACTATGAAGAGACAGGAAACCACGGGCTGGGCTACTGCCTCACCGTATTGAGCCGCGGGTCCTTTAGCCCGTAGTACCAACGGTGTGAGTGGCCGCCTGAACCCTGACCGTGTGGCCATTACGGAACTGGACCCTGGTGACTCACGTCAAGATGCCCGCTTGGGGTGAGTCGTTGACTCATCGGTGGATGCCCGCGGGGCCTGGGGTGGTTTGATCTTGGTTTTGGACAGGTAGACGGCGTTGGTCTTGGCGCGGCGTTGGATGCTGCCGCGGCGGCGGGCCAGCTCGAGCAGGCTGGCCTGGACGGCGGCGATGCGGCGGGCCAGGCCGGCCGGGTTGAGGACGTCGAGTTGGTGGCGCAGGGCGTGGGCGTCGGTGGGGGTCAGGACGTCGGGGTGGTCGCGGGCCAGGCGGGTGGCGGGGGTGGCGGCCTTGTCGTAGGTCTTGGTCACCTTGGCGCCGTCGCGGGTCTTGGTGAGCAGTTTCTGTTGGGGCAGGAACAGGTTGGTCAGTTGGGCTTGCAGGGGCCAGAGCTCGTTGAGCAGGGACAGTTCTCGGGCCGTGTCGTAGCGGTGGTAGCCGACGGCGTGACGGACGGTGGTCCAGTTCTTCTGCTCGATGTGGGCCTGGTCGTTGGAGTGGGAGGGCCGGCCTCGGGTGAAGGTGATCTGCCGGTCGGTGGCCCATTTCAGCAGGTGGTGGTTGATGAACTCGCTGCCGTTGTCGGAGTGGATGCCCAGCAGGGCGAACGGGAACCGGACCTGCAGGCGGGTCAGGGCCGCTGAGACGGTCCGTTCGCCTTTGGAGGCGATGCTGATCGCCTCGGTCCAGCCCGTGGCGACGTCGGTGGCGTCCAGGGTGTAGTGGAAGGCGCCGTTGGCGTCGCCGCCTTCGTGGCCGACCAGGTCGATCTCGATGAACCCCGGTGCCGTGTCGTCCCATTCGTGCCAGGTCTTCAACGGGATCGAGGACTTCAACAGGCTGCCCGGTCGGGTCAGGGACCGGCCCTTGGCGGCGACCAGGCCGACCCGGTGGGTCTTCAGGCGCCGGTCGATGGTGGCCGCCGACATCGCCAACAGGGCATCGATCACGGCCGGGTCCTGGGGCAGTTCACCGTGGGCCAGCAGGGCCGGGACCAGGGCCGCCAACGCCGGTTGCAGCCGTTTACCGGTCGGGCCGCCCAGCACCGCCCAACACGTCGCCAACGCCGTGATCGCCGCGTCGTCGTAGGTGTAGACCGGTGCCCGGGCCGCCCGCCGCTGACCGACCGCCCGGTCGCTGCCACCATCGGCCACGGCCGCCCGGATCATCTTGCGGGCGTGGTCACGATGCCACCCGTTGACCGCCACCAGATGATCAAGGATGGCCGACTTCTCGACCTTGGTGGCCTTCGGCCACGCCGCCACCTGCGAGGCCAACACCGCCCTGCGCTGCACCATGGTCAACCCCATCGAGCGAGCCTGACCCACGCGGGCATCCACCGATGAGTCAACGACCCCACCCACGCGGGCATTCGACGTGAGTCAACTCGTGGACGTGTCCGTGCCCGGCACGTCGGCCTATACTGGATTCAGGGGAGTTGTCCATCACTCGCAGCGAGGGAAGGGGTGATGCGGCGTGATCGATTATAACTGGTCCAATCCGCGCTGCTTCGCTGGAGTGTGTTTGGGAATGCGCCAGTCAGAAGTCCCGGAAGTTCTACCCGGCGGTGTTTGGGAGTTTCTGGAACCAGATCTCGATCCAGCGCGCGAGTCCCCCTTCTGGATTGTGAGGAACATGGGGCTGATGGTCAGTTGTACGCAAGAGATCGTCGTAGGAATCAGCAGTTCCTCACACTTCATTTTCCGCGGCGTTGACTTGATTGGCCTATCGCTCGAACGGGCACTGGAGGTTTTGGGGCATCCGGATGCCGCTCCTGCGGATAGCGAAGAGGATGAATGCACTTTCGTGGAGACCTCTGCCGGCGTCGAGCTGATGTCCAGGGATGGAGTGATCTCCTTGGCGGAGATCGGTGATCCTGAGTTGATTTCAGAAGACTGACTCAGGCTGTCGTCTGTCTGCGGTGCGCCGGGATGGGATGTCTCTCCGCGACTACGTCAACTGCGCACCCGGCAGCCACGGGCAGTGCCAGAGATGATCGGCCTGAACACCCGCGACGCCCGCCCCTCGCGTTCACCCACGAGATCTTCGCAGACGCGATGGGTGAGAGGACCAGCGTAGTCGGGCGAACGGCCCAGACTTCTGAACGTTTCTGACCGCGCACCCGCTCAGGCCTCCTCCAAGGCGCTCTCAGCCGCTCACAGCAAGATCACGATTCCAGGAAGAACCTGCAGGTCAGATGCCATATCGGCGGGTGGCCAGGGGCGGGGTCGAACCGCCGACCTTCCGATTTTCAGAAGGACGACCGATCATGATCAACGTTGCGCTGACCTGCAATGATGCGGCTGACTGCATAATTGATCTTCAATTCTGGCGCGGATCCGGCGCGGTCAGCCACAGCCAGTTGGGCACGTCTGGTGACGGCTGGACGCCGGCCCTGCCTGGACCCATGCGGAGGTGGAGGGCTGTGGTCGGTGCGAGTAGTCCTGGTCATGCCCACGGACCGTCGAGGTCGATGGTGATGTCGACGAGCTCGACCGCGCCGTCCGGCGCGAGTTGTCCGACTACCGCGATCATGGGAACGACTCGACCGGCCTGGATCAGGAGTCGGTACTCGGGCCGGCCGGGGAACTGCTCGGGAAGGGTGTCCCATCCGGTGGCGAACTTCTCGACGATCGCCAACAGCTCGTACGCCTCGAACTCGGCCGATGTGGGTTCGTCGTTGGCGCCGCGCTCGTCACCCAGTTGGGCGTCGATCACGGCGAAGAAGTCCGGGGTTGCCCGAACGATGCGGCGAATCACAGCCGCAGTCAGGAGGCGTTGCCGCGTAGCCGGGCCTCTCGGTCGAGAATCCGCTGCCGCTGCGCCTCGAGTGCCGGCTCGAACTCCTCAGGTACCTCGTCGAGGTCGTAGATGATCGAGTCCTCAAAGGACTGGTCGCGCTCGGCAGGCGTCATCGCCTCGAGCTCACTGACCGTGATGACCCGCATCTGCCCTCCACCCGTTCGATCCTCACTACAGCGTAGCCAGCACCCCCGACAACGTCTTGTCTTGTCCGAGGGCACACGCATCCGCCCATGAACGACGAGAGCGGCTGCATGTCGCCGATGCTGCGCCAGCAGCAGGTCGGTGGTGTCGTCGTCGGTCACGACCAGGGGTTGAGTCTCGACTGGGCGGCCGCGATGCGACGTCTGGCCCTTCGATGATGACCACACGGCTCGGTACAGGTCCCGGTACTGCATGCCGACCTGGCGCGCCTGCGACGTCGTGAACGTCGCCGGGAGATCCACCAACCCGACCATGAAGGAAGCCCTACTCCTTCGCTGGTCGTAAGGACAGGAATTCATACATAGCGCTCGTGTCCCGTCATCACGATGTCAGTGGACGGCTCGGGCACTGCTGACAACCTGGAGCGATTCATCCTCCCCAGCGAGGCTGGCCCGGCCTGGCCGCCCCTCGCGGCGCTCGCCGACCACGACTTCAGTGCTGCGGCGTTGCGTCAAGCAGCTCAGCGAGGTCGCCTGGGCGCCCTGCACGGCCCGGACGGCGTGTGGCGCAGTTTCCGCAAGGCTGTCGAGGCCTACCGGCAGACGCGACACAGGCGACGGCCCCACGCGAGACGTTGCACCAGACTGAAACTGAGACGGACCCACCCGGAGCGGATCAAGAAACCCGGTAAACCTGCAGGTCAGAGAGGTGGCCAGGGGCGGGGTCGAACCGCCGACCTTCCGATTTTCAGTCGGACGCTCGTACCAACTGAGCTACCTGGCCGCGACATCCTGCGCCGTCCGGGTGGGAGCGTGGGCGCCGCAAGAGCGTCGCAAGCATACCCACCGGCGGGCTGTCGGTCGAACCAATCATCGACGACGATGCTGCCCATGCGGCGCCCGAGCGGACAGGCCAGACGTTCCCGGGTGCCGTCGTCCACTCTGGCGGTGGTGGCCTTCGCCGGCCTGATGATCCTCGGCGCCCTCATCGGGTTCGTGGTGCCCCGGCTGTGGCACGGCCTGGGGTCGGTTGGGACGGCGGCATGGCTCGCGCTCACAGCCGGTGCGCTCACGGCGCTGCTCGTGCTGGCCGCCCTGCTCACCTGGGCACGCCGGATGCGTTGGCCCGCGCGGCTCGCCCTTCTGGTCGCCGTGGCCGTGACGCTCTATGGCCTCGGTCTGCCGACCGGTCTCGCCACGGCCGCCGTGTTCCCGCCCCGGGCCGACCTGGGCAACCGAACCCCCGCCGATCTCGGCCTGGCCGGCGCCGAGGTCCGGTTCACCACGGCCGACGGGGTCCGGCTCGCCGGCTGGTACGTGCCGTCGTCCACTGGTGCGGCGGTGGCCGTCGTTCCCGGGGCGACGTCGTCCCGCACGGGCGTGCTCGGGCAGGCCGCGGTGCTCGCCCGGCGCGGCTACGGGGTGCTGTTGGTCGACCCGCGGGGGATGGGCCACAGTGACGGCCACGGGATGAACCTCGGCTGGACTGGTGATCTCGACCTCGTTGCGGCCGTCGACTTCCTCGCGGCCCGGCCCGACGTGCGCCCGACCCGGATCGGGCTGCTGGGCGAATCCCTGGGCGGCGAGATGGCGATCGGCTCCGCCGGGACCGATCCGCGGGTTGGCGCCGTGGTCGCCGAGGGCGCGACCAACCGGGTCGCGGCCGACAAGGCCTGGCTGACCTCGGTCTACGGCGTCCGCGGCACCGCCCAGCGCGCCGTCGATCACGTGACTCAGACCCTCACCAGCCTCGCGAGCGGCACGGCGCCGCCGGCATCCCTCGCCTCGTCGGCGCGTGCGACGGCGCCGCGTCCAATCCTGCTCGTCGCGGCGGGCGAGGTGCCCGACGAGCAGCACGCCGCGACCTGGATCGCCGCCAGTCGATCCCACGTCTCGATCTGGGTGGTGCCGGGCGCTCAGCACACGGGTGGGCTCACCGCTCAACCTCGGGAATGGGAGAAGCGCGTGATCGATTTCTTCGATCACGCGCTTCGTTGAGCGACCCCGACGGGACTCGAACCCGCGACCTCCGCCGTGACAGGGCGGCGCGCTAACCAACTGCGCTACGGGGCCTTGGTGGTACCAAGACCTTCTTGCGTGCCCCCAACGGGATTCGAACCCGTGCTACCGCCTTGAAAGGGCGGCGTCCTAGGCCTCTAGACGATGAGGGCGTCAGCGACGACCCCAGACGTCCAGGACCCGTCGAGGACGTCCACAGCATAGGGGTACGCGGCCACCATCTCCAAAGCGCGAGTTGACTCACGTCGAATGCCCGCGTGGGTGGGGTCGTTGACTCATCGGTGGATGCCCGCGTGGGTCAGGCTCGCTCGATGGGGTTGACCATGGTGCAGCGCAGGGCGGTGTTGGCCTCGCAGGTGGCGGCGTGGCCGAAGGCCACCAAGGTCGAGAAGTCGGCCATCCTTGATCATCTGGTGGCGGTCAACGGGTGGCATCGTGACCACGCCCGCAAGATGATCCGGGCGGCCGTGGCCGATGGTGGCAGCGACCGGGCGGTCGGTCAGCGGCGGGCGGCCCGGGCACCGGTCTACACCTACGACGAGGCGGCGATCACTGCGTTGGCGACGTGTTGGGCGGTGCTGGGCGGCCCGACCGGTAAACGGCTGCAACCGGCGTTGGCGGCCCTGGTCCCGGCCCTGCTGGCCCACGGTGAACTGCCCCAGGACCCGGCCGTGATCGATGCCCTGTTGGCGATGTCGGCGGCCACCATCGACCGGCGCCTGAAGACCCACCGGGTCGGACTGGTCGCCGCCAAGGGCCGGTCCCTGACCCGACCGGGCAGCCTGTTGAAGTCCTCGATCCCGTTGAAGACCTGGCACGAATGGGACGACACGGCACCGGGGTTCATCGAGATCGACCTGGTCGGCCACGAAGGCGGCGACGCCAACGGCGCCTTCCACTACACCCTGGACGCCACCGACGTCGCCACGGGCTGGACCGAGGCGATCAGCATCGCCTCCAAAGGCGAACGGACCGTCTCAGCGGCCCTGACCCGCCTGCAGGTCCGGTTCCCGTTCGCCCTGCTGGGCATCCACTCCGACAACGGCAGCGAGTTCATCAACCACCACCTGCTGAAATGGGCCACCGACCGGCAGATCACCTTCACCCGAGGCCGGCCCTCCCACTCCAACGACCAGGCCCACATCGAGCAGAAGAACTGGACCACCGTCCGTCACGCCGTCGGCTACCACCGCTACGACACGGCCCGAGAACTGTCCCTGCTCAACGAACTCTGGCCCCTGCAAGCCCAACTGACCAACCTGTTCCTGCCCCAACAGAAACTGCTCACCAAGACCCGCGACGGCGCCAAGGTGACCAAGACCTACGACAAGGCCGCCACCCCCGCCACCCGCCTGGCCCGCGACCACCCCCACGTCCTGACCCCCACCGACGCCCACGCCCTGCGCCACCAACTCGACGTCCTCAACCCGGCCGGCCTGGCCCGCCGCATCGCCGCCGTCCAGGCCAGCCTGCTCGAGCTGGCCCGCCGCCGCGGCAGCATCCAACGCCGCGCCAAGACCAACGCCGTCTACCTGTCCAAAACCAAGATCAAACCACCCCAGGCCCCGCGGGCATCCACCGATGAGTCAACGACTCACCCCAAGCGGGCATCTTGACGTGAGTCACCAGGAAGCGATACCTGGCCCCACCCCGATCACCCGCCCGCCGTGCGCGGCGGGGCACCCGCAGCCGACCCGGCCAGGGCAGCGATGAACCCGCCCACGAAGGTGTCCCCGAGTCCCACCGTGGTGGGTGTCGGGCACTCCACCCGGAACGCGGCCTCGCAGCACACCAGCTCTCCGAGTCGGCGCTCCACCTGCTCGGCGAACCGCTCACCCCCGGAGTGGCGGGGGCCGTCGTCCACCCGGCGATGATCCGAACGGGTGAACGTGTCGCCGTGCCCGAACCGAGCCCCGGCCAGGGCATTGCCGCCGCGCAGCGCCGTCCGGTACTCGCGCGACCGGGGCCCGTACGCGAGCGACCAGGCGCTCGTGTGCACCACCAGCACCCGGGCCGGGACGACGCGCTGCAGCGCTCGCAGTGCCCCCGCCACGGCCTCGGCGTCCAGCAGGTCCACCGGCGCCCCGACGTAGGCCTGCAACTCGTCCTCGTTCATCCCCCAGACGTCCACGCGCTCGACCAGCCGTTCGCAGATCGGCCCCCGGAACGACGGCACGTGGAACCCGGCATCCTCGTAGATGACCTTCGCCGCGGGCGGCAGCCAGGCCATGGCCCGGCGCAACTCATCCAGCCGCCGTTCCAACAGCGCCGGGTTGCGCATGGCGTTGAACCCGGACACCAGGAACAGGCCGGCGCCGGCGAGCATCCGCCCCAGCTGCCGACTGAGGGCCAGGTCGCGGTTCGGTACGTCGTTGACGTAGATCAACCGATTCGCCGCGGGGGACACCACCTCCTCCTCGCCCAGGCGCACCCGAGCCCCCGCGGGGTATTGCACGATCAGGTGCGGATCGGTCGAGTCCGCCGCGGCGCTGCACACGTAGTCCACCCCGGCCGGCAGCAGCCGACGCACGTGATCGTCGATGCTCACCAGGTGCAGCGTTGCCGGCCACCCCGATCCGGCTCATGGCCACCGCTGCCCGCACGTTCGTGCCCCCGAGCGCCACCCGCCGCTCGAACCGCGCCGCGACGTCCCGCACCACGGCGGACGAGGCCACGTACCGCTCGCCGCCGACGCCCTCGCGCAGAAACCCCAGGATGGAGCAGACCAGGTCGCGCTCGCTGTCGACCTCGACGTCCGTGCTGGCCTCGTGCGGTTCGATGCCGTACTCATCGACCAGGGACTGAACGACGTCCGGGTTCCACACGATCTCGTAGTCGAGGCACCCGCCGAGGCCGAGCACGAGGTCGGCCCCGGCGGCTGCGTCGTTGATCAGCGGCCCCACTCAGTACAGCGCCGCGCGCCCGGCGGTGTCGAACAGATCGATCTTCTGCGCGGCGGTCACCTTCATCGCCGCCAGGGCCGGCGGCTGGATGATCAGCGGCTCGCGCAACCCGGTGTCCTTCAGGACCTCCCGCATCGCCTGGTGGTAGGAGACCTTGATGTCGCTCGAGATGTTGATCTTGTTGATGCCGCGCACCACCGACTCGGCGATCTCGTCGTCCGGGTTGCTCGACCCGCCGTGCAACACCAGCGGGACGTCGATCGCGGCCTTGATCTCGCGCAGCAGGTCGAGCTTGAGCTCGGGCTTCATCCACTCCGGGTAGATGCCGTGGCAGGTGCCGATGGCGATGGCCAGCGAGTCGACGCCGGTCTCGGCCACGAAGCGCACCGCGTCGTCCGGCTCGGTGTAGACGATGTTGGACTCGGCGTACTGGGTGCCGGTCTCGGTGGTGCCGATGGTGCCCAACTCTCCCTCGACGGTCAGGCCCACGGCGTGCGCGGCCTCCGCGGCCCGGCGGGTGGCGGCGACGTTCTCGTCGAAGGTCAGCATCGACCCGTCGAACATCACCGAGGTGAACCCGCTCTGGATCGCCAGCAGGATCTGCTGCTGGGTGGTGCCGTGGTCGAGGTGGATCGAGACCGGCACGCTCGAGCGGTGCGCCCGCTGGATGATCGCCGGCAACAGGTCGGCGCCGGTGTGCTGCAACTCGTCGGGGTGGATCGCGATGATGAGCGGAGCGGCCTTCTCCTCACTGATCTCGAAGATTCCCTGGCACATCGCCCAGTCGCTGATGTTGAACGCGGGAATGGCGAAATTGTGCTTGTTGGCGACGTCGAGCAGACGGGTGCCGCTCAGCAACATGAGTGTTCTCCCTCGGGGTTGTGATCACTTGTGGACGGGTGGAGGTCGGCCTCAGCTCTTGACCGATCCGGCGGTCATGCCGCCGATGAAGAACCGCTGGAAGAACAGGAAGAGAACCAGCACCGGAATGCACCCGAGGATGCTCATCGCCATCATCTCGTTCCACTCGTACGAGTGCTGGCCCATGAGCAGCTGAATGCCGATCGGCACCGTGCGCATGTCCTGGGTGCGGGTCAGGGTCAGGGCGAACAGGTACTCGTTCCAGGCGATCATGAAGGTGTAGATGCCCACCGAGACCAGCCCCGGGATCGAGATCGGCACCAAGATCCGCCACAGCGCGGTCATCGAGCCCGCGCCGTCCACCCTCACCGCCTCGTCGAGCTCACGCGGCAGGGTGTTGAAGTACCCGGTCAACATGATGATCGCGTAGGGCAGCGTGAACACCATGTACGTCAGGATCAGTGCGGCGTAGGTGTTGTAGAGCCGCAGCGTCACCATGAGCCCGAAGTAGGGGATCAGCAGCGTGATCGGTGGCACCGCCTGCACGCTCACGATGATCATGTTGAGCGGCCGCTTGCCGACGAAGTCGAAGCGGCTGAACGCATATCCCGCCAGGATCGCCACCACGAGGGTCAGGGCAGTGACCGACAGCGCCGACGACGTAGCTGTTGATGAAGAACCGCACCTTCACCGGGTCGCGCACGATCGTGGTGTAGGCGTCGAACGAGAAGTTCTCGGTGATCAGCCGCGGGGGGAGCTCGAAGATCTCGGGGTTGGTCTTGAACGAACTGGCGGCCATCCACACCACCGGGAAGGCGACCACCACGGCGCCGACCAGCAGCGCCAGGATCACCCCGGTCTTCAGCAGGATCCGCCGCATGCCACGACGCGGGTCGCCCGGCGTCTGGGCACGCTCGGGCGCCAGCTTTGTGCGGCGCCTTCCTATCTGGCGGCGCGAGGCATCCCCGAAGCACCGGCCGATCTCGCCGCCCACGACTGGCTCGGCGGGCGCCCGGGCGGCGGCGGGGCCGAAGTGCTCGAGCTCACCGCGCACGACGGTCGCCGCGAGACGGTACGGGTCGAAAGCCGCGTCGCGGCGTCTCAGGCCGCCGCGCTCCACGCCTTGTGCCTGGCCGGCTGGGGCATATCCGCCGGCATCAGCGAGGACGATGCGCGGGCACTTGCCGATGGTCGTCTGGTCCCGGTGCTGTCCGGCTGGCAACTGCCCGATCGGCCGGTTTATGCGGTGATGCCCCGGCGGGGCCGCCAGCCAGCCAAGGTCCGCCATGCCCTGAGCCTGCTGCAGGCGCATTTCGATCGCGGACTCGTCAACGAGCGGATCACTGCTCTGGCTTCACCTGGCGCGGCAAGTTTGGCCGGCCGGCCGAACAGTCCGGCCGACAGTGACCGGGACGCCCGCCGAGGCAAGCAGAGGTGCGGCCA
>JBAOHQ010000006.1:0-14069 GCA_037045185.1 Ilumatobacteraceae bacterium
GACGTCGCGTCCCACCTCGGCCATGGCGTCCCGGCAGGCGGTCATGGCCGCCTTGGCCCCCAACAGGTCGAACTGGGTCTCGATGACGTACAGGTCGATGCCGCCCTCGAGGAGGCCCAGCGCGGACTGGTAGTAGCTGGCCCGCAGGTCCTCGTACGAGATGTTGCCCAGGGTGGCGAACTGGGTGCCGGGACCCATCGAGCCGCCCACCCAGCGGGGGCGCTCGTCGGTGGAGAACTCGTCGGCCGCGGCGCGGGCCAGCTGCGCCGCCTTCAGTGACAGCTCGTGGGCACGATCGGCGATGTCGTACTCGCGCAGCGGCACGCCGAACGCCCCGAAGCTGTTGGTCTCGATGGCGTCGGCGCCGGCCTCCAGGTACTCCCGGTGCATCTGGGTGATCAGCTCGGGGCGCGTGTCGCAGAGGATCTCGTTGCAACCCTCCAGCGCGTCGCCGCCGAAGTCGTCGGGTCCCAGATCGTGCCCCTGCAACCAGGTCCCCGAGGCGCCGTCGAACACGACGACCCGCTCGCGGATGGCCGAAAGGTAAGAGCTGTCAGTCATAAGAAGTGAGAGGTTACTGCCCCGGACCAAATTTCCGAAGGGCGTTGAGGATTCCCTGCCAGGCGCCTACGAACCGGTGAAGCTCGCCTCTGAGATCACCGTGTCGTCGTCAGCGCCGGGCGGACGGGTGGTCGAAAGGATCGTCATCCGAACGTTGGTGGTCGTGGCATCAACGGGGGTGAGTTGCATCTCGGGTCGTTGCTCGAAACGTTGCACGACTGAGGTTCCGTCGTCGAAGGTCCACTCGACTGCGTTGACAAACCGGTTGACCCCGAACGATGAGGCCGGCTCACAGTCGTTGCTCGGCCGGCGGGCTTGCCTGAGATACCCGGGGGTGATTCCGACCGTCGAGAGGTGAACCGGCCTATCGAAGGAGACGTCGACGTACTGGCCGACGCCATCGCTGCTGCTCGCTCCCCAGCCGAGGTCGGTGCCATCGACCAACTGCTCTGCGAAGTAGGAGATCGAGCCCCCGGTGCAGGCCAGCCGGGGAGTAACAGCGAGCGTGTTCGACCCGATGACCCGCGTGGGGGTGAGGGGCCCAACGCTGTCCAGACTGGCCGATGTGTTTGGGGCAGTGTCGCCAGCGGTCGTCGTCGGCTTGGGCAACGTGACGCGTTGACCGGGGTTCGCAGCGTCGGCCGTTCGACCGGACGCAGCCGTGTCCGGCGAACCGGATGCCCGACCAGCTTGAGCGGTCGTGGCCGGGGCGGCCTGTTTGGACGAGGTCTCGGAGGATCCCAACACCCACCACAGAAGCCCGCCCGCCAGCACGAGAAATGCCAGCGATGCAGCGGCTGCCCAGACCAACGCTTGGCCCTCTCGCCGAGGTGAGGGAGGAGGAGCTGGGGGTGCGGGGGGTGGTGGCTCGGCTCTCGTCGGCTCGTCTCTCACGGGCCGAGACTAGATCCTCCCCAGATTCGTTTTGACCCTGTCATTTGTGGGTGGGCCCGACAATGATGTTCTCCGGCACCCGTGGGATGCCGGTGAACGGGGGACCGATGAATTTTGGAGCGAGCGCGACCGAACTGAGGTCATGGGCCGGCGTGAAGCGCCGCCGAGCTTTCAAGATGGTGGCCGTGGCCGCGATGGTTGCGGTGTCGGCCGGCTCGTGCGGCTGCGCCCCGGCGCCGCCACCGCCCACCCCGAAGTACGGCACCGCCAAGGTGTGCTTTCAGGCGGTCACCGACATCGGTTACGGGCCATTCGTCGGGATCTACACCGGGCCGGTCAACGTCGATGCCCTCATCGAGGGTTCCGGCCAGCAGATATCCACGGTGGAGACCAGCACGCGGGGCTGCATCACCATGAAGCTGGTCGCCGGTTACTCGTGGCGCTTCCGGGTGTACAGCTTTCAGGCCAACTACTACTGGGTGGGCCGTTCGACCTGGAAGAAGGTCCGCTCGGGTGGCACCTACGACTACGGCACCGTCACGCTCGACTCGATCTACGGGGGCTGAGCGCGCCCTCCACAGGAGACGGGGAGGGGCCGCAGCTGAGGTGCCCTCGTTAGTCTCGGGGCCGTGAAGGTCTACACGCGCAAAGGTGACGACGGGACGACCGGGCTGTTCTACGGCGGGCGGGTGCGCAAGGACGCTCCACGCCGACCGCGTACGGCGATGTCGACGAGGCCCAGGCCCAGATCGGGGTCGCCCGGGCGCTGGCGGCCGTTACCCAACAGGTGCCCGGCGGTCACGGGGTGCTCGACGAGATCCTCGTGTCGGTCGCCCGAGACCTGTGGGTGCTGATGGCCGAGCTGGCGACCGCCCCCGAGAACCACCACAAGCTGGAGGATGGCGCCACCCGGGTGACCGCAGCGATGGTCGAGCGCCTGGAGCAACTGATCGACCACACGTCGGCGCTGTTCGAGCCGCCGCACGAGTTCGTCGTGCCCGGCGAGTCCCCGGTCGCCGCCCAACTGGACGTCGCCCGGACGGTCGTCCGGCGCGCCGAGCGGTCAACGCTCGGTGTGGAGGGTGTGAGTGCTCACACCATGGCCTACCTCAACCGGCTGTCCGACCTGATGTGGACGCTGGCCCGCTGGGTGGAGGGCGACTCGCTCACCGCCCGTTCGGCGCCGAGCGCCGCCGACGACCCGACCGAACCCCAGGATCCGGGTGCTGACCCGGTCCAGACCGACGAGAACCCAGGAGCCCCAACCGATGGCTGATGTGCCAAAGATCAAGGTCAGCGCCAAGCCGCCGATCCGAACCGACGCCCTGGTGATGATGGTGGACGCCGGGCGCGCCGACGCCGAGGGGATCGATTGGGGCTATCTCGAACGGGTGGGTTTCGAGGCCAAGGTGGGTTCGCACATCATGGTGCCCGGCGAGGGCGAGCTGGTGCGGATCCTGGTCGGCATGGGCGACCGTGCCGACGTCACCCCGGACACCTTCCGCCGGGCCGGAGCGGTTGCGGCCAAGGCCGGGGCCAAGTTCCAGCGGATCAACGTCGACTTCCCCGACGCCTCGTCGGAACTGCTCGACCCGCGGGCGATGGGCCAGGCGCTGGCAGAGGGCCTCGTGTCGGGCGCCTACAGCTACGACCGGTACAAGACCTCCGAGGTGAAGCTGCGCGAAGATCGTCGTCGTGTCCAAGCTTGGCCGTGAGCTGTCCTCGGGCGTGCAGCGTGGCCGCGTGGTGGGGGAGGCGGTCGCCTTCGCCCGGGACCTGGTGAACGAGCCGGGCGGGTCGGCAACGCCGGCGGCGCTGGCCAAGACGGTGGCCGAGCGGGCGATGGCCGCCGGGCTTGGCGTCAAGCTGATGGACGAGAAGGCGATCGCCAAGGCCGGCATGGGCGGCCTGATCGCCGTCAACAAGGGTTCGACCCAGCCGCCGAGGTTCATCCAGCTGACCTATCAGCCCAGCGGCACCTCGAAGAGCGCCGACGGATCCGGGGCGCACCTGGCCCTGGTTGGCAAGGGCATCACGTTCGATTCGGGCGGCCTGTCGCTGAAGACCGGCGACGGCATGATGACGATGAAGATGGACAAGGGCGGCGGCGCCTCCGTGCTCGCCGCCATGTGTGCGCTTCCCGCGCTGAAGGTGCGCCAGCGGGTGACCGCCTTCGTGCCGCTGACCGACAACATGCCCGGCCCGGACGCCCAGCGACCCGGCGACGTGTTTCGGGCCCACAACGGCAAGACGGTGGAGGTGCTCAACACCGATGCGGAGGGCCGCCTGGTGCTCGCCGATGCCCTGTCGGTGGCCGCCGACGCCAAGCCGGACGCGATCATCGACCTTGCCACGCTGACCGGCGCGGTCATGGTGGCGCTGGGCACGCGCATCGCCGGGCTGATGGGCAACAACGACGACTTCACCGGCCAGGTCTCCGCTGCAGCGGAGTGGGCCGGCGAGTCGGTGTGGACGCTGCCGCTGCCCGACGAGTACCGCTCGGCGCTGGACAGCCCGGTCGCGGACCTGAAGAACATCGGCGGCAACCGCTACGGGGGCGCCCTCACCGCCGGGTTGTTCCTGTCCGAGTTCGTGCCCGAGGGCGTTCCCTGGGCCCACCTCGACATCGCCGGGACGGCGTGGTCGGACGAGGAGACCTCCGAAACCTGCAAGGGCGCCACCGGCTTCGGTGTCCGCACCCTGTTGCGGCTGGTCGAGCGCTTCGCCACGCCCGAGGCCTGATCGGCCCCATCCCCAACTGGGGAGTGCAGAGCGCGCCCTGGCGGTGCTTTGGGCTCCCCGGTTCGGTGGTGGTGTGTGGTAGGGCTGGAACTCGGGAGTGCAGAGCGCGGTCTGGCGGTTGTTTGGGCTCCCCGGTTCGGTGGTGGTGTGTGGTGGTGGTGTGTGGTGGGGCCCTGGGTCAGAAGTAGTCCTGGCTGTTGGGCGCCGGGTGCGCAGCGAATGCGGCGTCGAGGATCGGCACCACGCCGGTGTTGCCGACCGTCACCCGGCCGGCGGCGACCAGGGTTCGCCACGGGGTGGTGCCCAGGATGGCCATGCCGAGGGTGGCCCTGTCGCAGGTGAGGTCGGGCCCGGGCTGAGCGGGCGCCGACGCGTCCAGCACGGTGGCCGCCGCCGGCTCCCCGGGTAGCGCCCGCAGGCGGACGGTGACGGTGGGGGCCGACCACCCGGCCGCTTGACCCTCGATCCGGAGCGTCAGGTCGATCGGCGCCTCGTAGGTGCGGGCGGCCAGCAGCGCCGCCGGGTCGAGCGGGCACAGCCACAGCTGATCGCGCCTGCCGTCGATGCGGCAGTTCCGGGGATCGGACGTCGCCGCCAGCACGGGCGAATCGGCGGGGGCCGTGTCCCAGCGGACAGAGCTCGACAGGTCGATCTCGGCGCAGTGGCGGAACAGCGCCAGCTCCACCCGTGGCTTGAGGGTGTGCAGCTCCCGCACGACGACGGTCCGCCCTCCCCAGTCGCCCTCCAGACGCCAGAGTGCGTAGCCGTCGACAGACCCGGTGGCGTCGCGGTGCAGCGACACGAACTGGGGGCCGCCCCCTTCGAAGGAGCGACGCTTACCGAGCACCAGGCGATCCCACCACAGCTCCGGGCGCTCCAGCGTGCCTGGTCGATGGGCTTCGATGCGTCGCCGGTAGGCCACGATTGCGTCGCGGCAGGCGGAGGCCTCGTCCAGGTCGATGTGACCGAGCGGGACATGGTCCAGCCCATGCCCGCCGGTGGGTGCCACCAGATGATGTTGGTAGGCCGCGATGCCAAAGCCGAAGCGGCCGTAGATCGTGCCCTCCGATGCGGTCAGCACGGCTGCTGCGAGGCCCTCGGCGGCCATGGCGCCGAGCTGGGCGCCCATGAGCGCGCTCAGGACGCCCCGGCGCCGGTGGGTCGCCCGCGTGGTTACCGCAACGACAGCGCCGGCCGGCGTGCCGGCACCACCGGGCATGGTGAGCCGCCAGGTGAGATCGGCGCTGGTGCCGATGATGGTGTTGCGGTCCTCGACGACCCAGGCCCGGCGACCCAGACCCTCGATCTGCTCGACGGACCACGGGTCGACCGGCTCGGTCTCGCCAAAGCCGATCGTTGCCGCCCGTTCCCAGCGGTGCTGATCGGCTGGGGGAAGGGTGATCGGTTGCCACCGCGGTGGCTCATCGGGGCTCACCCGCCCAAGGTACGCCCCGCGGGTCGCGCTCCCCATCGATTTCGGTCCAAGCCCTGGGTACGTTCGAACCCGTCATGCACCTCGCCGCCACGCTCACCATCCGGCTCTGGCCGCGACCGTCGCCCGAACCGCACCCGGCCCTGAGCGACTACGCCGAACGCTTTTGGTTACCGGTGATCGGCCCGTCGGGCCTGTGGCTGCTGCGGTGGGTGCAGCGTGAGTTGGAACGTGGCGGGTCGCAGGCGGTCGGGTTTGAGATCGCCGCCGACGAGTTGGCACTGCGCATCGGGCTGGGCGTTGGGACCGCACGGCAGTCGCCGCTGCGCCGCAGCCTGATGCGGCTCGAGACATTCGATCTGGCCCGTCGGCTGAGCGAGGCGGTCGTCGAGTTTCGAACGACGGTGCCGAGCGTGTCGATGCGGCAGCTGGAACGCATGCCGGTTGAGCTGCGCAGGGAGCACCAGGCCTGGCGCACCGCTGCCGGAGGCGAAACCGGGCAGGGGCGGCCGACGCCGGTGCCCGGCCGCCTCAGCAGCTCTCGGAGACGCGGATGAGCGTGACCTTGCCCTCATCGCTGAACATCAGCGACACCTGATCGCTGTCGGGCGTGCCCGCTGCGAACAGGTCATCGACGGTGTTCGACTGCCACTCCGGTGCTTCGCCCTCGTTGCCGCCGCACTCCAGGCGTCCTCTGTTGGCGAGCGTCAGCACCTCGGCGTCCGGGTCGATGACGTAGGTGCGCTCCTTGGTGTTGTCGTTGACCCAGGGGAGGTCGCTGTTGCCGACGACGATCGGCTCCTCGGTGAAGTCGGGCGCCGACTGAAGCTCACCGTCGTCGCCGTAGAGCTGGTAGCGGTCGAACGTGAGCAGATCCTCGTTCTCGTTGCTGCTCAGGCCGGTGATCCGACCGAAGTCGTAGCGCACGCCGTCCCAGTCGAGGGCGTTGCCGCCGGGCTGCGCCGTGGACGGGCTGGTGGGGGACACCGTGGCCGCGGTGGTCGTCGCCTGGGCGCCGGTCGTGGGCGCCGGCGTGTCGGGAACGGTGACGACGCTGGTGACCACGACGATGGTCGTGGGCGTAGCCGTGGACGAGGTTGCCGATTCACCGTCGACGTCGTTGCCGCATCCGGCCAACAGCAGCCCGGCGCTCAGTACAGCCTGCGTGGTCAACGGGCGGAGATGGTTCGGCATCGCACCATGATGCACCCCATGTGTTGCCGGTGCACCTCGTCCTTCTGCGGCTGCTGGAACTGAACCGGGTCCTGGTACCGTCCGACCCGTGGGTGCGAAGCGAGGTCGGGTGGTGTGGCTCCGAGGTGTTGGGCGACCGGTTCGGGCGGTGGCAGCATCGGCGGCGGCCGTCGCCCTGAGCGCCTGCGGGGTGTTCGATGTCGACTCCGGGTCGGTGACCTCGATGGTGGGTGCGTTCCGCGCCGACCAGGCCCCGCTCGGCCAGTACTTCAGCTTCGACCGGTACGCCGCGGGCGCCGACGTCGACCTCGACGGACCCAAAAACAAGGTGCTCGATGAGGTCTTTGTCCAGCGTTCGGCCGACCCCACCGTCAGTCGGCCGCTGGCACAGGCCCTGGCTTCGCCGGCGATCGAGCGCCCGGTGATTGGGGTGTCCTCGGTCGATGCCACCTACGAGCAACCGGGAACGTCGGGGGCAACGCTGCTCAGGGGCGAGTTCGATGTCGACCAAGTCACCAAGCGGCTCGAGGCCGCGCTGCGACAGCAGCGGGACAAGATGGTTGGAGCGGAGGGCGCGTCCGAGCCGCCGAACGTGGGGCCTCCGCAGCGCGAGGGCGCCTTCACCCGCCTGACCGTTGAGGGGTTTGCCTTCGAGAGCGACGTTGACCGGGACACCTCGCTGGCCGTGTCCGAGGACACGATGGTGCTCCTGCCGAGCGCCGTGCCGACATCCCAAGTGTTGGTCGAGGACCGCAACAAGAGTCGTCTGCGCTCGAAGGCGGTCCGGGAGGTGGCGGCTGTGCTGGACGACGCCGAGGTGTATGCGGCGGTGCTCAGCTTCGAGGCAGTGACCTTCGAAGGTGGCGAACCGGCCCTGGCCGGAGGGTTCGGCACCGGGCTCGTGGACGGCGGCGAACGCTCGTTCACCGTGCTGGCCCACGACTCCGATCGCGCCGTCACGGCCAACATCGCAGCGCTCAAGTCGTTGATGGGCAACGAGACCGGTTGTGACGGCCCGGTCGAGGTAACCGTGAAGGGGCGTGTCGCCGTTGCCTCGTGTCGCTCCGATGGTGCGACCTGGGGGGCGCAGGTCCTTGATGGCCTGGACGCCTCCGGCCCCTTCACCGCCCCCTGACGGCGCCCGCCGCCCGACCCTGGCGGTTCTCAGCACTCGAAGCTCGGCCTACGTGTGGCCCGCTGACAGACCGGTGCGGACCCACACGCCGGAGCGAAACCGATGGCTCATCAGGGTGGTGCGCACCGCCATCGACACGATCAAGGTGGCCCACAGCGCCCACAGCCCGGCCCCGGTCGCCAACGTGAGGCCCGCGCCGGCGCCGAAGGTGGCGGCCACGGCCAGCATGGCCACGGCCAGAAACCGCAGATCGCTTGCGCCGACGAGCACCCCGTCGAGCGCGTAGGCGGGGCCGGCCACCGGCTGGCCGAGGCCGACCCACAACAGGGCGCCCGCCGCTGCGGCCACGACGACGTCGTCGGCGCTGAACACGTCGGCGATCACCCGGTGGCCGAGCAGCGTGAGGACCCCGAGCACGATCGAGGCGGCGATCGCCCAGGCGAGCACCCTGGTGCCGGCCGACCGTGCCTCGGCGCCTCGCCGGGCGCCCAGCTCGCGCGCCACCAGCGCCTGACCGGCGGTCTCGATGCCGTCGTAGGCGAAGGCGAGGAAGGTCCAGACGCCGATGCCGATCTGGTAGGCGGCCAGCTCGACCGTGCCCATGCGCCCCGCAACGGCCACCGCCATCAGAAAGATCGACCGCAGCGCCACCGTGCGCACGATCAGCGCTGAGCCGACCCGCAGCTGGAGGGCGATCCGGCCGAGATGCGGGGTGAGCCCCACCCGGTGGCGGCGGGCCTCGGCGGCGACCAGCGCGACGTACACGAGCGCCCCGGCCCACTGGGCGATCACGGTCGACAGCGCCGAGGCGCCGATGCCGAAGTCGAGCACGATGAGCAGGATGACCTCGATCACCAGGTTGATCAGGGCGGTCACCAGGCCGACGTAGAGCGGGGTTCTCGTGTCGTGATGACCCCGTCGAAACCCGGCGCCGGCCATGACGATCAACAGCGCGGGAAACCCGGCGGTGGAGATGCGCAGGTAGGTCACTGCGCCGTCGACCACCTGCTGGTCGGCGCCGAAAAGCCGGGTGAGCGTCGGCGCCAGCGGCAGTACGACCAGTGCCACGATCACGCCGAGCAGCGCGCCCAGCCAGGTGGCGGTCACGCCCTCCTCGGCCGCATCGCGGATGCGCCCGGCGCCGAGCAGCCGGGCGACCGCAGCGGTGGTGGCGAACGTGAGGAAGATGAAGATGGTGTAGGCGGCCATGACGATGGTGCTGGCCACCGCCAAGCTGGCCAGCGCTTCGGTGCCGAGGGTGCCGACCAGCGCGGTGTCGGTCAGCAGGTAGAGCGGTTCGGCGGCCAACGTGGCGGCCGCCGGCACGGCCAGGGCCACGATCTCGCCGTCCCAGCGGCGCTCGCTGCGCATCACCGCCACGGCCGGGCCGCCGGGGGAATCGTCACCCGAGACACCAGTCGATCGGGGTGCGACCGGCCTCGGCGAGCGCAGCGTTGGCCCGGCTGAACGGCTTGGACCCGAGAAAGCCGCGGTGGGCCGAGAGCGGCGACGGGTGGGGCGAGGCGATCACGACGTGGCGATCCTGGTCGATCAGCGGTCGCTTCTTCTGGGCTGCCGCACCCCACAGGACGAAAACCACCCGCTCGGGCTTGGCGGCGGCGGTGGCGATGACCCGGTCGGTGAACCGCTCCCATCCCTTCCCCTGATGGGATCCGGCCGCCCCGCCGGCGACGGTCAGCGACGTGTTCAGCAGCAGCACGCCCTGGGAGGCCCACGCCGACAGGTCGCCGCTCGGGGGCACCGGGCAGCCGAGATCGTCGACGAGCTCGGCGAAGACGTTCCTCAACGATGGGGGTGGGGGCACGCCGGCGCCGACCGAAAAGGCGAGGCCGTGGGCCTGGCCGGGGCCGTGATAGGGGTCCTGGCCCAGGATGACGACGCGGAGCTCGGCGTAGGACGTCAGATGGAGGGCGGCGAACACGTCGGATCGCGGCGGGTAGACCGGCCCCAGCTCCCGCTCGGCCTCGACGAAGGCCATCAGCTCGGCCCAGTACGGGGCCTGCAGTTCGTCGCTCAGCAGCGGATTCCAGTCGGTGGACATCGCCCCAGTCTGGCCGGTGGGGCTCGTGTCCGGTCGTGTCCGGTCGTGTCCGATTGCGGTTTCGGCGAGGATGCCGAGCGCAGCGGTGTTGCCGAGCGCGAGGATGGGCCCATGAGCCGCCGCACCGTCACCGTCCGCCGTTTCATCGCTGCGCCACCCGAGGTGGTCTTCGATCTGGTCGCCGACAACTCGGCATGGGGGAGGTGGGCGATCGGCATCGAGTCCGAACGCGAGGCGGAGGGCCACGACCACCCGGACGGGGTGGGGGCGATCCGCAAGGTTGGCCGTGCGCCGGTGGCCAGCCGCGAGGAGATCACCGCCTTCGATCCGCCCCGGTCGCTCAGCTACAAGCTGCTGACCGGGCTGCCGCTTCAGGACTACGAGGCCTCGGTGGTCATCGAGCAGGTTGCCGACGGCAGCCTGCTGACCTGGGCCGGATCGTTCGTTCCGGTCAACGGGGTGCAATCGGCCGGGGCCGCTGCGGCGCTGCGAGCGGCCCTCGGGGGCTTCTGCGTCGGCATCGCCCGCCACGTCTCCCGCGATGACGGCGACGACGACGTCTCGGTGCACGAGGACACGGTCGAGTGATCGGCTGATCTGCGACGGCGGGTGCCCGGGGCGTCGCTACGATCGACCGATGCCCGCTGCGCTCGTCACCGAGGACCTGGCCAAGGCGTTCGGGGCCAACGTGGCGGTCGGCGGCCTCAGCCTCGAGGTGCCGCAGGGAAGCTGCTTCGGCCTGATCGGACCCAACGGATCGGGCAAGACGACGACGATGAGGATGTGCGCCGGGCTGCTTCGGCCCGATCGGGGTCGGGCTTGCGTCGACGGCATCGACGTGTGGGTGGACCCGGTCGAGGCCCGCAGGCGTATCGGGGTGGTGCCCGACCCGCTGTTGCTGTTCGAGCGGCTCTCCGGCATCGAACAGCTGGTACATACCGGGCTGCTGCGCAACCTGGGCCGGGACGTGACCGAGCAGCGCTCCTGGGCGTTGCTGGAGGTGCTCGGCCTGACCGGGGCTGCGGGCGAGCCGATCGGCGACTACAGCCACGGCATGCGCAAGAAGCTGTCGCTGGCTGCGGCCATGTTGCACCGCCCGGCGTTGTTGCTCCTCGACGAGCCCTTCGAGGGCGTCGACCCGGTCTCGGCGGTGACGGTGCGACGGGTGCTCGACCGCTACCGCGACGCAGGCGGCACCGTCGTCGTGTCCAGCCACGTGATGGAGGTGTTGCAGCGCTTCTGCGACCGGGTGGCCATCATCGACCGGGGTCAGGTGCTGGCCGCCGGCACTCTCGACGAACTGGCGGCCGACAGCACCACCCTTGAGGAGGCGTTCATCGCCATCGTCGGGGAAGCGCCCACCGATTCGAGACTGCTGGACTGGCTGGACGCTCCGGCGTGATCGAGCAGGGCAGCGGATCCGCTCGAGGCGGGGCGTCGCCGAACCACTCGACGGCCGCCGCACATCCGGCCCCAACGCCGCTGAGCCCCGGCGTTGCCACCCGACGCATCATCGCGTTGAAGGTGGCGTTGCTGACGGCGCTGGCCCGCAGCTCGATCATGCACGCCGTCGGGCTGGCCATCGGCACCGCCGTGGCGGCGGTGTTGGGTGGTGCTGCGGGGCTGGGCATCGCCCTGGGTGCCCGTCAGGTCGCATGGCTCGACCCCGTGCTCGTCGTCGCCGCCACCGTCCTGCCCGTGGGGGCGATGCTCTTTGGGGCGATGGTGGGGGCCGAGGGCACGATCGACCCTCGGCGCCTGGCGGTGCTGCCGCTGTCCGACTCGGCCCTCTCGGCGGGCACGCTGACCGCTGCGCTCATCGGGCCTGCCGGGCTGGCCGGGCTGTTGCTCGCCGCCGGCACGGTGGCCGGGTACGCGGCGGCTGGGCCAGGGGCACCGATCGTCGTGGCGGGCGTTGCCGGCATGGTGATGCTGGTCGTCACCAGCGCGCGGCTGGCCACCAACGTCCTGGGCATCCTGGCCGGCGGCCGCGGTCGGCGCGTCGCCAACCTCCTGACCGCATCGGCCGGCCTGTTGCTGGCGCTGGGTGCCCAGGGGATCAGCTTTGTGATGACCCAGCCGACCGCGTGGTGGCAACACGCGGCCGACGCCGTCGCCTGGACGCCGACCGCCCAGCTCGCCACGGCGATCACCCAGGCCGGGACGGACCCGGCGATGGCCCTGGCACATCTGGTGGCGGGCCTGGCCGTGTTGCCGGTGCTGTTCGTGCTGCACGGCCGGACGTTCCGCCGCTTCCTGGTGGCGACCGCCGGCGCGGGCGGCGGCACGAGGCGCGCCCGCCGAGGCCGTCGGCCCTACCCGCGGGCTGCTCAGCGATTCGCCCGCCTGGGCGGTGGCGGTGCGCTCGGTGCGCCTCAAGCTGCGTGAGCCCCGGCAGCTGACCGGGTTGGTCGCGGCGCTCGCCCTGGCGATCGGCGGCTCGCTGGCCGTGGTCGCATCCTCGGGCGAGAATCGCAACCCGACGCTGGTGCTGTTGGGAACGGCCGCCCAGTTCGCCGTGATCTTCGACAACCAGAACGCATTGGGCACCGACGGTCGTGCGCTCGGCGCCGACCTGATGGCCAACGGTGATCTGTCACACCTGGTGCGGGGCAAGCGGTTGGCGGCGTTGTTTTCCGGCGTTGCGCCGGTCGTGGTGGTGCCGCCGATGGTGGCGGCGCTCACCGGAGGGTGGTCGCTGGTGCCGATCGCCCTGCTGCTCGGCGCCGGTGCGGCCGTGCTCGCATCGGGGGTGGCGATGTTTGTCAGCGTCAGCGCGCCCATGGCTCAGCCCGAATCGTCCAACCCGTTTGCGTCTGCGGACGCAGGACAGGGCTGCCTGTCGGGGTTGTTCCTCGGGTTCAGCCTGGCGGTGATGGGCGCCGTCACGATCCCCCCGGCGCTGGTGATCGGCTACCTCGGACCGGGGCGGCCGGTGCTGGTCGTTGCGCTCGTTGCGGCGTCGCTCACCGCCGACGTCGGCCTGGGGGCGCTCGCCGAGCGCATGTCCACCCGACTGCTGACCGGCCGCGCCGACCGGGTGCTCGCTGCGGTCACGCCCGCCTGAGCCCCGACGGTCAGCGGGCGCGCCACTCGCTGCGGCCCGCTCGCACGGCGCTGGCCGATACCTCAGCGAACTCCGGCGGAAGCCACAGCCGGTGCTCGTCCGGGGTGTTCCAACCATGCCGCGGGGCCACCGCCACCTCGGGCAGGGACGCCAGCGCAGGCGCCGCGCGCCCGGGGTCGTCGTCGTAGAAGCGCAGCTCGTGCAGCTGGTGCCACTTGTCTGCGCCCATCACCACCGCGTCGTAGCCGGCGGCCAGGTCGGCGATCAGCCTGTGCTCCGAGACGACGACGCCGACGTTGCCGCGGCCGTCGACGAAGCCGGCCAGCGCCTCGATCCGCTGGTCGAGCTGGTCGCTGAGGTGGCCCTTGTCGAAGGCGTGGCGGCTGATCGCCAGGTCGAGCCGGTCTAACCGCCGCTGATCGAGGGCGGCATCGATGATGGCCACGTGGGCGACGGTCAGCGGGTAGAACGACCCCGGGTAGATCCCCCGACGCAGCCGGTTGTCCGCCACTCAGCCGGCGTCCCGCAGCGTGCCGGCGCGACGCACGAACTCCACGATCCAGTCCGCCACCAGCGGCTGGGTGACGCCCCGATCCAGCGAGGCGAGCCCCCGCTGGGTCTCCTCCTCACCGATGCGCTCGCGCCGGTCCAGCGTCAGCAGCTGCGAGAGCTCGGGCGTGAACTCGGGGTGTCCCTGAAAGGAGATGGCGGAGCCGATGGTCATGCCGGCGACCGGGCACCCGGGACCCTCGGCGAAGACGACGGCGCCCTCGGGCGCCTCGACCACCTGGTCCTGGTGGGAGGCGATCAGCCGAAATTCGTCGGTTGTCCGCACCATCCAGGGCTGGGGCTGGGTCACCCGGTACGGCTGGACCCCGACGCGCCACCCGACGTCGGCCCGCTCGACGACGCCCCCCAGCGCCACGGCGAGCAACTGGTGCCCGAAGCAGTCGCCCACGTAGGGCCTTCCCTCATCGACCAG